>JBIITX010000002.1:0-264974 GCA_044340255.1 Bryobacter sp. | reverse complement strand
AACCACAACCAGCGTGGGCTCGCCGTTCGCCAGCAGCGCTAAGCAAGATTCAGAACGAAACACAGAAAGGAAACCGAGACATGAAACTCAAGACTCAAGTCAGGGCAGGCGGCGGGCCGGGCGATCCAGAGGATGATCCTCCAGGCACGGGCAACCACAACCAGCGTGGGCTCGCAGTTCGCCAGCAGCGCTAAGCAAGATTCAGTACCCGATTCAGTACGAAACGCAGAAAGGAAACCGAGATATGAAACTCAAGACTCAAGTCAAAGCAGGCGGCGGGCCGGGCGATCCGACGGATTCACCTCCGGGCACGGGCAACCACAACCAGCGTGGGCTCGCCGTTCGCCAGCAGCGCTAAGCAAGATTCAGTACACGATTCAGTACGAGATACAGAAAGGAAACCGAGACATGAAACTCAAGACTCAAGTCAGGGCAGGTGGCGGGCCGAGCGATCCGACGGATTCACCTCCCGGCAGCGGCAACCACAACCAGCGTGGGCTCGCCGTTCGCGCGCATGGCTAAAGGAAAGGAATTCGACGGTTATGGATGTCAGCACCTTACAGCAGACAGCGTTCGATCAGCTCGGCTGCGGCGACTTTGACGCAGCCCGAGCTACGTTCGCAGCGGCGATCCGGTTGGCCCTCGCAGAGGATGGGCCGGATTCGCTGGATGCAGCGAATTTGTACTCGGAGTTGGCCGCTCTTCTGGAACGGGTCAACGAGTATGACGAAGCTGTAGTGGCGGCACGGGAATCGATCTCGATTCTAGAGCGAACGCCGGATTGGGATCGCGAGCTGGCGAAGATTGCGGTGGTGAGCCAAGGTGTACTGTCGATGGCGCTGCGGGCGCTGGGACAGTTTGACGAGGCGCGGGCGGCGATTCTTGCGTCGGTGGCGATTTGCGAACAACACCTGGGAGCTGCGCACGGATTGACGGCTTCGGCCTTCATTGGCCTTGGGGTGTTTTATAAGTACAGCGGCGAGTTTGAGCTGGCCGAAGAGGCTTACCAGCGGGCGATGGCGATCCTGCTGCCGATTTACGGCGAGGATGGGGCGGGCATGGCGCTGGTGTATCACAATCTGGGTGGGCTCGATCACTCGCGGGGACGGTGGGAAGCAGGACTGGTTTGGGCACAGAAAGCGTGGGAGATTACGCGGCGGGTGCATGGGGCGGATTCGCGGCAGGCGACGGCGGATGCGGTGGCTGTGGCGGCATTGCTCGATGAGATGGGGCCCAGTGAGGAGTCGGCGGCGATTTACCGCCATGCGCTGGGAGTGTGGCGAAAGATTTACGGGGACGAGCATTATGAAGTGGCCACGACGCTGCACAATCTGGCAGCGCTGCGGCGGGACCTGGGAGACCGTGGGGAAGCCATTGGGTACTTCAGGGAGGCGTATGTGATGAAGAAGGCATTGCTGGGTGGGACTAGCCCGGACACGGCCTTGACGGCGATGTGCCTGGCGCAGTTGCTCGGGGAGGTGGGGGAGAAGGCTGAGGCGGTGGCTTTGGCGCGCGAAGCCCATGCGGCGTATGCGGCGAGTTGCCAGGCGGAGCATCCGTTTCGGATCGCTTGTGGGGAGTTGCTGGAGGAGTTGGAGTCAGGGGGTGAGGTGTTTGTTGGGGATAGCCAGGATTCGGCGGCAGTGCCCAGGCGGGGGGGTTTGGGGTGAATCCGCAGCTTGACAGGGTCGGCGCGGTGGGGCTGATTGGGCTTTGAGGCCTGGTTTGGTGGGCTGGAAGGGGTTGATTGCGCTGGAGAGCATTTGACATCCGTCAAGCGACACCTTACACTTCAATTACTGAGAATACGGAGTTTTAGGCACAAGGCGCTCAAACGATTTTATGAGGAAGGTGAGTCAAAAGGACTTGCCCCCGAAACACTTGGCAAGCTTCGGGCGATGTTCGCGGTTCTCGATCAGATGCAGAATGTGCCAGAACTGAAAGCGTGGCCGCTTTGGAAGGTTCACTTCCTTGCCGGAGCCCGGAAAGGCACTTGGAGCCTGCATGTCACGCGCAACTGGCGATTGACTTTTGGAGTCGAAGGCGACGAATTGGTGGATGTCGATTTCGAGGACTATCATTAGGAGCAGGCATGGCAATGCATAACCCGCCGCACCCCGGCGAAGTGATCCGAACAGAAATCATTGAGGCCAATGGCCTCACCGTTACCCGTGCCGCTCAGGTGTTGGGGGTATCGCGTCAAGCGCTTTCCGGGCTGCTTAATGCCAATGTGGACTTGAGCGGAGACATGGCGATTCGAATCGAGAAGGCTTTCGGGCCCAAGATGGAAACGTTGATGCGGATGCAATCGGCTTACGATATCTTCCAGGCGCGGAAGCGCGCCAGTAAGATTCGGGTGAGCCGATTCGAAGCTACCGTATCGGTTTAGCAACTCGTCGATTTTTTTCATTGTCAAGATGTCAGACGCCTACTGGGCAGCGGCTTGGGCTATTGCCGGTGCTATAGAGGTGGGAGGTGTTTGTAGAAGATGGTGGTGGATTCGAGCGAGGTCGAAGTGTGGTTGAGGGCGTAGGCGGGGATGCAGCCGACTTGCTGGTAGCCCAGTGAGAGATAGAGGGGCTCGGCGGCGCTGCCGGTGACGGTGTCCAGAGTGAGTAGGGTGCGACTGTGGAGGCGGGCTTCGGCTTCGAGGGCTAGCATGAGGGCGCGGGCGATGCCCTGGCGGCGGGCTTTGGGATGGACGAGGAGTTTGGCGACGTCGGCGCGGTGGGGCTGGTTGGGTGGGGTATCGAGGAGGAGTTGGACGGAACCGACGATTTCGTTGTTTTGCTCGGCCACCAGGACGAGGCGATGGGGATCGGCGAGGACTTTCGATTGCCACCAGTGGGTGGCGTCTTCAAGAGTGAAGGGGAGGACGAAGCTTACGCTCGCTCCGTCGTGGACATTGGCATGAAGAAGGGTAGCGAGCTCGGTGAGGCCCTGGGGGGTTGGCTGATATCTTGTGATCGCAATGGGCGGCATGCGGTGGGGCTCTTTGGACAGGATGGTACTTGTATTGTGATTGTAAATTGACAGAGCGGGGACGGGCTTGTAAGGTTGGGTGGTTAGACCTTTTTTCCACCGGGAGGGTGTGTGCGTCCATTTTTCTCTTTCGTTGCTTTTGTGGCTTTGAGCGTCAGCTCCTTTGGTCAATGTGTCCAGCTCACGGCGGGGCCTGGATATAGCCAGAACTTTAATGGGTTGGCGAGCACCGGAACGCCGACCTGGACCGATAACAGCACCTTGAGTGGGTGGTATTCGAACCGGACGGCGTACGTACCTGCGACTGGTAGCGGGAATGCGGGGGCACTTTACAGTTTTGGGTCGACAGGTACTCCGAGTGATCGAGCTCTTGGCAGTATTGCGAGTGGAAGTACGGGCACTGTGCTTTATGGAGTTTGCTTTGAAAACCCGCAGAATAGCGGCGTGACGATCACGCAATTGCAGGTTAGCTTTGCCGGGGAGCAGTGGCGCAATGGCGGGAATGTGACGGCGCAGAGTTTGGTTCTGGGGCAGCAAGTCTTTAGCGGAGCGCCGAGCCTGACCACTGGTACGTTCAGCCTTGTTCCGAGCTTGCAGTTCACCGGGCCTATCGCCACGGCGACAGCGGGATTTCTAGACGGAAATGCAGGAACGAACCGGGCGGTGGTGAGCGGGACCATCACGGTAAACATTCCGGCCGGGCAGAGGATCTTCCTGCGTTGGGAAGACCCGAATGATGCAGGCAATGATCATGGGTTGGCGATTGATGATCTGACAGTGAGCGTGGGAAGTTCGGCAGCCGCAAGCCTGGTGCTGAGTGTGAATTCGCCCAGTGTGGTTGAAGGGAATCTGGGCAGTTCGAATCTGGCGTTCACCGTAAACATGAGCGGTGGGGTGGCACCGGCGGGGGGTATCAGCTTTACGGTGCAGACGGCGGATGTGAGTGCCAATGCGGGCACGGACTATGCAGCGATTGCGGGGACGAGTTATTCCATTGCGGAGGGTCAATCCAGCACGACGGTGAATGTGGCGATTGTGGGCGATACCGTGCCGGAAGGGAATGAGACGTTTCAGTTGACGATTTCGAGCCCAAGCGGGGGCGCAACGATTGCCAGCGGCGGAGGGACCGGAACCGGGACGATTCTGAATGATGATATTGCGGTGACCTCGATCAGTGCGATCCAGGGAAGTTCGACGCGGTCGGCGTTTACGGGGCAGACGGTGACGACATCGGGCATTGTGACTTACGTGACCAACAACGGGTACTTTGTGCAGACGCCGGACGGGCAAGCGGATGCAAACCCGGATACTTCGGAAGGTATTTTTGTGTTCACCGGAAGCGGTGGGACAAAGCCGAATGTGGGGGACCTGGTGCAGGTGACGGGGGCAATTGAAGAGTTTGGTTCGACGACGAACCCGAACTCATCGAGCTTTGACCCGTCGCGGTTGACGATTACCGAGTTTGGGTCGGGGTCGACGTTTAGCGTGATCAGTAGCGGTAATGCGCTGCCTGCTCCGGCGGTGCTGACGGCGGCTGATTTGAACCCCGGGTTTGTGATTGACGATACGAATGACTTCACCAAGGTAGAAGCGCTGGAGAAGTATGAGGGGATGCGGGTGCAGGTGGGCGATTTGCGAGTGGTGCAATCGACAGACTTCACCGGTGTTTTCTATGCCGTGCTGAGCAGCTATGCCGGATGGCCGGTGCGCGAGGCGGGCATTCCGCGGAATCAGAATTATCCGACCGTGCCGGGAAGCCTGCCGGCGGATGCGCCGCGCTTTGACGCGAACCAGGAAGTGATTGCGGTGGATACGGATGGCAACCGGGGACTGACGGCGTTTATCGCGGGAGCGGGACAAACCTTGAATGGACCGATTACCGGGGTGCTGGATTACGGTCCGCACCGGCATATGATTTTGCCGGATGTAGCGCTGACGGGCGTGACGCAGTTGTTGCCGGTGCGCGGCGTGAGGGCTAAGACGTCGGAGGAATTTACCATTGCTTCGATGAATCTGGAGCAGTTCACCAATACGACGGCAAGGCTGACGAAGTTGGGGAATGCCATTCTGGGGCCGGTGGGCACGCCTGACATTATTGGTTTGCAGGAAGTACCCAATAATACGAATCTGGTTGCGCTGACGACGCAGGTGAATACGTTGCTGGGATCTGCGACGCCGACGACGGGCCCTTACATCAGCTACTTTGGGACGACGACGGATAGCTCGACGATTCGCAATGGATACCTGGTGAACACGACGCGGTTTACGCCACAGGCGGGGTCGCTGAGTGAGGTGTTGCCGTTTGATGGACGGGCTCCGCTGGTATTGAAGGGAACCGTGACGCTGAATGGGGCGAACTATCCGTTGACGGTGATCAACAACCACTTGAAGTCATTGCTGGGCTCGGACTTTTTGACCGATAACAGTGACCGTGAGAAGCGGCGGGTGCAGGCGATTGCGCTGGCCAATGATGTGCAGGCGAGGATTCAGGCGGGTGAGAACCTGGTGCTGACAGGGGACTGGAATGCGTTTCTGTTCAACGACGGACTGGTGGATCTGATCAACACGGTGGCGGGGAAACCGGCACCTTGTACGCAGGTGCTGATTTGTATTCCGGATGTTTGGAGCCATACGCTGCTGTATCCGGAAGAGCTGTATCTGCCGACGGCGGAGCGTTATACGTATTTGTTCCGTGGGGATCGGCAGGCGCTGGACCATGTGCTGGCGAGCCCGAGTGTGCAGCCGAGACTGTCTGATTATCAGGTAGCGCATCTCAATGCGGAGTATCCGCCGAGCCTGAAGAATGATGAGACGAGTGCGGCGCGCTATAGCGACCACGACCATCCGGTGTTGTACCTGAAGTTTCCGGCAGCATCGAGTGTGAATGTGTCGGTGAGCTCTTCGGCGGCGACGTTTAACCGCTCGACGCAGGTGTTTACGGCGACGCTGACTTTACGCAATAACGGAGCGCAGGCGATTACCGATACGGTGTTTCTGGTGTTGAAGGATTTGCCAGCCAGCGTGACGGTGACGAATGCGGCCGGGACGCACCAAGGTGCGCCTTATCTGATGACCAATAACGACATTGCCGCCAATGGCGGGACGACGACGGTGGTGTTGCAGTACCGGAATACGAGCAATGTGTCAGTGACTTATACGCCGCAAGTGATTGTGGGTTCGTTGAATTAAGACAAGCAGGAACATAAGAACATGAAAACGATTTTGCATTTGGCCGCGATTGCGGTGTTGAGCCTTGGCTCCTTGACGGCGGGAACGCTGAGCTACAACGTGACGGTGAATACGGCAGGGTTGACAGACCTGGCGGAGATCGATTTTGAACTGGTGCCGGGAGTGGGTGTGCCGCTGGCGGTGGAAGCTATCGTGAGCGGGTTTACGCCGCAGGGAAGCCTGACGACGCTGGAAGGAATTTATCTGGGTGCGCCGGTGGGATCGATCGATTCGACGCTGACGTTGAGCAATAGTGGGACTGGGGACGGATACTTTCGCGGATACACGCCTGGGAGCCCCTTTCAATTTCTGCTGACCTTGACGGGAGCAGGAGTGGGTGCCGGAGCGCTTGGAACGGTTGAGACAAGCTTCCGTGTGCTGCTGCTCGATGCGAATCTGGATGTGTTGCTGGGTGGAGCGGTGGTGGAGTTGGTGGTTGGCGGCAATGGCGAAGTGACCGTGAATGCGCTGCAGGGCACGGCGAGTGTGAGCCAGGTGCCGGAGCCGGGGAGCTGGCTGCTGATGGGTTCGGCGCTGGTGTTGTTTGCCCGACGATTGAGAGCGTAGGGGTTCAAGCTTTCGAAGACTGTTCGATTTGCGACTGTTCGATTTGCGTCTTGCTCGTGCTGATTCTGCAGGGAATTGAGCATGGATTGGCATGCTGCAGTAACGCGGCTGAAACATCGGCAGCATATGCTGATGGGGTCTATGCGGATTCTCTTTGTATTTTGCACACTTGCTTTGGTGGGTTCCCTATGGCTGCTCGAGGGGCAGGCCAGTGAGCGGTGGTGGAAGGGGAATCTTCACACGCATACGTTCTGGTCGGACGGGGATGAGTTTCCGGAGATGGTGGCGGATTGGTACCGGGAGCATGGATATCATTTTTTGACCTTGAGCGACCACAACGTGCAGAGTGTGGGCGAGCGCTGGGAAGCCATTGAAGATCTGAACCGGATTGCGGGTGTCGATGCTGTGAAGCGGTACCGGGAGCGATTTGGGGAAGGGTGGGTAGAGACACGACGGGGCAAGGTGCGGCTGAAGACGTTTGATGAGACGCGGAGCCGAGTGGAGGAGCGGGATCGCTTTCTGATGCTGCCGTCGGAGGAGATTACGGGGCGGGCCGGGGATGGGCGCGACCTGCACATGAACGCGACGAATCTGACAGAGACGTTACCGATGGAAGTGGGATCGACACTGCCAGAGACGTTGTTGCGGAATCTGCTGGCGGTGCGAGCGTCGGCACAGAGGACGGGGCGGCCCGTGATGTTTCATGCGAATCATCCGAACTACAAGTGGGGTGTGAAGGCAGAGGACCTGGCGGCTGTGGCGGAGCTGCAGTTTGTTGAAGTGTGGAACGGGGTGGATAACGATAATGACCCTGGGGATGAGACGCATCCGAGCAGCGAGGCGATGTGGGATGCAGCCAATGCAATGAGGATGGGACGGGGATTGCGGCCACTCTATGGACTGGGGGTGGATGATGCGCATGATCATCAGGCGGGGAAGACGCGGGCGCGACCAGGACGGGTGTGGGTGCAGGTGAGGGCACGGCATTTGAGTGCGGCGTCGTTGATTGAGGCGATGCTGCGGGGGGACTTCTATTTTTCCAGTGGGGTGACGCTGGGGGAGCTGCGGTTTGAAGAGAGTGGGAAGAAGCTTTCCTTACGGATTGAAGGGAAAGATGGGGAGCAGTTTGTAACGCGGTTTGTGGGGGTGAAGAAGGGGTCGAAGGAGGGAGTGGTGCTGGCGGAAGTGAGTGGGAGAACGGCGGAGTATGTGATGCGGGGGGATGAGCTGTATGTGAGGGCGGTGGTGGAATCGAACCTGGTGCCGGAGGTGCCGTCGAAGGAGTATCGATACCGACGAGCGTGGACGCAGCCGGTGGGATGGCGGTGATGGGAGAAACAGCGGCCAGTCAGTTTGAGAGCCTGCTGGCGAGTGGGGAGACCGCGCCGGGGCAACCGCTGAGCCAGTTCTGGTCGCGGGCAGATGGGCATTTGCACGTGCAGTGGTACCGGGGGGACGCGGGGGTCCATTTTGCGCCGCATCTGCATTCGGAATTCAACATCGTTGTGGCTCTGGACGGGGCTGTCGAAACGGAGCAGTTGGGAGAGCGGACGCTGGTGGAAGGGGGGGAGGCGATGATGGGGAGCAACCCCGGAGTGGAGCATGCAAGCTGGTACCGGCCTGGGAGCAAGAGTTGCGAGGCGGTGAGCCTGACGTTCAGCCCTGAGTATCTGGGCGAGGTGGTAGGAATCGAGAGCTGGAATGGGAAGCTGGGGCGAGCGTATCTGGGGAAGATTTATTCTGCGAAGCTTGCCGGGCTGGGGAGGGAAGTGCTGGAAGAGATGAGGGAAAGGGCGATCGGCTATGAGACGGTGATTGAAGGGCTGGCGGCCCGTCTGGTGATTGAAAGCCTGCGGATGTGGCCCGAGGGGAGAGTGGAATGGGTAGAGGTGGACCGGCGGCCGCGGCTGGCAAGGCGGGACCACATACGGGCCTTTGAGTTTATGAAGTGGTGCCGGAAGGATGCTTTCCGGATTCAGCATTTGTGCCGGTTTCTGGGCACGAGTGAGGAACGGTTTAACCGGTTGTTTCGGGCAGCAACGCATGACAGCCCGGCAAACTTTTATCAAACTATGTTGCTCGAGGAGGCTCGCGGGCTGTTGCGTGGGTCAAATGCAGCGGTGAAGGAAGTGAGCTACCAGTTGGGGTTTAAGACACCGAGTCACTTTGTCGTGAGCTTCCGGAGGCAGTTTGGATGTACGCCGCAGGAGTATCGGTTAAGGGGTGAAGCATGACGGCAGGAGTGGCAATGGGTAGAAGTGTTGATTTTGGGAAGGTACAGCAGCGAGTGTTGTGGGGCGTGATGGTGGTGTACCTGTTCTTCTATACGGGGCGGCAGAATATGGGCTTTGCCGTGAAGGGGATGCAGGGGGAGCTGGGGTATACGGCGACGGATGTGGCGTGGCTGAATTCGGCACTGTTGCTGGGCTATGGGCTGGGGCAGGTGATGAATGGCAATGTGTCGGACATGGTGGGCGCAAGGTGGATGGTGGGGTGGGGTGCGGCGCTGTCGATTGCGTTGAATTGGGGGTTCAGCTTTACGAGTTCGATCGGGGTGGCGATTGGATTTTGGTTTGCCAATGGGTTGGTACAGTCGGCGGCATCGCCGGCATTGCGGCGATTGATTGTGGACTGGTTTGTGCCGCAGGAGCGGGGGCGGGCACTGGGATTTCATTTGCTGTCGGCGGGGTTTTCGAGTTCGCTGACTTATGCGCTGTGTATCTGGACGCTGACGAGTCATGACTGGCGGTGGGTGTTTCGATTGCCGGTGTTGACGATGGTGGTGGGGACGAGTCTGTTTTTGTTGTGGGTGAGGAACAAGCCTACGGATGTTGGGCTAGCGGAGTTGCCGCCGGAGGAATCGGAGATGGCTGGGCCGGAGGGCGAGGAGACGCCGTGGGAGAGATACCGGGCGGTGCTGCGGAGTGGAACGTTTCTGTTGTGTTGCCTGTCGATCGGGTTTGAGAGTCTGGTGCGGTATGGGTTGTTGAGTTGGGTGCCGGTGCATTTTTTGAAGACATCGAATTTGTGGGTGACGCTGGGATTGCCGGTGGGCATGGCGCTGGGGGCGTTTAATGCGGGATGGATTACGGATAAGTTTTTCCCTGAGAGGCGGGCCTGGGTGGCTAGTGCGTTGATGGCGATGGCGGGTGTGGCGACGTATGCGTTGAGCCTGATGCCGGTGGATTCGCCGTTTGCGTTTGCGTTGCTGGCGGTGGCGGGATTTCTGGTGTATGCGCCGCAGGCGTCGTATTGGGCGCTGGGGCCGGCACTGGTGGGACGGTCACGGGCGGGGACGGCGACGGGACTGATGGATGCGGTGGCGTATGGGTTTGCGGCGTTGGGGCAGGTGGCGATTGGAAGGACGATTGATGCGACGGGGAGTACGTTCCCGGTGTTTGTTTTGCTGGCTGGGGCGTGTATGGCGGGGGCGCTGGTGATCCTGCCGGTGCGACGATGAAGAAAGGCAATGAGATGAAACAGAATGCAGATGCAGTAGTGAATGAAGTGTTTGAGGTTTTGACGAAGACTGGTGGCGATCAGTATTTTGGGGAGGCCGTGACGAAGCTGAGCCATGCGGAACAGTGTGCGTGGTGTGCAGCGCAGGCGGGCGCGGATGAAGAGCTGGTGCTGGCGGCGCTGCTGCATGATATCGGGCATCTGCTGGAGGATGAGATGGCGATACGGGATGAGCGGGTGGGTGTTGTGAATCATGATGAGTTGGGGGAGAAGTGGCTGCTGGAGCGGGGCTTTGGAGCGCGGCTGGCGCGGCTGGTGGGTGGGCATGTGGATGCGAAGCGGTATCTGACTTCGACGAATGCCGGGTACATGGACCGGTTGTCTGAGGCCAGTAAAGAGACTCTGGTGTTGCAGGGTGGGCCGATGACGGTGGAGGAAGCGGCTGAGTTTGGGAGTGAGCCGGAGTTGCGGGATATTCTGCGGCTGCGGAGCTGGGATGAGATGGCGAAGGACCCGGAGTGGGATGGGCCGCGACTGGAGAGCTACCGCGGTGCTTTACTGGCGTATCTTGAGGCGGCGGCCAATGTCCATGATGGCGGTGATCGCCTCCAGTAGTTCACCGCCCAAGGGAGTGAGGGCGTAGAAGACGGTGGGAGGAGAGGTGGCGCGGGGGATTCGATTGAGGACTCCTTCGCGCTCGAGCTTGCGGAGGCGGGCGGTGAGGACTTTGGCGGAGATGCCTTTGAGATCGAGCTGTAGCTCGGAGAAGCAACGTTCGCCAGCTCGGAGGTACCAGATGAGGTCAGCGGTCCAGGCACCCGAGATGAGGCTCATGCAGCGCTTGAGCGGGCATTCGGACGGGGGATGAGCTACGAGGCTTTTTCGTCGTTTCACCATGGTCGACTTACCGGATGGTAACCCGATTCTACTGGGGTGGCGCATCGTCGCAGAGTGTTGCGCCATCAGACGGGGCATGGACCAAGTAACAAAACCTACAGTGATTATTACGGGTGCCTCCAGCGGCATCGGATTGGGATTGACGGAGGGGTTTCTGCGCGAAGGCTATCGCGTGGTAGCCAATGCGCGAAGCGCCAGGAATGCGGGCACTCTGCGTGAGAGTGCGGAGCTGGTTGTGGTGGATGGAGACGTGGCGCTGCCTGAGACGGGGGAGAGACTGACGCAGGTGGCGATGGAGCGATTTGGGCGTGTGGATGTGTTGATCAACAACGCGGGGATCTTTGTGCCGAAGGCGTTTACCGAGTACACGAAGGAAGAGTTTGAGCGGGTGGTGGGGACGAATCTGACGGGGTTCTTTTATGTGACCCAGCCGGCGCTGCGGCAGATGGTGAAGCAGGGGCGGGGGCATGTGCTGACGATCAGCACGACGCTGGTGGAGCAGCCGGTGGCAGGGGTGAATGCGGGGCTGACGAGCTTGACCAAGGGCGGGCTGAATGGAGTGACAAGGGAGTTGGCCATTGAGTATGCGGGGGCTGGAGTGCGGGTGAATGCGATTGCGGCGGGGATTATCGATACGCCGATGCATGCGCCCGAGCAGCATGAGTTTTTGAAGGGGCTGCATCCGATACGGAGGCTGGGACGGGTAGAGGAAATTGTGGACGCGGCTCTGTATCTGACGAAGGCCGAGTTTGTGAGCGGCGAGTTGTTGCATGTGGACGGTGGCGCGCATGCAGGAAAGTGGTAAGGTGCAGCAGATGAGTTACGAAATGACGGTTGGTTTGCAGGTGATTGACGAGGCCGGGTATGCGGAGTACCGGGCCGGGATGACACCGCTGCTGCACGGTGTTGGCGGAGATTTTCGCTACGACTTTGAGGTGTCGCGGACGCTGCGTAACGAGGAAGGCCGGGAGATCAACCGCGTGTTTGTGCTGCGATTTCCGGACCGGGAGACGAAGGAGAGGTTCTTTACCGACCGTGAGTATCTTGCGGTGAGAGAGCGGTGGTTTGTGCCGTCGGTTGGGGCAGTAACGCTGATTGCCGGCTAAGTAGCCAGTAGGGTGGACGCCCGTAGTGGGTGTAGATTTGATCTTCGTAATCGCGCGAGATGGGGGCGCTGTCGGAGTATTCCGGACAGGTCTTGATGGCGTCTCTGGTGGCGGCGATGAAGACGCGCGAATCGAGCCAACTGATGCGTTCCACCCAGGCTGGTGCGAGGAGGACTTTCTTGCCGGGCCACCAGTTGGTGGTGGAAACTTCGAGGTAGTGGATCACCCAGGAAGAGTCGTCGAAGATGAATTGGGAGACATGACCGATTTCGCCGTCGGAACCTTCGATGCGGTAGCCAGTGATGACGGTGGAATCGCGCAAAGAAGAAGCGATGGGCATGGAGCCGGGGTAGCCGGCTTCGAATTGGCGGGAGTCTCCCTCCAAGGAATCTGTGCCGGGGCCTTCCCGGACCTGGCTGCTTGAGAGAGAAATATCGAGGCGACGAGCCTGCCAGTCGATGTTGAGAATTGCGTGGACGGGGAGGAGCATCATCTGGTCGGCGAGGAGATCTCCGGTGGAGATGGTGAGGTAGCGGATGGTCCAGGAGGAGTCGTCGAAGTAGGCACCGAGGACGTTGCCGAGGACGCCGTCGAGGGATCGGACAGCTAGCCCCTGAAGTGTGTTGGTGGTGCAGAGCAAGTTAGTTGACCGCCAGTTCTTGAGAGTAGTCGTAAATGGTGTGCGTGGATAGAGAAAGGTGTTGTGTTTTGTCGAGGGTCTCGGCGGCCCAGGCCGCTGCGCTGGGCGGTGCGTTGACGATGAGGAGGAAACGATGCGATTTCAGATCGGCCTCGTACTGGAGTACGAATTCCTCGGGGAAGCCTTTGCCGTAGAGGCCTACGCCGATGGCGCTGAGACCACCGAAATGATCGGCACCTTCAAAGGGGTTGCTGATGATCCAACCGACGATGGGACCGGTCATCAGGACTAAGCCCATGCCAGGTACAACGAAGTGGGCGGTGCCGAGGAGGTTCGTCCAGAACTGTCCCCAAGCACGGGGGAGTTCTTGAAAGTTGTTAGGATTTTGGACAATGACAGAAACGGTAGCTATGTTGGTGCCGGCCTGGTTGAGCGATTTGATCGCCTGCTGTGCTGATTGATGAGCCGCGTAAACCGCGACCACTGCATTAAATTCGGACATCTGGAATCTCCTTGGCAGAAAGGAGGAGCAATTTGATGGCCGCGCTACAGGGTAGGGATTGAGGCGACGAAGACTGGTCAGATGACGTTGGGTGGTCGTTCGCCGGCGAGGAGGCGACGGTTGATGTCGTCGATGACGCGGGGGAAGTGGATGGCCGAGGCGATGACGTAATGAGCACCGAGGGAGAAGAATTTTTGGGTGGCGTCGGCGATGCGTTGGTCGCGGATTTCGTGGGGGAGATCTTGGAGAGCTTGTTGGGAGAGGCCGATTTCGTTGCCGGTGTCGACTACGGAGACGGCCCAGCAGCCGGCGGCTTTGGCTTCTTCGATGTCGATGGGGGTGTCGCCGATTTTGACGAAGGTGTGGAGGGGGTAAAGGCCCATGTGCTTTGCGGCGTGGTAGATCATCCAGGGGGCGGGGCGGCCACCGCCGACGAGGTCGGGCGTCATGAAGATTTCTGGATCGAAGCCACCGGCTGCGGCAGAAGCTTTGACGGGGGGCATCATGTTGGACTCAAAGCCAGTGGTGGTGGCGTAGCGGATGTTGCGGGCCTTGAGTTCGCGGCAGAGGTCGGGGATGCCGGGGAGGACTTCGGAATGGTGGGTAAGGACCTCAAGCTGGATGTTGGTGAATTCGGGGTACATGGCGTCGACGTCGGCGGGCGTGGGGGCCTGGCCCTTGGCGGCAATCCAGCGGGGGGTGACATCGGGGTTGTTGAGGACGGACCAGATGTGATCCCACTTGCGGGAACCCATGGGGAGGCGGGCTTCGGCTTCGGAGACGGTGATCCCGTGGCGGCGGAAGAGTTCGACGAAGGCGACGACGGGGCCGCGGCTGCCGAAGTCGATGACGGTGCCGGAGAGATCGAAGATGACGGCTTGGATGGTGTTGGGATTCATGGGTAGATGGCGACTCTGGGTGGTTTGTGAGAGTTGGCGTAGGCGAAAGCTTCGTTGATCTGGTGGAGCGCGAAGTGGCCTTCGATCAGGGTATCGAATGGGTATGTCGTTTGGGTTAAGAAGTCGATTGCGGTGGCGAGGTCCTGGGGGGAGTAGTTGTGGACGCCTTCGATGCGCAGGCATTGGCGGACGATTTGCTCGGCGGGGAT
Organism: Bryobacter sp.; assembly: GCA_044340255.1. Lineage (GTDB taxonomy): Bacteria > Acidobacteriota > Terriglobia > Bryobacterales > Bryobacteraceae > Bryobacter. The sequence goes on along the minus strand of JBIITX010000002.1, from coordinate 250,485 downwards.
TTGGATGGGGCGGCTGGGGAAAACAGCGCCGGCGAGGATGAGGGTAGCGCCGGTGGCGAGGTACTGGAGGGAAGCTTCCATGGCATCGGGGCTGCCGGTGAAGTCGAAGACGAAATCGGATTGGGAGGGTTGACTGGAGGTGGCACCGAAGCGGGTGGCGAGGGCGGCGCGGGTGGGATTGGTGTCGATGACGCTAACTTCGGAGGCACCGAGGTGGCGGGCCATGGCGCAGGCGGTGAGGCCGAGCATGCCGGCGCCGAGGATGAGGACTTTTTGATGGGTGATGTTGCCGGCTTTGCGGAAGGTGGCGGCTACGGTGGCGGTGGCGCAGTTGGCGGTGCTGGCTACGGGGTCTGAGAGGGAGGCTGGGATTTTGATGAGGGTGGTGCCTGCGGGGAGGAGGCAGTATTCGGCGAAGCCGCCGGTGAAGTGAGAAGTGGGAGTGATGGGGGCGTGGCCAAATTTGAAGAGGTGTTCGCATTTGGCGTGGAGGTTCTTCTGGCACATGGGGCAGTGGCCGCAGGACCAGACCATGGACCAGGTGACGCGGTCGCCGACTTCGAAGTTGGGATCGGTGGTGGCTTCGATGTGGCCGACCATCTCGTGGCCGAGGATGGAAGGGGCGGGAGCGTGACGGCGGCCGGAGTGGGTGTGGAGGTCGCTGCCGCAGATGGTGGCGCAGGAGATACGGACAAGGGTTTCGCCTGCGCTTGGGGTGGGAATGGGGAACGACTCGATGGTGAAGGGTTGGCCGTGGGCGTGGAAGACGGCGGCTTGGGCCAGGCGAGTGGACATCTCTCTCAGGCTAGACGGAATGGGGCAAGTGGGCAAATGTTTTTGTATCTGCAACGGAGCTGAAACAGAAATATTCAGATCGAGAGGGGAGGAGAAGATTGAAGAGGAAAGTGGACATTCAGAGGCGTTGTCAGAGGTTTGCCAGGCTTCTAAGCTGAGGGCATGACGCAAGGATTGAGGGCTTTCACGCTATTGGCTTGTCTGTCTGCCATGAGTTTCGGGCAGGAGTTTCGCGGGACGATTCTGGGGAGAGTGGAGGACCCGCAGCGGGCGGCAGCCAGTGCTGCGAAAGTGGTTGCCATTCATGCCGGGACGGGAACCAGAACAGAGGCAATGAGCAATGAGAGTGGTGATTACTATCTGCCCTTTCTGCTGCCTGGCCAGTATGAGTTACAGGTGACGAAGGCAGGGTTTCGAGCGGTGGTGCAAACCGGTATTGAAGTGCGAACGCTGGACCGGCTGAAGATTGATGTGCGGCTCGAACTGGGGGCGGTGACGGAGTCGATCACCGTGAACGCTGAGGCATCGCTGCTTGATCTGGCGACGGGATCGCGGGGGGAAGTAGTGTCCTCGAAGATGCTGGCGGAATTGCCGCTCAGTGGGCATACGTCTCTGATGCTGCCACGCTTGATGCCAGGGATGAGCGGCGGGACGCGGACCTTTGCGCGGGTATTTGATACAGGTACTGTGATTGATTTTGGGATGTCTGGAGGGGTGAGGCGGCGCAATGAGATTTTGCTGGATGGAGTGAACAATACGACTGCTGATTTTCAAGTGGCGCATATCCCGTCGGCCGATGCGGTGGCCGAGGTGAGAGTGCAGACCAATGCCTATGACGCCGAGTATGGGCACACTACAGGCGGCGTGGTGAATGCAGTGACAAAGTCGGGATCGAATTTATTGAAAGGGACGGCTTATTTTTACGGACAGCATACGGCGCTGGATGCGAACAGCTTTTTTAACAATCGGAACGGAATAGAAAAGCCAGACCGCACTTACTGGCAGTATGGGTTCTCTGTGGGAGGTCCAATCGTTTTGCCAAAGGTGTATCAGGGGCGGAACCGGACCTTCTTCTTTGTGAACTATGAGGGAGTGAATAGCGCTGACGGTCGGTCTTCGCTACATACTGTGCCTACTGGTGCTGAGTTGCAGGGCGATTTCTCGAATACGCGGAATCAGGTTGGGCAACAGGTTGTGATTTTTGATCCGTTGACGACACGGCCCGATGCGGCGCGGCCTGGGAATTTTATTCGAGATGCGTTTAGTGGGAACCGATTGCCGTCGAGTCGGCTGAACCGGGTGGCAAAGAGCCTGACGAAATTCTATCCGGCACAGAATGTGCAGGGTGCGCCGTTTACCAATGTGGGGAACTATGCTTACTCCGGGACATCGGCGGACAATTACAAGTCGTGGATTGGGCGGATTGATCATGTGATCGATGCGCGGCAAAGGTTGTTTGTGCGGGGCCACTGGAACCGGAGGTTTCAGCGCGATGATGATGTCTGGGGGCCGGATAATCCGGCGGGGAACCTTTACTATCTGGGACGGCGTGGCAGTGTGGGTGGGGCCATCGATTACACGAACACGCTTTCGTCAAGCCTATTGATGAACCTGAGATATGGCATCACAAGGTTTGAAGATCCGATTCGTAACCTGTCGCAGGGCTTTGATCAGGTGGGAGCGGGTTTGCCTGCTTCGTTCGTATCGCAACTGCAGGAGGTAACGTTTCCGATCGTGAGCCCGAGTGGGTTTGGGACGCTGGGACGGGGAGGGAGCAGCTTGACAGCGCTTGATTCGCATTCCTTTCAGGGAGTGCTGACCAAGACGGCAGGGAAGCATACGATCCGGGCGGGCGGGGATTACCGGATCTATCGAAACAATCCGTACCCGGGTGGGAATGTAGCGGGGAGCTACAGCTTTAATGCGGCATTTACGCAAGGGCCGGACCCACTGCGTGGTACGAATACGGCTGGATATTCGTTTGCTTCGCTGATGTTGGGATTGCCTTCGGGCGGATCTGTGGACCGGGTGGATGCCCTGGCCTATGAGGCACCGTATGGAGCGTTATTTGTGCAGGATGACATACGGGTGAGCCGAAGACTGACCTTGAATTTGGGGTTGCGGGTTGACTTCAACGGAGGCTGGAAGGAAAGGTACGACCGGATGACACGGGGATTCGATTTTGGAGTGGCGAGTCCGTTGCAGGTACCGGGGTTGAATTTGCGGGGAGGCCTGCGGTATGCAGGGCAGGATGGGTTTGCTTCGTCGAATTCGCAAGGTGGGACGGTAATGGGGCCGCGGTTGGGCTTTGCTTATGATGCGGGTAAGAGTACCGTTGTGCGTGGCGGCTTTGGAGTGATTTACTCAGGAATCACTTACTTTGGATCTGGTGCTGATACGGCACTTGGCTACAGCACCTCAACGCCATATGTCAGCAGTATTGATGGAGGGTTGACACCGGCGAATACGTTGTCGAATCCTTTTCCCACGCCGCTGCTGTCACCGACAGGTAACCAGAATGGGCTGCGGACACTGCTGGGGCAATCGATCCGGTTTTTTGATCCCTCGGTACGAGTGCCGGGAGCGTACCAATACAGTTTGAGTATCGGGCATCAGTTTGCGAAGCACTACCTGGCGGAAGTGAGTTATGTGGGGAGCCGCGGCTTTCGCGCGCCGCTGCCATCGGTGCAGTGGAACCAGTTGCCACCTGAGGTGCTCGGGCAAGGGGCCAGCCTTTTGCAGACGGTAAGCAATCCTTTTCGCGGGTTGATCGCAAGTGGGCCGCTGTCGGGGGCAACGCTGACGCGGTCGCGGCTATTGCGACCCTATCCGCACTTTGATCAGATTACGGAAGTGTTCGCCACGCGTGGGGCTTCGCGCTACGACTCGATGCAGGCGAAGCTGGAGCGACGGTTTCGTCGCGGGGTGATGTTACTGACGAGTTATACGTGGTCGAAGCAATTACAGAACTTTGAAAGGACGGGGGATGCGGCGCAGAACAACTACGACCTGCGGAATGAATGGTCAGTGTCGAATACAGACCGAACGCATCGCTTTACTGGAGGATGGGTGGTGGAATTGCCGTTTGGACAGGGACGGCTGATTGGGGCGAAGGCACCGGGTTTGTTACGAACTCTGATTTCGAATTGGCAGGTGAATGGGTCGACGACGTTAGAGAGCGGGGAGCCGCTATCTTTCAGTGCGACGCCCAATACAACGAATGCGTTGGGCGGTGGGCAGCGACCGAATTCGACTGGGAGGAGTGCCGCGCGCAGTGATTATGCCGGAAAAGATGATCTATTGAACCGCTTTTTTGATTTAGATCAATTTACACGGGCTGAGCCATTTCGATTCGGAAATCTGGGGCGCCGGATCAACGATGTACGCGGCTTTCCTTTCCGGAATGTAGACATGGCGCTGCAGTGGCAGGTAAGGGTGAAGGAAAAGGTTGGAGTGCAATTTCGGGCGGAGGCCTTTAATGCGATTAACCGTGCTGACTTCAGCAACCCTAACACTTCGCTGGGAAGTACAGCGTTTGGAACAGTGACATCGGTGAAACAGGAGGCGAACCCGGCACGGCAAGTGCAACTGTCGTTGCGTGTTCTGTTTTAGAGGCTGGAAGGACTCTATTCGGGGAGTGGGCCGAGGATGTCGATTTTGTGTTTTTCGGCAACGGCCATGAGCTTGGCCATGTCGGGCGGCGTGAAGTCGTTAAAGGAGACGCTGAGTTCCATCACGAAGCTGTCGAAGCCGGCGGGGGAGGCGAAGATGAGGATTCGCGCGGGAGTGGTGCCGACGACCTTGAAACCGTGAGGGATGCCGCGGGGGCCGAAGAAGAAGTTGCCAGGGGTGGCGGTCAGCCATTTGCCATCGCAAACGAAGGCCACTTCGCCTTCGAGGATGTAGAAGGCTTCGTCTTCGAGTTGGTGCCGGTGATAGGGCGAGGCAAAGCCGGGCGGCATTTCCCATTGTTCGATCAGCGCAAAGGAGCCGTTGGTGGAGTCCCCTGTGGCGCGGACAAGGGTGGGTATGCCGAGGAAGCGAACGGCTTGTTCTTCTCTTGTGTTGAGGTACGGCTGTGGTTGCGTTGTCATCTCTGCTCCGGTGAGTGTAACACTAGGAGACTTGCTTTGAGACGACCCAGGTGGTCATGGCGCGCTGGTTTTCTACGATGGTGGTTTTGAGGGGGTCGAGTGGGGTGAGGCCTTGTTTTTCTTCGATGTGGTGGAGGAGGGCGGCGTCGGCGAGGTAGCGTTCGCCACCGTCGAGGGTGCGGTAGCGACGGCCTCCGAGGGGTTCGATTTGATGTTCGATGCCGATGGTGGTGGCGAGGCGGGCGAAGAAGATGCCGCCGGGTTTGAGGAGGCGGAAGAGGTTTTTGAGCATGGCCTCGAAGTGGGCATCGTCGGTGGCAAAGTGGAGGACGGTGTTGCAGATGATGAAGTCGAAAGAGGCGTCGGGGTGAGAGAAGTTTTCGATGGGGGAAAGGTGGAATTTTTCTGGTAGGAGATTGGGGACTGATTGGGGATGGATGTCGATGGCGGTGACATCGTAGCCCTCGTTGATGAGGTAGTGGATGTTGCGACCGGTGCCGCAGCCGGCGTCGAGGATGCGCATGCCGGGATGGAGACGGCCCCTTAGGATTTGGTCAATCAGGTAAATGTCTGTGTTGCCTAGTAAGGGAAAAAGGGAGGGCATGAATTCTTCGATCTTATGTCATGCTGGGGCGGACATGGCTAACCAATATGAATTGATTGCGAGCGCGAATGTGTCGAATCCGAATGCTGAGAATCTCGTTTTGCCGCCCGGGATCGGGAGCCCGGATGCGAGTTCGCCGGGGCAAAAGATTTTGACGTTGGCTGGGGGGCCGGGTACGACATTTCAAAATCTGTATCAGGCTTTTTTGAACAGTCCAGAGAGAGTGGGATGGCAGTGGATCCCTTCGGGGCAAGGGTCAGGATGGAACCGAAGTGGGATTTTGGATGGAACGAAATTGACTGGGGAATGCAAGCACTTTGCGATGGCGCTGTGGATGCTGGCGAGAGCGCCGCAGCCCTTTGGTTTGGGGTTGCCGCATTCTGAAGTGAAGGATTGCGTCTATAAGGGGGACACGGGGAATGGGTTCGTTTCAGAGCATCATCACCGTTACCTGAAGCTGTCGAAGAATGTGAAGCGTCCGTTGGGCAATCAGGATCGACTTTATTATTGGGAAAACCATAAGACCGTCTTTTACCAGAGCCTGTATTACGACATTTGCTACATGACAACGTATACGCAGGAAGCTGACATGGCTAGTTATATGTTGACGGGGCGGTATGCAAAGTTGCAGCAACCAGAAATGGCGGAGTTGGCGGTGCGAGTTCGGGATGGGCACCGATTTTGGTTCCGGCGGATTCAACCGGGTGACCATATTGAGAATCCAAGACGCAACTGGATCGGGCCGCTGGAGGAGAAGACTTACACCTAAGGATGTTGTAGTGTAACGGGGATGGAATTGACCCGAAGAATGATTCTGGGGGCGCCGATGCTGGCGCTGGCCAAGCCGACGCGGCGGAACCTTTTGTTTATTGCCAGTGATGATCTGAACCACTCGATGAGTACATTTGGGAATGAGCTGGTGCCGACGCCGAACCTGGACCGGATTGCGCGGCGGGGAGTTCGTTTTGATCGGGCTTATTGCCAGTTTGCTTTTTGCAGCCCTTCGCGGACCTCGCTGATGACGGGACTAAGTCCAGACAGGACGGGCGTGTATAACCTGACCAAGCACTTTCGCGAGACGGTGCCGAATGTGGTGACACTGGGCCAACTGTTTCAAAAGAACGGGTATCATGCGGCGCGGGTGGGGAAGATTTATCACTACGGGAACCCGGGGCAGATTGGGACGGATGGGCTGGATGATGCGCCGACGTGGAATCAACGGGTGAACCCGCGTGGCATCGATAAGGATGAAGAGAAGTTGCTGACCAACTACACGCCGACGCGGGGGGTGGGGAGTGCGCTGGCCTACTATGCGTCGCCGGGACGGGATGAGGAACATACGGACGGGAAGGTGGCTGGGGAGTCGATTCGGATTCTCGAAGAGAATCAGAAGCGGCCTTTCTTTCTGGGGGCTGGGTTCTATAAGCCGCATTGCCCGTTTATTGCGCCGGCGAAGTATTTTGACCGGGTGCCGATTGACGCAGTGAAAGCGCTGCCGTTTGAAGAGTGGGAGATGAATATTGCGCCGAAGTGGGCGTACTTTACGCGCCCGGCGAATTGGGATTTAACCGAGAAGCAGCGGGTGGAAGTGATCCGGGCCTATTACGCCACGATCCTCTTTTTGGATGCGCAGATTGGGCGGGTGCTCGATGCGATGGAGAAGATGAAGCTGGCTGAGAAGACGACGATTGTGTTCTGGAGTGACCACGGGTATCACCTGGGAGAACACGGGCAGTGGATGAAGCAGACCGTGTTTGAGGGGGCGGCGCGGACTCCGATGATGATCAGCGGGGCTGGGGTGAAGGCGCGAGGAAAGCGGTGCGCGAGGCCGGTGGAATTGCTTGATTTGTACCCGACCGTGGCGGAGTTGTGTGAGTTGGAGGGGCGGCCGACGAATTTACATGGGACGAGCCTGAGGAAACTGCTGGATGATCCGCAGGCGAAATGGGAGAGGCCGGCGATGACGCAAGTAGAGCGACCGAATCAGGGTAAGCCGGTGATGGGGTATTCGATTCGGAATGAGCGCTACCGGTACACGATGTGGAATGCGGGAGCGGAGGGGGAGGAGTTGTACGACTATGCGATTGATCCGCGCGAGCTGAAGAATTTGAGTGGGGAGGCCAGTTCGGCTGGGGTGAAGGCGGGATTACGGACGGAATTAGAGCGAATGATCGAAAATCGCCGAAAATAATTATTCGATAATTATCGATTAAATCAGAAAAATATCTTGCAATTAAATTCTTCTCGGATTATCTTCAATTCAAGGGAAATACATTCCCTTGAAGACACCCCGCAAGGAGAATTTATATGGCAATCAATCGCCATCTCACCATCACAATTCCTCAAGGAAGTCCTTTAAGCGAAGGATTTCAACTTGATACTGGCAGTTTAGTCGGCATTTTAATGCCTGATGTATTCAATGGAAATTCCATTGGATTCGATATTTTGCGTCCGACGGACGGGACATTTTTGCCGCATTATGATTCGCTTGGCCATGAAGTCAACATTGCCGTGGCCCCCTCGCGCTCTGTGGCGCTGGACGATGAAGTACAGGGATTGCCGACTCGCGGATTCATGCGGGTACGGGCCAACCAGGCACAGACGCAGACAGCGCAACTGATTTGCGTGATTACGGAGGCTTACTAAAATGGCTCTCGTTAAACCTGTAAAACTGATCTCGGAAGGGCCGAAGCTGGCAGCAGACAGCCTGTCCATTACCTTTGCCACGGATGCAGCCGGGATGCCGGTGTCGATGTCTGGAAGTGGCGTCAAAACGATGGCGCAAAGCGTATCTGTAACGCTGGCGTCGGACCAGCCGGCGATCCCGGTGAGCTTTGGTGGGTTGGGGCAGCAGGTCATGGCCTCGAGCCAACCTGTGGTGATTGCTTCGAATCAAACGGCGGTGCCGGTGAGCATGACTGGAACTGGACCGCAGACGATGGCGGCGAGTACTTCGGTTACGCTGGCGTCGAATCAGACGGCGTTGCCGGTGAGCGTGGCGGCGACGGGAGCGCAGACCACGGCGAATAGCCTGGCGGTGAGCCTGGCGACGGACCAGGCGGCGATCAGCATCGCGGAGCCGGGAGGAGGGATTGTCACCGGCAGCATCACTGCGAACTCGCAACGGATTTCGGCGGCGATTGCCCGGTTCAACGGGGCATCGATTTATCACAGCGGCACTTTCGCCGGGGTGAATCTGAGCTTTGAAGCGAGCTATGACAATGGCACGACATATGTGGCCGTGCAGGCGGTGGCGATCAATGGAAGTACAGTGCTTACGGCGACCGGCTCGCTGACCAACAACAGCAACGCCTACGAGGTGTTTTGTCCGGGAGCGACTCACATCTCGGTGAGATCGACATCGTGGACATCGGGATCGATGAGCGTACGCATTGCACCGTACACGATTGCAATGGATCCGAACTGCGTGATTTCTGGTGTGCTGAATGGCAACCAGGCAGTGAATAATGCGCAGTGGGGCGGGTCAAACTCGCTGAATGGCGGCTCGGCCGGGTCGGTTGGCGTTGGCGGCCTGGCGGCAGATTCGGCGGCGGCGAGCGGGAATCCGGTGCAAACCGGGGGCCGGGTTCGCGTGGCTGTCGATACGACGCTGGCGGCGAATGACGCCATGGCAATGACCGGAACCTCGGGAATGCAATTGCTGGTGAAACCTTATGGATTGCCTGAAACAGATTGGCAGTTCACCGGTCTAATCACTACAGCCACTGCCAGCGCGGCGCGAGCAGCTGGAGCGGCTGGAGTGCGGAATTACGTGACGGCGTTGCAGTATCAGAACACGTCGGCCACGGCGAGTGAGATCCAAATCCAGGACGGGGCGACCGTGATCTGGAGAGGACAGGCGGCGGCATCGATGGCAACACCCGCAATCGTTGTTTTGCCGACGCCCTTGCGAGGAACAGCGGCGACCGCATTGAACGTGCAATTGATCACAACGGGAACCAATACGTTTGTGAACTTGCAAGGGTATCAAGCGGCATAGACCTTCCTGCGGGGGAAGAGGCGGGCTCCTTGGTCGTTGGTTGGCTTTGGGGCCCGTCTTCACATAGAATTGCATCATGACAAACCGCAGAGGGTTTCTGATGAGTTCGGCTGCTGTGGCGGCCATGCCAGTTTCGGCAGCGCAAAGTGCGCCTGCCACCCATGAGATCAAGCTGGGAGTGGCGAGCTATTCGCTGCGGCAGTTCAGCCGCAACCTGACGATCAAATCGATCAAGTCGATGGGTGTAGGGTATGTGAACATCAAGGAATTTCACCTGCCGTATATTGCCAAGCCCGAAGACATCGATAAAGGGCGCAGGGAATTTGAAAATGCCGGGCTGAAGATTCTGGGTGGCGGCACGGTGACCTTCAACAAGGAAGACGATGCTGACATTCGCGCCTACTTTGAGTACGCCAAGCGGGCCGGGATGCCGCTGATGGTGGCGGCGCCGACACACAAGACTTTGCCGATGCTCGAAAAGTTTGTCAAGGAGTACGACATCAAGATCGCGGTGCATAACCATGGCCCGGAAGACAAGTATTTTCCGAGTGTGCGGGATGCGTTGGCGATGATGAAGAACATGGATCCGCGGATGGGCGTGTGCTGCGATATCGGGCATGAGTCGCGGGCGGGTAAGGATATTTTGGAGTCGCTCGAGATTGCAGGGCCACGCTTGCTGGATATGCACGTCAAGGACCTGAAGGTGGCAACGGGCAAGGATAGCCAGTGTGATGTAGGAGAAGGCATTCTACCGATTGTCGGGATCTTCAAGTATTTGAAGAAGACGAAGTACACCGGTGGCGTGATGCTCGAGTATGAAATCAACGGGGATAACCCGGTGGTGGGAATGCAGAAGAGCTTCTCGTATATGCGCGGGGTGCTGGCCGGGTTGGCGTAATGCGGCTTGCCGCATTTATGTTGTTGAGTTTTGCATCGGGCTTGGCGAAAGAGTGGAAAGACCTCGAATTCGCCAAGCCCGATGGCGTTTCTCTGACCCTGGATGCCTGGGTGCCGGATGGTATGTTGGCGGGAAAACCGGTGGCCTTGCTGGTGCACGGTGGTGGCTGGGAGGCGGGAGACAAGCGGACTTATATTGGGCCGTGGTTTCGGGCGTTGACGGCGGCGGGGATTCCGTGGGTGACGGTGAATTACCGGCTGGGGCCGAAGTGGAAGCACCCGGCGGCGGTGGAAGATGTGGAAGCGGCGGTGCGGTGGGTGCGAGGGAATGCGCGGATGTTGGGGGTTGATGGTAGCCAGATTGTGCTGGTGGGGGAATCGGCAGGGGCGCACATTGCGGCGCTGGCGGCGATGCGGGGACGGGTGAAGGTGGCGGGATGGGTGGGGTTTTATGGGATCTATGATGTGCCGCAGTGGGTGAAGGAGCGCGGGGAATTGCCGAAGAACATTGCCGGGTATTTGCGGGATGTTGGGGAGAAGGGGCAAAGGGAGGCGACGCCGGTGGAGTATGCGAAGCGTGGGCAGGCACCGATTTTGCTGGTGCATGGGAAGGCGGATCGGGGAGTGCCGTTTGCGCAGTCGGAGCGGATGTGCGAGGTGGCGCGGGGGAAGGGTGTGGCTTGTGAGATGTTGCTGATTGCAGGGGCACCGCATGGGGTGGAGAATTGGGAGGGGAAGGCGGAGTTTGGAGCGTGGGAGGAGAGGCTGGTGGGGTGGCTGAAGGGGCGGCGGGAGCGGTAGGATCGGACCTGGTCTGGTCTGGTCTGAAGATATGCTAGCGTTTCATTATGATCTTGCGTAATGTTAGCGAGGCGAAAGCGGAACTCTCCGCCCTGCTCGAAGCTGTTCAAAAGGGTGAAGAAGTGATTCTTGCCAAGGCGGGAAAACCTGTGGCCAGGTTAACCAAATATGAGGGCCTGGCTGCGCCACGCCAGCTCGGAGAATTGCGGGGCAAGATCAAGATCCACGGTGACTTCAAGGATCCTTTACCCGATGACATCGCTGAAGCGTTTGGAGCCTTGACTCAGAAGAAGAGATAGGGCGATGAAGATTCTGATCGATACACAGGTTTTGCTATGGGCGTTGATGAGCCCGGAGCGCCTTGGCGCGATGGGACAAAAGTTAATCGGTAACCCGGAGAATACGCTATTTCTTAGCGCTGTTTCGCTTTGGGAGATACGCATTAAGGAGTCGATTGGCAAGCTGAGCTTGCCCCGGAAATTCAGCGAGAGCATCCGGAAACTGGGATGCGAAGAGTTGGCGATGACTGTAGCGCATACGGAGGCACTGAAAGAGTTGCCGCTCTTGCACCGCGACCCCTTTGACCGAATGCTTGTGGCGCAGGCGCAGTGTGAGGGGCTGAAGCTGCTGACTGCGGATCGAGTGCTGGAGGGCTATGGGAGTTGGGTCATTCCGATACAGGGCTTGTGAAGTACCAGGTGATTACTTTGGAGAGGATTTCCCTCCAGCCGTCGCGGCCGGTGGTGGACTGATCTTTGAACTGGAAGCCGTGGTTGGCGCCTTCTATCAAGAGTGCCGTTACGTTGCGACCTTGAGCACTTAGCGTTGCGTCAATCAGATCGAGATCCTGGAGGGGTTTGGTGCCATCGAGAGAGCCTTGTGCGACGAAGACTTTGGCGGCGCTACTTTGCAGTTGCTCCACGATGGAGGGGGTTGTGAAGGTGGCCCAGTAGGGATAGGCGTGGCCGAGCCAGATGCGGTTGTGATCTGCAGGGTGAAGGCGGATGTCTTTCCAGCGCTCTTTCAAAGATTGGACGGAAAAACTGCCTTGACGCGCCTCGGCCATAAAGTCTGTTGCCTGTGAGTATCCGCCCACGGCGAGGCAGGCGACATGAGTGATGAAGCGGTGGCGGGCGGCGAGGGCAGCAGCCATTAATGCGCCTTCGGAGTGGCCGACGACGAGGATGCGACTCGCATCGATACCGGGGAGTTGACGAGCGGCCTGGAGGCTGGCAGAAAGAGCTTCGAGCCAGCGCGGGAAGGTGTGTTGTTGGCGAAACTCGTCACTCGAACCATTTGCCGTGCCGGGGCTGGTGGGCTGCGAGCCGAAGGGTACGCCGGGCTTTTCGACGACGAGCAAACGAGCCCGTCCCTGGATGAGATCGCGGAAATCCCGATGGGCAGTGAGGGTTGCGCCATCGCGGACGAGGAAGTTGGAATGAGCTCCAGAGCCTAGGATGAAGAGGGCCAGAGGGAGCGGGGGCTTGGACTGGGCGGCGGGTTCGATGTAGAAGTGAATCTCGCGGTTGAAACTGTCCTTGGTGGTGTGAGGAACGAGCGGTGGTTGTTGGGCTAGCAGCAGAGCGGTGAAGAGAATGCTGGTCATGGCATCAGACGAATTTGGGGAGGTGGATGACGTCTTCGGCGGGGACGCGCTCGAGGGGGTGGCCGGCTTTCTTCCAGGCGGAGAGGCCGCCGACGATGACGCTGGCTTCGAAGCCGCCTTCGCGGAGGAGTTCGGCGACACGGTGGCTGGTGGCCTCGTTGAGGCAACTGCAGTAGAGGTAGACTTCGCGGTCTTTGGGGAGGGTGGGGAGAATCTCCGGGAGGCGATTGGGTTCGATGCGGATGGAGCCCTGGATGCGCTCGGCCTGGGTGTCGTAGTAGCCGTGGCTGCGGACGTCGGCGATGAGGATGTCGCCGGTGAGGCGACTGGCAAGGTCATCTACCGAGATGCGGGGGATGGTGCTGCTTTTGCGATTGCGGCGGGCGCGCCAGATGCGGAAGGCGAAGTAGGCGGCCAGGGCTGTGGCGATCAGGAAGGTGGCGAAGCGGCCGAGGGTGGTGAGCCATTCTGTGATGGCAGCGATGGCGGTGTGAAAGGTGTAGCCGAGAAGGCCGTAGGTGAGGATGTAGAAGAGTGCGCCGAGGAGGTCATAGCGGAAGAAGACCCAGGGGTGCATGTTCATGCTGCCGGCCATGGGTGGGGCCATGGTGTTGATGCCGGGGATGAATTTTGCAAAGAGCAAGGCGGTGCGACCGCGACGGTGGAAGTAGGAGGCGCTTGAAAAGATGCAGGCTTCCGGGTTGACCGAGAGGCGGCAGAGAAGGCCGAGGAGCCACCAGCCTGTGGCGCGCCCCAGGACGAAGAGGATGGAGTCGGCGGTGAGCATCGAGAGCAGGGCAATGCTGAGGCAGGTGTAGGGAGAAAGGATGCCTTTGGCGGAGGCAGCACCGACGGCGAGCAGAGCTGGAGCGGCAGGGACGGGGAGGCCAATGGCCTCGAGAAACACGATGAGGGCCAAGATGGGGTAGCCGTACTCGGTAAGCAACGGCAGGAGAGCGTCCATCAACTGTGTCCGAGGATGGGATGGGGCTCGTAGAGTTCTTCGAGGCGGGTGGTGGTGGGGCCGTCGAGTTTGAGATCGAGAGCGGCGATGGCGTCGAGGAGGTGCTGCTCTTTACTGGCGCCGATGATGGGGGCGGTGACGGCTTGTTTGGAGAGGAGCCAGGCGAGGCCGACGGTGGCGCGGGATGCGCCGAGGGAAGTTGCTACTTCGGCAACGCGGTCGGCGATCTGGAAGTCATTTTCGCGGCTGTAGATTTGCTGGGCGTAGAGGTCGGTTTGGGCGCGAAGACTGTCTTTGCTATCGCGCTTGAGGCTGCCGGTGAGCAGGCCACGACCGAGGGGACTCCAGGGGATGATGCCGAGGCCCTGGTCAACACAGAAGGGGATCATCTCACGCTCTTCTTCGCGGTAGGCGAGGTTGTAATGATTCTGCATGGAGACGAATTTCGCGCCGCCGGATTTGTCGGCGGCGTGTTGGAGTTTGGCCAGTTGCCAGGCGTACATGGAACTGGCGCCGAGATAGAGTGCTTTGCCGGAGCGGACGACGTCGTTGAGCCCGTCCATGACCTCGTCGACTGGGGTGTCGTAGTCGTAACGGTGGATCTGGTAGAGATCGACGTAGTCGGTTTGGAGGCGACGGAGACTGTCGTTGATGGCGTGGTGGAGGTGCTTGCGGCCGAGACCTTTGTGGTTGAGATCATCGCTCATGGGGTTGTAGAGTTTGGTGGCGATGATGATCTTGTCGCGGGGGATGCCGAGGGTTTTGATGGCGCGGCCGAGGATTTCTTCACTGACGCCGAGGGAGTACATGTCGGCGGTGTCGAAGAAGTTGATGCCGAGATCCCAGGCTTTGGCGATGAGGGGGATGCTGTCGGCTTCTTCGAGGACCCACTGCCGCCATTGCTTGGAACCGTAGGTCATCATGCCGAGGCAGAGGCGGGAGACTTTGAGGCCGGTGGAGCCGAGGCGGGTGTATTGCATTTAGTTGCCTTTGAGGACTTCAGCGAGTTCTTTTTCTTCGATGGCACCCTGTTTGATGATGCGCCAGTAGGGTTCTGTGATGTCGATGGTGGTGGCACCTTCGCCGACGCAGTGGCCGCCGTCGAGGACGAGATCAAGACGACCGTCCATGGTGCCAAATACTTCGATGCCGGAGCGGCAGGTGGGGACTCCGCTCATGTTGGCGGAAGTCGCGATCAGTGGTTGATTGAGGAAGGAGATCAGGGCGTTGCCCACGGCACTTTTGCTTTGGCGGAGGGCGAGGCGGCCGGTGTTGCCGGTGAGCTTGAGAGGGACCTTGGAAGAAGCAGGGACGATGATGGTGAGGGGGCCGGGCCAGAAGCGGCGGGCGAGGACCTGGAAGCGTTTGGTGACTTCGCTTGAAAGGTCTTCGACCATCATGACGTCGTTGACGAGAAGAGGGAGACTGCGGGTGGCTTCGCGGCCTTTGGCGGCGAAGACCTTGCCGACGGCACTGAGGTTGTAGGGATCAGCGACGAGCATGTAGAGGGAGTCTGAGGGAATGGCAACTACGCCGCCCTGGCGGATTATGTCGGCAGCGCGACGGATGGCACTGGGGGCGGGGCTTTCCTGATTGATTTCGAGGAGGTCGGTAATCACTGGGAGAATTAGAATTCTAGCAGGGGTGGGGGCTGGCGCAAATCACTCCCATAAATATGGGAATATGGAGATGCGATGAAAACAACGTTGGAAATTCCAGATGAGCTGTTTCGGGAAGCGAAAGTTGCTGCGGCGCAGAGAGGGATTCCGTTGCGGGAATTGGTGAGTGAGGCGTTAAAGGACAAATTAGCCGGGGCCGCGCAGAGCAAGAAGCCGTGGATGGCGAGTTTTGGGAAGCTGTCGTCATTGCGAAGTGAGACGGCAAAAATCAATCGCATTATTGAAGAGGAGTTTGGCCAGATCGAAGCTGAGGATCTGGTTTGATTCTCGATACGAACGCAATTTCTGCGCTGGCTGACGGTGAAGCTGGGTTGGAACCGGTATTGCAGCAGGCGCGAACCATTGCACTGCCGGTGATCGCGCTGGGAGAGTATCAATATGGGATTCGAAGCTCCCGGCATCAGGAGCGTTATCAAAAGTGGCTGGAAGCATTCAAGGGAAATTGCCTTGTATTAGAAGTGGATGTTGAGACGTGCGGGCATTATGCGCTAGTTCGTGA
Organism: Bryobacter sp.; assembly: GCA_044340255.1. Lineage (GTDB taxonomy): Bacteria > Acidobacteriota > Terriglobia > Bryobacterales > Bryobacteraceae > Bryobacter. The sequence goes on along the minus strand of JBIITX010000002.1, from coordinate 234,546 downwards.
AGAGCTGAAGCGGAGTGGACGTCCGATCCCCGCCAACGATCTCTGGATTGCTGCGCTGACACGGCAATACCGGCTTCCGCTGGTAAGTCGCGACAAGCATTTTGATGCTGTTGCTGAGATCCGGCGAGTGAGTTGGTGAGCTGGTTTTCTCAGCCCTGGCAGTGGGGGCAGAAGAAGGTGGAGCGGGTGGCTTGGACGATGCGCTCGATGGGGGTGTGGCAGCGGGGGCAGGGTTGGCCAGTGCGGCCGTAGGCGGCGACGCCGAAGTCTTCACTGGCGACGGTGGTGCCGGGCATGGTGTAGGCGGCGTAGGCGCTGGCGACGGCTTCGGTGAGGACTTTCTGGATGGCGGCGTGGAGGGCGGTTAGCTTCTTTGTGGGGATTTGATTGGCTGGGGTGGTGGGGTGGATGCGGGCGTGCCACAGGGCTTCACTGGCGTAGATGTTGCCGATGCCGGCGATGCGGGTTTGATCGAGCAGGGTGGGCTTGATGGGGGATTTCGTTGAGGAGAGGGCTTGCTTGAGGACCTCTTTGGTGAAGGCGGGTTCGAGGGGTTCTGGGCCGAGGGTGGATTCTACTTGCTTGATGGCTTCAGCGGTGATGGGATGGATGCGGCCGAGGGCCCGGGAGTCTTCAAAGATGATGACGCGGTTGTCGGTGAGACGGAACCAGACGCGGGTGGAGTGGGGACGGAAATTGTAGTCGGGCAGGACGTAGAGGTTGCCGGTCATGCGGAGGTGGACGTGGAGGTGGAGGTCACTTGAGAAGTGAAGGAAGATGTGTTTGGCGCGGCGATGGGCCGAGAGGAAGGTGGTGCCGTGGAGGGGTTTGAATTGGGAGGGAGTGAAGGGGGCGATGGTGCCGGGGCGCTCAACTTTGATGCTGTGGATGGTGGTGCCGGAAGCGGCCTGGTTGAGGCGGCGGACGACGGCGTCGACTTCTGGGAGTTCAGGCATTTTCGTTTTCTCTTAGGGCAGGTGTCTGGCAAGTTTTGTTTTGAGTATGGAGATGAGTTCGGGGTCCATGAAATCGTAGTTGTCGGGGATGTTTAGGACCGTGAGCCTCTTTGCTTTGAGCGCTTTTTGAAATTTAGTGTTGAGGCGCTGACGGTGGACTCGCTCCATGACGTATATGATGTCGGCCCATTCGATGAGATCCAGGGATATTGGATTGTCGGCGTCGGGGCTGGTACCGGCGGAGGCGGTTTCGATGCCGGGAATGTCGGTAAAGAGTGCTTCGGCGGTGGGGCTGCGGAGGCGATTACGGCTGCAGATGAAGAGAAGATTCATAGCGCTTTTGCTGTGTTGAGAGATTCTTCAATGCCTCTTCTTGTTCATGCTATTTGAGGAGTGTTTAAGCCAGCAAGCTGGAGTAGGGGCGGACGATGGCGTCGACTTCTGGGAGTTCGTGCATTAGCGGTTCGGGTTGGCGGGAGGCCAGGGCATGCCGGAGAGCTGGAGTGGGTGGGCGGGGAGGAGTTGCTTGAGGTGGTGTTCGAGGTGCGCGATGTAGTCGAGGACGAGGTTGGCGAGGGACATGGCGGGGTCGTTCCCGATGGTGCAGGGGGTTTCGGTTTTGTCGGCAGGGATGTAGGTGATGACGTGGGCGATGTGGAGATTGAGGCTGGCCCAGAGGGTGATGAGCTGGGCGGGATTGGCAGCGGCGTAGTGTTGGACGGAGACGTGGGCGGTTTGGTCGTAGCCGGGGAAATCGAGACTGGGTTGGGCGAGGGCGCGGACGAAGCGCTGGTGGTTGTTGGCGGCGGAGTCGATGAGGTGGCCGAGGAGTTCGATGAGGGTCCACTTGCCGGCGCCACGGGAGGCTTGCCAGTGGCCGGGAGAGAAGGTGGCGAGGGCGGGCTCGGCTTGTTCGACGAGGTGGATGAGGTGAGCCGACATCGGAACGAGCATGAACTTTATTGTACGCAGGGGCGGCTATACTTGAGAGGATTTATGGCTGCTTTGATTGATGCAATTAGCGTGAAACGCAGGACTTTGTTTGAGCATGAAGGGGTGCCGTTTGTGTGTCTGGACTCGGATGTCAGCACGCCGACGGCGCGGGGAGGACAGACGCTGGTGCGGCTGAAGGTGAGGAACCTGTTGACGCGCGGCGTGTTTGACAAGACGTTCAAGGCGGGGGACAAATTTAAGGAGCCGGACCTTGTTGTGGTGTCGGCCAGCTATCTGTATAGCGATGGGGAGGGCTCGCACTTTCTTGATCAGGAGAGCTTTGAGACGTTGACCCTTTCGGCGGACACGATTGGGGATGCGACGAATTATCTGGTGGATGGGACGATCATTGAGTTGCAGAAGTTTGAGGGGAACCCGATTGGGATTGAGTTGCCGCAATTTATGGAGCTGGTGGTGGCTTATACGGAGCCGGGTGTGAAGGGCGAAACATCCAGTGGAAGCGTGACGAAGGCGGCGAAGATGGAGACGGGGCTGGAGGTAAAGGTGCCGTTGTTCATCAAGCAGGGTGAGAAGGTGAAGGTATCGACGGAGACCGGGGAGTTTGCCGGGAGAGCTTAAGGGTCGCGGGTTTCGATCAGGAGTGTGACTTCGACAGCTTCGCCTTCGCGGAGCTGTTCTTTTTTGCGGACGGCGGCTTTGAGGGGGAGGACGTAGGTGTTGCGGCGGCTGTCGCGGAAGAGGGAGGTCTTCCAGGTGGTGTGGCCTAGTATTGCGGTGACGCGGATGGAGGCACCGGGTTTCCTGGGACCTACATCGGCTTTGTGGATTTGCGTGGCGATGCGGACTGGAAGGGAGACGAAGGTCCAGGCGGCCTGGCCCTGGTAGAGCCAGATGGGGGCTTCGAAGGTGAATTCGAGGGGCACAGAGAAAGGATAAAGGAGTCTGTGGTTGATCAGGGTATTGATGGCGGCAGTGAAAACTTCGAGAGTTTAGCTGATGAGGAGAATTTCTTGAAAGATACTGGATTGGAACTGGTCTTGCTTTTGACCACTGCCGGATTTGGAGTAGCGGGCCCACGGGAGAAGGGATTTGCAATTGGCAAGAAGCCCACAGCATCCACCCCAAAACATTAGTTGCAGCGGGATCGAAGCCCGGCTTGCTGCCTTTCATGAAGGTCGCGATCTGGAGATTCTGGCCCAGAAACTGGAGCTGATCGGCAAGGACGCCTTCTCGTTCTTTCGAGGCACCTGTTTTTTGTTCTACGAGGATCTCGATACGGAATCCCTGCCGGAGTCTCCGTTGGTCTGGGCGACGGGAGATTTGCACCTGCAGAACTTCGGGACCTACAAAGGGGACAACCGCCTCTGCTATTTCGACGTGAATGATTTTGACGAGTGTGGGCTGGTGCCTGCGAGCTTTGAGCTGGTGCGGATGTGTGCGTCGATCTACTCGGCAAACTTCCGAGAGCCGGACAAATTGACGGCGAGTTTTCTTGGGGCTTATGCTTCGACGCTCCAACGCGGGAAAGCGATTTGGCTGGAGCGAGCTACGTCGAGGGGCCCCATTCGAGACTTGCTATTGGATCTCAAGAACCGGAAGCGGGCGGAGTTTCTCGCTAAGCGGGTGAAGAAGGAGAAGATTGTGGCTGATGGCAGGCGGGCGATGCCGCTGCCGAAGGCGCGAATCGAGGAGCTGGCGAAATTCTTTGGGGACTACTCGAAGCACCAAGTGCAGGGCCAAAGATTCTTCCGGTTGATCGATGCCGCCCGACGGGTAGCAGGCAATGGAAGCCTGGGACTAGAGCGATATGCGTTGCTGGTGGAAGGGCGTGGAGGAAGTTCGGGGGCGTTTTTGCTGGACCTTAAGGTCCAACCCGGTTCTGCTCTTCTGAGGGCGAACGGTGTCCCGGCTCAACCCCAGTTTGCATCGGAGGCGGAGCGCGTGGCTACGATCCAATTTTGGAGCCAGTCTGTTTCGCCTGCGCTGCTGGATGCTGTGACTTTTGAAGGACGCTCGTTTCTGCTTCATGAACTGCTGCCAACGGATGACCGGCTTGACTTCGCAGCAATGCCGGCAACCAAAGCGGAGCTCTGCCTCAAGGACATGGGCGGAATTTTAGCTTCAAGTCACCTGCGATCGGCAGGGCGGAAAGGGTCAGCAGGGCCTGAAGAATTGATGCGATTCGGAGCCAGTGGCAGGGAGTGGGAGTCGCAGCTACTGGATTCGGCGCGGACTGCTGCGGCCTTTATGACAGCCCATTGGGCGGAGTATCGGAAGAGGCGCGTCGCTTCCAAGGCGTCAAAACCTGGAAAGTCAGCCAGTTGATTGCGGTGAGAATGACCGCAATGTGAATTTCACCCAAGCCGACAGCAGCCCCTACGATGCCGATGCACCAGACACTGGCGGCCGTGGCCGTGCCAGTAACGCCGTCCTTATCACGCAAGATGGCGCCGCCGCCGATGAAGCCGATTCCGGTGATCAAGCCCTGGAGCATACGGGAGTCGCTGTCTGGTGAAATTCCAGGGACTCCCGTGCCGAGCATTACAAATCCGCAAGCCGCTGCGCTCACGATGGGGAAAGTTCTCAGCCCAGCCGAATGCCCTTCTTTCTCGCGATTCCAGCCGATCGGCAAGGCGAGGAAGTAAGCAAGAGCGACGTGCCAGACATCGGACCAAACTGTTTGGAGGGAATCCATGCTTTTCAGTGTTAACACTAAATGGTGAGTTCGAGGGGGGAGCCCGGGGCGAGGCGGGTTGCAGCGGCGGCGCTGTCGTTGGCGATCGAGACTTCGTAGAAGCCGGAGGAGCCGGGGATGACGCAGAGTTCGCCCGGGGGACAGTTGGCGTAGGTGGTGGCGAAGAGTTCGGTTTGAATGAGACCGACTGTTAGGGAGAAGGGGCGGTTGCGGAGGGTGGAGAATTCTTCGGTGCGGAAGTTGGTGATGAGGTTGCCGAAGCGATCGATGTGGAGGATGGTGCCGACATAGGTGCGGCGGGAGAGGCGTGTGGGGAGGATGGCGGGGCTGCGCATGGGATCGTCGATGAGCTTGCCGAGTTTGGTGGGTTTGATGCCTGCGGCGAGGTGGGCGGCGACGGGGGCGAAGATGTCGCGACCATGGAAGGTGGTGGAGGGATTGGGTAGCCAGAATTTGGGTTGGTTGAGGTGGCGGGTTTTGGGTTTGGCCGTGGCGAGGAGGAAGGAGAAGAGACCGTTGTCGGGACCGATGAAGGTGTGGCCCTGGGCTTCGATGAGGAGGGGTCGACGCTCGGAGCCGACGCCGGGGTCGACGATGGCGACGTGGATGGTGCCCTTGGGGAAGTAGGGCCAGGATTGTTCGAGGAGGAAGGCGGCCTGGGAAATGCTGTACGGCGGGACTTCGTGGGTGATGTCGGTGACCGGGGTGGAGGGGGCAATGGAGGCGATGACGCCTTTCATGGTGCCAATGAAGTGGTCGGCGGTGCCGAAGTCGGTAAGCAGGGTGATCATCGCTATTCAGTAGAATAGAGCCTAAGTATGCATATTCGCGATATTTTGGCGCAGGACGAGACTACGTTGTCGTTTGAGTTCTTTCCTCCGAAGACGGAGAAGGACTCGGATGCGCTGTTTGAGAATATCGCTTCGCTTGAAACATTACAGCCTTCTTTTGTTTCGGTGACGTATGGGGCTGGGGGCTCGACGCGGGAGTTGACGCATAACCTGGTGACGCGACTGAAGAAGACGACTACGCTGGATCCGGTGCCGCATTTGACTTGTGTGTGCCATCAGGAAGCGGATATCCAGTCGATTCTGGAGAATTATGCGGCGGCTGGGGTGTCGAACATTCTGGCGCTGGGTGGTGACCCGCCACGGGATCTGGCCGGGTATGTGAAGGCGAATGATGCGTTTCAACAGGCGGCGGACCTGGTGCGGTTTATTCGCCGTTTTGAGGGGCACCCGGATTCGCGGGGATTTGGGATTGGAGTGGCGGGATTTCCGGAAGGGCATCCGACGACGCCGAACCGGCTGGATGAGTTGGATTACCTGAAGCGGAAGGTGGATGAAGGGGCGGACTATATTTGTACGCAGCTCTTTTTTGACAATCGTGACTTTTACGATTTTCGGGAGCGGTGTGAGCTGATTGGGATTCGGGTACCGATTATTGCGGGGATCATGCCGGTGACTTCCCTGCCCGGGATGAAGCGGATGGCGCAGTTGGCACTGGGAGCGCGGTATCCGGCGCGGCTGACGCGGGCGCTGCAGCGCTGCCAGGATGATGCCGAGGCAGTACGGAATGTGGGGATTCACTGGGCTACGGAGCAGTGCCGGGATTTGCTGGACAACGGGGTGAAGGGGATTCACCTTTACACGTTGAACAAGAGCGATGCGACGCGGCAGATTTATCAGAGCCTGGGGTTGCGGGACTCTACGGTAGTTCGCAAGCGATAATGGTAGGGTGCGCGCGTACTTTGACCATAACGCCACGACTCCGCTAGCTGCTGCTGTGATGGAGGCGATGGTGCCTGCTTATTTGCAGGGGTTTGGGAATGCTTCGTCGATTCATGGCTATGGGCAGCAGGCGCGGCAGATGCTCGAATTGGCACGGCGGCAGGTGGCGGGTTTGCTCGGGGCCAAGGCCGAAGAGGTGGTGTTTACCAGCGGGGGGACCGAGGCCAATAACCTGGCTCTGTTTGGACTCGTGGAGGCAGGGAAGACGCATCATTTTGTGGGAACCGCGATGGAACATCCGGCGGTGCTGAATGTGCTGGAAGAGTTGCGTGGACTGGGCCATGAGGTGACGCTGCTGCCGGTGGGAAAACTGGGCGTAGTGGACCCGGATGAGGTGCGGCGGAGTTTGCGGCCGGAGACGCGGGCGATCAGTGTGATGGCGATTAACAATGAGATCGGTACGGTGCAGCCGGTGCGTGAGATTGCGGCGATTGGGCGTGAGGCTGGCGTGCTGGTGCATTGCGATGCGGTGCAGGGGCCAGGCAGGATGGCGCTTGATGTGAAGGAGCTGGGGGTGGATTTATTGAGCCTTTCGGCACACAAGCTGAATGGGCCGAAGGGAGTGGGGGCGCTCTATGTGAAGAAGGGGACGCCGCTACGGAAGCGGACCTTTGGTGGGCATCATGAGCGGGACCGCAGACCGGGGACCGAAAATGTGCCGGGGGCAGTGGGATTTGGTGCGGCTTGTGCGCAGGTGAAGATGGTGGAGCCCACGTTGCGGGACCGACTGGAGGCGGGAATTCTGGCACAGGTGCCGGATGCGTTTGTGAATGGCGACCGGAGTCGGCGGGCACCGAATGTGACGAATGTTTGCTTTCCGGGGATTGAAGGGGAGAGTCTGGTGATTGCGCTGGATATGAAGGGGTTTGCGGTGTCGAGCGGGTCAGCTTGTTCGAGCGGGAGCGTCGAGCCTTCGCATGTGCTGCTGGCGCTGGGGTTGAAGCGGGAGGATGCGCGGTCGGCGATTCGATTTTCGCTGGGGGCGAGCAATACGATGGAAGAAGTGGATGGATTGGTGGGGGCGGTGGTGGAGAGTGTTGCGAGATTGAGAAAGTTGTCACCTGCTTATGTCTGATGTAGCTCCGATTGCCGTTGCGATGAGCGGCGGTGTTGATTCTTCTGTGGTCGCTGGGTTGTTGAAGCGGCAAGGCGAGCCCGTGGTGGGCTTGACGATGCAGCTCTGGAACCAGAGGCGGTTGCCGGAGGTGGCCAGTGAAGGGGCGACGGGACGGTGCTGCTCGCTCGATGATGTTTATGATGCGCGGTATGTGGCGCAGACGCTGGGGATCCCCTATTACGTGGTGAATTTTGAGGATCGCTTTGAGCAGCATGTGGTGAAGCCGTTTGTGCAGGACTACATTGAGGGCAAGACGCCGATCCCTTGTACGCTTTGCAATAACTTCATCAAGTTTGACCAGTTTTTGGAGATGGCTGACGGGATTGGGGCGACGAAGATTGCGACGGGGCATTATGCGCAGATCCGTCAGGATGAGGCAACGGGGCGGTGGCAGTTGCTGCGGTCGGCCGATGCGTCGAAGGATCAGACTTACTTTTTGTGGGGACTGACACAGGAGCAGTTGGCGCGGACGATGTTTCCGCTGGGTGGGATGGTGAAGAGCGATGTGCGGCAGTTGGCGATCGACCTGGGTTTGCCCGTGGCAGAGAAGCCGGATAGCCAGGAGATCTGCTTTGTGCCGAACGGGGATTACGCGGCGTTTATCGATGCGTACTTCAAGGAGCAAGGCATCCAGACCGATGTTGCCAGTGGCAACATTGTGGACCGTGAAGGGAAGAAACTGGGTGAGCATGCGGGTGTGCATCACTTTACGGTGGGGCAGCGGCGTGGCCTGAATGTGGCAGTGGGGGAGCCGCTCTATGTGATCCAGACGAACCCGGCGACGCGTGAGATCACGGTGGGGACAGGAGAAGCATTGATGAAGCGGAGATTTCCAGTGGGGCAGATCAACTGGATTTCGATTGGGACGCCGACGGAGCCGGTGCGGGCTGAGGTGAGGATCCGAAACCGGCATCAACCGGCGATGGCCACGATTCATCCTTTGGATGGAGGGCTGCGGGCCGAGGTGGAGTTTGATGAGCCACAACGGGCTGTGACGCCTGGGCAGGGAGCGGTGTTTTATCAGGGAGAGTTGGTGGTAGGTGGGGGCTGGATCGAGCGCGAGGCGTGAGCGGGAAACGAAGCCAGTTACGCAATGAGCTAGAGGCAGGGCTGGTGCAGGCCGTGCTGAGTGCGGCCTCTGTGGCACCGCTGGGATTTTCGCTGGGGGTGGCGCGGCTGCTGGATCTGGTGGCGGGGAAGATGCGGCAGAGCGGGGAGAAGAATTTGCGGATGGCGATGCCGGAGCTGGATGCGGCGCGCACAGTGGATGGCGTGTATGAGGGTCTGGGGCGGATGCTTTATTACTTCTCGCGGTTTGGGACGCGGAACCGGGCCAACATTGGGGAGTGGATTGAGTATGAGGGCTTTGAGCATTACGTTGCTGCCAAGGCGGGGGGCAAGGGGGTGCTGTTTGCTACGGGGCATCTGGGGAATTGGGAGTTGAGTGCGTTTGCCCATGCCTTGATGACGGAGCCGATGAATGTGGTGGTGCGACCTCTGGATAACCCGGTGCTGGACGGCATTGTGAAGAGTTACCGGATGGGGTCGGGGAACCGGATTCTGGATAAGCAGGATTTTTTGCGGGGGATCTTGCGGGCACTGGGCAATAATGAGCCGGTGGGGATTTTGATTGATCAGAATACTTTGCCGGAGAATGGGACGTTTGTGGATTTCTTTGGGATGGCGGCTTGTACGGGGACGACGTTTGCGAAGCTGGCGCACAAGACGGGGGCGGCGGTGATTCCGGGATATGCAATGTGGAATCAGCAGAAGGGGAAGTATGTGCTGCGCTTTGACCCAGTGTTTGCGATGACGGGGAATGTGAGCGAGGATACGGCGCGCCTAGCGAAGCACTTTGAAGGGGTGATACGGCGGGAGCCGACGCAGTGGCTTTGGTTGCACCGGAGGTGGAAGACAAGGCCGGCGGGGGAGTCGGGAATTTACTAGACTTTGGGCATGAGCCTACGACTGCTGGTGGTGGCAATGGGACTCGCGGCGCTTGGCTGGGCGCAGAGTGAGCCGGAGATTGGGCGAGTGACGCGGGTGCAGCGCAAGCCGAATGTGCGGGTGTTCAGCTTGAGGGAGTCCAATGCGGTGCGGGCTGTGGTTTACACGGTGGAGACGCCGACACGGATTTATGTGGCTATGGATTTGGGAAAGAAGTATATCGGGACGGGGTATCCGAAACAGGTTTACCAGAAGGGGGAGCGGGTGCAGGTGAGGGTGGACCAGGCAAAAATTGAGATTGCACCGATTGCCGGGGGGACTTGGGAGCGGATGGAAATGGAGTCGGAAGAGGACAAGTAGTACTGAGTAGGGTCTCAGGCAGTACCCTAACTAGTTCCCTAGGGCTAAAACCTTAGAGACAATCGTACTGCAACATGGCCATTGAAGATGTCCGTCTCATCATTCGCTTCACAAGGCATTGGATTCATTATGGTTGGCTGCTGCATGTGCTGACATGTACGCTGATCGCGGGGGTGCAGGGGATCCTGCAGTAAAGGCACCTTTCGCGAGCGCGAACCTAAAGAAACTAAGGTCTTTTGCCGATGAGACCTTTGGAATGTCGGAAAGACTCGAATTAGACCGGTTGAAGCGTCAGTTTTTGGCAGCACTCAACCACGAGGTACGCACGCCGTTGAGCGGCATACTCGGGATGACGAGTCTGCTCGAGCAATCGAGCCTGACTGGGGAGCAGCGGGAGTATGTGCAACTGACGAAGGCTTGTGCCGAGGAGTTGTACGCGGTGCTGTCGTCGACGCTGGAGTTTACAGCGCTGGCGGCTGGGGATTCACAACTGGATCAGAGCGAGTTTTTGCTGCATGAGGCGATTGAGTCTCTGGCAGCGCAGTGGCTGGTGAAGGCGCGGCAGAAGGGGATTGGGTTCTTCCTTCGGATTGACGATGAAGTGCCGGAGGCGGCCAAAGGGGATGAACTGCGGTTTCGCAAATTGCTACAGCATTTGCTGTCGAACGCCGTGAAGTTTACCGAAAGCGGGCAGGTGGATCTGGTGGTGGGGACGGAGACGCATGCCAGCGACGCATCGCTGTTTGTGTTGAAGGTGGAAGTGCGGGATTCGGGGATTGGGATGACGGCGGAGGAAGTACAGAAGATCTTCGATTCGTTTGAACAGATTGAGGGTGGATTGGCGCGGCGGTACTCGGGCCTTGGCCTGGGTTTGACTTTGGCGCAGGGGCTGGCACGGGTGATGGGTGGGGACTTACAGGTGGAGAGCAAGCCGGGTAGTGGGAGTGTGTTTTCGTTTTCGATACCACTTGGACACTCGACATTGGAGACGCAGTTTGTGAAGCCGGCTGAGAAGCATGTGCTGGTGGTGGATGACAATGAGGCGGCACGGAAGGTGGCGGAAGCGTATCTGAAGCGGGGCGGCTATAGGACGACACTGGCCAGTAGCGGAGCTGAGGCGCTGAAACTGGCGGCTGGGCAGCGGTTTGACCTGGTGTTGATGGACTTGCAGATGCCGCAGATGGACGGCATTGAGACGACGACTCACTTGCGCGATGTGAGCGGGTATGAGCGGACGCCGGTGCTGGCGCTGACAGCCAATGTGGGGGATGAGTACCGGCTGCTTTGTTTGTCGCAGGGGATGCAGGGATACTTGCCGAAGCCGGTAGACAGTGAGTTGCTGCTGCGGACCGTGCGGCAGTTGTTGTAAGGCGACGGTGTTTCAGAAGCTTGGAGTAGATTTGTTCCATTTGCGTTCGTTTTGGTGTTGCATACTGGACAAGAGTGGCTGAGCACGAAGAGGACATTACAGAATTACTGCAACGCTTTGAGGGGGGCGATGAGGCAGCGCGGAATGCACTGGTGGAGGCGGTGTACGATGAGTTGCGCCTGATTGCGGGGCGGCATATGGGGAAGGAGCGTGACGGCCATACGCTGCAGACGACGGCGCTGGTGAATGAAGCGTACCTGAAGCTGGTGAATATCAAGCATGCGCATTGGCAGGACCGGGCGCACTTTTTTGCGGTAGCGGCGCGGATCATGAGACAGATTCTGGTGGATCATGCGCGGCAACGGCTGGCTGGTAAGCGTGGGGGTGGGGTGGTGGTGATGCCGCTCAATGAGGCGCTGGTGTTTTCACCGGAGACGCCGGAGAAAATGATTGAGGTGGATGAGGCGCTGACGCGGTTGTCGCTGGAGGATGAGCTGGTGGGGCGGGTGGTGGAATTGCGCTTTTTTGGGGGGCTTTCGGTGGAAGAAACGGCGCATGTGTTGAAGGTGCCCAAGCGGACGGTGGAGCGGGAGTGGACGTTTGGGAGAGCGTGGCTGCGCACGGAATTGGGCGCGAGCGCGTCGATGTAAGAGGGGATCTTGCCCCAAATGTTCTGGGTTGGCGACCGATGGATGAAAACGTAGAGAGGACGGGGGATGAGGCGCTGGTGCAAGCCATCGCAGAGAGTGTGCTTTTCCGAAAGGCGCCATCATCAAGAGAAGTGCTGCTCTATTTGTGGAAGCACCGGGAGGCGACTCCGAGCGAGTACGCGATTGGCGTAGATGTATTGGGGCGGAGGGCGGACTTTGACCCGAAAGTAGATTCGACGGTCCGAGTGCAAGTGTCCCGGTTGAGGCAGCGATTACGGGACTACTATCAAGGCGAGGGGCGGTCGTCAGAGCGGCAGCTGCAGATTCCGGCCGGGGGTTACCGGGTGGAGTGGGCAGTGGTAGCTCAAGCGGTGCCTCCGCAGGCAGTGAGCCGACGTTGGGTACCGTGGGCATTGTGCGCGGGGCTTGGTCTTGTAGCAGCAGATGACCTCAGGCTGCGACTACGCACCCGGCCGTCATTGCATCCTTTTCTGGCCCGCTTTGTGGAACGGGGACGGGAATTGCAATTGGTAGTGCCGGTGCCGCTGTTTTTCCGATGGCCCGGGGCCTCAGTGGTCATGAGGGACTTTCGAGTGAATGAAGTCGGAAAGCGAGACCAGTCGCCGCACCTGAAAAGCCTTACGGAGAAGCTGGGAGAACCGGAGACAACGCAACTCTATACAGTGGCTTCGGACACACTGGCAGCTTCCACCTTGTCGAGGTATTTCGAGGAGCGGGGGATTCCGGCGGCAGTGATGGATTCTCCCGCCGCCACGGTGGACTTGTTAGCGAGCCGGGATACGGCGCTGTTTGTAGGGCCTGGAAGTTGGCCCCAGATGGCTGACCTGCTTGGCGAGATGAACTTTGTACTCCGGTCGGGGACGGGACAAGTGATTAGCCGGAATCCAAGGGCGGGAGAGCCCGAGAGTTTTGATACGAAAGCGTATTCTCCTGTTCATTCCTCGAGCCATGGAGTCTTTGCACGATTGCCCGGGAAGGGTCGGAATACCCAGTTGCTGGTTTTCGCCTCGAGTTTCAATCCGGCATTGGCAAGCCTGCTGACAAACCAAATCTATCTAGACGAAATGCAGAAGCTGCATGCCAAGAGTGGCGCGCCACCGTACTTTGAGGTGGTCGTGGAGTATGAGCGGAATGGCGACCGCTTGTTGCGACTGAGGCCATTGCTGTTGCGGAGTGTGAATGCAAGTCGTTGAATCGATTGGGTAACAGAGAAGTTACATACGCCGAGAGACTTTGCTTTGGGATGTGTATAGTGGATGCTGAAGCAATTGAAACGCTATGCGAATCCTGTTCATTGCAGTCTTTGCCATTGTCCTGCGAGCTGAAGAATCGAATCTCATCGACCGCCACATCTTTCAAAAAATGGAGGCGGATAGAGTGCCTGCGGCGGCACCAGCTTCTGATACAGAGTTTTTGCGACGGGTTTATCTGGACCTGACAGGAAAACTGCCCGAGGCGGGGTTAGTGCGGAGCTTTGTAGCGGACAAAGACCCGAAGAAGCGGATGAAGGTTGTGGATTCGCTCATGCCGGCCTTGCCAGTGAGCGGAATGCGGTCGGTGGACAAGGCTCCGTTTTTGGACCGCTGGACGTATTTCTTCAGTGATTTGTTCCGGAACGGACAGTTGCTGGAGGAAGGAATCAACGCGTTTTATGACCACATCTACAAGTCGCTGGTGTTGAACATTGGCTATGACGAGTTTGTGCGGGATTTGATCACGGCATCGGCGGTATCGACGTGGTCGAATGGGGCCGCAAATTTCGTTGCACGGAGCCATGTATTTGAGGGCGACGGGTATCAGATGAACCATGAGGATACGGCTGATGAGATCGCTATACAGTCGACGAAGTTGTTTCTAGGAGTAAATCTGGAATGCATTTCGTGCCATGACGGGGCAAACCATTTGGAGAAGGTGAATCTCTGGCTCTCGCAGCGGACGCGTGTGGAGATGTTGCGTCAGGCGAGCTATTTCGGAAAGACCTTTATTGACCCCTCGTATGGGCGGTATCCGCACTTCAGAGTGAAAGATTCGCGAGAGGGTTATGACCTGACGACGCGGAGTTCATTGCGGCCACCGAGGAACAAAAAGGCGGATGTGACACCCACGTTTTTGTTGACGGGAGAGCAGCCGAAAGCGGGAGAGAATTACCGGGAATCGTTTGCACGGCAACTGACTCGGCATCCGCAATTTGCCCGGGCAACCGTGAATCTATTCTGGGCAGAATTGATGGGACAAGGGATTGTGGATCCGCCGTTTGACTTTGATCTGGCTCGGCAAGATCCGAAGCGGCCGCCGCCAGCACCCTGGACTATCCAGCCGTCGCATCCAGAGCTCTTGGAAGAATTAGCGGAAGACTTCAGGAAGCATGGTTATGACTTACGGCACCTGATGAAACTGATTGTGAACTCGCGGGCATACCAACTTTCGGGGAAGGCTCCGGCGGGGTGGAAGCCGCAGCACGATTCTTATTTTTCAAGGCGCTTGACGCGAAGAATGTCAGCAGAGCAGACGTGGGATGCGATCTCACAAGCTGCTGGACTAACACAGAGCTACAAGGTAACCTTTGCCGATAAAAAGGCAGCCAATGTGATGCAAACACGGTCGCCGCAAGATCTCGAAAAATCGGATCGAACTTTGTTCAACGCGATTCAAGCATTTGGGCAATGTGACCGGTATGCGATAGAGGCGACACGGAAGCCGACGATGGTGCAGGCAGCGATTCTGATGAATGACAAGTCGATCCGGGAACGAGTGCTTGTAGCGAAGGGAAACCGCCTGGATCAGCTTATGCGCGGAAGCACAAAAAAGAGCGAGGCCGAAGTGGTGGACGAGCTGTATTTGTCGGCGTTGTCGCGCCTGCCTACGGAGGAGGAACGAGTGAGCGGGATCGAGTTGATCCGTGAGTATAAAGAGCAAGGGTCCGAAGACTTGCTGTGGGTATTGATCAACCGATTGGACTTTCTTTTCTACTAGAACTTATGCTGCCACTGAACCGACGGGAATTGATGCGAATGGGCTCGCTGTCCATCGCGGGATTTGAACTGAGCCAATTCTTGCGCCCAGGGAATGTGCATGCGCAGAGTGCTGTGACTCCGCGCGGCAAGGCCAGGGCAGTGATCTTTTTGAATCTGCAAGGGGGGCCCTCGCAGATGGATCTGTTCGACGTCAAGATGGGGACGTGGGCTCCGGAGAACCGGGATGTAAAGAAGTGCCCGCAAGGCTATGCCTACCCCTATGGGCTCTTGCCAAAACTGGCAGAACGGCTCGATGAGATTGCTGTTGTGAGAAGTGCTTCGGCATGGGAGACAGTGCACTCGCGAGGGCAATATTATTTGCAGACTGGACATGCTGTGAGCCCGGCCCGGATCAAGGAGTCGCCGTCGTTGGGATCGGTGATCGCGTATGAGGCGTTTCAGCACCGGAAGAGTTCGGACTTTCTGCCGCCGTTTGTCGCGATGAATTACGAACCGACGACAATGTACGGCCCATTGCAGGGGGAGGGCTGCCTGCCCGCAGACTGCTCTCCATTGACGATGAACCTGAAGGACCGAAACCTGCCGTTTGTTGTGGGCGCAGAAGACCGGGCGCGCTATGACCGGAGGTGGGCGTTGCTGAACAAGATGGATAGTTCACGGCATGAGCTGACTGAGGCTTCACCGGAGGGAATGAGGCAGTTTGCCAGCTTTGGAAGGGCCGTGAACCAGATGATGACGCATCCGTCGATCTCGAGCGTACTGCAGATGACAGAGCAGGAAAGAGCTGCGTACGGGTCATCTCCATTTGGGGATGCCTGCCTGATTGCGAGGAACATGGTTGCCGCAGATGGAGGTGCGAAGTTCCTGCTGGTAACGCAGCCGGGTTGGGACCACCACGGCAATATTTACGGCAAGAACGGCAAGGGAGGGATCTACCAGACGAGTGCAAATTTTGATGCGGCGTTTGCTGCCTTGCTCTATGATTTACGCCGGTTGAAGCTGCTGGATTCGACATTGGTTGTGTGCATGGGTGAGTTTGGACGGACGCCTGGGGAATTGACTCCAACAGCAGGCCGGGAGCACTATGCGGACACGATGTTCGCTTTGTTTGCCGGTGCCGGAGTGAAGGGTGGTCGAGTATTGGGGGCGACCGATGAGTTGGGGGCGAAGATCACAGACTATGGGTGGAGCGCGAACCGACCCGTGTATACGGAAGATGTTTGCGCAACTATTTATAGTGCGCTGGGAATTGACTGGACGAAGCGGATCACGAAGACACCGTCGGGACGGGACTTTTTGTATGTCGATCCGGCAGCGGGGACCAAGAGCCTGCGATTTCGCGAGGTGGAAGAGCTCTACAGATGAGCCAGACATATTCGCGGAGAGAGGGGCCGCGAAGGCTGACGGCGTTTGGGAAGTTCGTTATACTTCGAAGCCTAAGGTGTTATCCATAGAATTTTAGGAGGATCGAAGCTGCGGTGAGCACTGCCAAGTTTGCTCAACTGAAATCGATCTTTTCGCGCGCGCTGGAATTGCCTGAAGACCAGGTTGCGGCGTATCTGGGCGAAGTTTGTGCCGGAAAGGCGGAGCTGCGTCGACAGGTGGAGGAAATGATCCGGCAGGCGGTCAGCGCCGATACGGAACTGCTGACCGTGATTGAACCCGAAAGAGCCCATGCGCTTGAGCTTGGGGCGGTGCTGGCGAACCGGTTTGAATTGAAGCGGTTTGTGGGGCGAGGCGGGATGGGGGAAGTGTATCTGGCGGAAGACCAGGAACTGGGTGGGGATGTTGCGCTTAAGACGGTGCGTGGGGGGTTGTTAGGAAGCCAGGGGGTGGCTCGGTTTCGGCGGGAAGTGCAACTGTCCCGGCAGGTGACTCATGCCAATATTTGCCGCGTGTTTGACGTTGGCAAGGAGATCGTGGGTGGGCAGGATCTGATCTTCCTCACGATGGAATACCTGGAGGGGGAGACGCTGGGACAGCACCTGGCGAGGGTGGGAAAGATTGGGGTGGAAGAGGCAGAACCGCTGGTGAGGCAACTGGCGGCGGGGCTTGATGCGCTGCATGAGAAAGGGATCATGCATCGGGATTTGAAGCCGGCGAATGTGATGTTGGTGGGGCGGCGGCTTTGCATCATGGACTTTGGGTTGGCGCGGGCCTTTCAAGGGGGCACCGGAGCGGAACATACGCAGACCGGGGCCATTCTGGGAACACCCGGTTATATGGCACCGGAGCAGTTGATGGGAGAATCAGCGACGGCGTCGAGCGATATCTACTCGATGGGTTTGTTGATCTTTGAAATGCTGACGGGGAAGAAGGCATCGACGACCGATAGTCTGGCGGCGGGAAAGACGGGTTTGCCGCCGATTTGGGAGAAGCTGATCCTGACCTGCACGGCGCGGGAACCGGGATCGCGGCCGGCATCGGCCACGGCGGCGCTGGAAATGCTTGAGACCAAGCCAGCGGTGCAGCCGAAGTGGAAGGGCTGGCAGTGGGCCGCACTGGTGCTGGTTGTGTTGGGACTGGGATCGATGCTGTTGCTGCGGGAGAAGAAGGGGGGCAGTCCCCTGCCCCAGATGACGGTGAGCGTGAACGATGACATTGAGCGGGCGCGGGCACTGCTGGTGCGTTATTACAAGCCGCAGAATGTGCGGGAGGCGATGTCGATTCTGGACCGGGTGGTGAGTGAGAACCCGGACCTGGCGGTGGGACATGCGACGCGGGGGATGGCACTGTTTCGGATGTTTGTCGACGGGCGGGACCCGAGCCTGATGGAAAAGGCCAAGGAGGCCTGCAACCGGGCGTTGCAACTGGATCCGGAAATGGCAGGGCCACATGTGACGTTGGGGATGTTGTATCTGGATTCGGGGAGGCGGGATCTGGCGCGGTCGGAGCTGAAGAAGGCTGCCGAGATGGATGCCAAGCTGCCGGATGTGCATTTTGCCTTGGCGCAATTGTATTTGGCGGAGGGACGGAAGACGGAGATGGAGGAGGCGATCCAGAAGGCGATCGATCTGGCGCCGGACAATTGGGCGTATCACAACTGGCGGAGTTCGGAGTACCGGAATCTGGGGCGGAACGAAGAGGCGCTGCGGGAATTGCAGATTGCTGACAAGTTGATGCCGGATAATCCGCTGGTCTACAACAATCTTGGGGTTTTGTATTTGCGGTTGCGGAAGTTTGAGGAAGCGGAGAAGGCGTTTGCGCGGGCCAATGAGATTGAGCCGCGGGCAAGGTCGCTGGGAAATTTGGGGAGCACGTATTACATGCGCGGGGAGTATGCCAAGGCGGCAGAAGCGTTTGGGCGAGCCCTGGAGATCGACTCCAAGGGGTACCTGTCGCGCGCCAATTATGCGGCGGCGCTGGACCGGTTGCCGGACAAAAAGAAGGAAGCGGCGGTGGAGTACGAGAAGGCGATTGCTGCGGCGGTTCCGCTGATTAAGGCGACACCGAATGATTACCGGTTGCTCGGCAACGTGGCGAGCTACCATGCGGTGCTGGGACACAAGGAGCAGGCGCTGGCGTTGATCCGGCAGGCGATTGCGCTGGAGCCGCAAAGCCCTGATGTGGCGAACCGGGCAACGGCAGTTTATGAGTTTTTGAAAGACCGGGAGCGGGCGCTTGAGTGGGCACAGAAGGCTCTGGATAACGGGTATCCGTTTGAGACGTTGAAGAATGACCCGGAGTTGGCGGGGTTAGCTGCAGATCCGCGCTTTAAGAAATTAGAAGTGAAAGACAGAGGTAAGGAGAAAAAATAATGCAAATCGAACAGATCAATGGCAATTCCGGGTGGCGCGCTTTCCCCCATAGCCTGTCGCCGGATGAGGACCCTGAATCGTTTCCGATTGATCCTCCGGTTGATACGAAACTGCCGCCGGTAGAAGACCCGGAGTCGTTTCCGATTGATCCGCCTGTCGACACAAAGCTTCCGCCGGTGGAAGACCCGGAATCGTTTCCGATCGATCCCCCGGTAGACACGAAGCTGCCGCCAGTGGAAGACCCGGAGTCGTTTCCGATCGATCCAGACCCGGACAACAGCAAGGCTGGCAGCTAAAGGAATTTGAAGGAGGGGCCATCGGGTGGCCCCTCACTTTTTTGAGGAGAAGACTGATGGAAGAAGAGCTGATCTATACGTCTGGCATTGATGCCGATAGCGGGGATTATCTGCATGCGCCTGTGTCGCCCATTGAGATTCTGAAACTGATTCGAGGGCACTCGAGAGAGGACGAGCACCTCAAGGACATGAAGGCGGTCGCCGAGGGGCGGAAGGCTCACTTTGGCATCAGCGGGAGGGTGGACTACAAGAAGCTGAATGAGACTGGCTGGGGTGTGATCTTTGCGGGAGAGCCGGAGGCCTGGCTGCTGGAGGCATTGAAGCCGCTACTCGAATGGCGCAAGGAACTGGCGGGCCCCTTGTACCGGGAGTGCCGGGGCGCGAAAGGGTACATGACGGATGATACGAAGCAAAGTTTTCTGGCGCGGAATAACGCGGCAACTAGCGGGCTGGTAAGGCCGAGCGAGATGCCTTACTACCTGATGATTGTGGGGGACCCGGAAACGATTCCGTACGAGTTTCAATATCAGCTGGATGTGCAGTATGGGGTGGGTCGGCTCTCGTTTGACAAGCCGGAAGAGTACGCACAGTATGCGGCGAGTGTGGTTGCGGCAGAGCAGAAGAAGATTGTGTTGCCGCGGCGAGCGGTGTTCTTTGGCCCGGAGTCGCCGGGCGATGGATCGACCATCAAGAGTTCGCAGTTTCTGCTGGCACCGCTGAAGGAGTTTGCGCACAAGGACCAGGCGGGGAAATGGGAAGTGGAGCGGATTGCTCCGGCAGAATCGACCAAGGTGAAGCTGGGTCGGCTGATGGGTGGGGAGGAGACGCCGGCGTTTCTGTTTACGGCAAGCCATGGATTGGGACGGAGGTATGTCAAGCCGGAACAGGTGAAGGATCAAGGCGCCCTGATTTGCCAGGAATGGACGCGGGGGACCACGCTGCCGATGGATGCCTATGCGTTTGGGGCTGGAGATCTGGGAGCAGATGTGAATCCGGCCGGGATGATTGCGATGCTCTTTGCCTGCTATGGAGCCGGGACGCCGAAGTACAACGAGTTCTACGCAAAAGACCAGAAGGACGCCAAGACCCCAGAGGACAAGGCGAAGTTTGCGGAAGCGAATCAACTGGCGGAGAAGGCGTTTGTGGCGGCGCTGCCAAAGCGGCTGTTGTCGCACCCGAAGGGGTCGGCGCTGGCGGTGATTGGGCACGTGGAGCGGGCCTGGACGACGAGCTTTCTGGGAGGGGGAGTCCCACGGACGGCGACTTATGAGGAGGTGATTCAGAAGCTGCTGGATGGCTTCCCGGTGGGGTATGCCACGGAAGGCATCAATGGGCGTTATGCCGAATTGTCGAGTGACTTGCTGGGGATGTTGAGCAAGCTGAAGATTATGGCGCGGCCAACGGTAGAACTGGTGAACGACTGGTTGGAAACCTTCGATACGAGAAATCATTCAGTGATCGGGGACCCGGCCGTGAAGCTGTGTGTGGCGGAGGAGGGTTCAAGCGTTGCCCCAGTACGGGAAGAGATCCAGGTGAATTTTGTGGCACCGGTGGCCGAAGTGGCCAATCCAGTGGTGAGCTACGAGATTGTGACCGAAGGGCCGGATGGGAGCTCGCTGGTGACCCGAGGGAGTGGTAGTGTCGATGAGGCTCTTTGGGCGAAGCACAAAGCCGCTGTGGAGGCGGCGATGTTGAAATGAAGCTGGCGCTGTTGGGACTGGTGCTGGTGGTGTTGCTGCTGATGGTGGCGTTTTTTTACGGGCATCACCAGTGGGAGGGCGGCACACAGCAGTTGCGGGCGCTGCTGCGCGGAGCGCGGATGCCGATGGGCGTGACGCGTTATGACGCGGCTGAGACGCTGGAGTTGCCGGCGCCGGTGCGGCGATATTTCTCGCTGGTGCTGCGGGATGGGCAGCCGATGGTGGCCAGTGTGGAGTTGGAGCATCGGGGTACGTTCAACATGGGGGAGAGTGCGGCGCAGTGGAAGGAATTTCAGTCGACGCAGTTTGTGGTGATGCAGAAGCCGGGCTTTGACTGGAACGGGACGATTCTGATGATGCCAGGACTGCCGGTGTATGTGCATGACGCCTATGTGGTGGGCCAGGGGATTTTGCGGGCGGAGATGGCGGGGTTGTTTACCTTGGCGGACATGGCAGGGACGCCGGAGGCAGCCGAAGGGGAGCTGATGCGATTTCTGGCCGAGGCGGCATGGTACCCGACGCGGTTGCTGCCGAGCCAGGGAGTGCAGTGGGAAGCGGTGGATGAGAACAGGGCCCGGGCGACGCTGGTGGACGGAGGGAAACGGGTGCAGTTGGAGTTTCGATTTGGCGAGGATGGGTTGATTGCCGGGGTGCGCGCTGAGGCCCGCTATCGCATGGTGGGCCAGAGGTTGGAGGCGGCACCGTGGGAGGGGCGATTTTGGGCTTACCGGGAGCACGACGGGATGAAGGTGCCCATGGAGGGTGAGGTGTCGTGGATCTTGCCTGCGGGGCCCTGGCCGTATTGGCGGGGACGGATTACGCAGTTGCGCTATGAGTATGAGCGCTAGTTGAAGAGGCGCTTGAGGCTGGGATTGCCACGGACTGTGTAGAGGAGATTGGTGTCGGGGAGGATGGTGATGGCGTCGGCCTGATTGAGCTCTTCATTCAGCCAGGTGATGGTGCCATCGTCGGCTTGTTGCTGGTAGCCGGTGAGAATTTGAAGGCGGCCATTGGTGCCGATGCGGGTGAGGCGTTTTTCTTCTGAGATGTGGATGCGGCCGAGGGTATCGACCTTCAGACTGGTGATGGTGCCGAAGCCGGTGCGGGTGGCGAGATCGCCGGTGATGTCGGCGTAGCTGAAGGGGAGGCCATTGCCGGCGATGGTGTTGATGCGTCCGTCGGAGGTGATGCGACGCAGACGACGGTTGCCAGTGTCGGCGATGAGGAGGTTGCCTTGGGCGTCGAAGGCGAGTTCGCCGGGGCTGGCCAGCTTGGCGCTGGTGGCAGCGCCACCGTCGCCACTGAAGCCTTCGCCATTGTCGCCGGCGATGCGGGTGGCAACGTTGGTGTTGAGATCGATACGGAGGATGCGATGGTTGCCCGACTCCGAAAAGAGGAGGCGACCGGAGGAATCGATAGCAAGGCCGGAGGGATTGGACAGGCTGGTGCGGATGGTGCGGAGGATGCCCTCGGGAGTGAGGACGCGGAGGCGGGAAGCTTCGGCGATGTAGATGTTGCCATTGGGATGGACGATGAGGCGGGTGGGGGCGTCGAGGGTGGCTTCTGTGGCTGGGCCGTTGTCGCCTTTGGAGAAGCCAACGGGGTAGGCGGTGCCGGCGAGGCGCGTGATTTGATTGTCGGGGTCGATCTTGAGCAGGAGGTTGGTGCCCGCGTCGAGCAGCAGGATAGAGCCGTCGGTGGTGGTGGTGATGCCGCGGGGGTCGAGGAGTTGGACGCCGGCGTTCTGCGGCCACTGGCCGGCGAAGACCTCGGAGCGGCCCGACTGGAGACGGTAGAGCTGGAAGCTGGAGGGGGCAGAAACGATGAGGCCGTAGCGGGGGGACTGGAGCATGGGGCCGGTCTCGTTGATGGTGATCTGGAGGGGCTCTTCGCTGACAGTGGTACCGACGCGACCGTTGCCGAGGACGGGCTGCATGCGGTTCTCTTCGAGGCTGTAGCGGAGGAGGCGGTAGGCGCGCGGTTGGGCGATGAAGAGTGCTCTGGCGTTGCGATCGAAGTGGAGGGCACCGGGTTGCTCGATGTTGATGGCGCGGGTACCGGTGAGGGTGGAGGTGGAGGAAGCACAGGTGCCGGTGCCGATGAAGGTTTCGATGTAGAGGGTGGAGTCAATGCGACGGATGCGGCAGTTGCCGGTATCGGCAATGTAGAAGTTGCCGTCGGCATCCTGTACGAGACCGGTGGGGCTGGAGAAGGAGGCATCGATGGCTTTCTCGTTGTCGCCAGAGAAGGCGGATTGGCGGGAGCCGGCGATGGTTTCGAGGTTGCCGTCGGAGGTGAGGCGGCGGAGGATGTGGAGGCTGGTCTCGGTGAAGGTGAGTCGGCCTTCGTTGTCATAGATCATGGCACCGAGGTTGCCGAGGCTGGTCTCGAGAGCTTTGCCGTCGCGATCGCTGGAACCGCCGAAGCCACCGCCGAGGCCGGGCAGAGGGCCACCGCCAAAGCCGGGCCTGGTAAAGCCCTGGGCGGCGGCGCAGGTGCCGGAGCCGGCGATGTCGATGACGGATTTGTCCGTGCGGATTTTGCGGATCATGCAGAACTCGTCGTCGAAGTAGAGGAGCTCCTGTTGGGGAGTGAAGAGAAGGAGCGTGGGACGGTTGGCTGTGGTGTAGGTCTCAATGAGGCCTTCGGAGTTGATGCGGCGGATGCGGTTGGATCTGGTTTCGGCAATGTAGATGTTGCCTTCGGCGTCTTCGGCGATGCCGTAGGGGAGGTTGAGGATGGCTTCGCGGGCCGGACCACCGTCGCCGAGGTTGGTGGCGGTGAGGAGAGTCTGGATGCGGTACGGAGCAGGATCGCTCACGATGATTTGCGAGAAGAGAAACAGAAAGAGAACTGGCATAAGGCACCTACTTCTGCATAGGACGCATGGAAGCAGGTTTGCAGGGGAGCGGGATTGTAAAGTTTTGTGGAGTGCTAGAGTCGGAGTTGGAATGAGTACGACGGCAAAACCAGTGGTGGAAGAGGAGAAGGATACGGGGTTGCGGGGCCCGAGGATCCGTTGCCCGCTGTGTGGGTGGAGGCCGCAACCTGACGATTTGTGGAGTTGTGAATGTGGGCATGCGTGGCATACGTTTGATACAGGAGGAGTGTGTCCGAGTTGTATTGCGCAGTGGCCGTCCACGCAGTGTCATAGCTGCCATGGTTGGTCGGCGCATTCGGATTGGTACGAATATGAGTGAAGTGATTGAACTGAAAATCGAGGGCATGCACTGCGATGGATGTGTACGCCGGGTGAGTGCACTGCTGCGTAAGGTGGAAGGCGTTGCGGTGGAAGAGGTGGTGGTGGGGGCGGCCAAAGTGAAATTGGGTGAGGCGGGGGCGACGCGGGCAGAATTGGTAAGGGCGGTGGAGGGTGGCGGATTCCAAGTTGCGGGTTGAACTTCAAATTGAGGGGATGACTTGTGCGGCTTGCCAGAGCTTTGTGGAGAAGGCGCTGCGCGAGCAGGTGGGAGTATCGAAGGCGAGTGTGAACCTGATGATGAATCAGGCAACAGTGGAGTTTGACCCGGGGGTGGTGAGCGCCGAGCAGTTGCGGCTGGCGGTGGAGGATACGGGTTATGGGGCGACGCTTGCGGTGGCGGGGGCCAATTCACTTGCGGTAGAAGATGCGCGGACGCTGGGGCTCGAGGTGGAATACCGGGCATTGCGGGTGAAGGCGCTGGTGAGTCTTGCGGTTGGGCTTTTGATGATGGCGGCGATGCCGTTTACCGGGCATGATGTGGGGTGGTGGTCCTGGACGCAGATGGGTTTGGCGGTAGGCGTGATGCTGTGGGCGGGGCGAGGGTTTTATGTGAAAGGGCTTGCGGCGTTGCGGCAGTTGCGGGCCGACATGAATGTGCTGGTGGCGATGGGGACCGGGGCGGCTTTTGGGATTTCTGCTGTCGCGACGATCTGGCCGCACGCGTTGCATGGGCAGGGAGTTTACTTCGAAGCCGTGGTGTTTATCATTGCCCTGGTGCTGGTGGGGAAAATGATGGAGGCCAAGGCGAAGCGGCAGACATCGATTGCGTTGCAGCAATTGACGGCACTGCAGCCGAAGCAGGCGACGGTGCGACGGGCAGGCCAGGAGCTCGAGATTGCGGTGGAGGCGCTGCAGCGGGGGGACTTGCTGGTGGTGCGCCCCGGGGACAGCATTGCTGCGGATGGAGAAGTGATCGAGGGCAATAGCAGTGTGGACGAAAGCATGTTGACCGGGGAGAGCCTGCCGGTAGAGAAGGCGTTGGGTGGGCGCGTGTATGGGGGCACTACGAACGGGCAGGGGGCGCTGGTGGTACGGGTGAGCGTGACGGGCGGGGAGAGTTTGCTGGCCGGGATTGTCAGGGTGTTGCGAGAGGCGCAGGGGGACAAGGCACCGGTGCAGGCGTTGGCGGACCGGGTGAGTGCGGTGTTTGTGCCGGTGGTGGTGGCCATCGCCGTGTTGAGCGGGGTGGGATGGGTGTGGATTGGGGGAGCCGATGTGGTGCGCGCGACTGTGATTGCGGTGGCAGTGCTGGTGATCTCCTGCCCTTGCGCGATGGGGCTGGCGGTGCCGACGGCGATTCTGGCGTCGACGGGGCATGCGGCGCGGAGGGGGATTTTGATTCGCAGTGGGGAGGCGCTGGAGCGGTTGGGAGAAGTGAACGTGGTGGTGCTGGATAAGACGGGGACGATTACGGAAGGCAAGCCGAAGGTGGTGGAGGTTCGCGGTGAGGTGTTGCGGCTGGCGGCCAGCCTCGAGGCGTTGAGTGAGCATCCGCTGGCGCGGGCGATTGTCGAGGAGGCGCGACGCCAAGGAGTGAAGCTGGGGAAGGTGGAAGGATTTGTCGCTGAGCCGGGAGTTGGTGTGAGCGGGTTGGTGGATGGACAGAAGGTGCAGGTGGTGCGTGGGGAGTGGCGCGGGGGAATTCATGTTCTAGTAGAGGGCGTGGAGGTTGGTGGCTTGACGCTGGCTGATGCGGTACGCGGGAGTTCTGCAGCGGCGATTGGCAGGATGCGGGAGATGGGATTGCGGGTGGTGATGTTGAGCGGAGATCGCGAAGAGACGGCGCGGGAAGTGGGACGGGAAGTGGGGATTGAAGAAGTGATTGGAGGGGTTTTGCCGGCGGGGAAGTTAGAAGTTGTGGGGCGGTTGCAGAAGGAAGGATTGCGGGTGGCGATGGTGGGGGATGGGTTGAATGATGCGCCGGCTCTCGAGAAGGCCGATGTTGGGATCGCGATGGCGAGTGGGGCGGACCTGGCGATTGAAGCGGGAGATGTGGCGCTGTTGCGTGGGGACCTGCATGGGGTGGGTGAGGCCATTGAGTTGTCACGGAAGACGATGCGGGTGATGCGGCAGAATTTGTTCTGGGCGTTTTTGTATAACGTGGTGGGGATTCCGGTGGCGGCGTTGGGGCTATTGAATCCGGTAGTGGCGGCCGGGGCTATGGCATTGAGCAGCGTCAGTGTGGTGCTGAATAGCTTGCGGCTACGTTGAGCAATTCTGGATCATAGGGTGGAGCTGGCGAATGGCGGCGTCGAGCTTTTGGAGGGTGACCGGTTTGGTGAGGTAGGAATCCATGCCTGCAGCCAGGCAGACTTCACGATCTTCGACCATTGCGTTTGCAGTGACAGCAATGATGGGGGTGTGGCTGGTTCCGCGTTCGAGGTCTCGGATCTTGCGGGCCGCAGCAGGGCCATCGAGGCCCGGCATCCGGAAGTCCATCAGAATCATGTCGGGGTGGTGAC
This sequence comes from Bryobacter sp., assembly GCA_044340255.1. Classification (GTDB taxonomy): domain Bacteria; phylum Acidobacteriota; class Terriglobia; order Bryobacterales; family Bryobacteraceae; genus Bryobacter. The sequence continues at coordinate 208,234 of JBIITX010000002.1, read as the reverse complement.
TTTGCCACTGCTCTACCGCATCGAGGCCATCGGTGGCGACGATCGCACGGTGGCCCAGCTTCTCGAGCAGGCGGACCAGCACGAGCTGATTGACTTTGTTGTCTTCGGCCACCAGAACATTGAGGGAGGGCATGGTGCTTTGCGAAGGGGAGAGATTGGTTTCTGTTGAGACAGGGATCGCTTTGGGGGCAAGAATCGCAAAAGAGAATGAGCTTCCCTGACCCAGCTGAGATTGGATCTCAAGGCCAGAGCCGCCCAGCAGACGCACCCAGCTTTGCGAGAGAAAGAGGCCGAGGCCAGTACCCCGAGTTGAAGCCGAAACTGCATTACTGGCTTGATAGAAGTGTTGTGTGAGCTGAGGGAGGTCTGCGGCGGGAATGCCGCAACCTGTGTCGGACACGGTGAAGCGGAGGCGGGGAACATCCCCGTAAGGCTCCGGGCTGACATGGATCAGTACTGTGCCCGAGTCTGTAAATTTGAGGGCGTTGCCGATGAGGTTGAGCAGAATGCGTTTGAGAAGAGCGGCGTCGGTGGAGATGAAGTCAGAAAGCAGGGGTGAGTAAGAAGCCTCGAGCAGGACGCCTTTGTTAGCGGCATTCAAGCTGAGCATGGAGACCACCTCGTCGACGAGGCTGCGGGGAGAAAAGACGACCGGCTGGACGGTCGTGCGACCAGCCTCAATTCTCGACACATCGAGAATGTCGTCGACCAGTGAAAGAACAGAGCTGGCACATTGGCCGATCGAATTCGTAATGTCTTTTTGCTCTCCTTCGAGGCGAGAGCTGGACAGGATCGAAGACAGGCCGATCAAACCGGCCAGCGGAGTGCGCAACTCATGCGTCATGTTGGAAAGAAACGCAGACTTGGCATCGTTGTTGCGGCGGGCTTCTTCTGTGAGGTCAAAGAGGAGGCCCAGCAGGAGAGCAATGCTGAGGGCGACGCCAATCAAGGCGGCAGGGTAAGAGTTGGCGCTGAAATAAAAAGCTCCTCCCGATGCATGATTGCAGCCGACCAGGAATGCGTGGGTTGCCTGAAGACCGCAGGGGATTGGTATGGCGAAGCGAAAATGTGAGGTAGAGCCGGAAGGGGCCAGGCGAGAGTAAGCGAAGCCAAACCAGGCATTCACAGCAGCCATGAGGAAGAGCTTGGGAGTGACAAGAAATTGCAGGACATCGGATTCATTGGCGAAGTGCATGCGGAAGGCTGAAGCAAGAACAAGCAAGGCAAAAACAAAGCTGCAGGCATGGAATAAAGACTGGACCCGGCGGGAAGGAGTGCGGTTTGTGGAATAAGCAGCGAGGGCGATGTAAGAGGGCTGGAGAAATCCTGCAATTTGCGCTGGGAACAAAAGGATTTGCGAAGCTAATGAGCGATAGCTGCCGTCAAGGCAATGAATCGTCAAAAGGCAACCGAGTTGAATCGAGGCGCAGAACCAGGCCAACGACCAATACTTCAGAAACGCCCCGACGCGAAGGCGAGCGTGGGCAAAGTGAGTGGCAAAAGCGAGAGCAAGCCAAACCAGCACTAAGCAGCCGAACAGGGCAAGAAACTCAGGGCTCACGAAAACGGCTTTCGTTTCTCTCATAAATTGCCGCGCATTCCTCTACTTATCGGCTGAATCTCGAAATCGTAATGGTATTAATTTTCACCCTGTGCACGAAGCATTTTGGGGCAGGCGTCAGGCGAGGACAGCTCCGGTTTGGGAGGTGTCGTAGCCGGCGATTACCTCGAGTTTGCGACGAAGGGTAGCGCGCTGCAGCAGGTCGAAAAAGGTTTGGGCAATGGGGAGGGAAAGAGTTTGGCGACGGAGGACAAAGTCGTAGCGTTCGCTTTGGAGCGGGATGAAATCGAGCTGGAAGGCCTGGGCGGCGGAGCGCGTGGCGAGGCAGCAATCGGCTTCGCCGCTGGAGACGAGATAGGCAACGGCGAGGTGGCCATAGGCGACGCGGTCGTAGCCAGAGATGCGAGTGGGGGAAATGCTTTCGTCAGTGAGGAGTTGATCGAGGAGGGCGCGGCTGCCGGAGCCAGGCTCACGATTGACGAAGCGCACGTTGCGGCGGGAGAGGTGGCTGGCCTGTTTGATGTTTTTGGGATTGCCCGGGGCGACGAGGAAGCCTTGCTCCCAGCGGGCGAAGCTGATGACGGCGAAATCTTCGTTGGGGAACTCAGAGCGGAGATAGGGGAGATTGAAATCGCCAGAAGCAGGATCTTTGAGGTGGGAACCGGCAATGTGGACTTTGCCCTCTTTGAGCCAGGCGAGCGCGAGCTTACTGGAGGCGGGGGCAGAGATCACCTCGGCCGCACCGAGTTTTTCGGCCATGCGGGAAACCAGGCCGATGGCAGGATCGCAGCCCGCGAGCACAACTGCTTTGGGATGCGTGGCTTCTTTCTCAAAGGCGAAGAGTTCGGCTTTGCCCAGAGCGCGAGCGGGCTTTGAGATGACAGCGTCGGCTTCAGGAAGATAGTAGGGCGAGGCGTTGACCGGGATGCTGACGCGGCGATTGCCGACCTGGCAGATGCGAACCGATTGGCCCTGGGGAACGGGAGTGGCCGAGAGTAAGTCGGAGGTGAGAGCAAGGTTGGGAATCGCGGCCTGGGCCTCGAGGGAGAAGAGTTCTTCGACAGAGACTTCGAGGATTTGCGCTAGCTTCAGAGCTACCTCGGTGTTGGGAACATAGGAGCCGGCTTCGATGGCATGGATGGTTTGACGGCTGACGCCGACTGCAGTGGCAAGGCTTGCGGCGGAGAGGCCGCGGCTGGTGCGGATGGGGTGGAGCTGGTTGTGGATGCTGGCAGCCATGAGTCAGAAGTGTAGCTTGAATACGAGTTCAAAGACACGAGGGTCGAGAGCGGTGGTGATGGAGCCGAAGGCGGGGTTGCCAAAGCTGGTATTTGGGTTACCCAGAGGGGGAGTGTTGGTGAGGTTGAAAGCCTCGGCGCGGAATTCGGCGCGGAGGCGCTCACGCAGGTGAAAGGTGCGGCCGAGCATGAGATCGACGGCAGTGTAGCCAGGGCCAGTGACGGGATTGCGGGAGCTATCGCCAATGCGGAATTGCGGAGCTTGGGCGAAAGCACCTGTATTGAACCAGCGCGAGGTGGTTCGCTCGCTGGAATCGAGAGTTGGGTTGGAGAGGCGGTTGGGCCGCTGGATGCCGAAGCCGGCGAAGGCGTTGAAATTGGTGGCCTGAGTGACGGCTAGCGGGCTGCCGGATTGGGCGCGCGCCATTGCGGCGAGCTGCCAGTGGCGGGGTAACTGGTAGACGATGCTGGAGGAGAAGATGTGGGGGATGTTGCCGGTGGAGGCGTCTTTTTCGAGGCGCTTATTGAAGGAGTCGGCGGCCTGAAAGGTTGCGGCGGGGCCGGAGAGGATGGCGGAGTCAAATACCGCACCCGCATCATCGATGAGACGGGAGAAGGTGTAGGCAGCGGTGAAGAGCAGGCGGTTTGAGAGGCGTTTTTCAAGACGGGCCTGGAGGGAATGGTAGGTGGAGTGGCCGACGTTGTTGCGATAGAGAGCCACTGTGGTGAAGCGGGGGTAGGGGCGCAGTAATTGGGCGCGTGACAAACGGGGAGCGCCGAGTGGGGAGTTGGCTGGAAGCTGGCCGAAGAAGGGGTTGGGTAGCTGGTCGGCGAGTGTGCCGGAGAGGGCGAGTTGCTCGACGGTGAGTTGGTTGAGGTTGACATCAGGGACACCGAGACGGGTGAGCTTGGAGCCGAGATAGCCGAGTTCGAGACTCCAGTTGCTGGCCAGAGTTTTCTGCAGGGAGAGGTTCCACTGCTGGGCGTAGCCGCTGCCATTGTCGCGCTGGACGCCGAAGACGCCTTGGCCTAAGCCGGAGTTCGGAGAGGGGGGTTGGAGGGTAACGGTGGGGCCTTCAGAGAGAATGAAGGCGGGATTGCGATTGTCGAGGCTCTGCTGGCCGAGAGTTTGTATGAACGGGAAGAGCGGTGTGGTGAAGGGGGTTGTGATGCCTGCCTGTTCGATCCAGGTAAGACCATAGCCGGAGCGGAGCACCAGGGAGTTGTTGAGCTTGAAGGCAAGACCGAGGCGTGGGGCAAAGCCGGTTTTGTCGAGGTTGCGGGCGGAGCGGGAGAAGCCGCTCGAGCCAAGAAAATCCAACTGCTGTGTGGCGAGATTGAAGACTGCACCGCGATTGGCCTGGACGGTGGAGGGAAAGTTGAGAGTATAGCGAAGGCCGAGGTTGAGGCTCAGGCGGGGGGTGAGGCGCCAATCGTCCTGGGCATAGGCTTCGGCGATGCGCGCGTGGAGTTGGAGCGAGTCTGGCTGGGAGTCAAGAGAAAACCTGCTGACTTGACCGAGGAGGAAGGAAGCGAGACTGCTGCCGGTGTTGGGGGAAATAGCAGCAGAGGAGGTGAGGGCAGCAGTGGAGATGTTGGTGAACTGAAAGTTGCCGGTGGGGCTGGAGGGCTGCAATACATTGAGGCGCTCTGTGCGGAGATCAAAGCCGAGCTTGATGCTGTGGGAGCCGCGGACCGAGGCGAAGCTATTGATGAGTTGCGTTACGGAGGTGCTGAAGTTGGCATTGCTTGCGGCGGGGGGGCCGAGTTGCTGGTAGCCGATGAGATCGTAAGTTGGCAAGACTGTGTCGAAGGAAGAGGTGGGGAGATTGGGAATGAGTGTGGCCTGGGCGAGCGGCTGATTGAGCCGCAAGGCGGTGCGCTGGAAGCTGCGGCCAGTGTGGCCGAAGCGGAGTTGGTTGACGGTACTGGAAGAGAGGGTTGCCGTATGTTCGGCGACGGTGCTGCCAGCTTGTGTGAAGGTGTTGCCGAGCAGGCCTGCCGTGAGATTGCCGCTGCCGTCTGGAAGGGGTGTGGTTGGGCGGCTGTCGTCCCGGAAATACGAATGACGGAGGAAGAGGCGGTGCTTTGTGGCGAAGTAGCGATCGAGGCGGCCATCGAAATGATTGGCAGTGGTTTGGTCGTTGCCCTCGCGGCGGTAGTTATTGACTGTCGCTTCACTGCCTGAGGCGAGAAGGACGTTGGGAGATGGGTAGCGGTTGAGGACGGCGAGAGCAGCACGGTCGAGGCGCTGTGTGGGGATGGTGTTGGAAGGGAAGGGGTCGCGGCGGGGAGTGTTGGGATCGAAGACGGGCGTGGAGAAGACGCCTTGCTTTTCTGTCGAAAGGGGGACGGTGCTGAGGCGGACGACGCCATTGCTGAGACGGGTGGCTTGCCAGTCGGCAAAGAAGAAGGTTTTGTTCTTTTGGATGGGGCCGCCGAGGATGAAGCCGAACTGATTGCGGCGAAAGCGGGGTTTGGGGCCAGCGGTGGCGAAGAGGTTACGGGCGTTGCCTTTCTCATTGCGGAAGAATTCGAAGAGGGTGCCATGGAGGGTATTGGAGCCGGACTTTTGCTGGACCAGAATGACGCCGCCATTGGAACGGCCGTATTCGGCGGAGTAGCTATTGGTTTCGACGCGAAACTCTGCGACCGCATCGAGAACCGGAAAGAAGGCCACCTGGCCGGGCTCCGGTTGAAGCACGCTGATGCCGTCGTAGATGTACTCGCTGACACGGGGACGGCTGCCGTTGATGCGGGGGAGAATGCTGCCTGGGGGAAGACTGACTCCCGGGGAGAGAGCAAGCAGCGGCACGAAGTTACGGCCATCGAGCGGTAGGTTGATGATCTGGCGCTGTTCGAGGTGGAAGCTGACATCGCCACGGGAGGATTGCAGCAGAGGGGGCGCGGCAGAAATCTGGATGGACTGCGGGGCACCGGCGGGGTGGAGCACCAATGGAAGCTCCAGACGCTCGCTGACACGGAGTACGATGGCATCCTGTTCGAAAGGGGTAAAGTTTTCTTTGGTGATCGAGAGGCGGTAGGGGCCAGGGAGGAGACCGAGGAAATAGAAGGTGCCAGACGGCGAGGAGGTCTGTTGCTGGGATTGGCCCGTTGGGAGATGCGTTAAGACCAGGGAGGCGGCTGGGACGGGAAGCCCGGCAGAATCGCGGAGAAGCCCAAGCAACTCGGATTGAGTGGCCTGGCCGGAAGCGAAGAGAACCCCGGCGAGGGCGAGAAATAGTCGCGATAACAAGACTATGTCATGTTATCACGACACTTTGACTCATTTAGGCTTCGGTAATGGCGACTTGTGTGCGGCGAATCAGAGAGATTGGTTTGAGCCTTGGTGATTCAGCGGCGGTCAGAGGGACGGGGCCAGGGGCGGGCTGAGGCGCGGGTGCTGGAATGGGTTGGGGAATTGCCGGGCGCGGCGTAGGTGCTGGAGCAGACACTGGTGCGGGGGCTGGTGCAGGGGCCGGTGCGGGGGCTGGTGCAGGGTCATGTGCAAAGGACTCGAGATCCGTGGATAAGGCCGAAAGACCCTCTTCCTGGGGACGGGGGCCTGACGGGTTCTTGAGGAAGGGCCAGATGTCGGCCGGAGCGGGGGCGTTGGCCTGAAGAAAGTCCATACCCTGGGCGGTGATCTGCATTTTGCTCTTGTCGTCTACGGCAACCCAGCCCAATGTTTTGACATACCAAAGGGCGAGCTGGATTTGCTCTTCGGTCATGTCGACGATTTTCTCGAACTGGCGCATGGTGATGAGGGGGACACGGGGATTTTGCCGACGGACGTCATAGAGAACGCAGAGCATGGTCATACGGCGGTTGCGTTCGTTCTGGAGGCTGTTGAAGAAATCCATGCCGGAGAAGGAGATTTCGCGATCGTCGTCGCCACCACGGACGGAATCGAACATTTTGCGACCGACGGGATCGGACAGCACTTCGAGGGCGAGGGTAATCTCTTCGAATTTCTGCTGATCAGGCTGGGAGCCGGAGGAGGGATCGTAGATCGCCTTGAGGGTGTTGTAAGCCGCTTGCACCGTATCGAGCGTGGATTTCGGCTCGATGCCGAGAATTTTGTAGTGGTCTTGGAATTTACCTGCAGCCGGAGAAGACATGACAAGGGACTATCGGCAGGCTAACCGAAAATCCTTAGAGAAATGCCCCTCGTGCGGTGGCACGAGGGGCATTGGGTTGGGGTTGTTTGTGCCGCTTAGAATTCGTAGCGGAGGGCGAACTGCATTACGCGAGCGTCAGCGGCGGCGGTGAACTGGCCGAAGTTGGCGGGTTGCGTCAGGTTGAGCGAGAGGGTGGTGAAGTTGACGTTGTTGAAGGCATTGAAGGCTTCGGCCCGGAACTGCAGGGTGTGGCCTTCAAAAGGCATTTTGAAGCGCTTTGCCAGAGCAAGATCGAAGTTGGTGCTGCCAGCGGCACGGACAATGCCACGCTCGCCGGTGGTGCCAGGGAATTGGCCCATGTAGGAGTTGATGACATTGGTGTTCTGGAAGATCGAGGGGTTGCCGTTCTGATTGAAGGTGACGCCCTGGACCGGAGCGGGGGTGCCGGGGCGGCGAATGCCCAAGGCGGAGTTGAGGTAGTTGGTGGGGTAAATGCCACCGTTGGTGATGTCCTGCGGGAGGCCAGAGCGGAAGCGGCCGAGCATGGAGATCTGCCAGCCGCCGAGAGCCTGATCGACCCAGGGATTTGCGGAGGTGAGGAACTTCTTGCCTTTGCCGAAGGGGAGTTCGACGACGGTGTTCATGGTGGCGTTGTGACGGATGTCGAAGCTGGCGACGCCGTAAGCACCTCTGGGATTGAAGGCATCCTGAATGATGCTGCCGCCCGCACCGCTGGTGGCATCACCGATGGCGGATTCATTACCCGAGGCGATATCGAAGGCTTTGGAGAGGGTGTAGTTGAAGTCAAAACCCCACCCCTTGTCGAGGGCGCGGCGGACAACGACGGTGCCGCCATGGTAGCTGGCGTTAGAGGCGTTTGTCCAAACCGTCATACCGGCGGCCTGGTTGGCAAAGAAGGTATTGCAACCTGTGACCGAGATGCACTGGCCGTTGGCACGGCGCAGGCGATCCATGTCGTTGAGGGCATCGAGATCGCTACCGCCGTAAGTGCCGTATACAGTGTTGAAGTAGTTGGCGGTGGCACTGCCGGGGAAGCTCAAATTGGCAGCGCCAGGGAACATGTTTTCAAAGAAGGGAACCTGGCCGACCAGTGAGGGATTGGCACGGACCTGAGCGGGGGTGAGCCCCTTCAGCCACATGTCATAGAGGACGCCGCTGGCACCGGTCCAGGTTTGACCGGACTTGGGGTCCTTTAGGTTGGTGAGAGGTTGCGAGTAGTCCTGCCGCAGGAGACCCTTGCGGGAGAGGCGACCGACGTAGCCGACTTCGACGACGAGGTTCTTGGGCAGGGGCCGGGTGTAGGAGAAGTTGAGCGGAATCGAATAAGGCGCAACGAGGCTGGGGTTGACTCCGGAGAAGCTGGCAAAGCCACCAACAATCGTAGGAGGGGTGAAGGGCATACTGCCCGAGGGAGCTGGAGGCAGCTCCGGGAGGTTGTTGCCGTTGAAGCGGGTGGCAGTTGAGAAGTTGGTGTTGGCGAGCTGGGTGACCTGAGTGGCCAGACCGGGCGAGCCGGTGTTGGCGAAGGTGACAGCCATCTGGTTGCCATAGCGATCGTAGACCACGGCACCACCGGCGCGGAGAACACTGCCCTTGCCGAGGATCTTGGTGGCGAGGTTGTCGCCTTCCGGAGCCCAGGCGATGGAGAGGCGCGGTGCGAAGTTATTGAGATCGCGGCCATAGTAGCCGCTCTTGCCGTTGACCGGACCGGAGAGCTCATAGGTAAGCGAAGCAAGAGGATTGGCAAAGCTCGGGATGCCGAGAGCCTGACCACCAGCGCGGTTGGCGAAGTACTGGTCGAGCGGTTGGGTCGGGTTGACCTGAATGCCGTTCTTCTCGTAGGGGTTGGTGTAGACACCGTAGCGAAGGCCCGCTGTAATCGTCAGGCTGCGAGTGAGCTTAAAGGTGTCCTGAGCGTAGAATTCGTATTCGTTCGAACCGAAGACGCGGGGGATGGGTTGGCCGAAGGGAATCGCCTTGCCGTCGCGACCGAAGTTATAGGTTGCACTGTATTGATTGATGATGCCGAAGAGCGGCCCCATGGCGTTTTGTACAGGCACTGCTTCGGTGAGGCGGAGGGTGTTGTCGCCGTAAAGCGGGCGGATGAAGGCGGTGATCGAATCGGTCATGTCGGCACCCAAGCCGGCCAAGGTGTTGCGGCTGAAGCTGTAGGAGGGGAAAGACGTGGCGAAGGAAGCGCGATCGTTGGTATTGAGACGAATGTTCACACCGAATTGGACCGTGTGGCGACCCTTGGTCCAGGTAGAATCGTTGACGAAATTGTGGACCGGGGCGATGCGGTTGAGAGCGCGGGGGAAGCTGGTTTCCGAATTGGCGAAGTAGAAAGAGACGGCAGGGCCAGGAGCACCGGTGGTGATGTTCTTCAGGCGCGTGTAGCCGTAGTTGAAGGTGTTAACCAGTGTGGGGGTGATCACGGTGGTGTAGCGAGCCGAGAAGCCCCTGGATTGGTCAACACGCTGCGCCTGTGAGGGGAGGCCAGGGAACTGGGCCAGAACATCGTCTTCGGAGTTGTCGGCCATGGTGCCTCGAAGGCTGAGGGTGTGCTTGCCGGCTTTGTCGATGTTGAAATCGTTCTTGAGAACGTAGGTACGGTAGTTCAGTTTCTTCGGTGCGTTGAAGCGCAGGATGGAGAAGTTGAGGCCGCGGTCGGCGCTGGAGTTTGGATCGTTGCCGGCAGGGTACTTCCTGAAGAGGTCGAGCATGGTCTGGTTGATGCCGATGCCGCGGGGATCGACCTGGCGGATCTGAGCCGGATTGAGCTGGCCGATCTGGCCGTTGCTCATGCGGAACTGGACGATGCCCTGCTTGTAGGTTTCGCTGGGGACAATGCGGTTGACGCCGACGGCGGTGGCGTCGCGACGGTCTTCCCAGTTGGCGAAGAAGAAGACGCGGTCCTTGATGATACGGCCGCCGAGAGAAGCGCCGTACTGATTGCGGATCAGGTTTTCACGGGCAATGCCGGCACGGTTGCTGAACCAGTTGTTGGCGGCAGTCTTGACGTTGCGGTGGAACTCATAGAGGGATCCGTGGAAGGCGTTGGAGCCAGACTTGGTGACGAGGGAAACCTGACCACCGGAGGAGCGGCCCTGGTCGGCGGCGACGCCGGCGACGGTGGTGCGAAACTCCTGGACGGAATCGAGAGGCACTGGAAGCACCGAACTGAAGCCTGAAGTTGCGCCCTGGGGGTCGTTGACGTCAACGCCGTCGAGGGTAACGTTATTCTGGTCGCGCTTGGCACCGGCGACTTCGCCGGTGGGAGTGACGCCGGGCTGGACGCTGAGAAGTTCGACGACGTTGCGCGTGAGCAGCGGCAACTGGCGGATCTGAGTTTCAGTGAAGGCATTGCCCACAGAGGCATTTTGGGTATTGACTGACGGGATTTCTGCCACCACGTTGATCGAATCGGAGACCTGGCCGATTTCTAATTTGAGTTCGAGCGTGGCTGGAGTATTGATCTGAAGGCGGACCTGTTGGACGGCCGACTTGAAGCCGGGTTTCTGGACCTCGACGCGATAGGTGCCTGGAGGAACTTGCGGGAAGCTGTAAGTGCCGGTGGCGCTAGAGATGACACGGCGGGAAACAGCAGTTTCCTGATTGGAGATGGCTACGACGGCATCGGGAATGTAAGACCCCTGTTGGTCAGTCACCGTGCCCTGGAGAGAACTGGATTGCGCGAAAAGAGAAAGGCTTCCCGCGACCAGCAAAGCAATTGCGAGTCTATTCATTGAAACACTACCCCTGAAAAATGTTTTTTGGTTTTGTCGAACGACTGGTTCGATGGCCCCGAACGGAGGGGTAGTCAACTCGAATGTGGATCGCGCCTAGGCGATCAGATCGTGAAGGACGTTACCGCTGACATCGGTGAGACGGAAGTCCCGGCCACTGTAGCGGTAGGTGAGTTTGGTGTGGTCAATGCCCATGAGATACAAGATGGTTGCGTGGATGTCATGAACATGGACCGGTTTTTCGACTGCTTTAAAGCCGAAATCATCTGTAGCCCCATAGATTTTGCCGCCCTTGACGGCACCTCCGGAGAGCCACATGGTGAACCCGAATGGATTGTGATCGCGACCGCGCTTGACGTTGCCGCCACCGCCGCCGACTTCACGGACGGGAGTGCGGCCGAACTCGGAGCCGCAAACCACGAGAGAATCTTTCCAAAGGCCGCGGCCTTTGAGGTCTTTGATCACGGCAGCAAAGGCCTGATCGGAATTTTTGGCGTTGACCTTGTGGGCCATGATATCGCCATGGGCATCCCAGGGGTCGCCTTTGGCGTAATAAACCTGGGTCATGCGGACGCCTTTTTCAGCGAGGCGTACGGCAGTGAGGCAGCCGCGAGCGGTTGAGCCCTGACCGTAGAGCTTTTGCGTGGCTTCTGATTCTTTGCGGATATCGAAGACTTCGGGAGCTTCGGTCTGCATGCGGTAGGCGACTTCCATCGATTTGAGGACCGCTTCTACCTGGGCGTCGGAGCCTTCCCGGGTGCGCTTGATGCTCTCCATCTTGTTGAGGAGGTCGATCTCGCGGCGCTGCTCGGTGAGCTCGAACTTGGGGTTATTGACGTAGGAGATGAGCTTCTTGGGGTCGAAGGCTTTCTCGACCACAACCTTCTTCTCTTTTTCGATGACCTTGCCGTCTTTGTCCTTTTCCGGCATGGCGGTATCCATCGGCTCAGGCGGCGCGTTGGGGTTGGTCTGGATCTTGTCGGAGATGTAGGTGCCCTGATTGATGGCAGGGAGGAAGCCGTTGGACCAGAGCGGCGGGCCGACGGTGGTGGGGATGTCTGGACAAAGCACGACGTAGCCGGGAAGATTCTGATTGTCGGTGCCGAGGCCATAGGTCATCCAGGCTCCGAGGGAGGGACGACCGGCCTGGTTGGCACCGGTATTCATCATGAGGCAGGCGGGTTCGTGATTGGGGATTTCGGTGTGGACAGAGCGGACCCAGCAGATGTCGTCGGCGACTTCGCCGAGGTGGGGCCAGAGTTCGGAGATGTCCATACCGGACTGGCCATATTTTTTGAACGTGAAGGGAGAGCGCATGAGCTCGCCGGTTTTGCGTTCGGTTTTGACTTCACCACCGGGCATGGGCTGGCCATCGTATTTTTCGAGAGCGGGCTTGGGGTCGAAGCTGTCGATGGTGGAGAGGCCACCGTTCATGAACAGGAAGATGACGCGCTTGACGCGTTGGGGATGATCGAGTTTGTAGCCGACGCTGCCGTCGGGAGTTGCCAGAGCACCAGCGGCTGAGAGGGACTGATTGATTAAGCCAGCGAAGGCCATCATGCCGAAACCGTTGCCGACGCGGCGGAGTGCTTCGCGGCGAGTAGTTGGGTTATTGGACTTGTGATTTGACATTGCAGCTTTCTCTCTAGTTGATGAACAGGAATTCGCTGGAGCTCAGCAGGACTTTGGCGTAGCGACCCCAGATGGTGGGCTCGTAGACGACGGGCTTGTCTTCAGGACCGCCGCCACGGCGCATGCCGCCCATCATGCCCATGCCAAAGGGGGCATCGGGAGGAGCAGCCGGGTTGACGTTGGCGTCGGCGGCAGGAGGAGCGTCGGTCGCTGGAGGCGGCTCGGCTTTGGAGACTTCAGGACCGCCGGGGGGAGGACCGCCTGGACCGCCAGGGCCGCCTCGTCCGCGACGCATGCCTTCGGCAGGTGCTGCTTCTTTCTCTTTCTTCTTGCGCTCTTCGTAGGTGAGCATCGGTTCGCTCTTGATGTAGTCGATGCCGAGCTTGATTTCTTCTTCTGTGGCGTCGCGGCCATAGATGAGCTGGAAGAGCTTCTTGACGCGGGCCCGGTTGTCGACCTCAGGCATGGCGCGGCGGGCGAGTTCTTCGGCTTCCAGTTGCATGAAGTCACTGTTGAGCAAGAACAGGCGCTGGAGCGGCACGGTGGTGGTGAAGCGCTTTTCGGCGCTGATGGAAGGCGAGGGGAAATCAAAGAGCTGGAGGTACTCGTCCATCTTGTAGCGGCTGACCTTGCCGTATACGGTGCGGCGGAGGAAGCTTGGCTTCAACTCGCCGGAAGGGCCGCCGAGGCTGGTATCGAGATTACCGGCGACGTACATCACGGAATCACGAAGTTGCTCAGCGTCGAGACGCTTCTTCTCGTAGCGCCAGTAGAGGCGGTTGGCGGAGTCTTTGGCGTAGTTGGTTGCGTCGTTGTCGCTTGAGAGCTGATAGGCAGAGCTCAGCATCATTTCTTTATGGAGCTTCTTAATCGATTGACCGCCGGCAACAAAAGTTGCGGCGAGGTACTCGAGGAGTTCGGGGTTGGTGGGGCGCTCGCCGGTGATGCCAAAGTTGCTGGGCGTATCGACGATGCCGGAACCAAAGTGGCCCTTCCAAATACGGTTTACGAGGACCCTGGTATTGATGGGTTGGCGGAGGATGTATTCGGCGAGTTGCAATCGACCGCTGCCTTGATCGATGGGCTCGGGATCACCCGGAGAAAGCACACTGAGGAAGTGGCGTTTGACAGGCTCGCCGAGCTGCATGGGGTCGCCACGCAGGGCGAGGGGGAGCTCTGAAATTTCAGTCGCAGGCTTGTCTTTGATGCCGTGGAGGTAGGGATAGTATGGCTCGATCTTTTTGCGAGCCTCTTCGATGTCTTTGCGAACGGCGGCCAACTGGGCTTGCGACTCAGAACCCACACGGCTCTCGAGGCCCCAACCACGGAAGGTGAGCACACCGGGCTTCATGTTGCGGAAACCCATCTCGAGCATGGCATTGGGGTCTTCGGCGTCGGTCAATTCACGGACAAAGATTTCGGTGTAGAAATTGTTTTGTTCGTCGGACAGGTTTTTCAGACGCAGACCGCAGCCAGGGCAGAAGTCATCGTTGGTAACGAAGTTGGAGGGCTTGTTGGTACGCTTCTTCGGCTTGGTGCCGTCGAGAGCTTTGTCGGCGATGACTTTATTCTCGGCGTCGAGTTCCTGGCGGGCCAACATGACAGCAACGGTGTCTTCCTGGAATTTGTCGGCGAGGCGCTTGGCTTCCTGTGCATTGGGTACGGGGCGCTTCATCAAAGCCTGCCAGGCATCCTTGTTCGGATACTTTTTGGTGGGCTTGGCCATGTACTTGATCCAGCGTTCGAGCAATTCGTAATCAAGTTTGCGGGTTTCGACGACCTGCGCGATGTCAGTCTTCTTCGGGCCCGTTACGTCGAAGACGCCTTGCAGGTAGTTCGACGTGGAGAAGACGAGAGACTGGGCGAGGGACTTGCCGAGGCTGTTCTGCATTTCGCCGAGCATCTTTTGCTTCTGGTCGATTTGCTCTTCTACTTTGTGGAACTCAGCGATGACGCTCTTGGGAGCCAGCGGGTATTCTTCGTAGGTAACGTTGGCAAAGATACCGGCCAGAGCGTAATAATCCAATTGCGGAATGGGATCGTACTTGTGATCGTGGCAGCGAGCGCAGGCAACCGTGAGGCCGAGGAAGCCGCGCGTGATGACGTCGACACGGTCGTGGCGCTCGTCGGCGCGGGTGACTTCCGTGGAGCCATTGTCGTAATACCAGGGGCCGAGACCAATAAAGCCGGTACCGGGAAGAGTCTTGTGGAGGATCTTTTTGTCGAGCAGATCTCCGGCCAACTGCGACTTCACGAAGAGGTCATAGGGCATGTCGTCGTTGAAGGCCTGGATGACCCAGTCGCGATAGACGTAGGCATTGGGGTAGGGATTGTAGCCGCGGCGCATGGGGTCGAGGCTGCGGTAATCGTCTTCCCCGTAGCGCGCCACATCGAGCCAGACGCGTCCCCAGCGCTCGCCGTAGTGTGGCGAGGCGAGGAGCTTGTCGAGAACCTTGGAGTAGGCGTCAGGCGAGGTGTCTTTGAGGAAAGCCTGAATCTCTTCATAGGTGGGGGGGAGGCCCGTGAGATCGAGGTGGGCGCGGCGCAGCAATTCTGTGCGAGTGGCGAAGCGCACGGGCTTCAGTGACTCTTTTTCGAGCTTGGAGAGAACAAAGCGATCGATGTTGGTTTTGCCCCATTTGGGGTCTTTGACGGCGGGAAGCTCAGGCTGCTTGAGCGGGAGCATGGACCAGAATTTTTTCTGCTCGGGGAAGATGACAAACTTGCCGTTGACTTTGGAGACGATGGGGATGGACTTGGGCCAGACGGCACCGGCCTTGACCCAGGCAGTGAGGGCTTCAATCTCGGCGTCTTTCAGTTTGTTGCCGAGCGGCATGCGGAATTTGGGGTCGGGGTCAGCGTGGCGAATGGCGAGGATGAGGGCGCTCTTGTCAGGATCGCCGGCGACCACAGCAGGGCCACGGCGCGAGCCACCTTTGAGCATTGCCTCAGAGCTATCGAGCCGCAAACCGCCCATCGCCGTATTGGTGTGGCAACTGTAGCAGTTGTTGACCAGGATGGGGCGGACTTTGTTCTCGAAGAAATCAGGGGAGGCAGGGTTTTGCGCAAACCCCGGGACCAGTGCCAAAAGGACTGGGAGCATTCGCTGAATAAACATCTTGCCTAAACGCATGGAAGACCGATTTTCTTTCGCCAGACTTTCTGTAATTGTATCGAGGACAAAAGTAGCGTGACAGGGCTAAAGAGAAACGGAGACGGGATGAGCCGGGAGCAAACGTTGCTGACCCACAATGCAGGACGAACTGCGTAACAAGATTTATAGCTGTTTTAGTTAGGATTTGTCAATGGCCGAAGGGAACGCTATACTCACTTTTCGGCCTTGGTTGCCGCCTCTCGTTCCCTGTTGCGAATCGTCTGAAATTCAAATTTGGTGAGGTATTGATGCGGTTCTGCTTGTTGCTTGTCCTGGTTGCCCTTTCGATTGTTGGCAAAGAAAAAGAAAAACCGGGAAAGAATCCGGCCTGGCCCCCGAAGGCTGGGGTGAAGACGCCGGGGATCCAGATTCCCTTTGCGAACTTGAAGGCGGATGCGGAGGTAGCGCTGGCGGGTGCTGCCAGCGGGCTGATGGTCGAGGGGCCGATGTTGCTGGCTCCACTGAGCGATAAGGGTTCTGTAGCGCGCCTGCAACTCAAGGAGAACAAGCTCGAGACGGCCTGGAGCGGCATGGAGGCACCTTGTGGCGGAGTGGTCTCTGCGTTTGGGAGCCTGTGGATTCCGGACTGCAAGAAGCAATCGATTGCGAGGATTGATCCGAAAACAGGCAAGGTGACGGCGAGCGCCGGCGTGGGTGCTGGTAAGGCAAAGCTGGCGATTGCGGCGAGCAAAGACAGCATCTGGGTGCTGAGTGATGATCGCGCGACGCTGACGCGCGTGGACCCGACGGATAACACGGCGGTGAGCGAACTGCGATTGGGGGCCAGTTGCGGCACGGTTCAATTTGAACAGGATGCGTTGTGGGTGAGTTGCACGGCGGAGAACCGGCTGTTGCGCATTGATGCCAAGACGAATCTGGTGGACAAGCGGATTGAAGTTGCCACTGAGCCGGTGAGTGTTGCCTTTGGTGAAGATCATTTCTGGGTGCTGGGCAACAAGGAAGGCAAGGTGTCGAAAGTCGATGCCAAGACGTTTAAGGTGGTGGCCACGATTGAGACCGGCGTACCGAATGGCAATGGGAGCATTGCCTTTGGAGAGGGCTTTGTATGGGTGAGTGCCACTGGCTTTCCGCTGACCAAGATCGACCCAAAGACTGAAAAAGTAGTGCAGCAGTTTGTGGGTGAAGCAGGAACTACGGTGAAGGTTGCCTCGGGATCGGTGTGGCTGCTGAATGCATCGAAGGGGAGCCTGGCGCGCTTTGACCCGAAGCGCATTGCGCTGACGCTGCCAGATTAGGAGCAGGGTTGGTATGCTCGTCAATCATGACGAGGATCTTGTTTTCATGGCTCGCGCTGAGCTTCCTATTGAATGGGCAGGGGCTGGACCCCAAGGCCTGGCAGGACATGAAGTGGCGGATGATTGGGCCATTTCGCGCTGGGCGCACGGTGGGAGCGGTAGGCATACCGCATGAGCCGAATACTTTCTTTGTTGGGGTGAACCACGGCGGCGTCTGGAAGACGACGGATGCGGGGCGCACGTGGAAGCCGATCTTCGATGGGCAGCCGACGGGATCGGTTGGAGATGTTGCTGTTTCTGAGACCGACCCGAATGTGATCTATGTGGGGAGCGGCGAAGGCTTGCAGCGGCCCGACCTGTCAGTGGGGGACGGGATCTACAAGACGACCGATGGGGGAAAGACCTGGCGCAATATGGGGCTGCGCGATGCGCAGCAGATTGGGCGAGTGATCGTTGACTTCAAAGACCCCAAGCGGGTGTTTGTCGCGGCGATGGGGCACCCTTACGGGCCCAATACGGAGCGCGGCATCTATCGATCGCTCGATGGTGGTGAGACGTGGAAGCAGGTCTTGTATCGAGATGCGGATACGGGAGCTTCGCAGATTGAATTTGATGTGAAGGACCCGAACACCTTGTATGCTGCGCTGTGGGCCGGGCGTCAGGGGCCGTGGGAGAACGGGGCGTGGCAGGGGCCGGGCAGTGGGCTCTTCAAGAGCACCGATGGGGGAGACACGTGGAAGCCCCTGACCAAAGGCCTGCCGACGTTTGCGCAAGGGCTGGGGCGCATCGGGTTTGATATCGCGCCGCGGCACCCGAATATTCTTTATGCCGTGGTGGACGCGAACGGAACGTATGGGGGGATTTACCGCAGTGATGATGCCGGGGAGAGTTGGCGGCAGGTGAGCCGGGATGCGCGCACCTGGGGGCGGGGGTCGGACTTTGCCGAGATCCGAATTCACCCGAAAGACCCGGAGACGGTTTTTGTGGGCAATACGGCCAGCTATGTTTCGCGCGACGGCGGGAAGAGTTTTCAAGCCTTCAAAGGAGCACCAGGTGGAGATGATTATCACCGGATCTGGATCCACTGGGACAAGCCCGAGATCATGCTCTTTGCTACCGATCAAGGGGCCACGATTACGGTGAATGGGGGAGAGAGTTGGAGCAGTTGGTATAACCAGCCGACGGCGCAGTTTTATCACGTGACGACGGACAACCGCTTCCCGTATTGGGTGTATGGAGGGCAGCAGGAGAGCGGCAGTGCCGGGGTGGCGAGCCGTAGCGACTATGGGGCGATCACGGCGCGGGATTGGCAAACGGTGGGGGTGGATGAGTATGGCTATGTTGCGGTAGACCCACTTGATAACGACATCATCTACGGCGGCAAGATGACGCGCTTTGATCGACGGACCGGACAGGCTCAGAATATTGCGCCCGATGCGGTAAGGAGCGGCAAGTATCGATTCTTGCGGACGGCACCGGCGGTGTTTTCGATGGTCGACAAGAAGACGCTCTACTATGCTGGCAATGTTGTTTTTAAGACCTTGAATGGGGGGCAGAGCTGGCAGGTGATCAGCCCGGATCTGTCGCGAGAGAAGACGGAGGTGCCTGCGAGCATCGGCGTGTACCGGACGGCAGAGATGGAGAAGATGGCGCGGCGTGGGGTTGTGTATACGCTGGCCCCGTCTTTTCAGGACCTGAACACGCTTTGGGCAGGCACTGACGATGGGCTGATCCATGTAACGCGCGATGGCGGCAAGAGCTGGAAGAATGTAACGCCGCCGGAGCTGACAAGCTGGAGCAAGGTATCGCTGATGGAAGCCTCGCACTTTGACAATTTGAGCGCGTATGCGGCGATCAACCGGTTTCGCCTGGACGACCTGAGCCCGCACATTTACCGTACGCATGACGGGGGCAAGAGCTGGAAGAAGATCGTGAAGGGCATCCCGGCCAACGAGGTGGTGAATGCCGTGCGGGAAGACCCCAAGCGCAAGGGGCTGCTCTATGCCGGCACCGAGCGGGCGGTTTACTTTTCAATCGATGATGGGGACAACTGGAATCCATTGCGGAGCAACATGCCGTCTACTTCGATTCGAGACATTGTGGTGTATCAGGATGATCTGGTAGCTGGGACTCATGGGCGCGGCTTCTGGATTCTCGATAACCTGACGCCGCTGCGGCAACTGGCGAGCGGTATGACGACAAAGCTGTTTGCCCCGCAGGTGACCTATCGCTTGCGACGGAGTTTGCACAACGATACGCCACAGCCCCCTGAGGAACCGGTGGGACAGAACCCGCCCGATGGCGCGATGATCGATTACTATCTGCCGCAGGATGTTGCAGGACGGGTGTCGATTGAGATCCTCGATGCGGCAGGAGCGGTGGTGCGACGCTATGCCAGTGATGATCCGGCAGAGACGATTGCCGAGAGTACACTTGCCTACCCCAGCTATTGGTTTCGGCCGGCTCGCAAGGTGGCGACGACAGCGGGGATGCACCGCTGGGTGTGGGATCTGAGGCATGAGCCGCCGAAGGGCTTTGCCAAGAGCTACCCGATTTCTGCCATCTATCGCGATACACCGGCTGGACCGCTAGGACCGCTGGCATTGCCCGGCAGCTATCGGGTGCGGCTGAGTGTGGATCAGAGTGTTCAGACCCAACCGCTAACGCTGAAGATGGACCCGAGGGTGAAAACCCTTCCCGAAGGGCTGGCCAGAATGCATCAGCTTGCGATTGGCTGTGCCAACCAGATTCAGGCAATTCGCAGCACCCAAAAGAAGATCGTGGAGCTCAGAGGGAAGCTGGAGCAATTGACGGCCACCGATGCCGTGAAGCAACTGATTCTGCGCACACGGAATCTCGAAGGGATGGGGCGCGGGTCAAAGAGTTATGCAGCGCTTGCGATGGATTATCTGGGCTTGATGAACGCAGTGGATCAGGCTGACATGCCGCCCACCGCGCAACAAAGCAGCGGGTTTGCTGAGTTGGGCAAGACCGCAGCGGACCTCGATGCGGCCTGGAATCTACTGCAGCAAGAAGCGCTGCGACAACTCACACCTTGAGGAAGAGTTTTCGCTGATACATCCAGTAAAGAAGCAGCCATTCGAGGGCCAGCACCAGCGGGCCCATGAAGCTGAGATTGCCGAAGTGAATTCGAATGGAATCGGCAATCGGAGCCTCAAGAACATGGGCGATCCAGTAGGCGGCCATCGAGTTCATGCCGACTACAAGAAGTGGGAAGGCCCATCGGGTATGGTTACGGATTTCCAGAATGTAGCGAAAGCCAGCGAGGAAGAGTAGGCAAAGGCCACCGCTGAATAGCGTCCAGGCAGGCGTCCAGATGCGCTTGACGATGGGACAGATTCCGAGAAAATGTAAAGCCAGCGCCCCAGCTACCAAGCCAGCGGCCAGTTGGAGATAGCGCCGTAGCTCTGCCTGGGCGCGGAGGAGTTGGCCGGCGATAAGACCAAGAATCATTGTGGCGAGAGTGGGAATGAAGCTCAGGGTGCCGTAGCCGCCGCGATGAATGACAAAGGGCTCGGGCCGCGGAAAGAGGTTGAGGAACCAGGCATCGAAGGCAGCAAGCAGGTTGTCTCCCTTCCACCAGTGAGCAGCAAAAGGTTGGCCAGGGAGCGGATAGAGGGCCCAGGCGGCCCAATAGCCAATCAAGATCAGGCTGAAGCTGATCCATTGTGTCCGCATGGTGTAGCGGCCGAGCAAGAAGAGGAAGGGGTAGCCGAGACCAATCTGGGTGAGTGTGTCTTCAAAGGTAAAGTTGGTTTGTTTGGAGTGCGTGGAACGAAGGAAGATGCCCATGGCGATGAGGATCAGGCTGCGCCAGAGCGCGTGTTGAAAGAGCTTGGAAAAATCAGCGCCTTTTGCCAGGCGGCTTGCCAGTGAGTAGGGCAAGGCAACGCCGACGAGAAACGAGAACGAGGGCTGGATCATGTCGTGAAGGGAACAGCCTTCCCAGGCGACGTGCGATTGGTGGAAGGCAAGAAAATCGAGTATCGGGTTGCCAGGATATTGCCTGGCCAGCGAGGGCAGGCGCAGCACTTCGGCCATCATGAGCAACATGACGAAACCCCGATAAACATCAATGGTCAGATTACGAGACATGCGAGAGCCAGTATATTCGGTATTGATGGAATGCCGTTTAGGATGCGGTGCCTGTTGCATCGTGCCGTCGATCTCTTCCCCAATTCCGGGCATGCCGGAGGGCAAGCCCGCGTTCGTCCGTTGCATCCAATTGAGCGAGCAGAATGAGTGCCTGATTTTTGGCAAGCCGGAGAGACCTGCGGTTTGTCTGGGGTTTACGCCTGCGCTCGAGCATTGCGGGACTTCGAATGACGAAGCGTTTCAACTGATTCAGATTTTGGAGCAGCAAACCAATCCGGCAGTGAGCCCGGATCGTGTTTAAATACGCGTACTGGATGTGATGAAAAAGACAATCTTGATTTTGGGTTTGCTCGCAATCGTGGCAGCAGGATGGTTTGTACTGCGTGGGCCAGAACGAGCCGAGGCATCGACGAAGACCGTGGAGCGCAGTGCAGCGCGGCTGGCGCGGGGCAAGTACATTTACTCGACGCTGGCGGACTGCGAGGGCTGCCACTCGGAGCGCGACTGGAAGAAGTTCGGCGCGCCGATCCTGGAGGGCAAGAATGGCTCGGGGAGTGTTTTCCCGAAAGAACTGGGCCTGCCCGGATTGGTAGCGCCGCCCAACATCAGCCAGGATGTGGAGGATGGCATTGGGGGCTGGACGGATGGGGAGATCATTCGTGCGGTGCGGGAAGGGATTGGCAAGGATGGCCGGGCGTTGTTCCCGATGATGCCTTATCAGAGCTACGCCAGGATGAGCGACGAAGATGTGGCCTCGCTGGTGGTGTACTTGCGGAGCCTGCCTGCCGTGAAGCATCGTGTGCCAAAGACCAAGATCGACTTCCCGGTGAACGTGCTGATGAAGAGCGCGCCGAAGCCGGTGTTGAGCCCTGTGGCGGCTCCGGATGCAGGCAATACTCTTGCTTATGGCGAATATCTGGTGCGAATGGCTGGCTGCGTGATCTGCCATACGAGGATGGAGAAAGGGGCTCCGGTTGCCGGGATGGAATTCGCGGGAGGAGAGGTGTTTCGCGGGATGGGCTTTGAGGTTCGCAGCGCGAACCTGACACAGGATGTCGAGACGGGGATCGGATCGTGGACCGTCGAACGGTTTATCGACAAATTCCGCGGCTACCAGAACCTGACACATGACAATTACCCAGTGGCAGTGCAGGCAAACTTTACCGTGATGCCATGGCTTGGGTTTCGAGAGCTTCCGGAGAAGGACTTGCGGGCGATCTACGCCTATCTGAAGACGATCCCGGCGATTCGCAACAAGGTGGAAGTGCACCCGGCTGTCGCCTCGACACTCTAGCGGATCGGATTGGGCGGAGGCGGTTCTTTACGATTCGGGTTGAGGGCCTTCACGCCGCTGGCAATCCGGCGCAACAGTCCGCGGCGCGGCTGGACCGTATTGGAAGTCTGCGGAAGAGAGGGCTCGATGACGGCCTTGGGAGCTGCTGCGGGGAGGACTGGGGGCTCTTCCATCTTTTTAACTGGCGGAGCTTCGACCACAGTGGTCGGAGCAGGTTGGCTAGCCACAGGCGGTGTGGGACGAGACGAAGTTCTCGCGTCGCCCCAAACCATGATCTGCGGTGGTGGTGGAGGAGGTGTGGGCTGCGTGGCGACACGACGGGCGGAGTTGTTGCGCTTCTGCACAAAACCGCCATTGCCTTGCGGCACGACAGGAAGATCTTTAGGGCCTGCGATCAGAGGGGCGGCAGGGGCTTCTGCTTTCGGGACTACTGGTGCGTCGGCTGGTGAAGCCACAGTGGTGAGAGGACGCAGCGGGGGATCACTGAAGCGTGGCCGGCCGGATTCGAAGTCATAGTAAACGACGGGCGCGACAGCGGCAACAACAACGCCGATACCAAGGACAGCACCGGCAACAGGCGAAGCGAGGACACGTCGAAAAGTGCCCTTGCGAACGACCTTTTTGGGCTCGGGATCGCCTTCTGGCGGAAGCGGTGCAGCGTAGGAATGGGAGTGCTGCGGCGGGGCCGGAACGGGAGGCGCCACAGTCGGCATCTCCATTTGAGGCAGCGCCTGCGGGCGCTTCTCAGAGGGGCCTTCGAGGGCAGTCAGGAACTCGGCGGCAGTTTGAAAACGATCCCAGGGGTTCTTTGCCATCGCCTTCACAATGGCATCGTTGATGAACTGGGGAATGGCGGCGTTGCGCTCGATGGGGGCGACGGCCCGCATCTGAACATGAGACTGCATCAGCAGGAAGGTAGATTCTGCTTCAAAGGGGCGTGCGCCGGTGAGGAGCTCGTAGAGCACCACGCCTGTAGAGTAGATATCGCTGCGCTGGTCGGTGGCGGCAGTGCCGCGTACCTGCTCAGGCGAGATGTAATACGGGGAACCCACCATGCCGCCGGACTCAGTGATATTCATGTCGGCAGAGCCCTTGGCCAGACCGAAATCAGTCAGCTTGACGCGGCCATCTTCACTCACCACGATATTGGCGGTCGATACATCACGATGGATGACACCGTTGCCGTGAGCGTAACTGAGAGCGAGCAGGACCTGACGGATGAGATTGAGCGACTGGTCGAGATTGAGACGGCGGCGCTCCAGAATCTTCTGTAAGGAAACTCCGTCGATCAACTCCATGATCATGACCAGATCATCTTCAAGCCAAAAGGCATTGAGCACAGCCGCGATATTGGGGTGATCGAGGCTGGCTTGCAAACGGATTTCGCGGAGCACACGATGGGCGTACTCTTGCGAAGTCGGTCGGCCGTTGGCCAGGATTTTCATGGCTTCCCGGCGACGGGTGATCAAATGCTGGACCTTGAGCACGCGGCCATTGCCGCCGACGCCCAGTTCTTCCACGATTTGATAGTGCCCGATAGACTCGCCGATTTGCAGTGGCATAGCGCTTATTGGAATCCAATCATGAGAATGAAAATTCCGATGGCAAAAAGAACCACAAGGCCCAAAGCCACTTCTCTGGGCAAGCCGTAATAGGTGGAGGCGACGGGCTTGGAGGTCTGACCCGCGGCGACCGCCGCAATGTCTGCCTGATGGCCGAGGATTTCGTCGGCCAGGACTTGAGCCTGACGGGAAGACTCTTTGCCGCGACGCTTCATAGCCTCGAGGGCTTTTTCGATGTCCTCAGCAGGCTCGGGTGCGGCACCAAGCGAGATCGCCATCAGGGCCTCGCGGAACTCGCGGGCCGACTGGAAGCGCAGGGACGGCTTCTTGGCCAGAGCCTTGAGAATCAGCGCGTCGAATTCTGGCGGAGTGAGAGGATTCCATTTGCTGGGAGGATCAGGGATGGTCTCGACATGCGCCAACATGACATCGAACTGGCTTTCAAAGTCGAAGAGTTTGCGGCCTGTGATCAATTCGAAAAATACGACGCCCAAAGAGTAGAGGTCTGTGCGGGCATCGAGATCGCCACTGGCCTGCACTTGCTCTGGCGACATATAGTGAGCGGTGCCGACAGCGACGCCAACCTGGGTGAGGCGCGGGTCGGCCGTGCTGCGGGCTAAAGAGAAGCCGCCCAGCTTAAGTTCAGAATCGGAAGTCAGCAGAAGCTTCTGGGGAGTTACGTCGCGATGGACCACACCTTCAGCGTGAGCGCACTCCAGGGCTTCGAGAGCCTGCCAGATGTGGCGTACGGCGTCGGGCAGCGAGATGGGCCCGATTTCGAGGCGCTCCGCCAAATTGGTGCCTTCCACCATTTCTGTTGCCAGAACAAAGCGGCCATCCATTTGGGTGGAGGCGCGATAGCTCACAATATGGGGATGGTTCAGGCGGGAAAGAATTTTGGCTTCACGCTGGAATCGCTCGACGCGCACCGGGTCGCTTTGTGTCGCCTCGGAAAGCACACGTAGGATCTCATAGCGCTGCTCAGGCACATTGCGTACTTTGTAGCTTGTGCCATCGCGATTGCTTTCCAATACATCGATGAATTGGTAGTCGCCGACTCTGGTTCCTAGTTCAAACGGCATTTCAACCTGCCTTGCGAATCCACGCCCAGCACACTCAAACGCGAAGCAAGCGCCTTGCGCCGAGTACTGGGTACGAAAGTAGTATCAGCGAGGGAACTAGTTGAAACAATGAGGCGTACACCTTAGTAGACGACTGGGAAACTATTTGAACCGAGGTACTACTCCTCGGCACTGCGGCTGAGCTAGCCTGACGGAGGAGGCAAATCGAAAATGGACTTCGCACAAATTATGTCGAGTTTGTTGGGAATTGGCGTGGCTTCCGGGTTGAATCTGTATGCTGTCGTTTTGACAGTGGGCCTGGCGCAACGTCTAGGTTGGCTACAGGGTTTACCTGAGGGGCTCTCAGTGTTAAGCCACCCGGCTATACTCGGCCTGGCAGCGGCGCTGTATCTGGCCGAGTTTGTGGCCGACAAAATTCCTGGCTTTACGCCCATCTGGGATGGAGTTCATACGTTCATTCGCCCGGTGGGAGCAGCGGTGCTGGCGTTGAGTGCGGTCGGGGATATTGACCCGGTCTTGAAGGGCGCCGCGATGATCATGGTGGGGAGCCTGGCGCTGGGGTCACATGCAACCAAAATGGGGACGCGACTGGCGGCGCATGCGGTGCCAGACCCGGTGACGCATTCGGCAATCAGCATGGCAGAGGACGTGAGTGTGGTGGGGTTAATTCTGCTTGCATACAACTACCCCTGGGTGGCGCTGCCGGTGCTGGGCCTGATGGTGTTGGGAATCGCGCTGACGCTGCCTTACCTGTTTCGTGTGTTGCGGTTCTTCTGGAATACGCTGCGGGGAAGGTTGCTGAGCTTCTCTCCCCAAAGGAGCACGGCTGGAATGCGGTGCTACGTTCGCAGCGGCAAGGGGCTCGGCCGCTTACGCGAGGCTTGGATCTCTGGGAACTTCCTGAAAGTGAAGGGATGGTGGGGAAGCAAACAGCTACAGATCCAAACGAGAGGAAGACATGAGCAGGGCTTGTTTCTCGACTTTGTGGAGTTCACCACCAGCGAGGGCAAGCCCGTGAGTGTTTACCTGACGAAGGATTGGGCTGCGAGTTATCGCGAAGCCATGTAGGCGCGCCAACCGCCGAACTTTGTGATGTCGGTGGCAGTGGCGAGGGCGTAGGGTTCGGCGATAAAGCACTTGACGGAGCGACCACTGGCCAGCTTGACCGTTCCAATCCCGAGGGGGGAAGGAATTTCGTTGACGAAGCTGCCGAATTCGGAGGCCGGGATGGCCCAAACTTCGAGCTCAATTCCGGGGCCGCTTAAGCCAGGAACGTGTTCCAGGCCGGGCTTGGGAGGCGTGGAGTTGGCCAACGCATAGAAGCGATATTCCGGCGAGGTGCGTGTGGTCTCGCGCAGGTAAGCTCCGCGTGAGGTGAGTTGATGATTGAGAGGCATGCCGCTGAGGTGGGCACCGAGAACGGCAACTTCGAGGAAGCCTTTCGGCAGTGCGGCCTCGGCAGGCTCGCCAAGAAATCTTTGCGCCGTTGCCGTTAAGGATTGCTCTGCCATGGCGGGAGCCATGAGAGTGATGCCGAAGGGGAGGCCATTCGGCCGGAAGCCGGCAGGGATGGCCAGAGCGCTGAGATCGAGCAGATTCACGAAGTTGGTGTAGAAGCCCAGTTGAGTATTGCGACCAATCGGATCTTCGGCGATCTGAGCATGGGTGAAGGTTGTGCCGGTGGTGGGAAGCAGGAGGCAATCCATCGATTGCCACTGGGCATCGGCCAGTATACGAAGATCGGCCAGTTTGTAGACCGCACGGTAAGTATCGACAGCGCTGTACTTGCGGGCACCGAGAATGATTTTGGCCACGGTGGGGTCCATGTCGGCCGAATGGTCTGTGGCAAAGGCTTCAATGGCGGCCAGTCGCTCGGCGACCCAGGGGCCGCTGTAGAGCAA
Source organism: Bryobacter sp. (assembly GCA_044340255.1). GTDB lineage: Bacteria > Acidobacteriota > Terriglobia > Bryobacterales > Bryobacteraceae > Bryobacter. Next base: position 181,550 of record JBIITX010000002.1, on the reverse strand, counting down.
ATCGGCTGACTGACGGAAGGGCGCGAAGTCGATCTCGACGATGGTGGCACCGAGTTGGGTGAAGCGGTCGATACTGGCGCGGTAGAGCTTCTCGGCTTCGTGGTCGCCGAAGAATTCCAACTGGCTCGCTTTGGGGATACCGATGCGAAGGGTGGTGGCGGACCAGGCGGCACCCTTCTGGGCAACCAGCGGGCGGGATAGAAAATCAGCAGGATCTGGCTGGGCGGCGGCCTGCAGGACCTTCAAGGCGTCGCCCGCGTGACGGGTAAAGATGGAAACGCAATCGAGAGTGCGGCAAGCAGGTACAACCCCGGAAGCGCTGATCAGCCCGCGGGTCGGCTTGAGGCCCACGATGTTGTTGAACGCTGCAGGGACGCGCCCGGAACCAGCGGTATCGGTGCCTAAGGAGAAATCGACCTGGCTCAGCGCGACGGCCACCGCAGAGCCAGAGCTGGAGCCACCGGAAATGTAATCGGAGTTGTAGATGCTGGAGCAGGCGCCGTGTGGAGAGCGCGTGCCGACCAAACCGGTGGCAAACTGATCCATGTTGGTCTTGCCAATGAGAATGGCCCCGGCGGCTTGCAGTTGGTCTACAACGTGGGCATTCTTACTGGGGGTGTAGGCGAAGCTTGGACAGGCGGCCGTCGTGGGCATGCCGGCGACATCGATGTTGTCTTTTACCGCGAAGGTCAGACCATAGAGCGGCTTGGAGGCAGCCTCCGGATGCTGCTCCAGGGCAGCAGCTTGCGAGAGCGCTTTTTCTTCGGCGACCTGAGAGATCCAAATCGGTTGTTTGCTTTCGGCGCGGATGCGCTCGAAGGCTTGTTTGACGGCTTCAGTAGGCTTCATGACTTGGGCTCCGGTTGCAGGATGGCAAGAATCTGGCCAGGCATGACGGCTTGACCCGGCTTGCAGTGCAGCGAGTGGAGGCGGCCACCGGTTGCCGTGGCTACGGCCACTTCCATTTTCATTGCTTCAATCAAGACTACTTTTTGTCCCGCTTTGAGAAGGTCGCCTTCCTGGGCCTCCACGCTCCAGATGCTGCCAGCACTGGAGGCTTTGAGGGCCTTAAAGCCAGGAGGCACCACAATCTCGGGAGCGGCTTCGACAATGGGCTCGGCATCATCGCCTACCTTGTCGGCACCGATGGCAGCCCAGCGGGCGCGTTCCTGCTGGAAGGCCTCGCGCTGCTTGGATTGGAACGCCTTGGCGGAATCTTCAATGGAATTCAGGAACTGTGTGTACTCGGCCAGGCGGAAGCTGCCCGGCTCGATGCGGATCGGGTACTTGCCGTTGGGGAAGTCTTCGCGGTGCTGCAAGAGTTCTTCGGCAGAGACGGGGAAGAAGCGGATGCGATCAAAGAAGCGCAACAGCCAGGGATGATCGGGCGTGAATTCTTTGGTCGTGCGATAGGTATTCCACATCTGGATGGTGCGGCCGACGAACTGGTAGCCGCCGGGGCCTTCCATGCCATAGACGCACAGATATGCGCCACCAATGCCGACGCTATTTTCGGCAGTCCAGGTGCGGGCGGGGTTGTATTTGGTGGTCACCAGACGATGCCGGGGGTCGAGCGGAGTGGCCACTGGCGCACCGAGGTACACGTCGCCCAAACCCAATACGAGATAGCTGGCGTTAAAGACGATGTCGTAGACGTCCTGCTGGGAATCGAGGCCATTGATGCGTCGGATAAATTCGATATTCGAAGGGCACCAGGGTGCATCGGGGCGCACGGATCGAGTGTACTTTTCGATGGCAAGCCGGGTTGCGGGGTCATCCCAACTGAGCGGCAGCCAGACTTCGCGGGAAGGTACTTCTGCCTGATGGTCGGTATCGATATCGTCTTCGGCATGTTCGATCATCTCGATCAATGTGCTGCGGCTGATCCGCGAAGGATCATAGTGGACCTGGAAGGAGCGAATGCCAGGGGTGACATCGATCACACCCGCAGGCTTGCGTTCGAGGAACCAGTTGTAGACTGCCTGCACACGGAAGCGCAGGGGCAGATCGAGAATCAATTCACCGTACTCGATGAGGAGGTAGCGATCGCCGGCCTGACGGAAGACCACGTCCTTGCTGCGGCGCAAAACGGCTGGTGCTCTTTCGCCATTCTGCATCACGGCGCGGAAGCGAATCGTATCGCCGGCTTTGAGTTGCCCCATCTTCCAAAGGTCACTGGAAGTGATGGTGGCGGGGCAGACAAAGCCGCCGAGGCTTGGGCCGTCCGGGCCGAGGATGACAGGCATGTCACCGGTGAAATCGATCGCTCCGATGGCATAGGCGTTGTCGTGGATGTTGGAGGGATGCAGACCCGCTTCGCCGCCATCCTTGCGCGCCCATTGCGGTTTGGGGCCAATGAGGCGGACGCCGGTACGCGAAGAATTGTAGTGAACCTTCCAGGACGCGGCGAAGAAGGTGTCGATGTCTTCTGGAGTGAAGAAATCCGGCGCGCCATGCGGCCCGTAGAGGACTTCAATCTCCCAGTCGGAGCTCAGCTGGGGAACTTCGATTTCACGCGCGGCACTCAGCGGAGCATTGGCAAGATGAATCACGTCGCCGGTGCGCAGGGCGCGGCCACCGTGTCCTCCAAAGTTGCCGAGGGTAAAGGTGCTCTTGCTGCCGAGGTAGTCAGGCACCGACAGTCCGCCCGCAAAGAGGATGTAGGTGCGGGCACCCGGACCCTCGATGGAACCAAGCTCCAGCAAAGAGCCGGCAGCGACGTCAATGGCCTTCCATTGAGGGATCGGGCTGCCATCGATCGTGGCCTCCATCGTGGCACCGCAAAGGGCGATGCGCGTGGCGGTATGAAAGCGTAGCGTGGGGCCGGCGAGCGTACATTCCAGCCCTGCCGCGCCCTCGTGATTGCCAAGCAAAAGGTTGCCCAGCCGAAAGCTGAGGGCATCCATCGGGCCAGACGGTGGCACACCGACATCCCAATACCCGAGACGTCCCGGAAGATCCTGCACCGTTGTCATGGTGCCGCCATCGAGAACTTCAAAGCTCTGCGGACGATACTCGAAAGTATCGGTCATGCGGGTGAATACATTGCCGGTGGTGAACTGCTCGCCCACAATCAACTCACGAAGATAGAGCAGGTTGGTTTCGATACCGTCAAGGCGGGTTGCTGCCAGTGCGGCATTGAGGTGCTCAATTGCTGCCTCGCGAGTGGCAGCCTTGACGATCACTTTCGCGAGCAAGGGATCATAAAACGCAGTCACCTGCGAGCCTGACCGCACCCAGGAATCGACACGAGTCTGGCCGGTAGGCAGAACCACGTTTGTGAGCAAACCAGCACTGGGCTGAAAATTCTTGTTGGGATCTTCGGCATAGAGGCGCACCTGAATGGAAGCGCCTGCAGGCTTGGGCCGCAGGGACGCCAGGTCAGGCAACTCTCGGGCGGCTGCACGCAGCATCCATTCCACGAGGTCGATGCCGGTTACTTCTTCGGTCACACCATGCTCGACTTGCAGCCGTGTGTTCACCTCAAGGAAGTAAAACTGGCCGCTTGTTGCGTCATAGACAAACTCCACCGTACCGGCGGATTCATAACCGACGGTAGCGGCCAGCCGTTCGGCAACGGCCAGCAATTCCGTGCGTTGCGCTTCACTCAAGCCAGGGGCCGGAGTCTCTTCAATGATCTTCTGATTGCGGCGTTGTACAGAACAATCGCGTTCCCCAAGGGCAATGACTTCGCCCTGCCCATTGCCGAAGATCTGCACCTCAATGTGGCGCGCCCGCTCGACGTATTTTTCGAGGTAAAGGCCGGCGTCTTTGAAATTGGCGAGGCTCAGGCGCTCGACACTGGCGTAGTTTTCAGAAAGTTCCTGATCGGTGCGGCAGAGCCGCATGCCGATGCCACCACCACCGGCAGTGCTTTTGAGCATGACGGGATAGCCGATGCGAGCGGCTTGCGCGACGGCATCTTGCGCATCGGCCAGCAGGCCTGTGCCGGGCAGCAGAGGGACATTCGCAGCAATGGCGAGTTCTCGCGCGCGATGCTTCAAGCCAAAGGAGCGCATCTGGTCACCGGTCGGGCCGATGAACTTGATGCCGGCGGCGGCGCAGGCGTCTGCAAAGGCAGCATTCTCACTGAGAAAGCCGTAGCCGGGGTGGATGGCTTCCGCACCGCACTCCATGGCCAGCGCGATGATTTTGTCACCGAGGAGATAACTCTGCGCCGGAGGTGCGGGCCCCAGTAAAAAGGCTTCGTCGGCCTGCTCTACGTGTGCGGCATGACGATCGGCTTCGCTATAGACGGCAACACTGGCAATGCCCATTTTGTGCAGCGTGCGAAGGATGCGGCAGGCAATGGCGCCGCGGTTGGCAATGAGAACTTTACGAAACATCCGAACCCCAGACCAGCAACCGGACAGGGGTTGGATTGTATGCATTACAAGGATTGTTGAGTTGCGGGCAGTTGCTGATGACCACGGCCACATCCATGGTGGCCTTCATCTCGACGTACTTCCCTGCCTCGCTGATGCCGTCTTCAAAGGTGAGCTTGCCTTCTGGCGTGACGGGCACATTCATGAAGAAATTGACGTTGGAAGTCATGTCGCGCTTGGAGACGCCCCAACTGGCAAGTGCCATCGTGAAGGAGTTGCGGCAGCTATGCATGTAGCGCTTGTCGATGGCGTAGCGCACCTGATTGGATTCTGCGGCGCAGGCTCCTCCCAGCGTGTCGTGACGCCCGCAGGTATCGGCCGTGATGACCATCAGCTCATTGCCCAGATTGGAGATCAGGCGGGAGCCAGTAGTGAGGTAGATGCTGCCCTGGGCCTGGATCGTGTCGAGTGCGGAATAGCGTTCGCTGAAGTCGCGAGCGTTATAGAAAAGGGTGTCGGCGGCCTGATTGCCATCGAGGTCTACGATGCGAAAGGTTTGGCCCTTCTTCACTTCATGAATCCAGCCCTGTCCGGCGGGCAGGACCTCGTCATAAATGGCAGCGGCTGGATCGAGGCTGCTCTCCACCAAAATGCGATCACTCATGGCGGCTCCTTAGAGGAAATATCTTTCTGAATTGATGAAGCCCCGGCGATTCTCAGGGCAGGAGGTGCGACAGAGGTCTTCGGGCCCGGGCGGCTCGACACGATGGAAGCGCAGGTGCACCCGCTTTGGTTCGTAGTTCGGATTCGGGTCGAGCGGATGCGGATTCGTATCGATGATCAGCAGGGTGTTCATCTCGGCGCGCAATTCGACGAAATCACCGGCAGCCGAATTGCCACTGATGAAGTTCATCCGACCCGTGTCGTCAACCTGAACTTTCGAGAAGAAATTGATCTGGGCCTGCAGGTCGCGGCGATCCATACCGAACTTGGCGAGTTCCCGCAAAAAATTCTGCCGGGTTGAGGTGTACCAGTCGTTTCGGAATTCCTGATAGGAATGCTCCCCGTATTTGGCCTTGACGCTTTCGTCGGTGGAGTGCGCTCCGATGGGGTCATGCCAGCCCACGGTGTCGTCGGTGATCGAGCAGAGCACACGCCCCATGTCGGAGTAAATGCAATGGCCTTTCGTCAGGTGCGCGGTGTGCTGCGCTTTGAGCGTGTCGGGCATGTTGTAGCGCTCGACAAAGAGTTCAAAGTTGAAGAAGGTGATGGGTACGTTTGCTCCACCGTCCAGGTCGGTGATTCGCAATGCTGTGCCGCGCTTGAGAACATGCGCAAAGCTGGCACCGCCACGCAACTCTTCTTCAAATAAAAGAGAATCGAGGGCCATGTGGCTCTCCTTTCAAGGGGTCCAAAATGTCGTTGAAGAAATCGGCGCGGATGACTACGGACGGATGGGGGGACCACAGCAAACGTCCATGGCCGTGATACGCAGCATGACGCTGAGACTGACTTTGCGTTCGTTGTTGCGGGCCCTGGGCATTGCGTTAAGTGCTTAGGGTCGCACAACTATGCACCTGGCTGCAAGACAACTTTCATCAGGCCCGGCTCGTTGGCATAGAGGCGTTCGAACCAGTCTGCACCCTGCTCGAGAGGAGCGAGTGCGGTGATGATCGGGTCGACCTTGATGGCCCCACGGTTGAGCAAATCAATGCACTGCGGGAATTCGCCCGAGCTGGCAGCCGAACCCTGCAGGCGGATCTGCCGACTGACGACAACCTGGAGTGGGATTTCGACCTTCGGAGTGATGTTGCCAACCAGGGTGACCATGCCGCCTTTTTTCACGCCATAGATCGCAGTTTCAATGGGCTTCCCTGCCCCGACGACTTCGATGGCCACATCGGCGCCACGGCCGCCGGTCAGGTCTTGCACGGCCTTCACGACGTCGGTGTTCTTGGGGTTGAGCCCAACGTCAGCACCGAGCTTCTTGGCGAGGTCGAGCTTCGAGTCTTCAAGATCTACGGCAATGATTTGACCGCAGCCGGCCAGACGCAGGGTTTGGATGACGAGCAAGCCAATCATGCCCGAGCCGACCACCAGGGCAGAAGAGCCAAGTTGCATCGGGGTGAGATTGACAGCATGAACGGCAATCGAAACCGCTTCAATCATGGCTGCGTAATGGAAGGGGAAGCCTTCCGGAAGCTTGTAGAGGATGTTTTGAGGAACGGTGACGTATTCCGCGAAGGCGCCGTGCCGACGGTATTCCCCGCAACTGACGCCGAGCACCTGGCGGTTTTCGCAGAGGTTGATTTCGCCGCGTTGGCAGAAGTAGCAACGACCGCAGCTCACGGTGGAATCGAAGGTGACGCGGTCGCCCAGCGACCAACCCTTGACGGCAGAACCCACTTCGGCAATTTCTCCGGCGGCTTCGTGGCCCATCACGAGGGGCGGAATGCGGCGGCCCGTGCTGCCGTCATAGCCGTGGATGTCGCTGCCGCAGATGCCGCAAGCCTTCACTTTTACGAGGACGTCCTCGGGCCCGATGGTGGGCATCGGCATTTCGGTGAGGGCGAGCTTCTTGTATTCGGAAAGGAGTAGGGCTTTCATGTCGTTCTTTATTGGGTCCTGTAACTTAATCCCTGGGGCCAGACTCTAAAAGTTGATGTACAAAAACTCAGTTTGGCCGGGCGTAATCTTTATCTTATTTGCTTTTGGCCCTGGGTTGGCGGGCCAGACGGCAAGAATTGTGGCGGCGGCTCCACTGCGTCTGCCGGGAGTGGCTGATTCCAATAGCCCTTCGCATTGGTCTGAGGGCAAGCTGATTTTGTTCAATTCCGATGGCATGCCGATTCGCAGTGAGGGGGAAAACCTGGAGAGTCTGGGCCGGGTGCGTGCGGCCAGGTTCTACAGCTATGAGCACGCCCCTTTGTGGATTGAGGCAACCTACAAGAGCCCCAAGGGTACGCTTTATGCCTGGTACCACCATGAGGTCTTCCTGCATTGTGAGGAGAATCCGGTGTCTGCGCCTGTCATCGGGGCCTTGCGATCTTTCGATGACGGAAAAACTTTCGAAGATCTTGGCATCATTTTGCAGGCTGGAGAGGAGCCCGACTGTGGGACGCGCAATCGGTATTTTGGCGGGGGCAACGGGGACTTCAGCGCGATCGTGGACCGCGAAGGGGAGTATCTGTACCTTGCCTATTCCAGCTATTCCGGCCCTGCCAGCTCACAGGGAGTGGCGATGGCGCGCATCCGCGTGGAGGCGCTGGATGAACCGGTGGGGCAGGTGTTCAAGTATTTCAACGGCACCTGGGAGGAGCCGGGGCTCGGAGGTGCGGTGAGTCCTGTGTTTGCAGCTTCCGCGAGTTGGGCTTCGGAGGCGGCAGACGCCATGTGGGGCCCGAGCATCCACTGGAACACGTACCTAAAGAAGTTTGTGATGGTGATGAATCACACGTGTTGTGGGACGGATTGGCCGCAAGAAGGAATTTATGTGACCTATAGCGGCGATTTGGCCCGACCGGAAACCTGGATGCCTCCGCAAAAACTGATGGATGGGGGAGGTTGGTATCCGATGGTGGTGGGGACGGAGGCGGGAGGAACAGATAAGCTGGCCGGGCAAACGGCGCGCTTTTTTATGGGGAGTGACAGCGACTGGCTGATTGAATTCAGCCCGAATTAGGTGGCGGAGGGAGTGAGATCGTACCCTTGCGCAGCTATTGGGATCAAGAACTGGCTGATGCCAGGTTGCAATAGAGCCCGCCGTTCCTCTCGTTCCACAGACGTTACCCCAAATTTGCTATCTTCACATCCGCCACTCCGCAACCGCAAAAGTGCTTTACGTTCTGAGCAGTGTGATGGATCTCTATGGGTTTTCTTTTTCCGCTCCCTTGAAGGTGAAGCTCGGCAAATTGAGCGTTCGCTTTGATTCTAGGTATAGACAGAGCGTCCGAACGTTTGCGATCGCCTCTTCTAGAGATTGCGGGGATACGGAGAGTTTTTGCGACAGCTTGAGGTTCCTCCATTTTGGATCAACGAACGCTCCATCGGGGTACTTCTGCGCATGTGTCTTGTCTTGGAATGCATAGCGCGTCATCAATTCGCTGCCATGGGCAAAATCATTACGGGTGAGCACGACATGCTCGATGAGTTCGAGATCCGCGCCGCTCTCGGTCCAATGAATTTTGAGATACGTTGTGAAAAACTCCTGATAATTGGCAAACCATCCCTGTTTGCTAAATTTCCTCAAGTTGTTGATGACTTCATCGTTGCGTGTCGCGTGCATGTACTCATTAAGGAACGCATGCAGTGTCGCTTGGAGGTAATCGAGTGCTGCTGCACCAGCCATCTCGAATGCAGCATCGGCCAAGTCCCATTCTTCTTGATAGGCGTGTCCGTCTGCATACTCCGCAATCCGTCTATCGACGTACGGCTCCTCTTCATTCTCGATCTTCCGCTTCGTCTCAGCAAAGCCGACAGTGCTTTCCGAATAGAAGAAAGTAATGAGTTTGAGTCGTTCCTCAAGAAAATAAGCGAGGTCCATCGTATGCGAAGACTATCATCTCCTCGCTGACTGCACGAATGTGGCGCGTCAAAACAGCGTCGCCTCGCTGTTGGCTTGAAGATCGTTTAGACTTGAGTGTCGATGCGTCCGTTGATGACAGAATCCGAGTACCTTGTTCTGATGAATATGGTCGTTGCCGAGGTTGACGCGTCATTCACGCTCTACCACGGCCTTGATGAACTTGAACGGCTTACAAAGCACGATAAGAAGATCCTTGCGCACGTCATGGCGAACGCGGAGTTTTGGCAGCCGTACCGGGCAGTCATGCAGTTCACCATGATCATGACCCTGGCGAAGATCTTCGACAAGGCGTCTGACGCGTTTACTATTCAGAAATTGATAGCCGCAACTATCGCCAACCCGCAGTTCTTCAGTCGGGATGCGCTCGCTGCAAGAAGAACCACTACAGGGCCGAAGCCCGAATGGCTCGATGACTTCATAGCGAGAGCATGGGAACCGAGGAATGCAAGCGCGCTCAGATTCCTCAAACAGGAACTCAATCCTCACGTCACGGAATTCCAACGGATCTACACGCTGATAAGGGATAAGATCTACGCGCATCGCTTGATCACCGACGAGCAAGCTGGCAACGATCTCTTTCCGCAAACAAACGCAAAAGAACTCGGAAGAACAGTACAGTTCCTCTACCAACTCGTACGGGCGATACGCGACTTGTACAACAACGGAACAAAGCCAGCACCCGAAGAACAACCATTCGAGCACGACGAAAAAAGAGACCGACAAAAAGTAGCCAGGATGCTACGCAAATATTCAGGCAGCAAACAGAAGAACGGGTAGAGTGTGGCGCGTAACATCGCTACTGCTCCACAACCGGCAGCTTCGCAGTTCACACTTCCCGAGTAGAAAGACAAGGCAGTTCATTTAGGATAGGAATTCATGCCTGATCTTGAGTACTTAATGCCGCCATCGGCCCGTCTTGGGACGGTGTTTCGCTTCTTTGTATTTTCCCTTATCTTTTTCCACGCGTGGATGGTTTTCGGGTGGCTTCAGCGGCTTGGGTTGAAACCCCTGAAGAAGCTTGGATTCAAAGTCGTAGATTATTTTTGGGTCATGGCAGGTGGTCTCGCGTTAATCGGAACCATGGGTCAAGTACGCCAGATAGGATCCATCAATATCGCGAATGCTTTCGATCAACTTGCACCTCCGGTTTACGATCCGATCCGGGTTGACGTGGATTCTTACTTAGGGGGGCAAGGTCTGAGCTGTCGAACCTTTGTGCGTGGTGAGTGGTCACCGCCGCCCGAGGTATTCGATCGTATCCAGAATGAGTACAATGCCGCTTGCGAATGGTTCCAAACAGTTTCAGCTCTTGTACCTACAAGGGTTCCAATTGAAGAAATGGACTTGCGTCTCGTTCCGCCTCCGCCCATCGTCAAAGATGAGGAACTAAATCGTCAAATCAGAGCGTATATAGCCAATCTTCAGCAGCATAATAAGGCAGCTCAGTACCGTGCCAGACTTCAAGAGGGTATGGAGCGCTCTCCGGCAGAAGCCGCGTGGCTCATTTTGGCACCCTTTCTTGGGAGCTTTGCGATTGCGCTTCGGCTCGCGAAGGTGACGGGTGAGATTCTCCTTGATAGGGCATCAGCCCCGACCGGAGCTCCTGCTGTTGGGGATCGGAATGGTTTGCCGAATGAATCCGATACCAACACGGTTGGACCAAGGACAGAGAGTGGCGCGTGACTTGCTCCGGTTGTCTGCCTCTCGCTTGCACATCTGGGCCGTATGGGAAGGTGCGAGGGATTGCGAGGGTTGAGGGGCAGCAGGTTCATAGGGTGTGAACTCAACCCAATGTACGTTGAGAAAGCACTCAAGCGCCTCGGTCCGCTATTGGCGCAGATGACACTGCATTATGCGCAATGTAGGGACCTCCCGTTATCCTTAGTTCCTAAATGAAAGATGAACTCGTTAGAAAGCTAAATGAAGTCTTCGCGCATCCTATCGTCACAGAGGAACGAGTTGTGTACACGCTCATCGAGGTACGAAAGCTTCTCGACCGACAAGGAGTCGATCGCGGCGACCTGCAGCGCATTTGGTTCTTCTGCGACTGGGTAGCGCACATCAGTTTGGACCGAAAGAAGGGGTGGCAGGCAGAACTCTTGAACTTTGCAGACTCGATGATCGAGCGAAAACTCGAATTTCAACAGCTTCCTCGAGAAGAACAAACATTTATGTTCAATACCTACTCACTGTTCGCTGTCCGCGACGAGTTGATCGACTGGTTGCGACAACAAGGAATCGAGCCAGCAGCAATTGCTTATTTGAGTGGATGGTACTGGTTCATTCGCAAATACGCTGATGTCACATCCGACTGCCCTCTCGTCTTGAAAGGTGGAAAGCACTTGAAGCAAGTCACACTCGAGATTGTGCAAGGGAATGGCAGCGGAACACGTCTTGACATGGAGTGGACTTTTGTCAAGTACAACGATCCCACACCGTTCCAAATTATCGTTCCCACTCTATTCGAGGATGACGGATTCTACTTTGGGGCACGTGGTATCCAACGGGAAGATGCGTTCAATGCAGAGATCAAATCTCTCGGTTTCACAATTCCATGGCAAGACCATCCCCAGCGGCCATAAGAGCGTATGCTCGTCCCGAATGCATTGAAGAACAATCTTTGCAGTTTGGGTAATTTTGAGCAATGGCGATCAACGGTGGAACCTATTGAAACTAAAGCACTTTTGCTGAGGATCGCTTCAAACAGAGAGTGGCAAATCCACTCCATCAATCTACAAGTTATTGATTTTATGAAACTTATGTATTGGCGGAGGGAGTGAGATTCGAACTCACGGTAGAGTTTCCCCTACGACGGTTTTCAAGACCGGTGCCTTAAACCGCTCGGCCATCCCTCCACTCACCAAGCTATCAAATTTTTACCGGGCGACCAACGCGAGAACTGTCTTCTGCCGCCTGAATTGCATCGCTCACGTGAAAAATGTCAGCTTTCGACAGGCTGGCCGGCTTGTTCAAGTAGGTGGCTTCGAGAAAATCGACAAAGACCTGCCCGGCGGCGGGCAGAGCCTCCACACGCCGCGGCTTGCCGGCATTTGAAATGACCGTCACGCCCGTGGCCGCCGTGTACTCCACAATGCCCTTGGTGCCCGCCACGCGCAGGCGGTCGTCCTCGTGGGTGGGTGCAGTGTCGGGACGCAGATAATCCATACGCATTTCTGCCACGCCCCCGTTGGCCAGCCGAAAGACGGCTCCCACGACATTCTCGCGGTCCCCGATTGTTGGATCCTGGACATTGGCCTGCCAGCAGAATGCTTCTGTCAGTTTCTGACGACCGGTGAAGTAGAACAGATCAATCAGGTGTGGCCCAATCCACAACATGGTGCTGCCGTAGGAAGCCCGCTTGTTCTTCCAGAGGCTGTTAGCCCCACGTTTGTAGGACTTCTGTCCGCCCAGCAAAAGCACTTCGCCAATTTCACCCGAATCAACCACTTGCCGTAGCGCCATAAACTGCGGGCTGTAGCGCAGCGGAACCAACATTCCCAGATTGCCCTTGCTGTCACGAGCGATGCGCTTGATCTTCAACAAATCCGTTTTGGTGATGGCCAGCGGCTTCTCGGCAATGCAGTGGATGCCGCGCTGCAGCGTGAGGATCACCGCCTTGGCCCGGGCACCATCGTCATTGACTACGGCCACCACATCGGGCTTCATTTCATCGAGCATTTTCTCCTGATCGAGAAAGGGCTTTGCCTTTTGGAGAGCAGGCTTCTTTGACAGAGCATCGAGCGCCGCCGGAGTGTAATCGCAGCAGGCCACCACTTCGACATCAGGAAGGCCCGGAAGCGGATTCAGGATTTCTCCCAAGTGGCCATCTTGCCCAATGACGGCAAGCCGCACCTTCTGTTTGAGAGAAACCGGAGCGGCACTGGCAGCAGAGGCGGCCAGCGCGGAGGCAAACCATTGGCGACGATTCACGTGCATGTCCCTCATTATCACGCGATACACTAAGAAGTTTCATGAATACGCGCCGTATCATCTGCACACTCCTTGGCATGTGGATCGGGGCGAGCCTGTTTATGGCGGCTGTAGCCGCCTTCAGCTTTCGCCTGGTTAACGAACTGATTGTGAATCCTGCCCCGGAGATGGCTCCCTACTTCAAGCTGCTTGGCTCGGAGAAATTGCGCATCCTGGCACGCCACCAGGCCGCTGAATTCAATCGATCGCTCTTCGACGGCTGGGGCATGGCGCAGATTCTGCTCGGCCTGCTCATCTTTGGGATTTTGCTGTTCGGCACCAAGGAAGGCAAACTGGTTCTGGGGCTTTCGCTGTTCATGGTGCTGCTCACCACGGGCATGCATGTTTTGGTGACGCCCTCGATCATTGGCTACGGACGGAGCCTCGATTTTGTGGGCCCGGATAAGGAGCCAGACCTTCGTCGCCGGGTGGACGCGTTCCACAAGATTTACTCTTCGCTTGAGGGCGTGAAACTGCTTTGCGGTGCCAGTCTGCTGGTGATCTTTTTTCTGGAAGTGAAACGCAGGCCAGGCCGGGGTGGCGAAGACCGGGAAGACGGCGAAGCCGCCTAGTCGCTGAGTACGCCGCGAACTCGCAGCACATCATCCAGCAGAGAGATCAATTCCTGACGGGTGATCTCAAAGCGTTCTTCGCGCTTCATGGCAATCATATCTTCGGCAGCGATGGGCGCTTCTGGTTCGGCACCAGCCGGGAAAGAAATTCCGTAGCGCGAGCGCGCTTCCATCAGGCGATCTACTTCGCGGCGCGGTAACAGGCGGGGCCCGCCAAGCATTTCGGCTACCAGGGAGATACGGGAGAGATGCTCTACCGTCTCGAGGCGGAAGAAGGCCTTCTCCAGCGTCTCTCCGTAACACACGACACCGTGATTGGCCATCAGTAGCGCGTCGTGATTGGGAATGAAGGGTTCCAATTGCCGGCTGAGTTCCGGGGTGCCCGGCAAGCCGTAATCGGCCAGCGGTACAGTGCCCAGCGTTACGACAGCCTCAGGCAAAATGGCAAGATTCAAGGCGCGGCCAGCGACGGCGAATCCAGTAGAAACCGGAGGATGGGCATGCACGACAGAATGCACGTCCGGTCGAAGCTTATAGACGGTGCAATGCATCTGAATCTCGGTGGTGCAAGCACGGGTGCCTTCGAGCTTTCGGCCTTCCAGATCGACGATCAGCATGTCTTCAGCACGCATCATTCCCTTGCTGACACCGGTCGGTGTGCAGAGAATACGCTCCTCATCAAGCCGGACACTGATGTTACCGTCATTGGCTGCTACCCAGCCTTTTTGGTACATCAATTTTCCGACTTCAACAATGGATTCTGCGACTTGTATTGGCAATGCCATCGACCTCACTAATTTACACAAAAATAGCGGGCAATGCTGCCCTGCCCCGGGTCAATCCTTTTTGTAGACGTGTTTGTTCTTGAAAAGTGTTTCGCCCAGTGTCTCTTTCACGGCCTGGCGCAAGGCATTATCACCCTGCATTAACAGGTCTTTGAACTTCTCTTCCGGCCGGCCCCGAAAGCTGGTGACGTGATAGTCTTTCTGGCCATCGACGGGATTGAGGGTGAAGAAATAATTGGAAACGCATTTGCGTGTTCCGTCATGCAGAATCGGGCTCACGCTATGCCAGGACGTTTTGTCGGTCTGCATCAAGGCGAGACGATTGAACCGGCTTTCAATTGTTCTGGGCTTGCCCTTCGGACCCTCATCCCAGAGTTCCAGATTGCCGCCGTAGTCCAGCCGCCAACCAGGAGCCGTGTAGTAGAGCAGATTGAGCGCGCGATAGCGCTTGCGCTCCATGTCATGCGAGTTGTCGAGGTGTGGATTCAGAAAGTGCCCCTTCACCATGGCACTGATGCCGCCGGCGTAGAGGTGCGCATCGGGGATCAGCCCTTCGATGCCGCAGATGTAGCTCACCGCTTGCACAACACGCTCATCCTGGAAGGCGTAGATGGCCTCTTCGAGGATGCCTGCATAACGATCCATCTGCACCCCGACATATTTCAATTCGCCGAGGTGATGTTTGAGCACCATGTCCTTGGGATCGGGAAAGGCCTGGGCGATAGCTTGGGCCAGATCGAGGGGCAACAGATCGTCGACCACAAAACTTTTCACGGTGCGGGGGAGCGAGAACTCCGCGGACGCTTCCGGGGCGGCGACTTCCAGCCGCTTCAGCACCAAATCTGCAATTTGCTGTCGATTCCAACTCATAGCACTACCACCCCACTTTACAATCAAAGTGTGGAGCCTAGACCAATCTGCCCGAACTGCCGGGCCTTTATCAGCAAAGCCGACCGCGTTTGCCCTTACTGCGAGTTCGAACTTGCCCCGGCGCCCAAGATGCGCCTGGACGCGAGCCGCACCTTGAGTAATCTGCTTCCGCAGAACGGGCAAATCATCATTTACATCCTCGGGGTCAATGGCTTCCTGTACCTGGCTATGGCTTTGTTCAACCAGCAGAACATTCGCGGTGGCAACTTCATGGAACTGAGTGGCAGCACCCTGTTTCTGTTTGGTGCCAAAGAACCCAGCTATATCTTTCAGGGTGAATGGTGGCGGTTGATTACGGCAGGCTTTCTGCATGCCAGTGTCATCCACATTGCCATGAATTCCTGGGGGCTTTACGACCTGGGTGCGCAAGCGGAAGAAGCCTTTGGCGCCGGCAAGTTGATTGTGATCTACGTGGTCAGCTCGATCGTGGGCTTCCTGGCTTCCAGCCTCTTTGCCCCTTCCTTGAGCGTCGGGGCCTCGGCAGGCATCTTTGGGCTGATTGGGGCGATGATTGCGTTTGGCGTCAACCAACGCTCGAGCTTCGGCAGCTACGTCAAGTCAGCCTATACGCGAACGGCAGTATGGGCATTGCTGATCAGCTTTCTGATTCCTTACACCGACAATTGGGCACACATTGGCGGGCTGGTGGGTGGATTTGCCGCTGCTTATGTGGTGGGGCACCCGCGGCTTTCGCATCCCCGCCAGGAGCGCTATTGGAATGTGGCTGGCCTGGGAGTTGCCGGTATCGTTGTCATTGCGTTTGTGATCCAACTGATGACGACACTCCGCTATCTGCAGAGCTAGTCTTCGTCTTTGAGCAGGGCACCGCGCCCGACACGTTCGCCACGCAACATCACCAGCGAGATGCGGCTCAGATTCTTGATGTCCTTCAGGGGATCGCCGTCCACCAGCAGGAGGTTGGCGTCTTTGCCCACCTCAATGGTTCCGACCCTTTTGCCCTCGCCCAGTAACTCAGCGCTGTTTCGAGTGGCGGCCACCAGCGCCTGCCTGGCCGGGACCCCAGCCGAGACCCAGAGATCCAGCTCCTGCTGGATGGTGGGGCCGTGAAAGGTCATCGGATTGCCGGCATCCGTGCCAGTCACCAGGCGTACGCCAGCATCGTAGACGCGCTTGAGGTTTGCCTTCACCACCTTCATGTCGATGGCGTATTCACTGCTGACACCCTTGGGGTTCATCAACTTCCTTGTCGACTGGAGCAAATCGAGAGGCACAGCCTGCTGCAGCAGACTGTCGTCGAGGCGGCTAAAGTCTCTTTCCATCACCATACGAAGCCCCTCAAAGACGCTCAAGGTGGGATCGTAGAAGAATCCAGAGGCGGCCATTTTCTGCAAGAGCTCGTCCGGTAAGCGGTCGGCCGGGCTACCGTGCTCCACTCCATCGGCACCCGCCTCAAAGGCATCCTTCACATCGATCGCCTTGCTGGTGTGAACCACGGTTTTGAGACCCAGAGATTTGGCTTCGGCACAAATGGCTCGGAGCAACTTCAAATCGAGTCGCGGCATTGGAGCTTTCTCCGTGCCACTCTCGAGCACCGCCTTGATACCATCGACCCCTTTCTCTTTGAGCTCGCGCACCATCTTGCGCGCTTCTTCCTCGGTCTTGGGTAAGCGGACGAACTGCGATTCCCCGACCGCACGCATGTTCTGCGGCATGTATTGCAGCATCTGGGTGGGGTGGCCACCGGCGGCGGTAAACAGGGGGCCAACGATGTAGAAGTCAGAGGCCAGGATCTCGCCGCTCCGTTGCTTGTTGCGGAGCGGCAGCACGGTATCCACCCAATCGCCTGTGCTCTTGACGCTGGTGATGCCGGAGAAGAGGTAAGACTTCAGCCGCTTCTCGGGCAGCTTCTGGTCGCTGTATTTCGTGGCGTCCGCATAGATGCCTCCCGGAGCTCCCAGGTGAACGTGAGCATCAATCAAGCCGGGCAGCAAAGTCTTGCCGGCGGCCTCGATTTCGAGGGCATTGAGTGTTTTGCCTTCGGGTGCAGTGCCAGGAATGATTTTGGCAATCCGCCCGTCTTTGACCAGAACACTGCCACCCTCAATCACTTCACCGTTGCCAACAAAGATACGGGCGTTCTTGATCAAGAGGGTTTGCTTGCGCGCCAGTTCCCGATCGAGGGTTTTCGTCTTGATCAGGTTCTCTTTGCTTTGCAGGTTCCAGGCCCCAATCACGAAAAAGGGAAGCAGGACGGCGAGCACCCAGGCCTTGGCCCGTGCCGGCAGTTTTTCGCCCTTTTCCCAACGGAAGATTTTGAGTGAAATCAGAGTGCAAGCCACGACCGTTACCAGCAAGGCGACAACCGACTTCCAGTTATCCAGCAGCGACTCCTGCTTGAGCAGAATGCCTTGCAATCCGCTCACCATGTGCGTTGCCGGGATGAATTGCACGAGGCCCTGGGCCCACTCCGGCAGAATCGATATCGGCACCGTAGCCCCGCTCAGCAGCATCATCGGGAAGTACAGGCACTGGATGATGATCTGGCTCTCGGCCATCGTATTGGCGACAGCAGCAATGATGCCGCCCATACTGCGCATCGCCAGATTGGCCACCACAACAAAGGCCAAAAAGCTCAACCAGTTCGCCGGCCACTGCATGCCGTAGTGCAACATGCTGACCACCAGCATGATCAGCACCACCGGTAGATACTGAAGCACGCCCACAATCAAGCCACTCACCAGAATCGGCAGGGCTCCGGGCGGAGCTACTTTGTAGCGCCGCAGAATTCCGTTTTCCCGCTCCGAGATCGCCCGCAGGCCACCACCGAAAAATCCGTTCCCCAGCAGGCCAATGGTAAGAACGCTGGTCAGTACCGCCGAGATGGTGTTGGTCTCTTTGGCGCGGTTCAGCGTGGCAAACAGAAAGAAAAAGCCCAGAGGAAAGGCGTAGTTGAAGAAGAACACCGTGCGCTCGCGCAGCGTCAGCTTCAGGTTGGAAACAATATGGGCAATAAATGGTTTCATCGATTATTCCCTCAGCTTCTTGCCAGTGAGCTCGATGAACACGTCTTCGAGAGTCGGCTTCTTGAGGCTGATGTCGGTCATCTCCAACTGATGAGAATCGATCCACTTCACCAGTTCCACGATGGTTTGCGCCGGATGCTGGCTGGAGGTAATGAGTGCTTTGCGATCGGCACTGATTACGGTAGCCGGGGGGAGATCGAGAGCCCCGAGCGGATGCTCCAGATGAATCTCAATTTTGGTCTGCCCCAGCGTGCGCGCCTGGATCTCTCGCGGTGAACCCTGCGCAATGATCCTACCCTGATCGACGATGGCAACCTGGTCGCAGAGACGCTCGGCTTCTTCGATGTAATGTGTGGTCAGGATGATGGTGCGCCGATCCTGCTTCAGCTCTTCAATGAGCTTATGAATCTCCAGCCGCACCTGCGGGTCGAGCCCGGTTGTAGGTTCATCGAAGAACACAATTTGCGGATCGTTGACGAGGGCGAGGGCAATGGCCACGCGCTGCTTTTGCCCACCCGAGAGAGTGCCGTAATAGGCGTTTTTCTTTTCGTCCAGTTGCAGGCGCGTGAGTAGCTTCGCCTTGTCGACATTGCGCTCATAGAAGGCAGCAAACAGATCGAGCGCCTCAGAGACTTTCATCTTTTCAGGCAGGTTTGTTGACTGCAGGCAGATGCCGATCCGCTCCTTGAGCTGGCGGGCGTCGCGCTCAGGGTCAAAGCCCAGCACCTCCACCTTGCCTTCACTGCGGGAACGGATGCCTTCGAGAATTTCAACGGTCGTGGTCTTGCCGGCACCATTGGGGCCGAGCAGGCCCAGCACCTGTCCTGCTTGCACTTCGAGGTCGATGCCGCGTACTGCCTCCACATCGCCGTAGCTCTTCTTCAGGCCTGAAACCGCAATGACGGTATTGGACATTGGTTGGTGTGTTGACTACTGGTTCTGCAAAACTTCGATACAGGCAATACAGAATGCCGGCAGGTCATCCGGCTTGCGCGAGGTGACCAGGTTGCGATCTACCACCACTTCGGCATCTACCCAATCGGCACCGGCATGGATCACGTCATCCTTGATGGCATAGAAGCTGGTGGCGCGACGGCCTTGCAACATCCGCGCCGAACAAAGGATCCAGGGGCCATGGCAGATCGCCGCTACCAGCTTGCCCGCCTTATCGATCTCATGAACAAAGGTGGTAGCCGCAGGATGGCGGCGAATGTGGTCGGGAGCAAAACCACCAGGCGCGATGACGCCATCATAGTCTTCAACCCGCAAATCGGTGTAGCTCTTTTCGGCAACGGCTGGATAGCCAACTTTGCTGGGGTAGCTCTTGCCCGCCTCAGCACCTACCAGATACACCTCTGCCCCTGCTTCTTTGAGCCGATAGTAGGGGTACCAGACTTCCATCTCCTGATAAAGCTGGTCAACCAGCACCGCAATTCGCTTTCCCTTAAGTGGCATGTACCTTAGCGTACGCCAAGATTGCCGTAAATGTTCCCTTGCCCCAACTTCACAAAGTGCTCATAGACGGTTTTGGTTACGGCCTCAATTGGAGAATAGGGCTCCTTCAGATACGTGCCCATGACGGCGAGAACAAAGGGTCTGCCGGTCAGATACACCACACCAATCTCCGTACGCACCCCAGTCAACTCGCCTACCTTCGAAGCCACCTCAACGCCGGCAGGGATGGCCTTGCGCATGTCTGCCTTGACCAGCTTCATCATGGCAATCATCTCGGCGCTGGCCTTCGGGCTGACCGCCTTGCCCTCGTAGATCAGCTTCACCATGGCGGCCATCTCTTCGGGTGTCGAGATGTTCTCTTCATTGCGTGAAGCTGCCGCCTGATCGATCATCACCCGCTGCAGGCGGGTCGAGAGAAAACCCAACTTCGAGATGGTGTGATTGATCTCGGCCATGCCCGCACGCCGGATACACCAGTTGGTCGCCGTATTGTCTGAAGAGGCGATCATCTCCCGGATGATTTCTTCAATGGTGACTTTGGTCGGGCCGTTCTTCAGCCGCAGTTGCAGCACCCCGCTGCCACCCACCATCTCGGAGGGCTGTAAGGTCACCACCTCTTCAAAGCGCAGCTTGCCTGCTTCCCTCAGGCGGAACATCTCGATCAGAATCGGAATCTTGATGGCGCTGGCCTGCGGAAACAGAGTGGTGCCGTGGTGGCTCCATTGCTCGCCGGTCTTGAGATCGATGACCGCGACGCCGAGGACGCCTTCCATGTTTTGATCGAAGACCTCGATGGTTTTGCGAAGTTTGTCGGTCAGCAGCGTTCCCACCGGTTGCCCCCAGGCAAAGGTGGAGAGAAAAAGAGAGAGCAGGAGCAATCGCATTTGAAGATCTTAGCACCACACGCTAAGGTTTTCTGCACAAACTACTTAGACCTTTAAGGCGTTGCCAAGTATTTTGAAACTTTATTTCCTTTACTATCAATAGCTTGAATTATTTTTTTAGCAGTCTCTGCCTCATTGTGCTAATTGTATGATTGTGAAGACGCTCAGCGTCTGCATAAACAAAATCTAACAATCGATGGAGGTTGTCCACGATGAACATCCGCCCGCTATATGACCGCATTGTGGTCAAGCGTCTGGAAAACGACGTAGACATGGTGAATGGTCTCTACATTCCTGATTCTGCGAAAGAGAAGCCCCAAGAAGGTGAAGTCGTTGCCGTAGGCAAGGGCAAGCGTCTTGAAGATGGCAAGGTCGTCGCACTCGACGTCAAGCCTGGCGATCGCATCCTTTTTGGCAAGTATTCCGGTTCTGACATCAAGTTGAACAACGAAGAATACATGATCATGCGCGAAGACGAAGTCCTCGGCATTTTGGAAAAGTAAGGCAATAGGAGAATTCAACCATGCCCGCAAAGCAGATTATTTACGCTGAAAACAGCCGCCAGGCGATCCTGCGCGGTGTTAACCAGTTGGCTGACGCAGTAAAGGTCACCCTGGGCCCCAAGGGCCGCAACGTCGTTCTCGAAAAGAAGTTCGGCGGCCCGACGATCACCAAGGACGGCGTCACCGTCGCCAAGGAAGTCGAACTCCGTGATCCCCTCGAAAACATGGGCGCACAGATGGTACGCGAAGTGGCATCGAAGACCAGCGACATCGCTGGCGACGGTACCACCACCGCCACCATCCTTGCTCAGAGCATCTTCCGTGAAGGTGTGAAGCACGTAGCCGCAGGCGCCAACCCCATGGCCCTGAAGCGCGGCATCGACAAGGCTGTCGAAGTCGTTGTGAAGGAAATCGAAAAGCAGGCCGTCAAGGTCACCTCGGACGACAAGATCGCCCAGGTTGGTACGATTTCCGCCAACGGCGACACCGAAATCGGCAACACCATCGCAGAAGCAATGAAGAAGGTCGGCAAGGACGGTGTCATCACCGTTGAAGAATCCAAGACCATGCACACCGAATTGCAGACCGTGGAAGGTATGCAGTTTGACCGTGGCTACTTGAGCCCCTACTTCATCTCTGATCCGGACCGCATGGAATGCGTGATGGAGAACCCCTACATCCTGATCCATGAAAAGAAGATCAGCAACATGAAGGACCTTCTTCCCCTGCTCGAGCAGATTGCCCGCTCTGGCAGCCCGCTCGTGATCATCGCCGAAGAAGTTGAAGGCGAAGCGCTCGCAACCCTCGTTGTGAACAAGCTGCGTGGCACCCTGAACGTTGCAGCCGTGAAGGCACCTGGCTTCGGCGATCGTCGCAAGGCGATGCTCGAAGACATCGGCATCCTCACCGGTGGCAAGGCCATCATGGAAGAAACCGGCATCAAGCTCGAAGGTGTCCGTCTTGAAGATCTCGGCCGCGCCAAGCGCGTCGTGATCGACAAAGACAACACCACCGTGATTGACGGCGCTGGCGAAGCCAAGGGCATCGAAGGCCGCATCAAGCAGCTCCGCGCCCAGATCGAAGAAACCACCTCCGATTACGACCGTGAAAAGCTGCAGGAACGTCTGGCCAAGCTCGCCGGCGGTGTTGCGGTGATCAAGGTTGGCGCAGCCACCGAAACCGAAATGAAGGAAAAGAAGGCCCGTGTCGAAGACGCTCTGCACGCTACCCGTGCAGCCGTTGAAGAAGGCATCGTTGCCGGCGGCGGCGTTGCGCTGCTCCGCGCTTCGGCCGCTCTTTCCGACATGAAGCTCGAAGGCGACGAAGCCATCGGCGTCAACATCATCAAGCGCGCTTGCGAAGAGCCGGTTCGCCAGATCTCTGGCAACGCTGGTTTCGAAGGTGCCACGATTGTTGAAAAGATCAAGGCCAACTCAGACGTCAAGTACGGCTTCAACGCCCAGACTGGTGTCTTTGAAGACATGATCGCCGCTGGTGTCATCGACCCGGCCAAGGTGACCCGCTCGGCCCTGCAGAACTCCTCTTCGATCAGCGGCCTCATGCTGACCACCGAAGCCATGATCTGCGAGATCCCCGAGAAGAAGGCAGCCGCGCCCGCAGGCGGCGGCCATCACGGCCCCGAGATGGACTACTAAACAGTAGCCCAGCATCAAGTTGATTGAGAAGCCCGCCGGCCACCCCGGCGGGCTTTTGATTTCGGGATCACCTCAAATATACTAATTCCAATGCCAATTTCAATATCCGTCGGATCTAAGTTGAAAAATGATCGATACGTCGTGTCGAAGACGTTGGGAACAGGTGGATTTGGAACAGTTTGGCAAGCAACGGATACCGAAGCCAAGAGAGAGGTGGCGATAAAGCGTCTATTTCAGTCTGCCAACCGCCAATCGAATCTTGTCCTGCTTCGAGATGAGGCAGCAAGTATTCAAAGGCTGCGGGGTCACAAGAATATAGTGGAGATGTACGAATTCTTTTCAGAGGAAGATGAGGGATTCCTTGTTATGGAATACGTTGATGGGCAAAGTCTGCATGAGTCTTTCCGGATTCGCAAAAGAAACGAAACTTGGTTTGAGAGAGATGAGGCGGTTGATTATTTCAAACAGCTTCTTGAAGGACTCGCTTTTGCCCACAGCCACTCAATGTTCCATCGAGATGTGAAGCCATCCAACATTCTGATCTCAAAGTTGGGTGTAGTAAAGCTCGCAGATTTTGGACTAGCCAAGAACATGATTCAAGCTGCTAAAGAGGAGGGCGGCAAAACAGGGTTTGGTCCGCGAACAGGCACCATAACCTTCATGTCACCTGAAGCTATATCTGGTAAAGTACCCGATTACAGAACCGACATATTCTCAGCAGGCATAGTTGGCTACCTTCTATTGACGGGTCGACATCCATTTTGGGATCAATCTGCAACATTCACTGTTCAAGAGCTGATTGGCGACGAAAGTATGCCCTACGCTCACTTGCGCTCCAAAGACTTGAAAGGCGTAAGTGAGCCAATTTGCACCCTAATCAATGAGATGCTGGTGCGTGATCGTGAGCACAGATGCTCATCTATCATGCGAGTACTTCAAGAACTTTCCAAGGAAGAAGGCCAAGTATGTCAGTACTGCGGGGCAACCAACCGAAAGGCCGCTCAATTTTGCGACCAGTGCGGAAAGGCGACACGCCCAACTTCGACACCTGTCTCAGTTTCTGGTGCCACAGAGCATGCGCAAAATGCCAATGCTGAAGAGTTGACGGATCGAGGGTTCGATCTAACAAGACTGGGTCAATGGGACGATGCGATCTCTGAATACCGAAGAGCAATTCAGGTAGATTCCCGCTACGTTCGGGCGTATAGCAACCTAAGCTTCGCGCTAAATCGGATTGGGGAGCATGAAGAAGCGATCACAATCAGCACCGCTGGTTTGGATTGTGCAAAGAGCGATATGGATCGACATCGACTCTACGACAACCGAGGGCTTGCAAAGTCGAGATTGAAAGATATCCCTGGCGCAATTGACGATTTTTCGAATGCTCTTAAACTTTACGGAAACAATCCGAGAGTCTTTTGCCATCGCGCTGAAGCTTATGCCATCGATGGTCAAGGACTACTGGCCATCAGAGACTCAGACGAAGCCTTGAAGATAGATCCTGACTTTCGGCAGGCACTCGTGCTCAAAGAGCGGCTCAGGACTTCTGGACTGATGTAATGAAGTGCTCTTGTGACAGGTGGAGGATTCATCGGAGCCCGTCAGTGGGCGTGGTTCATTCGCGGAGCTGAATTGGAAGATGTAAAGATTGAATCTGTCTTCAGATAGTTATGTCCCGCCAACTCCTTCAAGCTCTCTCCGGACTCGAACCAATTGCTTTCGAACTGCTTATTACGCAGATACTCAAAGCGCGATTTCCCGGCATGGACATTCACCATATCGACGGCAAAAGCGGTGACACTGGGCTCGACATCGTGTCTGGAAATTTGGAAGGCCAACCTAATATTTGGCAATGCAAACACTTCGTCAAGATCCAGGAATCACAAAAAGCACAGATACGAGGTAGCTTCAGAGAAGCGCTGAAGCACTACACGCCGAAACGGTGGATTCTATGCATTCCGATAGATATGGATGCCCGTACGCTTCGATGGTTTCAACGCTTCGCCACTTCCCAAAACGGTGAGACCGAGATCTCGCTGTTTGCGGCAAGTGAGATCATCCAAGAGCTGCTTTACCGGCCAAGCATTAGCGAACAGTTCTTTCCAGGCTGCGCGGCAAACTTCTCCGAGCTTCGCGAGATCGTCATGAAATCGTCGGAACTGAGCGAGCTTGAACTTCAAAGCCTCGCCCAAGGAAACGCTCAGAGCCTCCTCGCTAGGCTGGAAGCAAAAGATGCTCGCTTCGCGTATGAAGTTTCGTTTGCAAGAAATCGTCAGCCTGGAGACTCTTCTACGGGGATTGCAACGATCTCCTCTGGACCAATGGCGATAGACGTGTTTCCTCGCGATCTAAGAGCGCTACGAGAGAACCCGCCTAGCGCACGGATAACTCTAAAGGGGGCCGGTGTTAAGAAGTTCCTCGAAGCGCGACGCTTGGGAATACCTCAGAAATTCTCCGCAGATGAGCTTGAAGGCATAGTATCCGATTTTGATCATCTCTTCCCAATGGAACGAAAGTGGATGACGCTGGAAGTCACTCCTAATGACGACAAGAAGGTCATCCCGATTCGAGTTACTTTCGGCAGTGGGGATCGCTCGGACGTCTATGAGTACATTGGGTTTCAAATCACCCGGGCAGGAACTGAGGAAATCGAGCTTCAGAGCACTTCTGACCTTCCGCTTCCTATTACCCTCATCTGCCGCCCCCACCATTTGATCGGTTCCGTAAGTTTTGCCGACAAAACAAAAGGCACTGAAATCGATGCATCCCTCCGACAGCTCCGCGCGATCGCCAGCGCAATTGAGTCTGGCCTCATTTCCTTCTACGACTTAGAGATCGGAAAAAGTCTGGTTCAAGCGCATCTTGATGGACCTGTACCGGAATGGTTGATTCAAGAGATAGGGTTCCTAGAAGCTCTGCGTCCGATCGCAGTGGCGTATAGTCTCCCGCTTTATGTGCCGAAAAACGTTACAAAGGAAGACCTTAAAACGTTGGACCTACTTGCCAGCCTCCTCTCAGGCTTTGATCTTCCCAATGCGTTTATCGACTTTGAAATGATCAAAACACACGAACCAGATCCTGCAATTCGCGCCATGATCTCCAATTCTGCCAAGATCCAGATAGTGACGCCGAGTCTAGCAGAAACACCCGAACTTTTCGGTTCGAAAATTCAGACAGGGCCAGTTCGTTATTCTGTGCCAGCAGCCCGATTCGAAAACCCAGAGGCCATCAGCGAGTTCTTGGATAGAGCCGAAGTCGGCACGACAGTTCGCTCCCGCATCGTGTGTGACGGGCCGGTTCGAGTTGAGAGGATCTCCAAGTCGTAGCGATTTATTTCCCAGGTGCAAACCCAAACAGGCAGAAATTGTGGACTGAGGTTTCATGTCCAAGTGCGGTTAGCAGGCTTACCTAACCAATCCCCAAACGGTGACCTGCTTCCCTACTTCATTTCTGATCCGGACCGCATGGAATGCGTGATGGAGAACCCCTACATCCTGATCCATGAAAAGAAGATCAGCAACATGAAGGACCTTCTTCCCCTGCTCGAGCAGATTGCCCGCTCTGGCAGCCCGCTCGTGATCATCGCCGAAGAAGTTGAAGGCGAAGCGCTCGCAACCCTCGTTGTGAACAAGCTGCGTGGCACCCTGAACGTTGCAGCCGTGAAGGCACCTGGCTTCGGCGATCGTCGCAAGGCGATGCTCGAAGACATCGGCATCCTCACCGGTGGCAAGGCCATCATGGAAGAAACCGGCATCAAGCTCGAAGGTGTCCGTCTTGAAGATCTCGGCCGCGCCAAGCGCGTCGTGATCGACAAAGACAACACCACCGTGATTGACGGCGCTGGCGAAGCCAAGGGCATCGAAGGCCGCATCAAGCAGCTCCGCGCCCAGATCGAAGAAACCACCTCCGATTACGACCGTGAAAAGCTGCAGGAACGTCTGGCCAAGCTCGCCGGCGGTGTTGCGGTGATCAAGGTTGGCGCAGCCACCGAAACCGAAATGAAGGAAAAGAAGGCCCGTGTCGAAGACGCTCTGCACGCTACCCGTGCAGCCGTTGAAGAAGGCATCGTTGCCGGCGGCGGCGTTGCGCTGCTCCGCGCTTCGGCCGCTCTTTCCGACATGAAGCTCGAAGGCGACGAAGCCATCGGCGTCAACATCATCAAGCGCGCTTGCGAAGAGCCGGTTCGCCAGATCTCTGGCAACGCTGGTTTCGAAGGTGCCACGATTGTTGAAAAGATCAAGGCCAACTCAGACGTCAAGTACGGCTTCAACGCCCAGACTGGTGTCTTTGAAGACATGATCGCCGCTGGTGTCATCGACCCGGCCAAGGTGACCCGCTCGGCCCTGCAGAACTCCTCTTCGATCAGCGGCCTCATGCTGACCACCGAAGCCATGATCTGCGAGATCCCCGAGAAGAAGGCAGCCGCGCCCGCAGGCGGCGGCCATCACGGCCCCGAGATGGACTACTAAACTCAGGCTCAAACCTGAAACTGAAACGGCCCTCCCTTTGCGGGGAGGCCCGTTTTTTTCGTTACGACAGAGGCACGGACCAAGGCATGGCCATTCTGATTTTCCCGCCCCCAGGGCACTGCCTGCTACACATGCACGCGAGTATGCAGCTGAACTCGTAGCTCACCCCGCAGCGTCTGTATTGAGGCTGACGGCTTCCACTTCTTTGAGCGCTCCACGCAAGTGCTTCTCAAGCGCAGTCACAGCGGCATCGGCATCTTTCTTCTGGCACGCCTTCAGGATCTGACGATGCTCTCGTAAGCTATCCGGGCCATAACTCTCGGGGGACAAGTAAAGGTAGTAAAAGCGGTTGACGCTGCCACGCAAATTCTCAATCAGGCTGAGAGTGCGCTGCTGCCGGCAAGGCGCATACAGTGCCGCATGAAACTCCTGATCGATGCGGGACCAATCGGCACGATTGGCGACACTCTCCAGTTGCGTCAGCAGACTCGCACAAAGCTCCAACTCCGGCTTGGTGAAGTTAGGCACCGCGATCCGCAACGCGAAGGTCTCCAGCAGAATTCGCAACCCAAAGACTTCCCGCAGCTCATCCACCCCAGGATTGGAAACAAAAGCCCCCCGATTGGGATAGAGCTCTACAAGACCCTCGCCTTGCAATTGGCGCAAGGCATCGCGTACGGGGATCCGGCTGATCCCAAAACGCAAGGCAAGCTCTTCCTGTTGGAGTTGCTGCCCCGGCCGCAACTCATTGCGGTAGATGGCATCCCGGATGTATTCCGCCACAACCTCGGGGGCGGTCCGATACTTCAATTGCGGCGTGGCAATTTTTCCTAGCATCCTTTCCATCATAGCCCCTTGGATATTGTATACATGTATACAATCTGATACGATAGGGTATGGCAAATCGTGGAGCCCTCGTTGCGCTCTCAATCTCGCTGATCCTTTGGTCGCTGACCTTCCCCATGGTGCGGGCGATGATGGGTGAAGTTCCCCTCGAAGTCATTCTGGTACTGCGCTTTGGGATTGCCGCCATCCTGCTGCTGGCAGTATGGTTCTGGAAGGGCAAAGAGCTTCCCAAGGGCCGAGACTTCTGGATTGCAGCCTTCAGTGGCTTCTGCTGCGTCACAGGCTACCAACTACTCTCCACACACGGGGTAAAGACGGTTGCCTCAGGCCCAGCCAGCGTCCTGGTGGATACGATGCCTGTCTTTGCCACGATTCTCTCGGTCTTCCTTCTCAATCACAGGCCGAAGTGGCGCACCTGGACTGGCCTGGCAGTTGCCCTCTCTGGCGCTGTTCTGATTGCACTGGGCGAATCTGGCGGCCGGCTGGAGTGGAATCTCGGAGTTGGCTTGCTGCTGCTGGCAGCATTGATCTTCAGCTTCGGCACCATTGCCCAAAAGCCGCTGATGAAGCGCTATGACTCGCTTGGCATCACTGCCGTGAGCTTCGCCTCTGGGGCCCTGGCGATGATTCCGTTCGCGCCCAACCTCATCGCTTCTACGCAACAGATTGCCCTCAGGCACCTGCTCACCATCGCGTTTCTGGCCATTGGCCCAGGCGCTCTGGCTTACGGGCTCTGGGGCCATGCCCTCAGCAAACTCCCGGTAGCCAAGGCTTCGGCATCCTTGCTGCTCATTGGGCCACTCACCTTCCTGGTTGCCTGGGTCTTCTTCAATGAAATTCCTGCGGCCATCAGCATTCTCGGGGCCACGATTGCCTGTGGCGGCGTTTGGCTCGTACACTCAGATCAACACACCTGATATGCACCTGGCACAACTCAACGTCGCACGAATGCTCGGGCCGATTGACGGCGAGATCATGCGGCCCTTTGTCGAATTACTCAACCCGATCAACGCCATCGCCGAAGCGAGCCCAGGCTTTGTCTGGCGCGACAAAACCGAGGCGGGCAACAACACTTCCGTTCGCATCAACGATGACCCGATGCTGCTGGTCAACTTTTCGGTATGGGAAAGCCCTGCCGCACTGGAAGCCTTTGTCTATCAGGGCCTGCACAAGTCAGCGCTGGGGCGGCGCAAGGAGTGGTTTGAGCTACCAAAGCTTTCGCACTATGTTCTTTGGTGGATTGAACCCGGCACTATTCCGACTCTCCAAGAGGCGGCCCTTCGGCTGGAACACCTCCGGGCTCACGGCGAGAGCGACTTCGCGTTCACCTTCCGTTCGCTCAAACGCAGCTAGCCGCCAATGGCGTACATCGGCCGTGGCGGGGGCACAAACTGGGTGGTACCGATTTCGTGGCCGATCCACTTCCGCATCAGATTCTCACGGATCGCTGCCGCCACACCCTCATCGTCCCCACTTCGCAGCAAAGCCCTGACGTCCATTTCCTCCACCGCAAACAAGCAGTAGCGCAGCTTGCCGTCTGCCGTCAGACGGATGCGGTTACAGTTCAGGCAAAACGGCTTGCTCACGCTGGCAATAAAGCCGATGCGCCCACCCCCATCGCGATAGCGAAACTCCGTAGCGGGAGCACGTGGATCCTGATCGGGAACCACATCAAGCTCGCCAAATTCCCCCTGGATCCGCTCCAGCATTTGATCCATCGTTAGCACTTGCGTCTTGTCCCAAAGCCCCTGATGGTCGAGCGGCATGAACTCGATGAAGCGCACTTCAATCCCGCGCTCCCGTCCATAACGAGCCATCGGAATCACATCTTCTTCGGTAAGCCCTTTGATGGCCACCGCGTTCAGCTTGATCGGTCCAAACCCGAGCGATTGCGCCACATCAATGCTCTCCAGCACCCGCGGCAATTCATCGCGCCGGGTAATCTGCCGAAAGCGCTCGCGGTCCAGCGTATCGAGGTGAACATTCAATCGACGCAACCCGGCAGCATAGAGGTCTTTCGCCTGTGCCCCCAGCAGCAGCGCATTGGTAGTGAGCGCAATATCCTCAATGCCTTCGATTTCGGTTAGCATCGCAATCAGCCGGTGCAGATCTTTGCGCGCCAGCGGTTCGCCGCCCGTGATGCGCAACTTGCGGATGCCCAAACCGACAGCCACCCGGGTAAACCGCGCCATTTCTTCAAAGCTGAGAATCTCCTGCTTGGGCGCATACTGCCCGCCTTCTTCCGGCATGCAATAGAAGCACCGGATGTTGCAGCGGTCGGTCACACTGATCCTCAGGTTGTCATGCAAACGGCCAAAGCGATCAACAAGAGGGGCTTGCACAGGTTGCCGTTCTTTCTACAGCGCGAGCATGCGGTCGATCGGGAGCCGGGCCCGATCCATGATGCTGGCTGGCAGCTCAACGCGCGGCTGCAAGGTATCGAGACACTCCCGCAATTTCTCCAGCGTATTCATCCGCATATACGGGCACTCACTGCAATTGCAGTTCTCGTTCGGCACAAAGTAAAACTTCTTGTCGGGCGCACCTTTTTCGAGGGAATGCCGAACCCCGCTCTCGGTCATGATGATCCACTCCGGGGCATCGCTCTTGACGCAGTGCTCGATGATGGCCGAGGTCGAACCAATGTAGTCAGACATCGCCAGCACCTCAGCCGGACACTCCGGGTGAGCAGCAACAAGAGCTGTAGGATGCGCGATGCGAGCCGCAGTCAGCTTGCGCGCCGCAAACGTGGCGTGAACAATGCAGGCACCCTGCCAGATCCGCATGTTCTGTCGACCGGTCTGCTGCTTGACGTAGTTTCCAAGATTGATGTCCGGGCAAAACAGAATCGGCTTCTCGGCAGGAATCGAATTCACGACCTGCACCGCATTGCGCGAGGTGCAAATGATATCGCTCTCGGCCTTCACGGCCGCCGAGGTATTGATGTAGCTCACCACCACATGATCGGGATAACGCTGCTTGAACGCCCTCACCTGATCGGCGGGGCAACTGTCTACCAGACTGCAGCCGGCATTCTGGTCAGGCACCACCACGATGCGTTCCGGATTCAACAGCTTTGCCGTCTCGGCCATAAACCAAACGCCACAGAAGGCAATCACTTCGCCTTCAAACTGTTTGGCCTTCCGCGCCAGCTCCAGGCTGTCGCCGATGACATCGGCTAATTCCTGAATCTCAGATTCCTGGTAGTGATGCGCCAGAATGATCGCCTTGCGCTCCTTTTTGAGGGCAAGAATCTCTTCGGCAATGGAGGTGTAGTTGGCAACTGCGGACATGAAGGGCCTGTGAGGCTGGAGTCTGCCTCGCACCTTCAGTGTATCGTAAGCAATCTGCCAGTTGAGTTGTAGCGGAACTTAACCAGCAATGCCTTTGCGGCGCGGCTTGGGGGCATCCATCGAAAGAAGTTTTGCGGCAGCGACAGGTGCTGCGGCCGCTGCACCCAACTGCGGAATCGCAGGGGCATCCGAACTCATGCTCTTGGCGCTGAAGATACTGCAGGCCTTCGCCAGCTTTTGAATATCGCCACCATCTTCGACAACCATCTCATGCTCTACCCAGTTGCTCAGAGGAATGTTGCGGAAGAACAGCCGTTCCTGGAGGACCATCGACTTGCGATTCAGGAAAAGGCTCTTGCTCTCGCGAGTATAGTGCCGCTCTTCCACCCGAAATTCTGCCAGAAAGTCATCCAGTGCCTGTCGGCGTGTGCGCTCCTCGGTCGAACGAATCGTCTCCTCGAGGGTTTTGGCGTGCATCGCGATGGTGGCCCGGGCTTCTGCCATGGACTCCCGCTCCTTGGCAACAGCGACCTCCAGCTTCGACTGCATGATGAAATATGCCATCAAAGCCGAACCGGCAGCCACAAAGAGTGGCATGAACATCCAGATCATTGCATCCATTTCGGTATTAATCCTCTTAGAGAAGATCGGACCGAGCTGGGAAATCTTTATAGTCCGTCTACCTTAGTGCCACCTAGGAGTTTTCCTGCAAGACCCAACCGAAATGACACAAAAGCCTTTAAGGTTTGCCCCAGCCAAAAACTAAGGCCCGTACCGAAGCCATAGTTCTTCGAATAATAGGCCCCCAATCCGTTGTACCGATCGGCCAGATCGGTATCGGCATCAATCATTTCCTGTTTGGCATGCTCCCGAACCCATTGCATTTCCTGCAACACCAGCACTCGCTTGCCAGCCTCTTTCATCTTGTGAAACAGTTCGAGGTCCCCATAATACTGGCCATACTTGTCCGGCAGATAATTCATGCTCACCAGTGCCAGCTTGGGCAAAAGAACCGGCTGATCAAAGGGATATTCGGCCTGGGCCGCATCGCAGCGCTTCAATTCGGTGTCGCCAGCCTGAGGCAACAGAAAAAACTCTCCCCGCGGGCAGACAGCACCCACGCTCGCTTCTCCTTCGATCGCGTTCAACATTTGCTGCAAGCTATCGGGCTGAACCTGGCACCCGTTAGGCAAAAGCAGTAAATACTCGCCTTTCGCCGTGCGGGTGGCGATGTTGATCGCCCGCGTCCAACCAAAGTTGCGAGGCAATCGCATCAGGGTGATCCCCTCAAACTCGTCGTCCATGCGATGGCTGCCATCTCTGCTGCCACAATCGACAACAATCACCTCGCTCATTTCGGGATCCTGACGAGCGGCCAGAGCCGCAAGGGTAGGGCGTAAAAGCTGAGCCTGGTTTTGTGAAACGATAAGTACCGAAATGCGGGCAACGCGAAGTTCGGGCGATTCCTGAGCGGGAGATTCCATCCACCTTCAAGGATAACCCGCGCTAGCGCTTCAGAACGGTGGCTTTCGGGTCCAGCAGAATCTTCAGCGGAGCCACACCGGTCTTGACCTCAACCGTTTCCTCCTCAGATCCCGTCCGCATCCAGCGCGTGAGCTTCTGCCCTTTCGGCAACTGGATCTCGATGGGGACGTCAATCGAAAAGTCTTCGCCCGTCTTCGATTGCTTCAAATGCAGTTCCACGACCTGCCGGGGTGCCACGCCTTTGGTGGTTGTGGTCAATTCCAGATGAGGAATCCCGGTGCCATACACCCAGGTCTCAAAGAAATTCACAAGATCCCGATCAGGAGCCTCTTTGGGCAGATAGCTCGCCGCCACCTTGCGCAAATCTTCCGTAGTCAGCGGCTTGCCGGCAAACTCGCGCGCCAACTGTCCCAGCATTTTCAAAAAGGCCGCATCACCCAGTCGATTCCGCAGCATGTGAATCACCCACGTACTTTTGCCATAGGTCACCGCATGCCAGGCTACCGGATCGGAGTGCCGCAGGCGCATACCGAATACCAGCGGGCCCGCCGCCTCGGCCGACTTGCCTTCCTTGTCCTCGGCAATCAGGCGACGCTTGTACTCCTCCAGCACAGGCTCTATGGACTTGGCGCCGTGCTTCTTCTCCACAAACAAAAGTGCTGAATAGTTGGCCAGGGCCTCGGCCAGCCACTCATCCCGATAATTGTCGAACGTGACAGAATTTCCCCACCATTGGTGCGCCAGCTCGTGCGCCTCCAAAATTTCTCGAAAACTGCGCCCCTGCCATTCTGCCTTCTCCGCCGCAGGAAGGCTGTTGTCTTCGAGATAGGCGAGGGTCGACAGATAGAGGAATCCAGGAAAGCCTTGTCCAAACGCTCCCGGAATCGGTGCTGCCACAATCCGGCTCAGTGGCGGGGGCCCGAACAGAGAGCTGAAATACTGCAATGCCCCGGCAATTTCATCCGCCATCGATGGCATCCGCGACAGCGTATTTCGCTCCGTAGTAGGACCGGTCAACAGGATCGCCGGATCCAGCCTGCGGCGTTGCTGGGCGGGATTCCCAGGTGGAGTCATCAGGATCGTCGTCGGGCGACTTTCGAGCGCTGTTTCGACGGACTTGTTCGCATAAACCTCAACCTCAAACCCGCCTCGCTTGATCAAACTCGATTCGAAATTACCGAGATTGAAGCCAAAGAGCCGGACCGGTTGGTCCACGCGGCAATTCGTTCGTTTGATCTCGCCTTGTAACTGTTCAGTGCGCACACCGGGACACACCAGAGTCGTTGCCTTGGGGTGCTCAAAACTGGCCTCAAAGGGGGCGGCCTGAAACTGGATTTGCGGGAACCAACTGGCCCGGGACGACAGATACAAAACTCCATTCCCTGCCCGGAAAAAAATGTCTCCCTCCTGCTCGAGCTCAAGTACACCGCTTTCACCGTTCTGGAGTGGGACCGCTGGTTCCAACAGCATCCCCTCAGAATCACCATTGCGCAAAAGGTTGGCACGCAGGGCTTCTCTCTGAAAGACTTCGACGGGCTGGCCATTCCAACGGGCCGCCTTCACGCGCAGCCGTGGCGAGAGGTCCACCGGGATCGCAACCAGGCCATCCTGATTCGACCGCAAAGTCAACTTGATGGTCGCCCGCAAATGAAGATCTTCTCCAATCGCAGCACTCACCCCAAAGCGCTCAATCGTAAGTGGTGGGCCAGGCCGAGTGCGAGCAGTGGCCCGCTTCGGCTCAAAGTGCGCCCAGAAGTTATACCGGCTCCGGCCATCAATATTCTCGAGCTGACCCACCAGCATCTCTTCGCGTCCACGAGGGTCAAAGAACAGATCGAAATTACCCAGCTTCCTACCCGAGATCGCTGCGAAAAAGCAACCTTTCCCGGGGCCGCCCCCATTGCTCAAGTCTTCAATCAGGCGGGTCTCTAGGCTATCGCTGAGATTGCGGATGACCTCATTCCATTGCTCGGCCACCAGGACGCCCCGCTCCGGGCTGCGCCGGGCGGTTTCGCTGTTCTTCAGCTCTTCCAGCCACTGCTCACCCGTACCGTCTGTGAAAAGAAATACTGCCGCCCGAAAGTGCTCGTCAAGATTCGGAGAACCGGTGAAGGATGCCAGGGATCGACGCTCCATCCGGTTGGGCGGGATCATCAGAATTTCGGCGTCTTCCAGTTCTTCAGTGGCAACAAAGACCGCCCCGGTTCGTATTCCATTGACGGGCTTGCGAAACATCAGCACACCCTCAGTCAGAAACAAGCGAACCTCGTTGCGCCGATAGGCAAACTCACGCACCCGGAAGCATGCTTCCGGATCAAGGCTTGCCTCGCGCAGGTTCCGGCTCAAGGTGCTCAGGCTCACGGACGCTTGGGCAGCAGGAGGCTGGCAGCATACCGCCAGCACGACGATCACATAGATCCAATTCACAACCCGGGACTTCACAAGACCAGTTTAGACAAATGAACCCTGGCGGGCCGTAACGCTAGACGATCGATTCGCTCAGCCGCTCTTCAATCACCGGCGACTGCTCAACCACGCGGCCATCGGCTTGCACCACCAGGCGCCCATAGGCAGCATTCTGGAAGACTTCAATCGAGACATGGCCAAGGGCGTCCGTGCTGGGCAGCATGCGGCCCAGCTTATAGCCGACACTGCAGTGGCTCGACATCGCCTGCTGTAGCTTGGCGCAAACGCTGGCGAGGTCAGCCCCAGGCTGCATCTCGAACAGTAATCCTTTACGTGAGCTGCAAAAGCTTTGCCAGGTTTTGCGCTGCGGCTCGGCCAGGGTGGCACCGGCAATCACAAAAGGAACAATCTGCTGCTGCGCGAAATGCTCCAGCCATTCTTCCGAGGGGATGACCTCGAGGTCGGTTCCGCTCAGCACCAACAGCAATTGTCGCGACCCCTTGCAGGGCTCCAAACGCTCCATCATCGCTTTGGTCGCCCCTTCAAAGCCTGGAGTGAAGTCTGTCGCAGCGGCCAATTGACTGGTGCGCAGCGCCTCTACATCGTTGAGGAAATCTCCAGACAGCGCAAAGGCTTCGGCCTCAGCGTCGGTTCCCGTGAAAGCCTGTGTCATCCAGAAATCGTCCTGGCGCTTGGCCTTCACCATTGCCTGGGCCACCTCTTTCCCAATACCCGTCGCACTGTAGCAGCAACCGACATGGGCCAATGGCCCTGCCTCATGGCGATGAAAGTGAAATTGGTCCACTCGCATCTCGCCGTCATGTACCACCAGTTGGGTAGCCACCAGATCCTGGCTCTCCACCTCAAAGCAGACCCAAACCCGTCCAGCCTCTAATCGGCTCAGTTCGATCAGCCGCAGTGGCAGTCGCGGCCCAGCCATCAGTTGCTCTTGCCGTTGCTTGATCTTTCGACCCGCCTTCAACAAGGCCGACCGCAGCGAGCCCGTCGATACCGCAAGGCTCTCGCGAACAATGATGTGAAAGCGCGCGTCGCTGGTCTTGCCGATCAGCCAGGCACCGGCCAGCTTTCGCGTCAGTTCGTCATCACGAGCCAGCTTCAAGATATTGGGGATGCATGTGATGTCACCAGCCAGATAAAGTCCGTACAATCCATTGGCGGCAATCCGGGGATGCGCTTCGCGACCCGCTTCGCGAAACAGCTCCACACTTTCTTCATCGCGCCGGCCCCACAACGCTTCGACCGCATTGGCTCTTACCCGAGGATCCACATCTTTAAGCAAACCCGCAAAGGCAGGATTTTGCCTCACCATCGACCCGGCCAGCACAGCAACCTTCGAGCGAATTCGCTCGTCAGGATGATCACAGAGTTTGGCCAGCATCGCACCCAGTCGTTCTGTCTCAACCGACCTGGCCAGCAATTCGAGCAGTCGAGTCAAGTCCTTTCGACTCACCCCAGCCCCATTCAAATCAATCTCAGCCTTGACGCTGGCAATCAGGTCCGTCTGAAACGCCGGGTCATTCTTGCTGGAAACACGCAACAGTCGCGCTGCCTGCTCCAGATTCAACAAGTCGGCCGTTTGTAACATCTGCCGTAATGTCGAAGAGTTTTCGCGAACCAGTTGCGAAACGGTTTGGCTGTAGCTGTTGCTACTGCCTGTCTCCAGATACTCGATGGCCTGCTTCAGGAATGAAGCCTGACAGTCCTTCTTAAACTGGATCAGCTGCTCCCGCGCAGCACGAGCATTCTCATGGAAGGATTTTTCAAACTCAGCAATTGAGAAGCTAGGTTCCACCACCTATGGCTTATCGACTGCCAGCTCAACAATTTAATGAATTACGTAAAGAAGGACAGAAAACCTTTCTTCCGCGGTTCGGAAGCCCCCACCAGCGCTTCCCCCCGCAACACCGCGCTGGGGTTCAACCGGCACAAAAACTCTGCTGTCTTTTCTCCCCACTTCTTTTTGACAAGCTCATAGGCACTGTCCATCACCGGTGGGCGTCTTCGTAAATCATGGGCATCGCTGGCAATAAAATGCACCAGGCCCGCATCCAGCAAGGTTTCTGAGAAGTTCTTCGCCCGGCTCCCAAACTGACCTTCTACACTCTGCCCGGTAACCTGGATCGCACAACCCATCTCGACCCACCCTCGCAACTCCCCCAGACGCTGCTGCAAAAGTGTATTCCGCTCCGGGTGCGTCATCACCGGAATCATCCCAGCCGACAACAAATCCTGAAAGATCTGTGATGTATTCTTCAAAATCAGCAGATCCGAGAATTCCACCAACAAATAGGGGCCACCGGCAATCGTATACTTGCGCGGATGCCGCAATGCATCTTCAATGTTTTCGTATTGCAAATGGAAATCACAACCCACGTGCACCCGCACACCGCTATCGTTTTCGGCTTCGATCGCTGCGAGTCTCTCGGCGATCAACACCGGGTCGTAGCGATATTCGAGGTTCGCATGCGGGCTGGCCACGATATCCGTGGTGCCGTGACGCCCAGCCATCCGGAGCATCTCCAGGCTGGTACCCAAATCGGGCGACCCATCATCCATCCCATACAGGACGTGGCTATGGATATCAATCACGGGCGGTGCTTGCTGCTCATCCCTTAGATGAACATCTCTTCGTCCTGCGTAGCATGCAGAACTTCGGGCTTACGGCTCTTGAACAAGAAGCCGAAGGCACTCTTAAACCCGGTCATCAAAGCACTCACCTCACGCAATGGCCGCAATAACCCGTCCTGCGTGGTCTGCACCAATCCCTGCACCTTCTCTACCGTCTCTCCCACAATCAATTCCACCCGATCGAGTTGCACACGGGCCCGATCACTGGCATCGCTGACAACAGAATCGATCTTGGTCAATTGCAGTTGCGTGGAATCCAAAATCGCGTTCGTCTTCTTCGAGATCTCCAGCATCTGCTTTCGACCATCATCCAAAGTCAGTTTGGCGGATTCGAGCGTTGCTTCTGCTTTGCTAAGCAAAGGCCGCGCCTCTTCGTGAATGGCGCGCACCTTACGGTACAGCCCCAGCAGGGCCATCGCCTGCCCCAACTGTGACAAGGCACAGAGGGCAACAAACACGATCAATACAATCAGCAAATTCGAATCCGCCATTACGCTTCTCTCCAGGTTCTATCGGCTACTTACAGCGAAGACTCTATACCCCTTCAGATTCTGAAGGGTAGCTACCATGAGATTCACGGTAAGCCTGCCGACCTGCTTCCACGGCAGCGGCCACTTGCTCGCGCTGACGCATCACCGCTTCACGACCGCGTTCCACAAAATCGGTCGCCGTCTCACGAATCTCCCCACTCTTGCGCTTCACAAAATCACGGCCTTCATCGGCTCGCCCCTTTAGGAGCGCCCGGGTCTCTTCGCCCGACTTCGGGGCAAAAAGCAATCCAACGGCCAATCCAACACCTACGCCCAGGAAAAAGTAGGGCAAGCTATTTCTGTCTTCCATTACTGGATACCTCCTTAGGGGATCTACTGCCTTCAGTGTACATGCTAAGCTCCAATCGTGCCGTTCGGTAAAGCCCCCAAGCGTGTCGACAAAGAGGCCCTCCACCACTACGCCTCAATGCTATTGGCGCAACGAGCCATGTCCAGCGGCGAGCTTCGCCAAAAGCTGCGGCTGAAAGCACTCGACCCGAGCGACATCGATCCGCTCATTGAAAAGCTCACCGAATACGGTGCGCTCAACGACGCGCGTTACGCAGAAGCCTATGCCAGCGCCCGCAAAGAGAACCAGCTATTCGGCCAGGCCCGCGTCATGCGCGACCTCAACAAGAAGCGGATCTCCGGCCCCCTCGCCAAAGAAGCAGTAAGCCAAACCTATTCCGGCAGCGACGAGATCCAACTCATCAAAGACTTTCTGGAGCGCAAATTTCGTGGCAAAGATCTCGCTACCTATTTGAGCGACCAGAAGCACCTAGCTTCAGCCCTGCGGCGACTTCGCACAGCTGGCTATTCGGCAGGCAATGCACTGAAGGTCTTGCGGCGATACTCGGAATTGGCTTCGCACATCGACGAAGACGCCCTCGAACCAGAAGATTCCTAACGGGCCGTCCACTCACTGCAACCATTCACCCGCAGCTTATAGCTGCCGCTGACAAAGGGTGCAAAGCTGCTCACCTCAAGCCGATAAATCCCATTCGCAGTCAGCGTGCGTTCGATCAATGGCAAGCGGCCCTCACTGTCATCGTCAAAGGCCAGCGTCGCCCCAGCCGGGGAGATCAGGTACATCACACTGTCAAATCCCGACTCGGCCAGCGTCGCCCGCAAGCTTTGCCCCACCCTTCCCTCAAACAGATACACGTCGGTGTTGTACAAGTCCCCCTGCCGGCCCGTTCGGCTCGACCGGTTATTCAGGGCTCCATCCTGCTCTGCCGGGCAGGAAGAAATCACTCTCGGCAACGAACCACTATCCCCCGTCGCTGCCCCCAGATTGACGTTGAGCGTAAAGGCACCAGCCTGGCTGGGAATCGCCGTCGTCATGACAACCGTATAGACGCCCTGGATCGGCAGCACCAGACTTCCCGTAGCCGGGAGCCTCGAATTCAATCCGCCTCCACTATCGTCATCTTCTGCCAGGTACAAATTCCCGGGCCCGTACAAGATCACATACGCATCAAGCGCTCGGGAACTCGCTTCGATCACCAGACGCTGCCCCGCGTTGGCCTCAAAGGTGTAGAGCTTGGCCAAGAATCCCTGCCCCGCCTCGCAGTCGGTGGTCACCAAAGAAGCATTGACTGCAGTACCCGGAGTGATCGCCTGCGCCACACATCTCGTATTCTGCCGCAGCGTCACCGGTCTGCCGGCAACCTGTAAAACGCCACTGCGGCGCTCCCCGCTGTCATTCGGGTTCACACGCAGCTTCACCACACCGCTCGCCTTGTTATTTGAAGGCTCACCAGCACTCACCCAGGCAGGCGCATCGGCAACCGACCAAGGCTCACAAGTGCTCGATTGCGCCACTTGAATCGAAACCGTTGTCGCCACCTCCGGCACTGGCAACGTGGTGGGGAAAACCGTTACAGAACAGGGCGGCCGTGGATTCTCCGCCGTGGTCCAACTCAGCGAATAATCCTGTGGCCCCACAACCAGGTCTTTGGCGCTCACAATCATCTTCCACTTCCCCGCAGCAGGCTGGTTCACCACCACTTGCTCCACGTTGTCGCGAAGGTTTTCCCCGGGTACCGCATCCAGTTCCGGACGAAGCGGGTCCAGCACCAGCGGCCGCACCGTCTGACCATCGGGCCCCACCAATCGGAGGTCCAGATCGTTCATCAGTTGCTGGCTGCGCCCAGCCGTTGCAGGCGGGTCCACCCAGGCCAACATCACTCGCAGCGAGGGAGCACCCCCTGCCACTTCGATTTCAAACTCCTTGCTTTCCCCAGACCGGATGCTCTCGCTGTTCCAGGTGTCGTCCTCAATCACCTTCACTGCCTTCAATGCATCCGGGATGCCGTAGCCATAGCTGTAGTCAGGCCCTGGGTTCCCCAGGTCATTCGCGGTATTCAGCAGAATGCTGCGCAGCAACTCTGGCCCAGGGGCCTTGCCATGCTTCGTGCGGTAACGATCAATCAACAATGCCGACAAACCCGATACCGCAGGAGCGGCCATCGAGGTCCCGGACAGCGTCGTGGTCCTGTTGCTGGTCGAAGTCGACAGCACACTGATACCAAGCGCCACGAGGTCAGGCTTCACACGGCCATCCTTGGTGGGGCCGAAGTTCGAAAACACGCTCAACGCATTGCTACGGTCGATCGCGCCGACAGAAATCACATTCTTGGCGTTAGCAGGAGGAACCATCGTGTAGTAACCAGCCCGGGCAAACATCAGGCAATCGTAATTCGACCGGTCATTCCCGGCTGAGAACACGATTGGGTGTTTCTGTTCAAAAACAATGCGGTCAAAATCTCGATCCAGCGAAGTGTAAGCGCCGAAAAAGTTACAGTTGCCAAGGCTCTCTTCCACCACCAGATTCCAGGAATTCTGCCCCAGGTCAGCCCCCTCAATCGTCTTCGCGTTGAGGTTAGAACTCAAGCCAACCGAAATCGGATTAAACGGCAGTGAGACCAATTTGGCGGCAGGAGCCATCCCCTTCAGCCTCGGGTCAGTCGATCCAGCCGCACCCACGGTTCCCATCACATGGGTTCCGTGAACCCCCGGACGATTCGTGCTGACCTGCTTCA
The DNA here is from genome assembly GCA_044340255.1 of Bryobacter sp. GTDB lineage: Bacteria > Acidobacteriota > Terriglobia > Bryobacterales > Bryobacteraceae > Bryobacter. The sequence goes on along the minus strand of JBIITX010000002.1, from coordinate 140,181 downwards.
ACCGCTCGCCAAACTCATTGTGCCGATCGGCAATATCATCGATCACCGCAACCGTCGCGCCCGCACCATCCAGCGCAAACTGCTCCTGTAGTTCCTTGACCTTCAGCAGGGCCGCACTCTCGGCATTGGAACTCAACTTCGAAGGCCCAAATACCGGCTCAATCCAGCGCACCCAATCCATGCCAACCAGCAACGGCAAATCTTCTTTCAGCACCTTAACCGTGAGCCGCTCAAAATCATCGCTGCGGTCCACCAGTTGCGCCCCCACCCGGTCCAGTTCCCACTGTGCCGTATCCGCAGACACATCCTTGTGAAAGTAGACCAGCAGCTCCAGCCCGTCGCCGCTCCGCATCTTCACCTGCGCCCACATCGGCGCATTGCCATCGCGCAAATCTTCGCTCAGTTTCTTACTGACAGGAATCGGCCCGGCAAGCCGGGCCACTGCCGCATTGCTCTCCGCCGATACAATCCACTCTCCATCCCCGAGAGCTTCCAGCACTTGCATCCCCTGCAAGGCCAGGCTGCGCTCATCAATCTTTCCTGCTTTGAGCAATAGGTGGACTTTTTCTGCCCACAATCCACTGACAAAAAACAGCAGCAAAGTAACTCGGTACCACATGACTTCGAAGCTAACATGGAAAGGAAATGGAAAAGCGCCTCACGGCCCACGCCAAAGCCGCTGGTTGAGCGTCCAAACTCGCGCCAGGGGTCCTGGCGCAAGCGCTCGCCGCGTTGCCACGCGTCGACAATCCGAAGGTCCTGCTCGGGTTTGAAACCTCCGACGATGCCGGAGTCTACAAGCTCTCAGAGGATTGCGCCCTCGTGCAAACCCTCGATTTCTTCACCCCCATCGTTGACGACCCCTTCGAGTTCGGTGCCATCGCCGCCGCCAATTCCCTCAGCGACGTCTACGCCATGGGCGGCAAGCCCATCACCGCGCTCTCCATCCTCTGTTACCCCGCCAAAGACGACATCGAAATTCTCAAGGCCATCCTCGCCGGCGGGGCATCCAAAATGCAGGAGGCCGACTGCGCTCTGCTCGGTGGCCATTCTGTCGCCGACGACACCGTTAAATTTGGCTATTCCGTCACCGGCCTCGTCCATCCGGCCCGCTTTCGCGCCAATGCCCACGCCCTCCCCGGCGACTCACTTCTACTCACCAAACCCCTCGGCACTGGCGTGATTTCTACCTCTCTCAAACGCGGCCTCGCCCATCCCGATCACGTCGCTGCCGCCACCCGAACCATGCTTACCCTCAACCGCGCCGCCGCCGAAGCCATGGACCCCTTCGACGTTCACGGCTGCACCGACATCACCGGCTTCGGCTTCCTCGGCCACGCCCGAGAACTCGCCCTGGCCTCCAACGTCACCCTCGAGATCGATGCATCCCGCATCCCCACCCTCCCCGGAGCCCTCGAAGCCATCGCCGCCGGGGCCATCCCTGGCGGGCTCAACAACAATCGCAATTTCGCCTCCGTGGACGTTTTCGCCGAACCACACGTCGACCCCAACCGCCTCACCCTCCTCTACGACCCCCAAACCAGCGGCGGCCTGCTCATTTCTCTTCCCCCAGACCAAGCCCGCCAACTGCTAGACTCAACCCCTGCCACCCTCGTTGGCCAAGTTGTCGCAAGAAAGGAAAAACCCCTCTGGGTACGCTGACCTACAACCCCATCATTGTCGCCCTCGATGTTGAAACCGGCGCACAAGCACTCCACCTCATTGACCAGCTCGAAGACAGTGTCGATTTCTACAAAATCGGTATGGAACTTTACGCCGCCGAAGGCACCACCATCGTCAAGCAGGTGCTCGGCCTCGGCAAGAAGGTCTTTCTTGACCTGAAATTCCACGACATTCCGGAAACCGTCAAACGTGCCGTCAGCCGTGCCGCCGACCTCGGCGTCCAACTCCTGACCGTACACGCCTACCCGCAGGTCATGGATGCTGCTCTGGCCGGCAAAGGCCAATCCCCCCTCCAGGTTCTAGGAGTTACAGTTCTCACCAGCCTCAGCGAAGAAGACCTGGTCGGCCTGGGCTATCCCGCCGGGACCAGCGTAGGCGATCTCGTCCGTCTCCGCGTCAAACAGGGAATCGCCTCTGGCATTGACGGATTCGTTTGTTCCCCCCTCGAGGCCAAGGCCGTCCGCAGCCTGACTGGCCACTCAAAAATCCTGGTCACCCCTGGAGTTCGTTCCGCTGGCAAAGACACCGGAGATCAAAAACGCGTCGCCACCCCCGCCCAGGCCATTCTCGATGGTGCCACCTATCTTGTAGTAGGGCGTCAAGTTACGCGTTCCACCCAGCCCAAAGTAGAAGCTCAGGCCATCCTCGCAGAGATTTCCACAGCCTAAACCTTTCAATCCATTCATTTTTTCTATAAGCAAATCCATTGCAACAGGGTTGCGATTCCTTATCTGTTCTGTTAAACCTGAACAAATGGGCGATTACCACCGCCTAGCAGTTCAGGGGAAAGGAATTCAAAAATGATAAGAACGCTGGTATCTCTCTCGCTAGCAATCTGCTTGGGCCTCCCTGCCTATAGTCAGTCACTTACGTCTCTTAATGGCGCCATTGTCGATCCCACCGGAGCAGTAGTTCCTGGGACCACGATCACGCTCACCAACACCGAAAATAATTCAAAGCGCGAAGTCGTCACCGATAGTGCCGGCAAATATGCATTTCTCGCGGTGCAGCCCGGCTCATATAAGCTGCTGGCAAAGAAGTCTGGTTTTGCCGACATTTCAGTGCAGCAAATCCGCCTGCTCGTCAGCACACCTGCTACCCTCAACCTCACCTTTGAAACCGTAGGTTCCGTAGCCCAGACCATCGAAATCTCGGCAGAAGGCGTCCAGCTCAACACCGTCGACGCCACGGTCGGTAACTCTTTCGGCACCAAGCCGATCACCCAGTTGCCCTTCGAAGGCCGTCGCGCAGACCGCATCCTGTCCCTTCAGCCCGGTATCTCCTACATCGGCGATTCTGACACCGTCAATGGTGGCTCTAACGTTGCCACCGACCGTGGTGGCGTCGTCAACGGCGGCAAGAGCGACCAGTCCAACCTCACCCTCGACGGCGTTGACATCAACAACCAGCAAACCCGCGAGCCCTTCAATGGCGCGCTCCGCGTCACGCTTGACTCGGTTCAGGAATTCCGTGTTACCACCTCCAACGCCAACGCCGATAGTTCACGTGGTTCCGGCGCGCAGATTACGCTGGTCACCCGCTCTGGTACCAACGAGTTGCACGGTGCCGGCTACTGGTTCGTCCGCAACAAGATGTTCAATTCGAACACGTTTTTCAACAACCTCACCACCGACGCATCGGGCCGTGGCCTCCCCACCCCGAAGCTGAACCGCAACACCTATGGCGGCCGTCTCGGTGGCCCGGTAATCAAGAATAAGCTGTTCTACTTCGCCAACTTTGAAGGCCAGCAGGACCGCCTCGAGCAGTCCGTGATTCGTACGGTGCCGCGTGAAAATATGCGCAATGGCATCGTCGATTACCTCAGCGTGGGTGGCGGCCGCATCTCGGTCCCTGCCTCTGAGCTGGTTTCGAGAATCGCTGGTGCAGGTTCACTCAATCAGGCCGCACTCGAAGTACTTCGCCGTTATCCTTCCGCTAACGACTTCACCACCGGTGACGGCATCAACACAGCTGGCTTCCGCTTCAACGCACCGATTGCCCGCCGCTTCAACACCTACGTCGCCAAGATCGATTACGTCATCAACGACAAAAACCGCATCTTCGCCCGTGGCCAATTGCAAAACGACAACGAAGGCGGTGCCCCGCAGTTCCCCGGCTTGGCACCCAACTCTGTTGACTTGAACAACTCCAAGGGCATTGCCCTCGGTTGGGATTCCACCGTCAATAGCTCGCTGATCTCTTCCACCCGTTGGGGGCTCACTCGCCAGGGTGTCGAGACCTCCGGCATCGGCCAGTACGCCATTACCAGCTTCCGAGGCCTGTCTGATCCGGTCGGCCTCACGCGCTCCTTCCGCCGTTTTTCGCCCACCTACAACTTCACCCAGGACTTCACCTGGACCAAGGGCAAGCACACCGTCCAGTTCGGCGGCAGCATTCGTGTATTCCAGAATGACCGCAGCAACTTCGCCAACAGCTTCTTCCAGGGCACCATCAACTCATCTTGGATGACGGCTTCTGGTGCAGTGCTTAGCGCTCCGTGGGCCGACGCTTCCTTGGGCAACAACCGCATCAATGCCGGTTCGCGCACCTCTTTCAACGACACCACCGCCGCGATCCTCGGTCTGGTTACGCAGGTAAACAGCCGTTACAACTACACTCCTAATCCCGATGGCAGCGTCAACGCCCAAACCCCTGGCTCTGCTGTGTTGCGCAAGTTCCAGGGCGAAGAGGCAGAAATGTACATCTCCGATACCTGGAAGGCAACACGCAGCCTCACCATCACCGGTGGCATTCGCTACATGCACTGGCCTGCCATCTATGAAGTTAACGGGGTGCAAACCAGCACCAACATCCCGCTCAGCCAATGGTTCGACACCCGCATCGCCAATGCTGGTAACGGCCTCGCAGGCGGCGCTGGCCTTCCTCCGATCTCCTATCAGTTGGCCAACAAGGGCGGTCGTCCGCTCTATGACAACCTCAAAAACTGGTCGCCCCGCCTGGCGATGGCCTACGCACCCGATGCCAAGTCTGGCCTCGGCAAGTTCCTCTTCGGAGGCCCTGGCAAGAGCGTCATCCGCGCTGGCTTCGGCATCTACTACGATGTGCTCGGCTCTGGCCTCGTCCGTGAGTTCGACGCCTCGGCCCTTGGCTTGTCTACTTCGCTCAACAACGCCTCCGGTCGCGAAACGGTTGCTGGCGCACCGCGCTACACGGGTATTTTCGGAATCCCCCAGCAACTCGTCAGCGCCCCGCCTCCGGCAGTGTTCCCGGTGACGCAGCCTAACAACTTCGCCATCACCAACTCACTCGATGACCGCATTGCCGCTCCCTACACCATGCGTTACAACCTCTCCTTCGCCCGTGAATTTGATGGTGGTTGGAATGTAAACGTCGGCTACGTAGCCAGCCAGGGCAAGCGCACTATCAACAGTGAAGACTTGGCAACCCCGCTCAACATTCGCGATCCTCAGTCGGGCACCGATTACTTTACGGCTGCCAAGGCTCTGACCGATCAGGCACGGCGCAATGTTCCCGTTGGTCAGGTCCAGCGCATTCCTTATTGGGAAAACCTGTTCCCAGCCCTGGCCGGCGGCGGTCTCACGGCAACCCAGGTTGCTTACAACACCTACGCCGACTTCTTCCCAGACTCCACCGGAGCTCTTGAGAACATCGATCGTTTCGGCGACCCTGCGGCTTCGCGGCTCGGACGCTTTGCTTACTACAGCCCACAGTTCTCTTACCTGCGTGCGCTGCGCTCGGTCGGCTTCTCCACCTACAACTCCATGCAGGTGTCGGTTCAGAAGCGCTTCTCTAGCGGCAACCAGCTCGGCTTCAACTGGACCTGGGCCCACTCCATCGATACTGGCTCCACCTCGGAAGACAACGCCACCGCCGGTCGCGGTATCAGCATCAATCCCTACAACCGCTATCAGATGCGTGGCTCTTCAGACTTTGACCAGCGCCACAACTTCAATGCGAACTGGGTTTATGCTCTGCCCTTCGGCAAGGGCCAGAAGTTCCTCTCCGGTGCTGGCTCTTTTGCTGAAACCGTCTTCGGCGGTTGGCAGATTGGCGGCATCTGGCGTCAAACCACCGGCTTGCCCGTCTCGGTGGGCCACAACCGTACCTGGCCGACCAACTACAACATCACCGGTTGGGCCACTCAGATCAATGAGTTCGCCGACGGTACCAACAAAAACGCTCCGGCACCTCCTGGAGGACGCTCTGGCCCGAACATCTTCGTCGATCCGGCAGCCTCCCTGCGCGCCTTCGATTTCACCAGCCCTGGCGAAATCGGTACCCGCAACTCGGTTCGCGGTGATGGTTTGTTCAACATCGACATGAACCTCGCCAAGAGCTTCAGAGTCCGTGAAGGCCACGCCATCCAGATTCGTTGGGAAGTCTTCAACGTCACCAATTCGGTACGTTTCGACCCTCTCAACATCAACCTCTCCCTGGCCAATCCCTCCGCCTTCGGCCGTTATGCCGGAACGCTGGGCGGCCCGCGCGTCATGCAATTTGGCCTCCGCTACGACTTCTAGTCGCAAGCGAAGTTCCAACCAAACCTCGAAAAGGCGGGCCTTCTGGCCCGCCTTTTCGTTTGCTATACTCCCCCCATGAAATTCGCTGCCGCCCTGCTGCTCAGCCTGGCCGCCACCACCCCCGCCGCCGAGATCACCTTCCACAAGCAAGTCCTCCCCATCCTCCAGAACAATTGCCAGGGCTGCCATCGCGCCGGCGAAGCCGCCCCCATGTCGCTGATCTCCTACAAAGAAGTGCGCCCCTTCGCCAAGGCCATTAAGGCCGCCGTCTCCAGCAAGAAAATGCCGCCCTGGTTCGCCGACCGCCAACACGGCAAATTCTCCAACGACACTTCCCTCTCCCCGTCTGACATCGAGACGCTCTCCGCCTGGGCCGACTCCGGTGCCAAAGAAGGCGACCCAAAAGACGCCCCCGCCCCCAAAGCATTCACCCAGGGCTGGACCATTGGCCAGCCAGACCTCGTGATCGAAATGCCAGCGGCCCACAAAGTCCCGGCCTCCGGCACGATCGAATACACCTACTTCGTCGTCCCCACCGGCTTTACCGAAGACAAATGGGTCGAGAAGATCGAAGTCCGTCCCGGTGCCTCAAGCGTCGTCCACCACATTATTGCCCTCAACCGTCCCAAGGGCTCAGGCTACCTCAAAGACGCCCCCGTCGGCACCGCCTACATTCCTCCCGCCAAGCCAACCATCTCCGGCAAGAAGGCCTCGGGGGATGGCAGTTTCGTCGGTCTCACCGACGGTCTAGTCGAGATGCTCTCCGTGTACGTCCCTGGCGGCTTCGCCTATGACACCAAGCCCGGCCAGGCCCGCCTCATCCCCGCCGGCAGCGACATCATCTTCCAGATGCATTACGTCTCCACCGGCAAAGAAACTCTCGACCGCAGCAGCGTTGGCATCATCTTCGCAAAAACCCCACCCAAAGAACGCGTCATCAACGCCTACGTCCGCAACGATAGCTTTGTGATCCCTCCGGGCGAGGCCAACTACCGTGTCGACGCGAACGTTGAAATCCAGGCCGATACGAAACTCCAATCCCTGATGCCGCACATGCACCTCCGCGGCAAGGCCTTCGAATACGTCGCCACCTACCCCACCGGCGAAACGCACACCCTACTCAAGGTCCCCAACTACGACTTCAACTGGCAGCTCACCTACCAGCTCGCCCAGCCGCTCCTTCTTCCTAAGGGCACCAAACTCCGCGCCACCGCCTGGTTCGACAATTCCCCCAACAACAAGTTCAATCCCGACCCCAAATCGGAAGTCCGTTGGGGCGACCAAAGCTGGGAAGAAATGGTCGCAGGCTTCGTCGATTTCGTTCTGCCGGCCGACGTCAACCCAGCCAGCATCGCCAGCCTAAAACGTTAGGCCATACTCCAACACCAGGCCGTTCTTCCCATTTCTGGGGTCGTTGGCGATTTTGTAAGCCACAACGATCACCTGATTCTTCGGCAGGTGAAAGCTCACCCCGGGAATGAAAAAGCCAAAGTCGTGCACCCCTTTCATCCACTCCCCCACAATCTGCATCTTGTGGTGAAACAACGGCTGCTCAAAGGACCCCAGAAAGTTACACGTATTTCGTAAGAACAATTCCCGGGTCCCACAAAACCCACCCGCTGTCAGGCGTGTGTGGGTTCCAGGTGTGCGCATGCTGTAGTGAGAATAGGTGAAGCTCCCCAGGCCCTTGCCCCGGTGGTTCAGCACAGCCATCTGGCCTACCGTCACCTTCATCTCCAGTTCCTCATGCTTTTCCTTGAAGATCTGCGGAGAGCTCTTGAACCCAATGCCCGTCGAAAAATTCGGCGCAGCAGGGCCACCCGAGTTATAGGAAGTCACTGCCAGTTCAGTAGATTTGCCCACCCCGTAAGCATAGAAGTTCGTCCCGTACCAGTAACGGCCTGCGCTTTGCGGTCTCCATTGCGTCTCATGCATGACAAAATGCTTGTTCTTGGGAGTAATATCCGCAGAAGGCATATTGACGATAGCTTGTTGAGAATAAAGAAGAAAGGGCGCTGCTAACCATAGCAGCAAAACTCTGGATTGCACCATTTTAATAATACCACAATATTCTTGCTCGATTAGGCATCGTGAACCTTGTCCTACTGCACGAATCCGCGGCAACGCAGGTGAGGCAATGTCGAGCTACGCTCAGGCGCGAGCTCTAGTGGGCTCCAAAGGTACGAGCAACTTCAATCATGAAAGCTGGCTTGCCAGATTGCGCATTGTTGGCGAACTTATAGCCTGCAATGATCAGCGTTCTCTTATCCCGCTGCCACGACAAGCCCACAATGGCGGCACCCAGCGCATGGCGACCGCTAAACCAGTCAGCGACCACCCCAACCTTGCGAGTGATCGGCTGTTCCACCCCAACCATCGTCGAATACGTCCTGCGATCAAAAATCTGTCGCGTCCCGTAGCTCGGTCCAGCAGTGAGCCGGGTCCGGGCATTGGGAATCCGGATACTTCCATTTCCATACACCCAGTAGCCAACACCCTTACCCTGAAACGAGACAGGCACCATCGCGCCAATCGAAGTTTTCAATTCCCACCGTTTCGCCCAATCTTGCCCCCAGGGGACAGCGGTCTTGAAGCCCATACCGAGCGAGCGGTTGCCAGAAACCGGGACGGAAACTCCATACATACTCGCCGCGATCTCGGTATGGTGACCAACGCCATACGTCGCAAAGGTAAAGCTGTTCCAATAATTGCCAGCCTGGAAGCGGTTCAGCTGGGTTTCGTGGGCAAGCGCGAATTGCCCTTTCGGAGAAACTTCTGCGTTGGGGATTCCGACGATCAGGGACTGGGCAAATGAAACTACGGCAAACAGAAGGTACAGGGCAAAACGGAGAAACATCGTGATTTCCCATAGTATCACGTTAACAATTGTTAACCAACTAAACTCGAAGGAGCCCTTCCCTCAAAGCCCCACACTCGGCCTAGTGCAAATGCAGGTAGCGGTGCAGCAGCACAATCTGTCCGCAATGATAGGTGTTGTGACTGGCAATCCCAAGCAGCAAATGAGCAATGTCATACGCTCTTCCGGGAACCTGATCCGTCAATCGTTTGTCGTCCAGCGTGGCCGCAATTTGCGTCAAACGCTCTGCCGAATCCCGAAAACGATTCACTTCTGCCTGCCAGGATTTCTCTGAAATTTCCGGCAAAGGGTCCCACCCCTGCCGATCAGAGGCCGCACCATCCGGCATCGGCCTGCCAGCCATAGCCTCAAGTCCTGCCTCGTGCCAGCAACGCATGTGCTGCACCAGTTCCCAAATCGAATGCTTCGCTACCGGCGTTGTGGCCCCAGCCTTGGCCGCCTCCAGCCCGTGCAGCACTTCAAGCACTGCGGGGCCGTGCCAGCCTTCATAGAAGACAGAGCGGCGTATTTGACCAGCAATACGAATCGATTGGCGCATCTTTGCAGTGAGAACTCGACTTAGTGCATCCTATCAGTACTTATGCGCCACTCTCACAGCATTTTTTCGTGACCGCATGCCGATGGCGAAACATCGCCCGCAATTGCAGCCGCACAAAAGGGGCCCCAAAGAAATTCACCAGCCAACCTCCCGGTAGCTCAAAGGTAATAGCATCGGTTAACTGCGTTCCCTGGTTGTAAGTCTGAAAACGATGCTCATGATGCCAATACGCAAATGGGCCCCGCTCTTGTTCATCAATAAATAGCTTGGGGGCATTACAAACTGTATGAATGGCATGCCATTCTGAGCGAATTGGGCCCAGTACCGGTACGCGGATTACCTTCCTGGCTCCAACCGCAATCCCGCCTTCGTTCAAAAGCACTTCCAATTTGACCGAAGGAGGAGTCAGTTTCTCTAGCGCGTCGGGAGCCTCATGAAAAGCCCAAACGCGTTCAATAGGAGCGTGGATGTAGGAAGAAACAAGAAATTCTGGCACTGTGTATAGGAAGCTTCGATAGACTATGTAGTTTCGATGTTGCTCGAACTGAAATCGGTGCAGAAGCGATTTGGCGGCGTTACCGCCCTCCGCGACGGCAATCTCTCCGTACGTGCCGGAGAAGTGCATCTGCTCATGGGCGAGAATGGCGCCGGCAAAAGCACCCTAATGAAGATTGTCGCAGGCATGCAGGGCTTCGACGGGGGCGAAATGCGATTTCAGGGCCAATCCGTTCAGTTTTCTAACCCCAAAGAAGCCGCCGCCAGCGGTATTGCCATGGTGCATCAGGAGAGCCTTCTCGCCCCCCACCTCACCGTCGGCGAAAACATCTTTCTCGGCCGCGAAGAATTAGGCAGCTTCGGTATCGTCAAACGCTCCACCATGATGGCCCGTGCCGCCCAGTTGATCGAAACGCATGGCTTCCCCCTCCAGGCCGATTGGCGCGTCGAGCGCCTCAGCCCCGCCGGCCGCCAACTGGTCGAAATCTGCCGCGCCATCGCCAGCGGCACCTCTCTGCTGATCTTTGACGAACCCACCTCCAGCCTCAGTGAAAGTGAAACCAAAGAGGTCTTCACCATCGTCAGCAAGCTCAAAGAAAAAGGCGCAGGCGTCATCTACATCACCCACCGCCTCGAAGAACTGCGCTCCGTCGGCGACCGCGTCACCGTCCTGCGTGACGGAGCCACCGTGCACACCGGAGATCTCAAAGACCTCTCGCGAGCCCAGTTGATCCAGCACATGGTGGGCCGCGATCTCGGCGCTCTCTATTCCCGCGATGCCCTTCCAGCCGGCAAGCCCATGCTCCGAGTGAGCAATCTCAACCGCGGCACAGTCCTGCGTGACATCAATCTCGAACTCCGCGCTGGCGAAATCGTGGGCCTGGCCGGGCTCATGGGTGCTGGTCGCACCGAACTCTGCCGCGCCATCTTCGGTATCGATGCTTTTGACGGCGGGGAAGTCCAGGTCGAAGGTAAAGCGCTCCAGCTCAGGAGCCCGGGCGATGCCGTTAACGCGGGCATTGCCCTGATCCCCGAAGACCGCCAAAAGACCGGCCTCGCCACGCAGCTTTCTGTCGGTTGGAACTTAACCCTCGCCAGCCTCGGCGCCCATTCCCGGCTCGGCGTCCTGCAATCCGAAAAACTCTCCGCCACCGAAAAGCAGTACATCGACCGTCTCCGCATCAAGACCAGCGGGGCATCCCAAAAGAGCGTTCGGCTCAGCGGTGGCAACCAGCAGAAAATCGTCATCGCCAAATGGGTCGCCCAAGGGGCAAGAATCTTCCTCTTCGACGAACCCACCCGCGGCATCGACGTCGGGGCCAAGACCGAAGTCTTCGAAGTCATGGATAGTCTCGCCCGCCAGGGCGCAGCCATCCTCATGGTTTCCAGCGAACTCACCGAACTGATTCAAGTCGCCGACCGCATTCTGGTCATGCGTCAGGGCCGTATTTCCGGTGAGTTACCAGGCCGCACCACACAAGAAGAAATTATGGCGCTCGCCGCCTTTGAACAAGAAGAGGCTCAGCAATGATTCAGCGGTTACTACCGTTCGCAACATTGATCGTTTTATTCATTACGCTCTGTTTCGTCCCCAATTTTTTATCTGAGACCAACCTGTCGAGCGTCATCCGCCAGACCGCCGTCATCAACATCATGGCGCTGGGCATGACCATGGTCATCATCACCAGTGGCATTGATCTCAGCGTTGGCGCGACGCTCGCCATGGGCGGCCTCATCGGCACCATGGCCATGGAAAAAGGCATGCCCATTCCCGTCGGCATTGCCATCGGCATCCTCACCGGTGCCTTCTGCGGCTTCGTCAACGGCTTCCTCACCACACGCCTCAAGATCAACTCCTTCATCGTGACCCTGGGCACTCTCGGCATCATCCGCGGCCTCACCCTGGTGATCTCCAACGGCCTCCCCGTCCATCAGATTCCAGCTTCTTTCAGCTTCCTGGGTGAAGGCACAGTCCTCGGCGTCCCCTTTGTACTTTGGGTCCTCGGGGCCTGCGGCCTTCTGGTGCACTTCATCCTGGAACACACCAAGCTCGGCCGCTACAGCTTTGCCATCGGCAGCAACCCCGATGCAGCCTTCTATGCCGGCATCCCCGTGGCCTTCCATGTCACCTGCGTTTACGCAATTTGCGGGGCCCTCACCGGCCTGGCAGGCATGATTGAAGCTTCGCGCCTGATGACCGGCCAACCCACCGCCGGGCAGGGTTATGAACTCCAGGCGATTGCCGCCGTCGTCATCGGTGGCGGCAGTCTGCGAGGAGGAGAAGGCAGCGTCATCGGCACTCTCGTCGGGGCCTTCATCATGGGCCTCCTCTCCAACGGCAGCGACCTCAAAGGCATCTCCCCCTACTGGCAGCAAGCCATCATCGGGGCCATCATCATCCTCGCCGTCAGCTTCGACGAACTCCGCAAGCGACGCGCTGTTTAGGGGATAATAAAGGGTAGAGGTTCGACATGATTCTTGGTCAATCCCCCATCACCGAAAAAGAGCGGACTGCCCGCAGGGCCTATGTCGAAGAGTCCTTGGCCACCCTCCAACTGGAAGAGCAGTCGCCGTGCCCGGAGGCTCTCTCCATCAGTGAGAGATATGTCAATGGGGAGCTGACAGTGATGGAGTTGGGTGCAGAGATTCGAGCGTTGAATGCCAGAAAATTCAGACCCTTATCTTTACCCCAAGACTAACCTCCTCCGCAACATTCCAGGCATCCGCGATCTCGATTCACTTCTTGTGTTTGAAGCCAATGCGGTACATGCCCGCAATTTGGAACTGAGGGAATTCCCTACCAAAGGACGTTTCGATGTGGCCCATTTCAGGGAAGTTCACCGTGCGCTCTTCCAGGACGTCTATGATTGGGCCGGTCAGTTCCGCACCGTCAACATCTCCAAAGGCGGCAACCTCTTCGGCTCAGCGCAGTTCATCGAAATGGCCCTGAGTGGCATCCTCGAAAAACTTCCACGCGAAAATTTCCTGTCCTCCCTCGACCGCGAGACCTTCGCCCAGCGTTGCGGTTACTACTTTGGTGAGATCAACGCCATCCACCCCTTTCGGGAAGGCAATGGCCGCACCCAGCGCGAATTCCTGCGCCAACTCGCCGCCAAAGCAGGCTATGCCCTCGACTGGCGTCGCGTAGACCGTGACACCATGATCGAGGCCTCACGCCAAAGCTTCTCCACAGGTGACAACCAAAGCATGGTCGCCATCATTCGATCCTGCACCGTTTAGCCATCTGAGCGATCCTATATAGGATGGACCTCGCCCAGTGGATCGACCACACCCTTCTGCGCCCCGACGCGACCGAAGCCGAAATCGCGCAACTCTGCGATGAGGCCCAGCAATATAATTTTTTCAGCGTCTGCGTCAATCCCTATTGGGTTGCCTACGCTGTCAACGCCCTCGAGGGCAGTGATGTCAAAGTGTGCACCGTAGCAGGCTTCCCTCTCGGCGCCACCAGCGCCGCCACCAAACGCTTTGAAGGCCAACGCGCCGTCAACGACGGGGCCGCCGAAGTCGACATGGTCATCAACGTCGGTGCCCTCAAAAGCGGCCTCCTCAGCGACGTCGAAGTCGACGTCAAGACCACTGCCGAAATGGTCCAACTCGCTGGCGGCAAACTCAAGGTCATCCTCGAAACCGGCCTCCTCACCGACCTCGAAAAAGAAACCGCCTGCCGCATCTGCGTCGCCGCCGGTGCCGACTTCGTCAAAACCTCCACCGGCTTCGCCAAAGGCGGAGCCACCGTCGAAGACATCCAGCTCATGCGCCGCATCGTCGGCCCCAAAATGGGCGTCAAAGCCAGCGGCGGTGTCCGCACCTACGAGGACGCCGTCCGCATGATCGAAGCAGGTGCCACGCGCATTGGTGCCTCCGCCAGCATTGCCATCGTCACAGGCGCCCCCGCCGCCGGGGGAGGATATTGATGGCGAAGGCCGCACCCCGCACCGTCCGCTTTGAAGAACGCGCCGACCTGCTCGACTTCCTGCTTGAAGTCTCCGACACTACCGCGTCAACCCTCGATCTCGATACCGTCCTCGACCACGTCGCCGACGTCATCCATCGGGTCATCGGCTTTGACCTCTTCGCCATCCTGCTCTATAGCGACCGCAATAAACACCTGAAGGTCCGCTACTCGATCGGCCACCGCGATGAGCTGGTCCGTACCCTCGCCATCAAGTTCGGCGAAGGCATTGTTGGTGCCGCCGCCGAAAGCCGCCAGCCTGTCAATGTGGGTGATGTCCGCGCCGATACCCGCTACCTCAACGCCCTCGATGCCGTGCGCAGTGAACTCGCTGTACCCATGCTCGCCCGCGGCCGTCTGGTCGGCGTCATCGATCTCGAAACCACTCGCCCCAACGCTTACGGCAAGCGCGAAGAAGCGCTCCTCAGCCTCATCGCCAGCCGTGTCGCCTCGGCAGTCGATAACGCCCGCCTCTACAAACGCGTCGAACAAAACCATCGCACCCTCAAGGTGCTCACCCAGCTCACCAAAGAGTTTTCGTCCATTCTGGATCTCGACACACTGCTGCAGAAAATCGCCGCTGGCGTTCGCAGCCTCGTCCAATACGACGGCTTCAGTGTCCTGCTCGTCGACGAAGCCGAACAGGTTCTGAAGAACCGCTTCAGCCTTCGCTTCGACGAACGCAAAACCGAAGATATTCCCCTCAGCCGCGGCGTCACCGGGGCCGCAGTCCGCGCCCGCCACGCCATTCGCGTCGCCGACACGGCGGAAGATGAACGCTACATCGAAACCGCCTCTGGCATCCGCAGCGAAGTCGCCGTCCCGCTCATCGTCAACGACCGTGTCATCGGGGTCATGGATATCGAGAGCGAACGCATCAACTTCTTCACCGAAGAACACTCCCGCACCCTCGGCCTGCTGGCTCCGCAGGTAGCCGCCAGCATTGAAAACGCCCGCCTCTATGAAGAAGTCGCCTCACGCCAGGCCCGCATGGAGCAGGATCTCATCGCCGCCCGCCGTGTCCAAAGCCTCCTCCTCCCACAGGAAGCCCCAGAGATCAGCGGTCTCGAAATTGGCATGGGCATGCGCCCGGCCCGCGAAGTCACCGGCGACATTTACGACGTCTTTGAAATTGAAGAAAAAGTTGCCCTCATCGCCTTTGGAGATTCCAGCGGCAAAGGTGCCGCTGCCGCTCTCTATGGGGCCATGGTCTCCGGCCTCCTGCGCAGCCTCGCCTACCGTCGGCTTTCGCCCGCAAAGATGATGAAGGTCTTGAACGACCGTCTCTGCGAGCGTCGCGTCGACGGCCAGTACGTCACGCTCCTGCTGCTCCGCTGGGATGCCATCGAAAAGAAACTCACCTTCGCCAGCGCCGGTGGCGGCTTGCCCTTGCTGCTACGCGATGGGGAAATCACCCGCCAGCACCTCGAAGGTGTTCCTCTCGGCCTGCTCGAGAATCGCGAATACGAGGACATCACCGTCGATGTCAAGCGGGGTGACCTCATCGGCCTCTTCAGCGACGGTTTCGAAGACCAGACCGACCTCGAAGGCGAGGTCTTCGGCCAAACAGAATTACTCCGCTGCTTCAAAAAAGTACGCAAACTCGCCCCAGGCCTGATCTTCAATAAGGTCCTCGGCGAACTCGATAAATTCCGCTCCACCGTCCCCATTCATGACGATCAGAGCGCTCTCATCCTGAAAGTGAAATAGGCAATGAATTACGAATACCGCCAGGGACAGCTTGGCGTTGACGGAGTCTCTTTATCTGAAATCGCCGCCCACTGCGGCACACCCACCTACGTCTACAGCGCCGAGATGATTCGCGAGCGCTACCGCGCCTACGACGCCGCCCTCAGCGGCATGCCACACCGCGTCTGCTATGCCGTGAAGGCCAACTCCACGCTCGCCGTGCTCGCCGTTCTCGCAGCAGAGGGCGCAGGCTTCGACATCGTCAGTGGTGGAGAACTCTATCGTGTGCTCAAAGCAGGTGGCAAAGCCGAAAACGTGGTCTTCAGCGGCGTCGGCAAAACCCCAGAAGAAATCCGCTTCGCCATCGACCAGGGCGTCCACAGCTTCAACTGTGAAAGCTACGCCGAAATCGAAGTCCTCAACCGCGTCGCCGGTGAGGCCGGCAAAACCGCCAGCGTCGCCCTCCGCGTCAACCCTGACGTCAATCCTGTCACCCACGAATACATCTCCACCGGCCTCAAAGAGAACAAATTCGGCATCGACATGAGCGTGATCGAAGAGGCCTACGAGCATGCCGCACGACAACCACACCTCAAGGTCACTGGCGTCTCCTGCCACATCGGCTCCCAGATGCTCGACTCCGCTCCCATGGTCGAAGCCGTCGACCGCGTCGTCAAGCTCGCCCTCCGCCTCAAAGCGAAAGGCCTTCCCATCGACCACCTCGATCTCGGTGGCGGCCTCGGCGTCAAATACCAGCCAAACGAAACCACTCCCACCATCGGCGACGCCATCGCCGCCATGCGTCAAATCGTCGAATCCTCAGGCCTCGAAGTGGTCGTCGAACCCGGCCGCTCCATCGTCGCCGAAGCAGGCGTCCTGCTCACCAGGGTTCTTTACCGCAAGAACAATGGCGGCAAAGAATTCGTCATCATCGACGCCGCCATGAACGATCTCATTCGCCCGTCTCTTTACAAGGCCTTCCATGAGGTAGTCACCGTCGAGGAAAAATCTGCCCCCATGATGGAAGTCGATCTGGTAGGCCCGGTCTGCGAAAGCGGCGACTGGCTCGCCAAGAAGCGCACTCTACCCACTCTGGAATCCGGCGACCTGCTAGCAGTGAAGACCGCCGGTGCCTACGGCTTCGGCATGGCGTCCAATTACAACTCCCGTGGCCGCGCCGCCGAAGTCCTCATCGATGGCGGCACCTTCCGCATCATTCGCCAACGAGAGTCCTGGGAAGATCTCCTCCGTGGAGAATCCGCCTAAGCCACCTTCACATCGGTAGCCGCAAAATCATTTCCCTTAAACAACAAGGGCAAATCCTTCTGCTTCGCCAGCGCATAAGCAAAGCAATCCCCCATGTTCAACCGCGCCGGACCGCCACCATACTTTTTTGATGCCTCGAAAGCTGCAAGTGCGTCTGCTGGCCCTATAGATGCCACCTGAATGTCTTTGGAGGACAGCAGTCTTTGTGCAAGTTTCTCGCCTATTTCTCCCTTTACCCTTCGCACACGAACCATGACTTCCCACCAGCTCATCGGACTGATCCAAATTTCGTCCACCGACTCTAGTTTTTGCAGATAAAGACCCGCATCGCTTTCTTCAAGCAATATCGCTAGCAGAGCTGAAGCATGTACGATCAAAACGATTTAGGCAATCCGTCTTCATCGTACATATCTTGATCCGTCAGAAGGGGGCCTACCCTTGGTAGTTTCCAAAACTCTTCGAGCAGACGCCTCATTTCTTGATTTCGCTCGGCTCGTGCGGCCTCTGCACGCGCTCTCTCTTCAGCAAGCTTTGCACGCACAACTTCTCCCACCGCATCCGTAATCGAAACCTTCATCAGTTCCGCAAGCGCACGAATATCGTTCGCAACATCTTCCCGCCGAATCTGAATCGGAGCCTTCATGATTTTTAAACTATCATGAAAGCGACGCCCGCAGCGACTTCAGGCTCTTCGGCCCCGCCGCCATTTCAAGCACGTCGACTGTCAGAAGCCCATGGTGCAGAGAAAGCCTCCGGCAAGATCCTGCAGGTCTGTCGAAAAGCTCTTCGCTTTCAAGTCCAACAACCGAAATCAGTTTGATCTGCACTTCCCACCAATTCAATGGGCAAATTAAAATCCGGTCCGCATGCTTTCATGATCCTAAATTCATCATGAAAGCCAACTCCATCATGCAAACGCTTGCCGCAACACCTTCAGGCTCTTCGGCACCGCCGTCATCGCGTCCTCATTGCCTTCCATCTCCAAACTCACCCACCCACCAAACTTCGCCGCCTTCAAGATCCCGGCAATCCGCTTGTAATCGAGATCGAGCGTGTACCAGACCCCACCCCCGTAATACGTCTTCGCCTGCACAATCGAAGCATGCGGAGCCAACTGCGCAATCCCCTCGTAATACTTGTCCGGATAATTCCCCGTATCGAGATTGATCCCGAGCCAAGGCGAGTTCACCTGCTTCCAGATATCCAGCAGCGTCGGAATCTTCGTCGTCAATCCCCAATGATTCTCGAGCGCCAACTTCACCCCCGCACTCTCCGCATGCGGCAGCGTCGCCCGAATCGAATCCACACACCACCCAATCGCGTCAGCTTCCTTGTACCCGGCAATCGGCGGCTCATCCCCCTTGGCCTTCATCAAATCATCAAAGCTCTTAATCGTCTTCCACCGCCCGGAATTCAGCCGCACACAGGCAATCCCCAGTTGCGCCGCCAGATCGATGCAGTGTTTGGTATGGTCGATATTCTTCTGCCGCTCAGCCGCATCGGGCGACACAAAATCCTGATGGATCGACAACATCGGCATCGACAGCCCCTTATCAAAGGCCCGCTGCTTCAGGCTGTTCAGATAGCCCTTCTCTTCAGAAGCAAACTGCCGGTGCAGCAACTCCACCCCATCAAACCCCATCGTTTGCGCATTATCGATCACCTTCTCCAGCGGATACTTATCCCCTTTGAAGTGCCAGAACGAATAGCTCGAAACAGAGATCTTCTGACGGGTCTGCCCCATCAACAAAGGCGCAATCGAAGTTGCAATAGCGGCGCGGCGCGAGATTGACATATCCTAAGCTTAAAGCATGTCAACCCGTAGAGAATTCATCGAAGTCAGCGCCATGGGTGGCGCCGTTGCCAACCTGGCCCAAGCCCAAAAAGTTTCCCCCAATGACAAGATCCGTGTCGGCTGCATCGGCATGGGCAACATGGGCCTCGGCGATGTAAAAACCATCGTCACCGTCCCCGGCGTCGAATTCGTCGCCGTCGCCGACATCTACGAAGGCCGTCTCACCAACGCCAAAGAACTCTTCGGCAAACAGGTCGCCACCACCCGCGACTACCGCGAAATCCTCGCCCGCCCCGACATCGACGCCGTCATCATCGCCACCCCCGACCACTGGCACGCCACCCAGGCCGTCGACGCCCTCAAGGCCGGCAAACACGTCTACTGCCAGAAGCCCATGGTCCAAGACCCCGCCGATGGCCACAAAGTCATCGCCGCCGAAAAAGCTTCCGGCAAGATCCTCCAGGTCGGCAGCCAGCGCGTCAGCTCCATCCTCTACAGCCGCCTCCGCGAAGTCATCAAAGAAGGCAAAATCGGCGAGATCCGCATGATCGAAGCCTTCTACGACCGCAACTCCGCCCTCGGTGCCTGGCAGTACGTCATCCCCTACGACGCCTCACCCAAGACCGTCGATTGGGACACCTTCATCGGCTCTGCCAAAAAGCGCCCCTTCGAACCCATCCGTCTCTTCCGCTGGCGCAACTACCAGGACTACGGCACCGGCATCGCTGGCGACCTCTTCGTCCACCTCTTCAGCGGCATCCATTACGTCATGGATTCCAATGGCCCCGAGCGCGTCTTCGCCTCCGGCGGCACCTACTACTGGAACGATGGCCGCGACGTACCCGATCTCATGATCGGTCTCTATGATTACCCCAAGACCGACAAGCACGGTGCCCACCAGATCACCCTCCGCGTCAACTTCGAAGCCGGCACCGGCGGTGGCCAGAGCTTCCGCTTCGTAGGCACCGAAGGCTACATCACCCTCGACGTCTCCAGCGGCTTCACCGTCACCTCGACCCCGCGCGAAGCCCGTCCCGGCTACGATCTCCAACCCTTCCCCAAGCACGTCCGCGACAACTTCCTCAGCGAATACACCAAAAAGTATCCTGACCAGAAGCCCAGCGCCGACTCCATGCGCCCCTCCACCAGCTACAGCTATCGCTTACCTGCTGGCTACACCGAGCAATACGCCCACCACGCCAACTTCATCGACGCCATCCGCAACAACCGCCCGGTCGTCGAGGACGCCACCTTCGGCCTCCGCGCCGCCGCCCCGGCCCTGCTCAGCAACATGAGCTACTTCGAAAAGAAGCAAGTCCAATGGGACCCCATCGCTATGAAGGTCAAGGCCTAACGCAACTCCACTTCATCACCACCCACCAGCGCCGTATTCAATAGCGCTGCCGGGTCCCCTTCCACAACCACGCTGCGCAGCTTCTTCCCCCAGACTCTGCGCAGCGTAACTGTTTTCGCAGGCCCCGCAATCATCTTCACCGTCGTCCCCCAGGCCAGTGCCCGGGCTTCCCCATTCACTCGCACCAGCACCTCCGGCGACACCGTCAACTCACCTTCAAACGAAAAACAAGCCCCCTTCGATCCCCCAACCAGCGACGCACAACTCTCCCCCGGATTCTCCCGCAACCGCTTCTCAAGCCCCCGCATCTCCGCCACCCTCTTCGTCCCAAGCACCAACGCCGCCCGCTTCTTGCCAGACTTCACATAATGCGTCAGCATCAACAACCGGTACACCGGCATCACCCGCGCTTCCTTCCCAAACGCCAGGTCCTCCCCAACAGCACCAACCGACTCCGGCTTCGACTCCACCCCCTGATACCGAAAGCCCACCCGCCCCCGCGAATCCTCAAACGAATCAAAACTTACCGTCGTCAGCCCCACATAACCATCAAGGGCCGACTTCCTCTGCGCCGGCAACCTGTCAAAGTGCGCCCGCACAATCTTCAGCCTCACCCCACTCCGCAAATCCAACCCCTCACTCCCCGCTCGATAGCCATACGCGGCATACAAGCTCTGCTCCGGCCGCATCCCCACTCCTTCCCGCAACCTCTTCGCCACCTCGGCAGAAATGCAGTTCTTCTCCTCCAGCCCTTCAATCGCCGTCGGCACATCCTCCCCCGCGATCTCACAACCCACGGGCGCAGGAACAACAACAGGGGGCAGCAACAAGCTACCCCCCGCAGTTGGAATCAATCGAAAAGCGGTCGGCCCCGTCACCCGATGACGGCAACCAGCCAAACACAGGGCAATCAGAACGAGCCACTTCATACTCACTTCGCCAGCGTGAAGTTCACTTCCACCTGCGTCGTCACCTCCACCGGATTCCCGTTCAGCAACGTCGGCTGATAGCGCCACATCTTCACAGCACTCACAGCCGCATCCCGCAACCGCGAATCCACAAACTGATTCACCGGCTCCAGGCTCAACACCTCGCCCACTTTCCCGATCACCGCCTGCAACAGAACCACGCCTTCAATCCCCTCGGCCTTGCAATCCGCCGGATAGATCGGAGCCACTCGATTGACTAGCTTAGTCGCCTGAACATTGCCACCGATGCGAACCCGGTTCGCACCATCTGGAATCGCGGTAAAGGGAGGCGGTGGTGGCGGCGGTGGTGGCGGCGGAATCGCACCACCACTCACAGACACCGGCTCCTTCACCCCGCCCGCATTCAGCGTAAACACCATCGGCTTGTTCAACTGAATCATCGTGTGCGACAAAATGGCGAAGCCCTCCTTCTCCACAAAAACTGAATAGAAGTCATCGGGCACGGCAGGAAACGAAAACTCTCCAGCCGCGTTAGTCCTCACCATCTCCACGCGCTGGCTCATCCCCGGCTTCAAGAACCGCAAAGTCACCTTGGCTCCAGCCACATTCGCCCCACTCGCATCCCGCACCACGCCCTTCACTCCACCTTCCTGCGCAATCAGCCGCAGCCCCACCACCGGCGCCAGCAGCGCCAAACTCACAACAGCCATCAACACAAGCGTCCCGCGCGAGACCGGTTGATGCGATGTCATTGGATTCAATAGCGCCCGCAGACGCTGCTCCAGATTACTTTGCTTGGCCATGGAAAGGCCTCCTTCTATCAATGGTTCAGAATTCAAACTCCGCGCAACCTCGATCAGATGTTCTGCATAATCCGCAGCACCAACGCCACCGATCACAACGCCATCATCACAAGCCTGCTCACATTCCCTTTGCTGCGCCCTCAACGCCAGCCACACCAAAGGGTTCGGCCAATAAAACGCACACGCGATCCTGCCCAGCAAATGCCACCACAGGTCCCGCCGCAATACATGCATCCGCTCATGCGCCAGCACTGCCTCCCGCCGCTCCACAGTCCACTCCTCTGCATCCAAAGGCAACAGCACCGTAGGCGCAATCAATCCACAAACCGCCGGCACCGCCAGGTCGGGCGACAACCGATACCCAACTCCTCCAGCAACACTCCGCCGCCGCAACCACTCCCCCCGTACCTGCCGCACCACCTCCAGCAACAACAACCCACCCACCCCAACCATCCAGGCGAAAGTCACCCACTCCGCGAAATTCCAACCCGAATCCCCACCCCGCACAACAATGCGCGTCACAGTCGACACAGGCACCGCAATCGGCACCACCTCACTGGCCTCCGGCAACAACGGCATCAGCGGCAACCCCAGCAAAAACAGCATCCCCAGCGTCCACACCGCATGTCGCAACGCCGCACTCTGCCGCCGCAGCAACCAGCAAATCGCAAACGCACTCCCCACCAGCACCACACTCTGCAACGCCACCGTCGATTCAAATTCACTCATCGCCGCGCCTCCTCAATCAATTGCGCCAGCCGATCCAGATCCGCCTTCTTGAGCTTCGCCGACTTCGGATCAATCAACGCCGCCACCGCGTCCGCCGACGATCCGCCAAAGAACGTATCCACCAGATGCCGCACCGCCGACTTGCGCGCCCGCTCCGGATTCACAGTCGGGTAATACACATAGCGCAATTGCTCCACCTCATGCCGCACATGCCCCTTCTCCTCCAGCGTCCGCAAATGCGCCCGCACCGCCGAATAACTCGGCGCATCCGGCAACGCCGCCTCAATATCGGCCGCACTCGCCTGCCCCAGCCGGTGCAGCACATCCATGATTTGCCGCTCGCGGCGGCTCAGTGTTTCTGTCATAAGCATCTGCTAGTTTTCTAGCACCTGCTGGAAATCTAGCACCCCTCAAAACAGAATGCAAGAACTAAATCGTGTACCCGGCGTCGAACCGCAATTCCGACCCCGTCATCCCACCCGAACTCTCCCCACACAAAAACAGAATCGCCTCCGCCACCTCATCCGGAAACGCCATCCGCTCCAGCGCATTCTTGCTCCGGTCCGGCAACTCCGGCAACTCCTTCCACATCGGTGTCACCACTCCCGCCGGCGCAATCCAGTTCACCCGCACCTTCGCGTCCTTCCCCTCCAACGCCGCACACTGCGCCAGCATCGCCAGGCCAGCCTTCGAACAACAATAAGCCGCCGCCCCCGCCACCGCCTTCGACCCCGAAGCCGACCCAATCAGCACCACACTCCCACCCTCAGCATTCTGCTTCAGCAGCGGCATCACATGCTTCAATCCCAAAAAAGCCCCAGTGAGATTTACTTCCATCACCCGCTGCCACTCCCCGAGCTCCGTCCCCTCAATCATTCCCCCACTCGCCACCCCCGCCGAGTGCACAAACACATCCAGTCTGGGAATTCCGGCCACTACCCGTTCCCAATCCCCTTCCACCCTCACATCCAAATCGAGACAATCCCCGCCAGCCAAATCCGCACGGTAAACCCGAGCCCCCGCCGCCTCCAGCGCATCCGCCGTAGCCAGCCCAATTCCAGAAGCCGCCCCCGTAACGAGAGCGGCCTTACCAGCAAACGCAGCCACTAAAGCTCCTTGGCGGCCGCCGATTCCTTCGCTTCCATATAGCTCTGGCGCGACTCCAGAATCGCCTTCCGCGCTTCCTTCGGCCCACCCCAGCCTTCCATCACCGTCCGCTTCCCTTCGAGCTCCTTATAAATGGTAAAGAAGTGCTCGATCTCGCGGCGCGTGTGCGGAAACACCTGGTCAATCGTGTGGATCTGCTCGTAACGCGGATTCCGCGTCGGCACTGCCAGAATCTTCTGGTCGCGCTCCGAGCTGTCGATCATGTTCAAAATCCCCACCGGACGTACATAAATCATGCAACCCGTAATGCTCGGCTGCGACATCAACACCAGAATGTCCAGCGGGTCATGATCTTCGGCCAGCGTCCCAGGGATGAATCCATAATCTCCCGGGTAGTGCACCGACGCATACAGCGACCGGTCCAATCGAAACAACCCAAATTCCGCATCATACTCGTACTTGTTCGCCGACCCCATCGGGATCTCAACGATCATTCGTACAATTTCCGGCATCTCATCGCCGGGATCAATATCGTATAAAGACTGCCCTAACATAGCCTTCTCAATGTAGCAAAACCCCCTCGCCACATCACTCTAATTTCGTTCTCTAAGGCAAAGAAAATACGAAGCTTTGACCGTAGATGCATACTCCCATGGGGATATGCAAAAAAAAGATGCAGGGGTATTGCAACCCCTTAGGTTTCAACGTACACTCGTCTTGTACTGGAAGTGGCCGAAAGTGGCCGGAAATCCCAGATCGGAATCTTTAACGTGGCAGAGCACCTCCAATTCGGGGACAACGCCCCCTTGGGCTATTACGATTGCTCTGTCGACGCCAAAGGCCGACTGAAGATCCCGTCCGATTTTGCCAAGTACTTAAGCACCTTGGGTGCACAGTTCTTTTTAACTTCATACGACGAACTCGATATTCAAATCTATACCCGAGATTCCTTTCTGAAGCAATGTGCTTTTCTCGAAGAGCTCGCTTTAGTGCCTGATCAGCAGGATGCTGCCGAAGACACCCTCTTCCGCATGCGCGATCTCGGGGCAGACGTCACACCCGATTCCGATGGCCGAATCCTCCTCCCCCCCGTACTTCGCCAACGGCTCGGACTCTCAGATCTCCCCATGGCTTGTCACATCGGGAAAGACCGTGACCATTTAGTCGTGATTACGGCGGAGCGCTACGCAGCGCGTCGCCAAAAGGCCAGCTTGTCCAACCCGGCAGATACTGCCAAGCGGGTTCGGCAGCTCGGCCTACGGTAAGAATTTGATGGCGCACTTCCCGGTGATGTCCGCGGAGGTGATCGAGTACCTGGCGATCCGTAGCGATAGCCGGGTGGCAGATATGACTGCCGGCCTGGGGGGCCATTCCAAACAAATAGCCGCCCTCCTTGATACCGGCGTCCTGGTGATGAATGACCGGGATGGCGAGAGTCTCGCTGAGGCGATCGTGAATACGCGTGAATTTGAAGCGCGGATCCGACCCACCAAAGGCGTCTTCTCCACCTTCCCTCAAAGGTTTCAGGATATGGGCATCGGACAACTGGATGCATTACTCGTCGACCTCGGCGTCAGCATGAAACAGCTGACCGAGGCTGATCGCGGTTTCTCCTTCCGTCTCGATGGCCCCCTCGACATGCGTATGTCGAGAGATTCCGAAGATGATCTGACGGCGGCGGACGTGGTTAACACGTTCTCCGAACAAGAGCTCGCAAACGTCATTTACGAGTACGGCGAAGAATGGAGGTCACGGGCAATTGCCAGAGCAGTGGTCCGGGCCAGGCCCATTTCGAGTACCAGGCAGCTTGCCCAGCTGGCTGGTCATGGGGCCGCGGCCCGGGACACAAAAATTTCCCCGGCAACCAAAACCTTCATGGCGCTCCGCCTTTACGTGAATCGCGAGTTCGAAGAATTAAAGGCATTGCTCGAATCGCTGCCGGCCTTAATGGCGCCTGGCGCTCGGGTAGTCGCGCTGACCTTTCACAGTTCCGAAGACCGGATCGTGAAGCAGCGCTTTCAGGAATTTCAGCGTGCCGGTCAGGCCAAAATCTTGACCAAGCATGTAGTAAAGCCAAGTGACGAAGAAACAAGAATTAACCCCGCTTCGCGCAGCGCAAAGTTACGGGCTATATCTTGGCAGCCGGCTTAAGCAGTAAGTATTTACAGGAGGAATTATATGTCCGCATTGGCACATCAGTATCAAACCGAAAACGAATTGCAGTCGGCTCGCCCCGCTCAGCCGCACCGCGTTCGCACCTCCTCCCATGCCCGCTCCAAGGCCCAGTCCTTCCGCAAGCTCCCCGCCTTCCCCGGCGAAGAGCTGTACTTTGAAGCCAAGCCGATCGACAACTCCATGGTCGTTCGCGCCCATGATCCGGGCGAACAAAAGAGCTCCTGGCGCGCAGCCGGGGCCGTCGTCACCGGTGCCTTGATCTTTACTGGCCTCCTCCTGCCAGGCGCCTATCGCATGGTCGCCGGCATGCAGGTCCACCAACTCCGCGACGAGCAAGACCATCTCCGCCGTGAGATTGCCGAGCTGCGAGCCCTTGAGGCCCGCCACACCAATCTCAAAAAGCTAGAAGAAGTGGCTAAGAATCAGGACCTGATTGATCCTGCCCCCGAAATGGTGCAGCATCTCACCCCCAAGGGTTCTTACGCCATGAACGACCTCCCCTCCGGCAAGTAGAAGGCATTCGGCGCTCAAATTCTGAGTGCCTTCTACTTGATTTTTTCCCATTAGTTTAAGGAGCAGCGAATGGTTACGCCAATTCATCCAGCCGTCGAGCGCAGAGCGCGCTGGCTGCTGCGTCTGCTCATAATCTGGGGAATCGCCGTCCTCGCCAAACTCTTCTATCTCCAAATCGTCAAGCATCCCTACTACGCCCAACTCGCCGAACAGCAACAGACCCGCCTGGTCGAAATCCCGGCCCACCGTGGCACCATTTACGATCGCAATGGTCACATCCTGGCCATCAGCGTCCCTTCAGAAACCGTCATCGTCAATCCGGCTCAGCTCCCCAACGTCGAAATTGCTGCCGCCCTGCTGAGCGAAATCCTGAACATCGATCAGGCAACCCTCCTCAAAGATCTCAGGCAAAAAGTAGAAGAAAAGCGCGGCTACTTCAAGGTCGCCGAGCACCTCACCCAGGATCAGGTCAAGCGCCTCAAGAGCCTCAAACTGGGCTGGATCCAGTTCGAGTCTTCTTCAGTCCGCGTCTACCCCAACGATCAACTCGCCGCCCACATCCTCGGTGGCGTCGACTTCGAAAACGTCGGCAATGGCGGCATCGAACAAGGCCATGAAGACGACCTCGCCGGTCGCCCCGGCTTTGCCAGCATGGTCACCGACGTTCGCCACCGCGGCTTTGAAAGCAACATTGAAGTAGAGCCAATCCCTGGCAACGATGTCCACCTCACCATCGACTATCGCGTTCAATACGAGCTCGAAAAACTCCTGGCTGAATCCGTCGAAGCCAACCATTGCTGGTCCGGTCGCGGCATGATCATGGACCCCAACACCGGCGAAATCCTCGCCATGGCCAGCTACCCAACCTACGATCCCAACCAAAAGGCAGCCGACCTTGCCTCTCGTCAAAACCTTGTTGTACAAAGCGCGATCGAACCCGGCTCCGTTTTCAAGGTCTTCACCGTCGCTGGTGCCCTTGAAGAGAAAACGGTCACCCCAACCAAGGGCTACCACTGTGGCAACGGCCGCTTCAACCTCTTTGGCCGCGTCATCCACGACAGCACCAAGAATGGCTACGGCTATCTCACCGTAGAAGACATCCTCGCCAAATCCAGTAACATCGGCGCCATCCAGGTCGGTATGTCGATGGGCGATCAAAAACTCTACGACTACATTCGCCTCTTTGGCTTCGGCTCCAAAACAGGCCTGCCACTCCCTGGTGAATCCACCGGCCGCGTCCTGCGCCTCTCCAAATGGATCAAGAGCTCCATCGGCTCAGTCGCCATGGGCCATGAAGTCATGACCACCACCGCCCAACTCGGTCAGGCCGTTTCCGTCATCGCCAACGGCGGCAAACTGCTTCAGCCAAAGTTGGTCACCAAAATCGCGTTGCCCGGCATGAACGGGGTCCAGTTGCGCCACACCAGCTACGACAACACTCCGACCGACGGGCCCAAACAGATCATCTCGCCCGACACCGTCGTCCAGATGCGCAAGATGATGGAGCATGTCGTACTCGCCGGCACCGGCAAACCAGCCAAAATTCCTGGTTACTCCGTCGGTGGCAAAACCGGCTCCGCTCAAATCTACGATCCCAAGTCGAAGTCTTACCTGCACAAGTACCATGCCTCCTTCATGGGCTTTACCCCGGTCAACAATCCTCGCCTTGTAACAGTCATCACGATTAATGGGTCTCACCTATATGGAGGCGTTGTCGCCGCACCTGTCTTCAAGGCAGCAACCAGCGCCGCGCTCCGCATCTTGAATATCCCCAAAGATCTCCCAGACGAGCCCACCACGACCACCACTTCGGTAGAGCCAGAAGTGAGTGATGCCTCCTTCCCTCTCCTCAATGAGGAAAAACCTGTGGAAGAAGTGGAAAACTCAGATACCCAACAAACAAACGCCAGCTTAGTAACTCCTAACTTCAGCGGCATGACGCTCCGCGCGGTTCTGGAACTGGCCAGCTCCAAAGGCTTCCGCATCGACCCTTCCGGCAGCGGTCTCGTGCGCGATCAATATCCGGCTGCGGGTGCGCCCGTTGCCTACGGACAGAAAATCAAACTGCGCTTCGGGCGCTGAGGAATCGAACCAGACTTGAACCAATCGACCATTGCCGAGCTATTTGAGGGAATCGCCCTCGCCGCCCCCATCGCGGCAGAGCTCGCTACTCGTGTCGCTTCTGGTGTTCATTTCGATTCCCGTCGCATCGCAGCAGGTCATCTCTTCTTTGCCTTTGCCGGCGTCAACGTGGACGGACGTAGCTTCGCCGCAAAGGCATTAGAGCAAGGCGCGGTTGCGGTGGTGAGCGAGTTACCACCGCTGCCGGGCCTTGAGAATATCTGGATCCAGGTGGCCGAGGCCCGCAAGGCTCTTGCCACCATCGCCAGCCGTCTCTTCGACGACCCCACCCGCAAGCGGCTCTCCCTGTTTGGTGTCACCGGCACCAACGGCAAAACCACCACTGCTTACTTGCTTGCTTCTATCCTCAAGGCCGCCGGCTTCCACACCGGCCTCTTCGGCACCATCGAGTACCGCGTTGGCGATCGCATCCTCTCCAGCGTCAACACCACACCCGAGAGCATCGAACTTTACGAACACTTCAACCAGTTGCTCTCCGACGGCCAGTCTCAAAATGCCGTTGCCATGGAAGTTTCTTCCCACGCCTTGACCCTGGGTCGCGTCTGGGGCATGCACTTCGCTGCCGCCATCTGGACCAATCTCACCCGCGACCATCTCGACTTCCACGGCACCATGGAAGCCTACTTCGAAGCAAAGTGCCAGCTCTTCCTCGGCCAGGGCACCACGCCTCCTGCCGTGGCTGCCATCAACTTTGATGACGAACACGGCCGCCGCGTCCCAGTCCCACAGGGCACCGCACTGTGGAGCTTCGCCCTCAAGCCTGACTCCCCCGCCACCACCATCCGCGCCACCAACATCCGCGCCGGTTTCGATGGCGTCAGCTTCGATCTCGTCACGCCCTTCGGCACCCAGCCCATCACCTCACCCATGCTGGGTGAAGTCAATGTCTCGAACATGCTCGGCGCTGCCGCCGCCTGCCTCGGTCATGGCATTTCCCTGGAGGCAGTTCGCGCCGGTATTCTCTCCTGCTCCAGTGTTCCGGGCCGCTTTGAGCGTGTCGATTCCGGCCAGCCCTTTCTCACCATCGTCGACTATAGCCACACCGACGACGCCATCCGCAATGCCGTCCGCGTCGCTCGCGCCCTCAAGCCCCAACGCGTCATTACCCTCTTCGGCTGCGGTGGCGACCGCGATCGCACCAAGCGCCCACTCATGGGTGCTGCCGCTGCCGAAGCCAGCGACCACGTAGTGCTCACCAGCGACAATCCCCGCACTGAAGATCCCCTCGACATCATGAACGATGCCATGGTCGGCCTGCGTCGCTTTGATACTCCACTCACCGTGGAGCCAGATCGCGAGAAGGCAATTCACAAAGCCCTCGCAATGGCCCGCCCCGGCGATGTCGTCATCCTCGCGGGCAAAGGCCACGAAGACTACCAGATCATCGGCAAAACCAAGCATCCCTTTGACGACCGTGTCGTAGCCCGCCGCGCTCTCGCCACGCTGGGCTTCGAGAAGGAGCAACTCGTATGAAGTTCTCCCTCCTCGACATCGCCCGCATCCTGGCCGTCAACGTATCCACATCAGCCGATGCCACCATCACCGGCTACGCCATCGACTCGCGTGAAGTCAAACCAGGCGACCTCTTCATCGCCTTCCCCGGCGAGCAGGTCGATGGTCACAACTATGTCGCCAAAGCCTTTGAGCTGGGCGCTGCCGCGGCGCTGGTCGAGCGCCACATCCCCGAGGCTAGCGGCCCCCAACTCGTCGTTCCCAATACCCTGACCGCTCTCCAGAGCCTGGCCTCCAGCGCCCGTGAGCGTTGGGGCAAAACCGTTGTCGGCATCACCGGCAGTGCGGGCAAAACTTCCACCAAAGAAAACGTCGCGGCACTCCTCTCCGTGGCCCTGCCCACCAGCAAGACCGTCGGCAATTTCAACAACCACATCGGCCTGCCGCTCTCGCTGCTGCGCATCGACGATGCCGCCCAGGCCGCCGTCCTCGAAATGGGCATGAATCACTTGGGAGAAATTGCCCGGCTCTGCCAGATCGCCCGCCCCGATATCGGTGTGGTCACCAACGTCGGCTATGCCCACGTAGAAAACTTCGAAGGCATCGAAGGCATTGCCGCTGCCAAGCGCGAACTCATCGAGTCCCTGCCCTCAAGCGGCGTTGCCATCCTCAATGCCGACGATTCCCGCGTAGCTGCTTTTGCTGCGGCCACCTCCGCCCGCATCGAAACCTTTGGTCTCTCCGAAGCAGCCAAGACCCGGGCCACCAATGTTTCCATGAATCTCGAGGGTGCCTCCTTCACCATCGATTCCCAACCTTTTCACTCCAAAGTCCCCGGACGCATTGGAGTCCTCAATATCACGGCCGGTGTCGCTGTAGCTCGACTCTGGGGGGTCCCCCTCCGTCAGCTCAGTGAAGCCGCCCACACGATCGAACTGCCCAAAATGCGTACCGAAAAGCGCGAACACCAGGGCATGACGATCTGGAACGATTGCTACAACTCCAACCCGGATGCCGCTAAGGCAATGCTCGATCTCGTGCGCGACACCGCGCCCGGGCGTCGCATCGCGGTACTGGGCGAGATGCGCGAACTTGGCCACTGGGCCGAGCCTCTTCACTCTGAGCTTGGGCTCTATGCAGTGAAGAGTGGTTTTTCTGTGCTACTTGGGATACGCGGCGCGGCTCGATTCACCATCGAGTCAGCAATGAAAGCTGGCCTCTCAGCACGCGCCGCGTGCTTTTTCGAATCCCCCGAGCAAGCCGGAGAAGCCTTGAAATCCATGGTCGCCCCCGGCGACACCATTCTGTTCAAAGGCTCCCGCGGTACTCGCGTGGAGTTGGCCCTAGAGAGGTTCCTGTCATAGTCCCATGCTCTACTGGCTCCTCTTTGAAACACTCCAACCCATCTACGGGCCCTTCCGTCTCTTCGGCTATGTCACCTTCCGTACGGCCTTTGCCCTCATCACGGCCCTGCTGATCTCGCTTCTGCTCGGCCCCTGGATGATCCGTAAACTCCGCCAGATGTCGATCGGTCAATTCATCCGCGAAGACGGCCCCCAGTCCCACCAAACCAAGGCCGGCACCCCCACCATGGGCGGCTTGCTCATTGTCATTTCCATCCTCGTTCCGACTCTGCTCTGGGCCAATCTGCGTAATGTCTACATCTGGATCGCCATGGGGAGTCTGGTCGGCTTCGGTGCCATCGGCTTCTATGACGACTACACGAAGATGAAAAAAATGCGCAACCTCGGCCTCACCGCACGGCAGAAGTTTGCCCTTCAGGTTCTGGTCGCCATGATCATTGGCTTCGTTCTGCTCCTCATGAATGCCAAAGGCCAATACACCACGGCCATGAACGTTCCCTTTATCAAGAGCTTCAAGCCCGATCTCATCATCGATGCCTTCGCCCACAATCCCTGGACGTACATCTTTGCCTTCGCCCCTTTCTACATCTTCATGATCCTCGTCCTGGTGGGCTCCACCAATGCCGTCAATCTCACCGACGGCCTCGACGGTCTCGCCATCGGCCTCATGATCATTGCCTCTTCTGCCATGACCGCCCTTTGCTATCTGGCGGGCCACCGCGAGTTTGCAACCTACCTTGAGCTGCAGCGTGTCCCTGGCTCGAGCGAACTCACCATCTTCTGCGCCACCATGATCGGGGCCTCGCTGGGCTTCCTCTGGTACAACGCCCACCCGGCCGAAGTCTTTATGGGCGACGTCGGCTCCCTCGCCCTCGGCGGCAGCATGGGCACCGTAGCGGTTCTCATCAAGCAGGAACTCCTGCTCCCCTTCATCGGCGGCGTCTACGTCCTCGAACTCCTCAGCGTCGTCCTCCAGGTCGGCAGCTACAAACTCCGCGGCAAGCGCATCTTCAAGATGGCGCCAATCCACCACCACTTCGAAATGCTCGGCTGGAAAGAAGCCAAAGTCATCGCCCGCTTCTGGATTCTCGGCCTCATCATGGCGTTGTTCGCGCTCGCCACGCTAAAGCTCAGGTAGTCCCATATGCACTTTGAGGGTCAACATTTTATGGTTCTCGGTCTCGCCAAGAGTGGCGTGGCCGCCATCCATTTATTACTCAACCAGGGTGCCAAAGTTACCGGCACCGACAACCGCAACTTATCCGACTTACCCCTTGTGCATAAACTTGTGGAAAACTCGGAAATCTTTTTCGCCTCTGATAAAACAGCCGATTTACAGGGCGTAGATACTCTCGTTGTATCTCCCGGGGTCCCCCTCAGCCATCCTCTGATCCAGTCGGCTCTCTTTCGTGGCATTCGCCTCATCGGCGAAATGGAGTTGGCCAGCGAATTCCTCCGTGGCCCCATCCTCGCCATTACCGGCTCCAACGGCAAAACCACCACCACAGCTCTGGTCGGCCACATCCTCAAATCCGCCAACGTTCCTTCGCAAGTCGGAGGCAACATTGGCTTTGCCGCCACAGACATGATTGAGACCTCGCACTTTCTCCAGTGGAATGTCCTCGAACTCTCCAGCTTCCAGCTCGAAACGATCGATCGCTTCCGCCCCCAAATCGCCTCGGTCCTCAACGTCACCCCCAACCACCTCGATCGCCACGGCACCATGCAGGAATACGCTCGCGCCAAAGGCAATATCTTCCGCAATCAGCGCTCCGGCGACTGGGCCGTCCTCAATGCAGGCAACGCCATCAGCGACTCCTACAAAACCAGCGCCCTCATCGCCCGCTTCTGCGGTCCAGATGCCCATGTTGCCGGTGCCAACATTGAACTCTTCGGCAAAACCCTCATACCGGTCTCAGAAATTCCCCTCCCCGGCGCCCACAACCTCGAAAACGTCATGGCCGCCGCCACTCTGGCTTCGCTTGCCGGTGCCGCCCATGCCGACATCGCTGCCGCCGTCACCACCTTCAAGGGCGTGAAGCATCGCCTCGAATTCATCCGCGAAGTCCGCGGGGTCAAGTTCTACAACGACTCGAAAGCCACCAGCGTCGATGCCGCCCTCAAAGCCGTCGAAGCCCTGCCCGGTCCACTCTGGGTCATCCTTGGCGGCCTCGATAAAGGCGGCAGCTACATGCCGCTGGCTGCTCCCCTTGCCGCAAAAGCGAAGGCCGCTCTCCTGATCGGCAGCGCCGCCCCTCTGATCGAAAAAGAATTGCATTCCCACATCCAACTCGACAACTGCGGCACCCTCGAGACCGCAATCCATTCCGCTGTGAATCAGGCCCAGCCCGGCGACACCGTTCTGCTGGCCCCGGCCTGCGCCAGCTACGACCAGTTCAAAACCTACGAACACCGTGGCGATGTATTCCGACAACTTGTGGAGGCCCTCTAAATGGCTCGTAAACTCACAGACTGGACCCTCTTCTTTACCGTCATCATGATGACCTGCTTCGGCCTCATCATGGTCTACAGCGCCACTTCCATCTCGACGGCCATCCGCGGCGGCAACATGGAAGAGCCCTTCCTGCGTCAACTCGCAGCCGCTGGCTTCAGCATCTTTCTGCTGATGTACCTCAAGCGCCAAAACTATCTGCTTCTCAAAGATCCCGTTTGGGCCTTCATCCCCCTTGGCCTCGTCATCGCCCTGCTTCCTGTCGCCTACTTCATGGATGGCCGCGCCCACCGCTGGATCCGCCTTCCCTTCTTCCAGTTCCAGCCCTCAGAGTTCGCCAAGCCCGCACTCATTGTCTTTGTCGCTTACTTCCTCACGCGCCGCCTGCCCGCCATCAACAGCCGCTTCACCCTCATGCCTGCCGCCATGACCCTCGTAGTGCTTTCGGGCGTCGTTCTTGTTTCTGATCTCGGCACCGCAATCGCTCTCGTAGTCCCGGTCGTTGCCTTGTTCTACGTGGCCGGCATTCGCAAACTCTACCTGGCAGCAGCCGCCGTCGCCGCTTGCCTCATCATGATCGGCGGGATCGCCGCCAAACCCTATCGCCTCTCGCGCGTCATCCAGTTCGCTGACCCCAACTGGGAGTTCATCTCTAAAATCGACCCCAATGGTCACATCAAAAACTACATCGGCAACTCCAACACCACCCGCGATCCCGGCTACCAGATCCGCCAGGCCAAAATCGCCATCGGCTCCGGTGGTGCCCTCGGCCTTGGCATGATGCAGGGTCGTCAAAAGCTGCTCTACCTCCCCGAAGCTCATACCGATTGCATCTATGCCGTCGTGGGAGAAGAACTGGGCCTCTGGGGGGCCTCCGCCTTGCTCGGCGGTTACTTCCTCATCTTCTGGCGAGGCTTCCGTCTCTTCTGGCTGGCTAAGGAAGACTTCGGCCGCTTCCTCGCCCTCGGCATCAGTATCTCCCTGCTCGTGCAGGCTCTGATCAATATCAGCGTGGTCCTCGATATGGGCCCCGCCAAAGGAATCCCGTTGCCCCTCATCAGCTACGGCGGTAGCTCGCTCATGAGCTCCTTGATCTCCCTCGGAATTCTGATGAGTGTCAGCGAGGACGCCCAGTGGCTGGAAAGTGCTTCCTGATGGCAGGCGGTGGAACCGGAGGTCACGTCATGCCCCTGCTCGCCGTTGCCGAGCAATTGCGCTCCCGTGGCCACTCGCCCCGCTTCATCGGCACCAAAACCGGCTTTGAAGCCCGCCTTGTACCAGAGCGAAACTTCCCCATCGAATATGTCGAAATCGGCGGCTTCATGGGCTTGGGCCTCGCCCGCAAGCTGAAGCTGCTCTATCAACTTCCGCTCAGCATCCTCCGCTCCCTGGCCTTCATTCGGAAACACAAACCCGTCGCCTGCTTCAGCCTCGGCGGTTATGTCGCCGCGCCCCCCGTCATCGCCAGCCTCTTAAACGGTTTACCGCTCGTTGTCATGGAACCGAACGCCATGCCCGGTGTCGTCAACCGCTGGATGGGTCGCTTCGCCCGCAAAGCCTTAATCTCTTTCTCTCAGGCCGCACCGTTCTTCCCCGCGGCCGCCGTCGAAATCACTGGCCTGCCAGTCCGTCAGGAATTCTTCGACATCGAACCCAAGCCCTTTAACGGCGAGCTCACTCTCCTCATCACCGGCGGCAGTCAGGGCTCGCAAACCCTGAACCGTGCCGTAAGAGAACTCTGGCCCTTGCTGAATGGCCTGAACATCCGCCTCATCCACCAATGCGGCAAACGAGAAGAAGAAACCCTCCGTCAGGAATTCACCCAAACCTGCCTCAAAGGCAGTGTTACTGCTTTCATCACCGACATGCCCGCCGCCTTCGCCCAAGCTGATCTCGTTCTCTGTCGTGCCGGTGCCGGCACAGTCAGCGAACTCGCCGCAGCCGGCCGACCGGCCATCCTCGTTCCCTACCCCTTTGCCGCCGACGACCATCAGGCGAAAAACGCCCAAGCCGTCGTCGATGCCGGCGCAGGCCTCATGTTCCGCGATGAACAGCTCACCGGGCAGACACTCTTTAAAGTTCTCAACGACTTCATTCAAAATCCGGCATCCCTGACCGGGATGGCCACCCGCTCCAGACAGCTCTCGCGGCCCGGCGCAGCCAGCCGCGCGGCTGATATTCTATTGGGACTGGGATAAAACATATTCGGGCATAAATGTTTTTTAGAAAGCAACACTTCCATTTCGTTGGCATCGGCGGCATCGGCATGAGCGGCATCGCTGAAGTACTGCTCACGCTCGGCCATCGTGTCTCCGGCTCCGATCTGAAGCTCAGCCCCATCACGCAGCGCCTCTCCGATCATGGCGCCAAGGTTTTCGTCGGCCATCAGGCCGCAAACGTTGGCTCCGACGTCACCGCCCTGGTTGTCACCTCAGCCGTCGACGAGACCAACTCCGAGATCAAAGAAGCCCGCCAGCGCAAGGTCCCAGTCATCCCACGCGGTGAGTTGCTGGCCGAACTGATGCGCCTCAAGTACGGCATCGCTATCGGCGGCAGCCACGGCAAGACAACAACCACTTCGATGACAGCCACCATCCTGTCGAGCGGTGGCCTCGACCCCACAGTGGTCGTCGGTGGTCGCGTCAGCACCATGGGCGGCTCCAATGCCCGCGTCGGCCAAAGCGATCTCTTGGTCGTCGAGAGCGATGAGAGCGATGGCAGCTTCCTCAAGCTCGCCCCCATCATCGCCGTCGTCACCAACATTGACCGCGAACACCTCGACTACTACAAGACCTTCGAGCGCGTCCTATCGAGCTTCACTGACTTCGTCAACCGTGTCCCCTTCTACGGCACCTCAATCCTCTGCATCGACGACGAGAACGTCCAGCGCATCATGCCTGACATCCGCCGCCGCGTGGTCACCTACGGCACCTCGCCGCAGGCTGATTTGCAGATCCGCAATATCGAAATGGCGAAGGCATCAACGGCCTTCGAGATCCGCGACTTTGGTCGCTTCGAAGTCCATGTCACGGGCGCTCACAACGTGCTCAATGCCACTGCCGCCATCGCCGTCTCAAAAGAACTGGGCCTCGATGCGGCAAGCATCGCCACCGGCCTCGCCGCCTTTCAGGGGGTCGACCGCCGCTTCCAGATCAAGGGCGAAGCCGCCGGGGTTACTGTCATTGACGACTACGGCCACCACCCCACTGAAGTACGAGCAACCCTGAATGCCGCCCGGCAGCGGCAGTTCAGCAAGATCCACGTCCTGTTCCAGCCCCATCGCTTCACACGCACCCAGATCCTGATGGACGACTTCGCCCGCAGCTTCTTCGATGCCGACAGCGTCACCCTGCTCGATATCTACGCCGCCAGCGAGCCTCCCATTGAGGGAGTCAATAGTGGTGTCTTGATCGACAAGATGCGCGCCTCTGGGCAACGCGATGTGCAGTATGCCCCAGGCCTCGACGCCGCAGCAGCAATGCTGGCGCAGAAGGCCCAACCGGGCGACATGGTTTTGACTCTCGGCGCAGGTACGGTATCCCAGGCTGGCGAATTGATTTTGGCGGAGCTACGCAAGTGAAGAAACAGACCCCTGATGTATCGAAGATCCTAAGCAGAGGAGTCATGGCGTGTGGCCTGATCGTTGCCATCGGCGGAGGCGTCCTCCTCGAAGGCCAGGTAGAGCGCTACTTCATGCGCGACGTCCGCTTCGCCCTCGAACGAGCTCCCGAGTACAGCGATCCGCCTCCGAACCTCAAGATTGATGGTCTGCGTTACGCGAGCAAAGACATGATCCTCAAGCTCTTTGAAGAGGACCTGGGTCGTAGTGTCTTCATGCTTCCCATTGACAAGCGTCGCCAGGAACTGATTGTTATGCCATGGATCAAAGACGCCACCATCTCTCGCCTCTGGCCCAACCGTGTCAGCGTCGAGCTCATCGAACGTAAGCCCATCGCTTTTGTAAAGCGCGAGGGTGGGGTCGAAACCACTGTGATCGATGGAGACGGCGTCCTCATGGAAGCTCCCGCGTCCGCCACCTTCAGCCTCCCTGTTGTCTCAGGGGTTGGCCCGGATGTCGAAGCAGAAGCCCGTCACTTCCGCATGAAGCGGGTCGAGCGCCTCATCAAAGACCTCAGCGACCATGTGAAGCAAATCGGCGAGATCGATGCCACCGACACCGAGAACCTCCGCGTCGTTCAGCCCTTCCGGGGCCGCGCTGTCACCCTGATTCTGGGCAATCGCAACTTCAAGATGCGTTACGAGAACTTCCTGTCCATGGCTGACCAGCTCATGGAGAAGCTCCCCAACGCCATTACCTTCGACCTGCGTCTCGAAGAGCAGGTAACCGCCGCCGAAGAAAAGAAAGGGACCGAATAAGATGGCCGACAAGCAAACCTATGCCGTAGGGCTGGATGTAGGCAGCGCCTGGACTCGCTGTATGATCACCGAAATCGTGGACGGCGGCCTCGAGTTCCGCGGTCACGGTTACTTCGAGTCCAAAGGCTGGATGAAGGGCCGGGTCAGCGATCAGCATGCCATCAGCGAGAACATCCGCTGGGCCGTCCAGATGGCCGAGTGCCAGGCTCTGGTGTCGGTCAGCGGAGTGGTAGCAGGGCTCGGCGGCAGCGGCATCGACGGCATGACTTCGCGGGGAGTCTACGAGTTTGGCCGCCCTCGTCAGGTAGAGCCGAGCGACATGAGCTATGTCATCAAGCAGGGTGCTGAGGTGAAGCTCGAGCATGACCGCATGATCCTGCAGGTCTGCCCACAGGACTTTATCGTCGATGGCCGGGCCAACATCCGCAACCCGAAGGGCATGTCGGCCTCACGTCTCGAAGCGCACATCCACCTGGTAACGGCCAGCGAGCAGGAGCACAGCGTGATCCAGAGCGCGATCAACGAAGCTCATCTGGCAATGGACGAGTCGGTCTTTGAGCCGATTGCCGCAGCCTATTGCGCCACCAGCGAAGGAGAGAGGGAGCACGGTATCGGCATCATCGACATCGGCGCCCAATCGACCGAAGTCGCCCTCTACGAAGGAGAAGCGCTGGTAGGCAGCTTCAGCGTCGGCATCGGCGGTGACCACTTCACAAAGGACCTTGCCTATTACCTGACGAGCAGCCGCGAAGACGCGCAGATTCTGAAGGAAGAGTTCGGTTGCGCCCTGCTCGGCCTGTCGAGCGGCAACACTCTCATCGAAGTCCCTGGAGCCGAAGGCCGCGAGGCCCGGGAGATCTCCCGCTGGCAGATCGTCGAGATTCTCGAAGCCCGCGCGGAGCAGTTGTTTCAGGTGATTCGCAAAGAAATTGGCCGTCTTGGTATGGACGGTAATCTGCAGGAGGGCGTCGTACTAACTGGAGGCGGCGCCAAACTGCCTGGTATGCTCGACATCGCAGAGCGGGAACTCAACTGCCCTTCCCGCAATGGACTCCCCGATGCCATCAACAACCTGCCGGATGAATTGCTGAGCCCGGACTGGACGACAGTTGCGGGTCTGGCGATGTATGCCGGTCGCATGAAACTGCGTCGCGACGGCAAGCGTAGAACGCCGCGACTGCTCAACCTGGTGCTGCGCTAAGGAGCTTATGATGGACCTCAAATTCTCGCTCGAAGATGACTTTTCGCTCAACACGAAGATCAAGGTAATTGGCGTCGGCGGCGGCGGCAGCAATGCCGTGGCACGGATGATGGATTCCGGCTTAACCGGGGTCGAGTTCCATATTCTCAACACGGACAAGCAGGCGCTCCAAGCTTCGCCAGTGCCGAACAAGCTCGCCATCGGGGCGAAGATCACCAACGGACTTGGCGCTGGTGCCGACCCGCAGGTTGGCCGCAATGCTGCGCTGGAGGACACCGATAAGATCATCGAGATTCTCGAAGGCGCGGACATGGTCTTCGTGACGGCTGGTCTTGGTGGCGGCACGGGCACCGGCGCTGCACCGGTCGTGGCAGCACTGGCCCGTGAGCTGAACGCATTGACCGTAGCGGTTGTTACCAAGCCGTTCGAGTTTGAAGGGCCGCGCCGCAAGAAGAGCGGCGAGCGAGGTTTGAGTGACCTCGCAGCGGCTGTCGACACGGTGATCCCGATTCCGAATGATCGCCTGCTCTCGCTGGTGCCGAAGGGGACGAGCTTCTTTGAATCGTTCCGGATTGCCGATGACGTATTGCGCCAGGCGGTGCAAGGCATCAGCGACATCATTACGACACCGGGCCTGATCAACCGCGACTTCTCAGACATCAAGAGCATCATGACGGGCATGGGCTACGCCATGATGGGGACGGCTTCGGCAACCGGGGCCAATGCGGCCATCCTGGCAGCCGAACAGGCCATCAGCTGCCCGCTGCTCGAAGAGGGTGGCGTCAAAGGGGCACGGGGCATTCTGATCAACATCACCGGGTCAAGCCGACTTGGCCTGCATGAGGTCAACGAAGCCTGCTCGCTGATTCGCAAGGCAGCGGCCTTTGAAGATGTGCAGATCAACTTCGGCGTCGTGATGAACGAGTCGATGGGTGAAGAGGTTAAGATCACCGTGATCGCAACGGGCTTTGAGCGGGAGACGCTGCCGCAGATTGAACGCCGGGTTCGCCAGGCGGAGACGATCCACATCGAGGCACCGATGGTCATGGCGGCGAGCGCTGGAGTGACGACGAATGCCTTCACCAACTTTGACCCGCCGATCATCGAACAGCCCGAGCCGGAGCCGATCATCGAAGTGGCCCCTCCAGCACCTGCGGTCGAAGAGGTGGACGACTATGACATGCCGGCGTTTCTCAAGCGCGAACGCAGGCTCTTTCAGTAGAGCCTAGGCGTCGATGTGGTCGTTGAAGAAGTAGGCGTCGATCGATGCCTTGTACTGATTCAACTGACCATTGAGGCCATTCATCTCGGTACGTGACATGGGCTGGAAGGCCTTGGCGATGGCTGTGTTTTGTTCCAGGTGTTCGACCTTCGGCATGCCGAGAACCACTGCGCCTACCGGTAGGGTGAGGGAGTAGCGGATCAGGTTGTCGACGGAGGTCTTGCCGTTCAGCTTCTCCTGGGCGAAGATCTTCATGGCGGTGACGCCCATCTTCTTGCGGAGAGCAACGGGGAGTGCCAGCGTCTCAAAGCTGTCGGTGGCGGGATTGCCATCTAAACCAGCCTGCCCGATGCGGGCGGCATTCAGAGCGAACTGGGTGACGTTGAAGTCATGCCGCTCGAGCGCGGTCTTGAGCACCTTGGGATCGGTGTGGCAGGAGACGCCCACATTGTGCACCACCTTCTGGTCGCGCATCTTGTAGAGCATGTTGAGGACGCCATCTTTTGCTTCGATCGCAGCGAGGTCCTGCTCGGTGGTGAGGGAATGGATGTGGACGGTATTGAAGTGGTCGGTCTGGCAGCGCTTGAGGGAACCTTCGAGGATGCGCATAGCTGCATCGCCGTTGCGGGCAGGAAGCTTGGTGGCGAGGTAGACGTCTTTGCGGCGGGCACCGAGAGCTTTACCGACGCGCGTCTCACTGAGACCGGCACCGTAGTCATAGGCGGTATCGAAGTAGGTGATCCCGAGATCCAGGGCCTTGTGGATGACACCGATGGCCTCGTCTTCATCCTTATAGGAAAGGAAGCGGCTGCCGCAACCGAAGGCGACGA
Source organism: Bryobacter sp. (assembly GCA_044340255.1). GTDB lineage: Bacteria > Acidobacteriota > Terriglobia > Bryobacterales > Bryobacteraceae > Bryobacter. The sequence goes on along the minus strand of JBIITX010000002.1, from coordinate 98,712 downwards.
TGGAGATGCGCTTGCCGGTCTGACCGAAGAGGCGCGTGGGCATGGCTGGGGCGGCGGCCAAAGCCGCGGCGGAAGTTCCGATAAAGGTGCGTCTGGTGTGGCTCACGTGAGCAAGTGTAACACCACCGAACGCTGGTGCGGATGGCGGCGGTGCTCGAACAGATAGATGCCCTGCCAGGTGCCCAGAGTCAGCTTGCCACGGTCGACGGGGATGGTGAGATGCACGCCCGCGAGCACCGTGCGGATATGGGCCGGCATATCGTCTGGACCCTCGAGAGTATGGGTGTGCTGGCGAGGGTCTTCGGGTACGAGGCGCTCGAAGTAGGTCTTGATGTCGGCGATGACGTCCGGGTCGTAGTTCTCCTGGATCGTGAGCGAGGCGGAGGTATGGCGACAGAAGAGAGTCAGCAGGGCGGTCTCTGTGGTCTGCCCGGCGACCCAGCGGGCGACCTCCTGGGTGATGTCATAGAGGCCCTTGCCGCGGGTGTTGATGTTCAGGTATCCGATGTGCTGCAAGGCATCAGAATACACTGAAGGGAATGAAGCTTGTTATTGGTTTGCTGTGTCTGTCGCTGAGTGCGGCCGATGTTGTGAAGGAGGCGGATGCCAAGGCGCTGGCCTCGATCGTCTCGTTTCTTTCGAGTGATGCCCTTGAGGGGCGGGAAACGCCGTCGATGGGATTGACGGTCGCCTCAGAGTACATCGCCAGTGAGTACCGGCGGGTGGGGCTGAAGGCATCGTTTCAGGAAGCCAAGGTTGCGGTGCGACGCGTCGTACGGGAAGGTTTTGACGTCAGCCTGAGCGATGGAACCAAGTCGGTGAAGGTGCCGATTGAAGGCGCGTTCTGGACGGCAGGGCCGAAGATCGACTTGAGTGACGCGCCAGTGAAGGCGGTCAAGATGGCCGACCTGAGGGAACTGAAGACCGAAGGGATTGAACCGGTGGTGCTGATTGAAGGGCCGGTCGGGCCGGGGTTGCAGCAGGCGGTGATGAAGCTGTCGGCGGCAGGGGTCAAGATGGTGATTCTGGTCGGCATTCCAATGCCGCTGCCGGTGCAGACGCTGGAGTTTGATGACCAGCCGAAAATGAACCTGGTGATGCTGCGGACCAGCAATGGCGATGCCGAGGCGATGCTCAAGAGCGGAGTGGCGTTGAAGCTGACAGCGAAGATTGCCGAGGCAAGCAACCAACCCGGTGTGGCCCGGAATGTGATCGGGGTGCTTGAGGGCAGCGACCCGAAGCTGAAGGACGAGTACGTTGTTCTCACGGCGCACTATGACCACCTGGGGATCCGGCCGAACAACGAGGGGGACAAGGTGTACAACGGGGCCAACGATAATGCGAGCGGAGTGGCAAGCATCATCGAGAGCGCACGACTGATCAGCCAGTTGCCGACGGCGCCGAAGCGGAGCCTGATGCTGGTTGCCTTCTTTGGGGAAGAGCGGGGACTGCTGGGGAGCCGCTATCTGACGCGGCATCCGGTGGTGCCTCTGCAACAGATGGTGGCGAATGTAAACCTGGAGCAGACTGGGCGGACCGATTCGAGCGAGGGGCCGAACGTGGGCCAATTGAATCTGACTGGCTATCACTTCTCCAACATCCATCAGCATATGGAAGAGGCAGGCAAGGCTACGGACCTGAAGATCGTCAAGCACGAGAAGTTCAGCGACCCTTACTTCAATGCCAGCGACAACGCGGCGTTCGCCCCTATGGGAGTACCCTCGACGACGGTCAGCGTGACGTATGCCTTCCCCGATTACCACCAGCTTGGCGATGAGTGGGAGAAGATCGACTACGTGAACATGGCCAAGGTAACGCGGGCGGTTGCGCAGGGGACTTACCTGATTGCGAATGCGCCCGAGCGCATTGCCTGGAACGCGGAAGAGCCGAAGACCAAGGCCTACCGTGAGGCGGCGGAAAAACTCCTTCTGATGAAGTAGGCGGCAGCCAGGAGCGGGAAGACCAGCCAGAGCCAGTAGCTTGTCGGGGTTGAGATGTCGCCGGCGGCCATTAGATCCGAGCGGAGGTTGGCAAGCGGGAGTTGTTTGAGATCTCCGACGGGAAGTGAGCCGATGACGCGGTCTTTGCTCGTCGACTCTTCGTCCTGCTGGAGTTTGGCGACAATGTCTGAGACTTCGCCATAGCCTGTGAAAAGGCGCTTGTCGTGGGTGAGCGGGTAGAGAGTTGTTTTGCCGATGAGCTTGGTCTCGATGATGGCGTTCGGGTCGTTGCAAACGCCCAGGGCGTAATAGCCGCCCAAGGGGAGGCTGGGGTTTGCCTGCTGGATCGCGGCGTAGACCCGCCTGACTTCGCCGATCATCCGCATGGCTTCGATGGCCTGCTCGCCCTTATAGGTATGGGCGGTGTGCCCGAGGACCCAAGCCTGGTCTTTGGTGTCGATGGGGCGGATGATTGCTTTGCCATCGATGCCGAAGAAGAAGCAGAGCGAGGCATTTACCCTGGGGCCGGAGATGAGGATCTCGTGTTGGGAGTGGGGCGCAGGAACCAGAAGGTTACGGCTTTGGCCGGGGATCGGAATCCCGGTGTCGAGCCAGAAGGGAGTGAGGACGTCACGGCCCTTGTACTTTAAATCGCCGAAGTTGGCGAAGTAGCGGCTGTCGCGGATCTCGATGGTATGGCCATCAGCGGCGAGGGTGCGCAGGAGCTTCTCGGGATTGGCTTCGTTTAGTTTTGCGGCCATCTCCAGGCTGTTGTCTTTGAGGTTGAGGAGTTCGTCGCCCATGAAGAGGCCAAGACTAATGTCTTTGGGACCTGGGGTGGAAGGGGTTGAGGATGGCGTCACCAGCTTGGCGGCGAGGCGGATCCCGCGGCCGAGATTTTTGACGGTGATGCCGGGGAAAGAATCGAGAGCCTTCCATTGCTTGTCGCGGATGAAGCCGCGAAGACGAGTGACTTCATCGGGGCCGAGGATCGCCATCTGGTCAGCGAGCTTCGTGACGAACTCGGGTTGGGCTGAGACTTCTTTGGCCACATCGGACAGAAGCACATAGTCCTGGGCGAGGCAAAGGAGGAGGAGGGGTGTCACTGGAGGTACTGCTTCCACCAGTTCATTTCCTGCTGGTAACGATGGACCGTATTCCAAGGGGACCAACCGACGTGGTACTCGCCGGGGTAGCGGACAAAGCGGGCGGGGATCTTGCGTTTCTGCAGGGCCGTATAGAGCTCTTCGGCCTGGGCAATGGGGACGCGGAGGTCGGCTTCGCCGTGGATGAAGAGGGTTGGGGTTTGGATTTTGTCGGCGTAGGTGATGGGCGAGAGGCGGATCATAGTGGCGTTGGCGGTAGGTTCCCAAGGGCGACCAAGGAATTCGCTTTCTTTGGTGCGAGGGATGTCGCCGGTGCCGTAGTTACTGATCCAGTTGGTGGGGCCGGCCCCGGTGATGGCAGCGCGGAAGACATTGGTGTGACCGATGATCCAGTTGGTGAGGAAGCCACCATAGGAATAGCCGGTGACGCCCATGCGGCGGGGATCGACGCGATATTTCCTGGTCGCTTCCTTGACACCGGACATGACGTCGGCCATGTCTTTCTCACCCCAACCGCCCCAGCCACCCCAGCGGAACTTTTCTCCATATCCGGTGGAGCCCCGGGGGTTGGTGTAGAGAACGATGTAGCCGGCGGCGGCCTGAAGTTGGTGGAGGAAGGAGAAGGAACTGGCATAGGCTCCGTGGGGGCCGCCGTGGATGTTGAGGATTAAAGGGTAGGGGCCACCGGTCGGAGAGTAATTGGGAGGTAGGGTGACCCAGCCGTCAACGGGGGTTCCGTCGACACTGTCGTAGGAGATGCGCTCGGTCTTGCCAAGAGCCCAGAGAGCTGGCTGGGAAGCGATTTGGGTTTGTTTGGTTGGAGTGGCCAGCGGCGCTGCAAAGAGGGAAACAGGCTGGTCGGGGCTGGAGGAAGTGTAGGCTATCAGGCCGGTATCGAGATTGAGGTCGAAGTCATTGAGGAGGCGGTCGCCCTGGGTGATTGGCTCAACGCGTTTGGTCGCTAAGTTGAGTTGGTAGAGATGACCGGTGCCACGCAGGTTGGCCTCGAAGTAAATGCTTATGCCGTCTTTGGCATAGATGGGCTTTTCGGGGAGGTCATCCCATTCGGGGGTGAGGTTGGTGAGGGGACCGCCTTTTGCCGGGATGGTGTAAATATCGACGGGGCTGCCCTGGGTTCGTTTGTTCGCGAGGATGAGATTCAGACTCTGCTCGCGCAGGAAGGCGATGGTAGTGCCATCGGGGGAGAAGACGGGGCGGCTATGGTTGTGGTTGTCATCGGTGAGGCGGGTGAGTTTGGCTTCGTTTGTTACGACGAAGAGATCGGCGCGTTCATAGGTGTGCTCGTCGCGCTGGTGCATGTTGGCCACAAAGGTGAGCGACTTGCTATCGGGCGCCCAAGAGGGTTGTTCGACATTGACACCGAGGGTGGTGAGTTGCCTGGCTTCCCCGCCCTGGCGTGGAAGGAGGAAGAGTTCCTGGGGCGGAGTGGTTTTGGGGTCGGGGAGGTAGCCACGGCCGTCGAAGCGAAAGTTCATCCAGTCATAGGCGCGGCCTTTGAAGCGGGTTTCGGCGAGGCGCTCAAATTCGGAGAGCTGTGGGCGCTCTTTGGGGGATTGGGTTCGTTTGGTGAAGGCGATCCAGCGGTTATCCGGGCTAAAGACGGGGGTGCCATCGAGGCCGGGAATCTGGAAGGGCTGGCCGTCGAGGTCGGTGGCATTGAGGAACCAGGTTTTACCAGCGGCAGAGTAGTAGAGGAGTTTGCCGTCGGGGGACCAGCCGGGGTTCGATACGCTGGCCTTCAGTTGGGTGAGGCATTTGGAGGCGATGCAAAGCTGGCTGTGGCGGCGGTTTTCGGCTTCGACAATGTGAGTTTTGAGATAGGCGATGAGTTTGCCATCGGGAGAGATGGCGGGTGAGGAAAGGGTCTCCTGCTTGTAGAAGTCGGCGAGGGTGATTGGGTTCGTTTGGGCGAAGGCCGTAAGGCTGCTAAGGACGAAGAGCATCGATTGCATTTTGAAGAGCCTCCTCGAAGTCATTGAAGGATTTTAGTTTACGCAACCGATCCAAATTGCTAACGGTGCGACCAAGCTGAGCGCGGTCATCCTCGAAGTCGAAATCCCTGCGCTTCCAGTTTTTGGCTAGCCGACACTCCAACAAGACCTGCCTCAGGCGTTTCTTTGCGTCGCAGGATTCAACATCCCTCGGATACCCAGCCTTGGCAGGCAACTCCGCGAGACGAGTCAATTCACAAATTGCTTCCCGATCCGCAAGAAGCCAAGCTTCAGATTCCCTTACTGGAATGACAGGGACACAATCGGAGCAAGCATCGCGAATTTCTTTAATTCTTTGCTCGACCCCAGCGGTGTCAGCGTCCCTATGAACCAAAATCAATCGTGGCGAATACAGTTTTATTGCGTTTTGGACTTTTTCGCAAAGACCCGATTTGGGTGGAAAGGAGAGCTTGACTCCCCTTCCTGGGTTGAACTCAAATGCAATGTCGGGGTGGAGAAGTTCTTCCACAATTCTTTGAATGAAGAGATCGCTGCTGCCTTCGCTAATCAGCACACAAGTGACCGTCATAGTGCAGCCTGCTGCCGGTATTTAACAAATTCCTCGCGCTCGTATACTGCCAAGGGCTTCCTGTTGTTCGAAGGGTCAGCCCATTCTGGATACGGAACTACACCCAAAAAAGTCACAAGATCGCCTAGCTTGGCCACAGGAGAATCAAGGGGTTCCCGCCAAGTTTCTGAAAGGCAAGAAATTCGCAGAGTGTTGGGACTCTTGTCCGAGAAAGCCTTTGGGCTTGCGGAGGCAAAGAGCAAGGAATTCTCAGGGCACAAAGCGGCGAGACCAGGAGAGTGAGTCGAGATGAGAACCTGCGTAGCGGAATCCGGGTCGACATCGACAATGCCATTTAGCAAGTGCTGCAAGTGCACGAGACTATTGGGATGAATGCCATTCTCGGGCTCTTCTAAAGTAATCAAGGAAGTAGATTGCCTATCTTCCTTGAGGGTGGCGAGTGCGATGAGGCGAAGTGTGCCTTCACTTAATGAGCTTGCATGAAAGATGTTGCCCGAAGAGTCTTCGGCCATCAGATAGATGGTCGAACTGGCTGCATCCAAGTTGACCCAAATCGTTTTGAGGTCTGGGACTAGATTGCGCAATTTCGCCACAATGCGGGTATAGACCGGGTTATCGATATCGTTTTTTGTACCCGAGACAGTAGCGCTTGAGGCCTTAGCCAAACGGAACAAGGTTGCGGGAAGATTCTGACCATTTGGCGAAAGCGTGGCCTGTTCTGAAAGCGTGTTCGGCTCGATCAAGCGATCTGGAAAAAATTGAAAAGAACACCAGCGCTTCAACTCATCCTGCAGTACGGCTATGGTAGGTGATGCGCCCGCCTGAATTCTTGAGACAAGAGTGGAAGTATTGTTGGTCAGGTTAGCGAGGACGGGCGTCCAAGCACCGAGACCTTCGTGCCAAAGCTCAAGCATTCCACTCTGGTTGGTCTGAATGAAGTGGGAGGAGAAAGCTGCATCTCGCGATAAGAATCCTGCGGCGCTCTCGATGAATGGGGCAGGCAGATGCTCTGATGAAAGGGGAGACACCGCTTCTTTGACGATTTCAATTGGCGAATTTGAGAGCGGATCGTCAGAAAGCTTTAGATCCAACTCGTAACGCAAAAACCGATGGGACGGGGTCGCTTGTTGCCCAAGAAAATCCTTAGCGGATGGCGGAAGAATGATATCGGCCTCGAAACGCATTGGGCCGACCGGCTTATCATTGACCGAAAAGAAAAGCTTCCGAACGTCAAAAGGCGAGGAGCCGGAACCCCGAAGATCTCGAGCTGCCTGGGCGAGCGGCCTGTTAGCGGTATAACCGAGGAAGCGAATAGCGTCGAGCAAGTTCGATTTGCCGACTCCGTTCGGGCCGGCGATGACGGTGAGCGGGCCGAAGTACACTTCGACGTCACGGAGGTTTTTGAAGTTTTGAACGCGGAGTCTGGTCAGCATGGGGGCCTCATGATATCGGTGAATTCTTATAGTATTCGATGACTTTACGGGCAGCGGCGGGGCCGATGGACGCGGCGAGGGCTTCGAGGGGGGTTGCCTTGACTTGTTCGGGGCTGCCGAATTCTTTGAGGAGTTTGCGCATGGTGATCTTGCCGATGCCGGGGATGGATTCGAGTTCGCTGGTGAGGCGGCTGGTGTTGCGGCGGCTGCGGTGGAAGGTGACCGCGAAGCGGTGGGCTTCGTCGCGGATGGTCTGAATCAAGTGGAGGACCGGATTGTGGCGGTCGAGGATGGAGGGTTCGTCTTCCTGACCGAAGACGTAGATGATCTCTTCGCGCTTGGCGATGGAGGCCAGAGGTTGGTTGATGACTCCGATGGCTTCGAGGGCTTCGGCGGCAGCATGGAGCTGGCCGAGGCCGCCATCAATGAGGACGAGGCCGGGGAAGGGTTGCTTTTCTTCGAGCAGGCGGGAATAACGGCGGGTAACGACTTCACGCATGGAGGCAAAGTCGTCGTTGCCTTCCACCGTCTTGATGATGAACTTGCGGTAGTCAGACTTTTTCATCTTGCCCTCTTCCCAGACGACCATCGAGGCCACCTTATCTGTGCCTGAGATGTGGGAGATGTCAAAGCACTCGATGCGGTTGGGAGCTTCTTCAAGATTGATGGCTTCTTTGAGGGCCTCCTTGATGGCTAAGGAGCTGGGGCGTAGGACACGGAAGCGCTGTTCGAAGCTGTGGCGGGCGTTGGTTTCAACGAGGCCGAGCATGGCCTTCTTGTCGCCGCGCTGGGGCGTATTGATGGTGCACTTGCGGCCGCGCTTTTCGGTGAGGAGTTCTTCGAGGATGTCGCGGTCTTCGAACTCGATGGGTACATGGATGAAGCCGGGGATGTGCTGCTGGTTCAGATAGACCTGGATGAGAACCTGCTGGAAGAATTCACTGGGTTCGAAGTGGTGCTGGTCTTCCCAGAAGAGTTCGCGACGGTCGACGATGCGGCCGCGGCGGAGGTGGAAGAGGTTGACTGCGACCAGAGGGGGCTCGGCGTAGAAGGCGAAGATGTCGGTGTCGTCGCCTTCGGCGGAGGCGACCTTCTGGCGCTGCTCCATTTCGACGACGGTGGAGATGAGATCGCGGAGGGCGGCGGCGCGTTCAAACTCGAGGTTCTCGGCGGCATCGTTCATGCGCGATTCGAGGTCGTTAGTGAGGTCTTTCAGCTTGCCATCGAGGAAGCGCCGGACATCGTTTACCGAGTTGGAGTAGGTCTCGATATTGACGAGACCTTCGACGCAGGGACCGTGGCAGCGATGAATGTGGTATTCGAGGCAGGGTTGTAAATGAGTGCGATTGAAGTCGACTTTGCAGCTGGGGATTTTGAAATTGCGATGGATGAAATTCAGCAGGCGGTAGGCGAGATTGCCGGGGAAGTAAGGGCCGAAGTAGGAGCCATCTTTGCGGAGGCGACGGGTGACGTAGACGCGAGGATGCTTCTCGTTGGTGATTTTGATGTAGGGGTACGTTTTGTCGTCGCGGAGAAGGACATTGAAGCGGGGCTTGTGTTGCTTGATGAGATTGTTTTCAAGGCCAAGGGCTTCTTTCTCGTTGTCGACGAGGATGTAGGAGATGTCGCGGGCCGCGAGGACCATGGTGCCGTTTTTGGCTTCGTTCAGACGGTCGTCATTAAAGTAGGAACGGACACGGGCACGGAGGTTCTTGGCCTTGCCGACATAGATGACGGAATTTGCGGCATCGCGCCAGAGGTAGACGCCGGGGCCGGTGGGGAATTGGGTGACCTTTTCCCTGAGGATGTCGAGCCAATTCATGGGAGCGATACAATTTGATTGTGGCATGGCGTTTCACATTGGCTTTGTTTTGTTGCGCGGTTGGCGCGGGCTGGGGGCAAGTCAAACCTCCGGTTGTAGACCCGCCGGAAGAAGACGAAACACTGATCAAAGAGAAAAAGGAATATGAATTCAACCCGCTGCAAGCGGTGAGTGAAATCAAGATTGGCCGCTACTACATGAAGAAGGGTAGCTACCGGGCGGCGAGCAATCGTTTTCTGGAGGCGACGCTGTGGGACCCGACGAGCGTGGATGCGCTGTATGAGTTGGGGAAAGCGCGCGAGCGCTCGGGGAATGTGAAGGGGATGAAGGAAGCCTGGGGCAAGTTTCTTGAGATGGCACCGGATGACAAGCGGGCGGCAGAGATCAAGAAAAAGCTGGGGAGCGGGAAATAGGGATTCAAGCGGCATCGAGCTGGACTGGCTGCCTTTTTTGCCAATGGTGGTGGATGGCGTGGATGAGGCTGCGCATGCCTTTGGTGCGATTGGGAAAGAGATCGATGTACTGGAGCTCTCTGGTGATGCGAGCGGGGATGCGGCACTCATCGAAGCGAACGGGAATGATGAAGGTATCTTCGAGGGGGATGCGCCTGGCGATGTGGAGTGCGTAGCGAATTTCAGCCTGGAAGCCACCGCGCTTTAAGACGGAGTTGGTGGACATACAGGCGACGAAGAAGTCGCTGGCCTCGATGGCTGCTTCGATGAGACGGGGCCAGTTTTGGCCGGCCTTCAGATTTTTGCGATCCATCCAGGGATTGCAGCCGGCAGCGGTGAGTTCCTCGTAGAGGGCATCGGCGGCCAAGGCATCTTCTGTTGCGTAGCTGATGAAGACACGGGGGGCATTGAGAGCTACGAATTTGAAGCCGCCATCGTCCTGGGGATGAAAGGTACCAAAGCCTTCGATCTCGACGGGCTTGCCTTGTTTGAGGCAATCGAGGATGATTTGGGCGACCTGTTTGGGGTCATAACGGGAGTGGAGCAGAGGCATTATTGGGCCTCAGTTTTGGCAGATTTGCGGGCCGGGAATTTTGCGAGGTCGCGGTAGAAGACGCCGAGGCCGGGCCAGGAAGTGACTTGGCCGTGCTTCCAGCGTTTGAGGATGGACAGGACGGCGTAGTCGAGGTAATCGGCTGCTTCGGCGTTGGATGTTTGGGTGGCGCGGGCGAGGCGGCGGGTGAGATCAGACTTGTTCATTGGGGCTTCATTTCTGGATTGGAATTGGAACGGGAGTTTTGTCGGCCGATGCGGCCTTGCTCGACGAAGGTGATGCGCAGGGCAACGGTGTCGGCGTCGGAGCGGAAGGAGCTGGTATTGAGCAACTGCGAGACGGGGGCAGCAGCAGGGATGACTACAGGGGAGTTGAGCGTGTTGGTGACGAGATCTTGCAGGTCAACAGCAGCACAGCGGTCGGCATAGGATTGCTGGAGGAGCTTGAGCGCTTCTGAGGCGGAGCGGTCGAGGCTGCGCTGGTAGCGCTGGATGCGCGCCAGGTGCTGGAAGGACTCGGTGGGGGTTGGACCGGTGAGGGCTTGCTCGATGGCCTGAGCATGGAGGGCCTGGGCGCGGACGGAAAGGAACTGCGCGAAGGCGTATTTCTCGAAGAGGAGTTGCTCGTGGGAGGTGCCGGGTTGGAAGTCGAGTTGGAGGGTGTCGCGGAAGTCGAGGTACTGGTGCTGGATTTCTGCGGGGAACTGATCGATGGAAGTGGCGGTGAGGCCGTGGCGCAGGGCATTTTTGCTGACTGTGGATTTGCCTTCGGGAGTGCTTGGGCCGGTGGAGGCTTGGGCGTTGCCGCGATTGGCACTGAGCTGGCGTTCGGTAGCCATGGTGGGCTCCTTTCAAAATGAAATCGGCGGAGTGGGCAACCCGAGATGGGTTGCCTACTCCGCCTACGGAGGAGACAGTAGCAGATGGGGAGAAGCCGCTGGGAGGAGCACAGGGTAGTGATTGTTGAAAATGAAGGGGTTAGGGGCTGAAAAATAGTTGAAAATTCCTGTGAAGGGTAAAGTTCACATTGGCGGAAACGGGTTAGGCAGGCGGATCCATTGGAGTAATGTATGATTGCCTTACCGCGACTCAATGCCAACAATAAGCGCCTTCTACGGGATCTTGGTCCGCATGTTTTATAACGACCATCCTCCTGCGCATTTTCACGCGCGATACGGCGATTTCGAAGCAACGGTTGACATCGAGACTCTTGAGATCATGGAGGGGGAATTGCCTACCCGGGCTTACCATCTGGTGCGAGAATGGGCGATGATTCATAGAGAGGAACTCAGGGAAGATTGGCTATTGTGCCGCGAAAACAGGGTGCCTGCGAAGATTGAGCCACTGAGATGAATGGAGCCCATACGTTATGAAATGGAGCGTTGTCGAAGTCAAACCCGAACCCAACTACCGCCTTTTTGTCCGGTTTCAGGACGGGGTAGTGGGACACGTGCAATTGCGAGCAGAGGAACTGACTGGCGTCCTTGCTCCCCTGCGGGATGAGCAATTTTTCGCGCAGGCCTTTATCGACTACGGTGCGGTGGCGTGGCCGGGCGAGATCGATCTGGCTCCCGACGCCATGTACGCCCAAATCGTCAGCCAGCGCGACGAACTGCAAAAGGTTGGCTGAAGGAACCAGGCGCTCATTATTCGGCGTCTCCAGGGGGCGTAGCTCCGCCAACTGATCCCAGAATTGCATTGAGATGGTTGTTAAATGGTCCGTAAATGCTCAATTGACGGATGGCGCGTGATGCGGGTGAGATTGCTCAACACTGCGCGACAAGGCAGGAATAGTGACGCTAAACCGAAAGAATGCAATATATTGGAGTTCGTGTTTCGCTGCTAGTGTGATCTTGTGTTTGAAGCTGTCCATTCAGTCTGGGACTACTACGACGGCCCGCGCTCAGGAATCGCCGCCGTAGGTGGCGAGCTGTGCCACTTCAGTTGCGAATGGGACGAAGCAGCCGATGATTGGGCCGAGCATTTTGCGCTGCGGCGACTCAACGCGGAATTGCTGATTCTAGCGGACGAGCGGGAGATGATATGGCGTGCCTGGGATGGCGCGTTCCATCGAGGCGAAGTAGCCAGTTCGACTCACCCCGGGCTGCCTGGGCAGAATGCGCGCTACGCGGCGTTGACTGCAAAGCTCGATGACATAATCGCTTCGATACCCTGTAGCGGGATGGCTCGCGCCACTTTTCGTGCGAGCCCGGGCCAGCCACAAAAACTTTCGGGTATGCTCCGTGATCTTGAGGTCGAATGGCTTGAGTTCAAGGGAGAGCACTCGTGGACCCGAGAGAGTGGATCGTTGTAAGCGACATCTTACTTTGGATCGCCCACGATCAACGGCACAGCGTTTACGCAACTCACCTTAAAGATCGTCGGCGATCCCCAAATTGCAGAATCGCGCGTAATGCGTTCTGGGCCTCGGCCAACACCATACATCCAGAATTTGGGCAGCTCAGCCTAAGCGAAGTTGATGTTGCCGGAAAGACCAGACGGGCCTGCGCGCTCCATCAAGCTCAAAAGTGCAGCGCGTTCTGCGGCACGAGTGCGACGCCGGATGACAATGATGATGCCGTGATGCGGCTGGACCTGCGCTAACCGAAGGAAATCATCTCAATTGCAGGTAATGAGAATGCAGCCCCGGAGGTAGGAAAGTTGGAGGACCTCTTCGTCGGCACTATCCGCTGTAAGGACTTGACGCAGAAAGGTCACTTCGTGGCCCAGTTGGATCAGCAGAAAACTAAGATCATCGGGAACGTCGTGATCCAGCAGAAAGTTCATTCTGCCGCTGAAGCCATCTGCCGGGCGACAAGAAGGTCAATTTCGCCACGGTGGTCTTCATAATACGCCAGGCACTCGAAAATCTGGGCGCGGGTCAACTGCGGGAAACAGTTCTGTCGTAGTGATTCTACGGTCTCGCCATTCAGGAGCAGGCCGATCACGTCATGTACTCCAATCCGCGTGCCTTCGACAGCAGCGTTGCCACTGCGAACTCCGACGGTACGGACGATGTAGCGGTAGCTCTGGGAGACGGAAGCCATAACCAGATAGTAAAGGGGGCGTCGGGGAGTGTCAACGGGTAGCCTGCAAGGCTCCTACTCCAGCTTGTCAAGGCGTACCAACGCCTCGGCTACGCGCTATCGTCACAGCTCGACGTTCCGGGCAGATTGTCGGCTACTCGGAAGTTATCAACTACACTCGCGCGTTGTACACATAGACCTGCGCTCTTCAGGCGGGCTTCCGAGACGAACCTGGTGGGGTTTGCGGGTCTCCTCGAAGTTGCGATTGCTTTGAGCGTGGCTTTCATGGGGACTTCATGGATGCGCAGGGGAGTGGGCTGGCGCAGGAAGATTGCTTCGTCCGGACGTAGGCGTGGCAAGTCGGCTGGCGGATCAGAAGGTGAATATCGTTACGGGTTGGGGTTCGCCGCCGAGGGCCTGATAGAAGTCCAGGGCGTGGGTGTCTTCGTTGTCGGCTGGGACAAAGACTACCGTGATGCCTTGTGACGCCGCTTGCGCCCTTAGGGCGGCTATCAGCTGGCGACCGATGCCTCTTCGCTGGAAGGCTGGGAGGACTGCGATGTCATAGATGAAGAGTTCGGCCATCTCGGCCCTGGTGAGTAAGAGAGTGTGGGCGGTGAGGCCGCCGACGAGTTGCCCGTCGACGGTGGCAGCGAGTGCCCAGAAGTCGTCTCTCGCCAGGAGGTTGCTGAGGTAGGTATCGCTCAGGGGAGTCGATTCGGTTTCGAAGATCTCTGCCAGGGTCAGGAACAAGTGCCGTGCTCGGTCGAGGTCGGCAGCCCCTAGACGCGCTATCTGAATGTCTGCCATGTCCGTTATTTTAGTGGCTTTGTCTGGAGTCAACGTAATGGATGCCGCTGATTCCGATGGCGTAGGCGAGGAGGTCTGGCCAGGCGAAGTGGGTGCCGAGGAGACGGGCGCAGAGGCGGATGGGGAGTTGAGCGCTGCCTAGCATTTGGGCGGGAATGCTTGTCAACTGGAAGCACTCGAGGGCAGTCATGAGGAGGGATGCGCCGAGGGCGGCAGAGCGTGGGCCGGTGCGGAGGCGGAGGAGGGCGTAGACCATCATGGCGTAGAGGGCGTCGCCGAGATACTTGTCGAAGAGGACGAAGCCCGTTTGGACCAGACGGGAAATGATTCCCACCGTGATGATGCAGAGGGTGGCAAAGACCCAGACTCGCGGTGGAGTTTGGCGCATCTCGCCTTGATTACTTGATGACCATTTTGGCCCGGCCCTCGGGGGTGGCTGGAAGGGGCGTGTCGCCGGGCTTGAAGCCATTGAGATCGAGGATGTAGGTGATGATGTTGAGGTAATCGTCGGCAGGGATCGAGTCTGGTTCGGAGGGCGGCATGGTTTTGCGGGCCCGGTCCACGAGGGATCCGACGCTGCGGTTGTACCAGTTGGTTTTGAAGTATTGCCCGGCGAGAGGGGTGCCGAAGGTGCCATTGGTCATGGTGCTGCCGTGGCAGACGGCGCAATTGGAATTGTAGGCGAGCTTGCCTGCGGCGGACTGAGCGGCGGTGAATTGTGGGGGGACGGCACCGACGATGACTTCAGGGGCCTTGGTGTCTGCTGCGGGCTTGGCTTCGGTGACGGCTGGAGCGTCTTCAATGACGCCGCCTTTGCCTTCTCCCAAATAGGTAAAGGCGAGGATGGAGCCACGGTCCTGCATGCGGCGGGCGATGCCACCGGCGAGAGCTTCGGCGACGCCGCTGGCGTCGGTGGCGATGTAGATGGTTTTGCCGTCCGGGCTGATGGCGGTATCACGGAAGCGATTTTCAGACTGGAAGAAACGGGAGATGTAACCGGCGGCCGCCTTGCCGTCGGGCTTGAGCGGCACTACGTAGAGGGAGCCGCGCTTGAGAGTGGTGACGAGAAGGACACGGTCCCAACCGGTAACGCCGGTGCCTTTGGACTGGTAGTGTTCGATGCTGGAGACAGCGACGGTGGGCCAGCAGATGTAATCGATGCCTTTGCAGATGGGGTCGGCGAAGTTGTGGCTGGATGGAACGGTGAAGAGAGTGGCTAGGGGATCGACCATGGCGCGGGTGAAGGCGGATTCGGGTTGGCGGGGAACCGAGGGATGGATGGCGAGATCGCTGAAGCGGAGTTGGGCGCAAGGGGTTGTGGCTTCGGCCCAGCGGGCGAATTCGTAGGCCTTGTTGTCTTTGAAGCCTACGACGTGGGGCCAGCCGTAGTTGCCACCGGGCTTGAGGATGTTGACCTCGTCGTCGGTCTTGGGGCCTTGTTCGGAGGAATAGAGGGTGCCGTCGGGGCCGAAGTCGAGGCCCTGGGGGTTGCGGTGGCCGTAGGTGAAGACGTGGCTGACGACGCCGTTCAGGGAGGGGTTGTCTTTGGGAATGGAGCCGTCGAGATTGAGGCGCAGGGACTTGCCGACGTAGGAGACGAAGTCTTTAGCCTGGAGTTCCTGAGCGGTGGGGAGGCGTTGGGATTCGACGGCGAGGCAGACGTTGCCAAGCTGGTTGTTGCCCTGGTCGCCGAGGGTGAGATAGAGCTTCTGGTCGGGGCCAAATTTGAGGCGACCGGCGTTGTGATCGTTACCGGCGGGGAGGCCGGCGATGACGGTGAGCGGGCTAGCGAGGGTTTGCGTAGCGGCGTTGTAGGTGTAACGCACGATCTTGGCGTAGAGGAATCGGTAGGGGCTTTGGAGGTCTTTGATGGAAGGGTCTGGACCGCGATCGCGATCGACATAGGTGTAGACGACGTAGACGAAATCGTTGCCGGTGCCCTGGAGCAAGCCGGGGTGGAGGGCCATGCCGAGAAGGCCGTCCTGGCCACCGGGGGCGGAGACGTCGTCGATGGTGACGGCTACTTTGCGCTCGCCGGTGGTGGGGTTGACGCGGGTGACGCGTTTGCCGGTGCGTTCGGTGGCCCAGATGTGGTTGTCGGGGCCCCAGGTGATTTCCCAGGGTCCGGCGAGGCCGGTGGTGACTGTGGTTTTGCGGAAACGTTTGTCACCACGGATGGCGGTTTCGGGTCCGTTTTGCGCGGTTGCGGCGAAAACGAAGAGGAGGAAGTAGGAAAGGATGATGCGTGTCAATTTCAAGCCCAAGGGGCATCATATCGCTTGTGGGAGTATGTTGAAGGGGTAAGAGAGTATAAGAAAATTAATTGAATCCTGCGGACAGGAGTATCCCCTTATGGTTAATATTTTGACAGCGCGTGTTTTTGATACTCGCTGAATGAAATTAGGAGAAACGTACCCATGAAAAAATTTGCTTCCATGCTGCTCGCTTTGACCCTCGTGACCGGTGTTGCCACCGTGTCGTTTGCCCAGGATGCCCCCAAGAAGGAAGGCGAAGGCAAGAAGAAGGGCAAGAAGAAGGACGGCGAAAAGAAGGAAGAAAAGAAGCCTGCATAAGGTTTCTCTTCTCTAGCAAAGTCTAGAATCAAAAATGCCGCGCTGGGTTATTGGCCCGCGCGGCATTTTTGCGTTTGGGTGGGAGCTAGAGGAGCGAGTCGCGGCGCTGTTTCTCTAGTAGCTTGACGATCTGGCCGACGTTTTGGGCCTTGTCCTTATCGAGGACGAGGAGGGCGTCGGGGGTGTCGACAACGACCAGATTTTTGACGCCGAGCATGGCTACGAGTTTGCCTGGGGCATCGACGTAGTTGCCGGTGCTTTCGTTGAAGATGGCTTCGCCGCGGGAGGCGTTGCCTTCGGCATCGTGCTTCTGGAGGTCATAGACGGCGCTCCAGGAGCCGACGTCGTTCCAGCCGAAATCGGGGGCAGGGACGCCGAGGATGCCTTTTTCTTTTTCAAGGACGGCGTAGTCGATGGAGATGTCTTCGCAGAGGGGGAAGACGCGGGCGAGTTCCGGGAAGAAATCGGGGCTGAGGAAGGGCGGCAGGCTGCGGATGAGCTTGCTGGTTTTGGGCAGGTGATTGTCGAGGGCTTCTAGCAAGCGGGAGGCCTGCCAGAAGAACATGCCGGCGTTCCAATAGTAGTTGCCGGACTTGAAGAACTTTTTGGCGGTGGCGAGGTCTGGCTTTTCGCGGAAGCGGGAGATCTGAATGGGTTCGAGGCTGCCGAAGGCGGTCTTGGCCGGGAATTCGACGTAGCCGTAACCGGTCTCCGGGTAGCGGGGCTTGATGCCGAGGACGACCATTTCGCCCTGGCTGGCGGCGCGGAAGGCAGGACGGACGGCGCGGAGGTAGATGGCGGGCCGGGAGATGATGTGATCGGCCGGGAAGATGCCGAGGA
The DNA here is from genome assembly GCA_044340255.1 of Bryobacter sp. GTDB lineage: Bacteria > Acidobacteriota > Terriglobia > Bryobacterales > Bryobacteraceae > Bryobacter. The sequence continues at coordinate 81,617 of JBIITX010000002.1, read as the reverse complement.
CGGCGCCGGGATCGAGCGAGTGGAGCATCTGGCAGGCGAGGCCGATGGCAGGGGCGGTGTTGCGCTGGGCTGGCTCGGCGATGATCTGACGCTTGGGCACCTCGGGGAGCTGGCGGGAGATTTCGTCCTTGAGGAATTCGTTGGTCAGGATCCAGATGCGCTCTGGGGGGAGGAGGGGACGGAGACGGTCAACCGTCTGCTGGATGAGGCTGCGCTCTCCGAAGAAATTGAGAACCTGCTTGGCCTTGGACTTACGGCTACGGGGCCAGAAGCGGGTGCCGCGGCCACCGGCAAGGATGAGGCCGTAGTAGTTGGTACGCGAGGTATTGGAAGTTGCCATGAGCATTGCTATTGAAGAGGGTAGCCGCGGACGAGTTGGAAGGTACGATTCCAGCGGGTCTTGGTAAAGAAATTGAGAGCGAGATCCTGGAGGTGCTCGGGGTTGATGGGGCTGCCGGCGAGACGGTCAGTCGAGGACTCGTAGGACCAATAGATGATGAGGGGTTTGCCGATGACGTTTTCGCGGGGGACGAAGCCCCAGTAGCGGCTATCGAGGGAAGAATCGCGGTTGTCGCCCATGGCGAAAATGCAATTGTCGGGGACGACGACTTCGCCGTTTTTGACGTGCTTGTTGAGCATCTCTTCGGCACCGGGGTAGACGCGCATGTTGGGCTCTGAGGGGAAGTTGTCGCGGTAGGAATCGAAATAGTCGGTCTTGTGGTACTTGTAGGGCTCCTGAACGGGTTTGCCGTTGAGGATAAGTTGCTTGTTTTCGATCTTGATGCGGTCTCCGGCAACGCCGATGGCGCGCTTGACGAAGGTTTGCTTGATGTCTTCGGGGTAGCGGAAGACGATGATGTCGCCGCGCTTGACGTCCTGATAGGGGAGCAGATACTTCGAGATGGGGCCTTTGGGGGAGTAGGCGAGTTTGTCGACGAGAAGGTGATCGCCGATGAGGAGAGTGTCTTCCATCGAACCGGTGGGGATGACGAAGGCCTGGACCAGAGAGGTGGTGGCGAAAAGGAGTAGCAGGATGGTGACGGTCCACTCGGCAATGGTGCCGCGCTGGGTTTCGGCGAGGCGGAGGCGGGCGGAATTCCATCGCTCAAAGGCGCTCTTGGTAGGTGTGGGCGGTTGAGGGGGCGTAGTGGTGGTGCTCACGTATTATTGCTCTCTAGTCATTATCGTGGATTGAAGCGGGGTGTTGGCCGGAGTCTGTATCGAGAGTGCCGGAGAAGCGGCGGAGGCGGAAGGCCTCAATGACGCTGAAGTAGATGTTGATGATGCCGATGCCGCTCATGGCACCGCGGAAATAGGGGTTTTGCCAGAAGAGACCCCACTCTGGACTGAGGTCGGCGAGGAGGTTGGGCTTCCAGTAATCACTCCAGGGGAAGAAGAGGAGGAAGAGGCCGATTTCAAAGCAAAGGACCACGTAGAGGACGCCCGTGAGTTTGTGATACCAGCGATATTCAGTCATTGGGTTAGGGTCCTGCGGGCATTGAGGATCGCGCGAACGGGGGCGAAGTCGCTGCGGTGCTGGGGTGTTACCCCGTATTTAGTTAACGCTTCCAGATGCTGGGGAGTTCCATAGCCTTTGTGACGGGCGAGGCCGTAGCCGGGGTAGCGGCGGTCAAAGTTATCGAGGAGACGGTCTCGCTCGACCTTGGCCAGGATGGAGGCTGCTGCTATGGAGCGGGAGATGGCGTCGCCGTGGATGAGATTGAGCTGCGGAATGGAGGTTTGGATTTTGATGGCGTCGATGAGGAGATGGTCTGGCTGGGGGTCGAGGGCCTGGACGGCGCGGAGCATGGCGAGGCGGCTGGCCTCGAGGATGTTGAGGGTACGGATTTCTTCGACGCTCGAAAAGCCGATGGCCCAGGAGATGGACTCGGCCTTAAGGCGGGCGGCGAGCCTGGCACGTTCTGCGGGGGGCACGATTTTAGAGTCGCGGAGGCCGCGGATTTTGCAGGGGTGAGGAAGAATGACAGCAGCAGCAGTGACTGGCCCAAACAGACAACCCCGGCCGGCTTCATCGACGCCGGCCGGAGCTGAGTAACCGAGAGCCCGCAGTCGGGCTTCCTGTTGGAATGAGCAGACCAAGGGTCGTGCCTTGGTGAGGCTAGACGCGCTCTTTGAGACGCGCGGCCTTGCCCTTGAGGTTGCGGAGATAGTAGAGCTTGCTGCGACGGACACGGCCGGTACGGACGATGTCGATGTGGTCGACAACAGGAGCGTTAATGGGGAAGATACGCTCGATGCCGGTGCCGAAGCTCATCTTGCGGACGACGATGTTTTCGCCCATGCCGGTGTTCTTGCGGGCGATGAGGACGCCTTCGAAAGCCTGGGTGCGCTCTTTGTCGCCTTCCTTGATGCGGACGTGAACACGGATGGTGTCGCCGATGCGGAATTCAGGGTGATCGGTGCGCTTGTACTTGTTATAGACCTTGGTAAGAGCTGGGTGATTCATGTGATTAACCTCTTTCGTGTGTCCCGCCGAGGAGGTCGGGACGATTTTTTTGGCGTTTGGCGAGGGCCTGAGCCGCGCGCCAGCGCTTGATATCGGCATGGTTGCCACCGAGTAAAACCTCGGGCACCTGCCAGCCGTTGAAGTCCGCCGGTCTTGTGTAATGCGGACAATCCAGCAAAGGGGCGCCATTCTCATCGACTTCAGAGAATGACTCAAATTGCGAGGAAGCAATGTTGCCGAGTACGCCGGGAACAAGCCTCGCGACCGAGTCGACCACGATGGCGGCGGGGAGTTCTCCGCCGGAGAGTACAAAGTCTCCGATGGAAAGTTCCAGATCCACCAGATGGTCGGTTATCCGCTCGTCTACGCCTTCGTATCGGCCGCAGAGGAGCAGAACCTGATCGTATTGCAAGAGCTGGCGGGCTTGTTGCTGTTGGAAGCGTTTGCCTTGGGCTGAGAGCAATACGACAAGGGTGTTGCCATGGTTGCCTTCTTCGGAAGCAGAGAAGCGTTGGGGAAGGATCGACTGGATCGCCCTGTAAACAGGTTCGACCTTGAGAACCATGCCTTCACCGCCGCCGAAGGGACGATCATCGACAGTGGAATGCCTGTCGGAGGTCCAATCGCGGAGATTGTGAACACGGATATCGATCAGCCCCGCCTCGACTGCTTTCGGGACCACGCCGTACTTGAGCGGGCCATCGAAGAAGGAGGGAAAAATCGTCAAAATGTGAAAGATCATGATTGGTTGACCTCGAGGAGACCCTCGGGAAAGTCGGAAACCAATCGCTTGTTGGGGAGATCCATTACGGGGAAGAAGGCCTGGACGTAGGGGATGAGAGCGTCGTTGGTGTCGAGCTGGAGCCAGACTTGCGAGCCCTCCTCATAGACGTCGAGGACGGTACCGAGCAGGAAATCCTTTTTGTCAAATACCTGGCAACCGATGAGGTCGCTGAAAAAAACTTCGCCTTCTTCAGGCTTGCGCCGGGCACTCAAGGGAATGCAGAGATCGAGGCCCCGAAGGGTGTTTGCGGCGTCGATCGAATCGATACCGACAAACTTGACCACTGCCTTCTGCTGGTGCATCCAGGCCTCTTCGACTTCGAGAACTCTTGGCTTGTCGGCCTGAGTCTCGAAAGTGGAGACGTGCTGGACTTCGAGCAAGCGCTCAATGTCCGGAGTGAGGAGATTGACCAGTAACTCGCCTTTGTTGCCTCTCGGCTTCATGACGGTCGCAAGCGTCAACCAACCTTCCGGGACCATTGTGCAGGCTTTACAACTATTCCAGGATGGAGAGCTCGAAGCGACGGTTTTGCTTCATACCGACGGCACCCAAGAGAGTGCGGATGCAACGAGCGGTTCTACCCTGTTTGCCAATGATTTTGCCAATGTCTTCGGAGGCGACACGGAGTTCGAGAACTGTGACACGTTCGCCTTCAACTTCCTTGACAGTGACGGAGTCGGGCGCGTCAACGAGCGCCTTTGCGATCTCTTCCACTAAATCTTTCATAGCCGCGAGGCTCCTTGGAGAAATGGGTTAAGCAGCAGTCGTTACTTGAGCCGGGTTCTTCCGGATCAAACGAGCAACGGTGTCGGAAGGCTGAGCGCCATTCTTCATCCAGTGCTCAATGCGATCATGCTTCAGGCTGACGATCTGGGGCTGAGCGACGGGGTTGTAATGACCCACGACTTCTACAGCGCGACCATCACGCGCCCTTTCTTTCTCAATGACAACCACGCGGTAGGTCGGCTTCTTTTTGGAGCCGAAACGCGCTAAACGAATCATCAACATCGGAACTATTCTCCTCTACAAAATACCTGCGTGAGCGGGGTTATGAGTTGGCACCTTTCAGCGCCGCATCAGATCTTCTATACCCGGTATGCCCATCTTGGCGAGGCGCTTGGCCATCGAACCACCGAACTTACCGCCACCCATGCCGCCGAGAGAATCCGTCAAGGTCTTCATCATCTTGCGGGCCTGAGTGTATTGTTTGAGCAAATTGTTAATATCTTGAGGCTGAGTGCCGCTGCCCCTGGCAATCCGGCGGCGACGCGCACCATTAATGATCATATGGTTAGCGCGCTCGTGAGGAGTCATCGAATCGATGATCGCCACGATTTTGGTCAGCTCACCTTCATCCATTTTCGCTTCCTTCATCTGCTTGGACATTTTGTCCATGCCGGGGATCATGCCCATGAGGGAATCGAGGGGGCCGAGCTTGCGAAGCTGCTTGAGCTGATCGCGGAAGTCTTCGAGTGTGAAGTCGTTTTCGATGAGCTTGCGCTGCATCTTTTCGGCTTCTTTGACGTCGATGGCAGATTCGACTTTCTCGATTAGGCTGAGAACGTCACCCATGCCAAGAATGCGCTGGGCGACACGGTCGGGATGAAAGGCTTCAAAGGCGTCAGGCTTTTCGCCGACACCAACAAACTTGAGGGGTTGGCCCGTGATCTGACGGACGCTGAGCGCGGCACCACCGCGGGCGTCACCATCCATCTTGGTGAGGATGATGCCAGTGAGGCCGAGGCGCTTGTTGAATTCGTCGGCGGACTTGACGGCGTCCTGGCCGGTCATGGCGTCGGCGACGAAGAGGATTTCCTGGGGATTGAGGTAGTCTTTGAGCTCCTGGAGCTCTTGCATCAGGGCGTCATCGATGTGGAGGCGGCCGGCAGTGTCGACGAGGATTACGTCGCGGCCTTCGCGGACTGCGGCTATTTTTGCGCCCTTGACGAGGTCGATCGGCTTTTGGTTGGGTTCGCCGTCGTGGACGGGGATATTGAGCTGCTTGGCGAGGACAGCCAATTGTTGGCGGGCGGCCGGACGGTAGACGTCGACGGAAACCAGTTGGGGCTTTTTGCCTTCTTTGGTGAGCAGCTTGGCGAGCTTGCTGGTGGAGGTTGTTTTACCGGAACCCTGGAGGCCTACGATCATGATGACCGTTGGGGGTTCGTTGGCGAAGCGGAGCTTGGACTGGTGGGTGCCGAGGAGGCGAACGAGTTCGTCCTTGACGATCTTGACGACTTGCTGGGAGGGGGAAAGCGACTGGAGGACTTCTTCGCCTTTGGACTTTTCCCGAACGTTTTCAATGAGTTCCTTGACGACCTTGAAGTGGACGTCGGCTTCGAGCAAAGCGACACGGATCTCCTTCAAAGCCACTTCCATGTTGGCTTCGGTGAGTTTTCCTTCTCCGCGCAGGTTCTTGAAGACGCGCTGGAGCTTGTCGCTTAGGCTATCGAACATCGGTATTGGGATGGTTCAGGGTAAATTGGGCGGGACTCGACCAAAACCCTGATCTTAGCAGAAATTGTTATTGAAGGTCGAGGTCGGCGAGGGTGATGGCGAAATCGTACTGGGGGAGGGGCAGGGTTTGGACGGGGTGGAGGCCCGTTTCGTCGTAGATGTAGAGCTTTTTGGCTTCGGGATCGATGAGCCAGATATGGGGGATGCCCCAGGCGAGGTACTCGGCGAATTTCTGGAGGGTTTCGCTGAGGCGGTCGTCTGGAGAGGCGATCTCTACGGCGACGAGAGGTGGGGTGGATGGGTAGGGGCCCTCGGGGAGTTGGCCGGCAAAGACGGCAACGTCGGGGATGCGATAGAGGGCGTTGGCTTGGAGGGCGTGGCGGACTTCCGTTACGATTTCGAGGGAATGCAGCTTTCGGATTGCACCGAAGAGTATGCACAGCAAGGCCTGAATTTTGCCGTGGAGGAAGGTAGGCATGGTGCGCTCCAGGACCTCGCCGTGGACGTATTCACGGTCAAGGTCTGAATAGGTTGTTGCGAGGTAGTCTTGGGGCGAGACGAGAAGTTGAGTCGCCATGTTTGTAGCTTAGCTTATGCTGAGAAGTTATGAAGCTGATCCTCTTAGGGCTGACGCCGATGTTGCTATTGCTGGGACAGGACCCGATCGAACTCAAGGACGCCAAGCTGCAACGAGCCATTGCGGCAATCCAGAGCAACAATGCCTGGACGATGGAGCAGCAGGTTTCGATTTGTGAGATTCCGGCGCCACCGTTTGGCGAGCAGGCGCGTGGGAAAGAATTTGCGCGGCGGCTGGCGCTGCTGGGCATGGAAGACATTCGCACGGACAGTGAAGGGAATGTGATCAGCCGACTGCCGGGAGCCAGTGCGCCGAAGCCGCTGGTGGTTTTCAGCGCTCATCTGGATACGGTGTTCCCGGCGGGGATGGATGTTCGGGTGAAGAGTGAAGGCAAGAGGCTGAAGGGGCTGGGGATTGGGGATGACTGCCGCGGGCTTGCGGTGGTACTGGCTGTGGCCAAGGCTTACCGGGAAGCGCAAGTGAAGACGAAGGGAACGGTATTGTTTGTGGCTACGGTTGGGGAAGAAGGACAGGGTGATCTGCGGGGTGTGCGGCACCTGTTCACTAAAGAGTTGAAGGGGCAGATTGATTCGTTTATTTCTGTCGATGGGACCGGGTTTCGCGTTACGGCACGGGGAGTGGGGAGCAACCGCTACAAGGTGACCTATAAGGGGCGTGGTGGCCACAGCTATGGGGCGTTCGGCATGCCGAGCCCGGCTCATGCGATGGGGCGCGCGATTGCGCGGATCGCCGACATTGAAGTGCCGCAGAACCCACGGACAACCTTTAACGTGGGGACGGTGACGGGAGGCACGAGCGTGAATTCGATTCCGATTGAAGTGAGTATGGAACTGGATATCCGCAGTGAGTCGGCCAAGGAATTAGCGACGCTCGATGAGCGGCTGAAGGCGGCCTTGCAGTATGGGCTGGATGCGGAGAAGAAGCGGTGGCCGGAGAGTAAAGCTCCGCTGGATTTGGTGATTGAGACGATGGGACTGCGGCCTGCAGCTGCACCCGGGGATGATGTACCGATTGTGCAAAAGTCGCTTGCTTCGGCCAAGGCATTGGGGATTCCGATTTTTGCCACTGGGAGTGGAAGTACGGATTCGAATTTACCGATGAGCCTGGGGATCCAGGCTGTGACGATTGGCGGGGGAGGGCGAAGCCCGAATGCCCACTCGATCGATGAATGGTTTGAGGAAGGCGAGGACGGATACAAAGCGCCGCAGTGGGCGGCGCTGCTGGTAGCGATGGTTGCTGGAATTTAGTTGGCGTTGCGGATGTACTGCCAACCGGCCTGCTGTTTGCGGACTAACTCAGCCACAGCAGAATCGACCACTTTGATATTGGGTAAGAGCGTGTCTTTGGGGATGTTGCGCATCTTGAGGGAATTGTTGCAGGCCAACAAGGTGACTCCCGATTTGGCGAGGCGCTCCCACTCGGAGGCGAGGGTCGTCTTGTCCTTGGCGTAGGAGAGGATTGCGCCGCCGTGGAGGACGAGTTCTACCGTGACGTTTTCTGGACCGAGGGCGATCTTTAAGTTGTCGATGTTGCGAATGACGCCTTCGAGGCGCATTTGCTCTCCGGCCGACATTTCGAAAATGACGTGATATTTTTTGCCGTCTTTGGGGAGGCTGTCCTGAGAAAGCAGGAGCAGGGTTGAGGCCAGGAGAAGAACAAGGGTTTTCATTCTGGTTGCATTCTATAACCGAATCAGAGCCTGCTGGACTTCACCTGTTGTAATGGCGGTGGATTCCTGAGCCAGAACATTGAACTCGGAGCGTATGCCGAAGTGCTCGAGGTAAATGCCGGGTTCGACCGAGAAGAGGGTGTTGGCGAGGACCTGGCGCTCGTCGTGAGTTTCCAGATTGTCCATATTGGCACCGGTGCCGTGGACATCCTCTGTGATGGAGTGGCCGGTGCGGTGAACGAAGTACTCTCCGAAGCCTGCGGCCTCGATGTGATTGCGCGCGGCATCATCGACCTCAAAGCCGTGGAGGAGTTGGCCCTGCTCGCGGGCCAGTTTTGCTTTTTGAAAGGCAGCATCTCTGGCATCGCGCACGATGGTGAAGATGTTGTCCATCTCGGAAGGAACATCCGTGCCGCAGTAGCCGGTCCAGGTGATGTCGTAGTAAATCGAACCGGGGGCTTTATTCTTGGCCCACATGTCGAGCAGAAGGAGGTCGCCTTTGCGGATGGGGAGCGATGAGGCTTCACTGGGTTCGTAGTGGGGGTCGGCAGCGTGGGCGTTGACGGCAACGATGGGGCCATGATCGGTGAAGAGGCCTTCGCGATCAAAGGCAGTGCGGAGCCAAGTTTGGAGTTGCCACTCTGTGGTGGCCAAACCTGAAGAGACTTGTTCGAAGGCAGCCTTACGGAGGGCGTCCATTTTTCTACCGGCATCGAGGTGAGACTGGATCTGAGCCGGGGATAGCGTGGCATGGAAAATCTGCACCAAGTCGGCGGAGGAGACCACTTCGACGCCGAAGGAGCGGATGAGTTCGTGGGTGCCGGCATCGACCATCGAAACGTAGGGAATGGCGCAGCCGGGGGAGTATTGCATGGCGACTCGCTTCATTCCGAACAGGAGAGAACCGAGGCCTTCCTGCTGCGTCTTCCAGCCGGAGTAGATGTGTTTTTGGCCTGGCAGGGCGTCGAGGATGCGTGATTCAATGCGATGGACGAGCGATTGGGGCTCGCCATCTTTGGGGATCAGGTAGTACCAGCGGCGGCTGGCCATCTGCTTCAACTCCAGATGAAGGATCTGGTAGCCGATGGGATCGCGTTGGTGGTGATCGAAGAAAAGCCAAGCATCAATGTCAAGCTGGCGCAGGGTTTGCTGGATACGTTGCACGAGGGTGGAATCGCTCATAGGGCCGTCCAATCAAAGTTACCATTCAGCCAGAGGGCGCCGGCGAAGTCTTTGCGCTCATTGACGCGGAATTCGAGAAAGTCGTCACGCCAGTCCTGGCGTTCGCCTTCCAAGGTTTGGGTTGCCAGGGTGATGGTGTAGTCGCCCCTTGTGAAGTGGCAAGGGAAGGAGTAGCGGATTTCGATGGAACCGGGAGTGGCTCTCTCCATTGGGATTGATTCGATTTGAGTGTTGGTGCCGGCGAGTTCGATGCCTTGACGATTGCGAATAAGGAGGCCGAATTGCAGGGCTGTGTCCGGTTGGGTAATGGCGATACGGGCAGTGAGAACGATGGTGTCGCCGATGTGGAACTGGGTTTGGGGTGGACCACCGGGAAGGCTGAGAGTGGCAGTCAGAATTTGTGAGGCGCTTGCTGCAGAGGAAAGCTGCGTGCTGGTGGGAGCGAGTTCGGATTGTACGCGGCGGGAGTATTCGTCTGCCACTTCTGTGGGTGTGCCGAGCTTGACGACTTCACCAGCCCAAAGCAGGGCAGCGCGACTGCAAAGCCGCTTTACAATACCCAGATCGTGAGAGACAAAGAGGATGGTTGTGCCTTTGGCTTTCAGTTCATCGAGGCGACGAATGCATTTGTTGGCGAAGCGGGCATCGCCAACGGCGAGGGCTTCATCGACGATTAGAGTTTCTGGATTCTGATGGATGGCGGCAGAGAAGGCGAGACGGACGTACATGCCGGTTGAGTATTCGCGCACGGGACGATCAAAGAAGCGGCCAATCTCAGCAAAGGCTTCTACCGCGGGAATGGCAGCATCGATCTCTTTGCGAGACATGCCCATCAATTCCGCATTGAGGCGGACGTTTTCGCGGCCCGTAAATTCAAGGTTGAAGCCTGCCCCTAATTCGAGGAGCGCACTGATGCGGCCCTGGGTGAGGATGCGGCCCTCGGTGGGCTGCAGGATGCCAGCAAGTATTTGAAGGAGAGTGGACTTCCCTGCCCCGTTCGGGCCAACCAGACCAAAGACCTCGCCACGCTGGACGTCAAAAGAAACATGGCGCAAGGCCCAGAATTCATTCTGGGCCTCGGCGTCATGGGGACTGCGCCCTATCCAAAAACCAGGCTGTGTGATGTATCGCTTGGATACATTCTGAACAGAGATCACGCTCTTTAGTATCGAGCAGAGAAGACCTGATTAGATTTGGAAGAGAACAGTCAGGTCCCGGCCCGGGGTTCCCGCAGAGGCGGGAGGCACGTTGAGAATATCGAACGTGAGGGTGGAGCCAGGGAGAAGAGGAGCCTGATTGAAGCGGTTGACTGCGGCAGCAACATGGCTTCCCGCCAGGATGGTTAAGTCGCAGTAGGGGTTGCCATTGACGCGCACCATGATCTCCACGTTGCCGCCAACGGGAGGTTCTTGCACATAAGCTGAGACATCGCGAACAACGGTGGTTCGGTCGACGACATAGCTATTGCCTGCAGCGGCTTCAATGGCCAGGTAGCCCTGCACGTTCATGTTGATCTGACCGCCAGAGAGAGTACGCACACCAAAGCTGGTCACGCCGGTGTAGTTCTCTTCGGCGCGTTCGCTGGGTCCCAAACGATTGTAGAGCGTGAGATCGGCACCGGAGATTCTTACATTGGGCAAGCGGAAATTGAAGCGAAAGCCAACCGCAGAGGTGGAGCTAAAGTAGCCGGGCACAAAGGGAATTGTCATTTCCCGGCGAATCAACTCAAAGGCTGCCGTGGCTGGATCGTGCGTTGCGGCGAAGGTTCTATAGCGAGCGCGCGTTACCGGGTACTGATTGCCTGCCGTGGGAGCACCGGTGGTCTCGAAAATTTCTTCGTCGATCTGGAAGAGAGATCCAGTGGGTAATGGATTCACCAGACCATCGAGCACTACAACGGTTGCTGCCTCTGACAAAGCAGCGGCGAGCGTGATGGGAGTAGGTGCCAGCAGTTCATCCCAATAGAGGATCCCCAGCTGGCCGATATAGACAGAGCTCAAGTTCTCAAGAACCTGAAAGGTAATGCCTCCGATCGATACGGTGCCTTCTTCAATCAAGCCGAATCCGAAACTGGGCTTGGAGGGAACCCCCGTATCAGAACTGGAGGTTGAACCAACTCCTACCTGCCAAACCACGGAAGGAGCTTCGAGAGGATCGAGCTCTGAGCCATCCTTACTGACTGAGCGAAGATTGACTTCGAAGCTGGAAGTCGAAAAGAGCGGCAACATGACGGTGATCAAGTCGGTATCGGACTCTTCGGCCATTGTCCAAGCCGGTTCCACGATGGAGAACTTTGAGGTGGCATCGGGTAGGATGTCCCAGGCCTGGTCAAAGGTCAGCGTCGTCTCGGAATTGGTTGTGATGACGCGCTCTTGCCCCTTACCGGTGCCACTGCGAATCACCAGCTTCTTACCCACCCAACGATCCACAACCAAATTCAAGCTGGAGCGAGTGATTGAAGTGGTCGTCCAGGAGGTAGGGGTTTGATCGACCAGGAACAGCTGCCGGAACCAGGAACGCAAGCGACTGTAGTTGGAATCTGGTGGTAGCTGAGGACTTGCATCGAAACCCGCATCGACAATGGAGTCTGCAACGGCCAATGCTGTGGCAACACGGAGCATGCGGTGCGGAGAGTCGCCTCGATACAGATTGAGAGCCACTGCATCGGGAGTGACGCTGAGACCATTGAGCGTGACGCGATTTGTAGAGGTAAGCCCGCCGATTCTGACCGGGATGAGACTGGAAAGACCACTCTCGTTGCCGGAAGCATCTATCGTTGTGAGGCCGTAAAAGTAAGAGCCTTGCGCGAGGGTGCCACCTGTGGACTGAACCTGGTAGGCAAAACTCACCAGGGGGATTCCGCTGGCGGAGCCGATCTCAGATTGCGGGCGGCGGAAGGGGATGCGCAGGGCGCATTTCTCCACACCATCTACATCTACGGCCAAGCTCTCTGAGGCAGCAAAGACGATATTGCCCGATTCAATCTGGGTGCCACAAACTGCTCTGGCGGAGCCGGTTCTCCAGGCGAAGATACGCGAGCGGTCATAGCGGATCTGCGCGTTGTCTGAATACCAGTGATCCTGATGGAGCTGGCAAACGACTTTCATGACGTCGAGTTTGGGGGAGAACTGAAACTCGAGAACACGGAAAAGGGTTCTCTCGAAGCCGTAGCGCTGGTAGGTGATTGCGATCAAGTCACCGGGGCGAACATGGAAACCGCGAACAGAAGTGCGGAACTCGAGATAGACATTCCCGGAGATCGACTTGTTGAGCCAGGTTTGGCAGACGCGTTGGGCCTGAGGGAAGTTGGGCACACCCACTGCGGGCAAAGCCTGTGTGACTTCCTGGCGACGAATGCGGATGTCATCGGTGTCGGCAATCGAAATGCTGTCCTGCTGGAACTCATTGAGCGAATCCTGGATTTCGAAGCTGACGCGGTTGGGAGAGTCCTGACTTGGCTTGGAGAAGACGCGGAAGTCAGGATCCATGCCGGAGCGCAAGAGAATGCCGGTAGTCTGATTGGAGCCATCGCCGAATTCATAGGTAGGCCAGCCGCTATTGAGCTGAGCCGCAGCATTGCTGCCCGTGGGCTTCGACGGCTGCTGCAGCGCGATAGTCGTCTCAGGCTTGATACCGAGGCGGCCATCGGGCTGAAAGTAGAGATAGAGAAGCGAACCGATTCTTATGGAGCGCAGGAGTTCGCCAACACTGTAGCGGCGCTTCAAGACGAGGTTCGTCTCGAAGCGGCGCACCTGACGCAGCGTACCGTTAGAATCTCTGGCATCAACGAGTTGATCGCAGAAGGCCGCTGCCGTGTTGAATGATTGAAGGTCGAGCTCATCGAGCTTCCAACCCGTGCGACGAAGGATGTCGCAGAGGATCCAAACCGGATTGGCAGACCAGGCATCCGAAACGAGAGCGCCTTCGGCATTCAAGACAGGCAGCTTAATGCCCTTCATCAGGACTTCTACTTTGGGGCTTCGCTTTCCGTCGTTGATTCGATTGGGAAGAACCAGGTTGAGATAGGCCATGCTGGCGTAGGGATCGCCGACCGGATTGCCTGAGCCATCCGTCATCGCGAGATTCAGGGCCCCGGTTCGATTGCCCTTGCTGATGAGGTTGTACCAACCGGTGCCCGTCATGTTTTGACCCGTAATGCCTTCGGGAATTTCGTAGCCATCAGCAACAACCTTGATGACGCCTTCGATCTCACCGAGGCCGAGAAGAACTTCGCAGCGAGTGAGATTCCCATCATTGCGCGAGAACACAACAGGGGCCTGCAACCAACCCATGCCGTAGACGGCAGGCACGACGTCGTTGAAGCGAGTGTCGATGCTGACGAGATTGGACAGACGTCCCGAGGATTCGCCATGACCACGCACCAGAATCGTGGGGGGAACAAACTCAATTCCACTGAAGCGTTGCGTGGTGGCGTTAGCGCCGTCTTTGGAGAACATGCCCCGTTGCTCACAGCTGCGGCGTGTAAAGTCGCAACTGGTAAACGGTGAAGCGCCATCCAAGTTTCCGACTCCGCCTGGTAATCCAGCAGAGTAGCCGCAACGAAACAGCGGCGAGTAACGACCGTCTTCGCCCGAGCTCAGGGCCAGAGTTCGCTCCTGCTCGGTGGCGGGAAATGCCCACGAACATTGCTTCTGAATTCTCATCGGAGGAAAGCTGGCGCGAATGGCACTGAGACGACTGAGAACATTGAGACGAGCCGATTTGCCATCCATTTCACTGACCGTGTCAAGGATGCCTGTCAGCAGGACAGTTTTGCTTTCCACCAGTGCACCATCGAGGACGGCTGCCGAAAAGCGAACTTTTGCCCCGACCAACTTACCCGTTTGGAAGAGTTGCGCGATGGTTGCGTCATTGTCGGCAAAGACAATAGAAACCTGACCAGCGTTCTCGCTGGAGACATCGCTGGTGAGCTTCCAGGCGTTCTGCTGGTCGGGATGAATGCGGGCCTGATAGGTGGTGGATCCATCCTGGCATTGGACAGAGGCCCAGAAGCGGGATGTGTTGTCGGCAAGAGTGACTTCGCAAAGCAGAGCTGTTGCCGGGACCATAGTTAGTTCTTTGGATTCGTAGAGGCTCATTGGTTTCTCAGGCTCTCAATCTGAAGAGTGATGGAGTGCGCACCTGGCGCGTTGGATTGGGTGGTGAAGCGGTCTTGAGCCAGCCATGCCAGCGGGAAGACTCCACCACTTGAAGCTGTCGGGAGATATGCATGCGGGGACTTGGCAATCTCAAGCTGCGGGGCCGCCACAATGATCTGCGTCGTTGGCGGAACCGTGAGAGTAGCCATTCGATCCTGCGCGGCAGCCGTCGCATCGAGGCGTACAAAGTGCCGCTTCCAGGAAGCAGCAACCAGGGAACGTTGTGCCGAATCGACCGAAGAACTTAACTGCATCTGGAAGTTCGCTGAGCCAGCCCATTTGGCGTAGATGCTAAAGCACGTACTGTAGCTGCCGGCAACGCCTACGGTTTGAGACAGGCTCAGGGGTTGTCCTGTTGGGTTGGTAAGGATGTAAGAGTTCTCGAAATCGGGATCGGCGATGGTATCGACCGTCAGACCTGGGGAGGCAATCCAGGCCGATGATTGCAGATTGACGGAGCTGGCTAGCAGGTTGCCGATGGGATCGAAGAAGGCAAAGCTGGCACTGCCACGACGAGTTGTCTGCACAAAGCTGTTGAAGCGTTGCCATTCCGCATCGTTGAGATTTTCATAGCGAAGTGTCCACAAGTAGCGGACCTTGGCTTCTGCTGCGGCGTATAGAACGCTGCCATCGGGAAAACGCGTAGAGCGTGTGATTTTCTCAATGAGCAGATCGACCGGCAAATGAGTGATCATGCCGTTGTCGAGCGCGGGGAATTGGATGGGGTCAGTCGGCATTTTCGATCTCCAATTGAGCTGAGTAGCGACCATCTTTGTCGCAAGTTAAAGCAAGCCGGGAGTTGGCGATCCGGCAGTGTGGGTGGTTAGTACCCGTCCATGGATCTGTGAAGGCGAACTGCTCTTCGATCGAAAGCGACTCAAGGAAGGAGCGCAGGCGCATCGCTTCTTCTGCCAGAAGATTGCTATAGCGGAGTCGCCAGAGCTTGCGATCCCCATTGGACCGGAGATGAGTTTGCCTGGTGTAGCCTTCAAAGAAGTGTTCGATATGGAGAGCCGGTTCAGACCGGACAGCGCTCGATTGAACCTGCTCACCGGTGATGAGGATCGGGAAATTCATGGTTAGATCTCGTTCAAGTTGTCGTTGATTTCGTGATTTGAAAGCATGGCCTGCTTCAGGGCGGCAGCGATGTCATCGCTACGGTCAAGGATGGAGCGAGCGTCGAGGGCCTGGATTGAAATCTGGATCGGAGCTTGCGGGACGGGGTTGGCCTGGGACAAGCCAAAAGCGTCAGAGCGAGTAGAGCTGAGTCTGCCGTCAGGACCAAGAGTGGCGGCCAGATCACTGCGGACTTCCGGCGGAGCTGCGAAGCGCGTTAAGGCTGTCGGCGTGTCCTCGGAATCGCGATTGAAGAGACTGAAGATGCCCTTCCAGACCGGCCCCAGGAAGAGGCTGGTCAGGATGTTGGAGCCTTTTCCACTATTGACGGGATTCAAGGCATTCAGGACTTCTTTGCCAACGGAAGAAGTGGTTGACGACGGTGCGGCCACTGAGACGACTTGTCCCAGGCGAGCCACATTCGCACTGGTGCTTTGGTTGACTTCGCGGATCTGGCCAAGCAGGCTGCTATTGCCCTGTTCGAGGCGGGCAATCATTCCCGATAGAACCTCACCGATTGAGGTGGTTTCACGGTTTGAATTCAAGTTTTTTGATTCACTCATTTCAAGACTCCTTTTCTATTGCCTGCAGGACTGCCATGGCATCGCAGTCCACTGCGGGAAAATCCAACAGGCGGCTGGGGTCCATCAGGCGACACCAACGCTCCAGAGACATCCAATATGCGGATGAGCCATCGATCACGCTTTCCGGGCATTGGAAGAAGACTGCGCTTTTGCCCGCCCAGACTGGCCGATCGGATGGTGGAAACTCAAGGAAGCCGCAGGCGCGACTTGCTTCGAGGCCGCGCTCTCGACAAGAGCCGCACTCCCACCGAGAGGCGGCGGAAAGGTACTGGGAGGCGGCTATGATTTTTTTCGAAGCGGCTCGGAAAGAGCAAGCTCCTGGCTGATGACAGAAAGCACTTCGACACAAAGACTGCTTGGAGCTTCTTCAAGCAGCCAATCAACAAACTGTGGATTGACTGCTTCAAAGGAGCCAGAATGATTGAAAGCAGAGAGGCACTCTTCGATCAGATTTCGACTTAGTGTGAGCTCCAAACCGGCCAGTTCTTCCCGTTGCCTGGAATCAAGCGATGGCGCTGCACTGAGGAACTTCAGCTTTTGCATCAAATCGTGATTCACGGAGAGAAAGCGCATGCGCCCTGCCAGCGAGATGCGCTTGACTCTGAAGCAATAGCCTGGCAGGGTTGCCGATTGGAACTCTGTGAAGAACTTAAGTTCCACCGGTTACCTCATTGCGATAAAGACTTCATCGTTCTGAAGGCCCATAGCGACCGCATTGCGGAACTGCCAGAGCAGACGCGACTGCGAATCATTGAAAGCAGGCACCGGGAACAAAACCGAGGGCAGATAGACAGCAAACATGGAGCCCGGCTGTGTGCCCATTTGCAGCATTACGGGGACGGGTTCATTGTTTACTGCTTTGGTGTACAGAGCCTGGCTCAGTTCGTCATTGCGCTCGAAGACAGTGAGGTCGATCGAGACACGGCGACGGCCGAGTACGAAGGCTTTGGTTGAGAAGCAGCCGAATTCATCGGTGCGGGGCTCGATGTTGTTGTCGATGCGAATCTCAGCCTGAGTCAGCGTACAAACACGGGCCGCTGGCACACCGATGAAAGCCTGGCCAAGGTGACCGGCAATCGGAGAGTTCTCAAGAGCGGAAGTATTGATCGGTGCTTCCGGGAAGATAAACTCGGCGCCGCCGATGCCACTCACGCTGTCATACAAGTTGCGAGCATAGCCTTTGGCCGCGATTTCAAGAAAGTCATTATTGACAGAGATCTTGAGCTGATCGGAAACCGCACCGGTGACAAAGCGCTGCACTGCCTGGGAAGGAGCCCAGGAATCGAGAATTGCCATGGAATTGGCAGCGTCTCCGGAGGCGAGATTGGCGCTCCCATCCAGCTGCGCACCGGACGACAATTGGATGGAGAATGGCGCGTTCAAGGTGAAGTCACGGGGACCAGAAATGGATTCGACAAAGCGAATCTCGGAGCCGAAGGCCAGACCTGTACCAATGGTGAGCGCGGCATCAGCCTGGAGCGTTACCGAGTTGCCGGAACTGGACTGAACGATGTGCGATGCACCCAGTTGAGCACTTTGGCAGAGACCGCTTTCGAGGATCGGAGCGATCGCCGGCTTGGTGGAACCGCCTGACCAACCGGTACCGTAAGCTTCGAGATTGAACTCGATCAGCTCACGTTGCGGACCCATCACAGGAGATTCAGACCGATAGCCAGTTTTGTCGCGACGATAGAGAAGCTTGCGGTTGCTGGTTAACGAGAAGGATGTCACCGGAGCAATCTCGGCGTTCGCCATGTCGTTGAGTTCTGGAGAATCGATTTCAGACTTGATGAAGATTCGATTCGAGAGTGAAGCAATGTATTCGTTTGCCATGATTATTCCTGCCAAAGATGAATTTCAAACGCGACATTCGCGCTTTGTACGTAATTGAGGCCGCCCTTGGAGATGGGCGCAATATCCACAGTGAAGCCGCCAGCGTAGTAAACGCCTTTGCTCCAAAGACCCTGGTTTCGATTCAACACATCGCAGATTGCATCGACGTAGTCACTCACCAGAGCTTGCAAAGAGTCAGGTCGTTCGTGCGTTGAGGTCAGTTCAAACTGAAGTGTTGCGATTGCGGCAAACTCAGCCAGCTTCTCTTTTTGACCACGATGAAGCTTCGTGAGCGCTACTGAGATTTTGGGGTTTCGATTTAAAGGAACGCGTTCGATCTGCTTTGCATTCCAGTGATCGGTGTCCACTTCGAACTTCGCTTCCTTTGCCAGTTGTCCGCGCAGTTCCTGAATTGCTTCGACGCTCAGCTTGAGGCCGGACTCACCGGCAAGAATGTTCTGAGCTGCTTTCACGACGTTGCTGGAGAGGTTCATCAGTTACCTCCACATCTCGGTGGTGTAGCGGATAAAGCGTTCCGGCTGCTGTGATTCTTTCGGCATCGCTGGAGCGGCAAGAGCTGGCAAATCCGGAGTCACTACAACGGTTGTGCCTGCCGGAACTGGAGTGGGAGTCGCCAGATAAAGCGGATCTGAGTTTTCACCCAGGTAAAGAAGCCAGCCGACACAACGGGCTGGGAGTGTCTGGTAACTCAGTTCTATCGACTCGCCTGCAGACATATCGAGGAAGAACTCCGAGCTGCTGGCACCCTGGGCTCCATCGAGGTCGACAAAGCGTGTGCGGGCTCGAAGGAATCGCTGGGGATTGTTGTCAGGAGTCGAGATGACTGTGGGCAGCTCAGCCTTGGGGACTGGATAGCTCACAATGCCAACACCCGTCTCGAACAATTGGTACTTGGCTGACTCTGCTTTGTCCTCGAAGTATCGAGATTGATCCCGATGCAAGGTGCTGTTCTGGAGACTGGCCAGGTCGATGTAGAAGAAGCTCAAGGTCAACATGCTGTGCCAACGGGCCAGTGCTTCAGTGACCACAATCTTGTTCAATAGCTGACGGGAAGCGTTTTCACTCAAACCACTTTGGCGGAGCAGAAAGCTGGTGAGTTGCGTTTCGATTTCGTTTTGGGCGAGGCGCGATTTGGATTCGATGGAAGTTGACTCCTGTTCGGACAGGACCGAGAGCTTGGAATCGTAAGCCATCCATTCGGCCAGGCAGCTGATGGGCTGATCTTTGAGTAGTGCCATGTATTTGCTCTTTCGTGGTTTGAGAAAGGAAAAGGCAGCACCCCAGTCAGGAATGCTGCCCTTCCAATTGCAAGACTCAGCTACTAGCTGCGGACCTGCACGCCGTGGTTGTTGCGGAGGATACCGGCACCGTACAGGATGTCGACAGTGAACTGTTGCGACAAGGTGTCAGGCTGGTAGCTCATCACGACGCGAACGCCGAAGTTGCCGAGTTCGGCATATTCAGCAATCGCACCGGTGCCAGGCAGAGGCTGCGGCAAGCGACGAATCGCAAGGCCGAGAGCGTTCTTGGCGAAGGCAAGATTGAAGGTCGTGGTCGGAGCACCGGACTTCTTGACAAACTGCGAACGGAAGACATAGAAGTCTTTGAGGCGACCGATGTTGCCATCGATCAAAGCCTTGAGACCTGCTTCACCAGCGCGGGAATACTCGCTGAAGCGAGGATTCTGACGCAGCGCAGAATAGCCGGAGGCGTCCACTACCAAGTACTTCTGCATGCTGGCCGGAACTTTGGCGTTGAACAATGCGGTCTCGGCGTCGTCCACGATCTGCTCGGTGAGAGGAGTGGCGGCAGTGCCCAAAGGCGAATTGACCGTAAAGTTGTTTGCCAGATTCAGAAGATCGGTTTCGACCTTCTCAGCCAGAGCTACGATTGCCGGCTCCATGTAGAGCTTGAGCAAATCGGGAACAGCCACAACCTTGGTAACGTCCGGGATTTGGAACGTTGCTTCGGCATGGGTGTTGAGCACGATCTGAGCGTTGCCGAGGTTGGGGTTCTGGGTAATGACCGAACCGCCTTCAGCAATGTTGTTGGCAACAAGGGAAGGAGGAACCGGAACATTGACCGTGTCCCCGGCCTTGGCCAGCGTCGGTTCGAAATCGCGATTGACAAGATTGCCCATCACGAGATTGCCCATCAGGGCAGGCAGCGCATCGGCTGCAACCAGCTTCACGATCGCGTTTGCGAGGTTCGAAGAAGTAATAGAAGGCATGAAATTTCCTTTGGAGTTTTATTAGTCAACCATCAGGCCAGCTACGCGCGCGATTTCTCGACGCACTCGGGCCAGTTCTTCTTTGCTCATTCCTGGTCTGATCGAATCGAGATCAATTCCAGGGGAGCTTTGGGAGTTGCGGCCGCTCGATGACGTGCCGCTACCACCCAAATTTCGTGCCGGGAGGAGTTCCGGATTGTCGTCCACGAACTTCCGTAGAAACTCCTGAACGGGCACAGTCCCTTCCGTGCCACGTGCAAGGAGTGTTCCATCAGCTTCCCGATGAATGTCGTCTTTGACCGCCTTGAAGGCGAGATCCACTTTGGCGACGCCGAGGCGCTGGAGTTCGCCACGAATGAGGGTTTCGCGTTCCATCGTTTCGGCGCGGGCCTTGCTGCGACGGTTCTCTTCCACCAGCTCATTGAGACGTTTTTCCATGGATTCGCGCTTACGGCGCTCCTCTTCCAGTTCCGCTTTGTAGGCGGGTTCGGTCTTTTTGGACTGAACGTTGTGATATTCCTCAAACACTTCGTGGACGAGCTTTTTCAAGTCGCCTACGTTTGTGTTTTGCGATTCCGATTCCTGTTGGGAATTCATTTCGCATCTCCTTTGTCAATTTGTTCCTCGATCTCGGCAGCAATGCGCTCTTTGGTGGTTTCGTTGATATCTGCAAGGAACTTGAAGGCGAGCTTTTTGAAGGCCTGCTTGCGGAATGTCTTCGATACCAGACCAAGATTCAGCAGCTTTTGTGCCTCATCGAGTTCCTCATTGAATTCGCCGACTTCGAATTCATCCAGTCCGGAGACTGAGATTCGAATGTCGTCTTTGCGGACTCGAATCAGGGTCTGCAAAAGTCGTTTCAGGGTGTCCTTAATCGAATCGCCGTAGGCGCGAAGGACTTCCTGAGTAATCTGATAATCTGCACGCTTGCTGTTTCCACTTACCTGAGCGGAGCCGGACAACCAGCTTCGAGACTGGCCCATGACGTAGCAGGTGCGGTAGATTTCTTCCTGGAGTCTGGCCAGGTTTTCCATGGCGATGCGGTAGACATTGCCTTCGGGCTCTGTCCAACCGAACTTGTCTTCGGGATCGAGATGGATGTAGTAGGACTCGCCAAGAATCGAAGTCCAATCCCGTTTGCTGTAGATGACCGGTGTTGCGTAGAGGGCCATTCCCAGGGACCAGGAAAGGGAGTTCGATTTGTTGTAGTGTTCCAGTTGCAGATGGGCGGCTTTGTTCATCAACCAGAGCCCATCAGAGAGAGCGATCTCGAACACTGGCACCTTGGATTCGCTGGCGCAGGAATGAAAGCCTTTCTCGATCACACGGATGGCTTTTCCGTCAGCAGCATCTTCTTCCACAATGAAGAACTCGGTTTCGGTATAGATGAGAAAGCGGGAAGGCTCTTTGTCGAAGGTGCCGATCCCAGCGGGTTTGCCAGTCTGGAGCTTCACCACCAGGAGAAGGAGTTTGCCGTCAGGGGAGTATTCCCAGTTGACAACATCGCCTGGGTGAATCGAAGTCAAGTAACCACGATCCAGACCCAGTGTTTCTTCCTCCAAGCGGTTAGAGGCGCTCTTCTCGCGCTTGGGGAATTCCAGAGCGATATAAGACTTGCCAAAGATCAGAGCATCGATGAAGCGCTTTCGCAAGAAGTCGGTGATGGCGGTACCGTTGCGATCGCAGTCATTGAAAAATTCGAAGTAGAACTTGCTGCTTCGGCGGTCCGTATCTTCGACGGTCAAGATAGGTTCGCGGCGGAATAAGGTGGAGGCGTACCAATCAATGATGGACCCAATATAGTTTTCGTAGAAAGCGCGACTTACACGCTCCTGAAATACTTCAGCAGGCTCTCTATGCCGGCGGAAGAGATAGGTGCTTGCCTTGGATTTCATTTGGGCCCCGCCAGAGTAGAGGTCCCGATACAACTCCAGGCTGTTGAGCCAAGCCCTGTAATCCGGATGCGGCTGGATCGCATCGGTAATTTGCGTCAAGTTCATTTCTTCTCGAATACGAAACAGTCGCTTCGTAACTTTCTGGTATTTCGTTTCATCAGGCACTTAGCCCAAGAGAAGATTAATCAGGGCGCGAATCGCCAGGAATCAAAAATGGCTGATCGGTGTTGAAAACAAAGGAAATAAAGTTTCAAAATCGATGTGAACGGGTTTCCGGCAGGCCGTAAAGTGTTGAAAACTAAAAGGCTGGAACACTGCTTTGGCAAGTTGTCAGCGACAATGGGAATGGATATGCCATTCGATTCTATAGAAGCAGCCATCGAAGACTTTCGAGCCGGGAAGATGGTCGTCATTGTCGACGACGAGGACCGGGAAAACGAAGGGGACCTCACGCTGGCTGCAGACGCGGTCACGCCGGAGCTGATTAACTTTATGGCGGTGCACGGACGGGGTCTGGTTTGCCTGGCCCTCGCTCCAGAGCTGTGTGATCGGTTAAACCTTCCGTTGATGTCGCGCGTGAATACTTCGAATTTCGGTACTGCGTTTACGGAATCGATTGATGCCATGCATGGGGTGACAACCGGAATCAGCTCGGCGGACCGATCTCATACGATTCAGATTTGCGTCGCGGATGGGACAAGGCCAGAAGATCTTGCCCGGCCGGGACATGTGTTTCCTCTGCGCGCGCAAAGTGGCGGGGTGCTGGTACGTGCCGGGCAAACGGAGGCGGCTGTAGATTTGGCGAGGTTGGCGGGCCGCAAACCAGCGGGAGTCATCTGCGAAATCATGAACGAAGACGGCACCATGGCTCGTGTTCCGCAGTTGCAAGAGTATTGCATCCAACATGGGCTCAAGCTGATTTCCGTGGCCGAGTTGATTCGCTATCGATTGCAGCATGAGAGTTACCTCAAGCGGCATAGTAGCGGCACGATTGATACAGTTCACGGCCCGATGAAAATGATCGTTTACGAGAATTCACTGGACCGCGAGATGCACACGGCAATGATCTGTGGCGATTTGTCAGGGAGTGAACCTGTACTGGTAAGGATGCACTCTCATTGCCCCTTTGGAGATCTTTTCGCCAGCAAGGCTTGCGATTGCCGAGGATTGCTCGATGCCTCCTTGAGCGCGATTGCGAAAGAAGGTCGTGGCGTGTTGGTGTATCTGCATCACGGCAATCAGGACCGATTACGAAGCCGTACGGAGTTGGATCATCAGCTTGTGATTCATACTCGCAATGCCAGCTCGCGGGATGCGGGGATGCAGCTGATGCAACATCAAGTTGGGATTGGGGCGCAGATTTTGCGAGACCTGAATCTAAGCAGGATTGAGTTGCTGACCAACTCTCCGCTAAAGGCAGTCGGACTGGAAGGTTTTGGGATTGAGATCGTTGGCAGGAGAGAGTTGAAGATCGGCGGGTGAAGTCAAGAATGGCGGAGAAGGAGGGATTCGAACCCTCGGTACAGTTTCCTGTACACACGCTTTCCAAGCGTGCGCCTTAAACCGCTCGGCCACCTCTCCAGCCTGACTTTTTCATTGTAGCAAACCCGATCTGCGTTACTGCTTTTGGGCTCGTTTCTGGCGTTGAAAATTTACGTCTCGAGCACTGATCGTTGCTGACGCAAGATCCAGACAGCCAAAGCCATCGAGACTCAGGTTTCTCTCGAGAAGAGACTTCACTGTGGTTGGCGGGCGCTGGCAGCTGGATCCCTCT
This sequence comes from Bryobacter sp., assembly GCA_044340255.1. GTDB lineage: Bacteria > Acidobacteriota > Terriglobia > Bryobacterales > Bryobacteraceae > Bryobacter. Next base: position 57,848 of record JBIITX010000002.1, on the reverse strand, counting down.
TTTGCACCCACCTGGCTCGCAGGGAGGACTCGGACTTCCATGGGATAGCGTAGCCAATGGGGGTTTGAGGCTTGAGCAGGAATCCAGACAGCAGGCTCGAGCTTGAATCGGCCTGGCGGAAGTTGCATTGGCACTTCGACGTCCAATAAAAAGAGGGCACAGGATTGATGCTCGGGAATCCGAGCACGAATCTCGATAGGGACTTCCAAGAGCTCTTCCGCATGATCCAAGCCAGGGAACACGCGATATTGGCGCAAGCGGAATGAGCCCGCAGGATACTGGCCAGACTGCAGCAGGAAGGGTTGCGAAGGTCGATCTTTCACCATGATCACCAACGTGAGAACTGAGCCAGCGGCAACTGCCGGTGAGAGCATTTCTACTGCGGGCGTGGCCTGGATCGCTTCGCAGCTCAAGTCTTCTGCCGCGAAGAGCTTTAGCAATGATGTGTCGGAAAACACAAAAAGCTCCTGAGCGGAGCTTTTTGTGCAAACCAAAGTTAATGCGAAATAAACAGCAAGTTGCCAGAAGCGCATTGCGATTTATCGACTACGCAAGATCAAACTTCTCTTGGTGAATGAGTCCGTCGGAAACCACCATGACGGGACGACCGATGATTTCTTCGAGCTCTTCGAGGAACTGATTCTCGGAGGACTTGAAGACCTTTGCCACTTCAGGATTGACGCGTAGCAAAACATCCTTGGAGTCTTCGAGGGCGCGTGCCAGTTTCTTGGCTTCGTTGAGGATTTCGCCAACCACAGCCTGAACGCTCTTCACGTAGCCTGAGCCTTCGCAGTAGGGGCAAGGCGAGCAGAGTGTACGTTCGAGAGACTGCTTGACGCGCTTACGAGTGATGGCGACAAGACCGAAGTCATTGAACTGGAGGATCTTGTAAGGTGCGCGGTCAGCGCGCATCGCCTCTTCGAGGGCCTGCATCACACGCATGCGATTTTTGCGCTCATCCATATCGATAAAGTCGATTACGATGATGCCGCCCAAATCGCGCAAGCGAACCTGCCGAACGATTTCGCGGATGGCTTCAATGTTGGTTTTAACAATCGTGTCTTCGAGGCGATTGGACTTGCCAACAAACTTTCCGGTGTTGATATCGATGGCGACAAGAGCTTCAGTCTGATTGATGACGATGTAGCCACCAGACTTGAGCCAAACCTTGGGACGGAGGGCTTTTTCGAGCTCCTGGGTAATGCCGAAATTATCGAAGATCGAAACCTGGCGAGTGTACATCTTGACTCGTGAAACCATCTGCGGCTGGAACCGCTCGAGGAATCGCAAGATGCTTTCGTAGATCTCTTCGCTATCGACCCAAATCGACTTAAACTCAGGGCCAAGCTGGTCGCGAAGAACACGCTCGACAATTTCGAGATCATGATAGATCAAGGCAGGGGCAGGCTTGCTTTCGGCCTTCTTGCGGATATCAATCCAGAGATTGTGAAGGAAATCGATATCAGCCAGAATCTCCTCTTCAGTGCGTCCTTCTCCGGCAGTTCTAATGATGAAGCCGCCCGGGATGCCTTCTTTTCGGCTTTGCAGAATGCGCTTGAGGCGGAGACGTTCTTCGTCGGATGCAATCTTGCGGGATACGCCAGTGTGGTCAACGGTTGGCATATAGACGCAGTAACGACCGGGGAGAGCAATATGCGACGTGATACGCGCACCCTTCTGACCCAGAGGTTCCTTTGCGATCTGAACGAGAATTTCCTGCCCTTCTTTCAGCAACTCCGTGATGGAAGGAAGTGGCTTGCGCTCGCGGTCGGGACGCTCAGAACTGCGTTCGCCACCACGATCACGATCATTGTTGCGGTCAGCACTGCGGTCACCACCACGATCTCCACCGCGATCGCCACCGCGATCTCGACGATTGCGACCATCGCGACGGCCGTCTTCTCGGCGGGCGGTTGGAGCAGCTTCTACTACTTCTGTCGTCGCGGAAACTTCCGCTTCACCTTCTACGGCTGGTGCGACTTCTGCGGGTGCAGCGGCTTCGGCCGAGCGGTCTCTTCCGCGACCACCCCGACGGCGACGACGTCCACCGCGCCCCTGACCTTCTTCACCCTCTTGCGGATTACGCTGTTGCAGGAATCGTTGATCGGTCTGACGAAGATGAGCCGAGTAGCCCAAGGACGGGAGAACACCTGACTCCTCTGATTCGGATTCCACCTTGTCGGTATCGTCCGCTTCGGTATCATCCTCTTCTTCTGTCTGTTCCGCATCGGGGGCAGCCGCTTCGGCGTCCTCGAGGGTGTCGTCACTGACTACGGCAGCTTGCATCGAGAGTTCTGTGGCAGACTCTGAGCTTTCCTTATCTTCATAAACGAGGCGCTCTGCTTCTTCGAAGTCACGCTTTTCTTCGTTCTCTTTGGCAATCTCAGCCAAATGTTCCTTCACTTCTTCGAGGACTTCGGCCTCGCGCTGCTCTGCGATGGTTTCCGGAGTGATAGCTTTCAGTGGCGTCACGACGGCATCATGGGCCGTTGGGTCTGCGTGAAACGATGGGGTAGAGTCTTCTTCCTCGTCCTCATCTTCCTCCTCTTCCATCGGCGGCAGTTCTGCCTGGCGGCTGGAGTACTTGGAGAGGGATTCGCCGGGGAGCAGGATTGGGGTCGAAGGAGACTCAACGCTCTCATTGGCCTCAATCACGGCTTCGATCTCAGCAGTCACTTCCTCGGCTTCTTCAGAAGCTTCGTTGGTGTCTGCAAATTTTGATTCGGGGAAGTTTCCTCCAGGGGCAGGACGTCCACGCCGACGGCGGCGATTGCCGCGACGGACATCAACGGACTCGTCAGTCGTTGCGCGTGAAACCGGCAGCGCATTGTTGTCGACCGCTGCAAGTTCTGGGGCTGCTTCTTCAACGGGAGCATTCGCGATGGATGCGCCGGCCTGCATGGTTTGCGGTTCTCGGCGATCATTACGATCCCGACCCCGCCCACGACCGCCGCCATCCCGACCACCTTCTCGATCTCTACCTCGCCCGCGATCACGATCCCGGTCAGAACGCTCGCGGCCTTCGGGCATTTTCTCGAACTCTTCGTTCTCTTCAAAGAAGTCTGAGACATAAAGGAAAGTGTCGCGTTCAAGGCCCAAGTCGACGAACGCAGATTGCATGCCAGGAAGCACGCGCGTCACACGACCTTTGTGAATCGAGCCCGCGAGGGAATATTCGTTCGCGCGCTGAAAATAAATTTCGACCAGTTGGTCATCTTCCATGATGGCGACACGCGTCTCGTGCCGCCCTGAGGAAATTACTAGCTCTTTTGCCATCAGGCATCTCCTTAGGGAATCGGGGAGAACTGTTGGCCTGGAATACAAAACTGCAAATCAACTCGAGTCGAAACAAGACGCGAAAAGCACAAGGTGCGTAAAGAAGCGTTGGAGGCTGAAGTCTGGCCGGAAAAGAAAAGGGGAGCGGCGGCATAGCCGCATTGCGCAATCCTGGATGCGCGGCACAGTACAGCGGTAGCGTCTCGGTTAAGTCGTTTCAAAATTTTGTAAGCCCAAGCAATCATAGTCTCAGCCCGGGGTCATTTCATTGCAAAAATCTGCGGAGGCGGACGTTATTCACGAGCCCCAGCATGAGAAAGAACGAGAGAATACTTGAGCCACCGTAGCTCATTAGCGGCAGGGGAATCCCCGCTACTGGCATTAGCCCGGCGACCATCCCAGCATTCTCCAAAACGTGGAAAAGCAATAACGCACCCACGCCCATACAGATGGCGGTTCCTGCCCGGTCTGGGGCAGTCTGTGCGTTTTGCAAAATCTGCATCAATAACAGGAAATATAACCCAAGTACGGTGACCACGCCGACGAAGCCATGTTCCTCCGCAAAGGCAGCGAAGATAAAATCCGTATGGGCAAAGGGTAAAAATCGCAATTGGATCTGCATGCCGCGGGTAACACCAAGGCCCCACATGCCACCAGAACCCACTGCAATCTTGGACTGCATCACTTGATAGCCAGAGCCTTGCGGGTCTGAAGCAGGATCCAAAAAGCTTGTAATTCGGGCCTTCTGGTAATCCTTCAACATGAACCAACCAGCTGGAACAACCAGCAGTACGATGATCAGAATCGCTACTGCCTGTTGCTTGGTAAGGCCAGCGAGTAGAATTCCAACACCGAGAATCGGGAGATAGCAAAGCGAAGTTCCCAAGTCTGGTTGCAGGCACACTAGGCCGAAGGGAAACAACACCAGTGCAGACAACTTCAACAAATCGCGCAAGTCCATCGAGTCTGTCTTGAGCTCAGAAATGTAGCGAGCTACGAACAAGATCAGGACGAGCTTCATGAACTCACTTGGCTGCAGCTTGAAGCCAGCACCAAGACTAATCCAGCGCTTGGCTCCCAGCACGACACGACTCAAAATCAAGAGAAACACCAGGATGACGCTAAAGGTGATGTAGAGGATAGGCGACTGCCCTACCAGGGTATGGTAGTCAATCTGGCTCACCAGGTAGAAGACAACAAGGCCCAGCCCGACATAGACCGATTGCTTCCACCAACGGTCCGCTTCCCCTGAGGTTTGCGTTGCCGAATAGATTTGCAAAATCCCGATCCCGCAAAGGATCATCGTCAGGATCAGCAGAGTCCAATCGACATTACGCAAGGTACGAAGGAGCATCGTTATTCCAATGGACCCTTCGGAGTCGGGTTGGTGCTGACAGCAACGGTTTGGGGCGTTGCCTGAGACATCTCCCTTTTTGCTTTTTTGTCAAAGTAGGCTTTCACAATGTCACGAGCAATGGTGCCTGCCGCAGGACCATGCTCCCCTTCTTCGAACAATACGGCAACAGCAATTTCAGGATTCACCCTCGGGGCAAAAGCAACGAACCAGGCGTTGTCCTTCAGGCGAATGTTTTTGGCTTTCTGATATTCGTTCGACGCCGTTTGTGCAGTTCCTGTTTTGCCGCACATTTCGATACCTGGAAGGCGGGACCGCGAAGCCGTGCCTCCGCCGTTGACAACATCGCACATGCCATCAATCACAAAACGGACATGCTCCAGATCGAGATCTGCTTTGCGGGCAGGCTTCATCGGGGCATCTCCTTTAAGCAAGTGAGGAGTGTGCCATATGCCGCCGATAGCCAAGCCGCCAATGGCGTGAGCAAGCTGAATCGGAGTGGCCGTGAGAAAGCCTTGGCCGATCGCCACCGAAACCGTGTCTCCGCCATACCATTTCTGACGCAAGGCTCGGATTTTCCAACTGGTGGAGGGGAGAATTCCTTCTGCCTCCGAAGGAAGATCAATCCCTGTCTTGGCACCAAAGCCAGCAATTTCGGCGTACTTGGCGATTTGATCAATGCCGATCTTGATACCAACGTTGTAGAAGTATACGTCGCAGGATTGGGCCAGCGCCCGCTTGAGCGATGTAGCGCCATGGCCCCGTTTGTCGTGGCAATGGAAGTAACGGCCAGGGAAATTCATTCCACCCGTGCAATTGAAACTCGTCTCATTGGTGATCTCACCGCTTTCCAGTGCAGCAAGGGCGACGATGGGCTTGAAGGTAGACCCAGGGGCAAGCTGGGCCTGGATCGCCCGGTTCAACAGGGGCTTTTCGGGGTTGGAAAAAATGTCGCGCCATTGGCGGCTTCGCTCGCGGGAAGACAACTTGGCGAGGTCGAAACCAGGGCGCGAAACCATGCCCAACACTTCCCCGTTGCGCGGATCGAGAGCAACGGCTCCGCCGCGGCGACCGTCCATCGTCAACTCCATCACGGCCTGAATATCCAGATCGACAGTCAACTCGATCGATTGTCCCGGCACCGCTGGACGAAGACCCAAAATTCTGCGCTCGTTGCCTTTGTTGTCTACCAGCACCTGGCGCTGGCCATCGACCCCGGTCAGGATGTCGTTGTACTGCCTTTCGATGCCAGTTTTGCCGACGAGGTCTCCTTGCTGGTATTTGGCAAAGTCAGCGAGGTTCAGTTCAGACTCTGAGACTTCTCCCACATAGCCCACCATGTGAGCAGCAAATCCGTTTGCCGGATAAACACGACGTTCGGTATGGATCAATTCGAGTTCGGGATAGGTATCCGGATCGCGATGGGATTCGACGTAGGCGATTTCTTGCGGGGTTAGCTCTTCTTTGATGATGATGGGCTGATACTTGGGCCGCGCACGATGGCGCTTCAACTGCGCCAGCAACTCGTCGTATTCGAGATCAAGACCTTCAGCGATCGGGCGCAGATGCTCTTCCTTCAACGTTTCTCGCGAGAGCAAGACGGAGAAGCTGGAATGGTTATCCACGATGACTCGTTTGTCACGATCCAGAATTTTCCCGCGCGGGGCTGGAATGGGCAACGCCTTGATTCGATTGCGTTCTGCCTTCAGCGAATACAATTCTTCATTGCGAATTTGGAGGTTCCAATAGCCACCCACAATGAACAGAAAGACACCAACACTGAGGTATTGAAGAAAGGCGATCTTGCCCTGAGCGTACTTGGACTCATCGCGCAAAAAGCGCAAGCGGTCTTCATAGTCGTTACTGCGGGATCTTCCTGGAAGGTGAAACACAAAAGCCTTGATTCACGAGAGACTTAGCTCTCATTCTCTCTTAGTTTATCCAAGAGCAGAAACAAAGGTAGCGCCACAGCAGAGTTGAGCACCGCACGCACCAGCTCGTCCATCCCGTTAATGTTGGGCACCTGCCCCAAAAGTGCTCTCACCATGACCCAATAAAAGAACTGATGAAAGATGAAGAAGAAGGCACAAAGCATGAAGCGCAGCGCCGGGTTATTGACGTCGAATCGCAAACTGACAGAGGCGGCAAAATAGCCCACCAGCGTCTTCACGATTCCAAACATCCCCAGCGGCTGCTGCGACAAGGAATCCTGCATCAGACCGATCGTCGTACCGATGGCAATTCCAGCGATGGGCTGGCGCTTCATCAGTGAAAAATAAATGGTGATCAACAGAGGAAATTCCAAAGTTCTAGCCGACTCGATAAACCGTGGCAGAAAGATATCGAGCAGTACCGAGAACAAGGGCACCAAAAAAAACACGATGGGGCGGAAGCTCGACGATGAGCTCTTTCTGCGCCGTCCTTCGACGTAATTCGCTTCGCTGTATTCCGGGGAGGGCATGGTTGCAATTCTCAGTTGGGTGGAACCGGTGGCTTGATGGGCGCTACTGCGCCGGGAGCTGCATTCTCAGCTTCCACGGGCGGCTTCACCACTGCGGGCTTGGGAGCAAGCGGAGCATTGAAATTCGGCACCCTGCCGCCGTTACCGTAAGTGAGCCCCTGCTGTTCTCCCAGTGACTTGTATCGGTCCAGCAGTTTGTCGGCGTCTGTCGAAAACCTCTTGTTCGCTTCCTGCCTCGGGGTTGCGTCCACCGGCAAGGTTTGGGCATCAGCCGCGGGAGGAACCATCGGTTTGGCCTCTGGCGAGTTGCTGGTCATTTGGGCAATATCTGGAATCTGCTGGTGGACCCCCTCAAGCACAACCAGGACTTCTTCCAACCCCTTCTCAAAGGCCGTAGGAGCTACGTAAATTTCCTGGAACAGCTTTCCCGGCTTGGCAACGCGTACCGGCCCCACAGGCAAGCCCTTCGGGAAAATGCGATCGTCCCCAGAGGTATAAAAGATTTCTCCCACCTGCACTTGTTGCTCGTTCTGGATGTAGTCGACCAGGAGTTGATTGTTTCCCTGTCCACGGGCGGTTCCGTGAATTCTTGTCTTGTCAGACACCACGCCACAGGCAAAGGTTGGATCTGTAATCAACATCACTTGCGAACCCACTGGGTAGGAGGCGGTAACCTTGCCAACAATCCCGTCAGGGGTGATCACTGCCATGCCCTTAAGTACCCCGGAGGTCGAGCCGCGATCAATGAAAACCACCTTGGAGTTCATCCCGGCCCCAGCACCAATGATGCGTGCGCCAATGGTCTTGTTGGGATTTCGCTGCACGAAAGAGGCCATGGCCTCGACGCGCTTGGCGGTCGCCAATTCTTCTTTCAGGTATTGGTTTTCGAGCTTGAGGCGGTCCAGATCAGTCTTCATTGCCTGGTTCTGTGACCGGACTTCGAGCAACTGCCAGTAGTCACCGGCTACCCCAAACGTGTTAGCCCTGACGCCTTCGAGGACCCGCGCCAACGGCGTGATCGCAGTCACAGCCCAAACCCGGATCAACCGGACATCCTGATTGTTCTTGACCTGGACGGCAAGCAGAACCAATTGGGCCATGATCACGATCACAAGGACCGAGAGGTTGCGGTATCTGCCTAAAAATCCATCCATAGTTTGCCCTGGGGCACTCCCTACTCGATGGCGATACGGCGCAAGAGTTTGAAGTCGGACAACATCTTGCCGATTCCAAGAACGACGCAAGCAAGCGGATCTTCTGCGATCGACACAGGCAAGCCGGTTTCCTGCCGAATCCGTTTATCGAGATTCTTGATGAGGCCGCCACCACCTGTCAGCACGATGCCACGATCAGAAATATCAGCAGACAATTCAGGAGGCGTACGCTCCAGGGCAACGCGGATCGCGTTCATGATCGTCGAAATCCCTTCCGCCAAGGCCTCGCGGATTTCTTCGTCCCCAATTGTGAGCGTGCGCGGCACACCTTCGATTAAGTTTCGCCCCTTGATCTCCATCGTAATGGGCTTTTCGAGCTCAGAAGCCGAACCGACCTGCATTTTGATCTGTTCTGCCGTCCGTTCCCCGACAAGCAGGTTGTACTTGCGCTTCAAGTACTGGATGATCGCTTCATCAAGCTCATTGCCAGCCACGCGCACCGATCTCGAATACACGATGCCTGCCAGCGAAATGACGGCCACATCGGTTGTACCCCCACCGATATCCACCACCATGTTGCCACCCGGTTCGGTGATTGGCAGGCCAGCACCGATAGCGGCTACCATCGCCTGTTCTACCAGGTGCACTTCGCTCGCTTTGGCTCGATAGGCCGAATCGATGACGGCCCGCTTTTCCACTTGCGTAATTTCAGAAGGGACGCCAATCACGATGCGGGGATGAACCAGCATTTTGCGGCCATGTGCCTTTTGAATGAAGTAGTTAAGCATTCGCTCGGTTACCTTGAAGTCGGCAATTACGCCGTCCTTCATCGGTCGGATGGCAACGATATTGCCTGGGGTTCGACCGAGCATTTCCTTCGCTTCTTTGCCAACCGCTTCGACTTCGCCGTTGTTCTTGTTGATCGCAACGATAGACGGCTCATTGACAACAATCCCCTTTCCCTTGGCGTAAACGAGGGTGTTGGCAGTGCCAAGATCGATGGCAAGATCGGACGAAAAGAGGCTAAACAGCGAACGAATATTCATGAATGCAAGCAGCGTGTGTCAGTGTTAGGGATTTGAGACCGGGCCCGCGTTTCAATAAAATCGACGGGCTGTAATTTGAGCGTAGCAACAGGTTAGTACTTTTGCATCTAGATTTTTGGACTTCTACCCCCCCAAGTGGGGGTATCGCGGGAAAGCTCCTATACCCGCAACGAAGTTTGAGAATCTCCCCACGTGGCGGCTAGACCAAAATTTCGATTCAGGATACAAATGAGTTTCACCTTAGGAGCGCAAAGAAAATGCTGGTTGAAATGGAAGAAAATCTCGGAACTGCAGTGAACCCCGAAAGCTGCCGCCTGGTCGGCAAAGAATGCCGGGATTGCATCGGATCCAGTGCCTCCATCATTGCCCTCCTCTGCCCCAATCTCGACGCCGCAGCAGCCCAGCAAATGTTCTTCCGCATGTACCGTCACCATGGTTGTGGAGGGATGGCACGGATGTTTGTGCGGGAATACCTGGGCGCGGTGGAGCCGGAATTCTACGAATCGATCCCGGCCCAGCCCTTGTATCAGATCGCAGCCTGCGCCTAGCGGATGAGGTGAAACTTCTCCTGCCGGCGCAGTACCCACTGGATCTTGCCATCCGCCCCTACCATCGCATCTTCTTCCATCCCCACAAACAATTCCTGATTTCCCCACTCCGGCACCGGAGTGCGAGACGACAATTCGATGGAGAACCAGGTATTGGGAATCAGCTTGACGTCACCCCGCCCTGGCACCCCTTGCTGACGATCCCAGAGGCCAATCAGTGGCCCGGCCCCATGCCCGTGGTCGCCAATAGGGTGTGAGTACACTGTACCCTTGATTCCCAGGCTACGAATCTCCTTGAGCGCATCGGCCAGCACTTCATTGCCGGTCTTGCCAACCACCATGCGGGCCATCACGATGTCCTGCATCTTCTTGGAATTTTCAAGCGCTTTCAGGATTCCAGCAGGAGGAGCCGTTTCGCCCTCTCTCAAAACATATCCCATGTGCTGCGTATCGGTCGCCAGACGCATCGCCGTCAGGCCGTAATCGATCCACAAGACGTCGCCACGCTCGATGACGATCGGGGCTTCATCCTGTTGGAGAATCTGCAGCGCCTTGCCATTCTGCCGTTGCACACGAATCCCCGGCTGGAACCAGGTGCCAAACCCGAGGCGCTGATTCTCCTGGCGCAGCCACCAAACCACATCCTGATCGGTCGTCTTTCCCGGCTGAATCACCTCACGCGACATGGCCCTCGCCAAATTGGAGTGGACGTGCTCCATCAGCCCCTGGTAGACAGGCACCATCTGCGGAGCGCGCACTGCCACAAAATCAAGAGCAAGCCCTTCGGCACGAACCAGCTTCTTGCGGTTCTCCGGACCAATCGACTCCTCCAGTTGCTCTCTTTCTCCCGAGCTCAAGCCATCCGAAAAGGCATGTGTGTGGGAAACATCGATGGCAATCTTGTTGGGCTTTCGTTCGTCGATCAGCTTCTTGAGCAGCAGCCACTGGGAATCTCCATAGAGTTCAATGCCGCTATCGGGATCCCGATAGACCTCGTAGAGGCCACCTTGTGATCCCCCACCAAGCGCCAACCTCTCCACCCCTTGTTCAGGACCGCGATCAAAAAACACATAGATGGTTCTTCGCCTGGCGGCAAACATGGTCGGGGAGACAAGCGAAAAAAATACCGGATCTTCGTTGTACTCCCGGCTCGACACTACCCACATGTCGATTCCGTGCTTGCGCATCAGCTCAGGGAGGTTCTTTTCCAGCCGGAACTTGAGCCAATCCTGTTGCAGTTTGGCTTGCGAACGCAGGTCAGGGACGGGCGGCGGAGCAGCAAGCGCAACCGTGGCAATACAAAAGAGAAGGCGCTTCATCCCTACACTTCACCCGGCTGCAATTGAGTGGCGACGAAAGGTGTTTCCGAAACCTTGGCAGTAGAAGTACCTCTCAGTACCCGGAACCAAACCCTGGCAGATTCAAACACAATCGTGGCAGTCAGGATCAGGAAGAGTCCGCAGATGGCTGCATCCATCCGCTCGTTGAAGGCGAGGCGCGACATTTCTCCCATCTTGGCGGCTGTCAGCGTGCCGCCCGCAATCAATGCGTCGAGTTGTTCGGCTCTGGCCAGGAAGCCAAGCCGAGGGTTGCTCGCGAATATCTTGGTCAGTCCGGCAGTAAAGGTAACGCTCAGCATCCAGGCTAGTGGAAGGGCGGTAATCCACACATACTTCGCCCGATACATCTTGATCAAAACAGTCGTGGCAAGACAGAGAGCAATCGTTCCCAGCAACTGGTTCGCAATCCCGAACAGCGGCCAGAGGGAGTTAATTCCACCCAACGGATCGAGAACCCCCTGGTAGAGAAACCAACCCCAGCCAGAAACAACCAGTGCGCTGGCGATCACTACGCCGGGGATCCAGCTGGTTTGTCCAAAGGGTTTATAAACCTGGCCCAGCAGATCTTGCAGCAGGAAGCGTCCCACGCGAGTGCCGGCATCGATTGTGGTCAAGATGAACAGCGCTTCAAACATGATGGCGAAGTGGTACCAGAAGCTCAGAATGGCCTTGCCACCGTCAGAGGTCATCGAGAGCGCCTGCGAGAAGATGTGTGCCATCCCCAGTGCCAGAGAGGGAGCGCCACCCGTACGGGCAAAGAGACTGCCCTCGCCGACGTTGCGCGCCAGTTCTTCCATGTGTGCCACGGTTACCGGGTAGCCCCAACTGCTGATCGTCTTCACGGCAGCATCCGGCAGCGCCCCCACCACACCCGCAGGAGAATTGATCGCAAAGAAAACGCCAGGCTCCATGGCACAGGCAGCGATAAGCGCCATAATCGCGACCATGCCTTCTACCAGCATGCCGCCGAAGGCGACGGGCAAGGCGTGACTTTCTCTGGCCAAGAGCTTTGAAGTGGTTCCCGAAGAAATCAGGGAATGGAAGCCGGATAAGGCTCCGCAACCGATGGTAATGAAGCAAAACGGGAAGACCGATCCAGCAAAGATGGGTCCAGAGCCGTCCACAAAGCGTGTCATGGCCGGCAGATTCAATTCAGGCCGCACAAACAGAACCCCCACGCCCAGCATGGCCGCAACGCCAAGCTTGACAAAGGTGCTCAAGTAATCCCGTGGGGCCAGCAACAGCCATACGGGCAGAGCGCTGGCACAGAAGCCATACGCAATCAGGATCAGCGCCAGAGTCGTGCCGCCAAACGTAAACCAGGGCGCCATCGTGGCCGACTCTGCCACCCACTTGCCACCAAAGATGCTGAGCACCACCAGCGCAAAGCCAATCAATGAAATTTCAACCACCCGACCAGGGCGAAAGAACCGAAGATACAAACCCATGAAGATGGCAATCGGCATCGTCGCAGCGATGGTAAAGGTACCCCAGGGGCTGCCCTTCAGTGCATTGACGATCACGAGCCCAATCACTGCCATCAGGATGATCATGATCAGCAGAACAGTCACCATCGCAGTGAATCCACCCAGGTTGCTGATTTCTTCTTTCACCATCTGCCCCAAACTCTTGCCATCACGACGAATGGAGAAGGCCAGAATTAACAGATCATGCACTGCTCCGGCCAATGCCGCGCCCAGAATGATCCAGAGAGTCCCGGGCAAGTAGCCAAACTGGGCAGCCAGCGTCGGCCCTACGAGCGGACCGGGGCCTGCAATGGCAGCAAAGTGATGGCCGAAGACGATCCACTTGTTGGTTGGCTCAAAGTCATGTCCGTTACGCAGGCGCTCGGCCGGGGTCGCCCGGTCTTCACGAAGAGCGAGAATTTTCGTTGCGATGAACTTTCCATAAAAGCGGTAAGAAACCAGATAAACGCAAGCAGCCGCGACCACAATCCACATGGAATTGATTGCTTCACCCCGGTGGAAGGCAACAGCGGCGAGGCATCCAGCACCCAAGAGTGAAATGGCGACCCAAAGGAGAACTTTCCCGACAGACTTCATGATTTTAAGAGACTATCACAAGGCATGCCTCAAATTGAGTTGCGATCAATAAAGACGGGCCTGGGAGAGGCCTGATTCATAATCTCCTGCACCGGGTCGATATGGGATCAGTGGTCGAAGTTGAACTCAAAATGGATTCGATCGCCGCAACGTTTTCAGACCATCCGCATCGCGGTCTGCAGGAGCTGCGACGGTGGAAGCAGAATACACCTCATCAGTTTTCACAACGAGCTGCTGAATTTCTGAGCAACGCCTCAGATTCCAGATTTTCGAGGCTCCTCTTGCACCTGCTGCAAGAAGAGCACCCGTCGCTCGATGCTTTTCTGTTCGCACCTTCCGCTCTAAAGGGGCCAACAGCAGTCCAGCTCGCCGTATTGGCCTGCCGCATCGAGCCAAAAATTCAGACTATTTGGACTGAAACACTCTTGCGTCAGCTGGAACAACTGTCCGAATCGGAGGTTTTGGAAGAAGTACTGCGGCGGATGGAAGTCCTGGCCGTTTGCGCCGACAGGCTCCGCTTTGCGCCTCTGCTGCAAAAGCTCTCCGCGCACTCGCATGCCAAGATCCGCTCCAAGGCTGCGGTTCTGTCCCCGTTACTCTACGACCTTTGTGAGGATGTGCCAGCCTTAAACGACGAGAATGCACGGGTACGAGCCAATGCTCTGGAATCGATGTGGGGCAGATCTGATCCCAAGGCAATTGAGGTTTTCAAAGCAAACCAGGGCAGGAGTTCTAATCGGGAAGCAATTAATGCAGTTCTAGGCTTGCATTTTGCCGGGGAACTCTCCGCCAGACGCCGATTGATGGAACTGGCAGCGTCAGACAACAGCCGGATTGCCGCCTCCGCGATTTGGGCCATGGGCATGACAAAAGATCCGCGCTTGCTTTGCTATCTGCAGTCGCGCTTGAAGCAAAGCGGTGATGCGCAGCAAATGGGGATGCTTCGGTCGGCGAGACGAATCAAGGCATTTCAGGAAGCGGCAGAAGCCCTTCCCCCGCTGACCCTTCGCCCCATCCGGTTGGAATGGTTGGGCCTTGGCCAAATGCAGGTGTCTCTGCTGCTGTTGAATTCTCTCGGGCAGCCTTGTGACCCAAGAAAAAATTCTCCCCGTGCATTTCATGGTGCGCGACGGAGATCGGCACGTGGACCAGTTTCAGGTCCAGGTCAGTGGCTCATCAGCTCAGACAGAACTCCTCTTTCTCCTTCCGGCAGAGGCCAGTGGATCGTTTTCATTACTCCAGGCAGCTGGACGCGTGAAACGAAAAGACGACCTGTGGTGCCCGCAGCATTACCCAACGGCAGCTACCCGACGGCTTCGATTGTCACCGCGATTCGACTTCAGCAGCAGCATTGAATTTCTGGGGCAGGAATCAACCCACATCACTCCTGTGGCGGGCGACTCCCTGGAACTCGCCGTGGAGAGGGCGATCAGCAACTTTCCGCTATCAGACAATCCAAAGTGCTTGCTGCTGGTGACCGATCCAAACTGTCCCGACGCCCTGGAGCCTGCAGCAGATTGGCTCGAAAAATTCAAACGATTTCGAGTCATGCCCTATGTGGTGGCAACTCGAACCCTCAATCTTGCAGCCACCAATTCATGGCGGAGATTTTGCCTCAAGCTCGGCGGCACTTTTGTGCAACACTCTCCGGTCATCGCACTGGATGACGAACTTGCCAATGCCTGCCTGGCCTTGCAGAGCAGTGTTCAAATTACATGCCACATGGGACGAGTCCACGAGGACATCCTGCAAGGAGCATCGGTTTGGATCGAAATGGTATCCGAGCTTGGCGGCGGCCGGCTCGAGTTAACGCCTGAAACACTCTCGAACCTAAGAGGCTAAAAGCGAGGGAGCTTGGAAAGTACCCCGTAGGTATTGGACCCACCCTTTTGGTTCACGCTATCGATGACCTTCCATTCGTTATCCAGGGCGCCAATGTACAGGGCCTGCTTGCGTTCTCGACCCGCAAGAATCACATGCAGGTTCTTCTGCGGATAGTCGAGCACGCGGTATTGCATGCTCTCGCCTTCGGCCTTCCAACGGTCTGCGTTGGGAGACCCTAGCTTTCGGGCAACGGCAAAGTAGTCGTCCTCGGGGCCGAGGCCAAGACTCTCCTGCACCACGGCTTTATAGGAGACCATCTCTCCCGACCGAACACCTCTAAAGAAAAACACGACACAGGCAATCAGAAGGATCGATCCGCCCAAGGCCACCAGGATCAGCTTCCCAACTTTTTTCTCAGAATCATCGAGTTGCAAAGCCGGGTTCCGCGATGCTGCCGCTGGCCCCGATTCAGGTGAAGGCTCCTGCGAACTCGGCCCGGATGGTACCCTTGGCATGGCAAGCACCCGCTTTTGCACGGGCCATACCTGCCCTGCCTTGTATTCGAGTTGCCGATTCAAACCTACAATCATCACCGGACGATCTGACGCAGAGACATCTCCGAGATACCGCCGAGGCACCCAAACCTGAGTCTGATCCCCCGCATTCTTCACAAGAAACTCTGACCAGTTGGCTTCAATGATTTGCCAGAGGTTCGTCTCTAAATTTCCAATGGACGGGTAGAAAGAAAACTCTCTTTCCGCAAGCTGGTCGAGCGGTGGTGGGTAATCTCCAGGTAGGGGTAGTGTTGCCATCAAGCTATGCCATGTTCAGTGTAGTCATATGTTCCAGAAGTTGCTTCGATTCCGGGCGGATCAACCGTTGGAGATCCTCGACGCAGACCGCCTCATCGAAGGCAGAGAACAAGCAAAGTTTGACAAGGGCGTACTCTTCATTCCAACGCAAATCAGATCCCATTCGCTCGACGCACGGCTTCAGTGCATCGGGCACCAGTTCAATGCTGACTTCAAAGTGATTCTTTCGATCCGCAGAAACCGAGAAAACATGACGCCGTCCGGCCATGCCTTTGAATATGTATTGGTAAACAAATCCGGAAGCGGCCGAGTAAGACTTCTCTCTTTGAGAAAGGGGCAGAGGCTTGACGTCCTCCGCCTTGTTCTTGAACCACGAGAACATGAGACTGACTCCAGTCTAGTATGAGGGTAGTGCACTCTTTTGTTTATTTGCTATTTCTGGCTCAAGGGCCGGTGCAAGCGCCAACACCAGCGCCAGTTCCGGAAGGGCCGCCAACCTACGCCAGCGCCAAGGGCCCGATCCTGTTGCCCAATCTTTGTGCTGCAGTGGACCTCACCGCCTTGGGGCAAACCTGTTCTGAGGCCGAGCCTTGTCCTACCTACCTTGAGTTTTCCACGGTCGAGGCCCTTGGCGCTGTGGTGGTCGCATCCGGCAACACCCACACCAGCTCAACCACTCTGCAATCGATACTTCTGATCAGTGAGGACGGTGGTGCAACCTGGCGGGAATCTCACCCCCGCATCCAGGGCAGCGCCCTGGAGTCGATGCAGTTCCTCGACTTCGCCAATGGCTGGCTCGCGGGGCAAACCTCCCTGGGCGGCTTACCGCGCGATCCCTTCCTGCTCCTAACCACCGACAGCGGCAGAACCTGGCGCAAGGTCGACATTTTTGCCGAATCGAGAGTGGGCCTGATTGAGGACTTTGCCTTTCAAACCGCCAAACGTGGATGGATGCTGATCGATAATCGCGGCAGTGGGGATGCGGGCAAGTATGAGTTCTATGAGTCACAAACCGGGGGCACGAGTTGGGAACTGAGGGAGATCTCAAGCCGCATTCCAGCCAAAGCACAGACCGGGCAGAAAGCACCCTCCGGTACCGCCCGAGTTCGCGTGGACGAGAAAAAAGGATTACTCCGCATTGAGCTACAGGCGGGCAACGGCTGGCGGGAAGTCAGCTCGTTTCGTTTTAAGCTTGAGGACTGTAAGCCGGGTCCGCAGTAGCAACCTTCCGGGGTCGGGCGTCCAGCTTGGCGGCAATCAATTGCTTTTTGAGTTGCTGCCCCTTGGGGGTTTGAGGATTTCCGCCCGCGGCAACGACATCTTCGTCTGTAACTTCAAGTGCCATTGGCAAATACTTTTGCAGATAGTTCTTGATGCGATCTTGAACCAGTCTGAGCGCGGATTTGTTTAACAGCACGAACAATAGATCCGCTGGTGCCTCCGAAAGGACAGCATAGATCTGAGAGGGTTTTTGCAGCTTCGCCGATTTCAGAACCGTTTGCAGCTTCTTCGACTTTGCATCGAGGTTCTTCCAGTTGTCGGCCTCGCGCTTGCTCAGCTTGCAATTCTTGATAAAGGTCAGCTTGTCCTTCGGCGTCCACTTCTCGCTGATGGTATGCAGGAAAAGGGACAGGCGGTCCTCTTTGAGCTGCGCTCCAAAAGGCACCATACCGCGGAACTTCAACATCTTCCCGAACCCAACCGCGTTCAACTTGGCCCCACCGAAACCAGGGAAGTAGAGGTCTAGAAACTTTTCTTTTTCGAGTGTCTCGAGAATTGGCAGCGGGTTGAACTCTTCACCGATCTTGATCACTTCCCTCCGCAGAGCCTCCGCCGGGATCAACTTTTCCAACTGGGCCTCGCGCGCATTGCGGTATTGATTGCGGGTCCGCTCATCCATCTGAAAGCCAAGCCGTGCCTGCAGCGTAATCAACTTGAGAATCCGCGAGGGGTCATCCATCAGGGTGTGCGAAGTGGCGGTACGAAGTTCTTTCAGCTCAAAATCAGAAAGCCCATTGGTGGGGTCAAGCAACAATCCTCGGGAGCCCTGCGCCAGCGATACCGCCAGGCAGTTAATTGTAAAATCACGCCCTTTGAGATCTTCGTGGATGGTTGCGGGCACCACCTTCGGTGGCGCTCCGGGCTTGAGGTATTTCTCAACCCGTGACATAGAAATTTCAGCCAGCACCCCATTGGGAAAGCTGATCTCATAGCTCTTGCGAACCTCATCGGAATTGACAACCCGAATGCCCGCTTCCTTCTCCAAAGCCTTTACCAGCTTGAGCGGAGATCCTTCAAGCGTGAAGTTGAGGTCACGAACCGGCAACCCGGCAAGCATGTCGCGCAGTGCCCCACCAGTCAGAAACACGTTGACCTGGAGCTTTGCCATCATTCGCTGAATTTCAGCAATGACGAAGTTCTGCGACTGGCTGAGATGACTCTCCAGCATGAACATGTAATCGCTCATTGTTTATTGGCTTCCCTTGGATGAAATTGGTCGACAATCCCACGGAGCCGGTCCTTCTCAACGTGGGTGTAAATCTGTGTGGTCGAAATATCAGCATGGCCAAGCATGGCTTGCACACTGCGCAAATCAGCTCCGCCCTCCAGCAAATGCGTGGCAAAGGAGTGCCGTAACATATGCGGATGAAGCGCCTTGTCAGATCCAGAAGCAAGACGGATCTGTTGCAAGACTTTCCAATAGGATCGGCTATCCAACTTGGGCCCTCTTGAGCTTACAAACAGGTAGGGAGAGGACTTCCCTTTCAGCAAGTGCAGTCGCGATTCTTTGAGGTAAAGATCCACGGCCTGCGAAGCGGTGGTGCCAATCGGCAGCAATCTCTGCCGGTTTCCTTTACCGGTTACCCGCAGTCGCATTGCCAGCGCATTGTAGTCAGCTAGTTGCACATTTACCAATTCGCTTACACGAAGCCCTGAGCTATAGCAGAGCTCAAACATTGCATAGTCTCGAATGCCAGTCGGACTGTTGCGATCAAAAACTCCGGAAAGTTCTTCCAGCCGCTTCTCCGCGATTGCTTTGGGCAATCTCCGGTTGGGACGAGGGGCACGGATCAATTCCGTCGGGTCCTTGCTGAGTTTTCCTTCGGCTACAAGAAATTGTAGAAGGCCTCGTAGTGCCGACATCGTCCTCGCTATGCTTCTGGAACTCAATTTGCGTCCAAAAAGCTGGTCCTGGAAACCCTGTAGAACCGAAATTTGCGAAAAAGCTCCCTCTGGCAATTCTTGAAGCCAATCCGAGTAGGACTTGAAATCCCGCTCATAAGCCTTAAGAGTTGCAGTGGAAAGACCTTTTTCGACTCTGCAGTAAGTCAGATACGACCTTACGGCAGCCGGAAAGGATGCCTGGCCGAACATTGTGACAATGATACAATACTGGCATTTGTGTTTGAAACAAAATTGCCTTTTTTTGACTTGGATTCGACACGCAAAGCAGGAAAATAGCCTTTGAGCAGCAGTTCAACCAAGAAAGCGATGGTTTACCGTTTTGAGCGGGAGCCCTTGGCTGGCTTTGTTGACTCCGTCCAACCCTTTGACGGAACCGCGATTCAATTTCTCAACCGCGAAGGCGTCGTACAATCCTTACCAGCAGAGCAACTGAAAAGCATTTGTTTTGTTAGGGATTGGATCTCCGGACCACCCTGGCTCAGAAACCAGTATGCGGTGCGCCCTCGCCAGCAGGGGCTTTGGGTCCGGCTAAAGTTCAAGGATGGGGACTTTGTGGAAGCGACCATGCCCAACGGATTATCTGCATTTGAACCGCAGTCTTTTGCCATTTCCCCGCCCGAGCCAGCCTCCGGCGTGCAGCGGGTTTTGGTTCCCAGGACCGCTCTGAGCGATTTCGAAATCCTGGGCGTAGTGGGCAGTCCGTTAAAGAAAAACCGGCAAGGGCCGCAAAACCAGCTCAGTATGTTCGAATGAGCTCAGATCGATGCGGAACGCTGGGGGCGCTCGGGAGCCCCTGCAACTGGAATGAGCGCAGATCCAGCCAGCAATTGGCTGCCGTATTCTGCACAAAAACAACCCGGTCGAGCAAAAATTCTCTTGGGCCAGCGTAGGTGCCCCAGTGTTCCTGGGCAAGCTTGAATCGGGCTTCTACGGTCTCAACATCGAAATTCTGCGCCAGGGTAATGTGCGGATGAAACGGATAGGATTCTTCAAACTCGAGAGGGCCGGTAGCCATCACTCGATGCAAGTCTTCCAATTCCTTTTGACCTGCCTCAAGTTCCAGGTAGATGACTGAGGTTTTGGGAAATATCGCAACACCGCCAATTTTTACAACAAAGGGCTGGGAGGTACTGCTAATGAAGTCAATCTGGGATTCAGCAATTTGAGGAGCACTGTTGAGGGATCGAGGAGGGAGCAGAGAAAGGTGGGATCGCGCGTTGCACTGTGCAACAAGATCTCGCCTCAACTGATCCAGAAAGAAACCTAGCTCATCTGGGAGGTAGGTTACCAATGCATATTGATTTATCGGCTCGCTGGGAGCCGAACAACTGCCCATGTCCGGGAGTGTAGCGCAATTTTCATCCGTTTGCTTGGTACTACTGGCCTATGAAGCGGTTCACGCGCTCAGATTTGTAATGGAATCGCCATCAACAGCGGGAGGTGGAGCACCGTTTTCTGGCTTCACCGGCGCCACAAACCAGGAAGCTTCTTCGAGGCCCACAAATTTGAAAATCCGCAAACCGCCATCGGGAAGCTCCACCAAATCCCCAACGCGGAGTTCGTTCGGAGTTCCGCGAAGTTGATTGAATAGGGAATACGCGCCCAGAGCTTCTACTTCGCCAATCATTTCGTAGTCGCGCTGCTTAACCGTGGCAGGTCCTGAGGTGTGGGGAGCCCAGCGAAATTGTGCTGCGGCTTGATCTTTCAATCGGTGGATCTTGAAGCTGACCATCTCGATTCAAGTTAGCATGGGTTTAGTCCTTCCGATGCGCCCAACACATTGCACCAAATGCGGCACCGCTCTCATGGAAGCCGCCATCACCTACGAAGTCATCGTCCAGGAAGAACTGTTTCAGATCGATGACGTCCCCGCGCTCGTCTGCCGAACTTGTGGAGAAGAATGGATTGAAGAGGAGGTCCGCCAAAACCTGGAGCAAATGGTGGCGGAAAATTCCAATCCCCACCACCATGTCCAGTAGCATTGCGAAAGCATTTGAACTCCTGCAAGTGGACCAATATCTGATGCCCTTGATTGCTCTCGAGGATGGGCGTCCAGGCTTCAGTGCCGATCTCGGCTCAAATCTTTTTGAAGGCGCCAAGCTGCCACGCGAGGCTCAGGCTGGCTTTTTGCTTTGCGCAGGCTTCGGCTCTCGCTCTCACAATATTTCGCAAGATCTGGCAAGCCCCGAGGGCAGCTACTGGCATGCCATCTACCACCGCATGGAGCCAGATGACTGGAATGCCAAATATTGGTTTCGCAAAGTGGGAATGCATCCCATTGCAAAGCAATTGTGCGAAGCCTCGCAGAAGGCGGGTTGGAATCCTGGTCGAAACTGGGATCACTCCCGCTTCGTCGATTTTGTAGCAGAGGCAAGAAGTTCAGGCAATCAATCGAACGAAGCGCTGGCAAAGACCGTTCAGAGGATCGAATGGCGGCTCCTGTTTGAATACTGTGCAAAGGAAGTGACGGAATGAAGCGGATCGGACTGGCAGCACTGGCAATCCTGGGAATGGGTGCTGTCTACTATGGCTGGTTAGTTTCGAATGCAGTGCCGCAGGTCCCTGCGCACCAGATCGCGCGCGGATCTTTTGAAAACCTGGTGACAACCAACGGAAGGGTCGAACCCAGCCACTGGGCCAGCGCCAGGGCAGAGCGCGATGGATTGGTCGTCAGCGTCTCTGTGACCAAGGGGCAACGAGTAGGGATCGGGACCACTCTTGCAGTTCTCGATAGTCGTGACGCCAAAGCAGATCTGGCAGCAGCCAACGCACGCATTGAGGAGGCCACCGCCACGCTGCGCCTGCTGGAAGCCGGTGGCAGAAAGCGGGACACCGTTGAAATCGATCAATCGATCAGCCAGAAGCGAGCCGAAAAACTGCAAGTCGAAAAAGAACTGGCAATTGCCGAGCGGTTGCTGGCCCGGAATGCTGGCACACGAGAAGAAGTGCGCACGATACAGGACCGCCTGGAGCTCTTGCAGCTTCAAATCACTGCACTCGAGGCCCGTCGCCCAGTGCTGGTTTCCAGCTCTGATGTCGCCTCCGCTAAAGCGCGGCTTCGCGAAGCGGAGTCCTCAGCCGAGCTGGCAAGGCGCCGCATCGAACTCAGCACCGTTCGCTCTCCGGTTGCTGGCGTTGTCTATCAGTTGGATGTGAAGCAAGGTTCGTTTCTGACACCCGGTGCACTGGTGGCAAGCATCGGCAATGTGGATACCTTGAAAGTGATTGTGTTCGTCGACGAACCGGAGTTGGGCAAGATCCAGAAGGGCATGCCGGTCAGCATCACGTGGGATGCCATGGAAGGCAGGAAGTGGTCTGGGACACTCGACAAAATTCCCACGCAAATCGTCCCACTCGGAACTCGTCAAGTCGGCGAAGTGGAGTGCCTCATTGAGAACCCCGAAAACCATTTACTTCCCGGAACCAACATCAATGCCAGCATTCAAACCCGCAAGCAGGATGCCGTAATGTTGGTCCCCAAAGAGGCCATCCGCAATCGTGATGGCAGTAGTGGAGTCTACGTCATCGAAAGTGGCACACTGGCCTGGCGCAAGATTGAACTTGGCAACGGAAACCCTACCAGTTCCATTGTTCTGTCAGGGCTCAAGGAGGGCGACCTCGTGGCGCTTGGGCCGGAGACCGTCCTCAAGGCGGGAAGCAAAGTCGAAATCGCCAAGCCTTAAGCCTCCCCCTCTTACTTCAAGTCAAACAACAACAAGTGGGAATCGCTGCTGGCCTCAAACGCGAGTAAGGTTTCCCCTTCGATGGCCGCCCCATCGCCTTCAGCAAGCGCTTCACCGTTGATAGTAACGGCACCCTGCGCCACCTGAACCCAAACGCCGCGTCGGGGGCCAACTTCGTAGCTTGTCTTCTGATTCGCTGCCAGGTCTGCAACCAGGAACTTTGCATCGGCATGGATCACAAGCGACCCCGCTTCGCCGTCCGCAGAAGCAAGAGTCTGAAACTGGCCATTCCGGCCTGCTGCTTCGAAAGACTTCTGGTCATAGCCCGGCTGCACCCCGCGCAACGCTGGCATAATCCAGATCTGAAACAGGTGCACCGGCTGGTCGGGCGAAGGATTGTATTCGCTGTGAAACAACCCTGTGCCGGCACTCATCGCTTGCACTTCTCCCGGCTCGATGGTGCGGCGATTGCCCATCGTGTCGGCATGTTCCAATTTGCCAGAGCGGACCCAGGTCAAAATCTCCATGTCCCGGTGCGGATGCATGCCGAAGCCCTTGCCTCCAGCGACCCAGTCTTCATTGATGACGCGCAGCCCCCGAAAATGAACGTGCTTCGGATCGTAGTACTCGGCAAAGCTGAAACTATGTTTGGATTCAAGCCACCCGTGATTGGCATGGCCGCGCTCTGCTGACTTCCTGATTTGGATCATAATTTGAATTTCCTTTACTTGACTAGTTAGATGTCGTCATAACGCAAAAGTTGCAAGCTGCTGAATTGAGAAACTGTTCCGTATGGGAATGCGTCGCTAAGTTTATGAGGCACATCAGATTCGCGGTCGTCGTTGCCGCCTTTAGCCTCCTCGCCAGCCAGGGCCTGGCTCAACGGGGATCCAACAATTACATCGTCGTCTTGAAGGAACCGCCGCTTGCCGAAACTTTCGGCTCTCGCAAGGATCTGTTGCAGCGATCTGCTGCGGCTCAGAAGCAATCTATCATCGACCATCAGACCAGTCTGCAGCAGAAGATTCAAGCTTCGGGCGGACGTGTAGTCGACTCGACACAACTCCTGCTCAACGCGCTCTTTGTGGAGGCCAGCCCCGAGCAGGTGGAGGCAATGAAAGCGATGCCTGAGGTGGATCGCATCCAGCGCATGCAGCCGCTGAAACGCCACATCAACAAAGCGCTCGATCTGGTCAATGTGAGAACCGCCTGGAGCCAGGTAGGTGGCATCGGCAGCGCCGGCACAGGCATCAAGATTGCCATTCTCGACACGGGGATTGATCAAAATCATCCCGCCTTCCGCAACTTCTCGGCGACGCCGCCTGCTGGATATCCCAAGTGCCGGACAGACAACGGGGATTGCACCTTCACCAACAACAAGGTAATCGCAGCCCGCAGCTATGTAGATTTACTCAACTTTGCTTTTGGCACCGACCCAGTGAACACGCGCCCCGACGACAACACGCCAAGAGATCGCATCGGCCACGGCACAGCAACCGCCATGGTAGCCGCCGGTCAGGAGCATGACGCGCCGATCGGAAGGATTTCGGGAGTGGCCCCTCGCGCCTTCCTGGGCAACTATAAGGTCTTCGGGAGCCGGGGCGTGAACGACACCACCTACCCGAGCGTCGTACTGAAAGCAATGGAAGATGCCCTGGCCGATGGAATGGACATCATTGCCCTCAATCTGGGCGCACCAGCAGGCTTTGGTCCGCAAGATAACTTCTGCGGCCAAAACGCCAATCAGCCTTGCGATGCCTTTGCCAGTGCAGTGCAAAATGCGGTTCGTTTGGGAATGATCGTGACCGTTTCAGCTGGCAATAGCGGTGGAATTGGTGCCAATCTGCCTTCCCTCAATACCATTGAATCTCCTGGTACGGCCCCCGCCGCAATCACGGTCGGCGCGACCACGAATTCTCACATCTGGTACAACACGCTTACCGTGCTGGGAAACGGGGTTCCCACCGAATTACAAAACGTGAACATGCGATTTAGCGATGGTCCGCAAATTGCCTCTCCGATCGAAGCTCAAATAACGGATGTCGGTTCGGTGGGCTCCAACCGCCTCGCTTGTGCGCCGTTACCGGATAACTCTTTGGCAGGGCGCATTGCGCTGGTAGAGCGCGGCTCTTGCGCACTGGCACTCAAAGTGAACCACGCGCAACGAGCAGGCGCGATCGCTGTCGTCATTACGGGTTTGGAGGGAGGCGGAGTATTTCAGTTGAATGGCCTGGATGACACGGCAATTCCTTCGGCTCTGATCGGCTTTAACGCTGGCAATTCTCTGCGCTCGTTTCTTTCCAATCAGCCGCGTACGGTTCGCCTGAGCCCAAGCTTCAGAGAAGTCGCCGCAGCCGCTGACGAAATTGCAGAATTTTCTTCCCAAGGCCCTGCCATTGGCACCAATGGCGTCAAGCCCGATCTGGTGGCCGTAGGTACAGATCTCTACATGGCAACCCAGAATACCGATCCCAATGGCGAGATGTTCAGCCCGAACGGCTATGTGGTCGCCCAAGGCACCAGCTTCTCTGCCCCCATGGCGGCCGGTGCCGCAGCTCTCATCAAGCAACGGGCCTCCAGCCTTCGCCCGGCACAGGTAAAGAGCGCGCTGGTCAATACGGCCAATCCAAACCTTACCGATTTTGATAGCAATGGTAGATCGGTGCAGGCAGCTGTCACCGCGATGGGCAGCGGCAAGCTTGACGCTAACCGTGCGTTGCAGGCCAATGTCGCTGTTGAGCCCAGCTCGATCGGCTTCGGCGTGATCAGCACCGGCACATTACCGACCCAAGGCCTGGTTGTCAGCAACCTTGCTGCCTCCGGCTCATTAAATCTCGGAGTTCGTATTGAACCCCGCAACGGCAGCTCATCGCTCACCGTTGCGGTCACGCCCACCAATTTCGCCTTGGTTGCAGGGCGAGAGACGCAACTTACCGTCCGCCTCACTGGTACACGGCCAACGAATGGCAAGTATGACGGCTTTATCGTCATTACGGGTGGAGCCACGGAAATTCGGGTTCCCTACACATTCTTTGTCGGCCCTTCGGCACCTTGGAATATGTATGCTCTGGCGGGAGGCTTCTTTGACGCCATACCTTCATACCGCCAAAGCGTCCTCGTCAAGATCGTCGATCAGTTTGGCATTCCTGTCCCCAATGTCCTGGTCAGTGGCCGCGTCACTTCCGGCAATGGTTCTGTATCGTTCGTCAATGAAAACGCCAGAAGGACAGACGAATATGGAATTGCGGAAGCAAGCTTCGTCGTTGGCTCCAACATCGGCGAGCAGGTGGCCCGCCTTGAAGCGGGGAATTTGTTTGCCGACTTTGTGGCGAACGTAATACCCAGACCGGCAGTCTCGACAAATGGCGTCCGCGATGCGGCCAGCGGAGAAGCCTCTGAAGCCTTTGCCCCGGGCCAATACATCAGCATCTTTGGGGCCTCCCTCAGCCCGGCCCTCAAGGTTTTCTCGGGCAACCAGCTCCCCTTGTCCCTGTCACGTGTCAGCGTGAGCTTTGACAATCCTTCCCAGCGTGTTAGTGCGGCGGGTCGGCTTCAATTCGTCAGCGATGGTCAGATCAACGTTCAAATCCCCTGGGAGTGCGCCGGCTTGGCAACGGTAGACATGAAAGTCTCGATTGGCAAGTTCTCGAGCGCCGTCCAGACCCTTCGCTTGCGTGATGCCAATCCAGCCCCGTTTGAATATGTCGAAGGTGGCTCCAACCGGCGGTATGTGGCAGCACTCGATGGGGCATTTGCCCTCATCTCAAGTGCCAACCCTGTTCGTCGTGGGCAAGTCGCTCAACTCTACGTAAACGGCTTGGGCCCGGTGAGCAGCACCCCAGGCAATGGCCAGATTAGTCCTTCCTCCCCGCTCTCCACCACCGTGAATACACCGCAGGTCCTGGTTGGCAATCGCCCGGCTCAGATCCTGTTTAGCGGTCTGGCCCCTGGCATTGTGGGCCTTTACCAGGTGAACATTGTGGTTCCAGGAGATGCGCCGACTGGGCCGGAAGTAGAACTCTCCATCCGCCAAAGTGGGGTCACCGCCCGGAGTTCCCGCATTGCCGTCCAGTGACGGTTTAGAATGGGAACTGTAGAAATCGGGTGAAATGATCGACATCAAGAAAAAACTCGTGGACGAGATTACTGCGCTGGAGCACGAGTTGCGAAGCGAACTGCCGAAAGAGATCCTTCGCGCCAGAGAACTGGGCGACCTCAGCGAGAATGCAGAGTATCACGCAGCCAAGGAACGTCAGGGCTATGTCAACGCCCGCATCGGGCAACTCAAGCTCCGATTGCAGACGATGTCCATGGTCGACATGACCAAGATTCCGACCGACCGTATCGGCCTCGGCTCTGAAGTCGTTGTCTTCGACTCCAAAAAAGAAGAAGAAATCACCTACAAACTCGTCACCAGCGAAGAAGCCGATGCCAATAACGGCATGATCTCAACCAGCTCTCCCATCGGTAAAGGCTTGTTAAATAAGCAAGTTGGCGATGAAGTGAAGATCGTGATCCCCGGCGGCACCAAAGAATTTGAAATTTTGCGAGTAAAGACCATTCACGATCTCGCAAATTTGAGCTAATCTGAGCCAAGTAGAAGCCTCTCTCGTGGAACCCAAATCTACATGGACGGGTGCGGTAGGACGCACATGTAATGTCCTTCTGGTCAAGATCGTCAATGGTCTTGCCCTTTCGAAGATCCACCCCAATGTCCTCACCTTCATTGGCTTGGTGATCAATATCTTCGCATCATGGCTTCTCGCCGTGGGCGCATTTCGCCAAGCCGGCCTTGTCATTATTGGAGCTGGGCTCTTCGATATGGTGGACGGGCGGGTGGCCCGGCAAACCGGACAAGTCACCAAATTCGGCGGCTTTTTCGATAGCGTAATTGATCGCTATTCCGACCTGGCGTTGTTGATTGGCCTGCTGGTTTATTACGGCAACATCAATCGTCCAATCTACGTTGTGCTCACTGCCATCGTAATGGCGGCCAGCGTCATGATCAGCTACACTCGGGCGCGCGCCGAAAACACGATCCCCCAATGCAAGGTAGGCTTTCTGGAGCGTCCAGAGCGTGTCGTATTGCTGATTATCGGAGCTCTATTCGACCGTATGGCCCCGGTGCTTTGGGTGGCGGCAATCCTCGGCAACCTCACCGTCGTTCACCGCATGATCTTCACCTTCCAGGAAGCGAAACGGCTCGAAGAAGCCCAAACAAGGGTTTCTTCTTCCGAAAATTCCAGCGTCGCCGTCGGGCTCTAGTCGCCTTCGAGCATCACCACGGCTGAGACGTGTGTCTTGGTGTGGCTAAAAGAAATCCAGATCCTCTTGACCCCCTTAGCCTCTGCCATTGCCAGGGCTCCTCCGTGCAACTCCATCCGTGGTGCGCCTCCGGGTTGCGCGATCACCTCAAAGTCCTTCCAGCTCATACCTTCCTCCCAGCTCGCCTGCAATGCCTTGAAAGCGGCTTCTTTTGCGGCAAAACGGGCCGCAAAGCGCTCCCGGGAATTTGCCTTGCCCTGACAAAAATCAATCTCCCTTGGGGTAAAGACCCGATCGAGAAATCGATCTTCAAATTTCGCGATCGACTCGCCAATGCGGTCCACCTCTTCCAGGTCAATACCAAGACCTAATATCATGACTCCCTCGCAATCGGCGGTGTGGCAAATCGACCCCGCGCCTCTTCCATCTTTTCACCAAACTCCAACAAGATCTCTTCACACCACGGCTTTCCCACGGCCTGTACAGAAATCGGCAGGCCCTCATCGTTCAACCCGACGGGAATCGCCAAGGCAGGCAATCCGAGCAGGTTGGCTACGGTAAAGGGGGCCATCGTCTCAACGCCTGGAAACTCTCCGAACTTCCAGGCTCCGAACCCGGGATTGGGCAGCAGCACCAGATCCACATGCTTCATCGCCTCAAGAAAGTGGCTCCGCAGAGAATCTCTGGCGGCAAGCATCGCCAGAACCTCAGCCATTGTGGGCGGGTCCTGTTCCAGATAAACCTCAGTATGCGGGGTGGCAAATCCGATCAGATGCGCATTGACCCGTAGAAAGAAGAACCGCCAAACCTCATAAATGCGCTCCCAGGCTTGCCAGCAAAACTCCACTGGCTCCCCCTCCAGCCACTGGAGACAAAGCTCTATATGCGGGTGCGAAACAATGCCCACTCGCCCCTGCCGGAGCAGGCTGCGAACACCGATCGGCACCGAGAAAGGATCACTATCCGCATGCCCCTCCACCACACGAAACAAGACGGCAACGTCTTGGACCGTTCTTGCCATGGGCCCAATTACCCCTAACAGTCCGCCCGGATGCCCTACCGGAGGAAAGTGCCCGGTTGCAGGAACCCGCCCCGGCGTTGGCTTCAACCCACAAATTCCCGTCAGAGCAGCAGGCAGCCGGATGCTACCTCCCCCGTCAGAGCCGATCCCCCCAGCAGACATCCCCGCCGCAATCGCAGCACTCTCACCTCCGCTCGATCCCCCGGGAGTATGAGCGAGCGACCAGGGGTTCTTTGTCACTCCATACACGTCATTAAAGGTCTCCCAGTTCATCAAAAACTCGGGAGTATTGGTCTTTCCTACCACCACAGCTCCCGCTCGGCGCAAGCGATCCACACAGATCGCGTCTTTGGAAGCCCGGTGGGACATGCGGGCGGCATGACCACAAACAGTGGCCTCCCCTCTCACGTCCAGCGAATCTTTGATGGAGATGGGAATCCCCGCGAGCGGCCCCTCAATGGCAACATTTGGCGCTTCCAGTAGATTGGTGAAGCAACCGAGCAGCGGCTGCAATCGCTTGATTTGATCCGCATGGGCTTGCCAGAGTTCTGCGGCGCTGATCTGCCGTTGATCGAGCGCACTGCGCATCTCGGCAATGGTCCAAAAGCAAAGTTCTCTCAAACTTACAGGTTAGACTGAGTCTTGGCATGGCCACTTTGACGTTTGCTGAAGCACGCCGGGAAATTCTCAAGCATGTAGCTGTTCCCGAAAACCTCCCAACAGAATTCGTTTGGCTCTCAGACGCCGTCAGTCGCGTCTGCGCAGAAGACATTCGATCCGATCGAGACATGCCACCCTTGCCACGTAGCCTCCGCGATGGTTTCGCAGTTCGGTCGGCAGACATCGGCAGTCCCCTCGCGATCGCTGGCGAAATCCGAGCCGGACAGATGCCAGATCAGCCCTTGCTCCCGGGCCAGGCATTCTCAATCATGACCGGGGCGATAGTGCCAGACGGCGCAGACCAGATTGTGATGAAAGAACACGTGGAGCGGGAAGGCCAAACTCTGCGTACCAACCGGCCTGCCTGCACCGGAGAGTGGATCAGCTCGCCCGGAAGCATGGCGCGGCACGGCGACATCGTATTGCCCAAAGGCCGCAAGATTGACCCTGCTGCCATCGCCATGCTGGCAACCCTTGGCAAAAGTCAGATTCCAGTCGTCCGAACCCCCATCGTAAGAATTCTTGCCACAGGCGACGAGGTGGTCGACATTGCCCGCAATCCGAATCCTACGCAAGTTCGAAACTCCAATTCGTGGGCTCTGGCCGCCGACATTCGCCGTTTTGGAGGCCGGCCGGAGATCCTCCCCATTGCCCCCGACCAGGAGCAAATCACACGAGAACTGATTGAGTATGGGCTACAGGCCGATCTTCTGCTCATCAGTGGTGGGGTATCGGCAGGGGACTACGATTTCGTTGAAGTGGCCCTTGCCAACCTGGGAGCTGAGTTTTTCTTTGATCGCGTTCTGATTCAACCGGGACAGCCAACTGTTTTCGGTCGCGCCAAAGGAACTTTCTTTTTCGGCCTGCCAGGCAACCCGCTGTCAACGATGGTGACGTTTCGGATTTTCGCCGAAGCAGCCTTAGCCCGCCTTTCAGGGATTGCAAACCCGGAACTGCACTTCCACACCGCTGCGCTGCAAAAGCCCTATTCCCACAAAAAGGGGATCATGCGATTTCTCCCAGGCCTTCTCAGTGATTTCGGCCAATCGGTAGAAATTCTCCCCTGGCAGGGCTCTGGCGATATTCCAACTCTGGTTCGTGCCAATTGCTTCGTCATTGTAAATTCAGAGCAAGAATCCTGGCAGGCCGGAGATTCCATTCAGGTATTGATGCAATGAGTAAACTCAGCCACTATGACGATGCGGGCACCGCCCGTATGGTCGATATTTCTGACAAAGCAGCGACTGCGCGCACGGCACGGGCCCATGCCTTTGTCAGAATGTCGCAAGAAGTGTTAGCCGCCTTGCCGTCCAATCCCAAGGGCGACCCGCTAGGGGTGGCGAGGATTGCCGCAATCCAGGCGGCAAAAAGAACGTGGGAGATCATCCCTCTCTGCCATCAGATTCCGATCGCTAAAATCGATGTAGATTTCGGAATCGAATCCGATGGCATTCGCGTCATTTCTAATGTAGTGTGTACCGCCGGCACAGGCGCAGAGATGGAAGCACTCACTGCAGCCGCTGTAGCTGCACTGACCATCTACGATATGACCAAGGCCCTCGACAAGGGCATTCAGATTACAGACCTCCACCTGCTGAGCAAAAGTGGTGGAAAGAGCGGCGACTACTTAAGGGATTAGCATGACAAAGCATTCAAGATCATTTTGGGCGTTACTTCTTGGCGTGGCCTTGCTGGGATCCAGCCTTCACATGACAGCCGAACAGGCGAGCGACGTCATTCGCGTCACCACCCGCACGGTGGTGGCTCCAACCTCAGTCAAAGACCGCGATGGCAATTTCATCAATGGTCTCGACGTCAAGGACTTTATCCTGCGCGACAACGGCAAGGTGCAGGACATCAAGATTGACCAGGCATACGTGCCGGTTTCTGTTGTCTTCGTTATCCAGCGCAGCGCATCAACGGAACAGGTGCTCCCCACCGTCCAGAAAATTGGCTCTATGATTGAGCCCCTCATCATCGGGGACCGTGGTGAAGCGGCCATCGTTACTTTTGACCACCGCATCGACACGATACTGGACTTCACTAACGACACCGAAAAGTTCAAGAAAGCGCTTACGACATTACGTCCTGGCTCACAAACCCGCGCCATGTCCGACGGTGTGCTACACGCAGCACGCATGCTGAAGAAGCGAACCGCCGACCACAGAAGGGTGATCGTACTCATCAGCGAAACCCAGGAGAGCGGCAGCGTAGCCAGAGTCAAAGATGCCTTGCTCGAAGTGGAGCTCAACAACATCCTGGTTTATTCGATCAACATGTCCCGGCTGATGAACAAGTTGATGGCCAAGCCAGATTATCCTCGCCCGAACGCAATCCCACCGAGTGCGCGCCCCATGCCGCCAGGCGTAGCCAACACCCCCACAACGCAGTCGCAAATGAGTGCCTTGGGCGGAACACTTGGCAACGTGATGCCGTTATTCGTTGAACTCTTCACGGCCACCAAAGCGATTTTCATCAGCAATCCGCAGGAAGTTTTCACACGCTACACCGGCGGCAGCGAGTACTCCTTCCTGAATTTGCGTGGCTTTGAAGAAGCAGTCCAGAAGCTCAGCGACGAATTGCAACACCAGTACATCATTAGCTACAGCCCCAGCAAGCAGGTCCAACTCGATGGCGGCTGGCACACCATCGAAGTGGAAGTTCGCAAGTCTGAAGCCAAAGTGAGTACCCGCGGAGGCTACTGGCTGGCCGCTACGCCAAACTAGGGCTTTCCAGCTACCATGGTGGGCATGCGTTCTCTGTTTGCGCTCTGCCTGCTTTCGATACAGGCTTTGGCGCAGGATTCCACCGTTGAACTATCAATCCTGCATTTCAACGATTTCCATGCCCGCTTCTTGCCTTCCGGCCAAGGCCTGGGTGGCGCTGCCCACCTGGCGACAGCGATCCGCGAAGAGAGAAAAAATTGCCCCCGCTGTATCCTTCTCAATGCAGGAGACAACGTGCAAGGCTCCCCGGTTAGCACCATCTTCCGCGGATTGCCGGTCTTCGAGGTGCTGCGACCTCTGAACACAGATGCCTTCGTGCTCGGCAATCATGAGTTCGACTACGGCTATGAGAGGATCAACGATTTTCTGGCTGCGGCGGGACACCCCATTCTGGCGGCAAATTTCCTGACGAAAGAAGGTAAGCCGTTTACAGAGCTATCGAGTGTCATTCTCGAACGCGATGGACTTCGCATCGGTGTCGTTGGAGTCCTCATGGAAGACCTGGTTCCCGGTCTCACGACAGCCGCCAAGTTCGGCCCGAACAAAATGCTTCCTGCCCTCGACACCCTTCGCGCCGAAGCGGCAAAGCTCAAGGACAAGACCGACATTCTGATCGCCCTCGTGCACCTCACCAAAGCTCCCTGCGATGAGATCGTATCCTCGATCCCTGAGTACGCCGTCACGATTTCGGGCCATGACCATGGCGGCAAAGAGACGATCTTCCGCGTGGAAGACCGTGTCGGCGTGCGCATGCGCAGCTACGGCACAGAATTGGGGCGTCTGGACCTCAAATACGACAAGGCGGCCAGAAAAATTGTGAGCGTCGAGTGGAAGCGTATTCCGATCACTACAAAAGCATTCCCAGCCGACCCAGTGGTCGCCGCGCTGGTCGACAAATGGGAGAGCAAAGTGCGCGCAGTAGTCGATATGGAGATCGGCACCTCAAAGCGTCGTCGGGATCGCACACAAACCCGCCAATTTCTAGAGCAAGTGATGCGGGAGAAAACAGGAGCGGACTTCGTGTACATGAATCAGGGTGGCGTGCGGGACAATCTCCCGGAAGGGCAGATCCTTGCCAGGCACATCTGGAACATCATGCCCTTTGACAACAACCTCGTAGTGGGCAAAATTCCCGGCAAGCTGATCCCACCTGTCATAAAAGGGGAACAAGCACTGAGTCCGGAAACGATCTACTCCGTGGCTACGATTGACTTCCTGGTGGAAGGCTGGCGCAACTCCCCCGATCCTGCGCTCCAGACATTCGGACGCGCCATGCCCCTTGACGGCCCCTACTTGCGAGACGTTGTGATCGATTGGGTCAAAGCCCGGCGCACGGTGGATTAAG
Source organism: Bryobacter sp. (assembly GCA_044340255.1). Taxonomy (GTDB): domain Bacteria; phylum Acidobacteriota; class Terriglobia; order Bryobacterales; family Bryobacteraceae; genus Bryobacter. Next base: position 24,084 of record JBIITX010000002.1, on the reverse strand, counting down.
CCTCTGCTCCCCCGATCCAATCGATACCCCTGGCAGGCTCAGCCCAACCGTTTAGCGCTGGAAACACAGAAGCTACACTCGAGCGGACTTCCCCTGATTGAGCTCTCAGGGTCCAATCCCACAAAGGCCTCCATCTCGTTACCCAATCCATTCGAACTTGCAGATTTCGAAAGCGCAGCCTATACTCCATCAGCTTCCGGCTCCCTGGCAGCACGAATCGCGGTGGCTGAATACTACCAGCAGCAATTTGGCGCCGTCGTTGAGCCACAACAAGTCCTGCTCACCGCCAGCACCAGCGAAGCCTATTCGTACTGTCTGAAGCTCATTGCCAGCCCAGGTTCTTCGGTACTCATCCCGCAACCCTCTTATCCGCTACTCCACTTTTTGCTCGAAGCAGAAGGCGTGACACCGAAGCCCTATTTCCTACATCAAGTAGCAGGGGAGTGGCTGCTCGATCGTGACAGCATCCGATCGGCAATCGACTCCAACACGAAAGCCATCATACTGGTCCACCCCAACAATCCAACCGGCCATTTCCTCAGTCCGGCCGATATCGACTGGCTCATCGAGACTACCAGCAATCAGCTCTGGCTGATTTCCGATGAGGTGTTTTGTGATTATCGTTGGTCCAGCTCAACGGTACCAACTTCATCACTCGCGGCAACCGGGGCTAACAATTGCTTCATCTTGAGTGGGCTTTCCAAGATTTGTGCTCTACCGCAAATGAAGTTGGGCTGGATTGTTGCCCCCGCTGACCCGGTAATTCAGTCCCACCTGGAACTTGTTGCCGACACCTACCTCTCCGTATCCGCCCCGATTCAGGCAGCAACCCCAAGCTGGCTGCAGCATCGAGCCCAATTTCAAACACCCATCCGTGACCGTTGCCGCGAAAATCTCGCGCGAATCCCTACGGCCCTCCAGGGTTCACCCTGGGCCATGCTGCCGGTGGAAGCGGGCTGGATGGCCATCTTGAAGGGCCCCATCGGACTTGATGAAGACGCTGTCAGCCTCAGCCTGCTACAGTCCGGCTTTTCAGTACATCCCGGCTACTACTATGATTTGCCGTTTCAGCCCAGCCTTGTGCTGAGCCTATTAACTCCCTGGGCCGATCTGGAGCAGGGGCTAAGAGTTCTTACTTCTTTTTGAAGATAAGAATATGTTGCCAGGGAAGATCTTCCATTACTTTTTGAAGAGTGAAGCCTTCTCCCTCGACTTCCAACTTCGCTTCTTTGACACTCATCTTGTGTTCGGGTCGAATTGGGACATAGGGATCTTCCTTCCGATATTCGAGAAGGATCAGACGTCCATCGTCTTTGAGAGCTTCCTTCAGCTTTTGCAACATTTCCTGGGGCTTCGAAAACTCATGATAGACATCGACCAGAAGAATGGCGTCACAACTGTTGGAAGGTAGCTTCGGGTCTTGCTCGGTGCCCAGAATCGGTTCCACATTCGCCAACTTGGTTTGTCGCAGCCTTCTTTTGAGAATGCTTAGCATTTCAGGCTGAATATCATTGGCATAGACTTTCCCGCTCGGCCCAACAATTTCAGCGATTCGCAGGGCGTAATATCCACTTCCAGCCCCCACATCGGCTACCGTCATTCCCTTCTGAAACTTCAGCAGTTCAATGGCTCTCGATGGGTTTTCTTCGCTCTCCCGTTCGCTCCGCTCCAGCCAGTCAGCACCGGCTGCTCCCATCACATCGGCGATCCGCCGACCCGATTTCGGATGCTTTCCTTGAGCCCAAAGGCTCCCACCTACCACACTGACAACCAGAAGGAGGTATAAAATACCCCTAAGATAAGATTGCCATGTCGACCCAATTTGAATTACCCTCATACCGAGTAAGATGACACAAGATCTACAGCCGTTCCAAACTCGTCGCAGCTTTTTCTGCACCTCCGCCGCTGCTATGCTGACGATTACCTCTTGCGCCCGCGATGGTGCAGAGACAGATGCCACCATCAAGATGGCGGCCAAAACATTCAAAATGGGGGAACGCGCTCCTGTTGGAATTCTGACCTACAACGTACTTGAGGCGACCTACTTTACCCAGCTCGGTGACGTGGGCAGCCCCAAAATCCCTTCCAAGCGCTTCCTGGTAATTCGGCTCTCCGTCACCAACGGCGGTGCAAAGGAAGCGGAATTACCTCTCTTCCGCTTGGTTGACGAATCAGGACAGGAAACGTCTGAAGTGCAGGAAGCAAGCTTCCTGAGCGGCTGGTTTGGGTTGATCAGAAAAGTTGGCCCGACACAAACCGAAGAAGGCCGCATCCTCTTTGACATCGCCCCGAAAAAATACAAGCTGGAAGTCACCGATGGGGGAGAAGTGGGCAAAGAACAACTGGGCTTTATTGAGATCCCCATTGAGTACGAAACCTCAGAACCCATCAACTCTGCAACTCAGCCTTCTCCCAAACCGTAAAAGCTGATCCAGTTGTCGCCCTGCTTGAGCTGTCGGAAGCAGCTCAAGCGACCCACCACCTCGGGCAGCTTCAGTCTTCTGTCATGTTGCACCAGTAACAACTCTGCCTTGGACTTACCCAACCAGATCAAGGTGCTTTCGTATTCATTCGCAGCATCATACGGCGGATCGACGAAGACAATGCCTTCCCAATCCCTTTGCGCCAGAATCCCCCCGACGGGCTTAGCCAGAACATCGGCTCGCGTACCGATCTTGAGAGCAGTCAAATTGGACCGCAATGCCTCAAGAGCAGCCTTGTCCTTTTCCACAAAAATGCATCGGGATGCTCCTCGGCTCAGCGCTTCAATACCAACAGCACCCGAGCCACAATACAAGTCAGCAAAGGGTACACCCACAACTTGCTCTCCCAGGATGCTGAACAATGATTCCCGCATGCGGTCTGGAGTGGGGCGGGTAATGTCACCTTTGGGAGCCACCAGCTTCCGGCGGCCAAATTCACCAGCAATCACTCTCATCCGACTTGAACCAATCCGTAGCGACGCTGCCAGTTTTGTTCCAGATAATTCTCAGCTTTCGTCATCTGCTCCGTACCACTATGCCTTTCAAGAAAACTCTGCGCTTCCCCGCGAGCCATTTCCAAAATTTCGCGATCTTTCAAAATATGAGCAAACCGGAGTTGGGGCAACCCCGATTGCTTCGTCCCAAAGAATTCACCCGGGCCCCTGATTTCAAGATCGGCTTCAGCCAATCGAAACCCATCTGAGCTTTCTACCATCGCGCGAATCCTTTGCTCACTGACTTCATTCTGGCTCCCAGTCACCAGAAAGCAATAGCTGGCATGAGAGCCACGGCCAACGCGTCCTCGAAGCTGGTGCAGTTGCGAGAGGCCAAACTTCTCAGCGTTCTCAATCACCATCACCGTAGCATTGGGGACATCCAGCCCGACTTCCACAACAGTCGTAGAAACGAGGACGTCCACTTCATGATTCTTGAACTTGTTCATGACTTCTTCTTTTTCGCTCGAAGGAAGCTGCCCGTGCATAATGGCGACCCGAAACTCAGGAAAGATCTTCTCGGCATGCATCTCAAACATCTTTTGTGCGCTCTTTAGGTCGGGGGAGTGCTCAGAATCGTCAACCAGAGGATAGATGATGTAGGCCTGCCGCCCTTGTTGCAACTGCTTTCTGACCGACTCCCACACCGTTTTCACCGTAGCTTGCGTAAAGTGCCGAGTCTCGATACCAAGCCGCCCAGGCGGCAACTCATCAATAATGCTTACGTCCAGATCTCCGTAGATGGTCAACGCCAGCGTCCTCGGAATGGGCGTCGCCGTCATCACCAGAACATCCGGAGCTAGCCCCTTCTGCCGCAAAAAGAGCCTTTGCAGCACTCCAAATCGATGTTGTTCGTCGATGATCGCCAATCCCAGGCGGTCAAACTCCACGTTCTTCTCAAGCAGGGCGTGTGTGCCAACCACCAGTTTGATGTGCCCAGCAGCAAGGAGTTTTTTGATTTGCTTCTTCTCGGCCGCACTCTGCGAGCCGACCATAAACGCAATCGGGTAACCAAGCCTGCGAAAGAACTTCCCCAGCGACAGGTAGTGCTGCATGGCAAGCAATTCAGTCGGGGCCAACACCGCAACCTGATAGCCATTTTCAATAGCAATCACCGCCGCTTCGGCAGCCACCAGAGTCTTGCCACTGCCGACATCACCTTGCAAAAGACGGTTCATCGGGTATGGGGCCGCCATGTCCATCGCAATCTCTTTGAGCGCTCGCTTCTGGGCCGTAGTCGGCTTGAAGGGCAACATCCCTTTGACCTTTTCGCGAATCGCCTCGTTGAGCTCGAAGGCAATCCCCGGGCTTCTCTTGACTTCGCGCTGCTTACGAAGCAATCCAAACTCAAGCCAAAAAAACTCCTCGAAGATCAGTCTCCAGTGCCCTGGGGACCGACGGTTATTAAGCGCCTCCAAGTTGCTGTCCTTCGGTGGCTCATGAACTTCTTCGACCGCTTTCGCCAGTTGGGGCAAACGAAATCTTCGCAGAATCTCCGAAGGCATCGCATCATCGATCTCCCCAACCACCTCAAGAGCCCGCATAATGAACCGTCGCAGTTGCTTGGTCGAGATCTTCCCGACGGTTTCGTAAACGGGAACAATCCGTCCCATATCCAGGGCCTCGCCTGGATCCCCGTCCTCAGTCAAAACTTCAAACTCGGGATGAGCCAGAAAAACCCTTCCCGCCTGAAAGTCAAACTCAGCCTTGCCAAACAAAGCCAGTCGCAAACCAGGAACAATCTCACTGGCCAGGTATTTTGCGTTGTACCAACGCGCCTGCAAGCGGTTGCCCTGTTCGTCCTGCAACTCGGCTTCGAAAAGAATTTGAGCTCCCTTGCGCCAGGTTCTGGTTCGTGTAGAAGCAACCATGGCAACCAGTGCCCCGCTCTGCCCTTCCCGAAACTGCCGCATCGGTAGATATCTGCTTCGATCTTCATAGCGAAATGGGGGATAGAAAAGCAGATCTTCTACAGTTTCAAGCCCTTTTGCCTGAAGTTTTTGCGCAAGGGTGGGCCCGACGCCTTTAAGAAATTGCAGTGGTGAAGAGAGACGGACCAAAGCCGTAGTGTACAATGCCCGCAATGCGTTTTCTTTCCAGCTTTCTTCTTTTGTTCGCCATTTCTGCGTCGGCGGCCGACATTCGGATCGGCATCATCGGCACCGACACCTCGCACGTCATTGCATTCAGCAAGATTCTCAATGACCCCAAGCACCCCGACTTTATCCCCGGCGCTCGCATCGTCGCTGCCTACAAGGGCGGCAGCAAGGACATTGAATCCAGCGCCAACCGCGTCGACAAATACGCCGAAGAACTCGCCCGGGACTGGAAGGTAGAAATCGTCCCGGACATCGCCACCCTTCTCACCAAAGTAGACGCGGTGCTGCTCGAAAGTGTCGATGGCCGCCCTCACCTCGCACAGGCCAGGCAAGTCATCGCCGCCGGAAAACCTCTTTTCATCGATAAGCCCCTGGCCTCAACTCTCGAGGACGCCACAGAGATCGCTCGACTGGCCAAAGCAAAAGGAGTGAAGTGGTTTTCTTCCTCGAGCCTGCGCTGGGCCAAGAGCCTTGCGCCGCTGGCACAACCCGGCTTGAAAGGTGCCGTCGTTTGGGGACCCGGTCCCCTCGAAGAGCATCATTACCTGGAGTTGGGCTGGTATGCCATCCATGCCACTGAGATGCTGTTCACGCTGCTCGGGCAAGGCTGTGAGACCGTGACAAGAACCTACTCGAGCGAACAGGACGAAATCACTTGCCGCTGGAAGGATGGCCGCATCGGGACGGTGCGTGCTCTGCGGCCCTATTCCGATTTCGGCGCCGTAGTCTTCACCAAGGACAACAAGATCATCCAGACTCCGGCCAAATTTGAATACTCCTACGTTCCGCTGGTCAAGGAGTTCGTCACATTCTTCCAGACGGGCAAAACCCCGATCGACCCGGCAGAAACCGTAGAAATTTTCGCCTTCCTCGATGCGGCACAAAAGAGCAGGGAGCAGGGAGGAAAGCCCGTCACACTCCGCAAGCTTCCCTGGTAGCTAGCTCACTCCGCCCGCTTGCTCAAAGGCGTAAGCCAGGCGGAACATCGTGCTTTCTTTGAAGTGGCCGCTAAAGATCTGCATGCCGACAGGAAGTCCAGCCGCAGTGTTGCCACAAGGCACGCTCATGCAGGGAATTCCCGCCAGGTCACCAGTGATCGTATAGATATCCGAGAGATACATCTGCATCGGATCAGCCATTTTCTCGCCAATCTTGAAGGCAGGGAAAGGGCTGACCGGAGCCACCAAAGCATCTACCTCTTCAAAGGCCTTTGAGAAATCACCCGCGATGAGATTGCGCACTTTTTGTGCCTTCAGATAGTACGCGTCGTAATAGCCATGGCTCAGCACATAGGTGCCCAGCATGATGCGGCGCTTGCACTCCGTGCCAAAAAACTCGCCACGGGTTTTGGAGTACATCTCCGACAAAGTCGCGGCTTCGGCTCGTGCCGTATATCGCACTCCGTCATAGCGGGCCAGGTTCGAACTCGCCTCTGCCGTACAAATAATGTAGTAGCAACTGATGGCATAAGGCGTGTGAGGCAAGCTCACTTCCTTGACCTCACACCCCAGCTTCCGCAACACATCGAGACCAGCATGAATCTTGTCGCCAGTCTCAGCCTCCAGCCCCTCAAAATATTCCTTGGGGATGCCGATCTTCATGCCTGCCACCGGCTTCTTCATCTCGGCCTGATAGTCATCTACGGGCGCAAATGCACTCGTAGCATCCAGCTCATCGCGCCCGGCGATGGCCTCAAGCACCAAAGCGGCATCGCTCACATTGCGAGCAAAGGGCCCAACGTGATCGAGGCTGCTCGCAAACGCCACCAGACCGTAGCGGCTTACACGCCCATAGGTCGGCGTTACACCAACAACACCACAAAACGAGGCTGGCTGTCGAATCGACCCACCTGTATCCGAACCCAATGAGGCAACCGCTGTCCCCTGCGCAACCACTGCCGCCGAACCACCACTGGACCCACCAGGCACTCGATCGAGCGCCACTGGATTCCGCACCGGCCCGAACGCAGAGTTCTCGTTGGACGACCCCATCGCGAACTCATCACAATTCGCTTTGCCAACGATCAACGCTCCTGCCGACTTCAGCCGTTCCACCGCCGTCGCGTCATAGGCAGGCACATAATTCTCAAGTAGTCTCGAAGCACAGGTTGTGCGAACTCCACGGGTCGACAACACATCTTTCACTGCGATCGGTACCCCGCCTAAAAGGCCTGGGTCTTCTCCGCGTGCCAGCTTGGCATCCACCTCAAGGGCTGCGGCTTCGGCAAGCTCGGGAGAAAATGTCAGATAAGCATTCGTCTTTGAGTTCTCAGACTCGGCAAACTTCACAGCGGCACGAGCCAGTTCCAGAGCGCTAAATTGCTTACTGCGCAAGCCTTCTTTCACTTGCCCGATTGTCAAACTCGAAAGATTTTCCATGGTCTGAACTCCTGTTAGCGCTCAATCACCCGTGGCACCTTAAAGTGCCCCGCCCCGCTCAAGGCAGAGTTTTTGAGGGCATCTTCAGTACCGAGCAAGGTCTTGTCACGAACCACATCCGCGCGCAAAGAAGCCGTTGCCGGGGCAGCAAACAAAACTTGCGCCATCGGCTGCACTGCGCTCGTGTCGAGCGTTGACAGTTGCTCCATATGCGTGAGCACCCCTGCCATATCGTGGGCCATCCGCTCCACTTCTGCTTCCGTCAGGTCCAGATTGGCCAACTTGGCCACCTTCCGCACATCGTCTTTGCTAAATTCCATCTCTCAAGATCTTCTCATTGCTGAGGACTCACTGGCCAGAGGCTCGGCGTTTGGATCGCAGGTAAACTCGCCGCAGGCCAACATCCCCAATCTTGTTTGCTTCGGAATCCTGGAGTTTCAACTCAAACGTCGGAGTCTCGGCCACTACCGGCTGCTTGCGGGGAATGGCAACGCGATACTCAATTTGTCGCGCCACGACACGTCCCAAAAGTCGTTCCAGTTTTGCAAGGATCTGACGTTCGAGGGTGTGCATCTGTTTTTGCCACACCAAATCGTCAACTTCCACCACAATCCGATCCCGAACCAGTTCCCGAAACCTGGCATGCGCTTCAATTCTGTCCCCAACGGCGGCACGCCAGGCAGCACGAGCCAATTCTTCTTGACTCACGACCCCGTTCTTTAGCTTTCCCAGCAACCGCAGCGCCTTATCCATGCGTAACGAATTGGATTGTAGCAAGCACTCCTCTGCTCTGGGTCGCTAAAATCAACTTCGTGTCTTCCGGCCCCTACATCCCAAACTTTGAGCTCATTCTGGCCAGCCAATCCCCTCGACGACGTCAGTTGCTCACGCAGGCAAATCTACCGCATAGCGTTCGTCCCTCTGAGATCCCTGAGCTACGCGGCCCCGCTGAATCGGCACAAGCCTATGTAGCGCGACTCTCTCAGGAAAAGGCGTCGGCAACGGCTCGTTTGCACCATCAGGCCGTCCTGGCCGCCGATACCACCGTAGTGCTCGATTCGGCCGCAGGCCAACTCGTCCTCGAGAAGCCAGACTCCGCTAGCCACGCCTATCAGATGATCGAAATGCTAGCCGGCCGCTCTCACTCAGTCTTGACTGGCGTCTGCCTCCAGTGGCACGAGCAGGAATGGCTTCACGTCGAAAAAACAATAGTTCACTTCGCCCCTATGACTCCACTAGAAATTCAGACTTATGTCGACTCAGGCGAATGTTTCGATAAAGCTGGCGCTTACGGAATTCAGGGTCTGGCCTCTCGCCACATCTCCCACATCGAAGGCTGCTACTTCAACGTGATAGGCCTCCCGCTTCATCGCATTTACAAAATGCTGGCCGAAGCAGGTGCCTTAGCTTAAGGCTTAAAGTCTTTGGCCTGCTTCTTCAACCAGGTCACGAAGGTTTTGGGCACAGGCATGGTGGAAAGCCTGGATTGACGCACCAGCGCGAAATCAGCAAACAGGCCGCTCGCCTTGATCTCTGCCAGACTGATTGGCTTGGCCAATCTTCCACCAAATCGATATTGGAATACGCTCATCTTGGGGTCTGTGGCATCCACCCAAACCTCTCCCTTCACGTACCCCCAGCCCACCACCATCGACTGGCCTAGGGAGTGGTAGCAAATCACGCAATCCCCGTCCTTCATCGCCCGAATCGCCTGCTGGGCCTGTGCATTCCTGACACCTGTCCAGGCTGTTTCCCCATCTCTCTCCAACTCATCGATAGAGTATTCTTCAGGATCCGATTTCGCCAGAAAATAGTTCATTCTTCGTCTTGTCTCCCAGTACAGAACCGCCGATTCATATTGGAGGCCTATGCAATTGGCCCCTCAGTACTACAGTTCTAACATTTTCAGTAGTGTAAAATCAGAGATGTAGAGGTGTGGCATATGTCTTTCGAAGCCGCTTCGAAGCCCCACCCCATGGAGGATAGACGTGACGCGACTTTTTTGTTCTGCAGGCCTCTGCCTGGCTTTGGCCAGCCCGACCCTCATATTCGGACAAGCTCAATCTCAGCCCAAAGATCCCAAAGCAACGGCAGCCCCGGAAGAAAAGCCGGAAGTATCGGCAACCGCCGCCGGTGCAGCTGTAGATCCTAATAGCTACAAGATCGGTGCTGAAGATGTTCTTTTGCTCCGAATCTGGCGCGAACCGGATCTCTCTGGCCTTTTCTCAGTTCGACCGGACGGAAAGATCAATTTGCTTCTTGTCGGTGAAATCGATGCCGCCGATACAACTCCGGTTGAGCTCGAGGGCCGAATTTCCAAAGCTTACGAGAAGGTTCTCAAGAACCCCATTGTCAGCCTCCAGGTCCAAAGAGTCGAAAGCAAACGCTATTTGCTCTCTGGTGAAGTCAACAAGGCAGGGGCATTTCCTCTGGTTCGGCCGATGACTGTGCTGGAAGCTCTGACCATTGCCGGCGGAATCCGCGAATTTGGCAATGGCAAGAAAATCGTCATCATGAGAGGCACAGAGCGTCTCAAGTTCAACTTCAATGAAGTCATCAAGGGCAAGAAGTTGGAGCAGAATATATTCCTCAAACCCGGCGATCACATTGTTGTTCCGTAGATAAAAGGCATCAGGAGAATTCAAATTGCAACCGCTTCAAGATCCACTAGCAATTCAACACCGCGCACTTGACGTTGAAGATTACATCGACGTTGTCCGTCGCCATCGTTCCCTGATTTTGGCCCCAATGCTGGCTGGCCTGGTCATCAGCGTGGTAGTGGCCTTCTTGTGGCCTGACACCTTTGTATCGAGCGCTACCATCCGTGTACTTCCTCCTCAGGTACCTGAGGGGCTTCTCACCATGCCTCTTACCGTAGATATGGGGCAGCGCGTTGGACAAATGACGCAGAGCATCCTCAGCCGCGCCACGCTCACCAACATCATCAACACCTATTCCTTGTATCAAAAGGACCGCAAACGCCTTCCGATGGAAGACATCATCGAAAGCATGCGGGCCAAAGCCATCAACGTTCAGATGATTGGCGGAGGAGCGAACAGCGGAACTAAGACAGTAGCCTTCAATGTTTCCTTCAAGTACGAAAACCGCTTCACGGCGCAAAAAGTCTGCCAGGATCTGGTCACAAAGTTCATGGATGAGAACATTCGTGAGCGCGCGAGCAGTTCCTCTCAAATGAAGGACTTCGTCGAAGACCAATGGGCTACTCGCAAGCGCGATCTGGATGCCATCGAAGAACAGCTTTCCCGTTTCAAATCAGCCAACGTGGGTCGCACACCCGACCAACAGGGTGCCACCTTCTCTGCCATCAACGGCATTGAAACGCGCATGACCAACATCAACGCGTCACTGGGAAGGTTAAATCAGGATCGGCTCATTATTGAAAACCAGATCAGTATCTACAAAGACCAACTCAAGCAAATTACGGTGCCCACTTCCGAGAACATCACAACCATCGTTCCTCGCAATGAGCGGCTCATTTCCATCGAGCGAGAAATTGCTACCTACGAGACTCGCTTGCAATCGCTCAAAGAAATGTACCAGGACTCACATCCGGACATCAGGTCTGCCATTGGAAATCTCCAAATCCTGAAGAAAGAGCGGGACCGTCTCCAAAAGACACAGGACGATCTGGAAGCTGCAGCTAAAAAGTCAAGTGGTACGGTCTCTGGCCTCCGGCCAGAAGCAGTTCGCGAGGCAAGAGCCCTCGAGGCACAAATCCAGCAGCTGCAAAGCCGCATAGAGGTCTCCCGTATGGAAGAAGAGTCCTACAAAAAAGCCCTTCAGGAAGCAGAGAAATCAGCTCGCGCCATGCAGGCCACCCTCACGACTATGCCCTCCAGTGAGAAAGAGTATGAACAACTCCGCCTTCAATCCATGTTGGCTCGCCGCGACTTTGAAGAAATCGACCGCATGAAGCAGCGCGCCAGCGCCGCAGTCGAACTCGAAAACCGCAAACAAACAGAAAAGCTGGAAATTCTCGATCAAGCTTCGCTCCCGGTCAATCCCACCGAACCCAAGCGTTGGATGATCATTCTCGGAGGGGCCCTAGGCGGTCTGGTACTTGGCATCTGCTTTGCCGGTGCCAAGGAGATGAAAGACTCTACCCTCAAGAATCTGAAAGATGTCCGCGCCTACACCCAACTGACAGTTCTCGGCTGCATCCCTCTGCTTGAAAACGACCTTGTAGTTCGGCGTCGTCGACGCCTCGCCTGGCTTGCCTGGTCTACAGCTTTGTTGGCAAGTATCGCCATCATGACTGGCTCAGTGGTCTATTACACATCAACCAAATAGCATTCAGATTACCGACAAGAAGATTCGCAGACAAAGGAACACCGAATGAGCAGAGTACATGACGCGTTGAGAAGATCTGGATCGCCCACCCCTGAGTTTCAGTCCCAGCCAAAGGCTCCAATTCCGCAAGGCAGGTCGATCGAATCTCGAACGGTCGTATCCGATCCAGAGTTCGACAATTTGCTTGCCAGAGTGGAAGAGATCCCCTTCAACCCCTCTCCCGACGCCCACCTCATCGACGCAGCGCGCCCCCACGAAGCCCCCAGCGAAGAATTCCGCACCCTTCGCACCCGCATCAACCATTTGCAAAGCTTGCAGCCGATCCACACGATCGTCATGACCAGCCCCTCCCCCGCAGAGGGCAAATCCATGGCAGCAGTCAATCTGGCGCTCGCCGAGTCTCATTTGGCCGACAACCACACCATTCTTTGCGACTTCGACTTCCGCCGCCCGCTCGTCCATAATCTCTTCCAGGTAGAACGATCCCCCGGCATCACCGACTATCTGCTCGGGAAAGCCACTATCGAACAAATCGTAAAGAAAGTGGCCGGCACCAACCTGTGTATTCTTCCTGCGGGTGAAGCAGTCATCAATCCCCTCGAACTGCTCAATCTAGACAAAGTCCGCCATCTCCTAAACAACCTCAAGAAGACCTTCAATTGGGTCATTCTCGACACCCCGCCTCTGCTGTTTGCAGCGGATGCCACTCTGCTCTCCACTATGGCAGACGGCACGGTTCTCGTCGTTCGCCTCGGCGTAACAACGGTAGATTCCATCACCCGGGCCATCCAGTCCCTGTGCGAAAACAATGTTCTCGGCACAGTGGTCAACGGGGCTCGTCGTGGAGAACTCTACTCCAAGTACACCTACTATCACACTTATTACTACTCCAAACCCGACTAGACAGCCCCCACCACAAGGGCAGAATTCTTACTTCCAAAGGCAATGGTATTCACCATTGCCTTTTTGATTGCAAGCTGTCTCCCGACTCCCGCCACATAATCCAGGTCACATTCGGTCGCAGCGACTTCCAGGTTAATCGTAGGCGGTGCAAATTGATCTCGCATCGCCAGCAGCGTCGTGGCCAAACTCGCCGCCCCGCAAGCCCCTTGCGGATGCCCAATCATGCTCTTCACACTCGACCCCGGCAACTTCATCGCCGCCTCCCCAAACGCCAACTTCACCGCCGCCGTCTCCACCCGGTCATTCAACTGGGTCGCCGTCCCGTGATAGTGGATGTAATCAAAATCCCCAGGCACCGACGCAGCTTCTTTCATCGCCAACTGCATCGCCCGCGCCGGCTCAATCCCCACTTCTTCGAGGCGCACCCGGTGAAACGCCTCACACGTAGCGCCATATCCCATCAAGGCTCCATAACTACGCGCCCCACGGGCCAGTGCACTTTCCTCACTTTCCATCACGAAAAACCAGGCCCCCTCCGCCAAAACAAACCCATCCCGATTCCCACTAAACGGCTTCGAGGCCTCTTCCGGCCGCTCATTTGATCCCGTACTCATAATCCGCAACAACTGGAATCCCCGCAGCGTGAGCGGAGCAATCGGCGCATCCACTCCTCCACAAACCACAATGTCGGCATCGCCATACTTGATCGCCCGGTACGCGTAGCCGATGGCATCGGTCGAGCTGGTACATCCATTGCTAAACATATGGCTCAACCCGCGAAACCCATATTGCATCGAGATTTCGCTCGCCAGCGTCCCCAGCGTACTCGAAGGGATCACATAAACACTGCACTTCTTCTGCTGCCCACTGTAGTAGTAAGAGTATTGCCGCTCCGTAAACTCCTGGTTCCCTCCCCCGCTCCCCACGTAAACGCTAACCCCACGCAGCGCCTCCAGCCCCATCCCTTTCCAGTCGAGCCCCGCATCCTCCAGCGCCTCCCCGGCCGCAGCAATCGCAAAAGGCGTCGCCAGGCCAGTCCCCTCCAACTCTCTCGCGGGCAAATACTGCAGCGGATCAAAGCCCACTACCTCACCGGCAATCTGTACCGGTTGCCCCGTGCAATCAAATCGCGAAATCCGGCGCACCCCACTGCGACCCGCTTTCGTATTGCGCCAAAACTCTTCGCGTCCCAGCCCATTCGGGCTGATCACGCCAATCCCAGTAACAACAACTCGCCGTGAATTCATGGTGGTTAAGAACTCCAATGCTACCATTAGGTTGCGGCATGATTGACTCCCCGCCTGACCCCACATTCGTCTCCAGGCTCGAAAGGCTCTTTGCCGCCATCCAGGCCGCCTCCCTGGCATCTCTGCTCACCATCTTCTGGTGCGGAGTCGCCTCCCGCTCCAGCGGACACTCCTTTTGGACCCTCCCCAACCTCCTCAGCGGCGTCTTTTTTGGCCAAAGCAGCCTCCGCCCTGATTTCGGATTCCACACCCTTTCCGGGCTCGCGCTTCACCTTTTGCTATCTACATTGTTCGCAATCCTCTTCGCCTCAGTGGTTCCCCCTATCCTTAAACCATTGACTTCATTACTCCTTGGCATCCTTTCTGCCACGTTTTGGTTCTATTTCATCGATGGTTTTTTCTGGCGTAAGGCCTTTCCCCTCCTCTCACTTTATTCGCGCCGTCCCTCTATCTTCTTCTCCTTCGTTCTCATGGGCATTTGCATTGGTTTATACTCAGTATTTGTGCGCTCTCCCAAAGAGCCTCAAATCCCGGTGTGAATGGGCTCAACCTTGCACCTGGGAATTTCCCGTGGACCAGGTATTTCGTTTGAAACCCAACCAGAATAGGCTACGTCTCCTCCAAGGCGCAGAGTGGAAAGGAACCAGCTTTAGATGATGTTTAACAGGCGAGGAAGCCTGGGTGCGCCATTTCTGCCTTCTGTGCTTTTGGTTCTAGCGTCCTCATTCCCATCCCTACTCGCGCAGCAAGCTGGCCAGCAGCCTCCGGTTCCCGCAACCCAGGCTCCACAACCAGCCAAGCCCAAGCCCGCGAACCCATTCGAAAACGTACCTTCAAACACCCCGATTGAAGCCCCAAAGCCGGTTCAACAAACTCCGGCCAAGCCTCAACTCGAAAACCCGGCCCAACCCAAACCTGAAACCGCAGCCCCCCCGGCAGCCAACGACGCCCCCGCCGAAGATATCATCGAGGCCATCGAATTCCGCGGCTCTCGTCGTGTCCCCCAGGACACCCTTCGCGCCCTCATCATTTCCAAGAAGGGCGACAAATACAGCCCCGACACGCTCACCCGCGACTTCATGGCCCTCTGGAACACTTCCCGCTTTGATGACATCCGTCTCGAGCGCGAAGCCGGCCGCACTGGCTGGATCATCCGTTACGTCGTCACCGAGCGCCGCGTCGTTCGTTCCATCAAATACGACGGCATGAAGTCCGTCACTGTCTCTGAAATTCTCGACCGCTTCAAAGAGCGCAAAGTCGGCCTCCAGGTCGAACAACAATACGACCCCAACAAGGTGCAGCGTGCCGCCAATGTCCTTAAAGAATACCTCTCTGAGCGCGGCCGCCAGTTCGCCAGCGTTACCCCGGAAATCCGGCAGATTCCGCCCTCTTCGCTCGAAGTCAACTTCCGAGTCGCCGAAGGCCCCAAGGTCAAGGTCGGCAATATAGATATCCAGGGCAACAAGGTTTTCTCCGATGCCGTCGTACGACGCGCCATGAAGAACCTCCGCCCCGTCGGCATCCCCCGCTCGATCCTGCTCGAAAGCCTCTTCTCTAAAACCTACGACGCCACCAAACTCGAAGAAGACATGAGCCGCGTCCAGAGTTTCTATCAGGAAAAAGGCTACTTCACCGCCCGCGCCTCCAGTGAAAGCCCGGTCATCAAGGACGTCGGTGGCAAAGGCTTCCGCATCCCCGTTTTTTACCCCAATAAGCCCGGCAAACGCGCCGACTTCCGCGTCAACATCGACGAAGGTCCCAAGTACCGTCTACAGAAGCTGAATCTCGTCGGCGTCAAATTCTTCCGCGCCCCCGAAGAACTCTTCAGCCGCATCCTCGGCATGGGCGAAGGCGATGTCTTCTCCACAGCCAAGCTCCGCAAGGGCCTTGAAGAAATGCGCAAGTTCTACGGCATGTACGGCTTCCTCGACTTCGTTCCGGAACCGGGCTTTGAACCCGACCAAAAGACCGGCAAGATCGACCTCACTTTGAACGTCGACGAAGGCAAGCAGTTCTTCGTCCGCCGCATCGATTTCGCGGGCAACTCCACCACCCGCGATAAGGTCATCCGCCGCGAAATCCTTCTCGATGAAGGCGACCTGTTCAACTCCCGTCTCTGGGAAGTCAGTCTCCTCCGCCTCAATCAGCTTGGCTACTTCGAAGTCCTCAAAGAAAACGAAGCCGCCAACATCACCCGCGACACCAAGAACAACACCGTCGACATCACCCTCAAGGTGAAAGAGCGCGGTAGAAACTCCGTCCAGATGTCGGGCGGCGTCTCCGGCATCGCCGGTAGCTTCGTCAGCTTTGGCTACTCTACCAACAACTTCCTCGGCCTCGGCGAAACTCTCTCGCTCGATACCCAGTTGGGTGACCGTATCCGCTCTGCCACTTTCGGCTTCACCGAGCCCTACTTCCTGGACAAACCGATTCAGGTCGGCTTCACCATCTTCTACCAGCGCTTTAACTACGATCAGGGCCGCGAAGTCTCGCTCTTCTCCGGCCGCAACTTGACCCAGCAGTTCAATCAGTTGGGCCGGGAAAATCTCCTCAACTACTCCTCCAATGGTTATGGCTTCACAGCCTATGCCTCTACCCTGCTCAAGCGCAGCTTCGCCCGCGTTGGCGTCACCTACAGCTTTTCGAACTCAAAGTTCGACCCGACAACCACCGCAGCCCGCACTTACTTTGAAGCCGTCAACTTCCAAAACCTCGACGGCCCCAACCAGTTGGCTGGGATCCGCCAGTCCTCCATCATCCCCAACTTCTCCTACAACACGGTCGATCACCCCATTACCCCTTCCCGCGGTAAGTCGATCTACATTTCAACCACCTTTGCCGGCTCCTTCCTCGGTGGCAACACCAACATGATCGAGCCCACCATTGACGTCAAATACTTCCGCGCCGGCCTCAAAAAGGGTCACGTCATCGGTATGCACGGCCTCGGCCGCTTCATCACCGGCTACGCCGGCAAGACCGCACCTCCTTTCAACCGCTTCTATATGGGTGGTGAAAACGATATCCGCGGCTTCGACATCTGGGGCATCAGCCCGCTCGCCTACATCCCATCGCAGGCCACAATCGCCGTGCTGAATGAGGACGGCAGCGCCCGCATCCAACGCTCTATCGGCACCGACGGCAGGCAGATTCTCACTAACGTCACCCAGACCATTCCCGTCTACCAGATCATCTACCCTGGTGGCGATACCCAGGGCGTTGGCAACTTCGAGTACCGCATTCCGATCTTTGGCCCCGTCGTCCTGGCTGCTTTTGCCGACATCGGTGTCAACCGCATCTCGCGCTCCAACGGCCTCAATCTCAATCCCCGCAATATCGCGGCCCTCACCGCCAACTTCCCGCAAGCTGGCTTTGAGAACAAGGCCTTCCTCATCGATTTCACCCAGAAGCCCCGCATGTCCACCGGCCTTGAAGTTCAAATCATGATGCCGGTCGTCAATGCCCCCTTCCGCTTCTATTACGCCTTTAACCCCCTCCGGGTCGATGACGTGATCCAGCCGCCCATCGCTGCGGATCGCTCCTACTTCCCCAACCAAAGCACCTTCATCAATTCCGTGGCACAGTTTGGGCAGCCAAGCGTTTATCGCGAACGGCAGCGGATCTTCCGCTTCACCATCAGCCGCACATTCTGAGCATCGCCTTTGATACGATCTTGAAAGAGAAAACCAAGCAAATGAGCATTTTCGTGAAAAACCTGTTGGCCGGCGCTGTTGTGCTCGGCCTCGCCGCCTCCTCCGCCATCGCGCAGAACAAAGTAGGCACCATCAATATCCAACAGGCCATCGTGTCCACCAAAGACGGCCAAAAGGCTGCGGCCGAACTGCAAACCCGCTTCGAGCCCCGCCGCAAAGAGATCGAAAAGGCAAATGCCGGTGTCCAGGCCCTCCAGCAGCAGTACCAGAAGCTCGGCACCGTCGGCAGCGATGACGCCAAGCGCAAGCTCCAGTCCGACATCGAAATGAAGACCAAGAGCCTCCAGCGCGAAAGCGAAGACGCTCAGGCGGAATTCGATGCCGAACAGCAGAAGGTCCTCAACGAACTCGGCGGCCGCATCATGCAGGTCATCAACAAGTACGCCACCGACAACGGCTTCTCGATGATCCTCGACATCAGCTCCCCGCAAACCCCCGTCATCTGGGCCTCCAACACCCTCGACATCACCAATGAAGTGATCAAGCTCTACGACGCCAACGCGCCTTCCACCGTAGCTGCCCCGGCTGGCGCACCCAAGGCCGCCCCGGCCGCTCCCAAGACGGCAGCTCCAGTAAAGAAGTAGCTTCTAGAAGCCGCTAGTTTTAATCCAGTAGCTCTCGCGCCAGGTCTCCCCTGGCGCGATTGTTTTATAGCTCCCCGGCGTATTGAACGCATTCGTCGGTGCCGTCATCGGTTCAAAGCAAATGAACCCCTGCCCCGCCGGCGCATACACCACGCCAATCTTGTAATCCTTCCCGTACACCACTTCAATCTGCTGGCTCTTCCCCTTCACCTTGAACACAGCCCCATCCGGCAATCCCCCAAACACATCATCCAGCACCACCCCCTTCAGCTTCAATCCCGGCGCATAAGGGTTCGGCTTCCTCTCCCCCGTCGGAATCAGCTTCCCTGACAACACCAGCAACTCCCTGGCCGGAATCGTCACCTCCCACTCATCGCGCGGCGCATCGCTCAACTGAAAATACGGGTGGTACCCAATCGCCAGCGGCATCGCCTCCGCCGCCAGATTCTCCACCGCCGTAATAACCTCCAGCGTCCCCGCCGTCAACTTGTAGGTAATCTCCATCCGGTACGGAAATGGAAACTGCGCCAGCCAATCCGGTTGCCGCGAGCAATCCAGCCCCATCCGCACCAGTGCCCCATTCTGATCCGCCACCACTTCCTTCACCTGCCACAACTTCGTAAACGTCACCAGCCCGTGAATCGGGTTCTTGTTCCCATCCAGCCGCAAATTCCCCAGTGCCCCGTTCAACTGATACTGCTTCCCATTCACCGTGTAGCTCATCCCCTCAATGCGGTTCGCCCACGGAGCCAGCAACGGATTCCCCACCAGCCGCGGCTTCGCCACCAGCTCCCCCAGCCCCACTCCCGGCGGCCCCCAGAACACCTTCTTCCCATTCACATGAAAGTCAAAGGAATTGGCCCCAAACCCCGGAGCCACCGACACTTCACTATTGCTTTCCACTTCCGTCAGCCGCACCACCGGCTGGCCGTCTTCACTGGTTTGTACCACGCGATATTGTGCCATCTGCCTCTATTATGGCTTGCGATCTGGCGTGTTGGGGTCCTTCGGGTCCAGCTTCGTATCTTCCTGGCAACACCAGCACTTCCCCGGCGCATACGTCCGGATGTAGCAGATCTCGCACCAGTAGCTCACCCCCAGCCGCTCCCCCTTCACAAACGTGTAAATCGGCTTGTTGTGAATCCCGTCAATCTGAAACTTCCCTTCCCCCTCCGCCACTCCCTCTACTTCCAGCTCACCCCCAATCAGCCGCTCATCCTCCAGCACCTTCCCCACTGCCTCATCCCCGGCCAGCGCCACCAGCCTGTCACCCACCAGCAGCTTCCGCCCCGCCACCAGCTTGCCGCGCAAGGGCTTGCCCCCAGCCCGCAACAAGATCCCGGGCAACAAACACACTAGCGCGCGACGCTTCATACCTCCATTATGTAGCTAATGCATCCCCGCCAATCCGCCGATCCTCCCGATAGATGGGCAGGCCGTATGCATTGGTTTTCTTGATCCTGTCCCTGCTGCCCTCGCTGTACCTGGTCTGGCAGGGGCGCGACCTCCCACACCTCGGCAGCTTCCACGACGACGCCATCTATTTCGAAACCGCAAAGAACCTCGCCCTCAACCAGGGCTACGTCATCGGCAGCCTCCCCTGGCAGCCCGCGCAAACCAAATACCCGCCCCTCTATCCGCTCTATCTCTCAAACGCCTGGCGCATCCACCCGCAAATCGAATCGGCCCTCCCCCTCGCCCTCGCACTCAACTGGCTCTGGCTCCCCGTCTGGATGCTCGGCCTCTACCACCTCCTGCGCCGCAGCGATTGGCAGCCGCCTCATGCCCTCCTCGCCGTCGCGCTGCTCCCGCTCCACCCCGAAGTCCAGCTCGCCTCCACCCGCCTCATGAGCGACCTCATGTTCGCCGCCCTCATCACCTGGGCCCTGGCCCTGCGCCACCCCCTTCTGCCCGGTATCGCCTACCTCACGCGCACTGCCGCGCTCCCCCTCTTCGCCGCCTTCGCCCTAGTCGACGTCTGGTCCCGCCACTGGCGTCGCCTCGCCATCCATCTCACCGCTGCGGCAATCCCGGTCCTCGGTTGGGCCCTCTGGGTCTCTTCCCACAAATCCCCCGCGACCACCCTGATCGACAAATACTACACCGACTATTTCGCCTACCAATGGGCGATCGTTCCTCTCGCAGCGCTCCCCAACCACATCTACCAGCAACTCGACCCCTGGCTGGCCGCCATCGCCCGCATGCTCCTGCTCAACTTCGGAGACTCCCTACCCGCCGTCGTCCTCAGCCGTGTAGCCGCCATCGCGGCCATCTCCGGCATCGTGCGTCTCTCCCGTAACAACCTCCACCGCACCTACGCCAGCTACGCTCTCTTCTCTTCGCTCATGATGCTTGTCTGGTATTTCCCACCGGACACCCGTGCCATGCTGCCCCTGCTCCCCTTGCTCGCCTTGGGCCTCCAGGCCGAGGCCGCTAACTTCGCCAAAGCCCTCCCCTCCCCCACCAGCCGACGTATCCTCGCCGCAGCCCTCGCCCTCGCCATGGCTTATAACGCCACGCTCAATCTCAGCCAGAATGGCAAAGCTCTCTTTGACGCCGAGCGCCAACTCCAGCTCCACACCGCCCAGGCCTACCAATGGGTGCGTCAAAACCTTCCTCGCCACAAGAACTTCTTCGCCGTCGACGACCCGGCCTTCTACCTCTACACCGGCAACAAAGCCCTACGCCTGCCGCAGCTCAACGAGATCCTCACCCGCAACGCCGCCGGAGAATTCCAGCCTTCCCCTTCCATGGCCGAAGCCTTCCACCACTACCACCTCGATTGCCTCTTCCTCAGCCAGAAGCACTTCGATCCCAATCCCAACTTCCAGCTCCGCTTCCACCCGGCAGCCACCGGCCTCAAGACCATCTACCGCAGCCCTACCGAGCTCATCGCCTGCCGTTAGCCGACATACTCCTCCAGCCGCCGCAAGATTCCCCCCGGCCTCACCCCCATCTCGGCAATCTCCTCCGCCCGCTGCTGCGTATCGGCCACGGCATAGATCCGCAACTCATCGGCATTCCCCGAGGGTCGCACATGCGCCACATCCCCGTTAGTAAAAATCATCCGCACCCCGTCGGTCCGGTCGATCCGCACGAGCTCGCTGAACCCCATCTCCGCACCAAAGAACATCCCCACCGTCTCTGGCGTCAACACCTCCAGAATTTTCAGGCTCGTCACCCGCGGAAATTCCTTTAGCAACGCAGCCTTGCTATAGCGCGCGGGCAACCGGTCAAACAATTCCCCCAGCGTGCCACTCCCAGCTGCAAACAGCGCGCACAGCAGCGGCAGAAACGCATCCCGCGTCGCCAGTGCCTTGAGCCCGGGCAAATCCGACCCCAGCAAAAACCCGCCATTCGCCTCCCACCCGCAAACCGCTTTCTTGCCCTTCCCCAGCGCCGCCTCCATCCCAGAAATCACATAAGGCGACCCTATCCGTGTCTTCGCCTCCAGCACCCCAGCCAGCGCCCCACGGTCAATCGCATCATTACAACTAACCGGCACCACCACCGCATCGGCCTGCAAATACTCTGCCACCACCATCCCCAGCAAATCCCCGCCAAAGAACCGCACCTTGCGGTCCGCCCCGACGCCCAACAACAGCGGCCGGTCACTATCGCCATCAATCGACGCCACGGCATCATAAGGCCCATCCACCAGCGCCTGAATCGCCGCCAGTTGCGAAGCCTCAATATTCTCGGTATCAATCGGCACAAAGGTATCGCTCCGTCCCGCCGCCACCACCTCGGCCCCCAGCCGCTCCAACACTTCCACCAGCAAATCCCGTCCCACCGCCGAGTGCTGATACACCAGAATCCTTCGCCCCTCAAGCGACTTCCCGGCAAAGAACTGCAAATACCGCTCCAGATACATGGCCGCTGCCACGCTAACCTCTTCGGGCAAGCCACCAGCCGCCTGACGGAACCGTCCCTGCGCGTCAAACAGCGAAGCCGCCGCATCCTCCTCATAGAGCCGCTGCCGCACTGCGGCCACGCGGGCATTGATGGGCGCTTCATGCTGCTTCAGCAATTCCCCACGCGAGGTATTGAGCTTATAGCCATTCCGGTTAAACGGAATGTGGCTTCCCGTAACCATCAGCGAACCCTTCCCCTGACTGAGGGCATAGTAGGTCAGCGCGGGCGTGGGAATCCGCCCACAGTTCACGGGCTTCATCCCGGCATCGCGCAAGGCAGCCACAGCGGCAACAGCGAGCTCCGGCGAACTCGGCCGCAAGTCATAGGCGAAGTAGAAATCCTCACCCGGCAGAACCCCACCCTCAGCCACGGGCAAAGACTGCAGGTACTGCACCTCGGCCAGAACATTCAGATAGATTTCAAGAGGAGTCAGGTGGACAATCTCTCCACGCCGTCCGCTGGTCCCAAACTGCAGCACAACCGGTTCATAGGAGAGAGAAGATCGTAAGGTCACTCTAGTATTCTCTCGAATTCCAGCCCGAACGAATCCTCTTCAACCGATCGGATGGTTCCACCGAAGCCCGGAATCGTGATCCATGCCAATCCAACCGGCCCCTTGGAATTCAGTAAATGGCCCACCAACGCAACGCCACCTCAGGGCATGTGGAAAGCGGATCATGGGCAGAAAGAAACAGATTGAGATCAGGAATGACCCTTCAGTTTTGCAAGCCCGTCCGAAACTTCGAGATCGTCCAGGAAGTCATTCAGCCGATCAAGGTCCAGGCCTGCCCTGAGCCCCAAACGGTGAGGTAGAACCCGGTATCGAATTTCAGACTGAGGTGCTGAGCTTTGTAAGCGAATCTGCGGCGCCTGATTGACGATGTCTTTCATGGATGCATTTCGCTGTTCTGCCAACCCCGCATTAGTGTTCAAGGCCACATCTGGCTCCACTGGCGAAGGCGGAAGAGCTTGCTGCCACAGCGAATTCTTGCCGGGAAATCTGCGCTCAAGGCTTACGGATTGAGGAAGCTGCCAAACCCTGTAGAGTCCTGGATCACATTTCACCGGGAAGGCTTTGGGGCTGAATCCACGGGACTCGATCTCAAGCGACGCTTCCTCTCCCAATTCTTAGAGTTTTCCCGGTAATTCTGTGCGATTTCAAGCTTGCCAGCCGATGTTACTCTAGACTCATGTTGACCAGCAGCCGGATCACGTTTGAGCCGGGCAAGCGCTCCGGGCAGCCATGTCTGCGTGGCTTGCGGATCACCGTCTGGGACGTCCTCAGTTGGCTGGCCGCCGGCATGAGTGAGCGGGAAATTCTCGACGATTACCCGGAACTGGAAGCAGAAGACTTTCGAGCGGTCTATGAATTCGCCGCGCAATTGGGCAAGCGCATCGCTTTGTGAAGATTCTCTTCGACGAGAACCTCTCAAGCAAACTCGTCGTCAAACTGGCCGAGCTCTTTCCCGGCTCGATCCACGTCAAATCCGCAGGCCTCGAAGCTTCGCCAGATCTCGAAATTTGGGACTTTGCGGGGCGCCAGGGCTTCCTGCTAGTCACAACAGACGCCGACTTCTGCCAGATGGCGACCACTCTCGGCCCGCCCCCCAAGCTGGTGTGGCTTCGCCGCTGGCACCATCCAACCAGAGACGCCGAGGAACTTCTCCGGCACAATGCCGTACGGATTACGGAATTCGCGGCAGATCCCGAACTGGCAGTGCGAATCCTCGACCGTGACTAACTACAAGTTGCGGCCTGTACGCTACCGCTACTCCCGGCTACCCAGGTTGGAGGGTTCAGTTTTATGTGATCGCTAGGGGGGTCAGCTTTACATGAACCTAGAAAAAGCAGTTGAAGCTTCGGGACCGGAGCAGTTTTGAGCGCAAGTCTCAGATAATGGGCGCATGGGGAAAAGCGAGAAGGAATCGAAGGCTCACCCAATGAGTGAGTGTCTTTTGGA
>JBIITX010000034.1:0-69301 GCA_044340255.1 Bryobacter sp. | reverse complement strand
CGGGGTAAGGGGGCTCAGACGCCACCCCCTTGCCCCACACCCCTATCCCCGCTAACGGCGGAACAAATGGGCTAAGATCTTTGAAGTTCTCTAGTTATGGCTGGAGGAGTCATTGGGGGCAGGTCAGAACCACAAAGATCATGATTGTCAGGATCAAGTTGCGCGTGGGCCCGCAGGTAGCGGCAAACCGGGACCTCGATTCAAAGCTCGCCAGTGCTTTGGCGAGTTTGCTCACGCCAGCGGCTGTGCTGTGCTTTGTGGTGGCGTTGTGGAGATTGCTGGCAGATTTGAATATCACGACTGCGTTTGTGATTACAACGGGGTTGTTGAGTCACTGGCAGGTGTGGCTGGCGCTGGGAATTGGGGTGCAAGCGGCCAGTGTGTATCTGGACCGGTATGGGCGGCGGGGGGAAGAGCAGGTTTAGGCGAGCATGTTCTCAGTCGAGGTTGCTGAAATGGCCAGAGTGATACTCGTAAGCAGCCCTGGCGAACTTTTGGAAGTCGAAGAGGCGAAACAACGGGGCGCTGAGCGACTCCACAGCTGAAGTGAAATCCAGCTTTAATTCTCGGAGTGTAAATTCGCACTGGATCGTTATGCTGTCTTCTTCTGCTGCCACGCTGCTGTAGGCATATTCTGGGGAGTCTCTTTGAGTGAGTACTTTTCCGGCAAGTCCTTCGTATTTCAAAACAAAATCGATTTGCCCCGAGTCAGGGATTCCAGCTTTCTTGTAGAACTTGTAGGCATGCGAAAGCAACTCGGCACTCCAGCGGATTCTCTCATTTAGAAATACGAACTTTCCATCTGGGGTTGTGATGGGAGCCTCCGCTTGGAAGAAGTCTCCAACGAGATTGAACGCCCAGAAGCTAAGACTGCGTTCTTGTTCAATCCTGGCTTGAATTCCCGTTACCATTGGTTTCGGCTTACTGTCGGAGCTCGATATGAACTGGCCGATCCGTTGACCAGAATTTTGAACTTGGCCCGCGAGGGTGAGAAGTTCTTGTTGGTCCTCAATTGCAAGTGGCTTGGAGCAAGAATAGTAAGCCTTTACATTACTTCTTCCTCTGCTTAAGTCTCGAATCCATCCAGAGAAAAGCGAATCCCACTTCTTTTCCTGATCTTGCAGCCAACTCACTCTAAGGCTTGCGTTGTCGCTGGAATTGGCTTGGCTTTCGTGCGGGTCTAGCTCTGCGATCTTGGTCCAATCCAATCGATTTGCAATAAGCAGGGATAAGGTTTCATAAGCGTGGCCAATACTTGAAGGATCGCGAGTGTCTTCTTCGAGAACCGGAAGTTTTTCTCCAAAGCTCCAGTAGGGAATGTAGGGGATTCGCAATATATTCACAGCATCACTAGCAGAGACATTTTGGGGCAGCCAATCTTCATATAGATCTTGGAACCTCTCTGCCGAGATTCGTTTCCAATCTTGGGACTGTCGATATTCCGTCCGGCTTTCATCTCTCGCAGGTACGGGGACTGCTACAAGTGAAGTTCTATCGACGGGGAGTTTTTCACGCTCCTGTCTTGCGCGGTCGATGATTTGCCGAATCCCGTTCAAGCTGGAATCGGTTGTCGTGAAAAGCAGAATCAGAATGTCGGCAAGATGCACAGTGCAGATGCCACCGATATCGGTCACTCCAGTCCTTGAGTCTAAAAGGACGAAATCATAGTTGGCGATCCATTCGTCACGGAGTTCTTCAATATAGTTGCCAAGTCTCGATTCTTCAAAAAGCTTTGAAAAATCTAGAGAATGAAGCCTAGAGGAGTAGCGGTGATCCAATTGACCTGCGGTGATCAAGTCTAAGCGGGAAGAACCGTTCGCGATCGGGATGGCAATTCTGCAATCCTTCCAGTGCAAGGGGCCATTATCTCGCCAGCTTTCGATCAGGTCGAGTACCCCAGGCATTTTGGATCGTGAATCGACGACGCCAGTGAATTTAGAGAAGAACCTTTCAAGTCCAGGGGCCTCTAAGTCCCAATCTACGACTAAGACTCGAGAACCCCACTTGGCCAGTAGTGCCGCACAATTGGCCAGAGCCATGGACCTTCCCACCCCTCCCTTGTAGGAATAGAAGGTGTAGATGATTCCGGTACTCGGAGGTGGGATGGCGATATTCATCACAGTTTTGCCAGCTTTATTGTCGGTTCCGTCGGGAGGAAATCCATAAGTTCTGCCTGCCACTCCAAATCGAATTCGGGGGCGTTTTTGACTATTGTGGCAACATCCTTAGCAAGCAGCTTAATTTTGTCCTCTAGCAAGAGTGCACGATCACTGTTCCAGAAGTAAGCCTCATTGGAGGTCAATTTCTCGAAATCAGCCATTTGAGCATTTTTCGCATCTGGCGGGAAACAATTGCCATCGTTGTAACGGATGGGAGCGATGAGATTACAACCTACGTCGGATTGCCTCTGGTGGAATGCTCTCCATTCTGACACGCAATAAGGTGATTGGAAATAAGATGGAGACCAAACGGGCACCAAGCACTTTGAATGCTTGAGGCCGAAGCCTAGACGGTCTCTCCAATCCTGGCCAGTTCTAATCTCCTCACAGTCCATAAAGATGCGCGCTTTGCTTCCATCGAGTTCGTGGGTCAACCACTCCTGGAGCGAATCCTTCACCCTTTGGTGCCAATACAGCGATTGCGCTGTGTGTTTGTAGCTGAAGAATACATCGTATTGGTATGACATCGGCCTGCTGACTCTCTCATGATGCCATAGTGCCCAATTTGCGGAATCAGGTAGCTTAACCGGTATGGGCGGCGGGGGGAAGAGCAGGTTTAGCGCCTGGCGCTGACAGGGATGTAGCCGCCGGTCGGTTGGCCGATTGAGGCCTTGCAGGAGAGCCGCCACAGACCCGCTGGCCAGTCGGCTGGGATCTTTACATCGACCTGGTAGATGCCGACTAAATTTGGGGCGTAGATGATGTCGGGAACTTCGAGTTTGGTGTCGCCTTCTTCGAAGTAGCAGGAGAGTTTCTCGAGAGGCCGGGCGAGTGGATCGACGGGGCCCGGAGCGCCAGTGGCGAGTTGGCGGTCCAGCTCACCGAGGCCGGTGACCCAAAAGTGGATGACAGAGCCCGCCTCTGCGGCAACATCCGGGAGAAGGGCTGAGAAATCCTGATTGGCGGCGATCAGAAACGGGCTGGTAACGCCTGCCAGCGAGAATGCTTTGGTGAAGGTCCAGGGCTGGATTTGCTCGGCGATATTCAATCGGGTGCGCAGCAGGAAGGGGGAGGATTCACTGGAGATCTCTGCGATGGTCGCGCCTGAAGGTGCCTTGCTGAATTCCCAGGGGATTTGAACGTCGAGCAACTGGCTTTCTGCCTTGACGAAGGGAAACGTCATCTCGCCTACGCGGACCTGATTGCCCGCACCTGCGGCGTCTACTCCGAAGCGAATGAGAGAGCCGGGTGTAGAGCCCTGGCTCTGCTGTGAAACGTAGCGCGTCATGGGCGCATACAGCTGTGTTGCCTGGCTGGAATTGACGTCGAGGCGGTAAAAGCGGTTCTTGCTGGTGATGGCAAATGCGGTGGAACCATCGTCGGTGAGTTGCGACTCAAGGAAGCCTTCGTCGTGCGAAAGCAGGTTTCTCCAGCCGGTGTTCTGGTCCCAAATGAGAAGGCTGTTGACCGTTTGCAGCAGCAGTTGGCTGCCGGGGGTGTTGATTGTGAATGCCTGAATGCCCTGGTAGCTGTCCAGAAGAATCTTCTGTTGGCGGGTACGGAGATCCAGGGAGATGAGCTTGTAGAAGGTGCGAAAAAAGCGATTCCCGGTCGTGATCGCGGTGAGGACAAATGCCGTTTGTCCATCGGCTGCGATGGCGGCGCCTGCAATCTTTGAATCAGTCGTTTCGTAAAGCAGCTCGGTTGGCTTGCCGAAGGGAGTTAGCAAGACTTGGCGGTACTCGCTGGGGTCTCCGATACCGGCAAAGATGCCTGCTTCAGTGGTGAGCATGGTGCCGTTGTCGGCGATGGAGTGGCGTAGATTGCGAGTGAGTACGCGGGGGAAGGACTGTGTGGCACCTGTGTCGAGGTCGCGCAGGACAGGGCCCGCGGAGAAGTTGGGAAAGCCAGTGTCGAAGAGGAAGCGCCCGTTGCGGCTCATGCGGAACAGGTTGCCCGTGAGCCTGGTCACCTTGCCGTCACGGGAGACTTCGATCTCGTGGCTGGGGCGGGGCAATGAACAGACACCAGGGCAGGGGATGTAGGAGTATGTGGCGGTGGTTTTGCCGTCGCTCGAGATTAGCGAATAGGCGAGGAAGCGGTCTGCGTTGCCTTCGCGGAGGACGCTGGGGGCTTCGCTGTTGTAGCGAAAGAGACGGTTTTCATTGAGAGCGAGCGGTTCGCCTCGTAAGGCCCAGGGGCCGGTGAATTCAAAAATGGCCCCGTCTGCTGACGAGGCCATCGTGATGGGTTGAGCTAGAGCGCTGGATAGGGTGAGCAGGCCAATAACTGCGAGCCGTGTCATGCCCCTAGGCTACTCTGTTTTTTTAGTAGCGGGGGGAGCGGAGTTATCGATCGAGACCTTGCTGCCGGTATCGAGGCGGGGCAGGTTGGTGGTGGCGACGGTTTCGCCGGCGGTGACGCCTTCGAGAATTTCCACTTCGGTTTCAAAGCGCTCGCCGATTTTGACTTCGCGGGCCTCGATGGTGCCGTCCTTGACGATGTAGGCTTTGTTGGAGCCGAGGATGTACTGCACGGCGCGGTTGGGGACGAGTACGATGGTCTCGGATTTATCGGTTGGGATGCGGGCGCGGGCGTAAGAGCCCGGCTTCAGGCGCATGCCGGGGTTGTCGATGAGAGCTTCGGCGACGAAGGTGCGCTTGGTCTGGTCGACCGTTGGGGAGACACGCCAGATCTTACCGTTGAACTTTTGGCCTTCGAATGCCTCTACTTCCACTTGTGCGATTTGGCCGACTTTGACCCAGGGGGCCATGCGCTCGGGTACATCGAGGCGGAGGCGGAGGGGGTCAGTCTTGACGAGTACGATGAGCGGGGTGTTGGCGCGGACGTATTGGCCAACAGTGACCTGACGCTCTTTGACGCTGGCGGCGA
Organism: Bryobacter sp.; assembly: GCA_044340255.1. Lineage (GTDB taxonomy): Bacteria > Acidobacteriota > Terriglobia > Bryobacterales > Bryobacteraceae > Bryobacter. The sequence continues at coordinate 64,250 of JBIITX010000034.1, read as the reverse complement.
AGGGAGCGTAGACGCTGGTGTCGCGGAGCTTCTTGCGCTGCAGATCGACGATGGCTTTGAAGCGTTCGACTTCCTGAATCAGATTGCGGGTCTGGTTGACGGTGGCGTCGTAGGCGGCCTTGGCGGAGTTGAAGCGGGCCTGGGCCTGATCGAGGTCGGCCTGGGGGCCGATGCCCTGATCGCGGAGTTCGCGGGTGCGCTTGAAGCGCTGTTCGGCGTCCTGGAGGTCGGCTTCGGCGCGGCGGACGTCGGGAGTGGTTTTGACGTCTTGTACGCGGTCAGTATCTTTGGTGAGGCCGAGACGTTCGAGGCTGGAGCGGAGTTGGGCTTCGTTCTGGGCGAGCAGGTAGCGCTGCTCTTCGTCCGAAATGTGCACCATGATCTGGCCCTTGTTGACGAAGTCGCCGAGGTCGGCGTCGACGCGGTCGACACGGCCGTCAATTTCGGCGCTGACGATGGTTTCATCGAGGGGGAACAAAGTGCCGACGCTCTCTACGCTGCGTCGCACCACGCGTGCTGAAGCATCGGTTGTGCGGATCTTGATCGGTCCTCCTTCCTTTTTGGCGGTTGCTGCTGGAGCATCTTTTTTGCAGGAGGCGAAAAGCAGGCAGAGGGCCAGGAGGAGTAGTGAGGAGAAGCGCTGCATTGTATTAACGGATTCTTACTAGTGTAGTGTAGCGGTTCGCGTCAAGATGGGGACGAAATTTCCGCGGTTTTGCTGAACTGTTATCTGTCCGTTGCGAGGGTGTCATCTTTACAGGCCATCCTCGGGTGAAGTGCAGATGACCAATTTGGAGCCCAGGCTACCCGCCCCGTTTCGCGGTGCATTTTCGCAGTGGATTCCCGATACCGTGCCGCAGCCCGTATTTAACGCGCTGATGCATGTGTTGCAGGTGGAAAAGACGGATCGGCTATATCAGGATCTGCGGAAGGGGCCGCCGGCGCAGTTTTGTGAGCGATTGCTTTCTTCGCTTCGAGTGGAAGTGAAGGTGACCGAAGAGGATCTGAAGCGGATTCCGAAGACAGGCGCGGTGGTTGCTGTGGCAAATCATCCCTTCGGGATTGTGGAAGGTGTGGCGCTGGCGGAATTGCTGCCGCGCATTCGCCCTGATGTGAAGATCATGGCGAACCAACTGCTGGGCGAGTTTCAGGAGATTGCCGACCGCATTATTTGTGTGGACCCCTACGGTGGGCCGAGTGCCCGGAGGGCGAATGCCAAGGGGATGCGTGAGGCGCTGGAGTGGCTGGAGCAAGGGGGCATGCTGCTGGTGTTTCCGGCAGGGGAAGTGTCGCAGTTGCAGTTTCAGTTTCCGCGCTGGCAGGTGGCTGACCCGGTGTGGAGTGAATCGATCGCGCGGTTGTTGCAGAAGACGAAGGCCGTAGCGCTGCCGATGTTTATTGATGGACGTAACAGTGCCCTGTTTCAATTGGCGGGGCTGGTGCATCCGCGTTTGCGGACCGCGCTGTTGCCTCACGAGTTGTTGAACAAGCAACGCCGCAGCATTGAGCTTCGCTGCGGCGCGGTGATTGGCCGGGAGCGGATGGAACGATTTGCGACTGCCGAAGAACTGGTAGCCCACCTGAGATGGCGCACCTATCTTTTGCGGAAGCGGGACCGGCGGCGGGTGCGGCGTCAGAGTGGAGGGAAGGCGATTGCGGCGGCTATGCCGCGCCAGTCGCTACTGCTCGAGATGCGCCGGGCGCCGCTGCTGGAGGCGGGCGAATTTCAGGTGTTTGCTGCGCCGGGGCATGAGATTCCGGCAACGCTGCGGGAGATTGGCCGCTTGCGGGAAGAGAGTTTTCGGCAAGTGGGGGAAGGCACGGGGGAAGCGCTGGATCTCGATCGCTTCGATGCCCATTACCACCACTTGTATTTGTGGAATCGCGAGAAGCAGGAAATCGCCGGGGCTTATCGCCTGGGTTTAGTGGATGAGTTGCTTGCCAAAGGCGGCGTGAAGGCGCTGTATACGCGGACGCTGTTTGAATTTGATGAGCGGTTTCTCGAAAAGCTGGGGCCGGCGATCGAGTTGGGGCGCAGCTTTATTCCGCCTGCTTACCAGCGGAGCTTTCAGCCGTTGCTGCTGCTGTGGAAGGGCATTGGCCGCTTTGTGTTGGAGCATGCGCCGGCACGCGTATTGTTTGGGCCGGTGAGTGTGAGTGCCGACTATGCCCGAGTATCGCGGGAACTCATGGTGAGTGTGCTGAGCCAGCAGAATGGCAATCAGGAGCTCGCCTCTCTGGTGAGAGCAAGACGGCCCTTGCGTCCGCATTGGGATTCGATGAAGCCGATTGCCTGTGACCTCGAAGAGTTGGGAGATCTGATCGCGGACCTTGAGGCGGATGGAAAGTCGATCCCGGTGTTGCTGCGCCAGTATATGAAGCTGGGGGGGCAGTTGGTCGCCTTTAATGTCGACCCGAAGTTTGGGAATTGCCTGGATGGCTTGATCGTTGTCGACCTAGCGAAGACGGAGCCCCGCCTGCTCGAGCGCTATATGGGCACTAGACCAAAATGGTGAAGGCCGTATCGGGTTGGGGCGTTGCTGTACGTTCGACGCGGCGATAGAGGGTATCGCGTTCGACGGGTTCGCGGCCGGCTTCGCGGATCAGGCGCTCCAGTTCTTCGCGGCGCAGGCTCTGGCTTGTGGTAGCGCCAGCGTCGTGATAGATCTTTTCTTCGACTACCGTCCCATCGAGATCGTCGGAGCCGAAGCGCTGGGCGATTTGCGCCATGCGCGGCGTCATCATGATCCAGTAGGCCTTGATATGTGGAATGTTGTCGAGCATCAGCCTTGAGATGGCGATGTTCTTGATGTCGTCAAAACCGCTGGTGACGGGCACGTGATGGAGCGGCGTGTTGGCGGGGTGGAAGGCGAGGGGGATAAAGGTTTGAAAGCCTTTGGTGTCGTCCTGCAACTCGCGCAGACGGACCAGATGGTCGACACGATCTTCTTCGGCCTCGATGTGGCCATAGAGCATGGTGCAGTTGGAGTGGAGGCCGAGATTGTGTGCCTCGCGGGCGGTCTCGAGCCAGACGTTGCCGTCGATCTTGTGATCGCAGATGATGCGGCGTACGGGCTCGGAGAAGACTTCGGCACCACCGCCGGGGAGAGAATCCATGCCAGCAGCTTTCAGTTTTTCAAGGACCTGGCGGATGGTGAGCTTGGTGCGGGTTGAGAAGTAGCCGATCTCAACCATCGTGAAGGCCTTGAGGTGCACCTGGGGGAAGCGCTGCTTGAGACCGCGCAGGAGTTCGCAATACCAGTCCAGGGTGAGGGTGGGGTGCAGGCCACCGACGATGTGGAATTCTGTGACGGCCTCGGACCAGCCTTTGCCGGCGACCTCCCAGGCTTGCTCATGGGACATCGTGTAGCCGTCGGGGTCGCGGACCTGCTTGCCGAAGGCGCAGAGCTTGCACTGGGCGACGCAAACGTCGGTCGGGTTGATGTGGCGATTCACGTTGAAGAAAGTGCTGTTGCCGCTGATGCGCTCGCGCACGATGTTGGCCATGTGACCGATGGCAAGAATGTCATGGGAGCGGTAGAGCGTGACGCCATCTTCAAAGCTGAGGCGCTGGCCGGCGAGAACTTTCTCGTGAATCGACTGGAGACGGGAATCGTCAAACATTGCGGTAAACCTCGATTGCCATAGAGGCAAAGTATGCAATCCCGATAAAGCCATTGACGGTGAAGAAGGCCATGTCGACTTTGCTCATGTCGTCGGCGCTGACGAGAGAATGCTCGTAGGCGAGCAAAGCGGCCACTGGGAGCACGGGCCAGGGCGAGAGGCTGAGGGATTGCGAGAGTGCTGCGAGCGAGATAACGGTGAGTATGTGGAAGAGGCGGCTGAGTTGCAGAGAGCGCGCGACTCCCAGTTTGGCGGGGATGCTGAAGAGGCCTTCGCGGCGATCAAAATCAATATCCTGACAGGCGTAGATGATGTCAAAGCCGGCGGTCCAAAGCATGACGGCGAGGCTGAGAAAGCCGATGGGGTAGGTGAGTGTGCCGGTGACGGCGATCCAGGCGGCGCTGGGGGCGATGCCCAGGCTGAGACCCAGAACCAGATGGGCGAAAGCGGTGAAGCGCTTGGTGTAGCTGTAGAAAAGAACCACGCCGAGGGCGACCGGACTCAGCATCAGACAAAGAGGATTGAGCAAGGCACTAGCCAGGAAGAAGACCAGGCTGGAGGCGGCGAGAAAGCCCCAGGCGAAGCGCTGGCTGAGCTGGCCGCTGGGAATGTGGCGCATGGCGGTGCGGGGGTTTTTTGCGTCGATGCGGGCGTCGAGGATCCGGTTAAAGGTCATCGCGGCGCTGCGGGCCCCGATCATGGCGAGCACGATGTAGAGCAGCTTGAGCCAGGGAGTTTCGATTTGGAATTGCGATTCCCGCCAGGCGAGCAGCGCGCCGGTGAGGGCAAACGGCATGGCGAAGATCGAATGCTCGAACTTGATCATGTCGAGGGTGCGGCGGAGTCTTTCGAAGAATCCGATCGGGCCCGATGCTGTTTGCGTTGGTTGCATGCGCAGAATCAACTACCATTTTAATGGATGCGAATATTTGTCTTGTGCTGCACAATTGCAGCTATGTTGACTTCCTGCTCAAACCAAGAAGATGCGGAGCGCTTTCGCTTGCGCGCGGTAACGATGCCGAACGGGGAAACTGTGTACGCCGAGATGGCCATTGATACCGCTGAAATGATGCGGGGGATGATGTTTCGAGACAGTCTGGCGGCGGATCGCGGGATGTTCTTTGTGCACAACAAGATGGGGCGGTACTCCTATTGGATGTACCAGGTGAGGATCCCGCTGGACATCATCTGGATCGATCAGCAGAAGAATGTGGTGGAAGTGCTGGCCAATGTGCCACCTTGCCCGTCGACGAAATCGAGCGAGTGCCCGACGCATGGCGGTACGAAAGATGCGCAGTATGTGTTGGAGTTGGCGGCCGGAATGGCCGCAAAGTATGGTGTTACGGTAGGGTCCAAGATAGACTTTTAAGTATATGAACCAAGAGCAAATCCGAAACTTGTTTGAAAAAGTCAGAACCGGGGAACTGAGCCCTGATTTGGCTACTGAGAAACTGAAGCACCTTCCCTTTGAAGATATTGATTTCGCAAAGGTAGACCATCACCGGGCCTTGCGGCACGGCATGCCGGAAGTGATTTTCGGCCAGGGGAAGACGCCCGCACAGATTGCGGCCATTGCTGAAAGGCTGGCTTCTCATGGGCAGAATGTGTTGGCCACCCGTGTGGATGAAGTATCGGCGCGGGCGATCCAGGAGAAGTTGCCGGAAGCGGTCTATCATCCGCTGAGCCGGCTGTTGATTTTGAAGCGCGAAGTGCCGATGCTGGGGAAGGGCAGAATTCTGGTGATGTGCGCCGGTACTGCGGATTTGCCGGTTGCCGAAGAGGCGCGTCTGGTGGCGGAATTGATGGGCAACGAAGTGACTGCCATCTCGGATGTTGGTGTGGCAGGCATTCACCGCCTGCTCGCGCAGCGCGAACATTTGTGGGCGGCGCGGGTGATTATTTGTTGTGCGGGAATGGAAGCGGCATTGCCGAGCGCGGTGGGTGGGCTGGTGAGCTGTCCGGTGATCGGAGTTCCAACGAGTGTTGGCTATGGGGCGCACTTTAATGGGCTCGCTTCTTTGCTATCCATGTTGAACTCTTGCGCGTCTAACGTTACGACGGTGAATATTGATAACGGTTTTGGGGCGGCTTATGTGGCTACCCTGATTAACCGGATTTAGGGAAACGAATGCGATTTTGTCTTTTGATTTGGATGAGTGTTGCCACGTTTGCGCAGCAGACGGCGACCCCGCCACCGCTGGTTCCTGTCGATCAGTTGAAGGTCCCCAAGACGGAGGAGGATCTGGTAACGGCAGACCAGCCACAGGCAGGCAGTCTCAATGGAAATGCGCTGTTTGGAATCAAGGATAAAGACGGCAGGATCAAGGTGGCGCTGCAGGCGATCCTGGATCGGCCGAAAGACCCTGAGGCCATTTTGAATGCGGGACAAATCCAGGATGGGTATCGCCGGTTCTTTGAATCGATAGGCACCTATAGCGAGGGCATTGAGAAGTTTCCGAAAGATTTTCGATTTCTGAGAATGCGGGGACACCGCTATCTCTCTACGAGGAAGTTTGCCCAGGGGATTGAAGACTTGCAGAAAGCAGTGGCGATGGCTCCGAATTCGTTCGATGCCGCCTACTACCTGGGCCTAGGTTATTACTTCAGCGGAGATCATGCCAAGGCCGCGCAGGAATTTGAACGGTGCGAGGCGCAGGTGAAGAGCCCACTGAAAGAGAAGAGTGACCTGCTGGGGAGCCGCAGTTGCGAGACGTTGGAAGACGACCCGAACTGGCTGGTGCCCATTCAGTTCTGGCACTATCTGGCGCTGCGCCGTGCCGGAGAGATGGCTGCGGCGAAGAAATATCTGGATGAGAAGGTGAGCGACAAACATACGATTACCTCGACCAAGGCTTTCTATGAGGCTTTGCTTTTCTTTAAGGGCCGCAAGGAAATCAACGACATGATGGTGGGGGCCAATGAAGGCACACGCGACTTTTTGACCCGGTCCACTGCTGCGGCGACGTATCTGTTTACCGAAGGGGATCGCGGGAAGGCCTGCAGCATCTGGTCACGCAATGCGATGGATCAGAATTGGGATCATTTGGGAGTGCTGGCGTCTGAGAGTGAGTACTGGCGCAATAGCCGAGCTGCTTGCGCTCTGTATGCGGCACCGAAGCCGACAACGCCACCGCAGTTGTAGATAAGATCGGACGCATGAAGACCAGTGCAGTCCAGGATCAAGACCGCAAGGGAGTGCTTGCCGTGCCCCCCTTGTGCCGTAAAGCCAGCGGCGGCTTTGATTGGGGTGAGAACGAAAAGCTGGTAGCCCACCTTCGGGCTGGCGGCATCACGAGGTTGATGTACGGCGGCAATGCCTTTCTCTATCACGTGAGCCTGGCTGAGTATGCGGAGTTGCTGGAGTGGCTGGTGGGCCTCGACGATGAACTGTGGTGCATCCCTAGTGCCGGGCCTTCCTATGGCCGATTGATCGATCAGGCAGCACTGCTGCGGCGGCATCGCTTTCCCTGCGTGATGACGTTGCCTTGCGCTGACCCAAGAGATGCGGCTGGCCTCGAAGCCGGGCTGCGAAAGTTTTCCTCTGAGGCCGAAACTCCCTTGATCGTCTACCTCAAGGAGGAGCACAACTTTGGGGCGAACTTGCTGGCCGGGCTGGATGCGGTGGCGCGTTTGGTGAACGACGGTGTTTGTGTTGGGATCAAGTACGCGGTGGTGCATCGCGAGCCGCAAGAGGACGGATATCTCGAAGCGCTGCTCGAGCGGGTGGACCGGCGTTTTGTGATTAGCGGTATCGGCGAGCGTCCAGCGATTACGCACCTGGATCATTTTCACTTGCCCGGCTTTACTTCGGGTTCGGTGTGCGTGGCTCCGGCCAAGACGCAGCAGATTTTTGATTACTGCGCGGCCCGCGATTTTGTGTCGGCCTGGAAGGTGCGTCAGCTCTTTTTGCCGCATGAAGACCTGCGGGATGCCTGGGGGCCAGCCAGAGTGTTGCATGCTTCGATGAGTTTGGCGGGGATTGCGGAGACGGGCCCGATTCCTCCCTTTGTGAGTAGCCTCAATGAGGCACAGAAGGCAGAACTGGCTCCCGTGGCGCAAGCCCTCTACGCCTGATCGTATTGCGCCAGTAAAGCTGCCAGGCGGCGCTGCTCTGGCAGGCGGCGCAAGAGAAGTTCGAGGGAAAAATAGGCAAGCCCGCAGATGACAATCGTGGCGGCGAAATACATGGCGGACTGGGCTTCGTGGGGGCGCATTTTGCCGTCGAGCTGTAACTGTTCGATTGCGATGGCGAACAGAGGAATAAAGCTGGCGAAGAGCACCAGTAGCGTTTGCATTTCACGCGAGCGGCCCTGCGCCTGACGATGGAGTGCACGGAGAGAAGCCTGAATCGAGTTCTGTGCCGATTCTGGAGCGGCTGCTGTGTTGGCTCGGAAGTGCCGCACCAGGAAGAAAGCGCCCACCCAGGTTGCGATCAGCAACAGGTGTGCGTACCAGGCGTTCGCGCCTTCTCCGTTGGCCGAGATCACCTGTTTGAGTGCGAATAAGGTTGTCGCTGCCGTCATCAGGCTGACGTAGATCATCATCCCCCTTGCGCGGCGACGCTCTGCGTCGACGGCGGCCAGGACGGCACCGGTGTAGAGCCGGGTCGCTTCTGGCGTTAAGGTGTTGGCCGGTGAGGCCCAGAGTTGTTTGAGTTCAGGCAGGTCCATTGTGATCCTCTTTCATTGCATCCATTAAGCGGTTGCGTGCCCGCAGCAGGCGGACGCCAACCAGACTCTCGCTAATGCCATGGATTTCCGCGATTTCCCGGTAACTCAGTTCGTCGAGATAGAGAAGCAACAGCGAGCGGTCGAGCGGTGGAAAGCTGCGAATCTTCTCGTAGAGCAGGTCCAGGGCGGGATTGGGTTGGTTGCTCGGGGGCAGCCAATCGATCTGGCGTTTTGCGACAGCCTGGTTTCGCTTCCAGCTGAGGGCAGCATTATGCGAAACGCGATAGAGAAAGGTGGAAGGCTGCGATCCGCCGCGAAAGGTCGGAATGGCCTTCCAAATCGAAAGCAGGATCTCCTGCATCAGGTCATTGCGATCTTCGCCTGAGGCGAAGGCATTGACGGCATGATGGAGGATGGCCGCATGGGCTGCGATCCAAACCTCGAAGATCTCGCTTTGTTGTTCTCTGGTCACGTTCTGCCCTGTTAGGAGCGCTACGGAAGCCAATTCTTACAAGAGGAACAAAGATTGTTTTAGAGCTTGGAATTGCCAGAGGGCCGAATCAGATCAAAGCGATGGCGGGTGTCGCAATAGGCTGAGCCTCCCATGCGGCCGACTGCGCTGAGCATGGCGGGGTCCACTTTGAAGTCGTCAACAAGGCCCTCGGCGAAATGAAAGCAGAGGACATCTCCCAGCACCAGGATGCCGCTGGTGGGTTGGTCGCCGAGAGGGATGATCTGCCGGAGCTTGCATTCCATCTTGGCCAGGGCTTGCTGCACCATGGGGGCCTTGATCATCGTGGCTGGTTCGGCTGTGACGCCAGCGAGGGCGAACTCATCCACCTCGGGCGGTACTTCAGCGGCAGACCGGTTCATCGCCTCGGCCAGATGCTCGCTCACCATGTTGACGACGAAGACGCCCGTTTGTTCAATGTTGCGCAGCGTGTCTTTTTTGTGGTCGCCTGCCGGCTTGCGGGAAGGGGCGAAGCAGACCACTGGCGGGTCTGCCGAGACGGCGTTGAAGAAGCTATAGGGAGCGAGGTTATAGATTCCGTCTGTCGAGACCGTTGAGACCCAGGCAATGGGCCTCGGCACGACCGTGCCAATCATAAGCTTGTAGAGGTCTTTGGGGCTGGCGTCGGCGGGTTTGATGATCATGATTTTGAGGGCACCCTTATTTTCCTATGTGGGGCGCTAGATTGGAGGGAGTGAATTATTTAGGGCATCTATTGGTATTGCCGGATGCGGGTTTGATCACGCTGGGGAATCTGCTGGGGGACTTCTTTAAGGGGCGTGTGGATTCCATCGAGCCCGAGGCGCTTCGCATTGGCGTCAGTTTGCATCGGGAGATCGACCGCTTTACGGACGCGCATCCTGTTGTGCGTCGCAGCATTGAGCGGATTGCGCCAGAGCGGCGGCGTGTGGCGGGGGTGCTGGTGGATGTGTTCTACGATCATTTTTTAGCGCAAGGGGTCGATGTCGATGCGCTGAGGGGTGGGTTGCTTGGGCATGTTGGTGGGTTGCCTGTGGAGTTGCAGCCGCTGCCGGCAAGGATGGTCACCAGCGGCTGGTTGGGTAGCTACGGGAGTGTCGGTGGCATTGGGCAAGTGCTCACCCGGATGGAGGCCCGCCGCAAGCGTATCGTAGGGTTGGATGGCGCAGAGGTGGAGTTGGAGCGCCACTACGAGGGGCTTGCTGCGGATGTGCAGGAGTTTTATCCGGAAGTGTTAGATTTCACGCAAGCGACCCTGCGGCGGCTGGGGTAGATCCTTACTCATGTTGAGGGGAAGTTCATTGCCGCCGCAGCGCTCTACGCTTAGATGGGCATGCCGGGCGGTGCTGCCAGGGGCTTGGGCAGCGGAATCGTCTTTGGATCGTCGATGAAGCGCTTGATCTCATTCTTCAGCCAGAGATCGGTGCTGATTTGCGAGATGTAGGACAAGGCGCTGAAGGCGACCGAGCGGGCGGTGGGCGCGGCGCGTTGGTCAGAACCCAGCACCATCAAGTGATACGTCACCGATACCTTTAGCAGGTTCTGCAATTCCCACTGCATGCCGTATTCCAAAGGCTTCTGATCGAAGGCTGCGTCCTGCACCGCCTTCACCACTTCTCCCACGGATGGGTACTGCTTGTCGCGGGCATTGTGTTGGGCGATGCGGCTCAATCGCTCCGGATTGAGAATCATCCCAATGGTGAGATTGATCGCTGCCTCGGCCGGAGCCAGTGCATCAAAGGTCAGCCCGGTGCGGCCGTTGAACGATTCGCGCGTACGCTCATAGCCCAGTGCTGGAGGAGGAATGAGATTGAGAATGCGCTCGGGTAAAGCAAGCACCGGCGGCTTCACCGTATCGAGCAGCGCATTGAGTGCGCGTAGCTGCTCTTGTGCCGGGACGATCTTGGCGATGGTCTGGTTATCGCCGCGCAAGGCATAGCGATAATCGAGGCCGCCAACCACTTTGGCTGCTGCTTCCACCTGATAGCGATGGCTCAAGTAAATCGGTACCAGTTTGTTTTCGAGCTCCGACATCGGGGTCCACATAGTGATGACTTTTTCGCCAAAGGTTTCCAGCGCCTTGGCGCGGACCTTCATCATGTGGTTCAACTCGTCGACCGCATTGGTGCCGTTATCCCAGAGGTGACCCGTCGGATGGGCGCCACCGACAGCACGAGAGTCCGAGTCGGCAATGATGTAAAGGCCTCGCTTGTGGGCGCGGTCCATCACCTTGCGGAGCTCGGCGGCTTCATCGGTGCCGGGAGGAAAATGCTGGTAGCCAAACTCAATCGCGACCTTGTCCCAATCGCCCGCACCCACAGCGTAGGCATCGCTGAGGTCAATGCTGCCATCGGGCTTCAGCGTGAATTGCGGTGCCGGGTAATCCATAACACTCGTGCGCCCAAACGCGCTGGCCGAGAAGTTATGAACCAGCCCCAGGGTATGGCCGATCTCGTGGATCGACAGTTGCCGGATGCGGGCCAGCGACATATCCATCATGCGCTTGGTGGAGGCGTCTGCCCCGGCGTAAGGAGCCAGCATGCCTTCGGCGATCATGAAGTCCTGCCGGATGCGCAAGCTGCCCAGGGTGACGTGACCCTTGATGATTTCACCCGTGCGCGGGTCAGTAACTCCTGCCCCATAAGACCAACCGCGAGTAGAACGATGGACCCACTGGATGATGTTGTAGCGGGCATCCATGGAGTCTACCCCCTCCGGCATGATCTCTACACGGAAGGCGTTGCGATAGCCGATGGCTTCAAAGGCCTGGTTCCACCAGCGGGCTCCTTCAAGCAAGGCCGTGCGAATTGGTTCGGGGGCGCCACGGTCCACGTAGTAGACGAGGGGTTTGACGGGGTCGCTCACCTTGGCGGTGGGGTCTTTCTTCTCCAGACGGTGGCGCGTGATGAAGCGCTTGACGATGGGCTGCTCAACGGGAGTGGCGTAATCCATATAGCTGACGTCGTAATAGCCGGAGCGCGGGTCAAAGGCGCGTGGCTTGAAGCCGGGCGGAGGCAGTTCCAGGAAGCTGTAGTGAACGCGCAGCGTCATCGAGTCTGGTGTGGGTGTGACGCTCGAAACAAAGCGGCCGACACCTTCGCCGGCGAAGGTGATCGTCGCCTCGGCCTCTGTGTTTTTGGGGAAGGCCTTGGTGCGCGGCATGTAGACGGCGCTGCGGGCGGGGTCGAGCCGGAAGGTGCCCTGATTTTGCTGACGCAGCCGGTTGGCCACATTCATGGCATCGCGCACCACAAAGTTGGTGATGTCGATCAGAACCTTGGTGCCCTCTTCGGCCTCTACTGTGAAGCCAAACAAAACGCTGCGTGCAAAGCTGTCGGCGACGGCCTGCCGCTCGGCGGCGTCCTGCGAGAGGGCACGATAGCTCAAATTCTCCTGCACCAGGAGCACCTTGGGGCCGACACGTTCAAAGTGAACTACCTTCTCCTGGCCCAGCAGGCCACGGTCGAGACCAGTGTCGTTGGAGCCCAGCCCCGAAGGAAGGCTTTCGTAGTACAGAAAGTCGGTATTGAACTTGTCGACTTCGAGAAAGAGCTTGCCTGTCTTGGCCTCGAACAAGATTGGGAAATAACCATCCTGCCGTTGCATGCCGGCAATTTTGGTTGCCAGCGTGGATTGCCCGAATGCCGAAATAGAAAGGAGAAGCCCAAGGAGCAGCGTACGCGTCATACTGGCTATTATGCGGGCCGGATTGCTGTTTTTGATAGTGGCGCTGACAGCGTGGGGGCAAAAAGTTTGCCCGGACACGCTGGTCTACAGCGTTTGCGATATTGTTTTCGAGCTGAACGAGGCGGAAGCGAAAGATCACCCCGAGCCATGGAAGTCGGTTCAACTGACGGCAGAAGTCAAAAGCCCGCGCTTTCGCACCTTCCTTGCCCCTGCCTTCTGGGATGGTGGCCGCAAGCTGGTGATCCGTGTTTCTCCTACGGACGATGGTTTGTGGGAGTTGAAGCTGACCAGTAATCTGGCTCGCTTCGACAAGCAGACGATTTCTTTCCAAGGGCTCGCCAGCGAATTACCCGGCTTCATCCAGCGGGCTAATGTACACCACTGGCGCAACACCGCGACGCTGAAGGCGCACCTTTGGTTGGGGCTGGAGATCTGGGATTTCGCCACAGCTGCTGAGGAGTCGTTTGAAACCGTGAAGGCCCAGAAGGCCACTCACGTCCGCACCCTCTTTGAGCCGGTATGGCCGCCAGACCCGGCTCGCTTTGAAGCTTTTGAAAAGCGCATTTTGAAGCTCAATGCCGATGGCGTAGTCGTTGATGTTGTGCTGGCAGGCCCCAATGGCGCACTGGTGAAGGCGCTGCCCGACTGGAGCACTCGGGAAAAGTACTTCCGCTATCTGGTGTCCCGCCTGGCCCCGCTGAATGTCACCTGGGAACTGGTGAAGGATTGGGAGACCTATCGCGATGCCAGAGGTCTACTGAAAGACCTGGGCGCGCTGTTGCAGAAGATTGATGCCTATGGCCATCCGCGTAGCGCCTATCCGTTGGGCAGCACGGCAGCCTTTGTTCGGGATGGTTGGATGACGCACATCCTGTGCAACGGCGAGGACCCGGCGGTGCCTGCTCTGGAGCATCAGGTGTATTCGCTCCCTGTGATTTCAGTCGGCAAACGGGCTGGCACGCGAACGATCTGGAATGCGATCCTCTCAGGCAGCTATCCGGGCTATGGCGCTACCAAAGCGATGGCTGAGGTGCTCGGCTCGATGCGGTATTGGGAACTTGAGCCGTACTTTGATGTTTCCAACGGGAAGGCTGTCGCTCTTGAAGGCACCGAGTACCTGCTCTATGTCGAGAAGCCAGGCATCGTGGAAGTGGAAGTAGAAAAGCATGGCTACGATGCTGCCTGGGTAGACGCTTCTACGGGCGAGCGGGTGCCGATGAAAGAGTACAAGGGCGAGCATTACATTGGCGAGCCGCCCAGCAAAGACCGCGAGTGGTTGTTGCATCTGTCGCGGGAGGGGCGCAAGGAGGGCATGCTGAAGAGCTATAAGTTTGAAAGCCAGCCCTTGCTCAAGCAGGAATTTGAAGTGGACCCGAAACGAATCCCGTTTACGATCGACATCAAGGACAACGCCGATTTGAAGGCGGATAGTCCGGTGCCCTACACCATCAGCATCACCAAAGATTCGCGGGCCACCCGTTTCATGCATTATCTGATTACTGCCGACGTTCCCACGGAATTGCAGGGCATGCGCGTGATCTCCACCAAAGACAAGGGCCCGATGACGCTGCCCTCGGGTTTGGCCAATAAGTATCCAGCGGTGTTGAATCTGCGGATCACTGGCATGAATTCAAACGGCAAGATCTATTACATCGATCGCATTGTAAGGTTGGTGCGATGATTCTGGCGATGGACACGACCCACGAGGTGGGAAGCATTGCGCTGGTAGACGGGGGCGTTGTGTTGCAGGAAGTCACCCTCGATGGTGGCGACGGCTACGGGCACCTCTTGTTTGAAGCGCTGGAACGTCTGGCGATGCCGATGAGCCGCATCGACGGCTTTGCTGCTGCCTGTGGGCCTGGTACCTTTACCGGGGTTCGCATTGGCCTGACTGCAGTGAAGGGCCTGGGGGAGGCCTTGCACAAGCCGGTTTACGGAGTGAGCAACCTGGAGGCTTTGCTGCGCTATGGCACGGCTGAAACGGTGGTGCCTTTTTATGATGCCCGGCGCGGCGATGTCTATGCGCGCCTGCCGGACAGAGAAGAAGTAGTGATGCCGCTCGATCAGGTTTGTGCTCAGGTCAAAGAGGCAGTGGAGTGGGTGAGCTTTGAGCCCGTGGAGGGGATGGCTGTCACCCTGGCGCCAAAGGCATTGGCGGGTGCGATTGGTTTGCTGGCGGAGCAACGCTGGCTTGCCGGAGATCGGCCGGATGCCGCTGCGCTCGATGCCAACTATGTGCGCCGCACGGATGCGGAACTCAATTGGCGCGACGCTTCACTTTCCCTGTAGCGGCCCATTCGATGGCTCGCAGCAGGTGCTGTTGGAACTCCGGCACTTCGAGGTTCGGGTTTATTTCCTTCGCCCAGGTGTGGCCCAGCATCGTTGTATAGACGCGGCCCTTGCCGTAGCTGCGCACCCAATCCATCGGTTCGTTCCGCTTGGAGTCTTTGCTGTAGGCATAGCTCAGCACATGCAGGCGCTTGAGGGCTTCGGCTGGGCCGTGCTGGCCATGGGTGAGCTGTTCTGCTTTGTGCATCCAGAATGCGGGGTGCCCTTGGGTGATGGGATGTTTGAGATCAAGAATGTCGACTCGGAAGTCATGGCGGGGGCCATGGCCGGGCTGTGGCCCTTCTCCGGCCGCGACGATCATCGGCTGCCTGGCAATATCGATCACCAGGCCGGGGCCAAATGATTTGTCGCGCCAGAGCAGGCCCACCAGATCGTTGTACTCTGGCCAACGCAGGAAGGCATTGTTGGCGGCGTGAAAAATCACAACGCCTCCCCCGCCGCGCAGGTAGGTGAGAAAGTCAGCTTCCACAGCCGCAGGCCAGCGCAGGCCTGAATGAAGGTGGCCACCATTGAAGTTATTGATCACCACCTGGTAGGCCGAGAAGTTGGGGCGCCACTGGGACCACTGTTCGGCAGTGGCGTCGCGGGCTGGTGAGGTGGCCACGTCGACCGCAAAGCGCCCGCTGCGCTCCAGTTGAGTTTTGAGGAAGGTAGTTGCGGCCTGCCAGTCGTGATTGTTGATGCCATCGACGATCAGGGCGCGAATCGGTTGTGCGCTCATAGGCAACGTTGTCATTGCCATCAGCAGAATGCGAATCGAAAGCAGCATCATGGGCCTCACTTTTTGGGCGTGATGCGGGCTTCAAGCAAATCGATATCGTGCTCAATGACGTGCATCGCCTCGTCGCCGATTTTATGTTGTTTACGCAACTCGACGATGGCACTTCGCTCAATCTGGGCCAGCTTCCACCAGAGGCGCTGCTCGGCAAGGCCCTGAAACTTCTGTGGGTCGTCGGGGGCTTCAATGCCGGTTTCTGATTCCAGTTGGGCTCGTAGGCCAGCGAGACGGTCCTCGTAGTAGCTGCGGATTCGGGTTAAGGCGGTGCCCACGCATTCGCCCTTGTCCTGCATTTCAAAGACACTCTCCAGGACGCGCTCGGTCGAATAAATTCGCGCCATCAGCTCTTCTTCTTCACTGCTGCGGTCCTCTGGAAGGCCAAGCCGACGTACCACCCAACGCAGAGAGAGACCTTGCAGCAAGAGCGTCCCCAGGATGACGGCAAAGGTGAGAAAGAGGATCAAGTTTCGATAGGGGAAGGGAAGGCCGCTATCTGTCTCGAGCGGAAGGGCAAGTGCTGCTGCCAGGCTGACTACGCCACGCAGGCCCGTCCAACCCACGACGAAGACGCCGCGCCAGTTCGGGATTGGTTCTCGTTCTCTTACCTTACCCGACAGCAGAACGGGCAGGTAGGCGGCCGGGAATACCCAAAGCAACCTCATGGCGATGACGCCAAACAGGATGATCGCCGACCATCCGGCCAGCACCGGCAGCGGGTAGCCGCCGAGGCTGGAAAAGACACGCGGGATTTCGAGGCCGATCAGCAGGAAGATCGAACCGTTGAGAAAAAACACAAAGGTCTGCCAGACGGCAAAGCCGCGGATGCGGGAGTTGGCACTGAACAATTCGGGAGAATGCCAGCCGAGAATCAACCCACTGGCCACCGTGGCGAGTACCCCCGAGGCGTGAACTTCTTCTGCCAGAAAGTAGGAAAGATAACTCACCAGAAATGTGGAGAGCACTTCTACTTCCGGGTCGCGAATCCAGTGATAGACCCGAACAAAAATCCAGCCAAGCAGGCAACCAATCGCCGTGCCTCCCAGTACGATCCAAACGAACGACAGTGAAGCAGCGCCCCAGGAGAAGCCGCTGCCGGTGATGGCGAGGATGGCGAAGCGGTAAAGCGTCAGGCCCGCGGCATCGTTGACCAGGCTTTCGCCCTCCAAAATCTGCACTACGCGCTTGGGTAAACGCAGTCCCCGCGTGATGCTGGTGGCGGCTGCGGCGTCGGGCGGGGAGACAATCGCTCCGAGCAGGAAGCCGGTTTCCCAGTTCATGCCGGGAATAAATTTCACACAAAGAAAGGCGACCAGGGCGCTGGTTGCCGTCACCAGCCCGAAGGCGAGCAGAAAGATGGCCCGCTTCCAGCGCCAGAAGTCCCGCCAGGAAGTGAAGAAGGCCGCTTCGCTCAAAATCGGTGGAAGTAATAGAAAGAAAACGATTTCCGGGCTCAGCGCGATCTGCGGAATGCCCGGAATCATCGCCAGGCCCAGCCCGCCCAGCACGAGCGCGATGGGGTAGGGTTGGTCCAGGCGCTTGGCAATAATTGCGATCAGAATGGCGGCAAGCAGGAACGCGAGAAAGATCTCTACTGATGTCATGGTCTGGTTTGTGGCAACCTAGTAGATGGTAGCCTCGTCTCTTTTTGTTTAGCCATGAATTCTTTTGTCCGTTATTCCGTTTTGATTCTAGTGTGCCTTGCCACGATGCAGGGTCAATCGACCAATACTCTCGGCTGGTCCCGTTATCTGGTGGGTGGCGATTTTGATGTCGCCGTCAGCGTCGCGGTAGAACCTTCTGGGGATGTTTGGGTGGCTGGCCATTCTGGTGGTCGCTATGAGGCGTATGGCCCCAACGAACCCTTTCAGGTCAACAACGCCGGGCGGACGGACATTTTCGTGGTCAAGTACCGCATCAACCCCGATGGCAGTGCTACAACGTTATTCTTCACCTGGCTGGGCGGGACCGACGTCGAAGAACTCGTAGACATGAAGCTGGACGGCCAAGGCCGGGTTGTGATCACGGGTATTACGAATTCTGCGAATTTCCCCATGGCCGCTTCTCCCTTCCAGAATCAGTTGGGTGGGGATTTCGATGCTTTCGTCTCGATCATTGATCCCAATCAGGGCGGCGCTGCCTCTTTGGTTTACAGCACCTACTACGGCGGAACGGGCCGCGAACTGGCCAAGGCGATCGCCATTGGACCGACAGGGAATCTTGCCGTAGTGGGTACCACCTCCGCGGACGCACTTCCCGGAGTCACCGCCGGAGCGCAGCCGAATCGTCGGGGCAATTCCGATGCGTTTGTGATTTACTTCAACCCCCGCGAGAATAGCTTGAGCTACGCCAGCTATCTCGGTGGAAACGGTAACGATTCTGCAGTGGCAGTCGTTCTCGACGCGAGCAATCGGATCTGGTTTGCCGGTTCGACGGGTTCGGATGATTTTCCTCTCACCCCCAATGGGGTTTCGATGAGCTCTACCGGTTTCTTTGACGGTTATGTTGCGGCGATCGATCCTTCCCGACGAGGCCTCGATTCTTTCATTTACGGATCATTGCTCGGTGGTAGCCGCAGCGATGAAGCCCGCGGTTTGGCACTGGATCGCAATGGCAAACTTTGGGTGTCTGGAATTACTTTCAGCACCGATCTGCCGGTTACGGCCAATGCGGCCCAACGTGAGTTGGCCGGCGGTACTGATGCTTTTGTGATGCAAATCGATCCTCTCTTGAGCGGTCCTGCGGCTCTGCTCTATTCCACGTATGTTGGCGGTACCGGATTCGAATTCGTTTATGGGTTGACACTGCTCGACAACAACCGCGCGGCGGTAGGGGGCTATACCATGTCTGGTCAGTTGCCTACTACCGAAAATGCGCTGAAGCGTAGCCCCAGTTCCCCCTTTGCCGACGGAATGGTGGCGGTTGTGAATTCGTCAGTTTCCGGTAACGCCGGTCTGGAATATCTGTCTTACTTTGGTGGATCTTCAACGGACGTCATCAATTCGGTTAGCTTTGACCCGGCCAACCCGAGGATGCTTTTTGTTGCGGGCTACACCAGTTCGATGGACCTGCAGACAACGGATGGTACAACGCGACCCAACGCTGCACCGGCACCGAGCGCTTTCGCTGCCAAAATCCTACGTTAAAAATTACTATCTAGTACTTCCGGTTCATCGGAATTTTTTCTGTTCGGCTATAATAATGCCAACCGAAAGGTTTACGGGGAACCATGAAGTCTAAAAATGCGCCTTTCTTCAAAGGCTTGTCAGCCCAACAGTTGACTGCGATGCTGCTCGCATTCAGCTTTCTTCCCGCCTCCATTGCCCAGGAACAAGATGTGATCTTGCCCTTGGCTGAAATGGGTGGCGCAAACTGCACTTTCAAATCAGAACCGGATGAATATGTCGCTCGAGAAGCGCGTGTCCGGGAAACTATTCAGGAACGCATCGCCTCGATGAAGTGGGGTGGCCAACGGGCATCCGTAAGGACTGCGGCTCCCGGTTCGGTTCCCGTCAAGGGCTTTATTGATGAAGCGATTTTCGGAAAGCTGGCTGCTTCGGGTGTTCCGAGCGCCAGACTCACGACTGACGAAGAGTTTGTACGACGCATTTACCTGGACATCACCGGTCGCATCCCGACCATTGATCAGTACCGGGCCTTCGTTTTTGATACCAATGAGAACAAGCGCAACGAACTGATTGATCGGCTGCTGTACTCCCGCGAGTTCACCGACAAGTGGACGATGTGGTGGGGGGATCTTTTGCAGAACGCGCAGACCAATGCGTTCCGCAATCAGCAGATTGGTGCTCGTAACAACTTCCACGGCTGGATTGCGCAGAGCGTCTCGCAGAACAAATCCATCAAGGACATTGTGTTTGAGACCCTTACCGCCAAAGGGCAGACCGAAGCTGGTGGCAGCCAGTCGCCCACGACGTGGTTCAGTCGCTGGCAAACCCCAGGTGGGCCGATTGAAGATACTTACGATACGCTGTTTTCCCGTAGCGCTTCAGCCTTTATGGGGATGTCGCACTATGATTGCCTGATTTGTCACGATGGCCGAGGCCACCTCGAACAGCTCAGCCTGTGGGGGCGTCGCGCGACTCGCATGGAAGCCTACCAGATGTCGGCATACTTCTCGCGGGTTCGCTTCTCCAATCGCAACGCGATGGACCCTGAATTCCCAAATTCCACCTTTGTGACCGATGCCACAACCGGCAACTACAACATGATTACGAACTTTGGCAATCGTCCCCGACGCGTACAAATTGGTCTGTTGCGATCTGCCAATCCAGCCTGGCGTATGGGCGAGGCAGAAGCCAACAACAGCGACTGGCGTGCCCAGTTTGCTACGCGACTGGTGAACGACCGCATGTTTGCACGCAATTTTGCCAATCGCCTTTGGAAAGAAGTTTTCAATATGGCGCTGGTAGAGCCGATTGACCAGCTGGACCCGGCTCGTCTTGACCCGAAGAACCCGCCCACTGGGGATTGGACCCTCCAGGCAACCCATCCTGCATTGCTCGAGCGGCTTGCCGACGAGTTGATCGACAACAACTTCAACATGCGTGAGTTCATGCGCCGCCTTTATGAATCGAATGCCTATCAGCTGAGTTCTGATTACAGCGACGGCTGGAAAGTGGAATATGTGCCTTTGTTTGCCCGCCACATCCCGCGTCGGCTGGAGGGCGAAGAGATTCATGACGCCATTCAAACCTCGACCAACGTCATTGCCCGCTACATGATCAACGGCTGGGCGGAGCCCGTCAATTGGGCGATGCAGATGCCTGAACCTGTAGAACCCTCCAATAATGCCGGTGGCTCCCGCGATTTCATGAATCTGTTCCTGCGTGGAAATCGCAACACCCAAACCCGCGTTCAGGATGGAAGCATCCTGCAGCAACTCAACCTGATGAACAATTCGTTCGTCACCTCGAGGGCTAAAGTGTCAGCCTCGACGGTGCTTCGAAGTATTGCCATGATGACAGACCCGAGAGCAATGACCGATGAGCTCTTTTTGCGCTTCCTCGGCCGCATGCCTTCCGAGTCTGAAAAGGCCAAGACCGTGGCGCATCTCGCCAGGGCTGGCAACGTCCAAACCGCAAAGAACCTGGCTGTCGAAGACATGGCCTGGGTTTTGATGAACAAGCAAGAGTTCATCTTTAGCTATTAAGGGCAAGGGAGAAATCATCATGGATCGAATTTACGGTGAACAGCCAGTAGGTAAGGATCGCTTCGGCAAGGACTGGAGCGGAATCAAAGGCACCTGGTTCTGGAAGGCCCCTCACTTCAACCGCCGCATGTTTTTCAAACATGTGAGCTCGGCTGTGGGCGGCTACTTCCTGATGCCATCCCGCCCGATGGAAACAGTTTCGAAAGCGGCCGTCACGCCCATCAATAAAGCGAAGAATGTCATCTTCATCATGATGGGTGGTGGCCCGAGCCACATTGATACGTTTGACTTGAAGGAAGGTCCCTGGCTTCCTTCCAGCTATGAGCCAACCAGCTACGGCGACGTTCGCTGGCCGCGCGGGCTCATGCCGAGGATTGCCGAACAAATGGACTCTGTGGCACTGGTGCGCAGTATCAAGCCCTGGGCCGCCGTCCATGAGTTGGCCAGCACGTGGCTGCAGATTGGCCGCAACCCGGTGAGTGGGCTGTCTCGCATTGCACCTCACATCGGCTCGGTGGTGTCGCTGGAATTCGCCACACGCGGTGGCGACAGGACACTGCCTCCCTTCTTCAATCTCAATACTGGCGGTGGCCCGGGCGGTGGCTATCTGCCTCCCGCCTTTGCTCCGTTCTACTTCAGCCCCGGTGGCAATCCGCCCAGCGGCACGACGCATCCCGACAATCAGGCGACCTTTGACCGTCGCTTTGCCCTGCTGAATGATCTGGATGCGGAGATGCGGGGTAAGGGATTACTCGGTGCTAAAGGTGAGGAGATGACGGCCTTCAATGCCTCAGCTCGCAACCTGATGTACCGCGCCGAGATTGATAATCTCTTCCGTTTTTCCGCTGACGAGCGAATCCGCTATGGCAATACAGGGTTTGGAAACGCGCTGATTGTGGCCCGTAATCTTCTGGCCTCCAATCGCGGCGCTCGCTTCATTCAAGTGAATGTGGGTGGTTGGGATAACCACGCCAACATCTATACTGCGGCACTCAATCCTTCGAATCCAAATTCGCTGGGACGACAGTTTGATGCCGGGCTGGGTACTCTACTCGCCGACATGAAGGCCAGTGGATTGCTCGATGAAACGCTGGTTGTGGCGATGGGTGAGTTTGGTCGTACGATCGGCGCGCTCAACACCACAGTGGGCCGCGATCACTTCCTGCAGCAGGCGGCTCTCGTTGCTGGTGCCGGCATTAAGGGAGGTCGCGCCATTGGCAGTACAGATAGTAATGGTCGCGATACCGTCAACCCTGGCTGGAGCCGTGAGCGTAGCATTCGTGCAGAAGATCTCGAAGCGACGATTTACTCAGCGCTTGGGATCGACTGGACCACGATTCGCAGGGATGATCCGCTCGGCAGAGGCTTCGAGTACGTGCCGTTTTCTGAGCAGGATCTTTACGGTCCGATCCACGAACTCTGGCAGGGCTAAACGCCGCGCCGGAATTCCATCAGGCTGCAGAAAAAGCTACCCAGGGCGCCAACCGCGAGAGCGATGGCGCCCTGAAACATTTCGGCGTCGGCAAATCGATACCCCTGATAGAAGAAGCCATAGACGATCAATCCGAAAAAGCTGAGTGCCACCAGGGGCAACAAGTAGCGAAACACGTTGAAGAACGCGAGCAACACACTGATGCCGCCGACAAGTCCACAAGCGATCATCGCGGTGGAGAGATCTTGCCCCGTCCAGATAAAGGTGTCGAGCTTCCAGTTGTGCAGGCCTGACAGGTAGGCAACAGTGCCAATGCCAAAGAGGAAGGCGGAGAGAAAGAGCGTGAACAGGTAGCTGTAGAAGCGCATCAGAGCGTGGAGGATCTTCATGGCGTTTGGGTGCGAAAGACCTATCTTAGCCCAAACCGAAGCAGAATTTGCCGTATCCTGTTGGCTGTGATCCGAATCCTGCTTCTTGCCCTCACGCTCGCCTCTCTTCTCGCGGCAGCATCGCCGTCCCATGAATTCACAGAGCAACTGAAACGAATCTTCTCGACCAGCGCTTTCAGCCCCAAGCGCTTTGGCCCGGCACGATGGATCGAGAACGGAGCAGCGTATTCCACCGTCGAGAATTCTGAGATCATCCGCTACGATACCGTCACCGGCAAGCGCACCGTTCTGGTGTCGGCCCAGCAGTTGAAGCCCATTGTTTCTGTCGACGACTACGAGTGGTCGGCCGATGGCAAGCGCATGCTGATCTTCACCAATACCAAGAAGGTATGGCGGCAAAATACCCGGGGTGACTATTGGGTGCTCGATCTTCCTGCCGGTCCGCCGCGCAAGCTCGGAGCCGATGCGCCGGCCTCATCGCTCATGTTCGCCAAGTTCTCTCCAGATGCGACGCGAGTCGGCTACGTTCGCGCCAACAATATCTATGTCGAAGATCTGAAATCAGCTCAGACGCTCGCCCTCACCAAAGACGGCTCAGAGACCATAATCAATGGCACCTCCGATTGGGTCTACGAAGAAGAACTCGGCCTGCGAGATGCTTTTCGCTGGAGCCCCGATAGCAAGTCCGTTGCCTATTGGCAATTTGACTCGAGCGGTGTCGAAAAGTTCTCGCTGATTAACAACACCGATAGTGTCTACCCGAAAGTGACAACCATCGCCTACCCCAAGGTTGGCACCAAAAATTCTGCCGTGCGTGTTGGCGTGGTGCCTGCCTCGGGTGGGCCCTCGCGCTGGATGGAAGTGCCTGGCGACCCCCGCAATCACTACCTCGCCTCGATGGAGTGGCGCAACCAGATCCTGGAGATCCAGCAACTGAATCGAAAACAAAACACGCTTGTTATGTTTTCAGGCAATCCCGCCAATGGGCAGGTCAAGGAAGTGTTTCGCGATCAGGATGAAGCCTGGATTGATATGCCTGACTTTGCCGACGATCCTCCCCGGCTCAATGGCGGTAAAGATTTCCTCTGGCTGAGCGAGCGCGATGGCTGGCGGCACGCTTACGCTGTCCCGGCTGCCGGCGGCAACCCTGTGCTGCTGACGCCTGGCAACTTCGACGTGATCAGTATAGTCGGCCTCGATGCCGAGAGCCGCTGGCTGTACTTTATCGCTTCTCCTCAGAATGCCACCCAGCGCTATTTGTACCGGGCTCCGGTGGATCGTAGCAGCGCTCCAGCAAGGATCACCCCAGAAGGCCAGGCGGGTACCCATTCCTACCGGCTCTCCCCTGACGGACGCTGGGCCTTTCACACTTGGTCTCAATTTGATCGCCCTGCCGTCATCGATTTGATTCGCCTGCCCGATCACCAGACGGTGCGCATGCTCGAGCCAAACGATACCTTGCGCGCCTCCATCGCCTCCATTACGAATCCTCCGGTAGAGTTCCTCAACGTCACTTTGGATAACGGCGTCTCCATGGATGGCTGGCTCTTGAAGCCGCGGAACTTCGATGCAACAAAGAAGTATCCCGTGATTGTGTTTGTCTACGGCGAGCCAGCCAGCGTTACCGTGACTGATGCCTGGAGTGGATCTCGCGGGGTCTTTCATCGTGCCCTCGCCAATGAAGGTTACCTGGTAGTGAGCTTCGACAATCGTGGCACTCCGGCCCCAAAAGGCCGCCAGTGGCGCAAGTCGATCTACGGTGCCGTCGGACTGCTGGCTGCACAAGATCAAACCGAAGCGGTTCTGACTCTGGCCAAGCTACGCCCCTATGTTGACCTCTCGCGCGTCGGTGTCTGGGGCTGGAGTGGCGGCGGCTCCAATACGTTGAACCTGATGTTTCGCTCCCCAGACCTCTACAAAGTGGGCGTCTCAGTGGCTCCCGTGCCAGACCAGCGACTCTACGACACCATCTATCAGGAACGCTACATGGGCCTTCCTGACGAGAATGCCGCCGGCTACCAGCGCGGTTCTTCGATCCACTTCGCCGAAGGGCTCATCGGCAAGCTACTGCTGGTGCATGGCTCTGGAGACGACAACGTACACTTCCAGGGAGCTGAAAAACTGGTGAACCGATTGATCGAGCTCGGCAAGTCTTTCGACTTCATGGAGTACCCCAACCGTTCGCACTCGATCAACGAGGGGCCCGGCACCAGCCTCCACCTGCACTCGCTGATCGCGCGCTACTTCCTCGATCACCTGCCGCCGGGTGCCCGCTAACGCTCGATGAAAGCGCGGAAGCGGCGTGCTGCTTCCGCCAGATTCTCGCGGCTGTTGGCGTAGCTGAAGCGTAGGTAGCCTTCGCCGTATTCTCCAAACGCAGTCCCCGCCAGCGCCGCAACGCCAGCCTCATTCAGCAACTTGTCAGCGAGGACTTCGCTACTGTAGCCGGTACCCGTAATGTTCGGGAACGCATAGAAGGCACCATTCGGAACCCGGCACTGCACACCGGGAATTTCATTCAACATCCGGATGAACAATTCGCGTCGCTCGCGAAACTCTGCCATCATGCGGTCTACCGGCGACTGGTCTCCCGTAAGCGCCGCTAGTCCCGCCCGCTGCACCATACTTGCCGTGCAGCTCACACCGTTGACGAGCAGCTTTTGCATCGCATCAATCATGACGGGCGGCATCACACCGTAGCCCAGTCTCCAGCCGGTCATGGCATAAGTCTTGGAGAATCCGTCCAGCAGCACCGTGCGTTCCTTCATGCCAGGCTCAGAGAGAATGGATCGCGGTTTCTCATCAAAGTACATGCGCGAGTAGATCTCATCGGTAAACACAAAGAAGTCATGCTCGACAGCCAGCCGCGCGATCTCTGCAATGTCCGCTGGCGGAATCACTCCCCCCGTGGGATTGGCTGGCGAGTTCAGGATCAACAGCTTCGTACGTGGTGTAATGCTGTCGCGCAAGCGCTGCATGTCGAAGCTGAAGTCGTTGGCTTCGATCAGGGGAATCGATACCGGTGTCGCCCCGGCAAAACGCACCGCGCTGGCATAGGTGGGAAAGCTTGGGTTCGGGAGAATCACTTCGTCACCCGGCTCGACCAGCGCCAGGATCGGAAAGAAAATCATTGGCTTCCCACCCGGGACCACGCAAACCTCATTGCTGGCCACAGGCACGCCGCGCGTTTCGGCAACGTGAGTGGCAATGGCCTGCCGAAAGTCCTCGTAGCCCAGTGTCGGCCCGTAGTGCGTCCAACCCTGATCGAGCGCCGTCTTGCCGGCTTCCACCACATGATCGGGCGTGTCGAAGTCGGGTTCGCCAATCTCAAGGTGGATGATGTGGCGGCCCTGTGCCTCAAGGGCACGAGCCTTCTGCAATACGGAGAATGCGCCTTCAAGTTGCAGCGTGTCGACGCGGGAAGCTGGTTTCACGAAATGACCTCAAAGATGGGGTAAGAATTGGCCGGTGTCAGTTCCTGCACACGATCTCCAATGTGGGCTCTGAGCCCGGAGATGCGTACAAGCAGACGGCTCTTGTCTTCGAATTCTACGACGGCGATCTGGTAGGGCGCTTCACCCGCAAAGGCTGCTGGCGCAGAATGAATCACCGTCTCGGTATAAACAATGGCTTGGCGCATCCGTCCTTAGCTCCTCTCCAGGATAGTAACGACACTGGTGGCGCCACTGCCGCCCAGATTTTGTGCGAGCCCGGTACGGGCTTTCGCCACCTGTCTCGGCCCCGCCTCGCCGCGCATCTGCACCACCAGATCGCAAATCTGGGCAATGCCGGTAGCTCCGATCGGATGGCCTTTGGCCTTCAACCCGCCGGAAGTATTCACAGGCAGCGTGCCCTCAATTGCGGTTGCCCCGCTGGCCACCCAGGGGCCACTCTTGCCGCACTCAACAAAGCCAAGATCCTCCATGGCAATCAGCTCCGCGATGGTGAAGCAGTCGTGCACTTCGGCGAGATCGATGTCGCCTGCCGTCATGCCGGCCTGCTGGTACGCCTTGGCCGCCGCCAGCTTCGTCGCTGGCAGCGAGGTAATGTCGATTTTGTCGGCCAATGCAACAGCGCCTGAAGCCTGAGCGCAGCCAGCAATCCGAATCGAGCTCTGCCGCGAACTTAACACCACTGCCGCCGCGCCATCGCTCACCAGCGAACAATCGAAGATCGTAAACGGCTCCGCCACCGGCTTGCCTGCCAGTGCCTGCTCGATCGTAATCAGTTTCTTCAAATGCGCCTGCGGGTTCATGCTCGCATTGCGATGGTTCTTCACCGCCACTGCGGCCAGATGCTCCCGCGTGGTCCCGTATTGGTACATGTGGCGACGGGCAATCATCGCGAATATCGCGGGAAAGCTCGCCCCGACACTCGATTCTGTTAACGCATCCCCCGCCCCCGCCAAAATTTCTGCCACCCGCGCTGTACCCTGCGAGGTCATTTTCTCGACCCCGCACACCAGCACCGTCTCATAGATTCCACTCGCGACGGCATGAAAGGCGTGAAACAGCGCACTGCCCCCCGACGCGCAGGCTGCCTCAAAACGCGTCGCGGGAACATTCTGGATGCCAGCCGCTCCAGCAATATACGGGGCCAAATGGTTTTGCCCGGTAAACGAAGGCGAATCAAAGTTGCCTACGTACACAGCTTCTACGTCAATCGGTTCCAGGCGAGCATCTCTAAGGCAGGACGCGATGGCTTCCACGGCCAAATCTTTCAGACTGCGGTCGGCAAAGGCCCCAAAGGCGGTCTTGCCCATACCAGCAACGTGGACAGCTCTCATATAATTCAATCGTAGACCCGATTTACCGCTTTGCACGGTTTCAAGGTTGGCATCGTCATTAATGGTAGATGGGTCAAGCGTCGATAGTTTCGGTAGTGGAACGGCATATGTCGGCAAGATCTGCACCCAATTCGAGTCCTGAGGCGGTCGAACGCGAGTTGCAAGACCGCTTTGTACGCGACAATCTTCGCCGCGTATTCGCCCTGATTTACCGGATCGTCGGCAATGTGGCCGACGCCCAGGACCTCACCCAGGACACTTTCATCAAGGCCCTGCAGCGAAAAGACCAGCTCAAGGATGCCGAAAAAGCTTCCCAGTGGCTGGGTCGCGTCGCCAGCAACACGGCGATTGATTTTCTGCGCCGCCGGGCTCGCGTCAACTTTACCGAAATTGATTCTTTGCTCGAGCCTTTGCCGGACCCGATCGATCGTCGTGCTGACGTAGAGATGCTGCGCAGCGAAGAAGCGGCTTATCTCGATCACTGTCTCGACGCCCTCAGCGTGAGGGAGAGAACGGCGCTGGTGCTGCGCGATGTAGAAGACATGCCTGCCAGCGAAGTGGCCGAAGTACTCGGCTGCTCGCCCGCCACCGTGCGCTCCCATATCGCCAACGCACGCACAAAATTCCGGGCCATCTACCAAATGCGAAAGGAGGGCCTATGAATCACATCCCTGACGATCAACTCTCGCTCTTCTCGAGCAACGATCTTCCGCTTGTTGCTCGTTTGCGCACCCAGGCCCATTGCGCCGTCTGTTCTCAATGCCGCTCGCGAGTTGATGCCTTCCGGCAGGATCGCAAGCGTATCCCGGTGGCCGTCGATAGCTTCGAACTCCCACGTGCCATGAACTGGCAGCATATCGAGTCCGAGATGTTCGCCAACATTCGGGTAGGTCTCGATATCAGTGCGATCCCCCATTCGTCTGCTCCCGCTGCGCCCATTGAGGGCAAGATCCTCTCCTGGCGTGGTGCTGTCGCCATGGCCGCCATGACGGTGATCGTGATGACGGGGTGGTTTCTGGCAGGGCCCGGCAAGCAATCCTATCTGCAGCGCGCTCCTTCTGCTGTCGCGCAAGTAAAAAGCGGCGGCTTTACGCTGCGCGGCGATGCCGAAGGCATTGGCCTGGAGAAGCGCGGTGTCGGCTTGATCCTGCGCCATGTTGCCTCTCCAACCAGCCGCTTTGAAGTCGGCCTCGAAGGCAGCGTCAGATCTTCCGTTGTCGACCAGGATTCTGGTCAGGTTACAGTGAGCCAAGTTTATGTCGAATAGTGTGCTGCTCCTGCTGGCCGCCGCCACCCTTTCCGCACAGGACGGCCTCAAGGTAAATTTCCCGGCCGATTCTCCCGTGGCTGTGGTCAGTTCCGGCTGGGGCGAGTCCATTGTGATGGCCCGCGGAGGAGCTTATTTCATTGACGTCCGTACCTCACTCAAGCTGAAGAATCTTAGCCGCCAGCGCCTCCGCGGCATCAGCCTCCAGGTGATGTCACAAGAAGTGGCCGCCGGCGGAAAAGCCAGCGTTTCGGTGCCCAGTCTTGATGTCTATCCCAACCAGGAATTCCCGGTAAAAATCGACCTTCGCCTCTTGCAGCCGCAAAGCCACGCCGGTCAGGTTGTGGTTCAAGTGCAACTCGACGGCGTCCTGTTTGATGACCTTTCTTTTTTCGGCCCCAACCGGCTCGGTAGCCGCCGCCAGTTGACGGCCTGGGAGATCGAAGCGCGCCGCGATCGCCAGCACTTCAAGCAGATTCTCGCCAAGGGCGGGGAAGAGTCGTTGCGCCGCTCGATGCTGGAAGTTCTCTCTCGCGACAACACGCGCCCGAAACTCGACATCCGCCTGGCGCGCTCTGCTGCCGCTCTGCCCAATGCCCGCAACATCGAAACTGCTTTCCTGACCCAGGCCGATATCCCTGTGGAAGGCGTCAATGCCAATGCTGTCGCAAACGGCAATCAATTGCAGATTCTCGAACTCGCCTTCCAGAATCGCGACAAGCGGGAGGTGCGCTCCATTGAGCTTGGCTTGCTGGTCCGCGATCAGGAAGGTCGCGAATTCTCGGCTGGTTCTTTGCCTGCGACGCTATCGATGAAACCCAATGCCGGGGCCTCCATCCAGCCTTCGGCCAGTGTCACGCTCAACCGTGGGCAAGGGCTGCCGATGAAGGTTGAAAGCCTGACGGGTTTCGTACAGCAAGTTGAATTTACAAACGGTGAAGTATGGGTGCCCTCCAGCGGTTTCCGCAACGAGGCTCGCCTGTCGAAACTGATTCCAGGCAGCGTCGAAGAGCAGCGCCTGTCTGACATTTACCGTCGCCGCGGCATGGCCGCTCTCCTCGAAGAGCTCAACAAACAATGAAGCTCGAAGACTCTCTGGGCTTCGCACCAGAACAACTCAGCCTTCCTCTGCGCGAGATGCTGACCGGCCACTGGGTGGCTCTGGAACTGTACGACCCCCAGCGTTTGCCCCTGCGAAAAATCCTCGCTGTCGCCACAACCCCGGCGCAATGCTTCGCCGCTCTCAAGGCAAAAGGCCTCGATCTCACTCAGTACGAAGTCATTCAGTTACCCGCCGCGTTCTAAACTCGCCGATAATAGAATCTTGGACCTCGAAAAAGCGCTGCTCCGTAAAGTCGGAGAAGCTGTTACCAAATTCAAAATGATCCGCGAGGGAGATCGCGTCGCCGTCGGCGTGTCCGGCGGGAAAGACTCTGTCACCCTGCTTGAGGCTTTGCTTGCCCTGCAGCGTCGCGCTCCCATTCAGTTTTCGGTCTGCGCCTTCACCATTGAGCAGGGCAAGTTTCTGGCCCCCATCGAGCCTTATGGCAAGTGGCTGCTGGAGCGTGGCATCGAGTGGCACTGCTTTACCGATGCTCCCAGTCTGCGGCTCATTGATGACGAACCCGACCATGGCTGCGACATGTGCTCCCGCTTCCGCCGCCGCGCTGTCTATGAGCACTGCCGAACCCTTGGTGCCAACGTGATTGCCCTGGGCCACACGGCAGATGACTTCTGCGAAACTCTCTTGCGCAATGCCATGTTTACCGGCGCGCTCAGCTCGCTGCCCGCAATCACCTATTCGAAGAACAAAGACTATCGCCTCATCCGGCCGCTCGTCTTCGTGCCAGAGTCTTTGACTACGGCCTACGCCCAGTCCCTCGGCTGCCCCGTCATCCCCTGCGGTTGTTCGCAAAAGACCGGCACCGTGCGCCGCAGCTTGCGCGACTTTATGGGTGAGCTCGAGCAAGAGCACCCCAATCTCAAGGATTCCCTTTTGAGCGCCATGGGCAACGTGAAGCACCAGCGCCTGCTCGATACCCGCTTCCTCGATCCCGACGAGAGCGACGAAATGGAAGGGGCCGTGACAACGCACGGCCCCTTCCCCATCCTCATCAATCAATAGCGAGCTGGCTTACTTCACCTGCTCGAAAATCGCAAAGTCGCCCGGGTTCCAGGCCTGCGCAATGATGTACAGCTTGCCATTCATTTCCTTCATCACCGAGTTGTGGATGTGCAGGAAGTTCGCCAGGCCCAGGTCTTCCTTCGCCATGATGGTGGAAACCAGTTGGTCATTCTCAAGCAGGTAGATCGGTGCGCCCTTGCTACGGTCCGGGCCATCCAGCGCGCCCACCACAGCAAACTCATTCATGTAGTGGATGTCGCAGGGCAAAGAGCCAAGCGGCATCTTGAGCGTCGAAAGATATTGGCCAAAGCGCGTGTAGCGGTCAATCTCTGAGTTGGGGCGATCCGAAACATCAATGCGCTTGGTGCCGGGAGCGATGGTGATGCCGTGTCCGGTGCCCAACTGTCCCGGGCCCGTTCCACGTCCGCCGAAGGCAAGGTCATGCCACTCTGCCGCAAAAGGATTGGTGCTCTTGATCTTGGCAGTCAACACAAAGTCGAGGTTCGAATAACCCGTCGGAATGTAGAACATCCCGTCCAGCTGCTCCACATCAGTGGGAATAAAGTTGCCGCGACCTGCATAGTAATTCGTGGCCAGCGGGTGCCCCATATCGGTCTTGCCGTCCGGCGCATTCAAAGTGTGCACCAGCTTGCCGTCGATCGAGGTCGTAAACACTTTCGAGGCGCTATTGCCAGGGAAGGTCAGAAACGGCGTACCATCAGCAGCCTGCCAGAACATTGCGTTATGCATGTTGGTATCACGCATGGACGGGTCTGTGGCCAGCATCCTGGTGGACTTCAAGTCAGAGCTGATCTGAATGATACCCGCGCCCGGCAGCGCAAAGTAAACTTCACCCTTGCCAGGGCGGCGGTCAATGGCGAAGCCGCCGTGCGCGGCCTTCAACACCTTCTGCGCTTCTTCCGGCAAATGCGAAGACGTATACATTACCCGGAAGCGATACTTGCCGTTGCCGCTCACACCGGCTCCTCCCGCCTGCCCCATCACGCGATTCTGTGCGTACGGGGCAAAGAGCCAGGCCATGGCCAGCAAGCCCATCCAAAGTGAAATACCAGCAAATCGTTTCATGTCGTCAAAATTCCTCTCTGTTATTCAATCACACTTGTCGATTCCGCCCACCTTCACCCGTCGTTCTGGTGTATGCCCAATACAACAAATACTCTCACCCAGATCAGTGCCGCTGAGCTCCGCCTCGCGGCAGACTACCTCACCTCAACCCTCGATGCTGTCCTTGCTGCCTGTCATGGCCTGAGCGCTTCCCAG
This sequence comes from Bryobacter sp., assembly GCA_044340255.1. GTDB lineage: Bacteria > Acidobacteriota > Terriglobia > Bryobacterales > Bryobacteraceae > Bryobacter. The sequence continues at coordinate 32,205 of JBIITX010000034.1, read as the reverse complement.
CTCAGTGCCAAACCCAACGCCACTGCCTGGAGCATCGAGCAGACTCTCGAACACATGGTCATCGTGGAAGAATTCACCTTGGGGCCCCTTGTAGGCATGCTGCTCAGCGCCACCCCGCAAGAAAGCGAGGTGCCCACCCATGAGGTCGACGCCTTCATCCAGCAAGCCTTCGCCGACCGAACCTACAAAGTGGATACGCCGCCCTTCCTCGTCCCTCCCGGCACAGCCAAGGCCGCAGAGTCGCTGCAGCGCCTGCGAGATAACAACGAGAAGCTGATTGCCATGCTGGGGGCGGACTGCATTTCTCGCAATCTGCGCATCGACTCGATGCCGCTCGAAGCCGCCTCGCAGGGTCGCTATCGCACGATGGATGGCTACCAGTTCATTCTCTTCACGGCCACCCACAATGCCCGGCACACGAAGCAGATCCTCGAGCTGCGTTAGACCCTAAAGTAAAAAGGCCTTCCTGGAGGAAGGCCTTTTCGCTTTAGAAGATCTTGGAAGTAATCGCCCCTTCGCTGGCCGAGCCCACCGTCTTGATGTACTTGGCAAAAACTCCCGCCTTATACTTGGGCTCCGGTGCGATCCACTTTGCCTTGCGTGCCGCCAGCGTCGCCTCATCCACCTCGAGATCGATCTTGCGATTCTCGATGTCGATGTGGATCATGTCGCCGTTCTCGACCAAAGCGATCGGTCCACCGTCCGCTGCCTCCGGTGCAACGTGACCCACCATAAAGCCGCGTGTGGCTCCACTAAAGCGGCCATCGGTCAGCAGGGCAGTCGTATCGCCCAGCCCGGCACCCATAATGGCACCGGTAACACCCAGCATTTCGCGCATGCCAGGGCCACCCTTCGGTCCTTCGTAGCGAATCACCACGACGTCACCGGCGACAATCTGCCCGCTGGTCACTGCCTTCATGGCATCTTCTTCACGCTCAAACACCTTGGCAGGGCCACGCTGTCCCTTACGCTCAATGCCGGTCACCTTGATGACGCAACCTTCAGGCGAAAGCGAACCGCGCAAGATCACCAGGCCGCCCGACTTCTTGATCGGGTTCGTCGTCGGCTGAATCACTTGCTGCCCTGGGGTCGGAACCGCCTTCATCGCCTCTTCCCCAAAGGTCTCGCCGGTAACGGTCATGGCAGAGCCATCCACGAAGCCGCCTTCGAGCAAGTACTTCGCTACTACGGGGATCCCGCCCGCCGTATGTACATCCGCTGCCGTAAACTTCCCGGCCGGCTTCAAGTTGCTCAGCAGTGGCGTCTTCGCACTAATTTCCTGAAGATCATCAATCTTCAATTCGACGCCTGCTTCTTGCGCCATCGCGAGCAAGTGCAGCACAGCGTTGGTCGAGCCGCCCGTCGCTGCCACACTGGCAATCGCATTATTGAATGCGGCGCGGGTGCAGATATCACGCGGCTTCAAGTCCTTCTTCACGGCTTCGACGATAATCTTGCCGCAGCGCACTGCGACATCATTCTTCGCCGGGTCTACTTGCGGCGTGCTACCCGTGAACATGGGGGCAAGGCCGATCAACTCCATCACCGTTGCCATCGTATTGGCCGTAAACTGACCGCCGCAGGCTCCGGGGCCGGGGCAAGCCTTATTCTCAATATCAAGCAACTCTTCGTCTGAAATTTTGCCGGCCGCATTGGCGCCGACAGCTTCAAACACTTCCTGTAGAGTGATATCGACTCCGTTGCGCTTGCCGGGCATGATCGTCCCGCCATACATAATCACGCCAGGCACATTCAACCGCAGCAGCGCCATGGCCGCTCCCGGAATCGTCTTGTCGCAGGCCACCAGCGCAATGATGCCGTCAAACATATAGCCACGTGCGCACAACTCAATCGAGTCGGCGATCATATCGCGGCTCACCAGGCTGGCCTTCATGCCTTCTGTGCCCATGGTGATGCCATCCGAAATCGCAACCGTGTTGAATTCCATCGGCGTCCCGCCTGCGGCGCGGATACCTTCCTTCACCTTCACGGCGAGGTCGCGCAAGTTGTAGTTGCACGGCATGGTTTCAATCCAGGTATTGGCAATACCAATAATCGGCTTGCGTAAATCCTCATCGGTGAACCCGATTGCCTTCAACATGGAGCGCGCCGGCGCTCGGTCGCGCCCTTGCGTAATCGTGTAGCTTCTGAGACTCATAAACCATTAATCTTATCAATCCCACGCATGCGAGAATAAGGATTCCCCGCAAAACTATGAGAATTCTGGCGATCCATGCCCATCCTGATGATGTCGAGATCCTCGCCGGCGGCACGCTCGCGCTGCTGGCCCGTACCGAGATTTCGCTAACAATCTGCACCATGACTCCGGGCGATTGCGGCTCTGCCGAGATGGGCCCTTCCGAGATCTCTTCCGTCCGTCGCATGGAGGCCGCCACGGCCGCCGCCCTGCTCGGCGCAGACTATCTCTGTGCTGAGTTTCGCGATATGGCGATCTTCAATGATGATGTGGGCCGCCGCCGCGTCACTCAGATCTTGCGTGAGACACGACCCGACATTGTCATCACCGCCAACAATCCCGATTATCACTGTGACCACGAAGCCACTCACAAGCTCGTACGCGATGCCTGCTTCGGGGCCTCCGCGCCGAACTACCACACCGGCGAATTCACGGCGCTCGACAAAATTCCACATCTGTACTTCATGGATTCTGCCGACGGCATCGACCGCGATGGCAACATGCTCCGTCCCGAGTTTATCGTCGATGTGGCCGAAGTGATGGAACTCAAGCGCGCCGTCGTTGGCTGCCATGAATCCCAGCGCAATTGGCTGCGCAAGCAGCACGGCATGGATGACTATGTGGAGACCGCCGTTCGCTGGACGGCCAAACGCGGCTCGCTCGCTGGCCTCGCCTTTGGAGAAGGCTTCCGTCAGTATCATGGCCACCCCTATCCGCAATCCCCGCTCCTACAGGAAATTCTCGAACAACTCACCAACGTCGTAAGCCAATGAACCAACATCACCATCCTGACAAGCGCACCGTACTTACCAAGCGCGTCGACGAGTGCGACAACCTCCACGAAGTCTTCATGAACTGCCTGCCCGCCTTTGGCGGTGCTTTCTTGAGGCGCGTTTATTCGATTCTCGATACGGCGATCGGGATGGGCTGCCCCATCACTGTTGCCATCGCTGGCCCCGTCACCGTGAGCGGCCAACACCAAACCTGGCTCGTGCCGTTGCTTGAAACCGGTTGGGTCGCCTACCTCTCCACCACTGATGCTGTCTGCTATCACGATGGCCACCGCAGCCTCGATGGCCACAAGAACCCTGTCCACGAAGTCCCGATCTTTGGCGACGATGGTGCCCTGCGCGACGAGCGCACCATCCGCGTCACCGACATGGCCTTTGATGAAGACGTCCTGCTCGATCAGGATCGTTTTCTCACCGCCATGCTGCAGCTGCCAGACTTCCAGCACAAGATGACCGGCACCGAGATGCGCAATATTCTGGGCCGCTACTATGCCGCTCAGGAGAAAGCCAACGGCGTTCAGGAAGGCCTGCTCGCGGCCTGCAATCGCCTCGCTGTTCCGGTCTTTGTCGGCGCCCCGGGCGACGGCAGCGTCTTTCTGAATTCCATGAAGCTCTGGGCCATGAAGAAGGCCGGCCTCATTGATGACTACGCCTTCGATCTCGACCTTCACGCTGAAGTCTTCGAAGCCTGTGCCTATCACTACTGGGGCCTCTTCCAGAATCCGGTGCAGGCCCTGGCCACGCTGGTGCTCGGCGGTGGCGTCCCCAAGAATTTCAATCTCCAGCCCGAGCCGGCTCTCGGTCAAATCCTGGGCCTGCCCAACGTCCGCGGCTACAACTTCGATGTGCAGATCGTCACCGCTCCAGTGACAGACGGGTCACTCTCCAGCTGCTTCCCTGCCGAAGCAGTCACCTGGGGCAAGGTCGACAAGGACACTTACACCGAGGCAACCGAAAGCTTGCAAAGCGACTATTCGCTACTCATGCCCTTCATCGTAAAAGCCCTGCTCGACAACCGCGCCTATTACGCGAAGAAGGCCGAAGAAGTCGGCGAAGAGCACCTCTTTGAACACAACCCCAAAGCTCGCGGCTATCTGCGCCCCAAGTCTGGCTACCGTCTCTATGAAAAACGCGAAGAGCTGGTACAGACTCTAACCGAGGCTGTCCAGCTCAATCGCGATTGGTTAATGGAAGGCTTAACTTACCCGCTGGCCCGTTAGGGCAACAACTCCGATACCATCGTGGCGCCGTTCATCGCAGGCATCACCGAGGACATCTTCACAGCCTTTCGTGTAGCTTTGTCGATCCAGATCGTGGCCTTCTCCGGCCCACCTTCGGCTGAAGTCTGTTCCAGCTTGAAGCAGTCGAAGCTTCCTGCGGGAACCGTCACGTTTTCTGAACCGGTGACTTCAAGTTGCATCAGCTTGGCCTTGCGCCGTTGCAAGTCGAAGTTCCGGTAGGTGGCCTTGTAGCCCACGGCAAGGGGCAAAGCCCCCAGGCTCTGCTGCGCGCCTGCAGCGTCGGCAAACAACTCGCCTCCTGTGGCCACGTCAATTACCTGCTCCTGGCCATTCATTGCCATCTTGCCTTTGGCCTGAGTCGCTTCATAATCAACTTCGATGGCCACCGGACCCTGCTTGATACTGCGCTTCATCACGCGCAAGGTCTTCTTGTCGAGTCGCGCTTCATCGGTCACCGGGCCCATGGGAGTCTCCATGGCGTCCACTGCGATGTAAGCATCGCCTTCTTCCTTGATGGTCGTCGACATCTTGATTGGGATCTCCTGCCCGCCAACCGAGATCTTTGCCTGGTACTTGTAGGTGCCGGGCGTGAGCGCCTTCTCTGCAGTGGGGAAGGTCGATGCGGTTGCATCCACCTTGGGAGCAAGCTTCACGGTTTCAGGGTCAACCATGATCTCCTTCAGGCGCTTCTCCACCTCGGGCGTTCCACCGTCCTGGTAGCGGCCATCGAGGTGCTTGGCGAGAAACTTCTCAATCGCCATAAACATCGCCTTGTTGTTGACCGGGCGCGCAAATCCGTGGCCTTCGTCGGGAGCCAGCATGTACTCCACCGGGAACTTGCGGTCCCGCAGCGCAATGACAATTTGCTCGGCTTCCGCCTTGTTGACGCGTGGGTCATTCGCCCCTTGAATCACAAACAGCGGGGTCTTGATCTTGTCAGCCGCAGTCAGCGGCGAACGTTCCTTCAGCCAGGCCTTGCCCTCTGCCGTGCCAGGGTCTGCCATGCGAGAAAACATCATCTTCTTGCCCGCTTCCCAATACGGAGGAATCGCCTCCAGCAGTGTATTCAGATTCGACGGTCCAACAATATCGACACCGGCGCGATACACATCCGGGGTGAAGGCCACACCGGCGAGCGTCGCATAGCCGCCATACGATCCGCCGAGAATCGCGACACGCTTGGGGTCCGCGATGCCTTCTGCAATCAGATGCTTCACACCCCAGGTGAGGTCGTCCTGCATCTTCTTGCCCCATTCGCCGTTGCCGGCGTTGATGAACTTCTTGCCGTAGCCGGTCGAGCCACGGAAGTTTGGTGCCAGCACGACATACCCGCGATTGGCGAAGAACTGCGCGAGCGGATTGTAGCCCCAAAAGTCACGTGCCCAAGGCCCGCCGTGCGGCAGGATAATCGTCGGAAGCTTCTTGCCGGACAATCCCCTCGGAATCGTGAGATAAGCAGGAATTTCCATTCCGTCCGAAGACTTGTAGCGAATCGGAGTCATAGCAGAGAGCGACGTGCGCGGCAGCTTCTCTCGAACCACATACTGCAGCGTCAGCTTCCTGGCCTTCCGGTCAAACAGATAAACCGAACCCGGCTCTGTATCGCCATTCGCCACCACCAGCCAATGCTGCTCATCGGTGGTCCGGGAGCCCATCGAGATCTCAAGTCCCGGCATCTTCGATTGCAGCCACTTGTAGTCGGCTTCCAGCTTCTTGTCTTTGAAGTAGCGTCGCGTTTTCTCGTCGGTATAAGTAGTCAGCGCTAGCTCATCGGTCACCTCTGAGAAAACGGCGCTGCCAAAGTCTACGCGCTTCATGGGGTCAGACTCGACCAGCTCTTCCTTCATCGTCTCCGGGTCAAACAGCACCAGGTCCACCAGGTCGCGGTCTCCCTTGTTGGTTTCCATGTAGACACGCTTGCCATCCTTGTGAAACCTTACCGGCCCACAGGATTCAAACACGTCGCAGGAATAGATTTTGGTGAAGCCATTGGGGTCGATGCGTAGCACCTGATTTTCACCGTTCGGTGCCGTGTGGCCGGCCAGCCGCAACTTGCCCTGCTCGTCAAAGATCCAGCCAGAGATCTGCTCGGTGTTCTTGCGCAGCAACGTCTTCTCACCGGTCGAAATCTTTAACTTGTAGAGGTCATGCCAGGCTTTGTCGCGGTCGTTCAGGCCAATATAGGCCGTGTCCGGATCGTTCTTCGGCAGGCTATAGATCTGAATCGCGATGCCCTTGACGCCGGTCAAATCGCGAGCGACGGGGTTTTGGCCGCTGGGGTCTACCGCATAGATGTTGAAATTTTCGTCGCCGTCGTTGTCCTTGACGAAGAGAATACTCTTCGAGTCACGGCTCCAGAAGTAGCCTCCGATGGGGCGCTTCGTTTCTTTGGTCAAAACGCGCGCCGCGCTGAAAGGCTCTTCCGTCTTTTTCACCCAGATGTTGCGTGTGCCCTCAAACGGCTTCTGGAAAGAGAGAAATTTTCCGTCTGGTGAAATTTGAGCGCCTGAAATTTCAGGGTCGCCAAAGAGTAGCTCTCGATCGATGATGGGCGGCAATCCCGTATTCGCCGCCGGTTTCTTTTGCGCCATCAGCGGCATCAGGCAAAGTAGGGACAGCCCCGCAGTGGTGCGGATTCCCTTGTGGATCTTCATGCCTTACGATACGGATTTTCCGGATCGCGGTTCCAAGAGTAGTAAAAAAACTACTGTTCGATGGTCAGTGTGGCCGTACCTGCCGGGCCGTTGTAAATCAACTCAATCGTCTTGATGGAGGTGTCCTTGCCGCGGTGCTGAAAAAACAGGAGCCCGGCAACCGGCAAAGCGCGTTCACCCTCGGGCATGGCAACCTTGGTCGCTTTTTGCTCCATAGCGCGACGCAGAGGGAAGGGCATTTTCGGAGGGGGCGGCGGCGGCTCTCCCGGTTGGCGCTGGCCACCGGCTCCGGCGTTCACGCTGCCCTTGGGGGCCTTCTCCCCGACAGGTTCATCGGGAACCCACTCCGGGTCTTTCAGTGAGCGAAGGGTCGCGCCTACCGGCTGCGAAGGAGTCGGCATTTTCTTACCATTGATGCGCGCTGAAAAGTGCTCCCACGAAATCGGCATCTTCTTGCCTTGCGGGCCGTAAATGGCAGCTTCAAAGGCGACAAAGTCTTCGTTCGTTAAGGGGTTCAGGCCGGTAGGGACAGAGTGCCCTACAAAGTCGGCGGCAATCGTAATTTCGCCTGCTACTGCCTTCGCCTGATAGTCGGTCGCGGCCGTTCTCGGTGGAATGCCAACATGGATCTCATTCTGGGCTAACAAAGTGCTTGCGGCAACGAAGCCCATCACAAAAAGTTTTTGCATCTGCTGCATATCTCTATTTCAACCCAATCTGCCCATCGCTTGCTGAGCGGCTTGCACTCCTCGATACTGGGCTTCCTCAAAAATCGAAATTCCGCTCAAATCAGAATTCGCAAAATACATCCCCTCGATGCCCTTCAGGAACTGCTTACGCGACGCCGACCCAAGAAATCCGGGTGTCGGCCGAACCATCGCATGCCCATTGCGAAACACATCAATCCGGCTCACACAATCCGCAAGATCCGAATGGGGCCGCGCCAGATCGGCCATCGCCGTGTCGCGCCAGAACTCCCAGGGCTTATCGAGCAACATCTGCCTTCCCTGTTGCGGGCTCTTCTCGGCGACTGCGTAATACCAGGTCCAAACGGAGCGCTCCCGGTGCATCGCCACACTCTGATGTGTTGCCACCACATAGCCAAGCGACTTCGAGCCGTAGATCACGTTATCCCAGGCGGTCTCTCCGCTCTTCGGCATGCGGTCCAGCGTCAGGTTCGCCGTCACCCAGGGCGAATAGCTAAACCCGCTGGCCCGCGGCGCGCCCTCCACAATGTAGCTCGCCAGAAAACTGGGTGCCGCCCAGATCACCGCGCTCGCTTCATAGTTGACCTGCGGTGTTTTTACCAACCACTTCCTGCCGCTCCGCTCCACGCGGTACACCACACTTTGCGCGGCAATCTGCCGGGCTGCCTTGGCGCGCAACAGCTTCAGCAGCCACCCGTTCCCCTCTGGCCAGCAGAACGGACCCTTGTCGTCATGATCTCTTCCCGCAAAATAATGCAGCCCCGCCCAGGCGCTGGTATCAGCCAGCGAACAGCCATAATCATCTCTAGTGGAATAGTCGAGGTACCACAGTACCTCGGGGGCATCAAAGCCCTTCTCCTTTAGCCACTGTCCAAAGCCCACTTTCTCCAGGCCCTCATCGATTGTGCCGTACGCATGGGGGATCGCCCACTGGCCTGTGGCATGCAACTTTGCCACCGTCTCTTCAAAGCGCTGAAACTGCTGCCTGCCACGCGGGCTCAGAGCGATTTCGGGTTCGAGCCCATACTGCCAGCGGCCATGGATAAAGAGCCGCTCTTGTGGGCTATGGCAAAGGTGTCTTTCGTTCCACTCGCCATCAACAAGCAGACCTACTTCTTCAAACAGCTCTCGCACCAGCGGCGACTTTTTGTTCGGGATCGGCACGTAGTGCGCCCCCCACGGGTAGGCAGAAACCTCATTCTCCCCATAACGCGAATTGCCGCCAGTGTCTTTCTCCATCTCGAGCAACACAAAGTCCTGCATGCCCTTTTTGAGCAGCCACCACGCGGCCGACAACCCCGCCATCCCTCCCCCGACGATTACCAGTGGCACACGCTTCAAGTCCTTGGCACCGGTAAAAGCGCCACGGTCTCGCAGCTTGTGGCCCAACGGAAACGCATCCATCACATAGCCGCCCGCGATCGGGGGCCGGGCCTTGCGACCCAACTGCAAAAACGGTGCCGCTACTAGCTCGCGTCTCTTCATCGGGTCCAGTAATAAGTGGCTGCCGCTGCCGCCACACACAGCAACGCCGACCCCACCACATAAGCCGCTGCCATGCTAAGGCGTCCCTGTTCGAGCAGAGTTACCACTTCCATCGAAAACGTCGAAAACGTCGTGTAGCCGCCACAAAACCCCGTAATCCAAAGCCACCGGGAGTCCCCTGTCAACCGGTGGGACAGGTAACCAATCAATGCACCGCCTGTCACGTTTACGACAAAAGTCTGCCAGGGGAAGGGAAGTGGCAACGAGGCGGAGAGTGCATAGCGCGCTACCCCTCCCATTGCCGCCCCCGCTGCTATCAATGCATACCGCATCAGCGTACGAGCGGTGTCACCGTCAACTTGCGAAACTCTACGATGCCGTGATCGCCCTGCACCGCAATCGGCCCCGGCATTGCCTCCTCGCCGTCAAAGGCCATCGCCGTTGCCCCTTCAATCTCCTTGTGATCCACAATCACTTTGTCATTCAGCGTCACCGTGACGGTTCTTCCCACAAGCCTTACCTTCAGTTGCTGCCACTCTCCTGGCGGGTTCGCCGCATCAGCCGTAGGCACAATGCGCGAATAGATCGCCCCGAGCGAATGGCCGCTCAGCGGCTGTCCATGCGTGTCTTGAATCTGCACCTCGTAGCGGCCACGCAAACCGATGCCGGAATTCGACCCCTTCTCATAGCGAAACTCCGCCAGCAACTCAAAGTTCCAATACTTCTCCTTCGTCTTGATGTCACTGGCCTTCGACTTGTTCTTCAAGATGCCATCGCTAATCGACCACTCCATGGCCCGCCCCGGAAACGTCGTGACCCAACCATCGAGACTCCGCATCAGGTCCTCCGTCTTTCCCGGCTTCCACTGCTCGCCATCCTTGTCACGAATGATCGGTGCCCGCTCTCCACGGAAAGTCAACGCCGGAGTGCCATCGATGCTCTGCCGCCCCACCAGCGCGTTCTTCTCGAGAAAAGCGACATAGGTGAGCTTCTTGCCCCCCTTCTCGAAGCTCCACTTCAATTCCTTGCCGTCGACGGCGATGGCCGGGATCGCATCCATCTGCCCGCCAGGAGCCCCAACAAAGCGCCCGGCCACATTCTTGGACCCGGCACCAGTCACCTCCAACCACCACACCCGACCCCGTGGTTCCTTATCCACAAATAGATTCCAACGCCCGTTGAAATCCTTCTCGGCGGCCAGCCCACTCAGCCCGATGGCGACAAATAGCAGAATCTTCTTCACGTCCGCTATTATCTAAGATGTAGTGCGACTTCTGCGAGCCATCTCCGCGTTTTGTGTCCTGCTCCTCCTCGTGAGTGTGCAGTGCCGCGCCAAGTGTGTTGCGGTCCCGCACGAAACTGCCAAGCACTCTCCCGAGTGTCCGCTGCACAAAAACAAAGCTCCCGAAACGAAGAAATGCACGCATGCTCCGCAGTGGGATGTCGACGATGTCAAGCAACTCGTTGCCGAAGTCACGTCGCACCAAACCTTCGTTGCACCGCTTGTAATTCCTGTACTGGAAGCCGTTCTTCCCCAGTATTTCTTCACTCCCAATCCTCCTCCGTTGATCCTGCGCGTCTGATTCTTTTCTCCTAACCCAACCCCCAAAGACCCCAATTCTTTTTAGGAGAATCGTAATGATTCGTGTCCTTTTTCTCCTGCTTGGCCTCGCTCAGTCCGCCAAGCTGGGTAAGTATGAAGTGTCCCTGCGTCTCCCCGCCGACGGCTTGTTCTCTGGCGAAGAAATGCAAATCGAATTCCGTGTCTCAGACACAACCAGCATCGACCCGCTCATGGGTGCCGACCCCGTAGTCCGCGCCAAAATCCAAAGCGCCATCGACATGCCTTCCATGGCGGGCATGCCAGTCATCCGCGAGACCTCTCACCCCGAAGGCGTCCCCGGCGATTACGGCCTGCACCCCACCTTCGTCCATGGCGGCGAGTATCGCCTCAAGCTCACCATCGAGCCTCCCGGAGACAAACCCTTCGAAGCCGAATTCCTTCTCAATGTCGGCGATGCCCGCCCCAATCGTCCCAAAGTGCCGAGCCCTTACAAGCTCAGGATGGATGGCAACGAGATCCGCATCCAGGGCCCCGAAGGCACAGTCAAAAACTTCGACACCGTTCACGAGAAAAAGCTCCACTTCATCGTAGTTAGCCGCGACCTCAAATACTTCGCCCACCTCCACCCCGAGCCCAAAGACAACGGCACCTTCAAGCTCAATGAGACGCTGCCCCCTGGTGACCTCCGTCTCTTCGCCGACTTTGCTCCCCAGGGCAAGGGCGGCCAGGTGCTCATGCTGCCCCGCAAACAGGGCGGCTCTACCCCCGAAGTCAAAGACACCCTCAACCTTCCCGCCCAACTCAAGGACGATCTCCTGGCCGGCAAAACCACCAAGCTCACTCTCGAAAACGGCCCCGTCCTCAAAGACCTCCAGCCCTATCTCGGCGCAATGGCCCACCTGATCATGATCCACGAAGACGGCGAAACCTTCGTACACTCTCATCCCATCGACGACCCCACACAACTCGTCTTCCTCGCCCGTCCCCCCAAGCCCGGCAAGTACAAGGGCTGGGTCGAACTCCAAATGAAGGGTGAAGTCCTCCGCAAGAGTTTCTGGCTGGAGGCCCGCAGTGCGAATCGTTAGTCTCCTCCTCGCGGCGGTTCTCCTCGCCCACGAAGGCAAAGAAGCCAACCGCAAACCCAGCGCCGCCGATCCGCAACTCAAGCTGGCCCGCAAGAAGCTCAATCTCCTCAAGCGCGGCCGCTACGCCTGCTGCAACAAAAAGAGCTGCGACCTCTGCGCCATGCGATACGGCAAATGCGAATGCGCCATCAGCCTCAAGCAAAACAAACAAGTCTGCGGCCAATGCCTGCCGCAACACAAGGCCAACGGTGTCACCCTCCGCAAGCCCACTGCGGCCCTGCCACAAAGCAAAGAAACCCAGGAAGTCGCCAAGCTTCTGCTCGAAGCCAAGCGCACCCTCGTCAAAGAGAAGCGCTACGCCTGCTGCAAGCGCGGCGGCTGCGATGAATGCACCTTCGAAGCCGATTGCCCCTGTGGCAAAGACCTCGCAGCCAAAGGCGAAAAAGGCGTCTGCGGCACCTGCTACGACGGCTGGCACGCGGGCGAAGGCAGCTTCCGCAACCTCGACATCGCCGAAGTCAAACTCGCCGACATGGCTCCCATGTCGATGCCCTATGTCTCCGGCACCGCACAGATTCCCAATCAGGCCCCCATGTACATGACCGACCAGCGCAAAGGCAATTGGACCTTCATGACCATGGGCCAACTCAACGTCGTCTCCTCGCAGCAATCCGGCCCGCGCGGCGGCGACAAAGTCTTCTCAGGCAACTGGTTCATGCCCATGGCCAGCCGCAAGCTCGGCCCCGGCATCCTCACCCTCCGCGGCATGATCTCACTCGAACCAGCCACCGTCACCCAGGGCCGCTACCCGCTCCTCTTCCAGGAAGGCGAAACCTACAAGGGCCTACCCATTCAAGACGGCCAACACCCCCACAACGCCTTCATGGAAATCGGAGCGCTCTATCAGATCCCCATCTCCGATCAGGTGAGTGTGTACTTCTACGGTGGCCCGCGCGGTGAACCCGCTCTCGGCCCCGTCCCCTACCCACACCGCCTCTCCGCCAGTGAAAACCCCATGGCCGCTCTCGGCCACCACTATCAGGATTCCACGCACATCGCTAACAACGTCATGACCGGCGGCGTCACCCTCGGTAATCTCACGATCGAAGCCAGCGGCTTCTCGGGCCGCGAACCCGGCGAGCAACGCTGGCGTCTCGAGAAAGGCCGTCCCGATTCCGTCTCCGGTCGCATCTCCTACAAGCTCACCGGTCGCTCCCTCGTGCAGTATTCACAAGGCAGTATCAACGGCGTAGCCGATCGACAATCCGCCAGCTACACCTATGTGCGTCCCCACGCCGGCGGCTATTGGGCCAGCACCCTGCTCTATGGCCGCAACGTCGAACCCAAGCACACCGCCCACTCATTCCTCGCCGAATCCACAGCCTTCCTCAAAAACAAACACTGGCTCTGGGCCCGCATGGAATATCTGGATCGCGACAGCTTCCACGGCAAAGTCACCGCAACCACTCTAGGCTACGGGCATGAAATCCCCAGCCCCTCCAAGTGGCTCTCGCTTTCCCTCGGTGGCCAGTTCAACTTCTACCGCATCCCGGCCGAAGTGAAACCGATCTACGGCAGCTCTCCCATCGGCGCACAGATCACTCTCCGTGCCCGCCTAAAGAGCAGTCGCATGACGTTTTAAAATCTGAGGCAGGTTGACAGAGAACGCGCTCCGCGGCACCACGCTGTCGCATCCCGCGTCAATGGCAGCCTGCTTCCGCTCTCCATCCACGTGCGAGATGAACCCAAGCAAACTCACCTTCTTCAATTCCTCATCCTTCTTCAGCGCTTTAATCAGCTTCAGCACATCCATCTTGTTGTGATTGAGGTCGAGCAGAATCACCGAAGGCAGATCCTTCGCTTTCAAGAGAGCGTCTGCCTGCGTCTTCGCATATTCAACAGCGACTCCACTCTGCCGCGCTGCGGCATCAATTTTGACAGCGAACATCAGGTCGTCGACGACCGCGAGCACTTTGCGGGACTGGTTGGATGACATATTGTGTAAGTCTGGGGAAACCCCATTCTCGCATCGTTATGACCTCGCGACGCACACTACTCTTCACCCCGCTTGCCCTTTGGGCCGCCGACGACATCCGCCTGATGCACTAGGGCTACCCCAAACCCTTCCTCTTCCCGATCCTCGCCCCCGATGGCACCATCCTCTCCCGCGGCTGGCCCGTCAGTCCGCGTCCAGGGGACAAAGAAGACCACACCTGGCATCGCGGTATCTGGTGGGGCCACGGCGACATCAACGGCCACGACTTCTGGCGCGAACAAGCCGGCACCGGCTCCATCCGCGTCGACAAGCAACCAAGGCCCTTCGAGCTCGATCAAACCCTGCTCACCGCTCAAGGCGATGCCCTCGCAAAGCTTCGCACCCGCTACCGCATCGACCACAAAAAAGACGCGACAATCATCGATGCCTCCTTCGCTCTCAACAGCAAGCAAGACCTCCGCTTCGGCGACACCGATGATGGCGGCTTCGGTCTTCGCCTCCGCGAAGAATTCCGCGAAGACCGCGGTGCCACACTACTCAACTCCAACGGCCAAAAAGGCGCCAAACAAATCTGGGGCAAGCCCGCCGATTGGACCGACTATTCCACCCTCATCGACAACAAACCCTACGGCGTCGCCATCCTCAGTCATCCCCGCAACCTGCGCCACCCCGCAGGCTGGCATGCCCGCAATTACGGCCTCAACTCTGCCAATCCCTTCGCCGCCTCCAGCTTCGCTGAAGAGAAAGGCGGCCAACGCGGTGCCTACACTCTTCCCGCTGTCCAGACCCTCCAACTCAACTACCGCGTCATCCTCCACCTCGGCGACGCCACCTCAGCTCGCATCGCCGACCAGTACAAGCAATACTCTCAGGAGCCCCCACGATGAACCGCCGCTACTTCCTCTCCACTCCCCTCGCAGCCATGGCCGCCAGTGACCGCGTTCGCATTGCCATCATCGGCACCCGCGGCCGTGGCCGTGCCCTCACCGGAGACTTCCTCGATGTCCCCAACGTCGAAGTCGCCGCCCTCGTCGACCCAGACCAGCGTAGCTTCGCCAAAGCCGCCAAACTCATCACCGACAAGACCGGCAAGCAGGCCCAGCAATACTCCGATCTCCGTCGCGTCCTCGACGACAAATCCATTGACGCCGTCGTCGTCGCCACCCCCGACCATTGGCATGCCCCGGCCGCCATCCTCGCCGCCCAGGCCGGCAAAGACGTCTACGTCGAAAAGCCCTGCTCACACAATCTGCGCGAAGGCCGCCTCATGGTCAACGCCGCCGCCAAATACAACCGCATCATGCAGGTAGGCACCCAGGCCCGCTCCCGCGCCTCCTGCAAGCGCGCCATCCAGTTCATCCACTCCGGCAAAATCGGCAAGGTCCGCATGGCCAAAGCCTGGAATGTCCAACTCCGCGACAACATCGGCAAGCACCACGATTCTGCCCCACCCAAAGAACTCGACTACGACCTTTGGACAGGCCCCGCCCCCACGCTCCCCTTCCGCGAAAATCGTTTCCACTACAACTGGCACTGGTGGTGGAACTTCGGCACCGGCGACATGGGCAACGACGGCGTCCACCAAATGGATATGGCCCGCTGGGCTCTCAACGTCGATGCCCCCATTGCCGCCGCCGGCTGGGCCCGCAAAGTCTTCTTCGATGACGACCAGCAAACCCCAGACTCAATGAACATCACCTTCACCTACCCAGGCGGCGAAGCGCTCATCTTCGAGCAACGCATCTGGACTCCCTACGGCATGTCCGATCAGGAGAACGGCGTCGCCGTCTACGGCTCCGACGGCATGGTCGAAATCGGCCGCTGGCAAGGCAAGTGGGGCTTCAAGGTCTACGACGCCAAAGGCAAGCTCGTCTCCACAGACCAGGCCGCAAACGACGAAACCCACGCTCAGAACTTCATCGATTGCGTACGCTCTCGCCAGCTCCCCAACGCTACCATCGCCACCGGCCACACCTCGACGCTCCACGCCCACCTCGGCAACATCATCGCCCGTACCGGTCGCAACATCACCTTCGATCCCAAAGCAGAAACCATCGCTGCCGACTCGGAAGCCACACGCCTTCTGGGCCGCACCTACCGCCCTCACTGGGCCACTCCCAAAGATGCTTAGCGCCACCCTCATCACCATTTCGCTTCTGGCTCAGCAAACTCCCTGGGTACGTCATACGATCGACGCCAGCCTCAAAGGTGCCGACGGCGTTCGCCTCAAAGACATCAATGGCGACGGCCTCCCCGAGATCGCCACGGGCTGGGAAGAAGGCCGCACCGTCCGCATCTACCAACATCCTCCCCGCAACAAAACCCGCTCTCTCAACCAATGGCCCGCCACCACCGTAGGCAAGGTTTGTTCTGCCGAAGACGCCGTCTTCGCTGACCTCAACAAAGACGGCCAGATCGATGTTGTCAGCGCCTGCGAAGAAGGCCAGCCCACCGGCGTCTATGTGCATTGGGGGCCCGACTGGAAGACCGAGCCCATCCCCGCCGCCAGTTCCTCCCGCCGCTGGATCTACACCCTTCCCCTCCAGCTCACCGCTGATCCCCGCACCTACATCCTCGCCGGAGGCAAGGCCGACAACGCCGAACTCTCGCTACTCATCCCACCCGCCAATCCGCGCCTCCTCAAAGATTGGAACGCCAAGCCCCTCGCCAAAGTCGGTTGGACCATGAGCCTCTTCGCGATGGATCTCGATGCCGATAGCGACACAGACATTCTCGTCAGCGACCGCAAAGGCCCCAACAGCGGCATCTTCTGGCTCGAAGCCCCCTTCTGGCCCCGTGTCAACATTGGCGCACTCGGCGAAGAAGTCATGTTCATCGACTATGGGGATGTCGATGGCGATGGCCTCAAAGACATCGTGGCTGCCATTCGCCCCGAGAGCATCGTCTGGTTTCGCCGTCTCGATTCCACGGCCACTTCCTGGAAGCGCATGTCCCTCCCTTACCCCGATAACGCCGGTACGGCAAAAGCCGTCGCCATTGGAGATCTCAACGGCGACGGCTTAAATGATGTGGCCTTCACTTGCGAGAATGCACTCGGCGGCAAAGAAGGCGTCTGGTGGCTCGAACAAAACAAGAGCGGCTTCTGGCGCTCCCACCGCGTCAGCGGGCCCGTTGGGATCAAGTTTGATCGCATCGAACTGCTCGACGTCGATGGCGATGGGAATCTCGATCTCATCACCACCGAAGAGCGTACACCCCTCGGCGTGATCTGGTACGAGAACCCCGCCAAAAACTAGAACGCCAGACGCAAGGCAAACTGCACTTGGCGCGCCGGGTTCAGGTTCGTCGAAGTAATCGTGCCAAACGCTCCGGAAGAGCGGTTCGAATTCGGATTATCAAAGTTCGTCCGGTTCAAAGCATTGAAGGCTTCCGTGCGGAACTCCAGCTTGAAGCGCTCCGTCAGGCTGAACTCTTTATGCAGGCCAAGGTTCATCACATCAATGCGCGGACCGCGGACGATGTTGCGACCCGCATTGCCGAAGGGTCGGCTCCGGTCGGTCGGCAACTGCACGTTGGCTGCATTCAGCCAATTGTTCTCCGTGCGGCTGGCCGCAGGCGTGACCGGGTCGCCGATGATGTTCGGCCGATAGTTCGGTGCCCCAGATACCTGGAAGGCAGCTGCAGGGTTATAGGTAAGGTTGACGGTGGTTCCGCTGGTTGCGAAGTTGATGGCCGTAAAACGCCACCCGCCAATCGCGAGGTCGGCCACCTTGTTCATGTTCGACCCCCACTTGCGGCCACGGCCAATGGGCAGTTCGTACAGCACCGTCGTCGTGTTGTTGAAGGGCTGGTCATAGCCGCCCAGGCCGCGCTCGTTGCGCAGGTCAGCAATGTTCACTCGGGAGTTGTCGCCATTGCCGGTTTCAAGGTGCCCCGATGCATTGTCGATGGCCTTTGACCAGGTGAAAGAATTCAACAGGTAAAGACCTTCGCTGAAGCGCTTCTCAATCTTGCCTTGCAGCGCGTGATAGTTCAGGAAGCCAGCCCCAAACGCCGTTTGGATGAAACCGAAATTCTGGATCGGGCGACGGGCCTGAAGGCTCAGGTTTTCCGTGGGTCCGTTCGGTCGGGCCTGATTCAAATCACCAAGAATCAGAAGGTTCACGCCGCGCGTACCAACGTAGCCCACATCGAGATCAGATTCTTGCCCAGCTCACGCTGGATTGAAAAATGCCAGCTTTGCGTGTAGCCCGTGGGCAGATCGCCAGGGATGTGGTTGGCACGCACGTTCACCTGGTTGATGTTCGATGCGGACAGGAAGTTGTTCGGGTAGCCCTGCTCCGTCGGCCGGAAGCAGGTTTGTGGCCCTTGATTCAAATTCGTGCACAGCGGCAGGCCCGGGCCAGTGCCAGAGAAGGGGGCCCGCTGGTCCGCAATCGGGTTCAGTACGTGTGGCAGGTTGTAGCTCAGCAGGTTCTCACCGCCCATGCGGTTGAAGTGAATGTAGCTGATGCCGTAACCGGTGCGGATCACCGTCTTCGGCAGTACACTCCAGGCCAGACCGATGCGCGGGGCAAAGTTGTTGCGATCCATATTCACGAGCGCCCGGTCGTAGATGGAACCGGCCTTGGCAATCGCCAGTGTGTTGCTGCCAGAAATGAAATTGGAAATCCGGTTCGCCGCCTCATATTGCGGTGTTGCCACCTCATAGCGCAGTCCGAGATTCAAAGTCAGATTCCGCGACAGCTTCCAGTCGTCCTGCAGGTAAAAGAAATTCATCTGCTGGCGAAGGTTCACGATCACCGAGTTGTTCAACTGATACTGGCTCCGGGCACCAAACAAAAAGTCGGCCATGAATTGCAAGTCATTATTTCCCGACCCTGCCACCTGGCTGAAGCGGCCAGCGTAATTATCGCTACCCATCTTGGGGTTGAAGTCATCAATGTCGGTCTCGATACGCTGAAACTCATAGCCTGCCTTGATGCTGTGCTTGCCAAGCAACTTGGTGTAGTTGAACTTCGGGTTCCAAACGAAAGGATTCTGAAACTGTGGGTTCGAGCTTTGCACGCCGAAGGCTGTAAAGCCGTTCACACTCTGCGTGTAGATGCCGCCCGTAAAGCGTGGGTCAGTCGGCGCATTCGGAATCTGCAGGCGCGCTACCAGTGGCTCCGTACCGACAAAGATCGGAGTTTTGCCACCCTCGCTCCGGCTGATGCCCATACGGAATTCAAGAATCGAAGTGGGCGAAAGCGTATAGGTAGAGCCAAAGGCGATCTGCTGATTCAGCACACGCACATCTCCATTGCTGTTGCCGCCCGAGGGACCGTCGATTACGGCTGGCTCAAACTGCCGCAAGAGCCGATGCGAGTAGCGCACAAATGCATTGAGCTTCGAGCTGATGTACTGGTCGTAGCGGATG
Organism: Bryobacter sp.; assembly: GCA_044340255.1. Classification (GTDB taxonomy): domain Bacteria; phylum Acidobacteriota; class Terriglobia; order Bryobacterales; family Bryobacteraceae; genus Bryobacter. The sequence goes on along the minus strand of JBIITX010000034.1, from coordinate 13,105 downwards.
TCACCCTTGTCAGAATCCTGCGTGAAGCCAGGGAGGCTTTGGTAGTTGTTAGCCGCACGATTGATATTGGGTGCAGGCAGGCCACCGAGGACGCTGGAAGCCCAACGAGTAATCCGCGTCGCCGGGATCACACCGTCACCATAAATGGCGCCAGTGATCGGATCCAGAATCGGAATCCCCATCCGTCCCGCTCGCGCATCCATCGAAGGCAGCGTTGCAAAGGCAACCGTCTTCTGCGTGCGGCGGAAGGCTTCGTAATTCGTAAAGAAAAACATCTTGTCCTTGACGATTGGTCCGCCAAAGGTTGCTCCATATTGGTTTTGCACCAGCGTCGGCTTGCCCGTGGCAGGCTTGAAAAAGCCAACCGCATTCAGTTGCGTGTTCCGCAGGTAGTTGTAGACAGTGCCGTGAAACTGATTGCTGCCCGAGCGGATGGTGGCATTGATCACCGCGCCGCCAGCCCGGCCGTACTCCGCTGAAAAGTTATTGGTCTCCAGACGGAATTCCTGCACTGCGTCCGGCGAGAGCTGTACCACCTGGTTCGAGAAGCCCTGGTTCGATGTCCCGTAAGAGTTGTTGTCCACCCCATCCACAACAAAGTTGTTCTGAGAGCTGCGCATGCCGTTGACGTTGAAGCTGGCGTCACGAGAAACCGCAATGCCGGAGCGGCGCACACCCGGGGCCAACAAGGCAAGGTCGGCATAGGCGCGGCCATTGAGAGGAAGGTTGACAATCTGTTGCGCGCCAATGACCGTGCCGCGCGAGCTGGTTTCTGTTTCCAGTTGGGCGACCGCTGCGTCAATCGTCACCGTCTCTGACGTCGTGCCGATCTGCAGAGTCAAATCCACCCGCTGCTTGGCGCCCACGGTCACGCGAAAGGCTTCGCTCTTGCCCGTCTTGAAGCCGCTGGCTTCGGCAGTAAGGACATACTCGCCCAAGCGGACTGTCGGAAACTCAAAGCCGCCTTGGTCGTTGGTCGTGCCAGTCAGGCGTACGCCAGTGGCCAGCGAGTCCAGCTTGACTTGCGCCCCCTTGATGGCAAGACCTTGTGGGTCGCGCACGGTGCCAAGCACCACAGCGGAGTCAAATTGAGCGAGTGCACTCAGAGCGCACAGGGCCGAAAATACAGCGATTCGAAGAAAGTGTTGAAGCATAATCCTCATATAAACCTAGCAGTAATGGGTTACAAGTCGATAACTCCTCATGCTGCCTCCGGGGCCATTGGGTGTAGCCTAGTTTCATGTTTCGCTGCCTGGCGGTCGCGCTTGCCCTTTGTCTGGCTACCGCCTCCCAATCCGGCTGGCCCTCTTTCGAGCAATCCATCCTGCTCGAAGAAAAAGGGGAAACCTCTGCCGGTGTCAGCATTGGCGATCTCAATGGCGATGGCCACCTCGACCTCGTTTTGGCCAAAGGCCGCCACTGGCCGCTCCACAATCGCATCCTCCTCAACAACGGCAAAGGCACCTACACCGCCTCGAACCTGAGCGCCCAGCCCGACCGTACCTACTCCACCGCCCTGTCCGACATCGACCTCGATGGCGATCTCGACGTCGTTGTCAGCAACGATTCCCCCGATCGAAAACTCATCTACAAAAACGACGGCAAAGCGACCTTCACCGAAGCGGGTACCTTCGGCGAAGCCCGCTGGCCCACCCGCTACATCACCCTCGCCGACCTCAACGCCGACCGCTACCCCGACATCATCGTCGCCAATAGGGGCTTCACCAGCTACGTCTGCTTCAACAATAAGTCGGGCAGCTTCCCCGCCTGTCAGTCTTTGTCCACCCAGTCCGCCACATCCATCACCGCGGCTGACTTCGATGGCGACGGTGCGCTCGATCTCTTCGTACCGCACCGTGATGGCGGGCAAAGCATTCTGCTTTGGAACAATGGCAAAGGTGACTTTACTGCTTCAACGCCCATTGGAGATTCGCTCACCCACGCCCGCATGGGCGCGGCTGCAGACTTCAATGGTGATGGGCTCCTCGATCTCGCCTTCATCGAAGAAGCAAAGAAGACTACCTTCCTCGTTCTCAATCGTGGCAAACGCCTTTTCTCAACCCCTACCCAGCTTCCCGGCCCGCAGAGCACTCCCTACTCATTGGCCGTTTCAGATCTCAATCGGGATTCGCAACCCGAAATCATCGTCGGTTATGTCGAATCCCCTGGCTCCATTTATTGGAATCAAAACAAGGGGCGCACCTTCGAGCAAAACCGCTGGAACGATGGCAAGGGCCAAGTCTATGGGCTGGCCTTTGCTGACGTCAACCAGGACACTTGGCCCGACATCATCTCGGCACGCTCTGGTGCACCCAATGCCATCTGGCTCTCCAAACTCCCTTCTCCCCAATGAACCCTATCTTCAAAAAACTGAACTTCAAAGACCAGCCTGTCATTTTCGTATTGAACGCTCCTGCCTCCTTCGAGGCCAACCTTGAGCAGATGCGTCCCCTGACTGAACTCCGCACATCACTGGCAAAAGTGAAAGACGCTGCCTTCGCGCTCACCTTCGCCACCAAACAAAAAGAGGTCGACGCCTTTGCCGACCAGGTGGCAAAATCAACGGCCAGCGACGCCGTCATCTGGATCGCCTATCCCAAAGGCACTTCCAAAAATCTGAAATGCGAATTCAACCGCGACAATGGCTGGGCCCGCATGGGCACCCACGGCTTTGAACCAGTGCGCATGATCTCAATCGACGAAGACTGGACGGCCCTCCGTTTCCGCCGCGTCACTCACATCAAGAAAATGACCCGCAGCTTCGCCATCACCGCCGAAGGCCAACGCAAAGTCCAAAAATCAAACCAATGACAATCGAAATTCAAATCATCGACTGGGTGGTGCTGATCGGCTACCTCCTACTCACTGCCCTGATCGGCATCATTGCCGGCCGCCACGTCCACGGCACCGAAACCTACTTCATGGGTGATCGCGGCTTCAACCGCTGGCTGATGATCGGCCAAAGCTTTGGCATTGGCACTCATGCCGAAATGCCAGTCTCCCTCGCCGGTGCCGTCTACAGCACCGGCTTTTCCGGCATCTGGTTCCAATGGAAGAATCTCTTCGCCACCCCCTTCTACTGGCTCATCGCGCCCCTGTTTCGCCGCATGCGCCGCACCACGATTGGCGAAGTGGTGGAAGACCGCTACGGCACCTGGATGGGTGTCGTCTACACCGTCTTTGCCCTGCTCTACTTCACCATCAACATGGCCTCCATGCTCAAAGGCGCAGGCAAGGTCATCAGCCAGGCTACGGGAGGCGCCCTCTCACCCAATTCCATCGTGCTGGCCATGACGGTCATCTTTCTGCTCTACAGCTTCATCGGTGGTTTGCTCGCCTCGGCCTGGACTGACTTCTTCCAGGGCTTCCTCATCATTGCGCTGTCCTTCTTGCTGGTCCCTCTCGGTTGGTCACAAGTGGGCGGCCTCAGCGGCATGAAGGCCACCCTCGCTCCCCACTTCTTCTCCCTCGCCACCCCCAGCGGCATCGGCGTCTGGTTTATCTTCGTCCTCACCCTCAACGGCCTCATCGGCATCATTTCCCAACCCCACCAGCTTGCGGCAGTGGGCACCGGCCGCAGTGAACGCGACTGTCGCGAAGGCATGTTCTATGGCAACTTCGTCAAGCGCATTTGCACTGTGGGTTGGGCACTGGTCGGCCTGATCGTGGCGGCCCTGGCCGCCAACCCCGCCTCCGGCTTCGGCAAGCTCGATGATCCGGAAGATGCCTTTGGCCTCGCCTGCCGCCACCTGCTTTTCCCCGGTGGCCTGGGCTTGATGCTGGCCAGTATCCTGGCGGCCAACATGAGTACCTGCTCTGCCTTCATGGTTGATTCCGGCGCACTCTTCACCCGTAATCTCTATCAGCGTTTCTTCCGGCGCGAAGCTACAGACCAGCATTACCTCTGGGCGGGCCGCCTCAGCGGCTTGCTTCTCTCCGGCCTTGGCATCCTCTATGCGCTCTTCCTCGTCGACCGTGTTCTCTACTCGTTCCTGCTGACAGAAACGATGGCCACCTACATGGGCATCAGTATCTTCGGCGGCATCTTCTGGCGTCGCGCCAACCGCTGGGGCGCACTCGCCAGCCTCCTTGTCCCCATCGTGGTCAACTTCGCCCTCCTCGCCTCCGCAGGCCAGCGTCTCGACCATTGGGATCCCAATTCCTTCATGCTCTCCCTGTTGGCAGGCATTGCAGCTTTCGCCTTGGTCAGCCTTGCTACCAGCCCTGAGGCTGCTGCGACTGTCGATCCATTCCTGGCTCGCTTTGAAGAACCGGTTGAGGGTACGGCCCCGGCCGGCACTCCACTGCTTTTGGCCAACCCCACAAGGGCAATCACGAACCCGGGTGCTTTCCGCCAGGATTACATCGGCTTCCTCGCCGGCTGGGCGTTCGTAATCGCTCTCGTCGCCGCCACTTGGCTGTGGCTCGTCTCCTGAGTTCCAACTTCCCTATAAACGTTCGGCCAAAACGAAAACTTCAAGCCGATTGCCACTCGAAGAATCATCAAAACTCGCAAAGCGTACTTCCGTCCCAAGGGGAACCAACAGGGTTGTGCTCACCTGTCGGGAATGGACCACGGGCAAGAACCCGACCGCTACTGGTTTGCCGAGCTGATCCGGGGCAACATAGCTGCTTTCGAAGGAGCAGGACAGTTGCACCCCCTGCTCGCGGTCCTCAGGAGAGCATTCCAGAATGTTTCCGAGTGCTGCCAGATGTAGTTCTTTTGCTTCGTTCTTCGAGGCGCTGTAGTGGGGAAGTCGCCGAGAGGCGTTGATCTTTCCCCGCGATCTCGACTGAACAACCATCTGAAAATGGATCGGGCTTCCAGTAATCTCCTGGGCATTCGGTTTTGATTCCTTCACCCGGATCTGCAAGCGATAAGTAGAGGGTGACGGATCGGCAGCAACCAGCAACGGTGCGAGGACGAGCGCCAAAATAAAACTTCCAGTTTGGGTCTTCATACCAACCCTGACGCTGGTATCTCTGCGTTTGTGCAGCCTACTGAAAGAGGTTCTTCACCTTGCCAAAGAGCCCGCTCTTGTCGCCCTCTTCCCCAGCCGCAGGCAAGTTGTCCCGCAATTGTTCAAAGAGCTTCTTCTGGTCGCGCGACAGCTTCGTCGGGATGTGCACTTCCACATGGATAAACAGATCGCCACGTCCCGAAGCATTTACCCGTGGCACGCCGCGGTTCTTGAGCCGCAACTGCGTCCCCGGCTGCGTCCCTTCCGGAATCTTCACCGACTCCACACCCTCAAACGTGGGAATCTCCACCTCGGTCCCGAGCGTGGCCTGCACAATGTTTACGGGTACCGTGCAATGCAGGTCGTAATCCTGACGGTCAAACACGGCGTGCTCTCTCACACTCAACACCACATAGAGATCGCCACTCGGCCCACCGTTCGGGCTCGCCTGTCCTTCTCCGTTCAAGCGCAATTGCGTTCCCGTATCCACACCTGCCGGAATGTTCACCTTCAACTTCTTCTCACTGCGTAGACGACCCTCGCCCTTGCACTCCTTGCAAGGCCGGCGAATGATCTGGCCACGCCCCCCGCAGGTGCTGCAAGTCCGGCGGATTGTCATGAACCCTTGCTGAAACAGTTGCTCGCCGCGTCCACGGCAAGTCGGGCACTGCGTCAGTCCGTCTTCTTTCTCTGCGCCAACGCCCTCGCACTTCGGGCACATATCGAGCTTCGGAATCTGTATATCTACCGAGGTGCCGCGCACGGCATCTTCAAAATCGATTTCGAGATCATAGCGAACGTCTTCACCGCGTCGCTGTCGGTTGCCGCCACCGCGACCGCCGCCCCGTCCACCTCCGAAGAAATCACCAAAGAAATCCCCAAAGATGTCATTGAGGTCTGTGAACTGCCCAGAGTCGAATCCTGCTCCGCCGCCAGCCGCACCCGAAAGGCCCTGGTGCCCGTAGCGATCATAGGCTGCCCGCTTTTGGGCGTCGCTCAAAACACCGTAAGCCTCTGCTGCTTCCTTGAACAGCTCTTCTGCTTTGGCGTCGCCAGGGTTGCGATCCGGATGGTGCTTCATGGCGAGCTTCCGGTAGGCGGATTTCAGCGCCTGATCATCGGCTCCGCGCTCCACGCCGAGTACTTCGTAATAATCTCGTTTTGCCACCGTGCTTGCCTACTTCTTCACCGCGACGCGCACCATCGACGGGCGCAGCAGCTTGCCACGGAAGTGATAGCCCTTCTGGAACTCCGCCAGAATACTTTGATCTTCCGCCTCATCGGTCTCCACACGGTCAATGCCCTGGTGCAGATTCGGGTCAAACATTTGACCTGCCGTCTCAATCGGTTCGAGCCCCATCTTCCCCAACAACTCCTGCAAGCGGTTGTGAATCAGCTCCACTCCCTTGGCATAGTTGAGATCTGCCGTCTGCACCGACAACGCCCGCTCAAAGTCGTCAAAGATGGGCAGCAGCGTCTTTACCGTATCGCCGGCAACCATATCTACTGTTTCTTGCCGCTCTCTCTCCGACCTTCTTCTAAAGTTTTCAAACTCCGCCTGCCTGCTCTGGGCCAGGCGCAGCAAGTCCTGCTTCTCGTTTTCCAGCTTGGTGATTTCGCCTTCGAGAAACTCAATCCGCGCTGCCGGATCCAGTGCCGCAGCTTGCGTATCGTTCACAGTCTCAGAATTGGCAGCGTCGAAAGTCGACTCCGTCATGGTGCTTCCCTCTATTGATGCTTGGTTTATGTCTCGATCAGGAGGCGGATTCCGTAAGCGCTTGGCCTACTTCCATCACCGCCGCGATCGTGCGTAGATAATTCAATCTTAGCGGTCCCAGCACCGCAACGCGAGCCGACATTCCACCACCGATCGGAACTTCCAGCCCAATCAGAGAAAATTCGCTCAATGCCGGATGCGCTTCTCCCAGTCCAATTTGAATGGCTGGTGCCTGTGCCGACCCCTGCAAGAACTGATCCAGCATCTGCAAGACCTGCTTCTTTTGCTCCAGTGCCTGAAACAGCTCCCGCATCTTCTCCCGCGTCAGATGCAGGTCTAACCCCACCAGATAAGCTGCACCGTCGAGGAAGACCCTCGGCCCTTCGCTTCCTTCAAACAACCCCTGTGTATAGAAGGCCTCAATGCGCCGCAAGAGTGCGTAATATTGATTCCGCTCATCCTGCAAACGCTCCGCCAGCGCCCGTCGCGCATCGGCCAGAGTCCAGCCCACAAATTCCTGGTTGATGTAGTTGCGAATCTCCACCAGTTCCTCTGGCCTGAGATCGTGGTCAATGCTCACCACCTGATTCTTCACGGCCCGGTCTGAGGTGATCACCACCATCAGATATTGCCTGGCCGCTAGAGGCAACAGCTCAATTTGATGCAGCAACTGCGAGGTCGACGGCAGAGCTGCCGTAATCCCGACATTCTGCGTAAGCCCGGTCAATACATGCGAGCCCTCTTCGACACGCTCTGAAAGAGACGATATAGACCGCAACCGCAATTGCAGCTTATTGACCTCCGCCGCATTGGGACGAACCTGCCCCAGGCTTGCCACGTAGCTCTGTATAGCAAGAGGAGTAGGGATACGCCCCGCCGATGCATGGGGTTGCGTCAACAATCCCAGCTCAGCCAGCTCCGCCATGGCATTGCGCACAGTGGCAGGAGAAGGAGACGACCCAGTAAATCTGCGCTGCGCGATCGCCGAAGACGATACAGCTTCTCCAGAATCGAGGTACGCCTCCACAATGGCGTGAAGAATCTGCCTCTTCTTGCCTTGTGTGACCAGCGAATTGTGCAAAGGAGACTCCATTGCTGTGCTTCTTCCAATGATCTTACAGCAAATGAGGGGCCAAACAGGGAAGATCTTGAGGCTTCCGAAACTTTTTTGAAACAATATTTGCCTGATAAATCAGTAGGTTAACGACGCAAATGGGTTTCAGGGCTTGCATAGGCGCAACATGGCTTGCTATATCTAGATCAATGCAATGCGGTGCGCGCGAGTGCGGCAAGCAAAGCAGGGCAAGAAAAAGTAAAAAAGTTCTTGCAAAACTTAGTCCGCTTCGGTAGACTAACAAATGGCCGGACACAAAAGGTAGTGAACGACAGAGCGGTAAGGATGGCGACAGTCAAAAAGACGACAGCCTCTGAGAACGCAGACACGAGTTCAACCGGTCATCGAGTGATACCTTCCAGGTTCTTCCTCTAGTAGTTACCTTCACAAGTTCTTTAGTTTTTCCAATTTCTAGGTTGACTCCGAAGATAAGATTCTTCGAGTAGTTGCCTGAACGCCTTTCGAGGCCTCCACGGCAGCACTGATGCTAACAGCAATGTTTGGCGCGTGCGCGTGGGCAGATCTTTGACAATCTGGTTGGACGCAAGTCTAAAAGATAATTAACAGTAATGTAATATTTCGTCAAGTATTGAGTTCAAGTAGTTGCGACCGAACCGATGCAAGTCGGTTCATCCAAAACAACAAACCGAGATTAAACGAGAGTTTGATCCCGGCTCAGAATCAACGCTGGCGGCGCGCCTAACACATGCAAGTCGAGCGAGAAAGGGAGCAATCCTGAGTAAAGCGGCGTACGGGTGAGTAACACGTAGGTATCCACCTCTTAGTGGGGAATAACTCGGGGAAACCTGGGCTAATACCGCATAAGTCCGAGAGGAGAAAGCAGCAATGCGCTGAGAGAGGAGCCTGCGGCCGATTAGCTAGATGGCGGGGTAATGGCCCACCATGGCGACGATCGGTAGCCGGCCTGAGAGGGCACACGGCCACACTGGCACTGAAACACGGGCCAGACTCCTACGGGAGGCAGCAGTGGGGAATCTTGCACAATGGAGGAAACTCTGATGCAGCGACGCCGCGTGGACGACGAAGCCCTTCGGGGTGTAAAGTCCTTTCGACCGGAACGATAATGACGGTACCGGTGGAAGAAGCTGCGGCTAACTACGTGCCAGCAGCCGCGGTAATACGTAGGCAGCAAGCGTTGTTCGGAATTACTGGGCGTAAAGAGTTCGTAGGCGGTGCGGCAAGTTCGGTGTGAAATCTCCCGGCTCAACTGGGAGGGTGCGCTAAATACTGCCGTGCTCGAGTATAGGAGAGGTAAGCGGAATTCCTGGTGTAGCGGTGAAATGCGTAGATATCAGGAGGAACACCTGTGGTGTAGACGGCTTACTGGACTATAACTGACGCTGAGGAACGAAAGCGTGGGTAGCAAACAGGATTAGATACCCTGGTAGTCCACGCCCTAAACGATGCATACTTGGTGTGAGCCATTCACTTGGTTCGTGCCGTAGCTAACGCGTTAAGTATGCCGCCTGGGGAGTACGGTCGCAAGGCTGAAACTCAAAGGAATTGACGGGGGCCCGCACAAGCGGTGGAGCATGTGGTTTAATTCGACGCAACGCGAAGAACCTTACCTGGGCTCGAACGGCTTCTCAACGGTCTGTGAAAGCAGGCTATCCCGCAAGGGAGTGGAGTCGAGGTGCTGCATGGCTGTCGTCAGCTCGTGTCGTGAGATGTTGGGTTAAGTCCCGCAACGAGCGCAACCCTTGTCCCGTGTTGCTAACCGTAAGGTGCACTCTCGGGAGACCGCCAGCGATAAGTTGGAGGAAGGTGGGGATGACGTCAAGTCATCATGGCCTTTATGTCCAGGGCTACACACGTGCTACAATGGGCGGTACAAAGCGCTGCGAAACTGCGAAGTGAAGCTAATCGCACAAAACCGTCCTCAGTTCGGATTGCAGGCTGCAACTCGCCTGCATGAAGCTGGAATCGCTAGTAATGGCAGATCAGCATGCTGCCGTGAATACGTTCCCGGGCCTTGTACACACCGCCCGTCACATCACGAAAGTGGATTGTACTAGAAGTCCGTATAACCGGCCCAAGGTATGATTCATGATTGGGGTGAAGTCGTAACAAGGTAGCCGTAGGAGAACCTGCGGCTGGATCACCTCCTTTCTAAGAGAGAAAGTGGCAGGAGTTTCTGAACATGTCGCTCCTTTGCGACAAACTGGTTGGGCCTTGTGCCTGAGCAGGAGTAAGAAGCAGCCTTTCCTGTCCACAGCAACTACGCTCTGCTCGATACTTTGACTATTTTAGATGCGAGTTCGCCTTGTGCGAACCGCAGCGTCCAACTGGCCTCGATACAATTTCTATCAACGGGGCTGTAGCTCAGCTGGGAGAGCGCCTGATTTGCATTCAGGAGGTCGCCGGTTCGATCCCGACCAGCTCCACCAAGTTGTGTAAGCCAATGCTTTGCAAATGGGCCTGTAGCTCAGGTGGCTAGAGCGCACCCCTGATAAGGGTGAGGTCGCTAGTTCGAGTCTAGCCAGGCCCACCATAGAAATTAAAAACACAAGTCATGTAGTTCGGCTCCTTTACCAAAAGGTGTCCTACTAGATGGCTTAAAAACACGGAAGCGTGTGCGATCGAGATCTTTGAAAATTGAATGTTGACGGGCAATACTACAAGTAAGAAATCCTGCCGTTTGTAGCGGCAGGGAGCGAACCTAGAGTAACAACCGCCAGGATGAAGTCAGCCGATGCCGTTTGGCCTAAGCTGATGGATACAAATATCTGGTGGCTGTGTTTGACGTAAAATTTATGGTCAAGCTACTAAGGGCGTGCGTGTGGATGCCTTGGCTCAAGCAGGCGATGAAGGACGTGGCCAACTGCGATAAGTCTCGGGGAGAAGTAAGCATTCTATGATCCGGGAATTTCCGAATGGGGGAACCCAACTGGTGTGAACACCAGTTACTGTACAGTGAATACATAGCTGTATAGAGCGAACGTGGGGAAGTGAACCATCTTAGTACCCATAGGAATATAAAACAACAGTGATTCCGCTAGTAGCGGCGAGCGAACGCGGAGCAGTCTAAACCGGTCGATCTTCGGAGAGACCGGGGTTGCAGGGCCTCAATATCAAGAGGTCACTTACAGCAATGTGAGTGCCTTCTTGGTAAACGAATGATAAGAAAGTAATAACTGAACGATCTTGAAAGGTCGGCCATAGAGGGTGACAGCCCCGTATGTAAAATTGCAATCTTCGTTCCAGAGGTTCCTAAGTAGCGCGAGGCACGAGAAACCTTGCGTGAATCCGCCGGGACCATCCGGCAAGACTAAATACTCGCTTGAGACCGATAGTGAACCAGTACCGTGAGGGAAAGGCGAAAAGAACCCCTGCGAGGGGAGTGAAATAGTACCTGAAACCGCATGCCTACAAGCAGTTGGAGGACATTAATGTCTGACATCGTGCCTATTGAATAATGAGCTGGCTAGTTAATCTCAGTGGCAAGGTTAAGCGTAAGCGAGCCGAAGCGAAAGCGAGTCTGAATAGGGCGTAGAGTCGCTGGGATTAGACGCGAAGCGGGATGATCTACCCTTGGCCAGGATGAAGGCCGTGTAACAACGGCTGGAGGTCCGAACCAGTGTTGGTTGAAAACAGCTTGGATGAGCTGAGGGTAGGGGTGAAAGGCTAATCAAATTCCGTGATAGCTCGTTCTCTCCGAAATAGCTTTAGGGCTAGCGTCGGTTGTACCGTCTCGGCGGTAGAGACATGGATGGACTAGGGGCCTTTCCAGGTTACCGAATCCAATCAAACTTCGAATTCCGAGAATGAATTAACCGGCAGTCAGACGGCGCGGGCTAAGCTGCGTCGTCAAAAGGGGAAGAGCCCAGACCATCAACTAAGGCCCCCAAATTCCAGCTAAGTGGGAAAGGAAGTCGGGTTGCAGTGACAGCCAGGAGGTTGGCTTAGAAGCAGCCATCCTTTAAAGAAAGCGTAATAGCTCACTGGTCGAGCGACCCGGTGCCGACAATCCAACGGGGCTAAAGCTGGATGCCGAAGTTATGGGTGCACAGTAATGTGCGCGGTAGGAGAGCGTTCCTAATGCAGTGAAGGTAGACCGTGAGGACTGCTGAAGTGTTAGGAAGTGACTCTGCCAGCATAAGTAGCGAAAAATAAAGTGAGAACCTTTATCGCCGTAAGTCTAAGGTTTCCTGAGAAAGGTTAATCCGCTCAGGGTTAGTCGGAGCCTAAGGTGAGGCCGAAAGGCGTAGCTGATGGACGACTGGTTAATATTCCAGTACTTCTTTTAGTTTCGATGCGGGGACGCTGGACGGCGTTCTGTGAGGCAATGGTTTCCGTAACAGGACAAAGTCAGAGGGGGATAGGCAAATCCGCCCCTTCGTCAGCCGGGAAAATCCGCTAAGGCTAGGCTAGAAGAATCCGTACCACAAACCGACACAGGTGGACGTGTTGAATATACTCAGGCGCTCGGGTGATGAGTTGTTTAGGAACTAGGCAAATTAACCCCGTAACTTCGGGAGAAGGGGTGCCCTCGTAAGAGGGCCGCAGTGAAACGCGTCAGGCGACTGTTTAACAAAAACACAGGTCTCTGCAAAGTCTAAAACGACGTATAGGGGCTGACGCCTGCCCGGTGCTGGAAGGTTAAAGGGAGTGGTTAGCGCAAGCGAAGCTATGAACTGAAGCCCCAGTGAACGGCGGCCGTAACTATAACGGTCCTAAGGTAGCGAAATTCCTTGTCGGGTAAGTTCCGACCTGCACGAATGGCGTAACGATCTGACGACTGTCGTAACGACTCGCCCGGCGAACTTGTGGTTCCGGTGAAGACGCCGGATGCCCGCCACTAGACGGAAAGACCCCGTGCACCTTTACTATACCCTAACAGTGATTTATGGCACATGCTGCGCAGGATAGGTGGGAGGCTTTGAACTCGGATTCTTGGATTCGAGGGAGCCAATGGTGAGATACCACCCTGCATTTGCTGTGAATCTAACCTACTACCCTAATCGGGTTGAGGAACATTGTTAGGCGGGTAGTTTGACTGGGGCGGTCGCCTCCTAAATTGTAACGGAGGCGTTCGAAGCTTAGTTCAGGTGGTTTGGAAATCCACCGACGAGTGCATTGGCATAAACTAGGTTGACTGCGAGACACACAAGTCAAGCAGGAGCGAAAGCTGGACAAAGTGATCCGGTGGTTCTGCATGGAAGGGCCATCGCTCAACGGATAAAAGGTACGCCGGGGATAACAGGCTGATCGGAGTCAAGAGTTCACATCGACGCTCCGGTTTGGCACCTCGATGTCGGTTCATCGCATCCCGGGGGTGTAGAAGCTCCCAAG
>JBIITX010000055.1:0-22449 GCA_044340255.1 Bryobacter sp. | reverse complement strand
GGCGGACAAACGACCTTCAACCACAACGCCATCGCCACCCGCACCTCCATCAAGGCCGGCGTCGTCGTCCACGACCGCCGCGGCCGCTAACACCCCAACCCCAATCCAAAATCACCCAAACGGCGAGCCACCCCGGCTCGCCGTTCTACGTTTCACCCAAAATCAAAAAAATCACACCCCCCGTGATCGATTTCCCCCTACCCCATCGCACTACAAGCGAACCCGAACAACGGGCACAACAAATCAAAAAGGAAACAACCACCATGAACCTCAAGACCAAAATCAACGCCGGCGGCAGCACCACCTTCAACCACAACGCCATCGCCACCCGCACCTCCATCAAGGCCGGCGTCGTCGTCCACGACCGCCGCGGCCGCTAACACCCCAACCCCAATCCAAAATCACGCAAACGGCGAGCCACCCCGGCTCGCCGTTCTACGTTGTGTGCCGAGCATGTTCGACAGCTTGAAGGTAAAAGCCCTTTTCACAACCCAACGTAACTCATGAGCGATAGGGTGACGCCCCCAACAGCCTTTGCGACGGGACCCTCCAAACGGCGGGCAACGCTCATGGTCCGTGGCGGATCGCAGATTCACCCGGACTCCACATTGCACTGCCCAATGCCTACTTAAACTCTCTTGGGATCCCTGGATTGATGGTTCGTTGATTGCTCAACCCACCGAACCGCCCGATGCGGACCCGCATGTCCGGTGGTGTGGGAGGAGAGGAGTTGTGAAGCTCTCCCTCCTTCATCCTCAAGCGGATCCGCCATAGCGAGCGCCTTTGAGACCCGCCCCGATCTCCGCCCCCTCCTCAAAGCCGACATTTGCCCCCATCCATCAGCTCCTTCAGCGACCAGTTCCTCTTCTATTGCAACGGTTCCCTGCCGCAATCTGCCTTTCAAACCTGGTCCGGCATGACTCCTCATCCCATCAGAGACTTCCCCCCAGAGCGCTTCCACTTCGACGTCGTTACGATGTAACTTCCCAGCGTCCACACATTCCGCCCACGATCTTCCATTGCTTGCCAAAGCGCTTCCACGTGTGCGTAATCTTGATCCTCATAGGCGTCCCGACGCCCCCGCGCTCCAGCGTCTGCACCACCCCGTAGTGCACCACAACCAGCCCCGGATACCGCGCCGCTCCCTGGTATTTCAACTCATAAGTCACCTTCAATTTCCCGTCCCGCACATCCTCCACCATCTTCCCCACGGCGCTCTTCCGGGCCGGCTCCAGCAACGCGCAAGGCCACCCACGAAACCCTTCATCCCACAGCTTCAAATATCCCGTAACATCCCCAGCCTGCAAATACTTCCAGTAGTTTTCTTCCTGCGCCCACACCTCCGCCTCATCCTTACCCATAGCTGCCCCAAACGCAAACGCACTCATCCAAACCAGCAACAAAAACTTTTTCATTCTGCAATCATCCATCATTTCCCCATCCAGCGCTTCCACTCCCACGCCGTTACAACAGGTCAATGACCGCAAGTGCGCTGGTTCGAGATCTGCCGAAAGTCGATTTCGATACCTATCTCGACATCGAAGCCAACGCCTCCAACCGCCACGAGTATCTGGATGGCCTCGTCTACGCAAGAACCAACGGCACTGACAACCATTCTGGAATTAGCATCGCCGCAGCAATCACCTTCGGTCGTCAGCTCAACTCCAAGCCTTGCTACATCTGCAGCTCCGACCTCAAAATCGAAACCCCCGACTCCAAAGCCGCCTTCTACCCAGACCTCTCCATCCACTGCAACCAAAAGCCCTCCGGCAAAGCCATCACCGCCAAGGCACCCACACTCGTCCTCGAAATCCTCTCCCGTTCCACCCGCAACTACGACCTCACCATCAAACGCAAAGAGTACTTCCGCATCCCTTCTCTCCGCCACTACCTCGTCCTCGACTCCGAATCCATCGAAGCCCGCCTCTACACCCGCGACGCCGACCAGACCTGGCCCAAAGACCCCCAAATCTTCACCGACCCGAAATCACTAATCCCCCTCACCGCCCTCAAAATCAAAGTCAAACTCAAAGACCTCTACCACCAAACTGACCTCCTCGCTTGATACCCTAGTGGGTTCTATGCAACTCGCCATCGTCGGCCTCGGCTTCATGGGTGCCACCCACGTCAAAGCCGCTCTCACCATCCCCAACCTCCAACTCGCAGTCGTCTCCCGCGACCCTGAAAAACTCAAGGGCGACCTCTCCAAAGTCTCCGGCAACCTCGCCACCACCGAGGCCGCCCTCGACTTCTCGAACATCCGCACCTTTTCCACCTTCGAAGAAGTCCTCGCCGACCCAACCATCGACGCCGTCGACCTCTGTCTCCCCACCGCCCTCCACGAGACCTTCACCATAAAGGCTCTTGAGGCCGGCAAGCACGTCCTGGTCGAAAAACCCATGGGCCTCGACCGCGCCGCCTGCGACCGCATGCTCGCCGCCGCCAAACAGGCCGGCAAGCTCCTCATGGCCGCCCAGGTCCTCCGCTTCTTCCCCGCCTACGACGCCCTCAAGGCCTTCCTCGACAACGCGGGCGAAGTCCGCACCGCCACCTTCCGTCGTCGTTGCGCCGCCCCCGGCTGGGGCCCCTGGCTCAAAGACAAAGCCCAATCCGGCGGTGGCGTCTTCGACCTCCTCATCCACGACATCGACATGGCCCTCTACCTCTTCGGTTCTCCCACCCACCTCGAAGCCACAGGCCACGAAGACCTCCCCAATCAAATCGACGTCATCAACGCCAATCTCTTCTACCCCGGCTTCACCGTCAACATCGCAGGCGGCTGGCACCACGGCGCCTTCCCCTTCTCGATGGAGTTTACCCTCGTCGCCGCCAACGGCACCGTCGACTTCCACTCGAGCCAACCCAACCCAACTCTCTACGCCGCAGGCGAACCCGCCAAAGAGCTAGCCCCCGCTGCCCCCATCGACGCCTACCGCGAAGAGATCGCCTACTTCGTCGACTGCGCCGCCAACAACATCGAGCCCACCCGTTGCCTGCCCGAACATTCCGCGCAAGCCGTATCACTGGCTCACCTTTTACTCGATTCCCGCTCCAAACAAGGACAAAAGCTACCATGCCAACTCTAAAACCACTCCAACTCGGCTGCATCTTCTGGGCCCAAAACGACAAACCCGCCCAGCAGCAACTGCAAGCCCTCAAGGCCCTCGGCCTCCACTGCGCCCAACTCGGCTGCTCCGGCGAATTCAAGTTCGAAGGCAAAGCCGCCGAATGGAAAGCCGCTTGTGAAGCCGAAGACTTCACCCTCCTCGCCGTAGTCGCCGCCTATGACGGCGAAGACTACGCCGACATCCCCACCGTCGAGCGCACCGTCGGCTTCATCCCCCCCGCCACCCGCGAGGCTCGCGAAGCCCGCACCCTCGCCCTCTCAGACTTCGGCAAAGCCGTCGGCATCCCCGTCTTCGCCTGCCACGTCGGCTTCGTCCCCCACGACAAGTCCAACGAAAACTACATCGCCGTCCAGGCCATGGTCCGCCGCATCTGCGACCACTGCGCCGCCAACGGCCAATACTTCCACCTCGAAACCGGTCAGGAACCCGCCGACGTCCTCCTCGACTTCCTCACCGACACCGGCAAACCCAACCTCGCCATCAACTTCGACCCCGCCAACATGATCCTCTACGGCACCTCCGACCCCGTCGAAGCCATGGAAGTCCTCAAAGGCCACATCCGTAGCGTCCACGTCAAGGACGGCGAATGGCCCACCGCCCCCGGCCAGCTCGGCACAGAAAAGCCCTTAGGGCAGGGAAGCGTCGGCATGCCCAGCTACATTGCCAAGCTCAAAGAAATCGGCTACACCGGCCCCCTCGTCATCGAGCGCGAAGGCACCACCCCCGAGATCTGGACCGAGAACGTCAAAGGCGCCATCGCCCTCTTGAACAGCCTTGTCTGATCTACTCCACAAACTAGGCGTCAAGCCCGAATCCCGAGTCTCGCTACTCGGGATTCGGGACGCCGACTTCCTCCGCGCCATCCTCCCCAACGTCACCAACCCCGCCCAGCACCGCGCCAGCAAAGACTCCGATCTCATCTTCCTCGGCGTCGAATCCGCAGGCCAACTCAAGCGCCTCGAACCCCTCAAAAAATACTTGACCCCCAACGGCGGCATCTGGATCATCTATTCCAAGGCTCAAACCCAACTCACCCAGTCCCAACTCTTCACCGCCATCAAATCCGCCGGCCTAACCAGCGACCAGATCCTCAACTTCTCCGACACCCACACCGCCCTCCTCGCCTGCATCCCCCTCTCCCAGCGGTAAAGCCAGAAACGCCATGCCAAATGCAAGCAGGCTGCACGTCAGCACCATGATCGACAAGATGAAAGTTCACAAAATCCTACCCCTGATCTGCTTCCGGCATTGCCCTCGTGGTCGATAGACCTCAACACAGGCAACGCCCCAATCGAGGTAGTCATCACAACTGCCGTCCCGTTCTAACTTTCAGAAATTCCACCAACACAACCCCAACTATCCTGCGCCACCGGCGAGTCAAACACCAGCGTTGGCTTTTTACGAGCTGGGTAACTCTACCGAACGAGCCCCACTTCCACCGCCAGACTCCACAGTGTCCCCCCGGCCGTCACATAAAGCGTCTTCCCATCCTTCCCCCCAAATGCCACATTAGTGACCTCATCCACTGGTATCTCCACAAACCGTTCCAGCTTCCCCTCCGATGTCAATACATACACACCACCCCGGAACTTCTCTGGTGACTCATACTCATTCCGTCCTTTGAGTCCCCCGGCCACATACAGCCTTCCCGCCGCGTCCTGTTTCAAACCGTCTGGCCCCCGGCTCGTCTCCCAGTCAAAGAGCAACTTCCGACTCTGCCGGTCCACCGTCCCATCCTTCCGAAGGTCAAACCGCCACAACTTCCGCGCACCTCCCTTCGTATTGTTGTTGTTATCAGCTACAAATAGATATCGGTCCCCGCCACTCACCAGTACCCCGTTAGGCCGATCCACCTCTCCATCAATCACTCGCACCACCTGCCCGGGCCCATCAATCCGATACACCCCCTCCCCCATCTCCATCCCCTCCCTCTTCCCATACCGCGGATCGCTGAAGTAGATCCTTCCTCGCGAATCCACAGTCAAATCATTTGGTGAGTTAAATCGCTTCCCCTCATAGCGCTCTGCCAGCACCGTTACGCTTCCATTCTTCTCCGTCCGCGTCACCCGCCGCCGCGCTGCCTCACACACCACCAGCCGACCTTCCCGGTCCCACAACAACCCGTTCGCGCCTCCCGCATCCTCCCGGAACACCGTCACCTTTCCGTCCAACCCCATCTGCCAGATCTTCCCCCCACCGGTAAAAAAGAGCCCCTTCTCCGGATGCCACGCCGGCCCCTCGCCCGCTCCCCGGTCCAATACCTTCACTGGCTCGGCCCCCCACGCCAGCATCGCCAACGTCAACATCCAAGCTTGCTTCATGGCCTCTATCATATTCGCGTTCTTCGTAAGGAATGCAATTGGCACGGATACAACCCCCAACCCTTGTTCCCGGTCCCCGCTTGACATATGCTGACAACAGCATGGCCTCGTCCCTTCGACATTCACTCCCCCGCCGCCGCTTCCTCCAGGCCGGCCTTGCCTCCATAGCTCTTCCCGCCCTGGAAGCCTTTGGTGCCCCCGCTCGCTCCACTGCCCCGGTCCGCACAATTGTCTCCATCGGTGCCTACCTCGGCTGGCATGCTCCTGCTTTCTACCCCAAACAGACCGGCTCTGGCTACGACATGCCGCCCCTGCTGGAACCCCTCACCCCGCATCGAGATCATTTCACCATCTTCTCCGGCCTCGACCATCGCGCCCCCAACGGCCACGCCGCTTGGAACAACTTCCTCTGCGGCAAAGTCCCCGGTTCGTACTCCCTCGATCAGGTCATCGCCGACCGCATCGGCCAGCAGTCCCGTTTCCCCTCTATCCATCTCATCGCCGGCGCCAGCGAACACACCGATGGCCGCCAGATCAGCTACACCAAAGAAGGTGTCCCGCTTCCAGAAATCGAGCGCCCCAGCGTTCTCTACAAGCGTCTCTTCATGTCCCAGGCCGATCGTGCCCGAGTTGCCTATGTTCTCTCCAGCGGTAAGAGCGTTCTCGACGACGTTGTCGACGACGCCAGGCGCCTTCACGCCTCGCTCCCCGCTTCCGATAAGGCCAAGCTCGGCGAGTACTTTGAATCTGTCCGCACCGTCGAGCGCCGCATGTCCCGCCAGATCGAAACTATCGACGTACCGATTCCTCAGCCCAACTACAAGCTTCCCGAAACCGACCCCATTACCCCCAATCTCATGATGGAAGCCGAAGAGGTCCTCTATGACCTCATGGCCCTTGCAATCCAAACGGAATCGACCCGCGTCATCACCTTCGGCCTCTACGGCCTCGGCCAGGTCTTCTCCATAGACGGCCAGGCCCTCTCCGCCGGCTACCACGCCCTCTCCCACCATGGCAACGACCCCGGCATGGTTCGCGATCTCGTCAAGCTCGAACGCTCCCACATGTCCAAACTCGCCGGGTTCCTCCATCAACTCCGCACCAAAAAAGACGCTCAGGATCGCCCGCTCCTCGACTCAACCATCGTCCACGTCGGCACCGGCATGGGTGACGCCTCCCGCCACAGCAACCAGAACCTCCCAACGCTCGTCGCAGGCGGCGGCTTCTCCTCCCACGGCAAACACATCGCCATCGATCGCGACGCCCCCGATGCCCCGCTTCTTGGAGATCTCTACGTCTCTTTCATGCAGCGTATGGGCCTCGAAATCGGTGCCTTCTCCAACGCCTCACGCAATCTGAATCACCTCGTCTCCTAGCTGGATATGACTGACTCCATCCTCGTCTTAATCCTCGCTGCCCTTGCAGTCGCAGCCGAACCATTGCCCCCAGCTGCCTCCCAAACCCTGCGCAACAACTGCTTCGCCTGCCACTCCGCTGCCTCGAGCAAAGGCGGTGTGGACCTCGAGCGAACTCCCCTCGATGCCTCAACCCCCGCCAGTCGCGCCCTCATGGAACGTGCCCTTCGCGCGATCGACCAACGCCGCATGCCGCCCCCTCCCATTCCCCGTCCCAGCAACGCAGCCCTCGCTCCCCTCACCACCCACCTCCATACCCAACTCGCCCGCCAAACCCCGATCGGCGGCCTGGTACCCCGCCGCCTCAACGCCACCGAATATGAGGCCACCATCCGCGACCTCTTCGACCTCCCCAGGTTCCGCCTTCCCATGGGCTTCCCCCCGGATGTCCCCTCCCACGGTTTCGATAACCTCGCCGCCGGTCTCACCCTCTCCGCTCCCCTCATGGAGGCCTACACCTCCACAGCTGCCGATGTCGCCGACGCCATCTTCCCGCCTCCAGCCCGGCCTGCCAAACAGCGCCGATGGGATGTCACCCCTGACAACCTCGTCATAAGCTTCTCGGCCTCCACCATCCGCAATGGCATCCTCCGCATGGCCTCCCGCGCCGAAGACGTCATGCGCAGTTGCACCTGGCCCGCTCGCGTCGAAATCATGGACTCTGGCCGCTATCGCCTCACCATCACCGCCTCCCGCTTCCAGCCTCGCCCCAACCAAACCATGACCCTCGAAGTCTGGGCCCGCGAAATCGACGCCACCGACCGCTCCAAAATCCAGGCCTTCCGCCGCCTCCACACCATCCCCGTCACCGGCGACACCCCTCAAACCTTCACGTTCGAAGCAGACCTCTACGAAGGCCAAACTCCGCTGATCCGCTGGGCCGATGCCGAACTCGACCACACCTCTGAACAACTCCCAGCCCTCTTCCGCGAACGTTTCGCCCGCAACCCACGCCTTCTCGCTGCTTACCTCCACGCTCTCTATAACCCCGATGGCACTCCCCAGTCCCCAGCTCGTCTCCGCGGCCGCAACGGCTACGACCTAATCAACCGCATCATGCTCGACCCAACCCTCGACATGACCCACGCCACCCTCGACTCCGACCGTACCCGCCGTATGCTCGAGATGATCGGCACCACGGGCGGCCTCAATAATCTCCACGACACCCTTGCTAACGAATACTTCGACAATGGCCCCTCCCTACAGATCCACGGCCTCACCGTCGAAGGCCCCTTCGCTCCTGTTCCTGGCCCAAAGGACAAACAGCGCCTCCATATCCAGAAATCCCTCGCCGGCATTGCCCCGAGCGAAGTCCCCGCGCAGGAATACGCCCGCCGCGTTGTGGATCGCTTCCTCCCCCAGGCCTTCCGCCGACCCGTCGACCAAGCCACCCGCACAAGCTACCTCAACATCGCTACCCGCCACTGGCAGCAGGGCCACACCTTCGCTGAAGGCATGCACCTTCTTTTGCGCACCATCCTCATCTCTCCCCGCTTCCTCTATCGCGACACCCAGCCCGGCACGCTCGACTCCTACGATCTCGCCTCTCGACTCTCCTACTTCCTCCGTCTCTCCCCGCCCGACGCCCCTCTACTCGATGCCGCCCGCTCTGGCCGCCTCCTCACTCCCGCCGGCCTCCGTACGGAAGCCCAACGCCTGCTCCCCACGCAACCCAATGCTCCCTTCGTCCGAAACTTCACCGGCCAGTGGCTCGACACCCGCAAACTCGCCTCCCTCATGCCCGATCCGGCCTTCCGCTTCTCCGACCCCGATCTCGCCCTCGCCCGTCAGGAAGTCGAGCACTTCTTTACCGAAATGCTCGCCGCCAATCGCCCCCTGACTGACTTCATCAACCCCGACTTCACCTTCACCACTCCTGCTTTCGCCACCCGTAATTACGGCCTCACTGTCCCAGCCAATACCAAACTCGAAGCCCCCTACACTCTTCCTCGCCTCGCCCTCCCACGCGATGGCCGCTACGGTGGTCTCCTCGGTATGGCCTCCACCCTCCTGGTTACGGCCAACGGCGTCGATACCCAACCCGTCCTCCGTGGCGTTTGGGTCCTCGACAAAGTCCTCGGCATGCCCCCGCCCGCTCCGCCGAGCGACGTCCCCGCCCTCACGCCCGATATCGCCGGCGCAACCACGCCTCGCGAGCTCCTCGCCGCACACACCAAAGAGCCCCGCTGCGCTTCCTGCCACACCCGCATTGACCCCTTCGGCTTCGTCCTCGAAAACTACGACCCCGTCGGACGCTGGCGCGACACCTGGCCCAAGTCGAACAAGCCCATCGCCTCCGCTGTCACCCTCCATGACGGCACAAGGGTCCGCGACGCCCTCGAACTCAAGCAATGGCTCGTCCGTAACATCGATCTGATCGCCGTCAACTACGGCGAAAAACTCCTCACTTACGCCACCGGCCGCGTTCCCAACTACGCCGAACGCGAGGAAATTCGCGCCCTCGTCGCCGAAATCCGCCGTACCGGCGGCGGGACGCGCGATCTCACTTTTGCACTCATCAACAGTCAAACGTTCCGTACCCGTTAACCCTATGCTCCCCCGCAGCAGGTAGTGAAAGTCGATCATCACCCTCATGGCAGATACTTCTTCTCAAGGTGCCAAAGGTAATACCCAGCATCCCCGGAACGCAGCGATCCTTGAATGGCCCGCAAGATCGGTGGCTTCTTCCACAACCATCGCGTCCACGTTCAAAGTCAGCTTCGGCATGCTGTAAGCAAACTGGCAATCAACCTGTACGTACGCTAATCCACCAACGCCTGATACACCGCATTCATAAACTTAGTCTGAATATCGGTCCCATTCGGCATCAGTTGCATCATCAGCACCAGCACCATCCGGCTCTTCGGGTCCACCTGATACTTGGTTCCATAAGCCCCGCCCCAACCAAACGCCCCCACGGCAGCCAGCCCATCCGCCCCATACCGGTCCACCGTCTCAAACCCAAATCCAAACCCCAACCCCGTCCTCGAATGCAAATCTCCCGATTGATTCGTCGTCATCAATCCCACCGCCCTCGGCCCCAACACTCTCACTCCATCCACCACACCACCCCTGCGAATCATCTCCAGAAACCGCGCATAGTCCCGCGCCGTCGACGTCAATCCCGCTCCCCCAGAAAAGCTCTTCCGAGGCCCCTCCACATAATGCCCCTGCCCCCGCGATCCTTCCTCCGCGCGCACCGCCTTCCCGTCCTTCCCCGTCGCATACACCACTGCCAGCCGATCCTTCTCCGCCACCGGCAAATAGAACCGCGTATCCTTCATCCCCAGCGGCCCCGTAATCCGCTTCCCAATAAATTCCTCCAGCGTCATCCCCGACGCCTTCTCCACCACACATCCCAGAATGTCAGTGTTGTAGCCATAAACATAAGCCTCCCCCGGCTGCGCCACAAACGGCAGCGTCCCCAGCCGCTCCATCGTTTCGCAAATCCCCTCATTCTTATCCGCCGTATACCAGCCATTCCCCGCCGCCGGGCCCAAGCCCTTCGCCTCATATAGCGCCGCAACCTGCGGCTCCCGTCCATAAGAAATCCCCGCCGTATGCGTCAGCAACTGCGCAATCGTAATCGGTCGCTTCGCTGGCACAATCTGCGGTGCCCCATACTCATCCCGTACCGCCACCGTAGTCTTCTTGAAGCTCCCAATAAAATTCCCCACCGGCTCGTTAATCCCAATCTTCCCCTCTTCCACCAGCGCCATCACCGCCGCACTCGTCAACGCCTTCGTCTGCGAAGCAATCCGAAACACCGTATCGACGGTCATCTTCGTTCCTGCTTCCTTATCGCGAAACCCCAGCGCCTTCTCATACACCGGCCGCCCATCGCGCAACACCAGCGCCACCACCCCCGCCACCTTCTCTTGGTCTACATACCCCTGCAATACCTTGTCAATCCGCGACAGCCGCGTCGCAGGCAGCCCCACCACCCCAGCACTCTGCTGCGCAAACCCAACTCCCAACATCACCAATAGCAAGCCAAATGTTTTCATCCCACCATCCTACGCCGAAACGATTTACTCGATTGTATTGCCATTGTACAAAGATATTCACATTCATCTTGCATCCTGTTCTTCAGATGCGCTTCGTATTACTTTTGCTAGTCTCTTCCCTTTCTCTGTTCGCCCAGGGCCAGGCCCTCGACGGCGTCCTCGAAGGTAAAATCACATCCCAGGACAAGAGCCCCATCGGCGGTGTCGAAGTCAAAGCCTTCAGCAATGAAACCGGCTACGAACGCAAAGCAACCACCGACGCCCAAGGCAACTTCCGCATGGTCCTCCTCCCCCCGGGTACCTACAATCTCTCTGCCGAAGTCCCCGGCTTCGCCAAAACTACCCGCGAATCCATCATCCTTAAAGCCGGCCTCGTCGTCACCTCCAACCTCGAACTCGTCCCCGCCTCCGTTTCCTCCGTCGTCACCGTATCCGAGAGCATCCCTGTCGTAGAGATCGGCCGCACCGTCGTCTCAAATACGTATGAAGAAAAGACCGTCCGCAGCCTCCCCACCATCGGCCGCAGCATCCTCGATTTCTTCGTCATGCAGCCCGGCGTCAACGCGCGCCCCCTCTCCACCGGCGGCTCCGGCACCGGCACCCCCACCACCACCTACGGTGGCATGGGCCTCCGTCAGTTAAACGTCGACGGCGTCACCAACCAGCTCCAGGGCGGTGCTCGCAACATCGTCATCAGCCAGGAAGCCGTAGCCGAATTCCAAACCGTCACCAACTTCTCCGCCGAATTCGGCCGCGTCGGCGGCGGCATCCAAAACGCCTTCACCCGCTCCGGTGGCAACGCCACCCACGGCTCCGGCTATCTCTTCACCCGTCAAAAATTCCTCAGCGCCAAACCCTTCCTCCTCGCTCCCACCGCGCCCAAGCCGGAATTCAATCGCTACAACTACGGCGGCACCCTTTCAGGCCCCATCAAGAAAGACAAAATCTTCTACTTCGGCAGCTATGAGCGATGGCAGCAAGACCTCCCCGGCGTCCTCACCATCACCCCCCAAAACGCCGCCCTCCTCCGCATCCCCACCTCCAGCATCGGTGCCATCACCCAGACCTTCCGTGCCCACACCGTTACCGCCCGCGTCGATGCCCAACTCGGCCAGAAGAACCGCCTCTCCGGCCGCTTCAACTATTACTTCGATCGCGAATCCCCCCTCGGCAATGGCCTCGTCAGCCTGGAAACTCTGGCCCGCTTCGATGAAGACCCCTACGGCTTCACCGTCCAGAACGTCACCCTCTTCAACTCCAGCGTAGTCAACGAACTCCGCTTCCTCTACGGCCAGCGTGGCATCTCCAACGGCGTCTTGAACGAACAGGCACCTAACATCAACATCTCCGGCTTCGGCTCCTTCAACGGCAATTCCAACGGCACCCGCGTCACCCGCGAGCGCGGCTTCCAGATCATCGACAACCTCACCTGGACCACCGGTCGCCACTCCGTCAAATTCGGCTTCGACATCCTTCCCGTCTGGTTCCGGGAGCGCACCACCAACATCAACGGCTCATACACCTTCGGCGGCCTCGGCGCAGTCGCCGGCGTCCGCCCCGCCATCTCCGCCCTCGATCAATTCCTCTTCACCGAGCAACGCACCATCGACCCCTCCACCAGTCGCCCCTACAGCTACTCCCGCTTCACCCAATCCACCGGCCAGGAATTCTTCGAAGCCCCAGTCATCAACTTAGGCCTCTTCGTCCAGGACGACATCCGCCTCACCCAAAAGCTCAAGCTCAACATCGGCATGCGTTATGAACTCTTCGTCCGCCCCGAAGGCAACCTCAATCAGGATCTCCCCGCCACTGGCGTCATCCCCCAGGACTACAACAATTTCGCCCCCCGCATCGGTCTCGCCTTCGACCCCAAAGGCGACGGCAAAACCGTCCTCCGCACCGGCTACGGCATCTACTACAACACCGTCGTTGCCCAAACCTTCAACACCTTCCTCCGCTCCAACGGCCGCGCTCTCACCAACATCAACGTCACCCCCACAGACCCCGGCGCTCCCGCTTTCTCCCGAAACGCTCCCCCCAGCACCGCTGGCGTAGCCGGAGTCCTCAGCGACGTCCGCGTCTTCGATCCCAACTTCCGCGACCTCTTCGTCCATCAGATCTTCTTCACAGTAGAGCGCGAACTCCTAAAGGACTTCGGCGTAGCCGCAACCTGGCAAGGCACCTTCAGCCGCAACCTCCCTTATTCCCTCACCGACAATCTCCCCACTGCCCCGGGCACCCTGCCCGATGGCCGCCCCCGCTACACCACAACTGGCCGGCCCAACCCCCGCTACGGCAACATCTTCCGTTCCATCTCCGAAGGCTATCAGGATTACAACGGCCTCATCCTCACCGCCACCAAGCGCTTCTCCAAGGGCCTCTCCATGCAGTTCGCCTACCACGGCTCCAGGGTAGAAGGCATCGCCTTCGCCAATGACTTCACCGGCTTCGGTATCTTTACCTCTCCCTCCGATCCCCGCACCGCCAGCTTCGACAAAGGCCCCGGCGATTTCGACATGCGCCATCGCATCACCTTCACCGGCGTCTGGGAGCCCCGCTTCCGCAACCTCCAGGGCACCGCCAGCACCATCCTCAATGGTTGGAATCTCTCCTCCCGCGTCATCGGGCAAACCGGCTTCGCCTTCAATGCCACCACCGGCCGCGACGAAAATGGCGACACCATCTTCAACGACCGTCCCAGCGGTATCGGCTACAACGCCTTCAAAGAGCCCGAATACGCCACCGTCGATTTCCGCCTCGCTCGCAACATCCGCTTCCGCGAACGCAACAACATCGAACTCATGGGCGAAGTCTTCAACGTCGCCAACCGCCTCAATCCCACAGGCATCAACCGCGTCTTCGGGTTCAATCCCACGCCCAACGCCAACTTCCGCACTGTCACCTCTGCAGAAAACACCCGTCAATTCCAACTTGCCATCCGCTACTCGTTCTAAACTGAGAGCTCATGCCTAAGTTATTCCTGCTGGCCGCCTTGGCCAGCTCCGTCTTCGCCCAGGACGTCAAACCCTTCCTCGGCCGTTGGGACATCAACATGACCCCCGCCACCGGCAAGCCCTGGCCCCAGTGGATGGAACTCCTCGAGAAAGACGGCAAGCTCGAAGGCCGCATCCAACCCCGCGGCGGCGGCTGGCGCAAAATCGATGGCGCAAAGCTCGAA
This sequence comes from Bryobacter sp., assembly GCA_044340255.1. GTDB lineage: Bacteria > Acidobacteriota > Terriglobia > Bryobacterales > Bryobacteraceae > Bryobacter. The sequence goes on along the minus strand of JBIITX010000055.1, from coordinate 8,400 downwards.
GCAGGCAAGCTCATCATCCAGGCCACCCCCACCCTCACCTGGGAGCTCACCTCCCCGGCCCCCGGCAAAATCACCGGCATCGAAAAGCGCGGCACCACCGATGGCCCCACCATCTCCGGCGTCACCGCTCCCAAGCTCGATCGCCCCATGCCCAAAAAGTGGAACAAACCCGTCCCCCTCCTCAACGGCAAAGACCTCACTGGTTGGGAACCCATCGGCAACGTCTCCAACAACAAGTGGGTCTTCCGCGATGGCGAACTTGTCAACGACAACCCCATGATCGACGGCAAGCGCGGCCCCGCCGCCGCCAACATCAAAACCACCGCCACCTTTCAGGATTTCAAGCTCCACATCGAAGTCCTCTGCCCCGACCACGGCAACTCCGGCATCTACCTCCGCGGTCGCTATGAAGTCCAGGTCGGCACCGAAGGCGGCAAGCTCCCCGACCACGAAATGGGAGCCATCTACAGCCATTACCCCCCGCCCCCCAACGACCTCAACCTCGGCAAATGGACCAGCTTCGACATCACCTTCGTCGGCCGCCACGTCACCGTCCTCCGCGACGGCAAGGTCTATCACGACAACGTAGAAATCCCCGGCCCCACTGGCGGTGCTCTCGATAGCAATGAATCCGAACCCGGCCCCTTCTTCCTCCAGGGCGACCACTACGGCGTCATCCGCTACCGCAACATCACCGTAGCAACCCCAAAAAAGTAATTCGCCGATGCGACGCAACCTGGCCCTTCTCTGCCTCGCCATCCCTGCCCTGGCGCAAGCCCCGAAAGAACCTCTCGGCCTCCTCCCCGTCCTCTGGCCGGCTGACAACCCCTACAGCGCCGCCAAGGCCGATCTCGGTCGCATCCTCTTTTTCGACAAGCGCCTCTCCGCCGCCGGGGACGTCTCCTGCGCCTCCTGCCACCAGCCAGAGAAAGCCTTCGCCGATGGCCTCGCTTTCCCCGTCGGCACCAAAGGCGTCAAGGCCGGCGACCGCTCCGCCCCCTCTCTCATCAATCGCGCCTACGGCCGCTTCCAGTTCTGGGACGGCCGCGCTGCCACCCTCGAAGACCAGGTCGCCGGCCCCATCGAGAATCCTCTCGAGATGGGCAACTCCACCGAATGCGCCACAGAAACCATCTCCCGCATCCCCGGCTATCGCCCCCTCTTCGAGAAGGCTTTCGGCAACTCCCAGATCACCTTCAAAGCAATCGCGCAAGCCATCGCCACCTTCGAGCGCACCATCCTCTCCGGCAATTCCCGCTACGACAAATACATTGCCGGCGACCGCACGCAGCTCAAGCCCGACGAGCTCCGCGGTATGCAACTCTTCTTCGGCTCGGCCCAGTGCAGCCAATGCCACAGCGGCCCTAACTTCACCAGCGAAGAGTTCACCAACCTCGGCCTCGGTACAGACCGTCTCCCCATCGACAAAGGCCGCAGCGCCGTCACCAAGCGTCAGGACGATTGGGCCGCCTTCAAAGTCCCCACTCTCCGCGACGTCACAAAGACCGGCCCCTGGATGCACGACGGCCGCATGAAGGCATTCGAAAACCTCATGAACTTCTACCGCCAGGGCGGCATCCTCAACGGCGGCCGCGACCGCCGCATCCTCAAACTCGATTTCTCCGACGACGACCGCGCCGACCTCATCGCCTTCCTCTCCGCCCTCGAAGGCGAAGGCTGGCAACACATCACCGCCCCTGCAACCTTCCCGCAGTAGCTGCCACCCCACCCCTGCAAAAAAACTTCCACCCCAGTGATCGATTTCCCCCCACCACATCGCCTGTACAAATGAGCCCGCCGAGAACAACGAAGCGAGCCAACAAATCAAGACAAAAAAGGAACCACAACAAAATGAACACCCAGACCAAAACCATCACCGTCAAGACCCGCGTCATCGCCGGAGCCCTCACCCAGAACCACAACGCCATCGCCGTCAAGTCCAACGTCAACGCCGGTGCCATCGTGGTGCACGACCGCAAGGGCCGCTAACCCTTCCAACAACACAAACCACAAAAGGGGACGAGCCTCAACCGCTCGTCCCCTTTTCGCATTCCCACCCCTGCAAAAAAAAACTTCCACTCCGATGATCGATTTCCCCCCACCACATCGCCTGTACAAATGAGCCCGCCGAGAACAACGAAGCGAGCCAATCAAAATCAAAACAAAAAAGGAACCACAACAAAATGAACACCCAGACCAAAACCATCACCGTCAAGACCCGCGTCATCGCCGGAGCCCTCACCGACAACCACAACGCCATCGCCGTCAAGTCCAACGTCAACGCCGGTGCCATCGTGGTGCACGACCGCAAGGGCCGCTAACCCTTCCCAACCCATCCATCCACAAAAGGGGACGAGCCTCAACCGCTCGTCCCCTTTCTGCATTCCCCCATTCCCCGAACTCCCTCCTGCGCTACGCTGTCCAAATGGGAGACCCAATGGCACCAGACCTTTCGGCACCAGCAGACCTGCCGCCCCAACCTCCCCCCGCCCCAGTCCCCGAAGCAAGCCGCATCCACCTCATCGACCTCCTCCGCGGCGTCGCCCTCCTCGGCATCCTCGTCATGAACATTCCCGGCTTCTCCATGCCCGACTACTCCTTTGAAGCCTTCGAACGCGACCCCTCTCAATTCAACTTCTGGCTCCACGCCTTCATCTCCGTCTTCCTCGAAGGCAAAATGCGCGCCATGTTCGGCATGATTTTCGGAGCCGGTCTCCTCCTCTTCGTTTCCTCCAAAGAAAAATCCGGCAAATCCGCTCATGCCCTCTTCTACCGCCGCATGTTCTGGCTCGTCCTCTTCGGCCTCATCCACGCTCATCTCATCCTCTGGATCGGCGACATTCTCTACCTCTACGGCCTCTGCGGCATGCTCATCTATTGGTTCCGCAACGCCAACCCTCGCTATCTCGTTCTCGCCGTCCCCCTCGTCGCCATCGTCGATTTCGCCTCCGGCACTGTGTTCTACCAGGATCTCCGCGCCAAACGCCTCGCCTACGTTGAAGCCACCAAGGCGAAATCCGCCAACCTCACCCTCACCGACAACCAGAAGAAAGCTCTCGAACAATGGCGCGAGATCGAAAAGACCATGATCCCCAGCCGCGAAGATGCTGCCGCCAACACCGCGAAGATGAAGTCGAACTACGCCACTGTCGCCAGCCATCTCCGCCCCATCGCCTTCGAAGTCCAAACCAAATATCTGCCGATTGAAATTTGGGACTCCGTAGCCCTCATGTTCCTCGGCTTTGCCCTCTACCGTTGGGGCTTTTTCACCGGCGATTGGGCAACCGCCCAATACCAGCGCGTACTCTTGCTCGGCTACGGCCTCGGCCTCCCCTTATCCGTTTGGAGTTTCTACTATAACTTCCAAACCTCCGGCAACATGGAGGCAAATCTACTCCGTCTCGAACAAATCCCCATCGTTTGGATGGGCCTGGTTTACCCCTTCCAGCGCATCCTCATTGTGATGGGCCACGCCGCCGCTCTCATTCTCCTCAGCCAGGCCGGGCTCCTCTCACCCCTCTTCGCTCGCCTCCAGGCAGTCGGTCGCATGGCCTTCACCAACTACATCATGCACTCGCTCATCTGCACGTTCTTCTTCTTCGGCTACGGTCTCAACTACTTCGGCGAACTCCAGTATTACCAGCTTTACTACCTCGTCCTCGCCATTTGGATCCTCCAACTCTTCCTCAGTCCCATCTGGCTGAAGTCCATGTACTTCGGCCCCCTCGAATGGCTCTGGCGTTGTCTCACCTATTGGCAGCTCCAACCCCTCCGTCGAAGCTGACCTGCTACACAGACCTCCACCAGACATCACGAACCTCAACTCGCTCCGCAAGCAGCGGTCATCGCCATGGCCTCCATGCAAGCGCCGCAGCCGGCCTCCCGTCAAAAAATCGCTTGTCCTTATTGCAATCCAGATGCAGGTAATGTTATCTTGGACTCATTGAGTCTGGTTTTCGCAGGCGTTCATTGCGCTTCGTAACATTAACAAAATAAGGTAATTACTAGGTATCACTGCGATGTTTTTGCTGCTTGGTCGTTTAGGGACAATCGTTTTTCTGTCATTCTTATCTTTGCAACTGATGGCGGACATGGCACCAGAGAGCCAGGTGCAGGGCGAAGTGCGGGACGCGAGCGGGGCTATTGTCGCGGGCGTAAGCGTCACGCTGTTGGACGCCACCAGCAAGCGGGTTGTGGCCACTATGCAGTCCGGGCTCGAAGGAGCTTTCGTGTTTTCGCGTCTGGCCCCAGGCAACTACATCCTGCGCTCCGAACAAAAAGACTTTGCCGCCACAGATACGGCCCTGGTTGTGCTGGCCAATCAGCGAACAAACACGCGGATTACGCTGTATCCGCAAGGTAACAATATCTCTGTGACTGTAACGGCCGAGCGCTGGGCCGCACCAGGTGTCGTCGATAGCTTTCAGGGGCGGGGAAGGCTCGAGGATATTTACGGCGTCCAGATCAATACGGGTAAGAAAACCGACGTGGTCGTGATGGACGACCTCGATGCCAATCTCGCCGGGAACAATCAGCGCCAGGTCTTTGCCAAGGTGCCGGGCATCAGTTTCTGGGAGAACGACTCCAGCGGCGTACAGTTGAACCTCGCAACCCGTGGATTAAACCCGAACCGGAGCTGGGAATTCAACACCCGCCAGAACGGCTATGACATTTCCTCAGACGTGCTCGGCTATCCGGAAGCCTACTTCACTCCTCCACTGGAGGCGCTGGAGAAAGTCGAAATCGTGCGCGGCGCAGGCGCCTTGCAGTATGGTACCCAGTTTGGCGGTGTCGTCAACTTTGTCACAAAACCGGCTCCGCAAGACCGCAAGTTCAGCCTGGAGACGCAGCAAAGCTTCGGCAATCTCGGCTTGTTCGATACCTATAACGGCATCGGCGGCACTGTGAAAAAGTGGGATTACGCAAGTTACTTCCACCGCCGACAGGGCGATGGCTGGCGTCAAAATAGCGGCTTCAATACCAACACCGGCTATGGCACCATCGGCTTTGCTCCGTCGCAGCGATGGAAGATGCGGTTGGAATTAACGGGCATGGAATACCTCATGCAGCAAGCAGGCGGCTTGACCCCGATTCAGTTTGCCGCAGATCCCCAGCAGAGCGTGCGCGGTCGCAACTGGTTTGGCGTGCGCTGGTTCATGCCGGCTTTCACGCTGAGCTATCTCCCCTCCACCCGGACGCGCGTGCAGGTACAAGCCTTCGGATTGTACGGTGAGCGAAACAGCGTCGGAAATCTCGCTGCCCCCAATGTGGCAGACATTACCGGACGCAATCGCCAGACGGACCGCGACACCTACAACAACGGCGGTGCCGAAGCACGCTTCGTGCACAGCTTCAACTTTAGGGGGCGCACATCCAGCATTGCCGGCGGCTACCGCTACTTCCAGGGCCGCACCTATCGCCAGCGCGGTGCCGGGAGCGGTCTGGCAGATTCGGACTTCCGCTTCCTCTCTACACAGCCACTTGCCCTCGACCTCCTCTTTGGCACTCATAACCATGCCGCCTATGTCGAAACTGCCTTGCGGCTGACCAACCGCTTGACCATCACTCCGGGCTTCCGCTTGGAGCGCATCACAACCACGGCCACCGGTGCCCCCGTCGTCGGCCGACGCGCCCTGACCCGCCATGTGCCTCTCGGTGGGGTCGGCGTGGCATTCCGCCTGACAGAGTCCAGTGAACTCTATGGCAATTACACTCAAGCCTACCGGGCAACCCACTTCAACGATATCTGGCGAGTAGACCCCGCAATTGTCGTCGATCCCAACCTCCGCGACGTCCGCGGTTCCAATAGCGATCTCGGCGTCAGAGGACGCGTGGGCGCGGCGTTGCGCTATGACTTCAGCCTCTTCCAGATCGGGTACGGCAACCGCATTGGCACCGTAGTAGAGGGTGGTGTACAGCGTGTGACCAACGTCGCAGATAGCCGCAACCTCGGTGTCGAAAGCTATGTGGAACTGGATGTTTTGCGGGCGGCTCGTGGCAATGCCGGCTGGGGCAGTCTGAACCTCTTTCAATCCACCGGCTTCACCGATGCGCGCTACACCTCGGGCAGCTTAAGCGGTAACCGGGTCGAACTCGCTCCCCGCTGGAATGCGCGCTACGGCGCCACCTATGCCAGATCAGCCTTCAGCATGACCCTGTCCCATACCCACATGTCCTCGATCTTCACCAACGCCTCCAACACGGTCACCAGCGTCGACGGCACCCAGGGCTTGAACCCCGCATTTCGCGTCTGGGACCTCGCAGGCACCTATCGCTTCCGCCGCTATCAGTTCCGGGCGGGAGTCAATAACCTCACCGACAACTACTACTTCACACGCCGAGCCACCGGCTACCCCGGCCCCGGAATCATTCCCGCCGACGGCCGCACCGTCTTCGCCGGCATCATGGCCCGCTTCTAACAGCAAGCTGTTACTGGCCTCAACTCACTCCTAAATCACAGTCCCACCGCAAAGGCCCAAAATCCGATTGAGCAGTTCCCGCAATTCAGGACACTCCCTCGCAGCAATGGCCAAGTCTTGGCCCTCAAGGATTCGCGATGCATCGCGAACCTTACTGTAAGACCTCGGCCCTTTGCCGGTTTCAAACACTTCTGCTAGTAATTTCGAGGGTGGCCTCATGTGGTTAATCGCCTCAGGGGGTGTCCCCGGCTTGGCTCGATTGCTTTTGGCTAGCTCTTGAATCCGTCCCCAGTAGGGCACCAGCCAGGCCTCAAAATCATGGAGCGCTGTGTGGGCGAAAAATCTGCTTTCATCGCCTACCCATTGCCTCATCTTCCTCTTCGCATCGCTCGCATCCAGGAAGTCCTTGCTTCCCGTGTAAACATCCGTGATGGCGATTACAAAATCTGCAGGGCTGCGGTTATCTTCGAGTAGATATTGAACGACCCTCCGAAGTTTGTCTCCTTTGGGTATCCTGCCGTCGAATCTTACTGTCTCGATCCGTGGCATTCCATGATCCAATCGCGGCTCGAGAAAGGATCGCAGCGCCTTTGCAAGCAGCCGTTCAGTCTTTCCCTCTACCAGCAGGGCGATTTTCATGAACGTCCCCCAAGTCGACCCATCTGCCAGAGTTCATCGAGTGAATAATCGGCTAGCCAGGCTTCCAATCCCATTTCATCACCCCAGGCGGCCTGTGTGCCCTTCTCCTCACTACGATCCATGCAAAGAACTTCGCCCGGTTCAAGAAATCGGATCAAGCGGTCTGAGTGCGTAGCCACGATCAGTTGGGTTCGCTTGGACGACTCTCGCATCAATTCAGCGAGGATTGCCAGTAACTCCGGATGCAGGCTCACCTCCGGCTCATCAATCAATGTAATTGCCCCCAATTCTGCGCTCTGCAGCAATGTGACTAACCACAGAAAGCGCAACGTTCCCTCCGAAAGCTGGTGCATATAAAACCCTGAGCTGAGATTCTTCTCTCGCCAAACCATTGCGATGGTTCCGGCCGCAACTGGAGGAAATTCCAATCTTTCAAATCGGGGGAACGCAGCGCGGAGCGCATCTTCAACCGCTTCGAATCTCTCCCTCTCGCTTTCTCGCATCGTGTACAGGCAAGCCACAAGATCTTCCCCATTCCTTCCCGGTAGTCCTGCCGGCTTCATGGCTTGGGGCAACCGAACGGGAGCTTTAGGGCCAACATCAAGATGATGGTAGGAGTGCAAAAAAGAGAGCCGGTGCCGAAATGCCTCCGGTTCGTCAAACATCTTGGGAACTTGCGAGAGCGCTGATTCCAAAGGATTGTACTCCCAGGTGGGCCGCACAAGCTTCCCTTCTGCGTCAAAATACTGGACATTCGCGCCAGTCCTTGTCAAGTGAACAAATGGATGGCCCTGTTGATGCTCTGATCTCGCCTGCAACAGACGCTCCTCGGTGATTTGGTATCCCGTGCCTCCGCTGGCAAACTCCAATTGATAAACCAAAGGATCTCTATTCTGAACTTCCTTGGCAATCTCAAACTGAATCGATTCTGCTTCGCTGCCATAGCTGAGAATGCTCCCAATCCCTCCGAACTCAGACACAGTCTCATTCAATCTCCCGCCTGCAGATCGGCTCAACAGGCGAAACGCATCCAGAATCGAAGTCTTGCCAACTCCATTGGCACCAATCATCACGCAAAATGGTCTCAACTCCAATTTGAAATTCTGCAGGCAGCGAAACCCTTGTACGGTGATTTCTTTGAAGCTGGAGTAACTTGCTTTGCTCGTTGCCATGAACTCAATTATCTGCCCAGATCCCAATCCAGTCGGCTGATCATTCACAGAAATTCTAAAAAAATCTTCTCCCTTCAAATCAACAACTTCACTCCTCCGCCCGCCCTCCACCCTCCCACCCCATCCTTTACTCTGTCTACCGGGAAACTTCCCATACAAAGGACAGACAA
>JBIITX010000033.1:0-71643 GCA_044340255.1 Bryobacter sp. | reverse complement strand
GGGTAAGGGGGCTCAGACGCCACCCCCTTGCCCCACACCCCTATCCCCGCTAACGGCGGAGCAAATGGGCTAAGATCTTTGAAGTTCTCTAGTTATGGCTGGAGGAGTCATTGGGGGCAGGTCACCGACAAGACCGTGGCGGGCTTGACGGCAAGTTTCGATAACTCCCGATTACTACGTTTGAAGTGGCCGACTTAAGGAGCTGGATCGGGATCAGGGTTCGAGGCTGCAGACTTCGGGCCATCGCCTTGCCCTGTGCCATTGAGGATCACTGACTGTGCGTCCATCAAGAATTCGCTCGTAGTGCCTGCAAAGGGAGGCGTCATTTTGTTGAGGTTCTTTAGCAACTCTGAGACAACGGCATTGGCGATGTCTCTGGCCAGGGTTTTTGACTTGGGCTTCTTGTCCAATTGCTTTTGGACTACCTTCTCATAGGAAGAAGGTTTGAATGCTGCGGGCTTCTTTGACTTCTTGTCTTTCTTTTCTTTTTTTACGTGCTTTGTTGCCATTTGAATTACCTTTTTGTGGAGTTGGAAAGCATGTTACTGCAACTGCTCGACCGATTGCCATAGTTGTCTCGTGCCGTAGCGACCGAGAAAAGACTGCATTGCTGTGGGACCGATTTCTTTTTCGAAATCGTTGAGAACTGATCTGGCTTGTTGGCGGCTGGCGCGCCAGCTTTCATCCTTGTTCTGGTGGTGGGCCAGAGCGAGGAGAAGGTGGGAATACCAAATGTCTGAAGTTGCCTTGAGCTGCGCAGAATACTTGAGCGCTTGCGAGGCGTGGAACAAGCTGGGGGCGATGCGATTGGTGATGCGGAACATTTGCGATAAAGCGTGATGATAGGTAATCAGTTCGGATGGCTGGTTGGCGTATTCCTGCAGTAACTTCTCGCAAATCGGGATGCCCACTTTTTGTTTCGTTCCGCGTTGGTATTGGACGCAGAGGTAACCTCTGGTGTCGCGTTCCAGGGCGTCCTGCTTGTCGGCCAAAGTCTTCTTGTGGAGCGCCTCCAGGCGCTGCAGTGCCGGTTCGTAGCGGCCCTGTTGGTAGTCGAGATTGGACGAGGCCGCTTCGAGTTGCCAGGCGATGCGAGGGGATTTGGGTGTTGCCTCGGTAATGGCATCCAGTTGGGCAGCCGCTTCCGGAAAGCGGCCTAAAGCGGCCAGAGAGTCGGCCAGATCGAGACGGGCAGACTGTTCGGCCAGGAGATTTTTGGCAGCTTGCGCTTCTGTGAGGATTTGCTGGTGAATCTTTGCCGCTTCGGCGTAATCGGCAGTGGCGCTGGCGAGGTTGGCCTGCCGTCTTCTGATGCGGTTGCGCGCTTCCGGCTGAAGCGATTTATCGAAAGCTGTTTGCAGCGAGGCCTTGGCCAGGGCGTAGCGACCCACTCTGAGGTAGGCGTCTCCCTGGACGCCATAGGCCTGGGCCAAGGGAACGGCGAGGCCTGTTGCCTGGTAGAAGGCGATGGCCTCGGCCACCAGCGGCAAAGCCTGCTCGGACTGGTTGGTGTTGACGTAGCTCATGGCCAGCGATACTTTGGTGCGGGCTTCGCCGCGGAGGGTACGATAGCGGCGGGCGAGAGTGAGAATGCGTTTGAATTCGGCTTCAGCCTGCTCATAGTTGCCGAGGGAATAGGGCTTGATGGCGAGGGCGAGATAGGCATTGATGGCTTCGGCGTAGAGACCGCTGGATTCGGCGAGGGCAATCGCTTTGGTAGTGAGGGCCCTGGACTCTTCGAGTTTGCCCTGGCGCTCGATGCGATCGGCTCGCCACAATTGGCTGCGCACCAGCAGGGACGTTGCTTCAGCCTGGGTGGCCAGAGTTTCGGCTTCGACGGCAAGCTGGACGCCCTCGTCGATGGAGGCGACGAGGCGGGAGCGAGCGAGGGCCACTTCTCCCAGGCCTTCGGCATTGTTCAGAACTCCAAAGGCTTGTTTGGCACGGTGTAACAAGTCGAGCGCGGCGGATGTGTCTTTGGTGGCCGCTTTGAGGTTGGCCAGGCGAAGCAGCGCGCCGGGCTGGGAGGGATCTTCGGCCAGAATGGTTTGGTAGGTCGCCTGGGCCTGGTCGTTCTGGTTGGCGCGTTCGAGCCAACGGGCATAGTCGAGCATGGCGGTGGTGCGGTTGGCGGGAGCAGCGTTTTTGACGCGAGACTGGGCGGCAGCCAGAAGTTCTGCCCATTGGCCTGCCACCAAAGCTTCGGTCGCGGTGCGCAGGGCTCGCTCTTCGGCAGAGCGGACCGGAAGTTTGAGGGCAGCGAGGAGTTGCTCCTGGGCGTTGTCGCGGCGGTCGAGCTCGAGATAGGTTTCGGCGAGCCTACAGCGGACGGCGACAGAATCCTGGGCGAGCTTGAGTGTGTTCTCGAGCAAACTGGAGGCGCGCGCCATCGAGCCATTGTTCAAGGCAGAGATGGACTGCTCGTACCAGCGGTTGGCCTCTGGAGAAAGGGGAGGCAGGGAGGGGCGTAGCCAAAGAAAGGCCGAGAGTGCCAGCAGGAGAAAGGCAATTGCAGCCAGGGCCGGGCGCAAACGTAGAGGCTGCCGTGGTGGTGGAGGTGGGACGGGGCCGCCGAGAGCTTCGAGTAAGGCTGTGGCTGAGGTGAAGCGATCTTGCGGATGATAGGCGAGGCAGCGAAGGATGGTGGCTTCCCATCGGGGGTCGATTTTAGGATTGATGGTGGAAGGGGCGGGAGGTCGCTCTTCTTTGACGCGACGAATGACGACCTGCATGGGAGATTCGCCCTGGTAGGGTGGGACGCCGGTTGCCATCTCGTACATGAGGACGCCGAAGGAATAGAGGTCGGAGGCAGGAGTGAGTTCGCCGCCTTCGAGTTGCTCTGGGGACATATAGAGAGGAGTGCCGGCGGCGAGGGTGGCGGTGCTCTGGTTCGCGGGGTCGCTCCGGTGGCTGCGGGCCAAACCGAAGTCTGTGATGACGAGGCGCAGGCCATTGGCGTCATTGGTGAGCAGGATGTTGGAACCCTTGAGGTCGCGGTGCAGCACGAGGGCAGCGTGGGCGGCCTCGAGGCCCTCGGCAAGTTGGCTGAGCAGGGGCAGGGCTTTGTCGAGCGTCAGCGGTGCCTCGCGGGTGAGGTAGCGGGAGAGAGTTTCGCCGCGCAAGACCTCCATGGTGAGGAAGTCGATGGTGTGGTTGTGGGAGGTGGTGGCGGCAGGGAAGAAGTCGAAAACGCGGCAGACGGAACGGTGGGTGATCTTGCGAGCCAGGGCAATTTCGCGGCGGAAGCGGGAGACGACGGCAGGGTTGGCGGCGACGTCGGGGCGGATGACTTTGACGGCGACGCGGGTTTGGAGGTCGCGGTCTTCGGCTTCATAGACTTCTCCCATGCCGCCGGAGCCGAGATGGGAAAGGATCTCAAAGCGATTGGCCAGTAGCTCACCGGGAATCAATGATGTGGTGGCGGGAAAGGGCAAAGGCGAGTCGCCGAAGGGAGGGTGATCGAGAGCGGCTTCGCCGTCTGGCGGCGAGATGAGCAGTTGGTCGACGGCCTGGGCCAAAGCTGGGTCGCCTGCCGTCAGTTCCGCCAAGAGTTTAGGACGAAGCTCGGTGGGGGCTTCTGAAATCTGGAAATAGACTTCTCGAATGCGCTGCCAGCGTTCCGGAGTCATGAGTTAGTGAATGCTCCGAGTTAGTGAGATTGAAATAGTTCTGACGAGTGTATCACTGGTGCCAACTGTTGCTGGAACCAGGCTCGGGCGAGTGCCCATTCGCGCTTGATGGTTTTGGGAGAGAGATTGAGGATCTCGGCGGTTTCTTCGACGCTGAGACCGGCGAAGAAACGGAGCTCGACGATGCGGGCCTGGCGCGCGTCGAGGACAGCGAGTTGTTCGAGAGAGGTGTGGATGCTGATGAGGTCTTCGGGGGAGGTCGGCGATTTGGTGTTGCCGAGAGAGTATTCGATGGAATCGAAGTCGATGCGTTCGCCGCCGTCGCGGCGATGGGCCAGCTTGCGGCGGGCATGATCGATGACGATGCGGCGCATGGTGCGGGAGGCTGCATGAAAGAAGTGGGCGCGGGATTCGAAGGAGAGTTGCCGGTCGCCGATCAGGCGCAGGTAGGCTTCGTTGATGAGAGCGGTGGGTTGGAGGGAATGGCCTGGGCGTTCGCGACGCATGACGCGGTCGGCGATGGAATGAAGTTCGGCGTAGACTTCGCGCAGGAGCGGCTCTTCGGCGCTCCGATTGCCTTGGGCGAGCTGGTCCAAGTACAACGTGATGTCGGACATGAGTAGACTTCATAGTAATTGAAAAGTGCGGCGGAGCTTGGAGGCACCGCCGCTGAGTTTACCGTCGGAGGAACAGGGAAAGATGAGTTTATTTGCGGAGGCGGCTTCGGGCTGCGACTCCGATCAGGGCAAGGCCGACCATGGCGAGGGTGGCTGGTTCGGGGACTTGGCCGCTGGGGTTGGGAGGGGCGGCACCTGCCTGCTGCAGCATGAGCCAGATGCCTTCACAGGAAGCGCAGGTATCGACTGCGAAGACAATGTTGAAAGTCTGGCCCGGGAGGATATTGAGATTGGTCCAGATGGCTTGGCTCGAGTTTAAAGTGGTTGGCGCGCCGTTGGTGGACAGCAGCGGAGTGCTGTCTCCATCAAAGGAGACCACGGCGTCATTGCCGGGTTGGCCCTGGCCCATGAGCATGATCCAGTTGAGTGCGAGAGAGAAACTGGTCCAAGTATCCTGGCTATCGTTGCGGACTGTCTTTTCCACTTTATATTCGGTGGACAAGCGTGGGGGAGTGGGCTCTGCCAAAACGCTGAAACCCACCTGCATGGAGGTGCCGGTGCTGGTGCCAGTTTCTGAGATGGTGATGAGGTTGGGGGAGGTGTTGCCGGGTGCTTCATTGTTGCCGGGGACCGGAGTGACTACTCCGCCGGTACCGGTGACACCGGAGAATCCGGTGGGGCCACCAATGACCGAGGCGTGGAGAGTGGATGACAGGCTGATGAGGAACAGCAGGGTTGGTATGTTGCGCATGAAAGAACTCCTTGAAAGATCGACTTCATGGAGGAGTGCGCAGGGAAGCGCCAGGTGGGGTCAACAAATGTTTACTTCAGTTTGATTGGAGAAGCCGACTTCTATTGAGAAGAGGCCGCTATTAGAGCGGAGACTGAACACTTTGGTGTGTTGGGCCGGGAAGTATAGAAAGGGCAGGGAATTCAGTTGGGAGCACAAATTTGCTGCGGTGACTTGTGCCAGCAGGCTGAGCAGAATCCTGTTGTGGGGTACGAGTTTGGAGCTGATTCGAAGACAGGTGGGCGCCTGAGTCAGGAATGAACTTGGGCTGTAGCAGCCGAGATGGTGAAGCGCAGCCGATTGAAGCCATCTTCGCGGCAGTAGGCCACCTCATCGGTGAGTAGTTTCAGCAGGAACACGCCAAGCCCCCCACTCTTGCGGTCTTGCAGTTGATCGCTCAAATTGGGGGGGCTGGAGTTGAGTGGGTTGAAGGCGATGCCGGAATCGACAAGTTCGACCTGGAGGAGTCCTGGAGCAGGGCTTGTGGTTCGGATTTCGATTTTGCCAGTCCTGCCTTCGGGATAGGCGTAAAGAGCCACGTTGACGAAGGCTTCTTCGAGGACGAGATCAAGTTGGCCCCATACGGAACTGGGGAGTTGCGCGGCGAGCGCTGCCTCCTGGACAAATGCGGTTGCTGCTGGGAGCAAGGCCATGTTTGCCATCAAAGTGATAGATGGGATAGGGCCTGGCATCGCGTTAAATCGAGGACAGCGAGTCTGCTACCGTTTCATGAATTGGGAAGACGTTGTTGAGTCGGGTGATCTGAAACAGTTGCTTGACCAAGCCGTGTACACCGCACAAGCGGAGCGTGCCGCCATTTTCCTGGAGTGTCTTTCCGACATTGACGAAGTGGCGAAGGCCCATGCTGGAGACGTAGGCGAGCTCGGACATGTCCAGGATAACGTGGGTGATCTTGTTTTGAATCCAAACGTTACAGGTTTGCTCGAACTCGGTCGAGTTGCCTGCATCCATCCTGCCTATAATTTTTAAAATTACTGTATTTCCAGCCTGCTCAGATTCGATAGTCACGTACCATTCAGAATCGTTGAAAAGAGGCCTGTAGGTCAAGAAGAAGCAAAATTGAAAAAAAGTGAAAAGAAATGATGTGAACGGAGTCTGGATCTTGTTTATTGATACAGAGGGGCAAAGAGGGAATGCCCCTCGCGGGTCCGAATCGATGCAGATGTCGGGCCTGTCGACTTATCTTCGGCTTGCTGCCTAGATGGCGGTCATGGCCGAAGAGTTGAGCTAGTCGGAAAAAGTCTTATTGCCGGAGCCGAGAGCGAGCCGCCCAAAGCGGCTCGCTTTTTTTTGCTTTGAAGTAGCTGCGCTTCTGCGGGTCTTTACTGCATTGCTTCAGGCCGGTATTTGAGCCAGTGGGTAGCGGATTGAGTGACTGGAGATTTCGATGCTGGTTCCGGGTGGACCGTGGAGCCTGGGAAGGTATCGGCTATGGGGGCAGACCCGTTGTCTAAGTTGGCTTGCTCTCTCTCAAGCTGCCAGAGCGGCTAGGGAATCAGCGAGTTGGGCGGCGCTGGGGCGTTGCTCGGGTTGGCGGTGCAGGGTGGCGAGCAGGAGTTGATCGAGTGCTTTGGGGAGATTGGGGCAATGGCTGGAAGGCGGTGCCGGGGTGCTGGTCTCAATGGCCTCAAAGACGTCGAGGGGGGTCTCGCCCGCAAAGGGGTGGTGCGAAGTGAATAGCTCGTAGAGGACCGATCCGAAGGAGAAGACGTCGGAGGCGGTAGTGGCGGACTCTCCGAGGAGGAGTTCTGGCGGCATGTAGGAGAGAGTGCCGGAAAGGGTGCCGGAGATGGTGCCTGAGAAGCCGGTTGCCTCTGGATCTGGTGTGGCAGGCCCGTGTTGTCTGGCGAGGCCAAAGTCGAGGATCTTTACCTGGCTGTGGGTGGAGAGCATGAGGTTCTCCGGCTTGATGTCGCGGTGGATGATTTGTGCGGCGTGGGCGGCGGCCAGGGCTCTGGCGCCTTGCTCGGCGAAGTGCAGAGCTTTGTCCAAAGGTAGGGCGGAGAGCTCACGCCAGGTGATGCCCTCAATCCATTCCATGGCGATGAAGAGGCCAGCTGTTGCCTGGCCAAATTGATAGATGGTGACAATGTTGGGGTGGTTGAGAGCACCGGCAGCGAGGGCTTCGCGCTCGAAGCGGTCTGCGGCGAAGGGATCGGCGTGGAGTTGCTGGCGCAGCAGTTTGAGCGCGACAGGTTTCAGGGAGTGAGTGTCTTCGGCGCGATAGACCTCGCCCATTCCGCCGATGCTGATGAGGGATTGGATTTTGTAGCGATCGACCATGTGGCCTGTGGGCAAAGAGCCGGGATGCTTAGATAGGAGGTCGGCGGCGAGGAAGCTGGGTGGGGCGTTTAGAAAATCAGGGGACTCGAGCTCTGCAGCGAGGAGGGATGCTACTTCTTCACGGATCTCTGGAGACGATGCTTTGTTGAGAATCTCAGTTTGGAGGGCGGCTGGCAGGGCAGAAGCTTCGAGGAAAAGTCGCTCGATTTCAGGCCAGTCGGCCGGGTTCATTGGGGCTTGCCTGCGCCAAGCTGGCGAGCCAGCCAGGCGCGGGCGGATTGCCACTCGCGGGTGACTGTGATGGGAGAGATGTTGAGGGCCGTGGCGGTCTCTTCAATGCTGAGGCCGCCGAAATACCGTAGTTCGACGACGCGGCTTTTGCGGGGGTCGAAACCTTCGAGGATCTTTAGGGCGTCATGCAGAGCCAGGACTTCTCGCGCCTCTGTCTGGTGGGCATGTTCGGCATCTTCGAGCGAGACAAGATGTTGCTGGCCGCCGCGCTTCTCTGTGAAGGTTGCCTTGGCGTGATTAACCAGGATTTGGCGCATGGCCATGGAGGCGAGGGCGAAGAAGTGGGCGCGGTTTTCGAAGGCCTGGTCGCCTTGGGCGGCGAGTTTGAGATAGGCCTCGTGGATGAGGACTGTGGGTTGCAGCAGATGGCCGGAAGCCTGGCCGACGAAGCAGCGCTTTGCGATGCGGTGCAGCTCATCGTAGACGAGCGGCATCAGGGTGTCGAGGGCCGCATGATCTCCTCCGATCCAATCGGTGAGGAGCCGAGTGACATTTGCTGAAGGGTGCATCTTCCCGGATTGAAGCTTGGTGCGGTCGTCGAGGGTCGAACTCGAATGGGTTGCCCCGCTGGTACCTAAAACCAGTGCGTCTGCCAATTCCGCCACGACCGCAATGCTTCTATGATATCCGATTCTTTCGTTTGAACCCAAGAAGTGCGAGGGTGGATGCGGCCAGGATCCAGGTTGATGGCTCTGGAACGTCGGAGACCGGGTTGATGTCGATCGAGTCGTTTGGGATGGTGAGGCGGATGCCGTGGTTGACGTCGAGGTCTATTGGGCGGAGGATCAGCGCGAGCGTAAATCCTCCTGATAGGGTCTTAGGCTGAAATTGCCCGGCACCGGAAATCCTGTCGCCGTAGAGGCCGCTGCCGGAGGCCAGGGTTTGAGGCGAGAGGTCGACAAAATTTATGGTACTTGATGACCCTTCCTGAATCGTGCTGTCGCCTCCTTCATAGAGGAAGAGAAGACGGTGAGTGATGTTCATCGGAAAAGTGATTGTGTTTGAGGAGCTGTCCGCAATGGTGTGGATGCGCTCGCGGGTAGCGGGGTGGTTGTGAGGCCTGGGGTTCCGAAGATGGCGAAGCTTTGGGTGGGGCGAACCAGTACTTGGGAAAGTGGGCCGGTTGCTTTGAGAGGAAAAGAACTGCAGCTACTCGACGACGTAGAAGCCGACGGGGTTTACGAAGAAGCCCATGGCGAAGAGGCGGCCGAAGATGCCTTCGCGCTCTTCCCGAACGTCGACCCAGTGGATGGAGGAGGATTCGCCCTTTTCATTGAAGAAGCCTACCCCGCCGCGCTTGAGGCGGGCATCGTTCCAGGTGTCTACGATTTGGCCGTTGACCCGGGTGACGAACTGGTTGCCCTTAACACTCATTTCGACGTGATACAACGTATCCGGGCGGATGGAGATGGGGAGCGGGAGGCGGTGGCGATCTCGCTCCGTGCCATTCAACACTGCATAACGGATTATGTCTGCGGAGGAAAGTGCACCGGACTTCTTGACCACAATTTTGGTGGCATAGTAGTTGCGAAGATCGGGGGCACGGAAGGCCCAGCTCATGGCACTTTTGTCGATTTGACCTTCGAATTCCATGCGGTAGTCGGCCAGCTTGACGGAAGGCTTCCAGATTTTCAGACTGGAAGGCCGCATGCGACCGCTGTCGCTATCCCATTCGGAAGCTTTGCCACCAATCCAGCCTTTGACCCCTTCTGTGAAGTCGTCGTGGATCTTGACTGGGGAATCTGGCGGGATGATGGCCTTGAAGTACTCGTTGGCGGTGGCGAGGATCGGATTGCCTTTGGAAAGCTCTCCGGTGAGCGAGATTGCCTTGGGGCCGAGACTGCGGGAGCCGGTGCTGCCGGTGGCTGCGGAGAAAGCGAGGACACCGATCATGACCGTAGAGAGGACTACGATGATTTGGGCCTGGAGCTTGGAACTCTTCTGTTTCTTGCGGCGCTGATCATGTACGATGTCGTACAGTGCTTCATCACCGTAGATGAGGCTCTCCCTCGCGTTGCGGGCGCTGACGGCCTTTCCGCGACGGCGATGTTCTTCATTGCAGAACTCCCGATCAGAGAGACCGCGCCAGAAGCCGATTTTGCCTTTGCAATAACCGCATCGCATAAATAGTACTTGTTGCCCACAGTCAGAATAACCGGGACTAGAACCGCTTCCTAGTCAGTAGGTGGCGAAAAGGTCTATTTTCAGGTTCTCCTTAGGTGTAAAGCTAAGGTCTTGAACCTAATCCCGCAGATAGTCTCTTTGGGAGGGGCCTATTCTGACTGCCTGCGGAAGGAATTCGGTGGCCTGGGCAGGGACAACCTTATCGGATTCCGGGCAGCTATACTGACTTAATTCTTTACGCATTGAATCGACCACTTAGAGGAAGGACATTAGGGTGTTTTTACGATGAAAGAGATTCCGAGCTTGCCAAAGGGATTGGTAGGGGATGAAAAGAGTGTCGAGCTGATTGAGATGCTGCTGGTGGAAAGTGCAGAACCCTTTTCTCGTCAACAGTTTACCCCGGGTCATTTGACGGCGACGGGATTGGTGTTGCACCCCGATGGGGTGGGGATTGCGATGGTGCTGCACGGCAGATTAAAGCGGTGGCTGCTGCCGGGAGGGCATGTTGAGGACGGGGATGAGAATGTGATTGCGGCGGCGGCGCGGGAAGTTTTGGAGGAAACGGGCCTGGTGGGGCTGGAGGGACGGGTGATTGGAGCGGATGTTCACGGGATTCCCGCGAAGGTGAAGGCTGGGGTTGTGGTGGAGCCCTACCACCTGCACCATGACGTGCTGGTAGGGTTTGTGTGCGAGCAGGAGCAGCTTACTGTGAGTGAGGAGAGCAGCGCCGTGCGTTGGGTCTGGCCGGGCGAATTTGATGAGTATGCAGTGCCAGCCAACGTGAGACGGGCTTATGCGCGGATGGTGCAATAAGCGTCGAGGTGTTGCTGGAAGGCGCGATTGAGGATGGTCCTGACCTTGTCGCCTTGCTGGATGTTGAGGCCATGGATGGAGGCCACTGGCAGAAGGTCTCTGGTGCTGGAAGTAATGAAGAGGCCATCGGCTTTTTCGAGGTCTCCGATCGAAAGTGTGGCTTCGCGAATCTGGATGCCGGGGACGCGGATTTCTTCGAGCAGGAGGGCTCTGGTGATGCCGGGGAGGCAGCCGGAGCTGATGGGCGGGGTCAGGACTTCATCCCCAAAGACGGCGAAGAGGTTGGCTGAGGTGAGCTCTGAGACTTCATCCCTTTCGTTGAGGAGAACCACTTCGTCGAAGCCGTCATCGTGGGCCTGCTCATACATGCAGAGGTTGAAGGACCAACTGAGCATCTTGGTGCCGGCAAAGTGATTGGCGGCGTGGCGGGCCTGGGGCACCAAGCCGAGTTTGACGCTGGTTCCCCAGTTCTTGAGGTTGGTGGTGAAGGCGTAGATGTCGTAAGGCCGCTGGATGCCTGGGCCCTCCCACATGCCGCCCTTGTTGCGGAGGACGATGACGCGGAGGGTGGATTCCTGGGCTCCGTTGGCTTCGATCAGTTTCAGCAGTAACGATTCGAAATGGGCAGAGTCTGCCGGGAAAGGGATGCGTAGCAGCTCGGCATCTTTGGCCATGCGCGCGTAGTGGCGGGGCCACTCAAAGAGAATGCCATTGTGGACGCGAAGGGTGGAGAAGACGCCCCAGCCGTTGACGGCCCCTACTTGTCCGGGGGACATCGTTTTTGAGGAGGCGGGCAGCACAGCCTCGTTGACGAGCATGAAATCGTGCATAAAACCTTTATTCTAAATTGTAGTGATTGAAATTGTGGGTGGCGGCCTGATTGGCCTGAGTTGTGCGTGGGAGTTGCAGCAGCGGGGCGTAGACGTTGTGGTTTACGAGAGGGATGTCACTCGACGCGAGAGTGCCAGCTGGGCAGGGGCTGGAATGCTGGGAGCGCTCAAAGAAACGTTTCCGGATGCGGTGTGGCAGGCGAGAGCGATGGAGTCGGCGCGGATGTATCCGGATTGGGTGAAACGGATTGGTGGGGATATCGACTTTGTGGCGGGTGGAGAAGATACCGATGGGCATGTGGACCCTCGGGATTTGCTGCGGGAACTGGCTGGGCAGGTTCGGGTGGTGGAGCGTGATGTGGTTCGGCTGGGTGATCTGGAGGGGGACCAAATTGTGGTTTGTGCTGGCGCCTGGGGTTTATCTGGTTTGCCTGGTGTGGAGCCGGTGAAGGGGTACTTGATTGGGTGGGATGGGTTGGCTGCGGGTAGCATCGAGGGCATCTTGCGGGAAGGGCACACGTATGTGTTTCAGCGGCGGCGAGGGAGAGTGATTGCAGGTTCGACTGAGCAGCGGATCGGGTTTGAGGCGGGAGTGGATGAGGGCCTGGTGGCGGATTTGAAAGCGCGGGCGGAAGCTGTGGCACCGATTTTGAGGGGCTGCCCGATTGCTGAGGTCTGGTCTGGCTTTCGTCCTGCCTGTGTCGGGGATGTGCCGCTGGTGGAGCGGCTCAATGAGCGGGTGATTGCGGCCTATGGGCATTACCGCAACGGGATCTTGCTGGCACCTTGGACGGCGCGGTGGGTGGCGGATGCGGTGCAGGGCCAGTTGGCCCACTGAGGCTATCCGTTACACCTTGGTAGACAATGCAAATTCATGGAATTGGGGTCAGTGTTCCGACAGTCTTCCCACCTAATGCCACTTCGATGGAGTTGTCAGCCTGGCAACTGGTGAGACGCGGCGCGGCACTGGCTAGACTGCTGTGACCTCTCCAAGCGATATCGTCCCACTTTTTCGCATCCAAGTTCATTCTGAACATCCCGTGCCTGGCGTCTTGCTGGACACTGAGAAAGACCTCCTGGCCGCAACGCAGAACGGCGATGGCAACTGAGGACGTTTCCAGGCCGGGAGGCCCCTTCACGGTTTGCGACTTTCCCATTTCATCTACCAGGATGAGTTCGTTCTCAGTCGGGAAGAAGGCGGTGAAACGTCGGTCTGCCGCGTGAGTGCGCGCCGCGCCCCACGTGGAGTGCGCGCCCATGGAGGAATGAGGCATCTGATTGCGACGCAAGATAGTGGACCTTTCACCGGATTGAGGGTTGATGGTGATGAGTGCCGGATGGTCGCCTTCGACGTGTTTTCCTTCAGAGTCGCGCAGTGTTGCCAGTGCCCAGATCAGACCGTTGTCATCGATAATTCCACGTTGCAGAAGGTAAGGCTCGGTGTCAATGAAGCGGGCGGTCTTGTTGTTGGCATCGAGAAAGACCAAAGCTCCCAGACTTCGAGACTTATCACGAACAATTCTTACCGTAAGTACCCCTTGCCGGCTCTTATTCAAAGATTGGCTCAGGACCTCGATCTTCCCACCGCGCGGGTCTACCCAATCCAAAACCACATCGGCCTGTCCTGCGGAACGAAAGATGGCACTGACACCGTTGCTTGTCGGACGGTAGGACAGCCAAACGCCATTCTGGTAAACAGGCACCGCCCCCTCGGACAAGCCTGATACCGTGCTTGCGTTTTCCCGCCAAAGATAGTCAGCCGACTGCGCCACAGCGCAGCAGCAAAGAAAAGAAGGCAGTATGTGTTTCAACTTCATCGAAACCTCGCTCTGTCAGGTATGACGATGAGGCCCGCTGTAGCGTTCAGTTCATCCGCAACGAAATCAACGCCAGTTGGGGAAGTGTGTGGGGTAGCGGTTGTGGACGGCCTCAATCAGGTGCGGGACTTTGGCGCGGCGGCTGAGGAGACGGTCGAAGAGGTTGGTGATCTCGTCCTGCTGGTCAGCGGGGAGCCAGGCGCGGGGGATCTCGTGGAGGATCTTGTCGAAGATATCGGTGGGGAAGGACTGGATGCGTTCGAGCCAAGGCTCGAATTCGGCCCAGCCGCGGACTTTGCGGTAGACCTCGGGGCGATGGTAAAGCCCGTAGCCTGGGGCGTCGGGGAAATCCCAGTAGGTGCCGTTGAAGCAGTAGCCGTGATCGATCATCGAAGCTACCAGGCCGCGCATGGCAGATTCTGGATCCTGGAATTTGTCTTCGCTCGGAAGCACGTCTGCCAGTCGGGCCCGATAGAAGACGCATTGCCGGGAATCGGCGTTTGCTGCCCATTTGTCGAAGCAGAGGATGGCCGGGAAGTGATGGACGTTACGGCAGGAGACCAGTTGGATGTCTGGCAGGATGTCGAAGACGGTCAGGATGGTGGGGTCGCCGGGATAGCGTGAACCGAAATGCCAGCCGCTGGGAGGAGGCTGCACGATTTGGTTTCGCAGGATGCCGAGTTTGGGGTTGGCCTCGATGAAGGGTTGCGGAAGGTCGATGATTTCAACTTCCGGGCAGGGAATTCGAAGGTGGGTGAGGATGCGTTGGGAGATCCACTCATTGATCAGGGTGCGCAGGCCCTGAGGGTTGTTGGTCAGCTTGACCACATAGTGGTGGCCGTCTGAGGCTTTGATGAGATGGGTTTGAGAGCCGCCACGCATGGGGCGCAGCCAGGTGATTGCGGTTACTGGCATGGGAGGTGCGCTACAGTGGTGGTGTCATGGCCGAAACGACAAACACTACACAAGATAGCGCAAAGAATAATCACGATGAAATCGCGCTGGAGATGATGAAATTTATCGCCGTCCAAACGGGATATGGGAAAACGAGCGGATCCACGACTGGATTCAATGCCAAGACGGGCACTTCCGCCGAGAGTCACGCCGATGCTCTGATTGAGTTGTTCAAGCGTTGCAAGAAAACCATCAAAGAAGACTAGCGTTTCTTCTTCGCGACCTTCTTTACCGCCTTCTTCGCTGCTTTTTTCGCGATGGGGGCGGTTTTCTTTTTCGGCAGTAGTTTCTTGGGCGGAGCCTTCTTGGCCACTACCTTTTTGGCAGGTACTTTCTTGGCCGGAGCTTTCTTCGCTACTACTTTCTTCGCCACTACCTTCTTTGCGACAACCTTCTTGGCTGCTACTTTCCTGGCTGGGACCTTCTTGGCAGCCGCCTTCTTTACAGGCGCTGCTTTCTTTGAGGGAACAGCCTTCTTCGCTGGTGCTGTCTTCTTGGGTGCGGGTGCCGCCTTCTTTGCGGGAGCGAACTTCTTCTTTGCCGGTTTACTTTCTGGCGCAGCAACGACTACGGTCGGTGGGGGAACTGGGGCTGGGGGCGGGGGCGGCGCCGGGGCCACCGGAGGCGGAGGAGCCGCACAAACCGACATGGTCAGCTCTTGCTGCACATCCTCGACGAGATGTTCGTCGTCGTCCTCATCATAGTTGTATTCAGAGAGCTCATTACCCATGGTGACGTTTTCTTCCATCAATTCATCGGGATCTTCGTCAGGGGATACGTAACGGTAGCGGTCGAGCATTGCGAATGTAGTCCGTGCAGATAGCATATCGTGTTGTGTGAGATCCGCAATAGCCAGAGGACAAATTTTGTGAAAGACTGGCAAATCATGACACGAATTCGCTTTTATCAGGCTGCGGCCGGAATTGTTGCCGGATGGTTGGCTTCTGCTTCTACTGCTTTGGCTCAAGTCAGTGGCGCCGAGAAGAAGGTACACCGGCGCGGGCCCAAGCCGGCCAAGACACCGCTCTTCAACGGGGCTGTCAGCTATGGCAATTTATTGTTTATTGCCGGCAAGGGAGCGCACTATGAAGGGGATATCAAGGCCCATACCGAGACGGTGCTCAAAGAGGTGGAAGCCGAACTGGTTGCGGCCGGGTCTTCGATGGATAAGGTGCTGAAGTGCAATGTCTATCTGAACGATTTGAAGGACTATGCGGCCATGAATTCTGTTTTTCAAGGCCGCTTTGGAGAAAACCCGCCCGTGCGCACGACGATCGCGGCAGCGGGCGGGATTCCTGGAAACAGCCTGGTTGAGATTGACGTTATCGCCTACATTTAGGCGAGTGCGGGTTTGAGGACCTCGGCGAGGCGACGGGCCACAATCTCTGCTTCGCCGGGCTTCAACATCCAGACGGTGAAGACCAGCTCTTCTTTGTTGGTCGATGGTGTGACTTCAATCGAAGGTTCGCCATCGAGGAGTTGCTTCTTCACATCGAGCGGGTTGATCTTGAGCTTGGATTGATCCCAGGTGAGCTTCAAGTGTGGGGTGTGATTGGCGATCTCGGGGACGTCCACCTTGGCGCTGACGCTGGGATGGAGTTTCTTGGCTGCCTTGGTGATGACCTCGACGCGGCGATCCCACTCTTTGGCTTCGGCGGCATGGTCACGCTTGAGATAGCTTTCGAGGGCTACCAGGAGGCCGAGCATTTCTTCCTTATTGACCTTGAGGCCGCGACCGACCGTATCAGAATAAGGGCTGGTGTTGAGGCGTGCGGCTTCGATCAAGTCTTTGCGGCCCATGAGCAGACCTGAGGATTGCGGAGCGCAAATGCCCTTGCCACCGGAGAAGGTGACCAGGTCAAAGCCCATCTTGTTGTAGATGCTCAAGCGCTCTACCGGGAGGGCGTCGGCCGAGGCATCGTTGAAGGTGGGGATCTTGTGCTGCTTGCCGAGTTTGACCCAACCCTTGTCGTCGATCTTGCCCTTCTTGTTGTTGTCGTTAAAGAAGAGTGCCATGGCGGTTTGCGGGCCTGCCTTCTGGTGGAAGTCTTCTTCGGTTTCGATTTCTACCATCTTCACGCCACAGGCGCGGACGGCGTGGTCGTAGCCATAGCGATGGGATTTCTGCACCAGCACTTCGCTCTTGAGGCCAGTGACATCGGGCAGTTGCAGAATGGCTTTGGCATCTTTGCCCGTGATACAGCCGGCGGTGCCGACCATCATGGCCCCGGCGGCACCGCTGGTGACCATGGCGGCTTCGGCACCGAGGAGACTGGCGATGCGGGCACCGACGGCGTCCTGCAGCTTGGTGAGATGGACGAAGTGTTTGCTGGCGTACTCCATGGCGTCCATCGTCTCTTGCGACATGAGCGAGGCGGTGAGCATGGTGTAAGTGCCGGCGGCATTGATAAAGGGACGGACTCCGAGATCTTTGAAGTAATCGGGAGTCTTCATTTTTGCAGCACTGGCCTTGGTGGCCAGCAGAGGAAGGGCGGCTGCGCTGCCCATGAAATTACGACGTGATGACATGATGTGGTTTACTCCTTAGGGATTGGGGACAACGGGGAGAATGATGTGGCTCCCGTGGTGAATGGTTTGCAAGGCGACGCGAGTTTTTGTGGCTGTGCCGAGGGGCTCGCCCGTATTGGGGTTGCGGTCGAATTGCGGGAAGTTGCTGGAAGTGATGTCGATGCGGATGCGGTGGCCCGGCAAAAACGTGTTGGCGGTGCCAGCCATATCGACAGTGAATTCATAGAGCTGATTGGGGGTGAGTTTCTCCGGTTTGTCGAGGCCTTTGTGGAAGCGGGCGCGAAGGATGCCTTCGGCAATGGGCATGGCGAAGCCGTTGGGATAGACGTCAACCAGCTTTACCATCCAATCGGTGTCGGGCCCGTCGGTAGAAGCGTTGAGCTTCATCTTGATGGGGCCAGCGATGGAGAGTGGGTCTTTCAAAAATTCACTGGTGTAGACGAGGACATCGTTGCGGGTTTCAATGGGGCGCTGATCCTTAGGCCCGGCCAAGGTTGGGGTGCCGCAGCAGTTGTTGCCGCCGAGCGTCATGACGGGGTGCTGGGGGTCATAGCGGTATTGGTCGGTGCCTGCTTTGGCAGGCTTGGTGAAGGAGAGTGTGCCGCCGCCGCGGACGGAGTTGGCAGGGCTCGAGCCGCCGAGGTAGAGCTCGCGATTGTTTGCGCCGGGGATCGGCCAATCCGCTTCGGTGCGCCATTTGTTGACGCCCATGTAGAAGAGCTTGACGGGATTGTTGTTGTCGAGACCATTCTTGATGCCCTTGAGGTGGAAGTCAAAGAAACGGAGTTCTTCTTCGAACTGGTCGTTGTAGGCGTCTTTGCCGAAGTCGACGTCACCGTACTTTTGTGTCGGGCCGTGGCCCCAGGGGCCGATGATCATGCGAGTGCCTTTGCGGGCGGCCTCTGTGGCGGCTTTCTGCTTCATCATCGTGTAGCCGTTGATGGTGCCAGCCAGGAAGATGTCGAACCAGCCGCCGGATACTTCGGCGGGGACTTTCATTTTGTCCATGCGCTCTTCGTCGCTGATCGCCTTCCAGTAGGCGTCGTAGCTGTCGTGGGCCACCCAGTCCCGATAATGTTTGACTTCAGAGTTTGCGCTCTTGAGGTCTCCTGTGGCTAGAGGAAGATGCCAGAGGATGTTCTCGTACTTGAGCTCTTCGGGGGTGTAGGCTTCTGTGTGCCAGTATTGCGGGAGCATGATGCGGTTGGGCATGCGCACGACGCCCCAGCCGTAGTTGAAGCTGAGGCGGAAGGCGCCGCCGTGGGTGATCCAGTTGGCATAGATGTTGGTGGAGGCGAGGCTGGGGAACATGGCGACCAGGCTGGGAGGTTGCTGGCTGGCGGCGGCCCATTGGACGTGGCCGAGGTAGGAACCGCCTTGCAGGCCTACTTTGCCGTTAGAGAAATTCTGCTTGGCGGCCCATTCGATCTCGTCGTAGCCGTCGGTGGCTTCGTAGCGGAAGGGGTCCCAATTGCCGCCTGATTCGTAGCGGCCGCGGTTGTCGGTCATCACGACCGCGTATCCGCGCTGGGCGAATTTGGTCATCGTTTCATGCACGCCGTCGCGTTGAACGCCGTAAGGAGTGCGGACGATCAGAGTGGGGTAGCGGCCTTCGGTGGCAGGGCGGTAGACATCTCCGTAGATGATGATGCCGTCGCGCATCGGGATGGCCTTGTGTCTTTCAATGCGGACTTCGTGCATGTAGGGCTTGCCGCCCGGTTCTGCAGCGAAGGCCAGCATGGGGACCAATAGGAAAAATGAGAGGGTCTTCATAGAGCTTCGTTCGATTTTATAGAATCGAGATGCCACATGTTGAAATATTTTCTGTTCGCGACGGTTGCCTGGGCTGCCGATGGGGATTTGCCGCAGCGGGCGCACGAGATTTTGAACAAGAATTGCTATGCCTGCCATGGCAGTGCGGCGATGGCGGGGCTGCGGTTGGATCAACCGGGAGACCTGGCGGACGGGATTGTGGTGCCGGGCAAGCCTGAGGATAGTCGACTTTGGTTGATGATGAACGGCAAGGGGCGGGCGATGATGCCGCCGACGGGGAAATTGAAGGATGCGGAACTGGCGGTGATTCGAGAGTGGATTAAGTCTGGAGCCAAGTGGCCGGAGCAGAAGCAGGTGTCGGTTTCGAAGTGGTGGTCGTTTGAGCCAGTGAAGGCGGTTGTTGTTCCCAAGGCCGGAGACGGTTGGGCGCGCAATGAGATTGACCGCTTTATTGCGGCCAAGCATTTGGAGAAGCAGTTGCGGCCTGCCGCAGAGGCAGATCGGCGGACGCTGGTGCGGCGAGTGAGTTTTGACCTGACGGGATTGCCGCCTACGGTTGAAGAAATTGCTGCTTTCGAGAAGGACCAGGCTGCTGGTGCTTATGAACGGTTGGTGGATCGATTGCTGGCTTCGAAGCATTACGGCGAGAAGTGGGGCAAGCATTGGCTGGACCTGGTTCGGTATGGCGATACCGGGGGCTTTGAGCAGGACCCTTACACGCTTTACGCCTGGCGCTACCGGGATTACGTCATTGATGCCTTCAATGCCGATAAGCCTTATGACGTGTTTGTGAAAGAGCAGTTGGCCGGGGATGAGTTGTTTGAAGATCCGCAACAGCAGCAAGGCACGGGCTACTTTGTTGTGGGCCCGAATCGGGACCTCTTGTACAAGGTGGAAGACATCAACCGGGTGGAGAGCCTGACTGATTTTACAGATACAACGGCGAGTGTGTTTCTGGGCTTGACGGTGGGTTGTGCCCGTTGTCATGACCACAAGTACGATCCGATTCCGCAGAAGGATTATTACCGGCTGCAGGCGGTGTTTGCGCCGTTTCAGAAGTCGCGAGTGTTCTTGCATTACAACAACGCGCGAAGTTATGACCTGAGTGAGGTGACCCGGCAGTTCAAGCTCTATGACGTGGGGGCGGAGCTGGCGAAGTTGAAGAAGCCCTACTTCGACCGCATGAAAGCGGAACGTCTGGCGAAGTTTAGCCCGGAGATCCAGGAGGCTTTCGCTATCGAAGAAGAGAAGCGGAGCCCGGTGCAGAAGGCCTTGCACGATGAGCACATGAAGCAGGTGAACCCAGGCGATGGTGAAATCTGGAAGGTGCTGAACGATGAAGACAAGAAGACGCTGGAGATCTTGAAGAATCGTTTGCTGGGTTTGTATGGCAACTATGCGCCGGGGCCATTTTCACCGGGAGTTACCGATGTGGGGCGTGAGGCTCCGAAGACCTATGTGCCAGGTAAAGGGACGCCTTATGGGGAAGAAGTGAAAGCTGGATTTTTGTCGGCATTGGGTGGTGGTGATGTAGCTGCACCTCCAGTGGATTCTTTGACGACGCGGCGGCGGGCTGGGCTTGCCGAGTGGATTGCGCGAGCTGACAATCCGCTGACGGCACGGGTGATGGTGAACCGTATTTGGCAGTACCACTTTGGCCGAGGGCTGGTGGCTACCGCCAGTGATTATGGAATGCGCGGCAGTGCGCCGTCGCACCCGGAGTTGCTTGATTGGCTGGCCAAGCGCTTTGTGGAGCAGGGTTGGAGCATGAAGAAGTTGCACCGCGAGATTCTGCTTTCGGCGACTTATCGGCAAGGAGCCAAGGTGAGTGCGGAGGCCGCCGAAAAAGACCCTGACAATCAATACTTGTCACACCACACGCGGCGGCGACTGCAGGCAGAAGAAGTGCGGGATGCCGTGCTGGCGGTGACGGGAACCTTGAACCGCAAAATGTATGGTCGGCCGGTGGTGCCGGAGCTTGCAGCGGAAGAGCTGTACGGCATGAGCCAGCCGGCGTCGAATGCCTGGCCGCTGACGACCGACCGAAGCGAGCATACGCGGAGATCGATCTATATGTTGTCGCGGCGGACTTATCGCATGCCGATGCTTGAAGTGTTTGACCAGCCGGAAGGTGTGCTGAGTTGTTCTCGCCGGGAGAGTTCTACGACATCGACGCAGAGCCTGAGTTTGCTCAATAGCAAGTTCACTGTGGATCAGGCGATGGCGCTGGCCGAGAAGGCGACAGTGAACGAGATTTGGCTGAAGATCCTGCAGCGTGAACCTGATGCGAATGAGCTGAAGATGAGCGATGAGTTTATGCAACAGGCACCAGGGAAGAAGAAGCAGGAACTGGTGCGGGCCTTGCTGAATACGAATGAGTTTTTGTTTGTGGAATAGGAACTTGAAGATGAAAACCAGACGACAGTTTTTTCTCGATTCGGGGCGAGGATTTGGTTCGGTAGCGTTGGCAAGTATGGTGAGCCAGGCGGCAGAGCAGGCGCGGGCCAAGCGGGTGATCTTCCTGTTCATGCATGGGGGTGTGAGTCATGTTGATACCTTTGATCCGAAGCCGACGCTGACTCGGCTGAGCGGGCAGCCGCTGCCGGGGAGCTTTGGGCAGGGTTTGATCACGAGCCGGATCGACTTCCGGAAAGCTTTGATGCGGGGGAGCCCCTGGAACTTTACGCGGGCAGGGAAGAGTGGGCTTGAGATCAGCGATTTGTTTCCTCATGTGCAGAAGCATGCCGATAAGCTGGCGGTGATTCGAAGTTGCCA
Source organism: Bryobacter sp. (assembly GCA_044340255.1). Taxonomy (GTDB): domain Bacteria; phylum Acidobacteriota; class Terriglobia; order Bryobacterales; family Bryobacteraceae; genus Bryobacter. Next base: position 50,397 of record JBIITX010000033.1, on the reverse strand, counting down.
TGGAGATGCGTTTGATCATGCTCCGGCGATTTACCTGCGGGCCAGTGGAAGCCAGTTTCCTGGCAAACCGTCACTGGGTGCCTGGTCTGTTTATGGATTGGGCAGTGAGAACAAGAACCTGCCTTCGTTTGTGGTGATGAGTGATGGGGCGATGAAGAGTGGTGCTGGGGCTTATGGGAGCGGCTATTTGCCAGCGGTGTATCAAGGCACGGTGTTTCGTGGCGGGCAGAACCCGGTGCTGCATCTGGCTTCGCCCGAGGGGGTGAGCCCTGAGATGCAGAAGGAGACTCTGGATCTGATTACGAGGATGAATCGGAAGTTCTCGGCGTCTCGTGAGGAAGACACGAATCTGGATGCGCGGATTGCTTCTTACGAGTTGGCTTACCGGATGCAGGCGGAGGCGCCTGACGTGGTGGATCTGGCCAAGGAGTCTGAGGCGACCAAGAAGCTGTACGGGATTGGCGAGCCGATGACGGATGACTTTGGGCGCAAGTGTTTGCTCGCGCGGCGATTGGTGGAGCGTGGGGTTCGCTTTGTGCAGCTCTATTCGGGTACAAACCTTGGCGATGACTGGGATGATGCGCACAACGATCTGCTGGGGAGCCATAACAAGATGGCGAAGAAGAGTGATCAGCCGATTGCGGGGATGCTGGCAGACCTTGAGGGGCGCGGCTTGCTGGATTCAACGTTGGTGGTTTGGTCGAGTGAGTTTGGCCGGACGCCGCTGGCGGAAGGCAAGAATGGCCGCGACCATCACCCGTACGGATTCTCTATGTGGATGGCTGGAGCCGGGATTCGGGGTGGACGTGCGCTGGGTGCAACCGATGAGTTTGGTTTACGCGCGGTGGAACAGAAGAAGGATGTGCATGATATGCATGCGACGATCTTCCGGATGTTGGGAATGGACCACACGAAGGTGACCTATCGCTTTCAGGGACGAGACCAACGGTTGACCGATGTGCACGGCGAGGGCGAGTTTACTTCCTGGCTGACGGAGAAGGCTTAGGGGCTTTGCTGAGGGACCGATTGGGTTTGGCGGGGGACGCTTTGGTGGAGGGCCGCTTGGTGGTAGTGGGCTTGCCAGAGACTCGGGTGGTTCGCGTGGCAGAGCTACGAGTGGCTCTTGACTTGACGGCTGACACCTTGGCTGGCTTGGCCTTGGGGGTCATCTGCGGCACGGCGGCGAAGGCGGCGTTTTCAAATTTGGGGTTGGCTTGTTCGAGGGTGGATGCTGGCAGACGGTAGAGGCGGGCGATGGAATCGAGGTCGTCGCCGGGTTGCACTTTGTGGAGTCGCCAGGTGTCGCGTTTGTCGGCGGGGACGAGGTTGAGGGCGGTGGTGACTTCCTCGGTGGAGCCTTTGGGAATGCGAAGAAAATAGCCGGAGGGGACGACGTTGCGAAGGATGGCGGGGTTCATTTCCTGCAGGGTGGTGACGGGGATTTGAGCAGCGTCGGCCGCTAGTTGCAGGCTGGTGTTGGAGTAGACCTCGATGGTGTCGTAATCGAGGGGCTCTTCCATTTCGAAGTTGGCCAGGCCGTAATCGGCCGGGTTCTTCATGATGATCGTGAGCGCCAGAATGATGGGAACGTAGTTGGTGGTTTCAATGGGGACGGCGTGACGATTGCGGAGTTCCCAGTAGTCGGCGTAGGCGGTCTTTTGCACGGCACGATCGACGCAGCCAGGGCCGCAGTTGTAGGCGGCGAGAGCAAGATGCCAGTCGCCGAATTCTTCATAGAGATCGCGGAGGTGGCGGGCGGCGGCGCGAGTGGCACGTTCGGGGTCGAGGCGGTCATCGGTCCAGGGGCCTTGGGTCAGGCCATAGGTTTTGCCGGTCTCTTTGATGAACTGCCACATGCCGACAGCGGCCTTGTAGGAGACGGCGCGGGGGAGGAAGCCCGATTCGGCTTGCGCTAGATAGATGAGCTCGGCGGGGACACCCTCTTCGGCGAGGATGCGGAAGATCATGGGGCGGTAGCGACCGGATCGTTTGAGCGCGTATTCGAGGGTGCGTCGGCCTTTGCCGTTGGCGAAGTAATTGATGTAGCCGAGGACGGTGTCGTTGAGGACGAGCGGAAGTTGTGAGGTGGTGAGCTGGAGTTCTTTTTGAACGCGGGACTTCATGCGCGGGTCGACGGGGAAGGTCATTTCACGGATGTCGTCGAGGGGTGACTTATCGAAACGAATGTCATCGAGGGAGCGAGCTGAGCCTAAGGACTCGAGATCGATGGTGTAGATTTCTTCGGAGAGGTTCTGAAGAAAGCGTTCGATGGCGTCGCGGTCGGGATCGTTGGCTGGGGTTTCGAGAAGGTGGATGATGGCTTGGTCGAAGAGTTTACGTGCCTGCTGGGAGTCGCCTGCAGTAATTGCGGCGCGGCCTTCGCTGACCCATTTTTCAGCTTGCTTGACGCGAGGGTGATTGGCGATGGCAGCCAGCGGATTGCGCTGTACCGTCATCAACGGGCTTTGGGCAGAGCTGAGCAGGCAAGCTGCCAGAAGTGATGCTATCAAGACCTTCATTTTGATGGACTTCTTTAGTTTAGGGGACTTTGAATCACGATAAGATTGTGGGTTCATGAAGCTTTTTTGTTTGCCCTTGGTGGTGCTCAGTTTGTCGGCTCAAGAGCGGGTGGATTTTCGTCGCGAAGTGCGCCCGATCTTGAGTGATTCGTGTTTCCATTGCCACGGGCCAGACAAAGAAACACGGATGGCTGGATTGCGGTTGGACGTGAAAGCCGAGGCCTTTGCCAAGCGCAAGAGCGGGGCGCCAATTGTTGCGGGCAAGCCGGAAGAGAGTTTGATTCTGAAGCGCATTTTGCATGAGAAGACGGCGCTTCGCATGCCCCCTGTGTCTTCTCACAAAACGCTAACCAAAAGCCAGGTGGATGTCCTGCAACGTTGGATTGCCCAAGGGGCAGACTGGCAGGAGCACTGGGCGTTTGTGCCGCCGGTGAAAGTGAATCCTCCTGAGGTCAGCGGGATGGGCGTGATTGATCGCTTTCTGCTGGCTCGACTGAATGCTGCGGGATTGAAGTACGGGATGGAAGCAGACCGCAAGACTCTGGCTCGCCGGGTGTCACTGGATGTGACGGGTTTGCCACCCGAGCCTGCCGAGGTGGAAGCGTTTTTGAAGGATAGCCGTCCGGATGCCTATGAGCGCTATGTCGACCGGATGCTGAGTTCGCCGCATTACGGGGAGCATCGGGCGCGGTATTGGCTGGATGCGGCTCGCTATGCCGATACGCATGGGCTGCATATCGATAACTATCGCGAGATCTGGCACTTCCGCGATTGGGTGATTCAGGCCTTCAACCGCAACGTGAAGTTTGATGTCTTTACACGAGAGCAGTTGGCGGGCGATCTGTTGCCTGGGGCGACGAAGGAGCAGTTGATTGCTTCTGGATTTCATCGCAACAACGTGACGACCAATGAAGGCGGAGTGATTGAAGACGAAGTGGCGGCAATGTATGCCAAGGACCGCGTGGACACGACCTCGACGGTGTTTCTGGGGTTGACCGTGGGTTGCGCGACTTGCCACGACCATAAGTTTGATCCGATTACACAGAAGGATTTTTATGCGATGTCGGCCTTCTTCCGCAACACTACGCAGAAGCCACTCGACGGCAACATCAGTGACACGCCGCCGGTGATCTTTTTGCCGAAGCCCGCGGATGAGGCACGTTGGAAGGCGGTAGACCCGGAACTGATCGCAATGCGTGGCCGCCGAGGGATGAGGGCGGACCTGGTGGCTGCCAAGGCGAAGACTGATCTGAAGTTGCCGAAGTCGTTTGATCCGGTCTGGAAGCTGGACAAGATTGAGTTTCCTCCGGACGGTGGCGCTAAGGAAGAAGCGGGCTTTGACAAGATTCAAGCTGATAAGCCCTTTACGGTGGCGATGTGGGTTTACTATCCCAAGCCCGATGACAACTGGACTCTGCTGTCTCAGATCAACAGTAAAGAAGAAGACGGGACGAAGATTCGGGGCTGGACGATTGAGATACAGGGTCGGTCGCCGGTAATCCGGATGGTGGGTGAGTATGCGCAGCCGATTGCGGCGCGGGGTGGCAATGCAGCCAAGATGATGCCGGGCAACTGGTATCACGTTGCCTTCACTTACGACGGGCAGCGGAACAAGAGAGATTCTCTCGAGCTTTATTTTAATGGCCAAAAGTTGAACCACGAGGGCAAGCAGGAGTCTTCGCGGCCGGCGTTGCAGGGTTCGATTCTGAATCAGGAACCGCTGCGCATTGGTGGGGATGGGAACAAGCGCAGCTTCAAGGGTGGTGCGCTGAAGGACGTGCGCATCTATGACCGTGTGCTGTCGAGCGAAGAGATTGGCGTGCTGGAGATGCTGCCGCGGGCGCTCGAAGGCAAGCCTGTGGAATTGTCGCGAGTTTGGTCTGCAGCACGCGATGGCGAGAGCCGGAAGCTGATGGCCAAGGTTGCTGCCCTCGAGCAGGAGCGCAAGATGATTCTGCGGCGTGGGGCTGTGACGCATGTGATGGTGGAGCGCAATGATCAGAAGCCCATGGCCAACATTCTGTATCGCGGAATGTATGATCAACCGCGGGACAAGGTGGAAGCCGATGTGCCGGGAGTCTTGGGTGGGCTGGGTGCTGGTGTGGAGAAGAACCGGCTGGGGCTGGCGGACTGGTTGCTCAAGCCGGAGAACCCGCTGTTTGCTCGCGTCGCCGTGAATCGCTATTGGCAGGAAATCTTTGGTACGGGCATCGTGAAAACGAGTGAGGACCTGGGTAGCCAGGGCGAAGCGCCAACGCATCCTGAGTTGCTCGACTGGCTGGCCGTCGACTTCCGGGAGAACGGTTGGGATGTGAAGCGTCTGGTGAAGCAGATGTTGATGACGTCGGCTTATCGACAGCAGGCTGTTGCTACGGAAGAGAAGCTGAAGAAGGATCCTGATAATCGTTTGCTGAGTCGTGGACCTCGCTTCCGCATGGATTCGGAAGTGGTGCGAGACTATGCGCTGGCAGCCAGTGGCTTGCTGGTGCGAACCATTGGCGGGCCGAGCGTCAGGCCCTACCAGCCAGAACGGATCTGGGAGACAGTGGCCATGGATGGATCGGACACGCGCTTCTACAAGCAGGATCATGGTGAGGGGCTGTATCGCCGCAGTATGTACACGTTCTGGAAGCGCAGCGCCCCGCCGCCATCGATGGATTTGTTCAATGCGCCCTCGCGCGAGAATTGCACGGTGCGCCGGGAGCGGACCAATACTCCGCTGCAGGCCTTGTTGACGATGAATGATGTGCAGTTTGTCGAAGCGGCGCGTCACCTGGCACAGCGGGCCCTGGAGGCGCACAAGAACAACTTTGACCAGCAGTTGGACTTTCTGACAGAGCGCCTCGTCAGCCGCCGGTTTGAAGGTAAGGAACGCGAGATCGTACGTGCGTCGTATCGTGATTTTCTTCGACACTACGATACGAAGGTGGAAGATGCGCGGAAGCTGCTGGCAGTCGGTGAGAGCAAGGCCAATCCGAAGCTTGGCGTCGCAGAGTTTGCTGCCCTGACGATGGTGACCAACGAGTTGATGAATCTCGATGAGGTGCTGAATAAATGAAGACGCAGAGAGCCGAACAGGACGCAGTCGCCCTCGAGACGCGCAGACAGTTGCTGGGGCGCGGAGCACGTGGCTTTGGCGCGTTGGCCCTGAGCAGCCTGATGGCGCAGGGCAAGGAATTGCCGCACTTTGCCCCGAAGGCAAAGCGGGCGATCTATCTGCATATGGTGGGTGCCCCGCCGCAGATGGATCTGTTTGATTACAAGCCCGGGATGAAGGACTGGTTTGACAAGGACCTGCCCGAAAGCATTCGCAAGGGGCAACGCTTGACGACGATGACGAGCGGGCAGAGCCGGTTCCCGATCGCCCCGAGTGTTTTCAAGTTTGCGCAGCACGGCAAGAGTGGCGCCTGGATTAGTGAACTGCTGCCGAATGTAGCGAAGATGGCCGATGACATTACGATCATCCGTTCGATGAACACTGAAGCCATTAACCATGAGCCGGCCATTACGTTTATTCAAACCGGAAATCAGGTGGCTGGGCGTCCTTGTATCGGCAGTTGGATCGCGTATGGGCTGGGCAGCATGAATCAGGATCTGCCGACCTTCGTGGTGTTGAATGCGAACCATACTCACCCGAAGGCGAATGTGCAGGCGATTTCGGCGAGGCTGTGGAGTGCAGGCTTTCTGAGTGCGCAATATTCCGGGGTGTCGTTGCGCAGTGCCGGCGACCCGGTGCTCTATGTGAAGAATCCGGATGGCGTACCAGTGGCGATGCGGCGACGGATGCTCGATGCACTGGGTGAGTTGAATCAGATTACGTACGAGAAGTATGCGGATGCCGAGACCAAGAGTCGGATTGCCCAGTATGAGATGGCGTTTCGGATGCAGGCGAGTGTACCCGATTTGACCGATCTATCGAAGGAGCCCGAGAGCACTTACAGGCTCTATGGTGAGGAGGCGAAGAAGCCCGGGACCTTTGCCAATCAAGCCCTGATGGCACGGCGACTGGTGGAGCGCGGAGTTCGCTTTGTCCAGCTTTATATGCGTGGCTGGGACGTGCATGGCCTCTTGCCCGAGGTGCTGCCGTCGCAGTGTAAGGATGTGGACCAGGCTCTCTATGGGCTGGTGCAGGATCTGAAGCAGCGTGGGATGCTGGACGATACGTTGGTGGTGTGGGGTGGAGAATTCGGGCGCACCATTTATTCGCAGGGTAAGTTGACCGATAAGGATTACGGTCGCGATCATCATCCGCGTTGCTTCTCGCTCTGGATGGCCGGTGGCGGGTCGAAACCGGGAATTGTGCACGGTGAGACGGATGAGTTCAGCTACAACATCACTAAAGATCCGGTGCATGTCAGAGATTTTCAGGCGACGATGCTGCATCTGTTTGGTGTCGACCATGAACGTTTTTCTTACAAGTATCAGGGCCTCGATCAGAAGCTGACGGGAGTGGAGAAGGCACACGTTGTGAAGGAGTTAATTGCCTGAGTACGCCGCAGGGCTGGATTGCGGTGGTCGACGCAGTCTGTGAAGCTACAAACAAGATAGACCGGGATGGAGTGCGGATCTGGTTTGCCACCTGGCCCGTGCTGGTAAGGGAGTTGTTAGGAGAAGGTGAGGATACAGCCCGCCTGCAGCAATTCTTTCAAATGAACGGGAGTTTTCGGCTGGAGCAGGTGGCAGACCACTCCCATCGCTTCCTCTACGGGCACCGCTACTGGCATTTGGTGAAGAAGGCGCTTGCTGCTCAAGCGGAAGGGGACCGCTACCTCCGCATCGAGAATGCAGCCAGGGAAAGTGGCGCACCGATGGACTATGCCCTGGCAATGGCAGCCATTGGGCAGATGACGCTGGAGCAATGCGGCCCTGCTTTTCTGTCGAGCGAGTATGTTCCTGAGCCGAAGGCTGATTTTGTGCTGGACCGGGCGAGTGCCTATCGGCCTTCCTTGATGGAGCGGCTGAAAGGCAAGAGTGGTTGTGACCGGGTAATCTTTGATGAGCGTGACCAGGAGGGCTGGTTCCCTATTGTGGCGACACAGGAAATCACGACCGGGGCAGAGTTGGACAAGCGGCCTTTTCATGAAACGGATGCGCGCTGCTATGAAGGGATGGGGCCGATTCCGGTGGATTGCCGGTCGGGCTCTTGTGGCACCTGTTGGGTGGGCATTGTCGGGGGGAATGAGAACCTCGACCCTGTAGAAGAGTTTGAGCGCAAGCGCATGGAGTACTTTGGCTACTGGGATAGCGGTTTTATTGATTCCAATAGCCAAAGGCCTTTGATTCGCTTGGCCTGTCAGGCTCGGGCCAATGGAAGCGTCAGCATCGTGATTCCACCCTGGAATGGCGTGTTTGGTAGAACGCGCCGGGAGAAAGAATTAGGGAACTGAGTACTGGCGACGGCCGATGGCTTTGGCGCCGGGATTCTTTTGCTGGCCTTCTGTGGAGAAGCTTACGACTACTTTTCGTTCTTTTTCGTTGCTTTCGAGGGGTGGGTAGTAGAGGGTGTAGCGGGAGCGGATTCGCTCCAGAATCTCGACGAGGGGCTGCACGGCGTCATCCATGTACATCAGTTCTCCCGAGGTCTTGTTCACCAGGTCTGAGATGCTGGCTTCGAGGGCGAAGCTGTAGGGAGCGGCCACCTTGTTAAAGATGTTCAAACCTCGGGCAAGACGAGAGGGTGGCAAGATGAGGGCGTTGAGGGTGATGTCTCCCTCCCACAGTTCGTTGAGCACTTTGCTGGATCGGGTGCCCTTTGTTCCTTGGCCATCGGTGAGGATGAGGATGGCGCGACGGTTCGTTTTGGGCGATTGCTCTTGCAGAAGTTTGGCTGCTTCGTAGATGGGGGTGTTGATGATGGTGCCACCTCCGAAGCTTTTCTTGTTTGAGAGCTCGTTGATTGCGGCCTCGATTTCCGGCAGGCTGTCTGAGAGGTTGAGCCGAATCTTCTGTTTCAGGTTGAAACTCATGAGGGCTACTCGATCCCCTGGTTTCAAGGCGCTAAGCGCCTGATGGGCGTGTTTGGCGACGCGGGCGACGTTGCCGTGCATGCTGCCCGAGACGTCGACGATCAAGAAGAGATCTAGGGGAAGCTCGTCTTGTGAGGCAGCGGTCGGTGTACGGGGCTGGTCGTTCTCCTTGATGGAGAAGTCGGTGAGGGTGAGATTGCGAATCGGCTTCAGTTGGGAATCAATGGCGCGGACTTCGACGCGGACGAGCTTGGTTTCTGTGCTGAAGTCAGCGGTTTGGGCCTTCGCGAGGGTGGCTAGAAGGATGAGGCCGAGCAGTGTTGGTGCAACTTGCGCAAAGATGGAACCACTCACGTTGGTGGAACGCATCTGGAACCGGAAAAGTTACATCGCACCTAGTTTCGGCCCATTGGTATGAAATGAGATTTGGGAGTTCATGTCATGGTTTGGGGAGGGGACTTACCTCATAGTCGGCTTTTTCTTTGACGTCCTTGATTGCGTCGTAGATGTCCTTGGCTGCACATGCAATTTCAGCGTTATTGCGGAGATCGCTGATTCCATTGTTTGGTACACCCATGGCGTGGCCCAACAAGACGAGCGTTAGATTGAGTGTTTGCCCGAAAGTTCCCCCCAATTGATCACAGGCAACGGAAATGATGTCGTTTGCACGCTTTTCTGCCAGGGTGGAATACTCAACGGCTGCGGTGAGGCCGAGAGGATCGGTGAATCTTAAGGGCGAAGCCTCGGCATAACTGTAGGAAAAAGGGGCGAGGGGATCTTCCTGAATGAAACGACCGAGGCGCGGATCGTAGAGTCGAGATCTGAAATAGATGTCTCCGCTGAGCGGTATGCGTTCCCGGCTGACGAACGATAGCTGACTGGATATCGCAGGGTTGGTGTTTTGGATCGGGTTTCCAAACGAATCGAGAAAGAGTTGGGTCAACAGTGTGCCCGTAGAGTCCGAGATGGATCGGACGGTACCGACCTGATCGGATAAGAACCAGCGGGTTTGTCCACCCACGTCCTCGGCAATCGCTCCGTCTAACTTACCGTTGTAGAACCTGCGAGTTGTCACGCTCGACGGATCGATGGAGAGGATCGGGTTGAAGATGTCGTAGTAGAAGCGGGTCACCCCAGTGGAATCTTCCATCGAAATGCGTCGGTTGAGGGGATCGTAGGCAAAGGTGTTGCGCCCGGTCTCAATGCCCAGAGCATTTCTGGCGATGATTGCGATGGCACGATTGCGATGGTCGTACTGATAGCTCAGGGTAGAATTGTCGGCCCTGTTGCGTTTGAGAGTCAGATTGCCTTCGCCGTCAAAGGTGTAATCAAATGCGGCATCGCTGACAAGCACGTTTGTTCCAGCGATGTAGTTATGCGCGCCATTGAGATGGCTGAGCAAGCGATTGCCAGACGCATCATAGGAGTAGCTTTCTTGCGGTTGCAAGGCCGGGTTTGGGTGAGAGGCCCCGATTAAGCGCTTTGAGGAGTCGTATTGATACTGATGCAGGCCAAGCGTATCGGTCATCTGTGTGACATCGCCCATGGCGTCGCGTCCAAAGGTAAGGATGTTCCATGCAGTGGTGCCTGTTGCGTTGGTGTGACGGATGGCGCTGGTGCGCGAGGCGCATCCGCCGCACTCATATTCCATTGCAGTCATGCCAACAGGTGTCGTTCCGGTCAGATCGGCAAAGCGGCGCACTCTGATGGGCAAGCCCGCCAGATCATATTCGAATTGAACGCGTTTGTTCGAGATGCCAGATCCAGATTGTGTGAGCGAACTCAACTGATCGAGACCATCAAAGCTGGCGATTGTGCTGCCTCCCCTGGAGTCCACGATGCTCGTCCGGTTGTTGCTGCCATCGTAGCCGTAATCGATACTGAACAAGGGTTGTCCGCTGTGGGTGGATTCTTCGCGGGTGAGTCTACCGATGGAGTCATATTGGTATGTGACTACCGCTGCTGGATCTGATGCCGAGGTCATTGAGCCGAACTGATCGTAGTTGAACTGGATGACCCTGCCGTCAGACCATGATTCCCTGGTCGACTGGTGGGACGCATTGTACTGGTAATCGATACGGCGGCCATTACGATCGGTTTTACTGAGCATGTCTCCGGTCGAGGTCCAGGTGAAAGTGCGCATGCCTCCGCGCGGGTCCCGGATGGTTTGTGGGAAGCCTTGGGGAGTATAGGTAGCGATGGTGGTTGCCCCACGAGGATCAATGAAGTGAGTCAGGTTGCCAGCCGCATCGTAGCGGAATTCTGTCTGCTGGCCTGCGCGGTCGCGCCGGAAGAGCAGGCGGCAGAGGGAATCGTAAGTAAAGGTCTCTACTCCGCCGGCCGGATCTGTGATGGTTGCCACACTCTGGCAGGAAGGATTGTAGGTGTAGATGGTTTGCCTGCCACTAGAATCTACTTTGGAGAGGATGTTACCCGAACTGTCGTAGGTTTGGCTGAAAACATTGCCTGCCGGGTCGCGGCGCGTCAACGCATTGTTTGAGGCATCATAGGTGCGAATGGTGTCGCGGAAGTTTGTGGCATCGATATATTTACGCTCCACCAACAGGTTGCCGCGTTCGTCATAGGTGTATTCACGCCGCAGGCCTCTGCCGTTGAACAGGGTTTGAGTTAGTGCACTTGGGTTGTGTGACATGGTTGAGCAACCAGCGAGGGTTGACAGGTTTCCTGTGGGGGGACAAATGGCGGTGATGCGGCCCGCTGTGTCGTAAACATTGCGCATGATGGGACGTCCCGAGGCGTCTTCAATTCGGGTGAGGTAGTTGGGGAAAGTCGGGTTGGTGTAGAAGTATCTGGTGACCAGGCCGAGTGGGTCTGTAAAGCTGGTGAGGTTGCCTGCTGCGTCATAGCTGTAGCGAAGTTCCGCACCGCCGGGTTCTCTGATGCTTGTAATCCGGTTCTGGGCGTCACGGGTGAGAGTGATCTGGACGCCGGTAGAACTCAAGATTGCGGTTGGCGTAAAGGTGATGGTATTGCCATTGCGGTCGCGGATGAGTTGAAGCCCGCTTACCTCATCGATTTCATAGCGGACTCCCGCCTTGGTTGTGAGGATGTATCGTGAGGGGTTCCAGAAATTGGTAAGGTCGGCGTAAGCAGCGCCGTCAAAGAGGAAGACGCTCGTCTCGGCGACTTCCAGTTTGTCGAATACTCCAGCATCGGGCGAGAAGCGCGGGGTAACGACGCTTGGGAAGAGGAAAGACGGAGCGAAAGGGTCGAAGCGGAAGCTGACGCGGCGGCCGTCCGGAGTATTAACGTAGACTTTTGAACCCGGCCGCATGGGCTGCAGTGGGGATTCGGTTGGGGCGTCCGTGACACCGCCAAATGCACCCAGCCGCCATCCCGCACCGAAGTCGCCACGCCTGACATCGATGCTGTCATAGAGGCGTGCGATGCTCAACGGTACTCCAACGAAGGAAATTACCAGATCGTTGGTGGAGGTACTGAAATTGCCTAGCTTCAGTTCTCCCGAGACGTTGTAGGGAATCTCGCGGAAGATGCTCTCCGATCCCTTGGCGATATCGATGCGAAGGATGTACGTGTCGTTGGCAAGCAGAGTGGGGTCGATGCTCGCGATGGTTGCGTTGGTAACCGGCCCGGTGCCGGAGGCGAGTTGGACCTCTGGTGTTCCTGGCTTTTGCAGCTTGACGGTCCAAGTGATGGTGGGCCCGCCTGCGTTGGGGTCGGTGATGGTGGCCACCACGTTGGTTGGCCTTGTGAGGTCGGCTCCTGCTGAGGGAGAGATTAACTCAAAGGTAGCTGGTGGAAGGTTGATCACAGTGACTGTGAAGCTCTGCAAGGTGATTGCGCCCTGGACGTCTTGAGCCCGCACTGCGAAGTTTTGCGGACCGACCTGGCTGAGTTGAGGTAACCAACTGATCAAGCCTGCCGCATCGATGGTGGCTCCGGCGGGTGCGGTGGGCAAGGTGTAGGTGATGGGGGTCGACTCGGGGTCAAACGCATTGACGCGATAGGCGTAAGGCTGGTCAACGCGTGCTGCTGTGATGGGTTCTGAGATGAAGATGGGGGGAGAGTTCGTATTCAATGCCGTGGCAATCGATACCGTGAAACTTTGCTGCGCGGTAGCACCCAGCAGATCTCGTACTTCGATGGTGATGGGATGCACTCCGACCTGGCTTGCGGAGGGCGTCCAAAGTACCAAGCCATTGGCTGGATTGAGCAATAAACCTGTGGGCCCACTGAGGAGGGTCCAGGACAGCAGATCCCCTGCGTCGGGGTCGATGGCAGTGGGTGAATAGCTGAAGGTGGAATTCGCATTACCGCTGAGGCTGGGCGTAGAGGTGATTTGTGGGCCACGATTGAGATTTTGTACAGCGATGGTGAAGGATTGCGTGACAATAGCGCCAGCAAGATCCCGGACTCGAACTATCACGGGGAAAGCCCCTGATGTCGTCGGGAGCCATTGCAGCAAGCCGGTAGCAGCATTGATTGTCATACCGGAAGGACCATTGTCGAGAAGGTAGGTGAGGACGTCGCCGGCATCGGCATCGGAGGCGCGCACGGCATAGGAGTAGTTGCGCCCGACATTGCCACTCGATAGAGGGGTCGAGAGCAATTGTGGTGGGGTGTTGACGATTTGGGTTTCGATGAAGAGAGTGAAGGTCTGGGTGGCGGTGCGATTGCGTGAGTCCCTGACGGTGAGGCTGATGCGATAGGTGCCGCCTTGGCCCGCGCTGGGGAGCCAGTTGAGGCGTCCGGTTGTGGTGTTATGCGTCATGCCTGCGGGGGCACCGGCGATTTGCCAGGTGAGAACTTCGGCAGGGTCAGGGTCCGCAGCAGTGGGTGAATAGATGTATGCGAGATCCGTACGGCCTCGGGTGGGCGGTGCGGTCAGAATGCTGGGAGGGGTGTCACCTCGTTGGGTACGGGGAATGGGTGTGATGGAGGATTCCGTGCCGGGTTGGGATTCCTGGCCGAGGGAGTTGAGCCAGCGCACTTCATAGAAGTAGGTGGTGTTGTTGACCAGAGCCTGATCAGAGAAGCTGCCATTGGTGGTGAGGTGTGCACTTCGAATGAGGTTGGCTGGGCCGGTAGTGCTGCGGCGATAGATGTTGTAGCTGACGGCTCCTGGGATGGGCGTCCACTTGAGGTCGGCACCCGCTTCTTTGGCACGGGGGAGCAGGTCATCGATGGTGGTGAAGGGGCCCTGGCCAATGATGAGCTGGACGGCGTGCTGATTGTTGGTTTCGCTGCCTTCAACAATCAGGTTGGTGGTGTCTGCGTTCACTACGAGATTGAACTGGCCGGAGGGGGGATTGAGCCAGGTGATGCTGAGGTCTTCGTATTCGCCGGGGTTGAGGATGCGGGACGTGTTGAGCGCGCCAAGCAGTGGGCCGCCGAGGCCATTTCGAAATTCGACACGATGGACTGGGGCAGGGAGGGACCCTCCATTGCCGATGCGAGCGATGAGGTTGGTCGAAGCCGGGAAGTTTGCGTCGAGACGGCGGAGTAACGAGACAGAGATGTCCGGGGCCGAGTTTGGTTGAATCAGTGAATTGGGCAGGAAGCCGTTGGTGCGGAAGTTGTTAAGGCCGGGCGTAAGCCAGTTTGGAGTAGTTGTCGTGGGGACAGTGAGGTTGTCGGTGATGTTGGTAATGGTAAAGCCGTCTTGATTCCAAACCGGCCTGGTATTGGCCCAATTGTTGTTGAGCCCGGTATAGGCGCGCAGGCCCGGGCCAGTGCCTGAGAGGGGGACGTCGGCGACGACGAGGATGTCGGCATGGCCATCGCGATCAATATCGGCGACGGAGGGGCCTTCTGCTGCCGTCGTGGAACCGTGAGGGAACTGATTGAGAATGGCGCCGTCAGAACCGCGAAGAATGTAGAATCTCTGCTGATCGGCATAGATGACTTCTGAACTGCCATCGTTGTTGAGGTCGAAGAGGACCGAGCCAGTAACGCCGGACGTGGTCTCGAAGATGGGGAGACTCCACTTAATAGAGCCATCGGTTTCATAAAGGATATAGTTTGCCTGATCGACGATACCGAATTCGGGTTGGCCGTCCCCATCGACATCTCCGATCGCAGGCTGTCCGCCCCAAGTCAGATGAATCGGATGATTCACGGACCATTTGATGGAGCCGTCATGCTCCAGGAGGTATACGAAATTGCTGCCGTAGGGACGAATCAGAATTTCCGGGTTGGGGTCTGCGTCGAAGTTGGCAATCGCAACCGGGCCATCGAGGAGTGTGGCCGGAGTATTGAGGTTGTTCCAGTAGATGGTGCCGTTGGCGCGGTAGGCCGTGGGGCCGGCGATCACTTCAAGGTTGCCATCGAGATCCAGGTCAGCCACGGCCGAGGCAATTTGTCCACCGTAGCCCTGGCCTCGCCCTGCGCTCCCTCGCCAAAGTCGAGTGCCTGTCGAGGAGAACACATTACGACCGGCAACCAGTTCGATGCTGCCGTTGCGGTCGAGGTCGGCGGCGATAATGCCCGACGCACTACCATCTACGGTCTGTGTGGATCGCCACTTGAGTGTTCCGTCGTGATTGAAGACAAGGACGCGGAGGAAAGGATCGATGGTGATCAGCTCAGGTCGGCCGTCGGAATCGAGGTCTGCCAGGGTGGTGGCGGCCTGAGGTGCAACTTCGAGAGTGGGATCGGTCACGGTGAACAAAACTGCGCCCGTGTTGCCTGAGACAACGCGTAGGATGCCGCGGTTGGCCGCAATGTAGGTGGAGAAGACTACATCAGGGATACCGTCACCATTGACATCTCCGACAGTGGGGGTACTGAGAGATGAGCGAGAGGTTGGCGCTTCTGTAAAGGATTCAGCAACCCACTTGACCGTGGGATTGAGTGCAGTAGCTGCGGGAGGCGTGAAGATGCTGTTCTGGCCGGTGTGGCGGAGGTTGTTGTTTTCATCGCTTTCGAGAATTACATTGTTGGCGTCGACCAGGACATAGATGATGTTGCCCGGAAAGAGTAGGCTGCCGCTGATGGGAATGTTGGTGGTTGTGCTGCTATTGATGGAGAGGGAGGCAGCGATGTTGGCAGTGCCAAGGCGGTTATCGAGCAGGACGTCGTAGCGGCCATTGTTGTTGCGGTCTTCAAAGGCGGTTAGCTGAAATCCGGGAGAGGCAGCGGCGGTGCCGGCATTCAGAACTGTGACGGAGAGAGAACCGGTGGTGGCGAGAGTTTGCGGATCTGTGTTGATTGAGGCGGTGATTGCAGTGGAGCGCAGATCCGGTGCAGACTGGCCCAAGAGCATTCCGAATGGAAGAAGTGAAAGCAGGTAGCGCTTGTTCGAACGGCGGTAGAGGATGGTTAGGGCGATTGCGACCAGGGCGGCAGTGGCCGGTTCGGGAACTTCGCTCTGAGTGGTCTCGCTGAGTGTGGCGTAGCCGTTGATGTAAAGGGAAGTTTGCGAATTAGGGTCGTACTGTAGAAGCCCTGCGGCATCGGTGAGGCTAATGGTTCCAGTGACGGAGAAGGTTTGCCCAATCGCGAGTTGAACGACCTGGAAGAACAAGGCTTGGGATACGTCGTCGGGGAAGCCAGAGGTAGGGATCGCGTTGCTGTTGTCGAGCGACGCCGCCAGGCTGTTGTTATAGATGTCGCCGAACAGGTATCCGGGTTCGTCGATTTCCCAGGAGGCGAAAGGGATCGAGTTGGAAGGTGCGCCGAAAGGTCTGAGAAAGGAAATGAAATCGCCGTACTCGTTGAAGTAGGTGTTTTCGTCGCGGTCGATGTCCAGATCGATGAAGAGGGTCCAGGAGGCGTTAGAGATGACGGCTCCCGTGTTGTTGGTGTAGGCAAAAGTGAAGGAGCCCAGGTTATTGGCGTCGAGAGAGGATGTGAACTCCGGGGAAAGCGAATTGAATGTGGCTTGGGCGACAGGATTTGCTGCAGAGTGGAGAAATGCTTCGAGACTTGTGATTTGGATTGTGGTGGCCTGCAGGCTGCCAAGCAGAGTGCAAAACAAAACAATGAAATTCGAGTAGGTATTCATAGGTGGTAAATTCTTTCCCTCGGTTCGAGCTGACAGAAAGAGTCTTGCTGGTAGCTCGTGAAATGTTGGTTTGGAGTCTCATGACAGTGCAAAAAAATATCAACGCCGTTGTTGTTGGAGTTTGCGGATGGCCTATGCTACGCTAAGTTCTTGTTTGGATTCAAGAACTTACCCCTGAAGGGTAAGTAGGGAGCGGGAATGGGCTTTCGATGCCGTTTTTTTCGTAATTCTGATTTGCCAGAGGCCATGCGGCTGCTGGAGCAGGACCGCGACTTGTTTGATCGGGATACTTGGAGAGGGCTTGGGGGATTAATTGCCGACCGGATGGAACGGAAGCGCTTGGTGGGTGGAGTGGTGGCAGACCTCGAAAGTGGCAGGTTGGTTTTCTTCGGAATGACGGGATGGGCCAAGCCTGAGAGAGTGAACTCGATTCTGGCCGGCAAGCCTTTGTTGTTTCGCAATGCCCTGCTGAAAGAGGATGAGGGCCGTGCGGCAGTATTTCTTTCGCCCAAACAAGTGGCGCAGGCCAATCGGCTCGGAGAATTGGCGTTGGTTCATCTGGGAGGCTGTCCTGATGAGAAAGATTTCAGTCAGGCCCGCGGGTTTGAGGTGCACCGGATGGCGTTTTCGTTTTTCATGACGGTTCATGCGGGGTATAAAATCCAGGAGTTTTGGCAGGAGAATCTATTGCCTGAGGCGAGTCTGCATGCGGAATCCATGGGGATGAGGGAAGTGGAGCAAAGCAGGTTGGCAAAGGGTGGGACAGCACGACTGTTTTGCTTTAGCCAGGCCGACGCTCTCGCAAAACCGGGGGCACAGTTGGCTTATCTGATGAAATATCCTGCACCGGTTCTTGGCTTTACACCCGCACAGCAACGCTTGCTCGAGTTGGCGCTGCTCGACTATTCCGATTCGGCTGCTGCGGAAGAATTGGGAATCAGCGCGGAGGCAATCCGGAAACGATGGCGGGCCATTCATGCGCGGCATGATTTCGGGGAGGGCAAGGACCAGCGTCGGGGATTACTGGGCTATTTGCGGCAGCATTTGGAGGAGTTGAGACCTTGGCCTAAGGATTGAAAATGGAAAAAGCCCGCTGGTTGGCGGGCTTTTTGCGTTCTGGTTAGAAGCTGGTGCTATTGAGCGGCTTCGGCCTTGGTGGCCTTGCGAGCAGCAACCTGCTCTTGAAGGGCCTTGGACTTGGCGGCTTTGCGCTGGAACAGCGAAACGCGACCTTCGGTGTCAATCAGCTTCTGGCGACCCGTGAAGAAGGGGTGGCAATTTGAACAAATTTCGAGACGGAGTTCGTCGCCCTTGACTGTAGAGCGAGTTATCCAATTCGCCCCACAAGCACAGTTGACCTTCACTTCGTGGTAGTTGGGGTGGATTCCAGCTTGCATATCTTTTAAGAGTTTAGCATGTCTCAAAAGGATGCGGAAATCTATTGACGGAATCTATCAAAGTGATATCATTATGATAGGAGATAGAACTAATGATGAAAGAATTCGAGTTTCGTACCCTGCCTGGTGTTGGAATGCTCGTTCTGATATTCGCCCTATCGGGCTTTGGCGTTTACGCAGCCGTAGCGTCGCGCGACTCGGAGCACACAGTTGCTTTGCTATTTCTGGTGGCGTTTTTGTTGTTGTCGATTCTTGTACTGCTTTGCGGTTTCTTTATCGTGGGGCCGAACCATACTTCGGTTCTGACGTTGTTTGGCAAGTACAAGGGTCTGTGAGAACGCCTGGGCTGCACTGGGCCAACCCCTTCATGGGAAAGGACAAGGTGAGTTTGCGGGTTCGCAATTTTGAGACGACGCATTTGAAGGTGAACGACCACGATGGCAATCCGATTGAGATTGCGGCGGTGGTGGTTTGGAAGGTTGTGGATGCGGCGGAAGCATTGTTTGAAGTGGATCAGTATGAGGACTATGTGAAGGTACAGTGCGAGAGTGCCCTGCGGAACCTGGCGGCATCGTTTCCCTATGATGCGCATTTGGATGGTCAGAAGTCATTGCGGGCTAATGCGGTTGAGATTGCCGATCAATTGAAGGTTGAGATTGAAGAGCGGGTCTTGAAGGCGGGTATCGATATCATCGAAAGTCGCATATCGCATCTGGCCTACGCGCCGGAGATTGCCAACGTGATGTTGCAGCGTCAGCAGGCCTCTGCGATTATCTCGGCCCGGGCCAAGATTGTCGAAGGCGCGGTTGGGATGGTAGAGATGGCTCTGGAAATGCTCAGCAAGAAGGGAATTGTTGAGCTCGACACGGAACGCAAGGCGGCAATGGTTTCGAATCTTCTGGTTGTACTTTGCGGCGAGCGTGGGTCACAGCCGGTGGTCAACACGGGGACTCTTTACCACTAAAGCGAAGTTGCGATGGCCGAGAAGAAATCATTTTTGTTTCGCGTCGACGCCCACACGCTTGAACTACTCAAGCGGTGGGCGGATGACGATTTACGGAGTCTAAACGGCCAGATTGAGTATTTGCTGAAACGCGGACTGAAGGAAGCCGGTCGTTGGAAGGACCCGCCCGCTCAAGAAAATTAGCGTAAATGTCACGTTGAACGACGATTGGCCTGATAAAACAGAGTAGATATGGATCGTCGTCAGATATTCTCTCTCCCTCTTGGATTTGGTGCCACTGCCCTGTTGAGTCCGGCGCAAGTAAAGGCGAAGGCTGGCAAGCCGAAGAACATTATCTTTTGCGTTTCAGACGGGATGAGCCCGGGTGTCTTGATGATGGCGGAGTATTTCTCGAAGATTGCCCGTGGGAAGGGGACTCGCTGGGCAGCCCTGATGAACGACATGACGGCCTCGCGTGGGGTGCAGGATGTGGCGTCGCTGAATTCGCCGGTGACCGATTCGTCGAGCTCTTCTTCGGCCTGGGGATCGGGGAGCCGGATTTTCAATGCGCAGGTGAATATTCTGCCGGATGGCACGAAGCTGACTCCGATCATGCAATTGGCAAAAGAGTCGGGGCGGAAGACGGCGCTGGTGACTACTGCGACGGTGACCCATGCAACACCGGCAGGCTTTGCGTCTTCGCAGGCGCGCCGGGATGATGAGCATCTCATTGGACTGCAATACAAAAATCGTGTGGATTATGTCTTGGGTGGCGGGTTGAAGTTTTTCAAAGCCGATACGCGCAAGGATAAGCTGGATGCTCTCGGGGAATTTTCGAGCGCGGGCTATCAGATTGTGAAATCAAAAGCAGAGCTTGCTGGCGCTTCGAAGTCGAAGCCGCTACTTGGGTTGTTTTCTGATTCCCATGTGCCCTATACGGTAGACAAAGTGGATGTGCCGACGCTGGCTGAAATGACCCGCTTTACGCTGGAGGCGCTGGAGGGGCAATCGCGCAAGGGTTTCATTATGCAGGTGGAGGGGGCGCGGGTGGACCACGCGGCTCATGATAACGACATTGCCGGGCAGCTTTGGGACCAATTGGCCTTTGATGATGCGTTAGGGGTTTGCCTCGACTTCGCCGCCCGTCGTGGTGACACGCTGGTGATTACAACAAGCGATCATGGCAATTCCAGCCCTGGCCTGAACGGGATGGGCCTCGAATATGTCGATTCCGGGAAGTGCTTTGAGCGGATCGTGAAGGCGAAGGGGTCGTTTGATGCGTTAGGGAAGATGTTGGGGGCCAAGCCGAGTGCCGCGCGTGTGAGGGAGGTCGTTGAGGCGCAGCGTGGAATCGTGATCACGCCGCAAGAGGCGACGTGGGTTTCCGATTCGGCTGCCGGCAAGAAGGGTGTTTCAATCAATAACATTCAGGACAAAGCCTTTGGCGTGCTGGGTCAGGTACTTGGGAATTACTACGGAGTCGCCTATACGGGTATGAACCATACCTCCGAGTACACAACGATTACCTCCACAGGCCCAGGGAGCTTGCCCTTTGAAGGGCTGGTGCAGAACACGGACGTGTTCCCGCGGCTGACGAAGTATATGGGTATTGAGTTCAAGAACCCGACTATGACGCCCGAGCAGGCCGCGAAGTTCAACAAGGGCTAAGTTGTCTGAGGCAGGGCTGGGGCCGAAATGCCAAGCTTTGCAGCCCAGTCTGTTAAGCTGACCCAGGTCTCCTCAGCTAAGGGAATCCCGTTGGCACGACGTTGGGCTTCAGCCCGCAGTTCGGGCTCTCCGGCAACCATCACTTCCTCGTAGTTTGCGGCTGGTTTGGTGGCCTTAAGTCTTGTGGTCAGATCGAGGGCACGTTCTTCATATTCTCCTGGAGCGAGAAAGCATTTCGGATCGAGCGCCAAAAAGAACTGACTGACGTCAACGGGCTTTCCACGGAAGCGAATACCGCCGAGCTCGTTCGCCATTGCTCCGCCGGAGAGGACGCCGCAGAGCATTTCTATCATTACCGCCAGGCCGGAACCCTTGTAGCCGCCGAGAGGGTTGAGCAGGCCACTGTAAGCGTCGCTTGTCTTCGTTGTAGGGATGCCATCGGCATCTAGCGCCCAACCGGAAGGGATCTCCGTTTGGCCCGCGCTGTGGGCATTGAAGATCTTGTTGGCAGCCACGGTGGTGGTTGCCATGTCGAGGAGAAACGGGGATTTTCCTGGAACGCCAAAGCAAATAGGATTGGTGCCTAGGCGACCTTCTTTGCCTTGCCAGGGGGCCACGGTAGGCGAGGCGTTGCAGAAGGCCATACCGATGTAGCCAGCGGCGTTCAGCCGTTGCACCCAAAACGCTGCGGCACCGAAATGGTTGGAGTGACGGGCGGAGACGATACCGCAGCCGTGGTCCATGGCGAGAGCGATTGCATGGTCGCAGCAGAATCGGGCCACTACTTGTCCTACCGCATTATGTCCATCTACCAGGGCAGTGCACCCGGAGTTGTGAAGTAACTCCGGGTCGCCGTCTGCTTCCATGTCCCCGTGTGTGAGTTGCTCCAGATAGTAGCGGAGCAAGGCGACGCCGTGCGAATCGACTCCACGCAGGTTGGAGGCAACGAGGGCGGTGGCGGTGAAAGCGGCGTTTGCCTTGCTGACGCCTACCGCTTCGAGCAGAGACGCAGAGAAAGCCTGTAGGGCGGCCGCGTCAATCTGAGGCACCTATTTGAGCTCCGGGGAGAGGAGCCTCTGGTTCTCTGGTTTCGATACGTCTTCGGCAAAAATGACTTTGGCCGAGAGGTCGATGCGCTTGGGCGGGGTCTTGCCGTTGAGCTTGTCGACCAGTGTCTTTACGGTGTCATAGCCCATCTGGAAGGGGTCTTGCACGACCATCGCCTGGATGGCCCCGGCCTTCATATCTTCCACCAGATTGTCTGAAGCATCAAAGGCGACTACCTTCACCTTGCCGGCCAGACCGCGTGCTTTGACGGCCAGCGAGGCACCGGTGGTGGAAGGCTCAGAGGAGCCAAAGAAGCCGCTTAGATCTGGATGGGCTGACAGCATGTTCTCGGCCGCGGCGCGGGCCTTGGATCGATCTGACATGCCATATTGCGAAGCTGCAATTTTGATTTCGGGGAACTCTTTTTCGATGACTTCTGTGAAGCCGCGTTCGCGGTCCATCGTGGAGGCACTGCCGGGGGCATGGAGAATCAAGCCCACTTTGCCCTTGCCGCCAATCAGTTTGGCCAGAGCGCGTGCGGCCAACTGGCCTCCTTCGAAGTTGTTGGTGGCAACGTAGCTGGTGTAGTTGTCGCCATCAATGCCGCTATCAAAGATGGTGACAGGGATTCCCTGTTTCATCGCCCGATCAACACTGGCGACGAGAGCCTTGCGTTCTGTTGCCGCCACGGCGAGCCCATCGACGCGACGGTTGATCATCGAGTCGACAATTTGAATCTGACGGGCATATTCGGTTTCGGAAGGAGCTCCATTCCACTCCACATCAACTTGCAAGTCTTTGCCCGCCGCCTTGGCACCCTTTTCTACGGCAACCCAGAAGACGTGTGAAGTGGCCTTCGGCACTACGCCAATCACCCGCCGCTTCGATTGATTGCAGGAACTCAGCAGCAGGCAGGCCAGACAGAGAACAGAACTAAGACGCACACCAACCTCCGTCAATCAGGATGTCGGTACCGGTGATGAAGCCAGCCGCATCGGAGCAAAGGTAGGCAGCGAGAGAACCGATTTCTTCGACTTTCCCCCAGCGGCCCATCGGAATCTTGCTCAGGAACATCGCGTTCTTTTCGGCATCGTTCGAGATGGCGAGATTCATCTCGGTGAGGAAAGGACCAGGCGAAATGCCGACGACGGTAATGTTGTCTGGCGCGAGTTCCATCGCGAGCGACTTGGTAAGCCCAAGCAAGGCTGCTTTGGTGCTCGAGTATGCCGTGCGCTCGGGCAGCGAGACGTGAGCCATGATCGAGGTCATGTTGAAGATGCGCCCGTAGCCATTGCCCTTCATGTGGGGCACAAAGGCACGGCACATCAGAAAGACGCTGGTGAGATTGGTGTTGGTGACCTTCATCCACTCCTCAAGGGTGAACTCATGGATCTTCTTGCGGAGGTTCATACCGGCATTGTTGATGAGGATGTGGACCTTGCCAAAGCGGGCCACCACGGAGTGTTCGAGTGCGTTGACACTGGCTTCGTCGGTGAGATCGGCGAGGAAGGTTTCGGCGGTTCCTCCGGCAGCACGGATGGTAGCAGCGGTTTCTTCGAGTGCTTCCTGATCGCGGGCTACCAGTGCAACGGAAGCGCCTTGGGCGGCGAGCGCCATGGCCATGGCCCGACCCAAGCCGCGGGATGCGCCGGAAATAACGGCGACTTTGTTTTCTAGAGGCATCATGATGACCTCTCAATTGTATAGTCAGTGTGGCTGTAGTAACCTCAGCAACACGGTGCCTTGGTTAATCGTGAGTCTGGTCTTGATTGCTGCCCGGCTGGAAAGCCCGGCAGACCGTACCGCATTTCGCCTCTGGTTTAGCTTTCTGGCTGAAGCGCAATATTATGTCGAGCCCGCCCAACGGCCGAAGGAGATTCAGGATTGTTCTTCGCTGGTGCGTTATGCCTACCGTGAAGCCTTCGCCAAGCGGGATCGGGCATGGATGGATCGGAATGCTCTCCCGACGGTGCCGGCATTGCCGGAGATTCAAACCCGATCAGGGCCTTTGTTTGTGACAGAGCAGGGACTGCGACACTTTGCCGATGCCAAGACCTTGCTGCGGGAGAACTGTGTGCGGGTGGCCGACTCGCCCCAACGTGCGCAGCCCGGAGACCTGCTGTTTTATCAGCAACTGGATCAACGGGATTCGTGGCATGTCATGATTTTTGTGGGGACTAGTCAACTCGAACCAGATGGCGACAAGTATGTCGTCTATCACACGGGGCCCGTCGGCAAAAGCCCGGGTGAGATGCGTCGGCTGCGTCTGTCAGAATTAATGTCACACCCGCAACCGCGCTGGCGTCCTGTCCGTGGGAACTACGCCTTTAAGGGTGTGTACCGTTGGAGAATTTTGGAGGGGTCATGAGAATCCGAACTTGGCTGGCTGTTGCCGTGCTGCTGCTGGTTGGTCCAGTGGTAGCCCAGGAAGATTCTCAAACCTATTTTGCCCTCACTTCGAATCGAACTTTTGCTCCCGGCGAGAAGGTAAAGATTCAGATGTGGGCCCAAGGGTTGAAGAGCCTCGACTTTCGTTTGTACCGGGTGGAGAAGGCTGGTGAGTTTCTGGGGCAGCTCAGTGATGCCCATAGCTTTGGGAACCAGGTTTCGGATCTTCCCAAGGACGATACCTACCTTTCGCGCTTCCTGCGCTGGAAGCGTCGGCTGAAGACGAATGCTGAACTGTTTGTGCGTAAGCAGTTCACCGCCGATGCACGGCTGGCCTGGCGGGAAAGGGGCTCCCCGAATCAGCCGCCGGTCAAGATGGAGAAGGGGACGACTTTTGCTGCCATTCCTGTTTTGAATGACAAGCAATTGGTGAAGAGCTGGAAGGAAGCCATTTCGACCAAGCAGCGCTGGGACGAACAGCCGGTCGACATTCCTGTAGCGCAACCTGGGTTGTATCTCGTTGAGGCGACGGACGGGAAGCTACGTGCCTACACGCTGGTGAGTGTCAGCGCTATGGCCGTCTTGACGAAGACGCAGCCGGGGATGGCTTGGGCCCGTGTTGTGGATCGCATGAGCGGCAAGGGGCTGGCTGCGGTGGATGTCGAGTTTCGATCTTTCAAGAAGCTACACGGCGTTGTGAAGACGGATGCCAAGGGCTTTGCCAAGCTGACGGCAAGTGATTCGAGCGATGTGTTTGTAGTTGCCAGCCGTGGTGGCGATGTGGCCTTTGATGCGCTCAGTGAGTATACCTTTCAGCCGAACGAAGAGCGCCATATTTCGACCTATGCCTACACGGACCGGCCCGTTTACCGGCCCGGACACAAAGTGCAGTACAAGGGTATTTTTCGCAAGCCCGCAGCCTTTGGTTACGAAATGCCCAAGTTCTCTGAGGTGAACGCGGAAGTGCTCGATGCCGAAGGCAAGACGGTGCACCGCAAATCGCACACGCTGTCGAGCTTCGGTTCGGTACACGGCGATTTTGAACTGCCGGTGACGGCCGCGCTGGGTTATTACTCGATCAAGTTCAGTTCAGGGCAGATGGAAAGCTATGCCAGCTTTGAGGTGGAAGAGTACAAGAAGCCTGAGTATGAAGTGAAGATCAAGCCTTCTAAACCCCGCGTGGTGCAGGGCGAACGCGTGGAGGCAACAATCCAGGCCAAGTACTTCTTTGGCGAACCCGTCAAGGGGGCCAAGGTCACTTACACCGTTCGTCGTGCACCGTACTATCCGCCCTGGTATGACCGCGATGAATTGAGCTACGAGCAAACAGAAGAAGACGACAGTGGTGGAGATTTCTTTCGTGGCGAACAGGGCGAAGAAAAAGTAGGCAAGCTGGACGACAAGGGAGAGCTCACTATCAATCTGCCGACACCCGTAGTGGACCGCGACTATTTGTTCCGGCTGGAAGCTCGTGTCATGGACGAAGGCAACCGTGAGGTGAGCGGCTATGGGCTGGTGATTGCGACTCGTGGTAGCTACATGGTTGTGGTGCGTTCGGAGAAGTATGTCGTGGAACCTGGATCGACGGCTACCTACAACATTCAGTTGAAAGACTACGATTCCAAACCCGTGGCGGGCGAGTATCGAGCGGAGCTGCGGCGCTATGTCTACGGCAAGGGAACGAGTCCACAGCCAGTGATCGAGAGCAGCAGCGGTCGTACTGGAGCCGACGGAACTGCAAAGGTAGCTATGCGCATTCCTGAGCCGGGCAGCTACATTCTCCGCGTCAGCTCGCGCAGCCCGGAGGGTCGTGACATTAGCGATGAAGAGTGGATTTGGGCCAGTGGCAGCGGATCGCTGTATGGCGGAGACGAAGAAACGATCAAGCTGATTACAGATAAGAAGAGCTATTCTCCCGGCGAGACGGCAAAAATTCTTGTACTGACGCAGGAACCGAACGCCGACCTTTGGGTGACGACCGAATGCCGGACGGTGATTGATTCTCGCGCAGTGGATGCGCCACAGGCGGGAGGCGTCACGATTGAAGTGCCGATCCGCAGCGAGTATCAGCCAAAGGTGTTTGTTACGGTGAGCTACTTGAAAGGTGGGAAGTTGCATCAAGGAACGGTCCCGTTGAAGATACCGCCCGTCGAAAAGGAATTGAATGTTGTAGTCACTCCCTCGAAGCAGGAATTCAAACCGGGAGAACCGGCCCGCTACGCGGTCGCGGTGAAGGATCACAAGGGGCAGCCGGTTCGGGCTGAACTCAGCTTTGGCGTTGTGGATGAGGCGCTCTATGCAGTACGCAAGGATATGCTGCAAACGCCGCTCAGCCATTTCTATGGCAACGTCTACAACGAGGTGAACTCGTCCAACTCACTGAGTTACTACTTCCGCGGCGAAGCTGGTAAACGCGCCATGCGCCTGGCCCGGATTCGACCGAGTCTCGGCCAGCTCAAGCCCGATCGGGTTGGCGACCCGCGTGTTCGGAAAGCCTTTCCCGATACGGCCTTCTGGACTGCCGATCTTGTGACCGATCCCAATGGAATGGGCAAAGTGGAATTTGCCTTCCCGGATGCACTCACGATGTGGCGGGGCACCGCCCGGGCCATTACTACCGATACGCGCGTGGGTGCGTCGCTAAACCGCGTGATCGTGCGGAAGAATCTCATGTTGCGAACGGTGGCACCACGCTTTCTGATGGAGGGCGATGAAGTCACGATTGGTGTGATTGTGCAGAACTATCTCAGCGCCGCTAAAGAGACGAAGGTAAGTCTGGCGGCAACGGGAGTGGATGCGGTGGGGCCGATGGAGAAAACGATTCGTGTGGAATCGAAGTCGTCGGCGAAAGTGGAGTTCCGCATTCGCGTAAAGCCTGGCACGGAGAGTGTGCTGACGGCCAAGGGGATCACCGATGAGGAGAGCGATGCGATGGAGTTGACTCTGCCCATCCGGTCCTATGGAACACTCTTGTCGAGCGGAGCCAGCGGGTCGCTGACGAGCCAGCAATCGGCGTCAGCCAATCTTGATGCACCAGGGGCAGGGAATCGCCGTGTTGAAGTACGTGTTTCGCCTTCACTGGCTGGCAGCTTGTTCGGAGCCCTGGAGTATCTGACACAGTTCCCTTATGGTTGTACCGAGCAGACGATGTCGAGCTTTCTGCCCAATGTCATCGTTACCAGAGCACTCGACGAATTGAAGATTCAGACGAAGGTCAATCGCGAGGACTTACGCAAGAAGGTAAATGCCGGACTGGAGCGCCTCTACGACTACCAGCATGAGGATGGAGCCTGGGGCTGGTGGAAGAGCGATGCCTCGCATCCCTTTATGACTGCGCATGTGGTGGCGGGTCTCAAGCAAGCCAGAGACGCGGGCTACGAAGTTTCCCCCGAGGTGGTGCGCCGTGGCGAAGACTGGTTGCGTCAGGAGTTTCGACGGCAGGTGGATGCCCGCGCTGACCTGCGCGCCTATATGGCTTATGCATTGGGTTCGAAAGCGGACGTTGAGGCTGTTTATGGTTCGCGATCCAGGATGTCGAGCTACGGTCTGGCATTTCTTGGTTTGAGTCTGGAACAAGTGAAGGACCCTCGTGCCGACGCGATCGCGGCGCAACTGGAAGCGGCCGTCCAACAGAATGCTTCTGAAGCTTGGTGGCCCGGGACACGTGATCCGTTGCTCGATTTTCCGAACGACATCACGCCCGAGACAACGTCTTATGTGCTGAAGTTTCTGAGCCGCCAGCGACCGGACTCACCGCTATTGGCCAAGGCTGCCGCCTGGCTTGTACTTCACAAGGATCAAGGAGAGTGGTGGAACTCGACCAAGCAGACGGCGATGGTGATTTATGGCGTGACCGATTATTTGAAGCGAAGTGGGGAACTCAAGCCTGAGATCAACGTTACGGTAAAGGTGAACGGCAAGGTGATTCTTGAGAAGGAATTCAGGGCTGCGGATGCAACGAGTATCCAAAGTCTGTTGGCGAGTGCTCCGGCTCTGGACCGCAATAGCGTGGAGGTGAAGGTGAGTGGCAGTGGGCGGGTGTACTGGAATGCGCAGGCCCGCTACTATTCTTCTGCAGAGAACCTACGCAGCGCCGACTCCCCCCCTGTTAGTATCCAGAAAGACTATTTCCGGTTAGTACCTCGAGAGGCTTCAGGGGTGACGACTTATTCCCTGGAGGCTCTCAACGGAGAGATCCATCCTGGCGACACGATTGCGGTGTTGTTGCAGGTGAAGGCGAAGGATATGCGTTACGTGTTGATTGAAGATCCGATTCCTGCCGGAATGGAGTTGGTGAAGCAGGATAGTACGATCAACCTGACGGGTCGGCCCCTGTGGTGGACGTATTCGTGGGCGCAGCGTGAGATGAGGGATGATCGTGTCGCGTTTTTCCGAACTTACTTTGCCGAAGATATGGGGCAATACTTTTACGTGATGAAGGCGGTGAATCCCGGGCGGTTCCGTGTATCGCCGACGCGAGTGCAGCCGATGTATCAGCCCGAGCAGTTGTCCACAGGGAAGGCATCAATGTTGGAGGTGTTGCCATGAACTGGACTGGGTTTCAGAAACCATTGTTTGTGCAACTGGTAGGACATGCCGCGCTGGCTGGAGTGATCTGGTATTGGCTTGGCCTGGGTGTGAGTAGCGTGGGGTTGGTTGCGGCCAACGGATTTCTTGCCCTTCTTGTATTGCTGGGCTACAGCTTGCTTAGCGCCTATGGACTAGGTGAGATTCGCTGCTGGTATTGGGCATTGCTGGCCGTTTTACTTACTCCCTGGATGGCTAGCCATGTAGTGCTAGCTCTGCTGATTCCTTTTGCTTTGGTGATCGTGTTGCTGCCGTCGGCAGCGAGCGGAAAGCCGAGAGTTTTGGCTGGTGCTTCGTATTTGGGAGTTTGTGCGGGGATATTTCTGGGGATGACAGTGGTGCCGATGGCGCTGTTGGGATGGATCCCGAAACTGAACGGGTTGGGACTGCAGTTAACAAGTTTCGGGCTACGGGCTACGCTGTCCTTTGTTGTTTTTGCCGGAGGATGGGCTATCCTTCTGCGTCATATCGGAGACAACGCGAAGCGATAAAGGCCTACGCAAAATATGTTTTAATTTTCACAAAACACCGAATCTTCTGTCGATAAGCTTTTTATGAGCGCATCGGCCATGAAGGTATTGATTGTCGACGATACCTCGGCAAATGTGGAATTGCTGGAAACTCTTCTTCGGGTGGAGGGGTTTCAGACGTATACGGCAACCAATGGCGGGGATGCTCGGGCAATGGCGGAACAGCATCGGCCAGATCTGATTCTGCTGGATGTGGTGATGCCTGGGGAGAGTGGCTTTGAAACTTGTGCGCAGTTGAAGACAGATCCGGCGACGGTGGACATACCTATCATCTTTTTGTCGGCGCTCGATGATGTCAGAAGTAAGGTGAATGGCTTCAAAGTAGGTGGCGTGGATTTCGTATCCAAGCCTGTGCATGGAGAAGAAGTGCTGGCTCGTGTGCGCGTACACCTGCGGATTCGAGAGAGCAACCAGGCTCTGGCGCGAGAGCATCAGACTAGGCTGGAGGAGTTTCGCTCGGCCCAGCAGGCGATTCTTGTGCGACCGGAAGACTACCCTTCGGCGTGTTTCGCGGTGCAGTATGTCCCGCTCGAAGGTGTAGGCGGAGACTTCTACGATGTGGTGGAAGTTGGCCAGGATGTATACGGCTACTTTGTTGCGGACGTGAGTGGGCATGGGGTGAGTGCGGCGTTTTTGACTTCGGCCATTAAGGCTCTGCTGCGCCAGTACTCGGGCCCCCTGTTTACCCCGGAGGACACGATGCGCGGGGTGGATCGCGTGATGCGGGAAGTTCTGGGCGAAGAGCAGTATTTGACGGCTTGCTATGCCTTGTTCAACCGTCGAACGAGGAAGCTTTCGGTGGTGAGTGCCGGCCATCCACCGATGGTGATCGTACGGCAGGACGGGAAGGTAGAACTCGTCGAAATGAAGAGCGATCCACTCGGCATTTTCAGTTCTCTGGTGCTACAAAGGCAGGATCTACGACTGTCCCCCGGGGATCGATTCTATCTGTATAGCGATGGGTTGATTGAGCTGGAAGCAGGCGGAAGTCGCAAGCAGGGATTACTGGCTTTAGCTGAAGCCTGTTCCAGTTCAAAATCGCTACCACTGGCTGAATCTCCAGCCACAATTATTCATCAGGTTCGGGGGGCTTATCCCGAAGCAGGAGTCCAGGATGACCTCCTCCTGATGGCCGTGGAGTTTGCTCAATGAAGAACGAACTGCAGAGAACACTGCCGCCAAGCCAGGAACAGATTGAAGCCTTCTGTTGGGACTTCCAGCAGTGGCTTGACCCCAAGCTGACTTCCAAACAGGCGTTCGCCGCAGAGCTGTTGCTGCGAGAAGCCCTCGTAAACGCGGTAGAACATGGAGCGCATCAGGGGGCTGAGGCCCGCATCGAGTGCCGGGTACGCGCCAATGCCAGACGCATTTTGATTGCCGTGCAGGACCCGGGACCCGGCTTTGACTGGAAGTCGCGCCTGCAAACAGAAACTGCCGAGGATGCCTGCTCTGGTCGCGGCATGCTCATTTACAAAAGCTACGCACAAAGAATCCGCTTCAATACGAGCGGAAACTTCGTCGCACTTTCGATGGACCTGTAGATTCAGTATTTAGGGAGATCGCAACGAATGATAAACGATAACGAATGGAATGATTCCAAGCCACAAACGATGACGATGAAGCTGGAAGGTGATCTGGTTGCTTCGCGCAGCACCGAGCTACGCGAACAACTCAAGAGCGCGATCGCACATGGAGCAAAAACGGTAGTGCTCGATTTTGAGAACGTTCGAATGGTAGATTCCGCTGGCCTGGGAATGCTGATTGCCGCGCACAACTCCTTACGCAAGCAGCAGGGCGAGCTTTCTGTGACCCAGTGCACGGCTGACGTCCTCGAACTGTTTCGCTCGATGCGCATCCACCAGCACATGAAGATTGCCGGACAGGAGCCAGTTTAGCGATGAGCATGGCGAGCGCTGACGATGAACTGATCCAGGAATACCTGGTGGAGAGCCGAGAGCATCTGGCAACGATTGAGAACGATCTGCTGCGGGTCGAACAGGACGGGGCTGCCATTGATGAGCAGTTGGTGAATCGTGTGTTTCGTGCGGCTCACTCGATTAAGGGGGGTGCTGGCTTTTTTAGCCTGACTCGAATCCGCGAACTCGCCCACCGGACCGAGAGTGTGCTCGACCTGGTTCGCTCGCGTCGACTGGTGCCAACTCCCGAGATTGTCAGTGTTCTGTTGCTCGCCTTCGATCAGCTTCGCGGAATGCTGAGTGCCTGGCAGCAAAGCAACAGCATGGAGATTGAAGAGTATCTTGCGGCTTTGGCTGGGTTGACGGCGGATTCCAGTTCTTCTGGATCGGCCCAATCGTTGCAACAAGTGGTGCAACTCGAAGTACCTGGTGCCGGGAGATTGATTGAAATTGCTGCTTTCGATTTGGATCAATCGCGTCGCGGTGGAAGAACGATTTACCTGATTGAATATGACCTGATTCGTGATTTGCAGCGCAAGAACAAGTCACCACTTGAGGTGATGAAGCAGCTCAGCAAGTGTGGGTCGATCATCGATTCGCGTTGTGACTTTGACATGGTCGGTACGCTCGATGACGAGCCGTTTTCGGGGATTCCTTTTGCCGTACTCTATTCGTCCGCTCTCGAGCCAGAGCTGATTAATGATCTGCTGGAGATTCCGCCCGAA
The DNA here is from genome assembly GCA_044340255.1 of Bryobacter sp. GTDB lineage: Bacteria > Acidobacteriota > Terriglobia > Bryobacterales > Bryobacteraceae > Bryobacter. The sequence goes on along the minus strand of JBIITX010000033.1, from coordinate 18,724 downwards.
CATGTTCATGTGATTGACAAGAAGGGTTCCCTGCGGAGTCTGCTCGATCTCAGTTCCTCAGAAGAATCCGCACCGGCGATGGAAGCCACTTCGTCGGCCAGCGCATTGCCTGCTCTCAGTGTGGCGGAATCTTCGGTGAAAGCGCCCGTGGCCGAGGCCACCATTCGACTCAACGTGGAGCTGCTTGATTCGTTGATGAATCTGGCCGGTGAGATGGTGTTGAGCCGCAACCAGTTGAGTGAAGCTGTGACGCAGGGAGACCTGACGGAAATTCGGGCCAGCGCCCATCGGCTGAGCCTGGTCACCAGCGAGTTGCAAGCGGCGGTGGCGTTGACGCGGATGCAACCGGTACGCAGTCTTTTTGCGAAGTTTCCCCGCGTGGTGCGGGATCTGGCACGCGACTTGGGCAAGGAGGCGCAACTCGATATCGAAGGCGGCGATGTCGAGATTGACAAGTCGATTCTCGAAGGGTTGAGTGACCCGCTGACGCACATGATTCGCAATGCCGTCGACCATGGGCTCGAGTCTCCTGCGGAACGTATCAAGTGCGGTAAAGCAGCAATGGGTCGGGTGGTGCTGAGTGCCAGCCATCAGGGCGGACAGGTGGTGATTGAAATTTCTGATGATGGCAAGGGGCTGAGCGGTGAAAAGGTTGGGGCATCGATGCTCAAGAAGGGTATGATCTCGGCCGAGCAACTCCACTCGATGACTGAGCGGGAAAAGATGATGCTCATCTTTCTACCCGGTGTCTCGACAGCCGAGAAACTCAGCGACGTCTCAGGCCGTGGCGTGGGAATGGATGTAGTCAAGACCAACCTCGATCGTTTGGGTGGAAAGATCGAAATCGATTCTGTGCTGGGTCAGGGTACTGTGTTTCGCATCAAGTTACCGTTGACTCTGGCAATCATTCCTTCTTTGCTGGTCAGTGAAGGCGGGCAACGTTTTGCCATTCCGCAAGTCAGTGTTCTCGAACTGATTCGTATCCCGAAACAGCAAGTCTCCCAGCGGATTGATTGTGCGGGCGAACTCCCGGTACTGCTGCTGCGAGACCGTCTGGTGCCTCTCGTCTATCTTCGCGATGTGTTGGGAGCGGGGAAGGCTTTGCAGCCGATGCCGGATTCGGCCGTCCACGTTGTGCTTGTCGAAAGTGGCTCCAAGCAGTATGGTCTGGTGGTAGAGGCTTTGCATGACACGGTGGAGATTGTGGTGAAGCCGCTCGGGCGCCACCTGCAGGGAATTGGCGACTACGCTGGAGCCACGATTCTGGGAGACGGTCGGGTAGCGCTGATTCTCGATGTGGCTGGTGTTGCCTTGCGTGTGGGGCTTCGTGAGGGAGCTTCCAATAGAGAAGTTGCGGTGGTGCAGACGGGCTCTGACCAACTCCACTCGATGCTGTTCTTTGAGAATGCTCCTGGAGAGCACTGCGCCCTACCCATTGAGCTCGTTTCCCGGGTCGAGAGAGTCGAAGTGTCCTCGATCCAGCGTTTGGCTGGAAGGCTGAGCTGGCAATGTGGCGAAACGATCTTGCCGATTGTCACGCTCTCCGAGGTGGCTCAATTGCAGCCGATGACGGCAGAGCAACAACCTGTTGTGATCGTCTTTGAACATAGGGGGCAATCCATTGGTTTGCTGGCGGCAGAACCTCTCGATATGGAAGAAGTGCCGCTGGTCGCCGATACCAAGACCTTACGGCAACCCTGTATCGCCGGCTCAGCTGTTCTGCGAGGCCGCAGCACACTGCTGATTGACCTTGGTGAAATTGCAGCAACACTGCAGCCGACCTCTGCCATTGAGTCCAATGTGTACCTCGATGTTGCGCCGACCCAGGTGCCAGCGGATGCGCTGGTCGCAGCCCAACCCGTGACGGTCTTGATTGCCGAAGACTCTGACTTTTTCCGTGGCCAGATTTGCCGACTGGTGGAAGCGGTGGGCTTCCGGCCTCTGGCGGCCCCGGATGGGGAAGCCGCCTGGGAACTGCTGCAGCAACATGGCTCGGAGGTCACTCTGGTTGCCACGGATGTCGAAATGCCGCATCTCGATGGCCTGCAACTGACGCGTCGCATCCGCTCCGATGCCCGTTTCGGTCATCTACCTGTCATTGCTCTCAGCTCGCTTGCTGGGGAATCAGAAATTGCTAATGGAATTGCAGCCGGTGTGAGCGAGTACCAGGTGAAGCTCGATCCCGATCTGTTTATGGCTAGCCTGAGCCGAATCGCAACCAACCCGTCTAGGGCATAACTTACTGGAACAGGAATTGAAATGAATCACTGGAATATCAAAAAGAAGATGTTTGCTGGCTTCACCGTAGTGTTCACCGCGCTTTGCGGTTTGGGGCTCTATGCCTGGAGCCAGCTCAGTTCAATGGAGCGGGCTGCTGCGCTATTGACAGACTCGGCGCTGCCGGGTATCAACCTTGCTGCTGAAATCAAGATTCTGAGCCAAAAGCGGGGAGACCTGATCCGTAGTCACGTTCAGTCCACATCTTCGACCGAGATGGCGAAACTTGATGCCGAGATCCATGCAATCAGCTCGAAGATCGGGGAGAGCATTTCTCGACTGGGGCAACAACTGGAAGGGTCTGAGCTTCAACCCGAATTCGAAAGCCTCAAACTCGCCAGGGCAAAGTATATCTCGGTGACAGACTCCGTACTTACAACGAACCGACGAGGGTTGAATCGCCAGGCACTGCAAGAAATGGCTACGCAGTTTGTTCCTGCCTACCAATCGTTCAACGAACATCTTGACTCGCTGCTGGCAAAGAATCGTGAGCGTGGCGAAAGGGCGGCCGCTACGATTCCCGCCTCAGCAAAATCATCTCTCTTTGGTGTCTGTCTGGGTATTTTTCTAGCCATGCTGGCTGCCTTCGTCACGACATGGGTGCTGACTCATAATGTCACTGAGCCAATGGCTGAAGTGGTGCAGCAACTGGAGGCTGTCTCGAGAGGGGATATTTCACGCCAGGTGTCGCAATCATTATTGGCCCGTGGCGACGAGTATGGGGCTCTGGCAGGGTCTTTGCAGGCGATGTCTACCAATCTGCGCAAGATGGTTACTGATATTGAGCAGGGAACCAAAAAGCTGGTGGAAGCTTCCAGTGAGTTGATGGCGAGTTCTGAGGAAATGAGCTCTGGTTCGCACCAGGCCAGTGAACGCGCGCAAAGTGTGGCAGTGGCTGCCGAAGAAATGACTGCCAATGTCACCAGTGTCGCCGTTGGCATGGAAGAAACAACCACGAACCTGGCCAGTGTGGCCACGGCTACCGAGCAGATGACCGCTACCATTACCGAAATTGCTTCGAATTCCGAGAAAGCTCGTCAGATCACTCAAACCGCTCGGGCTCAGGCTCAAAAGATCACCGAGCAGATGCAGACTCTTGGGGTTGCCGCTCGCGAAATTGGCAAAGTAACAGAGACGATTAACGAGATTTCCTCACAAACGAATCTGCTTGCTCTCAATGCCACCATCGAGGCAGCCAGGGCAGGTTCGGCTGGTAAGGGCTTTGCCGTTGTCGCCAATGAAATCAAGGCATTGGCCCAACAGACAGCCACAGCCACGGACGACATTCGCGCCCGCATTGAAGGAGTGCAGCAATCCGCATCTAGCGGCATCGAGGAGATCGAACGTGTCGGTCAGGTCATTCGTGATGTCAGCGATATTGTTGGGACCATTGCTTCGGCCATCGAAGAGCAGGCAGTTACCACGCGTTCGATTTCACAGAACATCTCAGAGGCTTCCATGGGAGTCAACGAAGCAAATACGCGCGTTGCCGAGTCTTCGCAGGTGTCTGGTGAGATTGCCCGGGATATTGTTGCGGTGCGTCAGGTGGCTGGAGAGTTCTCCGAAGGCAGCCAGGCCGTCAGCAGCAGTGCCAACAGCCTCACCCAGTTGGCTGATCGTCTGAAGCAGACGGTGGCTCAGTTTCAACTCTAAGCAAATCTATGGCCACCACCACACTGACCACACCGAATAGCAGTTTGTTTGCTACGTTTCGATTGCGGGATGCGCACTATGCTCTCGACGCTGAAGTAGTGCTGGAGGTAATTCGAGTTGGGGAAATTACACCCGTAGCTCATGCCCCCCAGCAAGTCATCGGCGTCATCAACCTGAGGGGTCGCATTGTGACGCTCATCGATATGGGCGTGAGTCTCGGCTTGCCGACTGCGGTCCGAACGGCACTCAGCCGGATTCTGATTGTGGAAGATGCCGGGGAGTTTACTGGTTTGCTGGCCGACGAAGTGAGTGATGTCACCGATGTCGGCAGCGATGAAATCCAGCCTACACCGGCCAATATACCTCTGGAGCGGCTTCGCTATTGCCACGGAGTATTCCGTCGCAGTGAGCGGGTAGTGCTCCTGCTCGATGCCAAGAGCCTGCTCGACGTAGCTCATGTATCAACCAATAGTTCATCAGGGAGTTCCATTTCATGAAATCATTATTTTCTACCTTTCAGTCGTGGCCGATGCGCCAGCAATTGCTTTGTGCGGTCAGCCTGCTTCTTTTCCCTCTGGGAGTCCTGTTCTATTTCAATATGGATCAGGTTAGCTACCACATTGCGTTTGCCAGTAAGGAGAAACTTGGCAATCAGGCGCAGCGGCAGTTGTTGCAATTGCTGCGGCAGAGTCCCGAAACGAAAGCGGCAATCGATTTGTCCAGTCTTGAGGTCGGAGCTTCAACATGGGTGCAGCAGTTGCATTTTCCTTCTGACTTCAGACGACAAGTGTCAGAGCTGGAGCAACGTCGCCGCAGCGGCCGTGAGGCAGAGATCCAGGCTTGGACACAGTCGCTTCGTGGTTGGATTGCCAAAGTGGGCGATGCCTCCCATCTGACACTCGATCCGGAGATGGACAGCTACTATCTGGCCGATGTCAGTTCGGTGATGACCGCGCAGACTCTTGATCATCTCAACCGCATTCGGTTCTTTCTGGCCAGTGCTGGTCTGGCCTCAACATCAGGGATGGATTGGAATCAGCTGGCCGGGTTAGCTGCGATGCTCGATGAAGCTGATTTTCAGAGAATCAAGGGAGACATCGAAACAGCCTGTGTCGAAAACGCAAAGTCGAGCCGAGGCGCCAGCAAAACACTCTGCACCACTTTGAAAGCGAAACAGGCGGCCTTTGAGGCAAGACAAGCTGACTATATGACTGCGCTGGTGGAAACTGCCAAGACCAGAAAGACGAATCCAGCACAGTTTGAGCTTCTGGATTCGTCGCTACGGACCGCGCTCATGGATCTGTCGCAAGCGGTTTCTACGGAGCTGGATTCGTTGCTCGATCAGCGCATGGAATACTATTCCAGCTATCGAACGAAGGTGATTGTCGGTACGGCCATCGCTTTGGTGGTAGCGATTCTGATCTTGTTGACAATTCTTGGTGGAATTTCCAGCGCACTGGTTACCGTCACAAGGCAACTGGAGCGCGTCGCCCAAAAGGACCTGTCGGTGGATTTTGCGGAAGAGCATCTGGTGCGGGGAGACGAGATCGGACAACTGGCAAGATGCACAAAGACGATGGTGCAGAATTTGAGCGAGGTGGTCGAGAGCCTGCAGGTGAGCTCCCGACAATTGATTGAGGTTTCCTCTGGTTTGCAGCATAGCTCTGCCACCATGTCGAGCAGTACCGAAGAGACGATGAACCGCTCGCAATCGAATGCCGCAGCGGTCGAGCAAATGAGCGCCAACATGGGCACGATTGCCACCGCTACAGCCCAGACGTCTTCTGGCCTTGATGCCGTTTCTGCTTCTGCCGATAGCATGGCGCAGGGATTTGCCAGGTTGCTCGGTGCTTCTGATACGGCGCGCAAAACAACCAATGATGCGAGCCGCCAATCGAGCGAAATTCTGACACAGATGGAGAGGCTCAGTGAAGCCGCCTCCGCCATTGGTCAGGTGACCGAGACGATCAAGGCCATCTCCAGCCAGACGAACCTGCTGGCTCTAAATGCTTCGATTGAAGCGGCTCGTGCAGGTGCCGCTGGAAAAGGCTTTGCCGTGGTGGCCGGTGAGATCAAGCAGTTGGCCGAGCAAACGGCGGCGGCGACGGAAGACATCCGTGGTCGCGTAGAAACCGTACAGGCGGCTGTAGGACAGGGCACTGAAGAAATCTCCAAAGTATCGAGTGTGGTGGAGGGAGTTCGAGATCTGGTGGGGCAGATTGCCACGTCGATCGAGACGCAGAGTACGATTACCCGCACCATCACCCATAGCGTATCTGATGCCGCGCAGGGCCTGCGTGATGCCAAGGTCCGTGTGGAGGAGTCCTCGAGTGTTTCCTCTGAGATTGCGCGTGATGTGGCCGTGGTAGTGGAAGCGGCTCGCCGTATCAATTCGGAAAGCGTTTCCGTGGAGCAACAGGCCACCGGGCTGTCTCAGCTTGCTGAACGGCTCAATCAATCCATCGCTTCCTTTCAGTTGAAAAGCTCCGCCAGAAAGTAGACCTTCCCGCATGAACCCAATGAATGGTGCCGCGCCACGGAAGCTGCAAACCCTGGTCGTCGACGATACAGCTCTCTATCGTCGGGCCGTGAGCGATGCTCTTGCTGGGATTGAAGGGCTGGAGGTGTCAGGTACGGCCAGCAACGGGCGTCTCGCTCTGGCTCGGCTGGAGGAACTGCGCCCCGACCTGATGACTCTTGACATAGAGATGCCAGAGCTCAATGGCATTGAAGTACTACAGGCGCTGGCAAGCTGGCCGAACAAGCCGGCCGTCATTGTCTTGAGCTCGCACACCATGCAAGGTGGTGCCCTCACCATGAAGGCGCTGGAGCTGGGAGCCTTTGATTTTGTCACCAAGCCGGAAGGTGGCTCTATGGAAAAGAGCCTTGAGAGCCTCCGGCGTAGTTTGTCGCCGGTGATTCAGGCCTATGCCTTGCGTAGCAACCGACGCCAACCGGCCTCAGCGAGTGCTCCGCTCCAGGTGGGCAGCACAACGAGGGTGCAGGTACAGAAGCAGAAGAAGCTTGTGGTGATCGGGGTATCAACGGGTGGCCCGCAGGCCTTGGCCAGACTGTTGCCCTCCTTGCCGACGAAGCTGGATGTGCCGATACTAATCGTGCAGCACATGCCTCCCTTGTTCACTCAGGCGTTGGCTGAAAGTCTGTCGCGCAAGTGCTCGGTTCCGATTCGAGAGGCGGTCGATAACGAATATGCGCTTCCCGGTACGGTCTATATTGCTCCCGGAGGAAAACACCTCAAAGTCAAGGCGGGCCCAGCTGGCGAGGTGCGAATGTTGCTGACGGAAGATCCCCCCGAGAATCATTGCCGACCTGCTGTCGATTACCTGTTCCGTTCTGTGGCGCTGCAGTTCCCCTCGGCTGCGGTTGGTGTGATTCTGACGGGTATGGGGAATGATGGGGCCCAGGGGTTGCGGCAACTGAAGAAAACCGGATGTCCCACCATGGCCCAGGACGAAGCAAGCTCGGTTGTATTTGGCATGCCGCGTGAAGCGATCGCGGCGGGAGGGGTGGATGAAGTGCTGCCCCTGTCAGAAATTGCCGAACACATTCTGCTGAAACTGGAAGAAGGCAGACGTGCATGAATCTACAGGCCACTGAGCGAAAGCTGGTATTTGATTACATCTATTCTGTATCCGCGATTGCTCTTGAGACCGGGAAGGAGTATCTCGTGGAGAGCCGCCTCAGTGAACTGGCGGTTTCTACGGGAGCAAAAAACTTTGCTGATTTCATTCAGAAGGCTCAGGCCGACTATAGTGGGACTCTCAAGCGAAAGATCATCGATGGAATCACCACGGGCGAAACGCTCTTTTTTCGCGATACTGCACCGTTTGAGCTGATGCGCCACAAGCTGATTCCTGATCTGATTGACCGCCAAAACCGCTCGCCGATCAAGAGCGCAATCCGGATCTGGAGTGCTGCCTGTTCGACCGGTCAAGAGCTCTACAGTATTGCCATCCTGCTCAAGGAGATGCTCCCGGACCCGGGCCGATACCAGTTCCGCCTACTCGGAACCGACCTCTCTGACCAGGCCGTGGCCAGGGCGAGTGCTGGCTACTTCAATTCGATTGAGATGGGACGCGGGCTGAGCGAAGCAGAACGCGCCCGGAGTTTTGTGCCTGACCCGAAAGGCTGGAAGATTCGGGATGAAGTCCGTTCTCTGGCCAGTTTTCGGCGGTTTAATCTGATGGATGATTTTTCGAGCCTTGGGAAATTCGACATCATCCTTTGCCGCAATGTTGCCATTTACTTCAACGAGAAGGACAAGGCCAGCCTGTTTCAAAGGCTCGCCCAAAGACTCGAGCCGCATGGATCGTTGTTGATCGGATCGATGGAGAGTTTGGGCAATCTGTGCCCGACACTCGAGTCGAAGCGGCACCTTCGTGCTGTCTACTACCAACTTAAGGCTTGACCCCATGGAAATAACCCACCTCCCCCAGCCCCAATTTGACCCTGAAGATCTGATTGATCGCATGATGGGTAACGAAGAGCTTGCCCGCAAGATTGTCGGTGTGTTTCTCGAAGATGTCCCGCTGCAATTAATGGCCTTGCAGCAGGCCCTGGCGACGCACGACACAACGGCCAGTAGTCGCATTGCGCACTCGATTCGTGGAGCGGCCTCGAATGCGGGTGGGGAATCACTGGTTGAGCTGGCTCGTGGCATTGAGCAGGCTTCCAGCGAGGGGAAATTCGATCAGGTAAGCGAGCTGGTGCCCCAGCTTGAGGATCGTTTTGTGCAGCTCAAGCCGCTGCTCGAACAGTTCTGCCGTTAAGCGTTGTTACTTGCCGCCCAGCACAAAGGTGGGCACGACGCCTTCCATGGTGGAGAAGCCGGCGTTTGCTGCACTCAAGTGGGCGGTGCAAGACTTCACTTCACCGAGGAACAGATGCGGACGGACATCGATTTGCATCTCTCGCAGTTCCATCGATCCGTAAAACAAGACGGGAAACTTCGCCGTCACTGGTTCCGTCTTTTCCTGAACGACATAGCGCTCGCGAAGCGCCTGCTTCAAGGCCCGATCCCAAACAGGTTGTTCGGTGGAGGCGCCTTCAAACACCGGCAGCGCGCCCGTCGAATCATTCGGCACCAGCAGGAGAGAATTCTTGTTGGCAGAAACGTACTCGGGGAGATCAATCGTTGCCCCGTCTTTTTGCGTTTTCGTCGGTGAGATGATGCGCGTCCAGGGGATGAAGCTCGCAATCGCCTTGCGTTCTGCTGCGGGAAACTTCGCTGTTACCTGGTCGTCGGTAAGCAGGCTGAACATGGCGCGCTTCTGCGCCAACTCCGAACGGAACGAATTGACCATGCAAACCTTGCCGTCCCGGTAAGCCTTCACCAGAGGATGATTGAGGTCAAAGCGTAGCAAAAACTCTTGCAGCGAAGAGGCGCGAAAGAGGAGATCGATGCCGAAATCGCCCTTGGAGAGCAAGCCGTTGCGGTAATCCAGTTGTTCTGGATTTACCAGTTCTGCCTCATAGCCATGCTTGCGGAACAATTCCACCAGGACCATGTTTTCGGCGCTGTCGACAGTTTGGAAGGGCTGCTTGAACTCGAGAACCGCGATGCGCGGGTGCTTCTTGCCGCCGTAAGCTTTATAGGCCTTCAGGATCGCGGACAGCAACAACTTCGTCCCACCCAGCTTGACGAGAGGATATTTCTTGCGAAATTCCTTAACGGGAGGTGCCTCATAGAAGAGGTCAGAAAGCACTTCGCCGTAGGCGAGGCCAGTTGCCGAAGAGGCCAGAAAGTTTCGAAACTGCATCGAACCGTTGTTCAGATTCGTGTTCAGCATCGAGGTGACGTGCAGGAAATTGTACCCGGGGTCAATGGAGGCGAGCATCCTCTCGGCGGGCAATAGCTCGAGCCGCTGCAAGAGTTGTGGACTGGCCAGCGCCATGGATTCGAGGCGCTCAATGGCCGAGGACAGAGTTTGCCCCGCCTTGGTGATGGCCTCGTATTGTTTCTTGGAAATGAAATTCGGTCTGAGGAAGGGCGATGCCAGGCGCGTCCCAACGATCATCCCGTGAGCCCGCATTCGCTCGGTCAGAGCATCGGTCCATTCGAGGTTCGCGTGCGGTTGGCTTTCGAGAATTTTGTGGTAGCGGACGACCGAATCGTCCACAAGCTTTTGCGCCATCTGGGTAAACTTTGCTATCAGTATTGCATAAGCATTTGAAGAATCAAAGCAATCGAGCCGTTTTTTCAAAGCTAACCTGTTGATAGGATGGGACTTGTGTTTGCCCTTCCTGAAAGGTCTCTCTTTCGGTATGAAATCTTCCTTCTTTCGGTCTATTGTTTTGCTGCTTCCGTGTCTGCTTTCCGCTGATGACGGCATCTGGTTGCTCAACGAATTTCCTCGCGCAGCCTTGAAAGCAAAGTACGGTTTTGATGCCACCGACGAGTTTCTTCGCAAGCTTCAGCTCGGTAGCGTCCGGTTCAACAACGGTGGTTCTGGTAGCTTTGTCTCTTCCGATGGTCTGGTGTTTACGAACCACCACGTTGGTGCCGACTGCATCCAGAAGCTCTCGTCTCCGACGGAAGATTACATGAAGAACGGCTTCCTTGCCGCATCTCGCGAGAAGGAGAAGCGATGTCCCGATCTTGAGTTGAATGTATTACTTAAGATCGAAAATGTTACCGAAAAGGTGAAGTCGGTTGTGCCTGCCGGGGCGGCTCCGGCCGAGGCTGCGGCGAAGCGCCGTGCGGCCATGAGCTCGATTGAAAAAGCTTGCGCGGAGGCGACCAAGCATCGCTGCGACGTCGTTACGCTCTTCAGTGGCGGTCAATACCATCTTTACGAATACGAAAAGTACACTGACATTCGCCTGGTCTTTGCTCCAGAGAAGGACGCGGCCTTCTTTGGCGGTGACCCTGACAATTTCACCTTTCCGCGCTGGAATCTCGACATTACCTTCTTTCGCGTCTATTCGAACGGGCAGCCGCTGAAGCCTCTGCAGTTTTTCCCCTGGTCGAAGGTTGGTGCCCGTAAGGGCGAGCTGCAATTTGTCTCGGGGAACCCGGGTTCGACCGGGAGACTGTTGACCTTTGCCGAACTCGAGCTCCAGCGCGACCTGATCGTACCTCTGGGCCTCAAGCGGCATCGCGGCTACATCGATGCCCTCAAAGCCTTCTCACAGAAGGGGACAGAGCAGGCTCGTCTGGCACTTGAGGAAATCTTCTCTAGTGAAAACTCTTTTAAGGCACTTAGCGGATTCATGACCGGGCTCAAGGACCCTGCGTTCCTCGAGCGCAAGCGCAAACAGGAAACGCAGTTGAGGGCTACTCTTGCCAAAGATCCCGAGAAGCAGAAGCTCTATGGTTCTGCCTGGAGCAATATCGAAGAGATCATTGCAGCCACCAAGCCGCTGTATGCCGAGTTGGTGGTTTTCGAAAACTCGCAGTCGAGCTACGGCAGCATTCTTCCGATTGCCCGGCAACTCTACCGCTACGCCATCGAAAAGCAGAAGCCGAATGCTGAGCGGCTGCGTGAATACTCCGAGGCTGGTCTTCCCAGTCTGGAAGAGGCAATGTTCAGTGCTGCTCCGCTCGACCGAGGCCTGGAGTCTGCGATTCTTGCCGAGTATTTTCGATTTGCTGTCAGTGTGTTAGGTGATAAAAATGAAGTACTGGTTAAGGTGCTTTCTGGTCGGTCTCCGCAGCAGGCGGCGAGCGAGATCATCACACGGACCAAGCTCTTTGACGTGGCCGAGCGCAAGCGTGTGGCTGCTCTCGGGGCTGCCATCGATCAATCGGATGACGCTCTGATCACACTGGTCCGTGCCCTGGATCCCAGCGCCCGCAAAGTGCGGAAGGCGTATGAGGATCAGGTGCAGTCGCGTCAGGCGATTGAAACGGCTCGTTTGGCCCAGGCTCAATATTCACTGGGCGGTAATGTTTACCCCGATGCGACCTTCACCATGCGCGTGAGCTTTGGGCCGGCCATCGGTTATCGCAATGAGGCCGGGAAGGTTGTCGACTGGAAAACAGACTTTGCCGGCATGTATCGGCATGCGACCGGGGTCGACCCTCTGGCGCTTCCGCAGCGCTGGCTTGATGCGAAGTCGAAGTTGAATCTCAAGATGCCATTCAACTACGTGACGACGGCGGATACCCATGGCGGCAATAGTGGCAGCCCCACTGTGAACACCAAGGGCGAAATCGTCGGGATTCTGTTTGACGGCAACATCGAAGGTCTACCGAACCGTTACCTGTTCACGGACGAAAGAGCGCGCAGTGTTCATGTCGCCAGTCAGGGAATCATTGAAGCTTTGGCCAAGGTCTACGATGCCAAGGCCATTCTGAAAGAACTCGGGTTCAATTAGCCAACTGAAAGAGGACCCGGACGACAGCGGCCTGCTCAATCGGCTGGCCCTTCTGTTGGGCGGGGCGGAATTGGATCTGGGCTGCGGCCAGGGCGGCATTTTCGTCGAGGCCATGCCCCAGGCCTTTAACGACCGTGAGCACTTTCAGTTTGCCGTCCGCGCCGAAGAGGATCTTGAGGTGGACTTCGCCCTCGATCCCGAGCCTGCGGGCCATTTCGGTGTACATCGGCCGGGGCTTGGTTAAGATCTCCACCCCGCGAAACTCACCTTCTCGGACGGCTTGATTGAATGGTTTGGTGGCGGCGACTGGGCTCGCTTCAAAGCCAGAACTTGCCGTCAGAGCCAGTTGCTTCTTTGGTTTTTCGATTGCTGCGCTCTGGTTGAAATCCACGTTTTGTGTGAGCTCCCGGCGAGAGCTCCATTTTGACTCGACTTGTTGTCCGAACCCGCTTGCTTCTACGCGGGCTTCCCGTCGACTGGGTTGTGTTGGTTCCGCTATCGGACGTGATTCAAAAGTTCCGAGGACAGGTTTCGGTGCCGGCAGTGCGACGGTGGGGGAGGGCGGCAAGGGGGGAGCAGGAATTTCCCGGCTGGCGACGACAGGTGGGGCGGGGAGCTCCAGGGTGTTGGTTGCGGCGGCCGTGGTCGGTTTTGGAAGGATGGCCTTTGGGCGAGGCAAGCGAGGAACTGGCAGGGTTGGCGCTGGCGGGGTTGGCAAGTTCGGCATTTTGATGCTGACCCAGCGTTGTGGCCGGGTTGGCGGCGCTTCACCCTTTGGCAAAGGGACCCATACCAAAAGACCAACGACCAATAGATTGGCTGCTCCTCCGGCTAGCAGCCTGATCCAAGAGCTTTGCGTCGATTCCGATTCAAGGGCAGCAAACATGGGTTCATTGTCCTGAGCCAGGTGTCCCTGTTTTTGCCAGCCTGGTTAGGTGGACATTGACGGGAGCGATCTCAAAGGGCATTTTCTCGCGGGCTGAGAGCAAGGCGACTGCCCGGGTCTTCATCAAGTAGCTCTGGTTGGCCCAGGGTTCGAGGCGAATCCTGGATCCGAGCGGCAAGGCGGCAATTTGTTCCAGTTTGCCGTCCTCAATGGATGGAGCTTTTTCGAGCAGTTCTACAAACTCGGGTGTCTGCAAGTAGGTGGTGAGGTCGTTGCCGAGCGTGGCCTGAATGAGGCGGGGCAGGCTGGGGCTCTTCTGCTTCAGAGCTTTGAGAAAGAGTCCGGCTCCGCCGAGTTTGTCCTTGTAGGGTGAGTTGGCCAGCATCTGGCTGGCCTTCTTCATGGCGCTGGCGACTTCTTCGGGCGTGCGGGAGAAACGGAAGCGATCGAGGACCGCTTCGTCTCCGACCATCGTCCGGTCATTGAAGGCATACTCGGTGCGGGTGGGGTGTGCCAGGGCGATATGAGCGAGTTCCATGGCCAGGACCAGGGCGAGGCTGGCCTCATCTGGCAGCACATCCACCAGCCCACGGCTTATGACTACGGTGTGGCCAATCGTAAAGCTTTCAAGGGGTGTCGACAGCATCAGGCGGCATTGGGCATCGATGTCGAGTTGGTTGGTGATGATGAGGTTGTTCACCACCGTATTCAGCACGCGATCGACGTCTCCGGTTGGAGCTACCAGGCCGATCTTTTCCAGGCGTTCGATGACGTTGAGTTCGGCTTCGCGCTCCCAGCGGCGTTGGCCTTCGATGGGGGAGACCTCTTGTCGAGCCTCGTTTTCTTTGACCTGGTTTTCTGACTCTACGAGCATCGTGGTGAGCTCATCGAGTTTGCGGCGGCTTTGGGAATCGTAGCTCCAAATGCGGGTTTGACCCTTGAACTGAGCCGTGGTTCGGACCCCGCTCGAGTCCTTTTGCGAGACAGAGTCTTCAATGTAGATCACGGAGGGAATCCACAGGCCTGCCGCGGCGTTGACACGCCAACTGTCGAAGTGGAAGTACACTCCTTCTTTGCTGCGCCCTGTGTAGGTGCCATTGAGGCGTACGATGCAGGCTTCCTGATCTTCCACCCAGATGCGGCCGATGAACTTGCCGGATTGCGTGGCATCGATCGGGCCGACATCAAAGACCAGGCAGCGAACTTCACCCAGAAACTCCCGTCGAATGAAGTCGAACTTATAGGTGGCGCGATCGAACGATTTGGAATCGATGAACGCCATTTGGGCAAAGCCTACGGGAAAGAATGCAACCGGCTCTGGCTCTTCGACTACGGGTGCTGCTTTCTTGCCGAAGGGCAGTTTGAGTTTGGACTTGGTCTCTGTAACGACCACGGGCACTTCGACACTGCGCTTGACGAACGAAACGTAGTTCACCGAATTGACGAGCGTCATGCGGCCGAGGAAGTAATGATCGCGGCCATCCTTCTGGCTACTGCCGGCACCGGCTTCTTCCTGGATGTAGGTCTCGACAATCGGGTTGCGCTCCGCCAGGGTCTTCATCATCTTTTGTTCTGAGGCAATGACGCGCTCGAGCAGGCGATCCACGGCGGCATTGGGTTCGTTTGGTCGCGTGTCTGCGCCGAACAACGGAGTGGGGGTCATGGCCAGTGTTGTTGCGGCAGCACCAGCTAATCCCCAGAGCGCCTCACGGCGGCGAATCTCCGCAGAGAGCTTGGGCAGGTTCTGTGGCATCTGATTTCCTGTCTGGTTCACAAAGGTCTTATCGACCTGCCGGGAAGGGAATTGAGCGATTCGGATTGGGTTCGTTTGTTTGGGCCGGGGCTGGAAGCTGGCTTGCCAGCCTTGCCATGCTTCAGAGATTGGCATCAAGACATCAATTTGTTAGCATCAAAGCATGAGAACTACACTCAGCTTGGATCCTGATGTGGCGCTGTTGATCGAACGGGAAGTTGAGACGACCAAACAGTCGATGAAGGCTGTGATTAATGAGAAGTTGCGGCGTGGGTTTGCGGTCAAGCCAGAGGAGAATGATTCGCGAGCTTTCCAGATGCCTCAGCCGTTGCAGTTGGGCAAGGCCAAGATTCAGAACTTTGACAACATTGCTGAGATTTTGGAGCTCATTGAAGATGATTCTCGTTGATGCGAATCTGCTGATTTATGCCGGGGTGGCTGGTCAGGCAGAGCATGCTGCGGCTTCAGATTGGCTTACGAAAGAAGTTCGTTCCGGGCATCGCGTGGGATTGCCATGGGCCGCGTTGCTTGCATTCCTGCGAATTGCAACGAATCCACGAGTGTATGAACGACCCGCAACGATTGAGGCAGCGCTTGGGGTTGTGGAGGGATGGTTGAAGCTGCCTACCGTTTGGGTGCCTGGTCCTACGGAACGGCACGGGGAAATTTTGGGTAGATTGCTTCGGCAAGTCAGGGCAGAAGGAAATATCATTCCAGATGCCCATTTGGCAGCGCTGGCGATTGAGCATGGCCTGGAGTTGTGTTCGACGGATTCGGACTTTGCGCGGTTTGAGGGTTTGCGGTGGAGGAATCCTTTGAGGGGATGAATGTTTGAGCTTTGTCCTAGTCTGCTTACTAAATGTAGGGTATGCGAGCAGCACGTTTGAGCTTCTCGAATTTCTGTGGATCTTTTGACAGAATCACATGCCGGTCGATCCAGAGGGCGATCTCGATGAGCAAGCCAAAGCAGAGACTTCCCATAATCGGAAGAAGAATCCCGAGGGCATAGAGTCCGACGTTCTCCCAGAAGGAGTTTCCGCGAACCACGAGAACTGACAGGACGAAAAAAGTAGCGATCAAGTAGTAGATCAAAACGCTTCTTACGTTGAATCGCCAACTAATCGGAGATTTCATTGTGTCGGCATCCAGTTGTAACCAGTTAGCTGTTGCCGACTTCGAGGATGATTTGTGACTTGAGCGAGAACTTCCAACGTTCGTAAGTGAGGTGATCGTCTTCCAACATCGCCTCCAGGTCGAGGGAATCTGCTGTGGCAATGGCGCGAGTTCTTTTCACCCAGTACGCGAGGATCGGTATGGTTACAAGGGTGAGGATGAAAGTGCAAGCCATAAGGGGATGCTATCACGGCCAGTCTTGCTATTGGTACTAAGGTTCCTGTAGGATTGAGGCATGAATCGTCGGATTGTGCTCCATGCTGTTCCTCAGGGGATGCCGTTAGTTTCGGATTTTGATCTGGAAAGCGTGGCGCTTCCGGAGGGGAGGCCAGGGGCGCTGGTGGTCAGGACGCTCTGGCTTAGTGTTGACCCTTACCTGCGCGGCCGCATCAGCGGGGTGAAGAGCTACATTGACCCGATTGTTGTGGGGCAGGCGATGGAGAGTCCCTGCGTTGGAGTGGTTACAGCGTCGGGGCATGAGCGGTATGCCGTGGGGGATCTGGTGATCGGGTTGTGGCCCTGGCAGGAGCACGTTACTGTGGATGCCAGAAGTGTCTGGCGGGTGGACCCCGCGATGGGGCCGATCTCTACCGCGATTGGGATTCTGGGGATGCCGGGGATGACTGCTTACTTCGGGTTTCTGGAGTTGTGCCAACCGAAGCCGGGCGAGTGCGTGTTTGTGTCGGGAGCGGCCGGGGCCGTCGGGTCGGCGGTGGGACAGATTGCCAAGATCAAAGGGTGCCGGGTGGTGGGTAGCGCCGGGAGTGCCGAGAAGGTGAAGTATCTGAAGAGCATTGGCTTTGATGAGGCTTTCAATTATCGCGAGCATAGCGACTATGGGGCGGTGCTGGCCGGGCTTTGCCCGGATGGGGTGGATTGCTTCTTTGACAATGTCGGGGGCCCGTTGACGGATGCCGTTTATCGTGTGATGAAACCGCGTGGGCGTGTTGCGGTGTGCGGGCAGATTTCGCAGTATAACGACCGGTCTGGGGATGTGGGGCCGCGGCCCTTTCATGAAATTCTGGTGAAGCAATTGCGGGTGGAAGGGTTTATTGTGTCGCGGTGGATCGCGGAATTTGCCGAGGGTCGAAGGCAGATGGGGCAGTGGTTGCAGGAGGGGAAACTGCAGTTTGAAGAGACGATCTACGAAGGCCTGGAGAATGCACCGAAGGCGTTTTTGGGTTTGTTCTCTGGGGAGAATACAGGTAAGGCGATCGTTCAAGTGAGCAAGCTTTGATAGCATTGACCTCATGTCTAAATTTGGGGACTCCTACGTCCTAGAGGCTGGCAAAAAGGGCCACGATCGACTGCGGGTGATTAGCGAGATTCATGATGGCAGGACGCGATTGCTGCTGGAACAGGCGGGGCTTGGGGCGGGGCATCGGTACGTCGAATTTGGCTGTGGTTTGGGGTATGTGACGCGGTGGGCGGCGACGCGTTGTGAGCATGCGACGGGGATTGATTTGAGTGAGGATCAGGTTGCGGCGGCTGCAGCGATTGCCAGTGAGCAGGGCCTTGCCAATGCTACGTTTCAAGCCGGTAGTGTTTATGAACCTGGCCTTGATACAGGCAGTGTCGATGTGTCTTATAACCGTTGGTTAATGGTGCATTTGGAGCGGCCCGTGGATGCGATGCGAAGCATTTACAACGCACTGAAACCGGGTGGGGTGATGGTATGCGAGGAAGCCGATGTGAGCGGTGTGTATGCGCTGCCTGTCTCGCCAGCGTATGAGGAGTTTCGCGAGATTGCTGTAGGTGCCGGGAAGCTGCGTGGCGTGGACTATGAGGGAGGGCGGCAGGCTCATGGCTGGGCGAAGGAGGCGGGTTTTGAGCTGGTGCATGTGGATGCCTACCATCCTCATTACCTGAGTGGACCGCATAAGGGTTTTTGGAATTGGACCTTCTGTGAAGCTGGCGAAAACCTGGTGAAGGCTGGTGCTATGACCCAGGAGAAGTTGCTGGAACTCAAGGCGGGCATGGATGAGGCGGATGCTTCGGCTGATACGGTGGTGGCGCACTGCCGGATGTTTCAGTTGATTGCTCGCAAGCCTGCCTAAGTAAGCTGGCGAGAGACGGGATTGGCCCTTCCAGCCCGCCAGCTTTGGGTATAGATTCGTTTGCTGGCGGGCTTGCTTTTGCGCACTGGTGGCGCGGCGGCTGTGCCCATTTCATTTTGGTGATGTCAAAGAGCGGTGAGGTTGCGGGTGGCCTCGGGTTACGGTGTGGATTGGGTTCGTTCTGGCTATTTGGTGGCGGATTTGGTGAGGATGTCTTCGACGCGGAAGCGCATGGCCTGGCCGTAAAGGGATTCCATTTGGAGGAAGCGGATCTGCATGTGAATGAGCTGGTGGACGATGGCCACTTCGCTGTTGGTGTCTAGAGTTTCTTTCATTGGGGATTTCTCCTTCGGGAAGACCGTAGCATGGGCGGTAAAGGAGTTTGGTGGGCGTTCGGGTGTACAGGCGTTTAGGATGAACGGGTTAGGTAGCGAAAAATAGTTGAAAATTCCTGTGATTGATAAAGTTCTCATCGGCGAAACGGGGTCGGCTGGCGGGGCTGCAAGGGGATGCTGAACCCGTTTTCGGTGATGTGAACGTGCGTTGAGCTAAGCCGCTAACGCATGTTGGGGGCTATGGGGATTG
>JBIITX010000032.1:0-77120 GCA_044340255.1 Bryobacter sp. | reverse complement strand
CGGGGTAAGGGGGCTCAGACGCCACCCCCTTGCCCCACACCCCTATCCCCGCTAACGGCGGAGCAAATGGGCTAAGATCTTTGAAGTTCTCTATTTATGGCTGGAGGAGTCATTGGGGGCAGGTCACGGTTATCTCATCTGCGCAGGTAGAAACCAATGAATCAATACCGACGCCGACTGTTTTGGTCGTAAACGATAGGCATCTTGTTATTGGGCAATGGGTTGGCGCTGGGGCACCTTCTGACCGGAGTCGCCGCCTGAAGGAAATCGTAACTTTGCTTTCAAACTAGATTGGAATGCACTATGGACTTCAAAATCGATACAAGAGGTATTTCTCGGATCTTGGCAGGTTTGGTACACTGCATAGCCTCTGTTGGGTTGACAATGGGGCAAGCTGTCAATGAAGGCGAGGTTTTGGGCGTCGTACGCAACATTACCAATCGACAGCCTCTGCCCAATGTAAAGGTATCTTGCGGAGAGGCTTCCGCCACGACCTCTGCCTCTGGCGAGTTTCGACTCGTTGGCCTTCAAGCGAGATCCTGTCCATTGAGAGCCTCGGCGGAAGGGTTTTTCCCTGAAGCAAAGCCACAGATTTACACCGCAGGGGCGGGTGGAGTGGATTCGAAGGCGCTTCAGTTATTTCTTATCCCGGCGGCTACACTATCGGGGACTGTGACTACAAGAGAAAAGCAGCAAGTTGCATCAGCGACTGTTTACTTGCTCTCTATGCGGCGGAGTGCCCAGATGGTTCGACAGTTCTACAGTGTTAAGTCTGTTGTTTCCGCGCCGGACGGTAGCTTTAGCCTTGAAGGGATTCAACCCGGTAAGTATTTCTTGTACTGCAGCCCTCCCAGGAATCCAGTTGCTCGAACTGCTTTGGCTCCGACTTTCTTCCCTGCGAGTGTCTCTAGCCAGGGAGCTTCCTCCTTGTTGCTCAATCCAGGCGAAAAGCAATCGGGCTTGGTGTTCGAAGTGCAGAGGGAACGAATTCACACAGTCTCTGGCCGATTGCTCTATAAGGATCGATTGGCCGATTTGAGCAAATTGATTTCATTGGATTTGACCCGGCGCGGAGACCTCGACAGCGCTGCAATCACTGTCGATCCCGTCCGAGCCCCGCTTGCCACCCCATACGAACGCATCCTTTTTACTGCCGATGGCCAATTCCGAATCGAAGGCGTCTTTCGCGGAGCCTATAATCTGATTCTCAAATCGAAAGCTGCTTTCATCAGCCAAGTTGGGGCCAGGATCGACGTCCCTGATCGCGACCTGCTGGATCTTAAGTTGGACTATATTGTCCCCACCAAGGTTAGCGGCAGGCTTTTCTTCCAAAGCGACGACAACGTGGAAGCTTCCCAGTCGCTGACCTTGCCGCGCTCATTTTATCTTAGGGATCCAGACAATGCAGAAGAGAGAACGACGCTGGTTTCCGTTGACAAAAGTGGAGTTTTTCAAATCCCCGCGCTGCCGCCAGGAAACTATGAAGCATACTTTTTTTCGGGTAGCCCGGAAAAGCGTGGCTATTACATAGAGTCCCTTGCTTGGAACGGTTCTCCGCAGCAGCGCCTCCAATTTCAAAACGCGGGATTTCCGGAAAGCCAACTCACCCTATCCTTACGAGCTGGTCGCGGAGAGGTGACGGTTAGCGCTCCCATTACAGCAAGCCGGGTGATCGTATTTCCGCTTCCTTTCCGAGAGATCGATACTCTGCGGGGCGCGGTGATCTTGGCGGAAAGTGGGCCGGGTAATCAGTTTCAGTTGAGCTCGGTAATCCCTGGATCTTACTTTGCGTGCGCGGTAGATTCTTTTGACGGGGGAAACTTCAGCGAGTGGGTAAACGATCCATCCAACCTAGCGAATCTGAAGAAGTACTGCCAATCGATCCAAGTCAAGAGAAACGACAAGCTGTCCATCAGTTTGCCAGTGCTTCCGTTCGCAACCGGCAAGTTCTAGAAGGGGAGATCGCGGCGCTTTTCGGTCTTTTTCGATTCGGCCAGCAGGGACTGGGATTTGAGGTAGGGGTAGGGGTTGACGGGGGAACCGGACATGCGAACTTCGTAGTGGACATGGGGCGATGTGGCGCGGCCTGTCTTGCCGGACCAGGCTACGACTTCCCCGCGGGCAATCCGTTGGCCTGGCATGACGTTGAAGCGAGACAAGTGGCCGTAGTAGGTCTCGAGGCCGTTACCATGATCCACCACCAGCAGGCGCCCGTAACCGGCGTACATGTCGGCGTACTTGATCTGTCCGCCGGCGGTTGCGATGACAGGGGTGCCGATGGGCACCGAGATATCGATGCCGCTGTGGAAGCTGCCGTGGCCGTTGAAGGGGTCCAGACGCTGGCCATAGAAACTGGTCAGGCGTCCCTGGACGGGCCAGAGGCTGGGGGCATCTTCGAAGAAATTGCGGGGACGAATGGGACTTGAAGTATTGAAAGCGTTGCGGAAGGTGGAGGCGAAGGTCGTGTTACGGAGGAAGTTATAGTCTTCGATGGAATCGTGCAGGGTGGGGGTGAGCTTGGCTTCGAGGCTGAGCGGTTCTTTAGCCTCGAGTTCGCGCTTGATACCGTAGGCTACGGTAATTTCGCTAGCCAGTACCTGGAGGGTGGCAAGCTGTTGTTTGCCCGATTCGTTTTCTTTCTGGAGGCGGAGGTAGCGCTGGCGGACGGTGTCGATTTCAGCGCGTAAGGTGTTGTAATTGCTGACCTTCCAGAACATGCGCGCGTAGGACGCTGCGACGCCAGCCAGCGTCACCGTGCCGAGGAGGGCAAGGGCGAGGAATCCGTACAGGACGCTGTAGGGCACATGAATGCGCCTCAGGCGGCCGTGCAGGGAATGCGCGACAACGAGGATGAAGTAAGGCTGCTGCACCTGAACAAAACCAACAAGTCAGGCAGCGACCCCTCCGGAACGGCAATGAGGACGATACCCGCTCAATTCAAATTCCCCGATCTATCGCCGGGTTTTGTGAACCAAATGCTTAGGCTAGCAGCGGGGTGGAGGGGTGTCAACCCCGTGGCGTGGCAGGTTTAGCCCTGGGGATCGGGAGAAATGACAGTGTTTGGACGTGGAGGATTTTGACTCTCTGCTGCCTTTCGGATGGCGTCTACGTCGGCGAGGTCTTGGGGCCGTCCGGCTGCGAGCTTGGCATCAATCAGATCTTCGCGCGAGATCACGAAGGCCATGAGCCCCGATTCCGGGTCTATTTTCGTTTCGAGCCGACGCTCCCAAGCGGCATCGAATTCGACGCCGGGCAGGTTAGGAAGGATATCGAAGCCGCGCGGATCCCGCCCGAAGCGAAAGAAAGTACCGGGATCTGCGAAGTCCTCCGGTTGAATCCCGTCGAGTGCCGCTCCAAATTCGGCAAGGGCGGCAAAAGTTGCTTGCGCGTTGAGCGGATCCGCCTTGATGAAAAGGTCGATATCTTTAGTGAAGCGTGGCTGTGCGTGAACAATGACGGCATAACCGCCGACGATCAGGTACTTAACGCCATGGGCATGGAATGCGGACAAAAGGTCTTTGTAGTCTTGGTACATCCGGTTCTATCTTCCAACCTTTGATCGCGTAAGCGGCCTGGACCATCTCTTCTACAGCGTCGAAGCGTACGTTCACAGGTTGGCTTTGCCAGTAGCGGTACTCGTCCAACTTCATGTCGTCGAAGTTAGTGTACCGGCGAACGGTCTTGTCCATGCGTTCTGTTTGTACCATGCGGACGTTTGTTTCAGCAACATCGCTGACCGAAAGCAATAGATCCAAGAAATTTAGGACCAGCACTTCAGGAAGTCGTCGAGGGTTTTGCCTGGTTCGGGTTGGAATCGCTCGGCGGTGGCTTCGATGGATTGAAACCGGTCGAGGCGGAAATTGCGGAAGTCCTGGCGGGCTTCGCACCAGGCGAGGAGCGTCCAGACGCCGCCCCAGAAATAGATTCCCAGAGGGCGCAGCCGTCGTTCTGTGGCAGTGTTTTTGAGATCGTTGTAATGGCAGAGCAGGATCTGCCGATCTTCGATCGCCGTTCGGAGCAGATCGATGGTGGGCGGTGGGGCAGTCCCAATGAGTGGGAAATAGAGTGGCGTGTTCTGCAGCTCTGCGATGCGAGGCGGAGGGATTACGTTTTGGATCTTGAGCTGGGCGCGGGCGGCAGCGGCAGCCAGTTGCGGTCCGGCCCAGCTTTGTACAAAACGCAGCCCGGTGGTGAGCGCCTGAATTTCATCGAAGTCAAACATGAGCGGTGGGATGTCGAAGCCCTTGGCCAGACGGTAGCCGACGCCGGCTTCGCCTTCGATGGGAACACCAGAAAGGCTGAGGTCGCGGATGTCGCGATAGATGGTGCGAGTCGAAGTTTCGAGCCAATCAGAAAGTTGGGCGGCGGTGGTGAGACGCCGCCCGCGCAGGTGTTGGACGATTTGAAAGAGTCGGTCAGCGCGCCGCATGTGGCGATTGTAGCCTTCAGGCGGCTGTGGCGTGGAGGCCGATGCGATTGCCTTCGGTATCTTCGACGATGGCGATATAGCCGAAGTTGTTCGGGAGTTGGGTGGAAGGTAAGGCGATCTTGAGAGCCTGTGTGGCCGCGCGATCGAGAACGGTTTTGAGAGAGGGGTTGCAGTTGAAATAGAGCAGGGTGCCGTCGGTCGAGGGCTTGTGGGCCGGGTTGATGACGAGTGCGCCAGTAACGTTGCCTTGCCCGGCGGTGAAGATGGCCATCTCCTCAGGTCCAAACTTCTCTTTGTGCAGCGGGGCGTCAAAAAGGTTGGTGTAGCAGTGGATGGCGCGATCGAGGTCGAGCACCGGGATGTCGAACCAGGCCAGAAGGTTGGGGCGGGGTAGTGTGTTTTCCATGAAGCTATCTTGCCTGCCCGCTCCTGACAGCGTTGTGTCAGCAGACTCAGCCCCATAAGATAGATGCCAACAGGAGAGCCCTATGAAATTTGCCCTGATTGGAATTTGCGTGGCCGCCATGGCGGGCGCACAAGAGATCGTCATTGAACATGTGAATGTGATTCCAATGACGAGTGCTGCCGTCTTGCGCGATCAATCGGTGCGCATCAAGGATGGCCGCTTTGTCGAGATCGGAAAGGTGAAGGTACCGGCTGGGGCGATTCGGGTGGACGGCAAGGGCAAATACCTGACGCCCGGCTTCGGCGAGATGCACGGGCACATTCCGCCGCCGACGGCACCGAGGCAGTTGGTAGAGGATGTGCTGTTTCTCTACGTGGCCAACGGCGTGACGACGGTGCGGGGCATGCTGGGCTATCCGGGGCAACTGGAGCTGCGCGAGAAGGCGAAGCGAAATGAGATCGTTGCGCCCAATCTCTACCTGGCCGGGCCGAGCTTCAGTGGTGCCACGGTGAAGAGCGTCGCGCAGGCGGTAGAGCGTGTGAAGCAGCAGAAGGCGGAAGGGTGGGATCTGTTGAAGATTCATCCTGGGGTGCCGCGCGATGCCTACGATGCGATGGCCGAGACGGCGCGCGCGGTGGGCATTCGATTCTCTGGCCACGTGCCTGCCGACGTTGGGATCCTTCACGCTCTGGAGCAGAAGCAGGAGACCATCGACCACCTGGATGGATACATTGAGTTGCTCGACAAGCAGGGCGCGCCGATCTCTGACGCGCAGATGCTGGCGCTCGCGCAAAAGACAAAGCAATCGGGAGCCTGGGTTGTTCCAACGATGGCGCTTTGGGAGACGATCATCGGAGCCCGTGACGCGGCATCCCTGCATGCCATGCCTGAATTGCAATACATGCCCAAGGCGACCGTGACGCAGTGGAAGGAGGCCTTTGCCGGGCGGCAATCGACACCGCAGTTTTCACGCGAGAAGGTAGACCGTGTGGCGCGGGACCGCAAGCGGCTTCTCAAAATCATGAACCAGGAAGGTGTCAGGATTCTCTTCGGTACCGATGCGCCACAGCAGTTTAGTGTGCCAGGGTTTTCGATTCATCGCGAGATGCAGTCGATGGTGGAGGCAGGTATGAAGCCGTATGAGATCTTGCGGTCCGGGACGGCCAGTGTTGGCGAGCTCTTCCAGGCGAAGGATGGCTTTGGCACCATCGCCGTGGGGCAGCGCGCCGACGCCGTGTTGCTTGATGCCAATCCGCTGGACGAAATTTCCAATTTGTCGCGGATCTCTGGCGTGGTGCTGCGAGGGAAGTGGATCCCGCGAAGCCAGATTACTGCAGGCCTCGAGAAGATCGCAGAGCGCAACCGCTAGGGATTGGGTTTGCTATTTGGGGAGGATCGATGTTTGCGCCGTGCAGCTTCCCTTGTGGCGCTGATCGTAACGGAAGGTGCACCCGTCTATTCATCCCGGTGCTGTGCCAGCAGTCCTTCGATCATTTACTTGCGGTAGCGGAAGTTCGTTTGCTTCAGCCGCTCGATGACCTGCGGAAGATCGATTAGATGCCGCTCGGCGGCGAGGTCCAGAATTCCAAGGGTGCCGGTGACTTCGATCCCTTTGCTGACGGCGGCGGAAGAACCTCTGCGCTCATCGATGAGAATCAGATCGGCCTTGAGCTTGATGCCGAGAGCAAGGGCAGCTCGTTCGCCGGGATCGAGATTGTGCAGGGTTGGATCGTTGGTGTCGCCAACGTTAACTACGCTTAACCAAGCAGGGGGCGAGGCGATCCAAGTCTGGACGGCTGGAGGGGCCGAAGGGTCAGCGAGTTCACGCGCTACTTCAATCGGAATTCTGACGGCAGCGAAGAGGTGATGAAGAAGATCGATGTGCCCAACCAAGACCAAGTACCGGATGGGGCTGGTGTCGGCTATGACGAGCAACATCGCTAGACGCCGAGGCGCCGAAGCGCGGTACGTTCCCGCTCCAGATCCTCAGGCGTGTACTCGATCCACACTTCGTGTGCCCTGAGAAAAGTATCAATCTGATCGCTGGTGGTGAAGCCTAGAAGGCGCCTGAGATCAGGCTTGTAAAGACGCCCCTGACGGTATTCCTCGGCCGCCAATGCCTCAAGGGCGCGACGGGAAAGATCACTCCCATCGGTGGTGAGGCGTTGGGCCATGTCGTCCGGAATTTCCACCGTCAGATTCATAAAATTCTGCTTCCTACTTCTTCTTAACAGTACCGGATCAGGGCTTTCTTGTCACGGCGGTGTTTACGGCTGGATCAGGCTCGGTATTGGACCAGAGGACCATTTAAGAGCTACTTGGAGATCAGTGTAGTCCAGTCGGTTAGGACCTGGGCGTTGAGAGCTTCCGTCTGGTCGGTTTCGAGAAGAAGGAGCCGCTTGCCGTCGCGGGAAGCGACACCTGACGTTGCACCGACTCTTGTTGAAGTAATCCAGGGCCGGAGGATCTTTGGTGCTCCGAGCTGGCGGTCCTGAGAGAGTGGGAAGGCCAGAAGGTTTCTGTTGGAGTGCGCATAAAGTGTGCCGCCGTCCGCACTGAAAAAGGGCAGGGTAATCTGTTCTGCGCTTTCCTTGTAGCGATTCGGGGGGGCAGACGTCGGAGGGTAGGCTTGAACGGCAAGTCCACCTTCTCTGGACATGCCCCAAGCCAAGGAACGGCC
Organism: Bryobacter sp.; assembly: GCA_044340255.1. GTDB lineage: Bacteria > Acidobacteriota > Terriglobia > Bryobacterales > Bryobacteraceae > Bryobacter. Next base: position 69,605 of record JBIITX010000032.1, on the reverse strand, counting down.
ATCGAGGGAGAGACTGGCAAAGCCAAGACCTTGCGTTAGGGGTTCTAATTCTCTGGGTGACGGCGCCTGGAGATCCAGGCGCCTTAGCGAACCTGTTGCCGATTGAACCAGCAGGTAGCGGCCCTCGGGTGTAAGGCCTGCGAGTATGGTGGTCGATATGCCAAATCCCGAACCAGATTTCCAGAGCAATTCTGGCTGGGTCGCATTGTCGAGGAAGTGGCGCTTGATCTCTGGTCCGCCCGCAGCGGAGGAAACATAGAAGACGGATTTGCCATCGCGCGCCCAGAGCGGGTAGGATTCCTGCTCTGACGAATTGGAGATGCGGCTGCCTACACCTGTTTTGCTGTCCAGGATCCAGACATGGGAATCCGGATCATCGACTTGAGCGGCGATTTTGGATTCGTCAGGGGATAGATCGAAAGAAACGAAGCTGCGGTTTTCGGTCACCCTGGCAAGCAGATTGCCATTGAGATCGACCCAATTGAGGTGCCAAATGGGCAGAGTTCCGGAGATGTGGGTCCACGACAGCACTCCGCCGCCACCAACTGAAAATCGCGACCAAAACCTTGGAGGTGGAACTGTGGAAACTCCTTGAATCAACTTGACGGGAGTCGATAGGAGGTTGCCGGATTTGGGGTCGATCTGCGCGGTCAGCAAGATGCGGCTACTCCGTAGTTCGCGCTCACCGGCAAGGTAGAAGATATGCCATTTGCCTGTAGTGGGATTCCTGGCAAATTGAACCATCCGATGAGTGAGGATCGACGGATCGATGGTTGAGGAATTGAGAGAAGCCCGAAAGAGGCGCATGCCGTCGTCACTCTGCTGAAGAAATACAAAGCCATCACCCTCTGGCAGGAAAACCGGTTCTGCGGGTTGAGAGTTTGATTTGAATTCGATGGGGAGGTCCTTTATGGTTGCGGAGCGCAAATCATAGGTTTTGAGCTTGCCGTGCGAGGCAAGCAAGATGGTGCCATCGCTCACGCCACCCCGCCACGAGGCACCCAGGAAATCCTTAACCTCCATCAAGTCTCGCGAAGGGGAGCCGTCCAGACGAGTCACACGCAAGCGATTGGCCGAGACGAAGCCGATCGCAGTGGAGTCCTCTGACCAGAAGGCGAAAAGACTCTCGCCCCCGGTTCCTGGAAGAGCCCTCCAATTGGGGCTGTCGAGGCGCCGCACTTGGCCCTCACTATCTCCCAGCTTCAGAAGCCACTTGCCGTCCGGACTGAGCACGATAAACGATCCAGGGGCCCCTGAGATGTTGAAGTGGCTGGCGGGTTTATCGGATGGGGTGACTCGTGGCCACAGAAGAGCGGCGATGAAGGCGAGGAGGAGGGTGGCGGCGAGCGCGATCCAGAGGGTGGGGCGGGTTGCCGGCTTTGCTTGTTCTTTTGGTTGGGGGTTGGCGAGGTAATCCTCGATGGCGATGCGGGCTTCGCCGATGTCCTTGTAGCGGTGCTTGAAGTTGCGATCGAGGCAGCGGGCGAGGAGAGCCTGGATGGCCGGTGGGGCTTGGGGGATTGCTAAGTCGATCGGGTCTTTGAGGACCGAGGCGAGGGTGTGGGAGACGGTTTCGCCGTGGAAGAGTTTTTTGCCCGTTAAGAGTTCATGGAGGACTACGCCGAAGGCCCAGATGTCGGCGCGTTTGTCGACGGTTTTGCCTGCGGCTTGCTCGGGAGACATGTAGCCGGCGGTGCCCATGATGAGGCCGGCCTGGGTGGCTCTTAGCGTCATGGTGGGGGAGTCGGCTGAGGTGGCGCTGGCTGCGGAATCCGTGGCTTTGGCCAGGCCGAAGTCGAGGAGCTTTACGACGCCGTCGGGGGTGACTTTGATGTTGGCGGGTTTGAGGTCGCGGTGGATGATGCCTTTGTCATGGGCGGCCTCGAGGCCTTCGGCGATTTGCTTCGCGATTTGCAGGGCTTCGTTGAGGGGGAGGGGGCCTGAGAGGTCGTTGCCTTCGATGAGCTCCATGACGAGGGCGCGGTCTTCGACTCCGAAGATGGTGGCGATGTTGGGGTGGTTGAGGGAGGCGAGGACTTGCGCTTCGCGGGTGAAGCGGGCGAGGCGGTCGGGGTCGGCAGCGAAGGTGTCGGGGAGGACTTTAATCGCGACTTCGCGGTTGAGCTTGGTGTCGGTGGCACGGTAGACGGCACCCATGCCACCTTCGCCGAGTTTGACTGAGATTTTGTAATGACCGATGGTTTCGCCGAGCATCTTCTCTTGTAGCGTCGATGGTAACAGAAGGCCGCCAAATTGACCCAATCGAGGAGATGCCTTGGCTTCTTGCGATCTCTCTACAGGTTCCTTCGCACTGTTTTGCTTGCAGCGAGAAGGCTGAGGCCCAGCAGCAGAAACGCCGTTGTCGATGGCTCGGGTACTGACGAATCCGCGCTTGGGCGAATCAGATAGCTGCCATTCGTGAAAGTCCCGTTGAAGCCTGGGTCCTGCAGCCCCATCCATGCAAAGCCCAATCCATTGGAGGTGCTCTGCATGCCAAACGCCTGATACCAATTGGAGTAGCCAGGGGCGAGCGTTGACGTTAACCCAAGCATTCTTTGAAAGGTTGGGCCATTGCCTCCCGGCGAGAAGACCTGCCCTGACCCACTGACTCCGAACAATGAAATGTAACTGTTGGCAGCAGTGTAACCAGCCGCATCGCCCGGAGCGGTGGTGGTAACGATTCCGAAATTGTTGACAATCATGCTCGTTGCTTCCTGCGCTGTGGCGTATCGAAATCCATGATTTGAAATCAGGCTCTGGATGAATGGCGAGTTGTATTCCTGGCCTTTGGTGTAGAGAGGGGTGAGCCACTCAAACTGGGTCACGGTGTCCTTCACAATGAGGCCGTCGTTTGGATTGAGGAAGTCGGTTTTCACCAGCGTTGCCTGGGCAGAACTGATGCAAAGGGTGAGTGTAAGAAAGAGTGCGTGAGTGATTTTCATGGCTGTATTTAGCGATTGCTGCAGCTCCGCCGGATTCTGCGGTGTGAGGCGACGAGCACGAGTCCCAGGCCGATGAGGGCAGTGGTCGAGGGTTCTGGCACGCCCGTTTCAGCGGCGGGGCGGATCAGCCAACTGCCCATTTGAAGATCAGGTGCATTCACAGGCCAGTTGTTGTTCGAGATGAAGTAGCCTGTAGGGCCGAGTTGGATCATTCCAAAAGCCAGCCTTGTGCCTGAAAATCCGGGAGTTGAGGTAAGGCCTTGCGTCCTTGGGCAAGGGCCCGCTGAGCAGAAGACGCTTTGGTTGATTCCAAACACTGAAAAGAATTGGGCTGCGGAGTTGAAGCCCGCCAGATCTCCCGGGGCGGTTGTTGTGGGGTTGCCAAAATTCGTATTGATCAGCGAGGTCACCTCAGGGGCGGTTGCATAGCGAAACCCGTAGTTGGAAATGACAGACTGAACGAAGGGAGAGTTGTAGACTTGGCCCCTGGTATACAAGGGCGCGAGCCACTCGTAGTTCGTGGCTGTGTCCTTGACGATGAGGCCGTCATTTGGATTGAGGAAGTCGGTTTTCACCAGCGTTGCCTGGGCAGAACTGATGCAAAGGGTGATTGTCAGGAGGAGTGCATGATTGATTTTCATAGCTGTCATCTAGTAGCGTTTTCTCTTTCGAAAAGAGGACATGGCTTTTACAAAATTCTTCGAGCTAACGTAAGAGTGTGAGTTTGCTGAAGAAGACCGAAGAGTTGCCACTGCTGTCGCGCACCGCCCCGGGTTGGGGCAAGCGTGCGCTCGAAGACCCGATCGCCTTGCTGATTGACCATGCCTTCCTCGAAATGAAGGCCGCACAGAATGCCATGGAATTGATGACCCGCTGGCCCACGGAATGGACTCCCGGTTGGGTGGAAGCCATGACGAGCGTGGCTAAAGACGAGGCCTCACACCTGGCGCAAGTGACGCGACTGCTGATCCGACGTGGTGGCGAGATGGAGCGCGGTCACAAGAGCTACTACGCCTCTGATTTGCGTCGGCTCGTGCGAGGCGGAAAGCAAGGCGAAACTCTCGACCGGCTCTGTGTCTCAGCCTTGATTGAAGCCCGAAGCTGTGAACGCTTTGCCGTGCTGGCGGCAGAAGCCGAAGATGAAGAATTGGCTGCTTTCTACAAAGCACTGCACTCGAGCGAAATGGGCCACTACAAGGTCTTCTTGAAGTTGGCCCAAAAGATGGCACCGAAAGACGAAGTTGCCGAGCGCTGGCAGACATTGCTCGAAGCCGAAGCGCGCATCATCGCCGCACAGCCCCCCGGCTGCCGCATCCACTCCGGTTGCTAGCCACCGAGAAATTCTTCGATGGGAAGGCAGCGAGCGCCCCTTTGCTTCCATGCCAAACCACAGCGAATCATGGGCTTCCGCCCCTCTAAGCATTGTTGAGGGTTGATTTTGATCTGCAGAAAGAGCCAAGCAGTACAAGGCTCAATCCCAGCAGCGCTGCGGTTGACGGCTCGGGAACAGCCTCTTCTGCCGCAGTGCGTATGAGGAAGCTCCCATGGGTGTTGATTCCTTCGTAGCCCCCACTGCCGCCAATCCCGATTTCGGCGACACCAACACCCGATGAATTGACATAAAACCCAAACTGCCGGAAGACCAAAGGATTCCCCGCAAAGGGTGTATCGGATAGGCCGACAGTATAACCATACGGAGTCCCGCCCGAAGTACCGGTGAAAGCGACTCCAAAGAGTGAAAGAAACTTGGTCCCTGCAACAAAACCAGCGGCATCTCCGGGGTAACTGGTGGCAGATGGAGAGAAGTTGTCTTGAAAAAAGAAGCTCAACTCCACCGCAGTTGCGTAGCGGAAGCCATCATTGGAAATGAGATCCTGCACAAATTGAGCATTCCGATTCATTCCTTTGGTGTACAGCGGCGTGAGCCATTCAAAATTGGTGGCCGTGTCTTTGACGATGAGGCCGTCGTTAGGGTTCTTGAAGTCCGTTTTCACCAAAGTGGCATGGGCGCCGCTGATACTGAAAATGATGGCCAGAAGCAGATGGAGTGTGATTTTCATAGCTGATTTCTGAAGCGTCATTTTTCGGTGAGAAGTGACAAAGTTTTTGAGCGTGGCCACAAGAGCTACTACGCTTCTGATCTGCGCCACCGGGCTGCCGGATCCATTCCGGGTGGGCTGCGCTGGGATCAGCTTGCTAGTTTTGCCTTGCGCCCCATCGCGAGCGCCCAGATAGCGCCGAGGATCGCGCCGCCGAGCATTCCGGCGATGGCAATGTTGAGGCGATTGGGAAAGAAGGCAACACCGTCAGTGGGGCTACTGAGTAAAGTGACGGTACCGGCTTGTTGGTTCTCCAGCAGGGCCATCGTCAAGTAGAGGGTGACCTTCTGGGCGACTGCCGCATCGGGGTACTTAAAGCTCAGCGTAATCCTTCTCTGTGGCTGCCCATTCTCGTTGTGAATCTCCACCGCAATGTTCTGCTTCATGGTCTCCAGCAGATCTTCCAGGGGGACGCAGCAGCGCTCTGCGGAGTAGAGATTGTGCTTCTCGATCAAGTGCTGCAGCAATTGACGATTGAGAAGCCCTTCGATTGTCTGGGCTAGTGCACGTTCCTGGCCTGGCTGACTTTGCTGCAGTACAGCTTCCGAAACGTAACGATCCTGGATTTGTGTGGACACCGCACAGGCGAGTGCCAGGCCCAACAAGCCGCAGAGGGCTGCGGTTTTTCGTATCTTCGCCCCTCGTGCAAGCCTCATGGCGATTGCTCCTTTGTAGACGTCCCAAACTGCCGAAATCGTCGGTGCGGGCATGTCCTCTACCGTGGCTGCGAATTCTGCGCCGTAGCGCTTGCGCCAGGCTGCCGGCTAGAGCTGTATGGCCCATTGCAAGAGCCGACGTATCATGCCTGCTCCAGTCGCAGTCGGCCCGTGGAGACAAAGCGGCCGAGCGAATCCAGTTGTTCTGCGAGGTGTCGCCGGCCTGCTGCCGTGAGGGTGTAAGGTTGGCGGCGGTCGGTGCTGCGCGTTGGGCGGATCCACCCCCGCTCTTCGAGGCGTGTGATGGCTCCATAGAGAGTTCCCGGGCCGAGCGAGACGCCAGAAAACAGCAGAATGTCTTCCATCATGGCGTAGCCATGTTTGTCACCTTCGGCCAGGCTGGCCAGGATCAGCAGACTGGGATCGTTCATAGTACGTTATGCGATATATCGTGTCACGTAGTAAATGAAAAATCAAAGGGTTTCTCAGATTCTCGTAGAGGAGTTGTGTCCTCAACGGCAGAGGCGATCCATTTCCACGAGCGGTCCTCGAAGGTTCTCGACCCGTTTGGCCATGAATGGCTGCTGGGCCACGCAATCGAAAAGGTGACCCCGGAAGAAGTGCAGCGGCGTTACACAGCAATGTTTAGCAGCTAAACACCAACGGTTTCGCGCTGGGCCGAGTAGGTCTTCTCCACATAGTCGTTGAGCATCACGATGAACTCTTCGACTATATGGTCGCCACGCAGGGTGCGGAACAATTTGGAATCGACATAGACCGGCGCTACCGGTTCTTCAAAAGTGCCAGGCAGTGAGATGCCGATATTGGCGTGCTTCGATTCGCCCGGGCCATTGACGATGCAACCCATCACGGCCACCTTCATGGTTTCCACTCCCGGGTAAAGCGGCTTCCAGGTCGGCATCTGCTCACGCAGATAGCGCTGAATCTGGTCGGCCATGTCCTGGAAGTAAGTAGAGGTTGTGCGGCCACAGCCAGGGCAGGCAGTCACCTGCGGCGTAAACGTACGGATCTCCAGCGCCTGCAGAATCTGCTGGCAAACGAGCACTTCTTCCGTGCGGTCGCCATTCGGAAGCGGCGTCAGCGAAGCGCGGATCGTGTCGCCAATACCTTCCTGCAGCAGTACACTCAACGCGGCCGCCGTATAGCTGACACCCTTCGAGCCAAGCCCGGCTTCCGTCAAGCCAAGATGCAGCGGATAATCGCAGCGCGCCGCCAGCTTTCGGTTTACCAAAATCAAATCCTGCACGCCGCTCACCTTGGCGCTCAAGAGAATCTTGTTGTGAGCGAGTCCATAACGCTCGGCAGCCGCAGCAGCCTGCAACGCACTTTCCACAATGGCATTGAGCGTAACTTCGCGCGCGTCGAGCGGTTCGGCCAGCAACGCATTCTCATCCATCATGCGCGTCAGCAGCGCCCCATCGAGCGAACCCCAATTCACCCCAATGCGCACCGGTCGATCATACTCAATCGCACATTCAATCATGGTGCGGAAGTTGTCGTCCGTCTTGCGGCCGATGTTTACGTTGCCAGGGTTGATGCGGTACTTGGCCAGCGCGCGGGCGCAGTCAGGATACTTCTTCAGCAGTAAGTGGCCGTTGTAATGGAAGTCGCCCACCAGCGGCACCGTGACGCCATGCAGCATCAGCGTGTCCTTGATTTTCGGCACGGCTGCTGCGGCCGCATCCGTATTCACTGTGATGCGAACGACCTCTGAGCCAGCCTTCGCCAATTCCATCACCTGTTTGGCGGTGGAGGTGATGTCCTCGGTGTCGGTATTGGTCATGGATTGCACCATGATCGGGTTGGTACCCCCCACCTTCACTCCACCCACATCCACAACGACACTTTTGCGACGAACGACTGGCATAAATTCTCCTGAAACCATAATTTTATCAGTCCGTCTCTTAAAATGGAGCTAAACTAAATTAAGTAAGACATTGCTTGTGCCTTGACCGCGCAGCGAACCCACTCCCAAGTAACCTCTCCGTTTGAGATCTTTCCTAGACGTAACGCCACAGGCGGGAAGAAGATCCTTATGTCAGTGAAAAGCAAATCCGTTTTGCTTGCTGGTATCGAACCGATACTCGCAAAAGAATTGCAGCAGTATTTAGTGAGCCGCGGAATGGATGTCCACCAAACCGCCAATCTCGAAACCCAAGGGGCCGCCGGGGAACGCAACTTCGATCTCGTGTTTTGCGAGACCCACCATCCAGGGCTGCATGCGCTATTGAAAGCGGTGGAGAGCCCGGTTGTCGTCGTAAGCCGTGTACCAGAAGTCGACGATTGGCTGGATGCCATGGATGCCGGAGCTGCCGACTATTGCGCCGCACCGTTTGAACGGGAACAACTGGACTGGATTCTCGAGTCGAACCTCGGGATGAGAAAAATCGCTGCTGTCGCTTAAACCGTAGCGTTTTGCAGTACGGTGTCGCAGCAACTGACCTTCGAATCAAGGTAAATCTTAGGCAAGAAGAATATTGATCCGCTCCTTGCCCTTACCCACGTTGTCACGCTTCAAACGGATTGGCCCGACTTCGCCGGTGCTCTTGAGATGCGTTCCACCGCAGGGGACACGTGAAAATCCTTCGATTTCCCAAAAGCGGCGCTGCGCTGCCATGTCGCTAAATGCGCTCGTAATGGGACGGTCCGATCGAATGATCGTTGCGGCTTCGTCCGAAAGAATGGGTAGTAGCGGTGAGACGCTCTCGCTCCAATGGAAGTCGATGCGGGCCTTTTCGGCTGCGATGTGCGCACCGATTTTTTCGACGCCTTCGCACTTTCGATACACAAGCTCAAGAATCAGTTCCGCAGCAAAATGAAGCCGCATGAGCTTGTAGCGACGATCCCAATCGATGGACATCTGCACTTTGTCGCCAATCTGCAATTCATGGGCATCGGAGGCAAGCGTGTACAAGATCTCGCTGCCATCCTTACTCGCGCTGATCACTGGATACCCGGCGATGGTTCCAGCGTCACTCTCCTGGCCCCCCGAAAAGGCGTAGAAAATGGTCTGATCCACTGTGAGAACCGCGCCTTGGACGCTGGTGATGCAGACCTCGCATTCCGTTCGATACGGATCTTCCCAGAAGAGCTTACGAACACTCATGAAGAAATGATGCCATGCGCTTTGCAGTCTTACGCCACCATGATATCCAGTGACATAGAATACATAGTTTCCGGACCCGATCCGTGAAAGGACAATATGGAACAGCAAAAGCCCATCAGCAGAAGAAGCGCCTCGCTCGCGTTAGGCACGGCATTTACTACTTCAATCTTCACCGGACAGGTGAAAGGAGCCAACGACCGCGTTGCGGTTGGCTTTATCGGTTTGGGAGCAATGGGGTCTGGCAACCTGCGCTACTCCATGCAGGTGCCGGGTCTGCAGCCCGCCGCACTTTGCGACGTTTATCAGCCTCACCTCGAAAGAGCAGAAGCTGCAGCCCGCAAAGGTGGCTTCGAGATCAAGGGTACTGATGACTTCCGCAAGATCCTTGCCGACAAGTCGATTGATGCGGTTTGCATTTCAACCCCCGATCACTGGCATCCTTACATGACCGTCGAGGCCTGCAAGGCTGGCAAGGATGTCTATGTCGAGAAGCCCGCCGCTGTCTACGTCGATGAAGGCGTCAAGATGGTGGAGGCGGCGCGCAAGTACAAGCGCATCGTGCAGGCAGGCACCATGCAGCGCTCTGGCGCCTATTTCAAGAAGGCCGCCGAACTCGTCAAGAGCGGCATCCTCGGCGACGTTACTTTTGTTCACACCTGGCAGGCCGGTGCCACGCCCAAAGAAGGTTGGGGCAACCCTGCTGACTCGACGCCGCCTCCGGGCCTGAACTGGGACATGTGGCTTGGCCCAGCACCCAAGGTTCCCTTCAATGAAAACCGTTGGGGCGTCACCAAGGCGAACTTCCCGACCTTCCGCTACTTCTGGGATTACGCTGGCGGCGCGATGACCGACTGGGGCGTTCACCTGCTCGACCCCGTGCACCAGTGCTTCGACGAGAAGATGCCCACTGCCATCTCTGCGATGGGTAACAAGCTGCACGTCACCGACAATCGTGACACCCCCGACACGATGCTCGCCACCTTCGAATATCCGGACTTCATTGCCAGCTATGAGAGCCGCACCGCCAACCCGATGCAGATGTTTGGCCATGGTGCTGCCACCTCCATTCACGGCACCGAGGCGACGCTGATCGTCAACCGCAGCGGCTGCTGGCTGATCCCAAATGCCAAATCCACTGTGGTCGCTCAAACCTACGAGAAAGACCCCGAGATGGGCAAGATGAATGTGCCGCACTGGGAGAACTGGCTGGCCTGCATCAAGTCGCGCGAGAAGCCCCAAAGCGAAATCGAAACCTGCGTCCGCTCCTCGACGGTCTGCATCCTGGCTAACCTCTCGATGCGCTTCAAGACCCGCCTCGATTGGGACGAGAAGAACTGGACGGTGAAGCAGGCCGAGGTGAAGCCTTACCTCAAGGCCAAGTACCGCGCCCCCTGGAAGCTGGAAGTCTAAGCCAGCCGATCTCTTCCATCGATCCCTCAATCGAACCGCCTGTCACAAATTGTGGCAGGCGGTTCGCTGCATTTGGCATGCTGTACGCAAAGGAGCAGGCCGCAAGTGGAACCAGGGATCAGCAGATATTGGAAGTTGCAGTGCCTCGGTTGGCTGGCGTATTCCGCCTTTGGCATCGTCATCAACCTGGCTAACGGAGTAGAGCCAGCGTCTCTGTTGGTTGGCCATGCCGTGATGGTGTCTACGGGGATTGGGCTGACTCATCTACTGCGTCGTGAGATTCACCGCAGCCGCCTGCCTGGCCAACCCATCACCACTCTCTGGCCTCTCCTTGTGGGAGCCAGCCTTGCCATCAGCATCATTCTGGCGGCGCTGGTGATTGGCCTCAATATGGCGCTCTCGCAAGGCAAGTGGGATCTGGTTGCCATGCTGGGGCTTTGGTGGGGAATGTTTCTGGCGGCGGGAATTTGGACGGTACTCTACGTTCGATTTTCTGACCAGCGCCGGCATGAGCTTCGCGAAGCGCAACTGCAAGGCTCGTTGCGGGAAGCCAGGCTTCAGGCCCTGGAATCACAACTCAATCCGCACTTCCTGTTCAATGCCTTGAACTCGATCCGCGCCCTCGTCGAGATGGATCCGCCTCGGGCTCAGGATATGCTCACCCGGCTCGCGAACGTGCTGCGAAACAGCTTGGTCCAGGACGTCAAACACACAGTCCCACTGGCAGAAGAGCTCCAGGTTGTTTCTGATTATCTGGCGCTCGAAGCAGTCCGCTTCGGAGATCGTTTGCAGACTGTGGTCGATGTCGAAGAAGCTGCGGCACAGTGTCTGGTTCCGCCCATGGTCTTGCAGACTCTTGTCGAGAATGCGGTGAAGTATGGCGTCGGCCAAGCCAGGGGTCCTGGTGAGCTTCGCATCCTGGCTGCAGTCGAAGGAGAGCGACTTCATCTCAAGGTGGAAAACAACGGCACCTTGCAGACCTCGGGCCCAGAGGCGATTCGTCTTGGCGTCCATAACATTCGCGAGCGCTTGAGCTTGCTGTATCGAGATCGAGCCAGCTTCCAGCTCGACGGCGATAGCGGCTGGGTGCGGGCCACCGTTTCAATTCCCGTGGTGCCATAAAACAATGAAGGCCATTCTTGTCGACGACGAACCACTGGCCCGCTATGAACTGCGGCGGCTTCTGGGCAAACACCCCGAAGTGGAGATCGCCGCAGAGGCTGAAGATGCCGGGCAGGCACTGCGGCTGATTGCAGAGCTCCGTCCTGACCTACTGTTTCTCGACATTGAAATGCCGGGCGGCAATGGCTTCGAACTGCTCGAGAGCATTGAGGGCGATCTCCCCGAAGTGATTTTCACCACCGCCTATAACCAGCACGCCATCAAAGCGTTTGAAGTGAATGCGCTCGACTACCTGTTGAAGCCAATTGCGCCAGAGCGGCTGGCAACGGCACTCAGCAGGCTGGCTGCCAAGCCCAAGAGCAGGCCGCTAACCCAGGTCTTCGTGCGCGATGCCGATCGCTGCTGGATTGTGCGGGTGGCTGATATCTTCCTCTTCGAATCGGAAGGCAATTACACGCGCCTCTGCTTTGGCGCAGATCGGCCGCTCATTCGCCGCTCACTCAATGCGCTTGAACAGCAACTGGATCCTGCGGTATTCTTCCGGGCCAACCGGCGACAGATCTTGAATCTCAACTGGATCGAGAACGTGCGCCTCGGCCTAAGTGGTTTAGTAGTGACGTTGAAGGGAGGCGCTCAGGTCGAGTTGTCGCGCCGCCAGTCGGAAGCGCTCCGGTCGAGGTTAAGCCTCTAGCTTGCCGGGCTTCAGGCCCTGTTCCTCATGACGTAGTTGCCGATACGGCCCACCGTATCGACCCAGATGCCGTTGGCCGGATCTTTCAGGTACGCCGCAAGTTGCTTGAGGGCTTCGACGTCGGTGGTTTGAGCGGCAGACTTGCCGATCTCGTGGCCCGCGAAGACGACCCAGCGGCCATCTTTGGCGGCCTTCTCGAGAATGGCTTTCATGGCGGGAAAGTCGATGCCGTCGAAGTGGGTTCCCATGAGTTGGGAGAGGTCACAGATTCGCGGGTAATTCGGCATCTCGTCGAGGTAGCCGCGCCCGGTTTCGAACTTGTCGGCGATGAGTGGAATGTAGCTTTGCGCGGTCCTGCCGCGACCGATAAACTTCTGCCCGCAAGGATAGGCGAATTGCCGGGGCTTGACGCCGAGAGTCGCTTCGATCTCCTCGTTTGCGTTGTCGATGTCCCGCGACATTTCTTCGAGGGTGAATTCTTCGAGGGCGCGGGTGAAGCGGTAATTGCCGGTGCAGGCGTGGGCAGTGGAATGGTTGCCGATTTCGTGGCCCTGGCGCATCATCTCTTTCCAGCCATCTACTCGCTTCTTCATGGAGGGGAGGGAGAGATAGAAGGTGCCTTTGAGGTCCAGGCTTTCCAGCAGCTTGAGCCCGGTATCAATTTGGGAGAGTCTGGCGTCGTCCCAGGTAAGCGAGACGGCGAGACGTTTTTGCTGGGGCCAGGAGAAGGCGGGTTGGGCCAGAGCTGCAGTGGCTGTTGCCAGGAATGCGCGACGCGAGTGCATGGAAACGATGCTATTACAGGTCGGGCTCTGTCGGAAGTATGAGAACGATTGGCAACTTCTGCATGATGTTCGTTTCGTCCCTCGAATTCACGATGGAGCCATGTGGAAGTTTCTATTGTTCTTTACGCTGAGCCTTGAGTTGCAGGCAGAGACGATTCGTGGCAAGGTGCTGGATGCCCGGACCGGGGAGCCGCTGGAGAGAGTGCGCATTGAAGTGGCTGGCGCTGCCGCGATATGGAGTGGCAATCGCGGCATCTTTGAGCTGGAGGCGCAAGCCGGCGTGGACTTGAACTTACGGGTTTCGGCCCCCAGCTACGCACTGCTGAAATTGAAAATCAGCGCTGCGGATTTCGCCAGGCCTCTTGAGATTGCTTTGCAGCCGGATGCGGATAGCGTGAAGGCGAGCGTGACGGTAGTGGGCAATGTGTTTGAAGGGGCCGACGGGGTCTCTGTGCCTTCAGAGCATACGCTGAATAAACAGGAACTGCAGGCCCTGGGGACCAGTGTGATCGGGGACCCTTTACGGTCGGTTCAGGCGTTGCCGTCGGTAACGACTGCGAATGACAGCCGCGGTGAGATCTCTGTGCGCGGCTCGGCTTTCGACAAGGTGGGGTTGATGGTGGATGGGGTGCTGCTGGACGGCTTCCTCCATCAGATCGCCTCAGACTCGGTGGGCAGTGACCGTGACCGGGCTTCATTCTCTATCGTGACGCCAGACCGGATTTCTGAGGTCTCGCTGCTGAATGGAGCCTATCCGGCAAATCATGGCTTGCGTAATGCAGGGCTGGTATTGCTCACCACACGAGACGGCAACCGCGAGAAGCCGGATTTTCGAATTAGCTCAGGGCTAACCCTCGGTACCTCGATCGTTCATGACGCCCCCTTTGCACGCAAGCGTGGTTCCTATCTGGTGGGCCTGCGGTCGAGTGCGCTGAATCCTTCGAATGGTGGTGATAAGGATCTTTACTCTCGCTTTGATGATGGGCAGATCAAGCTGTTGTTTGATTTGAGCAGTCGGCACCGGGTGGGCATTTCTGCTCTGATGGGGAGGTTCCGTTATGAGGATCGTAAGGAGGCTCGCATTGCGAGTCTCGATCAGGTGACGCAGGCGAATTCTGCGTCGCTGGCAGTGATCGCGAATTGGGACTGGACGCTGTCTCCCGGTGCCGTTGTGGCTACCAAGCTGTTTCATACACAGGTGGGGCTGAATGTTTTAAATCGTAATGCGGGGTTGCTGGGGCGCTTGCCTCGCAAGCAATGGGGCTTGCGGCAAGACTGGAGCGTGGGCCGCTTTCAGGCCGGCGTGTACTTGCGCAGTGTCGAAGCGGAAGTCAATGCAGACAGGGCCTCTACTACCGAGGGGAGTTATTACTTGCAAACTACGCGTAAGCCTTCGAAGACAGTGACTGTGACGGGAGGCCTGCGGCTGGAGCAGAATCGAATCAGTCGGGAGGCATTTGTAAGTCCACGTCTTTCGCTGGCCTGGAATCCCGGCGAAGGCCCGCTTACCTTTCAGATGGGCTATGGCCGACACCGGCAGTTTGCCGACTTGATCGACATAGTGGGAGTGCTGGGCAATCGTTTGCTCAAAGCGGAGACAACCGATCAATTCACGGCTTCGGCGCAGTTGCGGCTGAGCGAGCGGTCTCGCTTGCGGGTGGAGGCGTTTGAGCGACGAGACCGGGATCAGGTCTTTCGTTTGGATGAGCCTCGTTTTGTCGGTGGAAGGGTAGTGGAGGCTCTTGCCAGGCCTGAGAACTCGCTGCGCGGGCGTGCCCGGGGCTTCGAGTTGATGCTGCAACGGCGGAGCGGCAATCGATTCTCCGGCTGGGCATCCTATGCGTATCTGCATACGAAAATGAGTGAACGTTCGACGGGGCTGACCTTTGCCACGGACAACGATCAGCGCCATACGGGGAGCCTGTTTGGGGCGTATCGTTTGTCGCAAAGCTGGAGCCTGAATGCGATTTACCGCGTGAGTAGCGGGTCACCCTTCGGGGCCTTTTTACGACGCGATGCAGCAGGACGATACTTCGTCGATACCCAACGCAATGCTCTGCGCTTGCGCAGTTATGGACGCTTCGACTTACGGCTCAACAAGACGTGGACCTACCGAGCAACCCGCTGGAGCTTTGTGCTGGAAGGCTTGAATCTCCTGAATCAGGGCAATCTGAGTTCCAACGGAATCGAGCGTTACGATCGCCGGACTGGACAGGTACTCAATCCAGTCACGATCTATGGGTTCTCTCGCGTAGGCACCGCAGGGGTAGTCTTGCAGTTTTAGTCGAGCACGCGCAGTTCAATTTTGGACCCGTCAGCGCCACCTAAGAAAACTCGCTGCGTCGCTTTCACAAAGTCTGAATTCTTGGCTTTGGGGATATCCAGAAACTTCTGTGGGTTGCGATCTGTCAGCGGGAACCAACTGCTCTGGATGTGAACCATGATGCGGTGGCCACGCCGGAAAGTATGCGCCACATCGGGCATCTCAAACTGGATGCGGTCTGGCTGGTTGGGCGTAAACGCCACCGGCTTCTCGATGCTCTTGCGGTACTTGCCGCGGAAGGGTTCCCCACGCACGAGTTGCTGGTAGCTGCCCATTCGCGTTGGATTGGGTGGCGTAGGTTCGGGGTAGTCGCCAGGGTAGACGTCAATCAGTTTCACGACGAAGTCAGAGTCGGTACCCGAGGTCGAGACCTTCAGGTCCACCTGGATCGGGCCCATCACGGTAATGTCTTTGTCGAGCGGTTCTGTCTTGAACACCAGCACATCGGGCCGGGCGGCGGCGAAGCGCTGGTCTTCTGTCATGTAGGTATTGCTTACGCCTACGGTGACGGTGGCGATGTAGGGCACGGGTTTGGCTGGGTCAGAGACGTATTCCTCCATGCTCTGCGTCGCGGGTGCCTGCGTCGAGAGCTTGCCCTCGGGCGCCAGGTGAAAGGCCTTCGGCTGCGACTTCGCAGGCGGCCAGGTTTCGAGCTTGCGCCATTGATTCACACCAGTCTCAAAGATCCAGGCCTTGGTCAGATTTCCGTCGCCTTTGCCCTTCAGAAAGTGCATGAAGAAGGGAAATTCAATTTTCTCGCGATAGTAAACACCGGTCTTGGCTCCGAAGATCACGTTGCCAAGTCGGTCTCCATCGCCACGTGCGAAGCCACCATGGTTCCACGGTCCCATGACCAGGAGATTCTTGTTTTGCGGGCCTGCCTTCTCTAACTCTTTGAAGATGCGAAGCGGGCCGATCGGGTCTTCGGTATCGTACCAGCCACCCACCGTCAGGACATTCGGTTTGGTGGGTTTGAAGTGACGCCAGATGGAACGCGACTTCCAGAATTCGTCATACGTGGTGTGGTCCATGTGCTGCGTCCAGAACGGCTGCGTACGCTTGAAATACCTCTCTTCTGCGTTCGCCAGCGAACCGAGATTCAGATAGAACTCATAGCCGTCAGGAGTGCCAAAATCAAAGCCCGGGCCCGCTGGTGCCGGCGGCGCAGGGTCTCCCGTGCGGTCTTTGAAGTTGGAGTAGAAACGAAACCGGTGGGCCAGCATAAAGGCACCATTGTGGTAGCTGTCGTCGTTGAGATAGTAGTCGCTGACGGGAGCTTGCGGAGACACCGCCACCAGTGCCGGATGGCTGTCGATCAACGCCGCGCTCGCAAAGAACCCGGGTTGCGAAATGCCCCACATCCCAACCTTGCCCGTATTGCCAGGGATGTTCTTGACCAGCCAGTCGATCGTGTCGAATGCGTCGGAAGACTCATCAATATCTTGCGGGCCCTGCTTGTTGGGTTTGAACGGACGCGTCAGCGTGAATACCCCTTCGCTCATGTTGCGGCCACGGACATCCTGGTAGACGACGATGAACTTCTCGCGCGCAAACAACTGGGACGGCCCCAGATTGATAGGAAACTTGTCGATGCCATAAGGGGCAACGCTGTAGGGTGTGCGCTGCAGCAGAATCGGGTAAGACTTTGCTTCCGAGAAGACGTCTTTGGGGATGTAGACGCTCGTGAAGAGTTTCACTCCGTCCCGCATCGCAATGTAGTGATCAAATTTCGAATAGTTCTCGCGGATGAAGGGGTCGGGCGGAGGCGGCGGAGGCACAACTTGTGCCGGAAGCAGAACGGTACACAGAAGAATACTGGCGAGCAAACGCATAGAGCGATTCTAGCGAGCGTCGGCGACCAATTGCTGAGCTGCTTCTCTCCAGTTCGGATATTGAAAGTGGAAGCCTGCCTCCAGCAGTCGCGTCGGAACCACCCGCCGCGACTTCAAAATCAATTCGCTTTCGGTACGCAAAAAGAAGGCGCCGACCTCAACCATCCAGGCCTGTGCCGGCAGGCCAAAAGGCTGCTGCCAGGCCTCGCGCAGTTGTGCCATGAATTCGCGATTCGGCAACGGGTGGGGCGAGCAGAGGTTCACGGCCCCCTCCAACTCTTCGTGATCGATCAGGAAGTCAATGGCACGCGTGAAATCGCGATGATGCAGCCACGAGACAAACTGCTCCCCACTCCCAGCCGCTCCACCCAGGCCGAGCCGAACCAACCGGGAGAGCACGCTAAAGACGCCTCCGGCATCGGGGCTCATCGTCATGGCAGAACGCAAGGCTACTTTGCGGGTCTGCGGTGTACGAGCCGCAAAGAAGGCTTCTTCCCACTTGGTGGCCACATCAATCGAGAAGTTCCAGGGCAGGGCATCGCCGATTTCACCGCTCAGCTCGTCCTGGTCGCGATCCATGGAGTGTTTGTAAATGGTGGCTGTCGACGCATTGAGCCAGAGCTTCGGCGGCGTCGCGGCAACAGCGATCGCCTCTCCAATGATGCGGGTCGAATCCAAACGCGATCGAAGTATCTGAGCCCGGTTCGATTCCGTGTAGCGGCAATCCACGCTTCGGCCAGCCAGATTAATCACGATGTCCGTTGCGTTGAGAAGGTGCGTCCACACACCCGCAGTCTCGCCGTCCCAAGGCAGCGTCCGCCACGGCATGTTCTGCGGGTACCGAGAAAGCACCGTGACCTCGTGCCCCTGCGCATGAAAACGTCGGGCCAGGATCGAGCCCACCTGCCCCGAGCCACCGGGGATAAGAATGCGGTGCATATGCGGTCAGTCTAGAAACGGATTTCTGATTGTGAGATTGCCAATCTTCTGGTTGTGATTCAGATCTTCCGTCCAGAGAATCGACGCGTTCACTTGTTGGGCGCTATTGACGATCAGCGCATCCCACCAGGAAATCTGAAACTGCTGCTGGAGAAAGCTGGCGCGCATTAAGTCCGCGTGCGATGGAGCGTGAATCGTCCAGAGCTGAAACGAGGCGAGTGTGCGTTGGGATCGTTCCAACGGATACTTCAGTTTACGAGTCGTAACTGAATAGAACTCCGATAACACTTGTATGCTGACCGCACCATTCCCAGCTTCATTCAGCGAAGTGATCAGCAGTCCGGCGATGTCATGCTTTCTCGGGCTGGAAGTGTCGAAAGCGTAAATGAGAACATTCGTATCGACGAACTCAACGCTCATGTCGATCGTAAATCTCCTCGCGAGTCCAAGGGACTTTCTCCCCAAACCCACTGTTGGGAGCAGAGGCAATCAGGTCTGCCATGCTCTTAACCGACTCCTCGCTGGGAGGGACGAGCTTTTGAAGCTGTTCGGCGATCAACGCCGAGACAGAAGTCTCACGCTGAGCCGCAACCACCTTGATCTGCTTCAACAGCGACACAGGGAGGCTCAGCGTGATATTCCGCTTGGGTTCGTGCTGCACGTAAATCAGTGTAGCACGTGTTTATGTGCAACACGTGAGCTACAGTCTTCGGAAGTGGATCTCCAATCGAAGCTCAGAAGCAGTGGCCCGCCCATCCACTTGGGCGGGCGTATAGCGGTAGTCAAACGCCATCCGCCGGGCCGCATCCACCAATTCCGGATGGCCTTCTAAAGCCTTGACACTGCGCACTTTACCTTGATCATCAATGATCAGGTTCAAGCTGACTTTTCCTTCCCTCTGTGCCACCCCATACAGGTAGCGTTGTGGATGGATGGCGTCTTGTTTCAGTTGAGCCGGTGTCATTTCACCAGCCAGGGCCAGGGCAAGCAGAATTTGAGTCATTGCAAAAATCTCCTTCTAACCAAAACGCGTAAGTGGGCCAATCCAACGACCCGTTTCGGCACAATCCAGATTGGCTTGCCTGTTGTTGAAAATTGGACTACCATTTAGGTTCAGCCTCATGATCCAATTGCCTCAAATCAACGGCCAATCGGAAATCCCTCTATACCGCCAGCTCTATGAAGGGCTTAAGGGCAACATATTGGCTGGTTCCCTGCGAGATGGCGACCGCTTACCCCCCACTCGCGACCTCGCCCTCCAGCTTGGACTGAACCGAGCCACTGTTAGTGCCGCCTACGCCCTGCTCGAAGAAGATGGCCTGGTGAACGGCCAGGTCGGCCGCGGAAGCTTTGTACAAAGCAAAGGCACGAGCGAGACCAAAGAAATTTCCTTCTCCACCTCAAGGCCCGCCGAGGAACTCTTCCCCCTTGACGAAGTGCGTGAGGTGACCGCCGAGGTGATGCGTCGCTCTGCCGCACAGGTTTTGCAATTGGGTTCGCCACTCGGCTACACCCCCCTGCGCCAATACCTGATGGAAGAAGCAACCGCTGAAGGTGTCTTCGACCCCGACCTCGACGACCTGCTGATCACCTCTGGCTGCCAGCAAGCCCTCGACCTCATCCATAAGGCACTCATCAGCAACAACGGTTTTGTGTTCGCCGAAGAGCCCATCTACCCCGGCGTCCGCAACGCCTTCGGGCGAGCCTTAACGGTGGATGCGAGCCAGCCCGGAATTGAAGCCACCATCGTCACACCGAGCTTTCGCAACCCCACTGGCTACACGATGAGTCTGGCCGAGCGGCAGCAACTGGCCGAGCCGGGTCGTCGCCTCCTGATTGAAGTCGACATTTATTCCCGCCTGCGCTACGAAGGCGAAGCCCTTCCCACGATCCGTTCCCTCGGCGCAGGCGAGCGGTCCCTACTTCTCAGAAGCTTTTCGAAGATCGCCTTCCCCGGGCTACGCGTCGGCTGGGTCATCGGCCCCAAGGCATTGATCCAGAAGCTGGCCACGGCCAAGCAATGGACTGACCTTCATTCAGACCAGCTCTCGCAAGCCATCCTGCTCGAGTTTGCCCGCAGCGGCCGGCTCGATGCCCACTTGACGCGCGTACTCGAAGCCGGTCGCCTACGCCTCAAGACAACCCTCGATACCCTCGAACAAATTTTGCCCACCGGCTCGCGCTTCAGCCGTCCCCAGGGCGGCATGAACCTTTGGGTCAGCTTGCCCACGGGTTGCGACAGTGCTGCTGTACTCGAGAAAGCCCGCCGCGAAGGCGTGAGCTATTTGCCGGGTCGCTACTTCAGCGTCAGCACCCCCATGAATGAAAGTTTCCGTTTGAGTTTTGCCGGCTTGACTCCCTCTCGCATTGTCGAGGGGCTCCGCCGGCTTGGCCCTTTGTTTGAAGAAGAGGCAAAAATCGCCTCCCGTTACCAGGACCCTCTGCCTGCAATGGCAATGGTCTAATCCCATTTTCCGGAGTACACGACATGATTCTGAACGAAACGTTCCGCAAGAAGATCGGCCTGGCCGAAATGTTGAAAGGCGGCGTCATCATGGACGTCACCAATGCAGAGCAGGCTTTGATTGCAGAGAAGGCCGGCGCCGTAGCCGTCATGGCTCTCATCAAAGTACCCAGCGACATCCGTAAAGAGGGCGGTGTGGCCCGCATGTCCCCGATCACTTGCATCCGCGAGATCCAGGCAACGGTTTCGATTCCCGTCATGGCCAAGGCCCGCATCGGCCACTTCGTCGAAGCCCAGGTACTCGAAGCTCTCAAGGTGGACTTCATCGACGAGAGCGAAGTGCTCACCCCCGCCGACGAAGAGAACCACATCGACAAGCACCCCTTTGAAGTGCCCTTCGTTTGCGGTTGCCGCAATCTCGGTGAGGCCCTGCGCCGCATCGGCGAAGGTGCCGCAATGATTCGCACCAAGGGCGAAGCAGGCACGGGCAATGTCGTTGAAGCCGTGCGCCACATGCGCACCATCATTCGCGAAATGCGCCAGCTAACCACCATGCGCCAGGACGAACTGATGGTTGCCGCCAAGAACCACCAGGCCCCCTTCGAGTTGATCGAGTACTGCGCCAAGCACGGCAAGCTGCCTGTGCCCAACTTCTCGGCCGGCGGCATCGCCACCCCCGCCGACGCCGCACTCATGATGCAACTCGGTGCCGAAACCGTCTTCGTTGGCTCGGGCATCTACAAGAGCCCCGACCCGGTCAACTTCGCCAAGGCCATCGTCAAGGCCACCCTCCACTACAAGGACCCCGTAAAGGTTCTCGAAGCCTGCGAAGACCTGCCCGATGGCATGCCCGGTCTCGACGTCCGTCAGATTCGCGAAGAGGAGTTGATGGCGGGCCGTGGCTGGTAGCGGCAAGCTCTACGGCGTTCTCGCACTGCAGGGAGATTTCGAAAAACACCAGCTCGCCCTCGAGCGGGCTGGTGCCAGGCAGTGCGAAGTGCGGACCATTCAAGATCTGAATCAGGTCGACGCACTCGTGATCCCGGGCGGAGAATCTACCACGATGCTCCGCCTCATGGACTACTACGATCTATTTGAACCGCTGCGGCAGTTCGGCCTCAGCAAACCCGTCTTCGGTACCTGCGCCGGAGCCATCCTGATGGCGCACGGCGTCAGTTCCCCAGCTCAAAAATCTCTCGACATCATGGACATCGACGTGGAGCGTAACGCCTACGGCCGACAGGTCGATTCGCGCATCGTGCAACTGGAATCCACCGCCGGTCCAATCGAAGCCGTCTTCATTCGCGCCCCGATTATTCGCCGCACGGGGCCCCAGGTAGAGGTGCTGGCGAGTTATCTTGGAGATGCTGTGCTGGTAAGGCAGGGCAAACACCTCGCGGCTAGTTTCCATCCAGAACTGACCGACGATACGAAAGTGCATCAACTCTTTATTGAATCTGTAGAGTCATGAAACAAAGGGTATTGTTCCTGTGTGTGGGCAACTCCTGCCGGTCTCAGATGGCCGAAGCCTTTGCCCGATCCTATGGCCATGATGTGATCGAACCTGTCAGTGCCGGTCTGGCCCCGGCCATGCTGGTCGACCCCAACACAAAAACCGTTATGGCAGAGCGAGGCATTTCCCTCGACGCGCATTTCCCCAAGACGCTGACTGAGGCAATGTCGCCGATGCCAACCTTGCTGATCAATTTGAGCGGGGCAGCCGTGCCTCATGACGCTGCCGCGATCCCCTCTGAAACCTGGCGCGTCCGCGACCCCATTGGCGAGCAGCAGGGCGTCCACCGTGAGGTCCGCGACCTCGTCGAGAATCTCGTGATGAACCTGATACTTCGTTTACGCCAGCGCAAGCAACCCCCGGTCACGCCCAGCGCCCCGCAGGAACCTGCTGCGCCACGCCGCTTCAAGTTCGGCCGCATGGCCTGACCAGCTCTAAAGCCCAGCCAGGAAGTGATGCACAAACTGCACCACGACGCTTCCTTCGCCCACCCCGCTGGCTACCCGCTTCACCGATCCGCTGCGCGCATCACCGGCCGCAAACACTCCCGGCATTGAAGTCTCGAGCAGCAGAGGGTCTCGCACCAGCGGCCACGCTTTGGTTACTTGCCCATCCTTCTTCAGTTGCGACCCAGTCCGGATAAAGCCATGCTCATCGAGGCAAAGTGTTCCCTTCAGCCAATCCGTTCGTGGTTGCGCCCCGATAAAGATAAACAGCAGTTTCGCCGGCACGGTCTGGCTTTCGCCCGTCTTGCGGTTGGCAATCGTGATCGCCTCCAGTTGATCCTCGCCATCCACTCCCACCACTTCGCTATGCGAAATCACTTCAATGTTGGGGGTCGCCGTGATTTGGTCAATCAGATACTGACTCATCGTCGCGGAAAGCCCATCGCCCCGCACCAGCATCTTCACGCTGCGGGCGTAGTGTGAGAAGTGCATGGCCGCCTGCCCGGCGCTATTGGCCCCACCCACCACAAATACTTCTTCGTTGGCGCAACTCGGTGCCTCTGTTGTTGCTGCCCCATAATAGACTCCGGCCCCGGTCAGCCGGTCAATGTTAGGCATCTGCAGGCGTCGCCAAGAAAGCCCCGTGGCCAGCAACACCGCTCCCGCAAAAACCTCAGCTCCGTTTGCCAGCGTAATCACCCGGTAGTAGCCCTCGGTGCGCAGCCCTGTCGCCTCTTGCGGCGCCAAAATCTCGCTGCCAAATTTCCGGGCCTGCGCCACGGCTCGCCGCGAAAGATCCCCACCGCTCAGTCCTGCCGGGAATCCCAGGTAATTCTCAATCCGCGAACTCAGTGCTGCTTGGCCTCCCGGCGCGTCCCGGTCAATCATCAACGTCTTTAGACCCTCACTCGATCCATATACCGCTGCTGCCAGCCCTGCCGGTCCACCACCCACAATCACCGGATCATAAAACTCGGTACTCGCATTGGTATGCAAGCCAAGCTTCTCAGCCAGCCTTTCCGGGGACGGGCAATCCTCAACACTATGGTCGGCAAATACAATCAACGGCAGCTTGCGTCCGGCTGTCAGATGCTGGCTCAGGCTCGGGTCCTGCATCGCCTCTTGCATGTCTACCCAGCGGAAGGGCACCTGGTGCCGCCCGAGAAAGTCCTTGACTCGATGTGCTTCCGGGCTCCATCGCTGCCCCACCACCCGAATGCCACGGAAGGGCGGCGCATACTCGGCGTGCCAGTCGGCCAGCAGATCATCCAGAACCGGGTACAACTGCTGCTCTGGCGGGTCCCAGGGCTTCATCAGATAGTGATGCAGCCGCACTTCGTTAATTGCCACAATTGCCGCTGTCGTATCGGCATAAGCCGTCAGCAACACCCGGCGCGAATCGGGAAACAGCTCTTTGGCCTGCGTGAGAAACGTTACCCCATCCATCTCCGGCATCCGCTGGTCGGCCAGAATCAACGCCACATCATCATTGCGGTCCTGTATCTGTCCCAACAGCTCCAACGCCGATTTACCAGACTCCGCCCTTACGATTCGATAATTCGCAGCATACTTCCCGCGCAAGTCTCTTTCGATGCCCCGCAATACCGCAACGTCATCGTCCACTGTCAAGATAAAAGGTTTCGCCAATTTGCTACTCCAGAGCTGTCATCACAATCCAGTAACGAACGAAGCCGCAATCACTGCCGGACTCTTGCGCTCCACCGTTGCCTGAGCATTGCATTTTCGCATCAAGTCCACCGGGATCTTCCCTGACAATTTGTCTAGTGCCGCCCGCAATCCGCCCATGCGACCCAGTGTCTCCACCCTTACCGCTAGGCAAGTTTCGTAAGGGGGAAAGAAGTTCAGATCATCGGTGAGCGCCACCAGTTCCGGATCCGCCAGCGCGGCATCCGTAGAGTTACCCGCTACCAGATCCACCTCGCCGGCTCGCAGCGCCCGATAAATCAAACCGAGATCCATCGTATGCAGATTCCCCTGCACTCGCAGCGGATAAGTCTGGATGAAACTCGGCCAGCCATCCTTGCGCTGCTCAAATTCATAGCCGACGCCAATACGCCAGTCGCTGCGCTTCGCCACTGCATCGGACAGGCTCACAATCCCAAGCTTCTGCGCCTCGCTCCGCCGCATCGTCATCGCAAACGTGTTGGCGAACCCGAGAGACCAGCCCCACTCCACTCCATGACGGCTGGCGTACGTCTGCTTCACCAGCTCAAAGACCCGTTTGGGGTCCTTCTCAATAGGCAGTTTCAGGCAGGCCGATAGCGCCGTTCCGGAATACTCGGGATACAAATCAATCGATCCATCGATCAGCGCCTGGTGGGCCACAAAGCTGCCACCCAGATGCAACTTCTGCTGTGGCGCCATCTGGAGTTGCCGCGCCAGATGTTGCGTCAACACCTCGCCGAGAATATCCTGCTCCACAAAATTCTTCGCCCCGACGGTCAGGCCGTTGGCGCGCGTGCAGCCCGCTACAAGCGCGGCGGTGGTGAGAGTGAGAGCTTGTCTTCGATCCATAAAAATAAGCGGTCTGCGGCAATGGCCATCAGCGCAGCAGGCAACGCTCCTGCCAGCAGCAGTTCCGTCTCTACTGTAGCGAGTCCGCGATAGAGCAATACGCCCAGCCCGCCAGCCCCGATGGCGGCCGCAATCGTTGCCGTGCCAATCGTGGTTACTGTAGCGATGCGCAAACCCGCCAGAATGGCAGGCGCGGCCAGAGGCAATTCCACCTCACGCAAAATCTCGTTCCGGCTCATCCCCAGCGCCAGTGCTGCCTCGCGCACCGGCAAGGGCACCCCATGCAGTCCCAGCAACGTATTGCGCAAGATCGGCAGTAGTCCGTACAAGAAGAGAACCAGCACGGCCAGCTTCGCTCCGATTCCACCGATCCACGGCAGCGGCAACAGCAGTCCAAACAGTGCCAGGCTCGGTACGGTTTGAATGATGTCTGTCAGTTGCAGAATGATCTTCGCCCAGCGCGGCCGATGCTGGCACCAGATCGCCAGCGGCAAGGCCACTGCTGTCGCCAAACCTACCCCAAACAAAACCAGCAGCAAATGTTCTATCGTCAAGCTGACCAACTGGGAGTTCATGTGGACAACGTCCTCAGGTAGGCCTGCACTTCTTCATCCGGGCAACTGGCCAGCCCTTCCTGCGGTCCATCAAACACAATCCTGCCCGCGCGCAGAAACACCAGTTGTTGCCCCAGCCGCAGCCCTTCCCGAATGTCGTGCGTCACAAACACGATCGTCTTGTTCAAGCCCAGAATCAGTTGCTGCAGCTCACAACGCAAAATCGGGTCCAGCGCCGAGAACGGCTCATCCAGCAGCAACACCGGAGGGTCCGATGCCAGTGCCCGCGCAATGGCAACCCGCTGTTGCTGGCCCCCGCTCAATTGGTGCGGATAGCGATCCAGCAATGTGGGCTCCAGCCCCAGCGATGCGGCCAGCGCTTCGATACTTTGCCCCTGCTGGTGGAAGCGTGCAATCTGCTGCCGCGCCGTCCAGTGCGGAAACAATCCCAGCCCCTGCGATACGAAGCCGATGTTGCGACGCAACAGTTGCGGATCAATCGATCCCAGTTCCTCGCCCTGAAACGTAATCCGTCCATTCGCCGGCTCTGCCAGGCGATTCAGCAGCCGTAGCAACGTACTCTTGCCGCTGCCGCTGCGCCCCAACAGCACCGTGCGCTGGCATTTGCGAATGTGCAGGTTGATGTTCGTCAGTACCTGGTTCTCGCCATGCCGAAAATGCACCTGATGCAGATAAATCATGCCGGTCGCGGAATCGGCAGCCGTACTGAAAATGTAGTCTTCCCAGGCACAGACTGGAACCGGATGTCCCCGTCATGTTGTCGTATGATCCGGTACACCGTATCCAGCCCCAGACCAGTGCCTTCCCCTTGTTCCTTGGTCGTAAAAAACGGATCGAAAATCTTGCTGGCAACCTCGGTGGGAATCCCCGGGCCATTATCGGTGATCTCAATCAGGACCAGATCCAGTTCCCTCTTGGTCTCAATCCGCAATTGCCCCGGCTCAGTCCGCGCCTTGTCCATCTCAATGGCGTCCAGCGCATTATCAATCAGGTTCGTCCATACCTGATTCAGTTGACCTCCCTGGCCATAGACTTTGGGCAAATCGGCGGCGTAAGTCTTGATCAGGTCCACTCCAGCCTTGAACCGGAATCCAAACAACGCAACCGTCGATTCCAGATTCTGGTTAATGTCAACCTCCGCCTTTCCGTCGCGGTCCATGAACGAGTAGTTCTTCATCGCCCCAACCAGGTCGCTCATCCGTGTCGTGGCGTTATGCATTTGCCCCAGCACCTGCTCCATCTCAATGGCCGCCGCCACCCGGTCCAGCGCCAGTTTTCTGACCTCAGCCGACCATCCTGTGGTCGCCTGCTTCAGGCTTTCTACCGTAAATCCTGCATTCACAAACGCCGGAGCCCCACGCCAAGGGTCTTCAATTCCAATCGATTCCAGCCATTCGAGAATTGTCTCCTCCAGGTCGCTCCGCGTGAGGGAGTCCATCACGTGCGGCGCCTTCAAGGCCGCAGACGCTTGCGCCTCCAGTTGCCGCACCTGTTCATAGGTTTCTTTGGAGCTACTCAGCACCGCCAGTTGATCCAGCGTCTCCCGGTAGGAATCAAAAATCTTTTGGGCACTTCCGCTGGCCTGCCGGGCCGCCGCCGCCGGGTTATTCAGCTCATGCGCCAGCCCAGCCGTCAGCTTTCCGATCGCTGCCAGCTTATCGGTTTGGGTGATGGCACGCGTCGATTCCCGCACCCGGTCCGTCAGAATTCCCACCAGCTTCGGAATCAACTGGGGCACTTCCTGATACAGGGCGGGGAAGTGTTGCTTGTGCAGAGCCAGCAATCGCACCGGGCTCTGGGCGATTGTCGAAAGAGGATACTTCCCCATCCGCGAGAACGGCAAAAAACCGCTCACCATGCCGCCACTCATGATGAAGGCAGGCGCATCGCTATTCTCATAGCGGGCATGAAACGACCCCTCCAGCACAAACAGCATGTAATCGGCAGGGTCTCCAGCGTGGGCCAAATAGTCCCCGGCCTGGTAGCTTCGATACTCACATCTCTCAAACAGCCACTCCAGATTCGCGTCGCTCAGCCCTTCCAGCGCCTGGATCTTTCGCAGTTCACCAACAGCAGCAGAGTTCTCCACGACCCAATTATCGCCAACTTAACCGCAACGCAAGCACCATTCAATCCACAAACTGTCATCCTGCCCACTTGACAGCCACTCCATCCTCCTGACAAGCTAATCATTCGACCTTTTGCCGGAATCTAAAATACGGGCAGAACGCATGGCCGCATCCTTTGAACAGCAAACGCAGGAATTCCATCTGGAATCGACGCTCGATAGCGTAGATTTAGCAGACCAGACTACTATGGATCTGGCCCGCAAAATCGGCTTTAACGAGGACGACCAAAACTCGATCTCCATGGCCGTTCGGGAATGTATGGTCAATGCCGTCGCGCACGGAAACAAGTACAACGCCCGCAAAAAGGTTTATTTGAAATTGGACTCCGCTCCTGGCCAGTTAACCGTTACTATTGGCGACGAGGGCGAAGGCTTTAAAGATGAGGAAGTACCAGATCCTCTGGCCCAGGAAAACCTGCTGAAGCAGTCTGGCCGCGGATTGTTGTTGATGCGAGCCTTCATGGACGAATGTGAACACGAGCCCCGTGTTCCCCAAGGCACTCTCGTCCGGATGGTGAAGCGATTGGGCGAAGCTTGATTTTCTGATTTTTTTCCAAGGAGCAAACTGTGAGCGTAACTATGACCACCCGCCAAGTTGGCGATGTGACTGTAATCGATGCGGCCGGCCGCATCACACTGGGTGAGGGATCCAGCGCATTTCGCGACACGATCAAGGACCTGGTAACCAAGGGCGACAAAAAGGTGTTGTTGAACCTTTCTGAAGTAAGCTACATCGACAGCTCCGGGATCGGCGAGTTGGTCAGCGGTTTCACCACCGTTTCCAATGCCGGTGGCCGTCTGAAGCTGCTCGGCTTGACCAAGCGCGTCCAGGACCTGCTTCAGATCACCAAGCTGTACACGGTGTTTGAAGTGTTCGATGACGAAGCCACCGGTCTGGCCAGCTTTAGCTAGACTTCTGTCCATCTGAAGATTGCAACGAGGGCAGTTCCTTCCAGGAGCTGCCCTCGTTCTATTGCTGCACGCCCATCCTAAGGCTGGATCGCGATGTCCACCATGTCATGGAATGCACTGGCTGTCTCAATCGCCAGTGGCACCGCCGATCCAATCGGTGCATTGGCCGGGATCACGACATTCAACTGGTAAAGCCCCGCAAACCCCGGTGCCGCCCCCGCAAAACTCACCGTCGCTCTTTGGCCGCCAATGTAGACGTTTACCGTATCGGTCACCCGGCTCAGCGTAGCTCCTGGCGCCGCGGCCCCATCTGCCAGCGCCGGGTTCAACGCCCCCAGGCCCGTCAGGTAAATCAGCACAGTGTCGCCCCGCCTCGTCGGGCTGCTCGGCAGCACAGGCGTAAAGTCCGCTTTCAGAATCGCTCCAGCTCCTACCCCGTTTTGACTCACCGCATAAATCCCGGGTGAGGTCCGGCTCACCGGCACGGTCACCCGGTTCGATTCCTGATTCCCCTGCCGGATCACAATCTCCGCACTCGTGCCTGACGTCGCAAACGGCACCAGGGCGCTGATCTGATTCGCGCTCACAAAATACAAGGGCGCTGGCCGTCCCTGCACCGTGATGCTCACGCCGCCGAGCGTCGTCGGGAAGGGAACACTCGGGGCAACCACCGCATTCGCTGGCCCCAGCCCTGTGCCGAAAATCCCGATAAATTGTCCCGGCGCAATCGGATTTCCCACCGGCGCAAAACTGGCACCATTCAGCACCCCGGCCGGATTGATGAAGATTCCGGTACCACTCAGATCGCGAGCCTTGATCCCAATCATCAGCTCATAATTATCCGAATCGGCAAACGACACTCCGGCTCCCAGAAAGACATTGTTGGAAGCCCCGATGGCAAAACGGTTGAGCAGCATCGACCCCACTCCATCGCCCGCCAGATTGTAATCGTTCACCGCCGTCGAATCGACATTGCCCTCAGGCAGTCGCACTCTCCGCGTCCAAACTGCTTTTCCATTGCCAAGTCCATTCACCGCGCCGCTGAAAGAAGAAGGCCGCGCCTGCAACTGGTCTACCTTCAGCCCCGCCGAATAATACAAGCCCCGAAAACTCGCATTGCTGGCACCGGAAGCCGCCGCCTTCATCGCAAACAGGATGTCGTGCGAACCTTGCGTCGTCGAACCGCCAATCATGTAGTCGCCATTGGCCGATACAAAAATCTGCCGGTCGCCGAGCAGCAACTGGTTGGACGCCGTTAACCCACTCGAAGTCGGAAACACCGCCTGCCCACTGCCATCACTCGAAATACTGTAAGTGCTCGGCCCAATCGATTGCTGCAACACCCGCTTGCCACTTTGCCCCGTCTGTCCTGCCGTGTTCACCAGCCCCAGACTTCCTTGTCCGCTCGAAGTAAACCGGAAGAAACTGTTCTTGATGTTAAAGAACAAACCGTTAGGAAACTCAATCGAGGTGCCGACATAAGCCCCGCTCAGCGTCGCATTCGAAGTGGGCACCTGCGGCAATTGAATGGCAACGAAGAGGTCAAAAGCGTTACCCG
The DNA here is from genome assembly GCA_044340255.1 of Bryobacter sp. GTDB lineage: Bacteria > Acidobacteriota > Terriglobia > Bryobacterales > Bryobacteraceae > Bryobacter. Next base: position 39,548 of record JBIITX010000032.1, on the reverse strand, counting down.
CAGAGTCCGTCGTGCTGCCGAGCAAAATGCCTGTCCCCAATCTCGCATTCAAAAACGCATTGGAATCGAGAGGGCTATTCATCGAGACCAACCCATTCGCCGCAACGCTGTAAGTCCCCCCGCCGTTGAACGCGCTCGGGCTGTTGGTCGACGTGTTCCGCGTACCCTGAAACGAAAACGCCCCCCGCCCATCAAAGCTGAGAATCCCAACAATGCTCCGCGTCTCAATCGGCTGCCCTGCCGGATTCGTGGACACTACCACTTGCCGAAATCCATACCGCCCGTTCAGGAAATTGTTGTCAAGTACCTGTCCCTGCATCTCAGTTGCAACCAGCCCTAAGGCCAAACAACTGATAAAGGACACTTTCTGTGCCACCGTGAGGTTATACTTTGAATGAACTGACAAGTGAGTCTCTCCGCTAAATCTCTTGCTCTGCTCCGGGTCGGTGACCGCGCCATTCTCGATCACTTCGATTTACCGGAAGAAATGAGCTTACGTCTCATGCAAATGGGTATGATCCCCGGCTGTGAAGTCGAGGCCGCCCATGTGGCCCCCGCTGGAGACCCTACTGTCTATCGGGTGGATGGGACAGAAATTGCACTCCGGCGCGAAACTTGCCTGCACATTCTTGTGAAAGAACTTCATCCATAGCTCCATGGACTCCTGCCACAATCCTGCTTCGGCAACTGCCACTCCCATCATAAACCCGGCGGGACACAAACTAGTTGCGCTCATCGGCCCCCCAAATACCGGCAAGTCCACTCTCTTCAATCGTTTGACGGGCCTCCGTCAAAAAGTCGCCAACTACCCCGGCGTCACCGTCGAGCGCCACATCGGCACCGCCCGCGTCGACCTCACCCGCGAAGTCACCTTGATCGATCTACCCGGCGTCTACTCCCTCGAGCCCCACTCCGAAGACGAGCAGGTCACCCACGACGTTCTCCACGGCAAAATGCCTGACCTCGACCGTCCCGATGCCATCCTGCTCATCCTCGATTCCACCAGCCTCGCCCGTCACCTCATGCTGGCTGCCCCCGTCCTCAGCCTCAATATCCCCACCCTGGTCATCCTCAACATGTCCGATGACCTCACCCGCCGTGGTGGCAGCGTCGACCCCGAGGCGCTCGCCCAGCAGCTCGGTGCCCCCGTCGTGTTGGCCAGTGCCGTCCATGGCAGCGGCGTCGATGCCGTTCGCAGCTTCCTCGCCAAAACGATCCCCCAACCGAAGCGCATCGAACTCCCGGTTCTCAACAATCTCCCCAGTTGCCGCAAGTGGAGCGGCGACCTGGCCTCTGGCTCCGGCTTCAAGCAGCCCCTTCCCCCCGAATGGACCCACCGGCTCGACCGCATCGTCCTGCATCCTCTCTGGGGGCCTCTCAGCTTTCTGCTGATCGTCCTGCTCGTCTTCCAAAGCATCTTCACCTTTGCCAAACCGCTCATGGAGGCCGTGCAGGCAGCCATTCAAATCAGTGGCGGCTGGATCGAAGCCGGCTTGCCCGAATCCTGGTTCCGCGCCCTCCTGGTCGAAGGTGTCTGGAGCGGTGTCGGCAGCGTCATCGTCTTCCTTCCCCAAATCCTCATCCTCTTCGCTTTCATTGCCGTCCTCGAAGATTCCGGCTACCTCGCCCGTGCCGCCGTCATTGCCGACCGCACCATGGCAAAGGTCGGCCTGCAGGGCAAAAGCTTCATCCCCCTTCTCAGCGGCTACGCCTGCGCCATCCCCGCCATCCTCTCCACCCGCACCATCGAGAACAAGCGCGACCGCATCGCCACCATCCTCGTCACCCCCTTGATGACCTGCTCGGCTCGCCTCCCGGTCTACACCATGCTCATTGCGGCTTTCATTCCAGACCGTCCGCTCCTCGGCCCCTTCTTCGGTACCCGGGCCGCCATGATGCTCGGCCTCTACGTGCTCGGTTTTGTCGCCGCAGCCAGCACCGCCAGACTTCTCAAGAGCACGATTTTCCGCTCCGAGAAGACGCCCTTCCTCATTGAGCTTCCTCCGTATCGCATCCCTCGCCTCAGCAGCATCCTCTATCGCTTGCTCGATCGCGCCAAGGTCTTCCTCAAGCGCGCCTCCACCACCATCCTCGCCACCATGATCCTGCTTTGGACCTTGGCCCACCTACCCCTCCAGAACGGTGTTGCCCCCAACATGGAGCAAAGCTATGCCGCCCAACTCGGCAAGGCCATCGAACCCCTCATCGCCCCACTCGGTTTCAACTGGAAGATCGGCGTCGGCCTCATCAGCTCCCTGGCCGCCCGTGAGGTCATTGTCGGCACCCTCGGCACCATCTACGGCATCCAGGGTGACCAGGACGCCGATGGGGTCCAGCAAGGCCTCCAGAAAGCCCTGCAGCAGGATCTCAACATGGCCTCCGCCGTCGCCCTGCTCATCTTCTTTGCCTTCGCCCTCCAGTGCATCTCCACCATCGCCGTCGTCCGCCGTGAAACTGGCAGTTGGAAGTGGCCCATCATCCAGTTCACCTACATGGCTTTTCTCGCCTATGTTTGCAGTTGGCTCGCCTACGTCTGCCTGCGGTAGTACCTCTAGTACAAATCCGAACTTTATTTCGGCCTAAGTCATATCCCCTAAAGAAAAATTAGGTAGAACAAAGAGAAGTCGTTTCACCATGAAGTACATTTTCTCCTTGCTCTGTCTCACCGCCTGTTCCAGTTTTGCGGTTCCGTTGGTCTACAACAACAGCGCCTGGTACTCCGGCCTCGACCCCTACCTGGTCGGCAAGCGCGAAAACTTCATGATCCAGAGCGTCAGTGTCGACGCCATCAAAAATTCCAGCGGCTTCACCGGCGAGTTCCAGGCGATCCTCAAATTCAACTTCGGCGGGCCCGCTCCGACCATTGGCAACATCTCCACCATTTCGCCCTACACCTTCAATTCCGGTGGTGTCGTCTCTGAAATTCATGCCGCCGACCTCTTCTTCAAGCAAAGCGGCAACATCCGCTACGGCATCCCTCTCGTCGATCACGGCGGCCCCGGGCTCATCAATGGCAAATCGGTCGGTGTCGGTCTCTTCGATGACGGAGATCTGTACGAAGTCTCGATCGGCACACAGATCCTCACCTCCAATCAGTTCCTCACCAATGGCACCCACAACTCCCTGTTTGGTGCCGGCCGTTCTGTCTGGTTGACCAGCGTCTCGCCCAACCCCCCGGCGCTCCAAACCGGCACCACACAAATTGCCTTCAATGGCCTCTGCACCGACAACGACAACGGTTGCCCACAGGCCGAGTACACCGTGACCTTCAACCTCAACGGCGCACCCGTTGTCGGCTCTGCCTGGTACCAGTTCCTGGTCGGAATCGCCGCCGGTACAATCACTCCCTACTTCACCGGCTCCGCTTGCGGAAACGACCTCCTGGACGGTGCCATCCCCGAACCCTCCACCTGGATGATGCTCGGCACCGGCCTCGCCTTCGTCGCAATTCGTGCCCGTCAACGCCGTAACTAATTTCCGCTTAGTTGTAAACTGAGGTCAGGGCCGCAAGAAACTTTCCAGCCGGTTCATTTCCTGTCTATATGCATAACGTCGTCATTCTAGGCTCGGGCTGCGCGGGCAATACCGCAGCGATCTATTCCGCTCGTGCCGGTCTGAAACCACTGGTACTGATGGGCAAAGAGCCCGGTGGCCAGTTGTCGATCACCTCTGAGGTCGAGAATTTCCCTGGCTTCCCCGAAGGCATCATGGGCCCGCAGTTGGTCGAAAACATGAAGCTCCAGGCCGAGCGCTTCGGCGCCGAATACCGCTTCGGCACAGTTGTCGAAGCCGACCTCTCCAAGCGCCCCTTCCGCCTGAGCGTTGACGGCGAATGGATCGAGACTTCCACCCTCATCGTCGCCACCGGTGCCAGTGCCCGCTGGTTGGGCATCCCCGGCGAGCAACAGATGATCGGCAAAGGCGTCAGCTCCTGCGCCACCTGCGACGGCTTCTTTTATCGTGGCCTCAAGATCATGGTCGTCGGCGGCGGCGATAGCGCCATGGAAGAAGCCAACTTCCTCACCCGCTTCTCAGACGTCATGCTCGTCCACCGTCGCGAAGAGTTCCGTGCCTCCAAAATCATGGTCGACCGCGTCATGGCCAACCCCAAGATTAAGGTCATCCTCAACACCGTAGTCGACGAAGTGCTCCCCGCCGAGTCTGGCGTGGTCGGCTCGGCCAAATTGCGCAACCTCAAAACAGGCGAAGCCTGGAACGAAGCCGTCGACGGTTTCTTCGTCGCCATCGGCCACATTCCCAACACCAAGCCTTTTGTCGGTCAGCTCGATCTCGACGAAGAGGGCTACATCCTCACCCATGGTGGTGCCCGCACCAACATCACCGGCGTCTTCCATGCCGGCGACGTGCAGGATCGCCAATACCGTCAGGCCATCACTGCTGCCGGTGCCGGCTGTATGGCCGCCATCGAAGCCGAACGCTTCCTTGAGGCAGAGGGCCACTAGATGATCCTCGCCGGCAAGACCGCCCTCGTCACCGGAGGCGCGTCCGGCCTCGGCGAAGCCTGCGTCCGTGCTCTCGTCGCCGCGCAGGTTGCCGTCACCATTGCCGATCTGAATGAAGAGCGTGGCTCTGCCCTTGCCAAAGAACTGGGTGCCCTCACCCAGTTCTGTCGCACCGACGTTTGTGATGAGGCCGACGTTTTGGCGGCCCTCGATGAAGCCGAGCGCGTCGACATTCTGATCCACTGCGCCGGTGTCGCCACAGCCGAAAGAGCCCTCGGCAAAGACGGTCCCCTCGATCTCGCTCGCTTTGAGAAAGTGCTGCGCGTCAACGTCACTGGCACCTTCAACGTCACCCGCCTCGCTGCGGCGATGATGTCCAAAAACGAACCAGGCCTCGACGGCGAGCGCGGTGTCATCATTCTCACCAGTTCGGTCGCTGCCTTTGATGGCCAAATCGGCCAGGCTGCCTATGCTGCCTCCAAAGGTGCGGTCGCCTCGATGACCCTTCCCCTGGCCAGAGAATTCGCCCGCTTCGGCATCCGCGTTTTATCAATCGCTCCCGGTCTCTTCCACACTCCGCTCCTGGCCGGCCTCCCTGCCGATGCCATGCGCCAGTTGGCCGCAACCATCCCCTTTCCCCCACGCCTCGGCGATCCCGCTGAATTTGCTTCCCTCGCCGTTCACATGATCCAGAACCGCATGCTCAATGGCGAAGTCGTACGCCTCGACGGCGCCCTCCGTATGGCCCCGCGCTAGGCGCGGCGGCTGACAACAATGCGCGATGGGTACAGCGTCTGCCGTACCGTTTGATGGCTGACAACCCGAAACCCACACGCCTCCAGCAACTCCGGTCCCCGCTGGTCCATCTGTTGCCCCAGAAACGCTGGCACTACCTTCGAAGCCACCCGGTAAGCCCGATTGAAGTACTCCAGGTTCTGGCCAATCATGATCAGCGTAAACGTTCCACCCGGCTTCAGCACCCGGTTCACTTCATGCAGTGTCTTGACGATGTCGCTTGAGGCCAGCAGTTCGAGTAAGTAGCAACAGACAATCCCGTCAAAGCTCTCATCCCGAAACGGCATCATCCGGCAATCCGCAGCCTCAATGGTGCAATTCACTTCCGGGTGTTCCTTACCCAGTCGGTCCAGAGTGGCCGCCGCCATCTGCGGCGACAGGTCCAAGCCGACATTCAACCCTTGCGGATTGCGGGCCGCAATCTTCGAAAACATCTCCCCAGACCCAACCGCAATTTCCAGCACTTTCATGCCATCCTGAATCCCTGCCATGTCGAGCGCCAACGCGTGTGCTTTGGCATGAAACAGGTAACTCGAGATCGGATAAATACGGGCTAGATGATCATAAACGCGACGCGTTCGATTGGCGATTGTGACGGGTAACCGCTCGCTACGCCAATTCTCAAGAATGCCTTCGAGATTTGTCAAATCACTAGCTAGTCTACGCCAGTCAGCGCGTTCTTGCTTGTAGGAATCTCAATTTCTGTCCGCGTCCCTTGCCCCAACCGGCTATCCACTGACATCCGGTAATGCCCCGCAAACAAAACTTCCAGCCGCTCCTTCACGTTCGAAACCCCAATTCCACTGGAGGCCCCAAACAGATCCTCCATCTTCTCCTCAGGAATTCCCTCCCCGTCATCCTCCACCGTCAGCAACAATCGTTCACTTTCAATCATCCGCGCCCGCAGCCAGATCGTTCCCCCTTCCAGCTTCCCCGCCAGCCCATGCTTGATCGAGTTTTCAATCAGCGGCTGCAGCACCATCGACGGTACCGGCACGTTCAACGCCCCCGGTTCGATGTCCCGCAGAAACCGTAGCTTCTCCCCAAACCGCACCATCTCAATCGCCAGATAATCATCAATAAATGCCAGCTCATCGCGTAGCGGCGCAAAGTTATCCGTATTCTTCATCGCCCGCCGCAGCACGTTCGAAAGCTTGTAGATCATCGCCCGCGCCCGGTCCGGGTCCATGCGAATCAGGCTCGAAACACTGTTGAGCGTATTGAACAGAAAGTGCGGATTGATCTGGCTCGTCAGCGCCGCCAGCTTCGCCTCCGCAATCAATCTCTGCTGCAAAGACAATTTGCTTTCCATCCGCGTCGTGTTCCAGATCTTCAGCGGCAGAAACGCACAAAGCGCCGAGGTCCCAAACAAGGCCCCCACCCACGGCAGCAGTGGCTCGGTATCAATCGCAATCGGGCTGAAGATCGCCCGCCCCCGAAACATAAATTGCCCCGTCAGTCGCAGCCCCTCGGCAAACAACAATCCCACCGTAATCAGAATCCGGTAGCTGATCACCGGCAGCAGTTCTCTGCGCCGCACCACCCGCCACGATCCCAACAAATCAAACACCGGCGAGTAACGCCAGATCTCCTCCGCATCAGGCGCGCAATCGCGCACCAGTCCCCCCAGCACGCCAATGCCCGCATAGAGCGGCATCGCCAGCAACTCGTTGCCAAACATCGCCGGCAGGCTCATCAGAATTCCACTCACCATCCCCGTCACATAACCACCCAGCAATCCCGCCAGATAGGCCCCGGCCAGCGTCAGATCCGCAGCCTGGTAAGACCCCGTAAACACACGCGCCGCCGCACCCGCTCCAAAGATCGAACCAAACGCCAACGCCATCTCCAGCCGCTGCGTCACCGAGCGCTCTTCCCGCAGCAGCATCCGCTGAAACGCAGGAATGCGCGACAGGATGCTGGCCAGCGAAGCCGCAACGCCGAGATTAAAGAGCAGCAATACAAAGGCCGGTTCGACCATAATAGAATTGTCCCCACCATTATGGATCTAGTTCATGCCGCCGAAGCAGATTTCCCCTCCGAGTTTGGTAAGTTTCGAATCCACGGGTTCGAATGGATCCACTCCGGCGAGCGCGAAGAAGCCGTAGCCGTCGTCCTTGGCGACCTCAGCTCCGGACCCCCGCCGATTCTGCGCATCCACTCCCAGTGCCTCACCGGAGATGTCTTCCACAGCCTCCGCTGTGATTGCCGCCAGCAACTTGAAATCGCTCTGTCCGCCATTGCCCAGGATGGCCGCGGTCTCGTCGTGTATGAAATGAAGGAAGGCCGCGGCATCGGCATCATCAACAAACTCCGCGCCTACCAGCTACAGGATGAAGGGGCCGATACCGTCGAGGCCAACGAAGCACTCGGCCTCGCCATCGACTCGCGGGACTACCGCCTCCCCGCTGCCGTCTGCAGCTACTTCGGCATCAAAGCCGTTCGCCTGATGTCCAACAATCCCGATAAGATTGCCGCCCTCGAAAACGCCGGCATCCAGGTCGTCGAACGAGTACCTACGATTGCTCCCGTGAGCATTCACTCGAAAGACTACCTGGATGTCAAACGCGAAAAACTAGGCCATCTGATTTAGCGCCGACCGATCGCCACATTGAAGCGGAAAGAACCAGTCGACTGTACGCCGATCGAGGAGTTCCGCAGCGTCACCGTAAACTGTCCACCACCGCGTGCCGTAAATACGGCTCCCGCTGTGGTCGATGTCAGGTTCTGCAGCGATCTCGTATCGATGACACAACCCGTAGCCGAAGGGCAACCCGGGCCGCGGATGACAAATTGCAACCGGTCCGTCTGGAACGTGGTCCCGGTCACCTGCAGCGTGATCGGGCTACTCGTCACCTGCGACCCGCTCACAGCCATACTGCTGAAGACCGGTACAGGTGGTGCCGAGCCAGGTGGAGTCGGCGGGGCCGAAGGCGGCGGTGCACTCGGCGGGGGAGCCGAAGGCGGCGGTGGTGCTGGGCCATACATCGCCGACAGTCCAGCCAGATCTCCTGTTTCAAAACTGCGCTTGATCGTCTCGCCCATCGATGCGCTAAACCACATCGTCTGGGTATTGCACGAGCTCGGCTCGGGATGGTCCAGGCCAACCGAATGTCCCAGCTCATGCAGCCCTACTCCTTCAATGTCAAACCGGTCAGGTTCCCCACCACTCCCCCAGGCGAAAGATCGATTGAAGGTAATCGTGAATCCCATAATCGTCTGCGTCGAAGGCTGAAACGAAACTCGCGCCTGCGCTAGCGTCCCGCTACCCTGTATCGGGCCAAAGCTGATCGCATTCGCACTAAAGTTGTTGAGCACTAACCGCAGCGATACCCCAGCGTTGTTGAGCGAGGCAATGGCCGTCGCGATCGGCGTTCGAAAATTCGTCGGCAGCGATGGATCCAGCCTGTAGGTCACGTTGCTCGTCCGCCATTTCGGGCCCATCAGCTTAAAGCAACTCGCCCCGCTGTTCTTTTCAAACAAATCCCCATCACCCTTCCTCGTCCCCACGCGGCTTTGTGCCTCCACAAATTCAGAAGCCCGCTGCCATTCCGTGTCCCGCACCGGCTCACCCATCTCCTCGAGTTCGGCTCGCACAGCCTTCAGTAATTCACTCGGCCGCATCCCCACTTCTGCAAGATACGCCTCTCTCATCTCATACTTCGAGGTCGCCTCCAGCTCACCCTTGGCATTATTCTCAAGAAACACCAGCACGGCTTCATCGCGCTGAAACTGCGGCGTTCCCGTAAAGTAAACGCCGTAGTCTCCTACAATTCCACCGGGTGTGGTGAAGCTCAGTGTGCCGGGAGTTTCTGATCCCTGTTTCAGCGTTCCCGTCACGCGCAGCGTAACGTCGCTATAGATCTCCCCATCGGCACCGTAATAGCTGTAGATCTGGTCTACCTGTCCGGTAACAACACTCTTGGCAGTTTGCACATCGCGCTTCAGATCTACCTCTTTGGTGGCAGAAAATCCGAGCGATGCACTGAGCAGCAGGACGTAACACGCCTGTGGCAAAGCTGAAAGACGATTCATAGGATTTCACTCCGTATCGGTACAAAGCAAAACTCCTTGAAACAAATCTTAAAATTTCGCCCCAGCTACCTTTTAGGGAGCTGCGAGGCTTTCGCGCTCACATAAACATCACCGGACCGTCGCGCAAGTTCCACGAAGGAATTCCGATCTGTTTCCGAAATCTCGCTCATCGTCAAGGCCATCTCCAGTTGGAGCCGCCACACGGGCGGGTCAATCTGGCGCAGCTCCGAGGCCGCGATGGTGGCAAGAAGGTCGCCCATCAATGCCAGCTTGCGCTCTGTATCGGGAACGATGGCAATGAGGCCCCGCAAAACAGCACAACTCTCGAAAAATCGCGCCAGCAAAGGCTCATTGCTGCGGCTCTCCCACTCGTGAAACTCTTTCAGAAACGCATCCAGCGATGCCCGCCACGCAACAGTAGATCGCTCCGCATCGCTGAGATAGGGCGCGAGTCGGTCCGGGCGCACGATCCCAAGTTTCTCACGTGCTGCAATTTGTTCGCGGGTGCCAAAGCGCAATGTTCGCAGCCCATCTAGCAAGCGACTGCTCTCTGGGGTAGACCAGAAATCGTAGACCCGCGCCTTCACCTCGAGCACCTTCTCCGGTTTCTGATCCTCCGCCGAGATCGGGTCCAGGTTCGCTTGCTTGGATACTAAGTCCTGATTGAAGAGCTCGACAAATCGGCTCATGGCCGGGCTCTCTTTCGTGTCCGCGCACCGTGCTGCCTTGAGGTGACGCACCACATACCCACGGAACGCCTGTATCAGTGAAAACGGGTCGATGTTGTGCATTCGCAGCTTCGCCTCGAGGGCCATCAAATCCTGCAAAACACTGAAATGGGTCGCCGCATGAAACGAGCGGTCATCCACCGAGAGCTGCGTCAATCGAATCGCAAAGGCCGACACTAAACTACGCAGCTCCCCTTCCTTCCAATCCTCACGCCGCAGAATCTGAAAGGCGCCTGGAAACTGAAACGGCGAGCTAACCTGCCGCAGCAAACCCTCGGCAAGCAAAGCAGGCTCTCCCTCTCGCACTTCCTTTGCGGAGTACCCACGCTGGATCACGGCAACAACGGCCTTGTCGAAGGCCTCAAACGAATACCCGAGCGCGTCTTCACAACCGAGAGGCGGGATCGCCGTCAGTCGCAAGGTCTCAAGAAGCTCCCTGGCCCGAACAGGTTCCAGCAACACCAGTGCTTCAATCACCCTCGCCTGCAAACTCAATCGATCAAGGCCCGGACCCAATGCCGAGATCACAACACCCGCATCAGAGTCTGTGCCGGAGGCAGCACTGCTTGCCCCTGTCCGTCGCAGCGCGTACTTGGCCGCACCCGCCATCTCAAAAGCTCTAACCAAAATCTCAACTCGCTCCTTGCGAGAGCGACCTGGTGCCTTCGCAATTTCAAGCAAGAGGTCGGCCCCCAACTCAGGCGGCGAGGCAAACGCAACTTCTACATTCTGGTCGGCCACCAACAAATTCGGGATCAAAGTCGCCGCAAGCGCCAACTGGACCAAAGTCGTGATTTTCCCAATCCCATCGGTCATGAATTACTCCAAAGCCAGAATTGAGGATGTTCTTCTGAAATATACCGAATCTATTTCCTATTCACGATTCACCCCTTCGCCTGCTTCGCCTCCAACTCCGCCCACCGCGCATACAGCATATCCACTTCCCCCTCCAGCAAATTCAACTCGTTAAACACCTGCTGCACCCGAATGTGGTCACTGACAACATCCGGCCGCTGCGACTCTTCCTGCTTGGCCGCCAGTCGCGCCTCCGTCTCCGCCAGCTTCTCCTCCATCGCATCGTACTCCCGCTGCTCCGTATAGCTCAGCTTCTTACGATTCCCACCGCTATTCGATTGCGTCTGCGTCGTATTCTTCGCCTTCGCCGCCGGTGCCCGCTTCGACAGCAGGTCCTGCTCATACTGGTCGTAATCCGCAAACAGCGTCGCCCCGCCCTTACCATCCAACCCAATCACATGCGTCGAAATCCGGTCCATCAAATACCGGTCATGCGTCACCAGCACCAGCGCCCCCGGAAAATCTTCCAGCGACTCCTCCAACACCCCCAGCGTCGGAATATCCAGATCATTCGTCGGCTCGTCCAGAAACAGCACATCGGCCGGCTGCAACATCAGATTCGCCAGCAACACTCGCGCCCGCTCCCCACCCGACAACCGGTGCACCGGCTGCTGCAACTGCGCCACCTCAAACAAAAACTTCTTCGCCCACGCATTCACGTGGATCACACTCCCCTGAAAGATCACAGAGTCCCCATGCGGCGCCAGTGCCTGCTTCAGCGTCGAGGTCGGGTCCAGTTGTTCCCGCTGCTGGTCAAAGTAAACCAGCTTCAAATTCTCCGCCTTCTTCACCTCCCCTTGGTCCGCCGCCATCTGCCCCATCAGAATCTTCAGCAGTGTCGACTTGCCACATCCATTCGCCCCCGCAATCCCCAGCTTGATCCCGGGCACCAGCACCAGATCCAGATCCTGAAACAACACCTTCCCACCCAAAGACTTACTCAGCTTCGTCGCCTCAATCAGTCTCTTCGTCTGCCGGAACGAAGACGTAAAGTCGATCGTCGCACTCGACACCCGCTCCCGCTCATCCATATCCTTCAGCTCATCAATCAACGCATGTGCCGAATTGATGCGCGCCGCCGCCTTGCGCGTCCGTGCCTTCGCCTTGCGGCCCAGCCACGCCAGCTCCTTGCGCACCACCGCCTCCAGCCCTTCCTTACGCCGCCGCTCCGCTTCAAAATACTGCTCGCGCCTCTCCAGAAACTTCGAGTAATTCCCTTCCACCCGAAAAATCCCATCCGGATAAATCGAATTCAGCTCCGCCACATGCGTCGCCGTGTTCTCAAGAAATTGCCGGTCATGCGAAATCAGCACGCAAGAAAAAGGTGCCTGCTGCAAACTCCGCTCCAGCCACAAAATCCCCTCCAGGTCCAAGTGGTTCGTCGGCTCATCGAGAAACAACAGGTCCGGCGTCTGGCTCGCCGCATGCGCAATCGCCAACCGCTTCTTCCAACCACCCGACAGCGTCCTGGTCTCTACTTCGGCATCACTAAATCCAGCCAGCCCAAACCACGGGTTATCCGTCGACAGGTAATCCTTGACCCGACTCCCCTCGGGAAACACAGGGTCCTGCGGAACATTCGCAATCTTCAACCCCTTCTTCGGAGCCACAATCCCGGCATCAGAATCATCCAGTCCCGACAGGATCTTGAGCAGCGTCGACTTGCCCGCTCCATTCGGCCCAATCAAACCCAGACGTTGATTGTCTTCAATCGTCAGCGAAACATTTTGAAATAGAATTGTGGCGCCAAATTGCTTCGACAGCGTTTGCACCGAGAGGAGAAGACCCATTCTATATAGGGTAGCGGGAGTGAGGGGGGCAGGGCAGAAGAAAATCGCGCGGCTCCAGACCGGTTAGTCCAGCGCCGCGACCTCATTGAGGTTCAGGGGTGTAGTATCGCTCCAGCGCTAGAACTCATAGCGCAGAGCAAACTGGAAGACGCGCGGGGTAGAAGCCGCGCGGAACTGACCAAACGTCGCCGGCGCACTCAGCGCCAGGCTTGGGTCAGAGAAAAAGTGCTGGTTGAACGCGTTGAATGCCTCCGCCCGGAACTGCAGCGTATGGCCTTCAAACGGCATAAAGAAGCGCTTGGCAGCCGAGATATCCCAGTTCTGCAAAGCGTCCAGTCTCACCAGCGCGCGAGATCCGGTCTGTCCCGGATACTGATCGATAAAGCTGCTCACCGCCGTCGTCGAAGGGAACAGCGCCGGTTGGCCATTCTGATTGAAGCCAACCTCGTTCGTGAACCCTGCCTTCGGGATCGCCAGGCTTGAAAGCCAGTAATTCGAATTCCAAATTCCCGATCCCGTAATCGTCGATGGCAATCCCGTCCGGTAGCGCATAATCGTGCTCAACTGCCAGCCACCTACCAATTGGTTCACCACAGAATTGGCCGAGTTCATAAACCGCTGTCCTCGTCCAAACGGCAGCTCATACACCGCGTTGGCATTCAGGTTGTGCCGAATGTCAAAGTCGCTCGAACCCCGGAAGGCCCCAACGTTGTAAACATTCTGCAGCGTCCCGCCAAACTGTCCCGCACCAGACTCCGCAGCCGATCCGTTATCGATCGAATGCGACCAGGTGTAGTTAAAGTCATAGGCAAAACCCTTCTTTAGTTGCCGCCGCACCGCCAGCGTCATCCCGTGGTAATTCGCAATGCCAGCATTCATCCACGTCGGCAGCGCCGAACCCTGCTTGGCAAAAAACGTATGGCAACCGGGTGCCGACACACACCGGCCACCACCAAAGCTGGTCACGCGGTCCAGCAGGTGCAGGGCATCCATATCGCTCCCATCGTTCTCGGAGTAAACGTGGTTGAAGTAATTCGCTGTGGCACTTCCAGGGAAGTAATAATCCTTCAACCCCGGAAACACATTTTCGATAAACGGAATCGGTGTCATCGACGCCGGATTGCGCTGCACTGCCGCCGGCGTCAAGCCGCCTTCATACAGGTTGCGCGTCTGCGTCGCCATCTGCAGCCACGTCATCCCAGACCTCGTATCCTTGTAGCCGGTCATCGGCGTAAAGATGTCACCCTGGATCAACGTCTTGCGCGACAGCCGTCCCGCATAACCCACTTCCACCGTCATGCTCCCTTTCACTTCCCGTGCATAGTTCAGGTTCAGCACCACAGAGTAGGGCGTCTTCAAATCAGAGAACATACCTAGTCCCGTGCCCGCCACTGCAAACACATTGGGCGGCGTATAGGGGAAGCCTCCCGTAGGCGCATCCGGCAGCGCCGGGAAGGCCCCCGGTGCCGTCAACCTTGGTGCACTCGCCATGTTGTAGCTCAGCGGGAAGCCCGACCGCGACGCCAGCCCCACACTACCAAGCTGGTCAAAGTTCACAATCAGGTCCGATCCAAACCGGTCATACACCATCGCCGCTCCGCCACGAATCACACCATTCGATCCGAAGATCGACTTCGTCAGCCAGTTCGATGCACCACTCTTCGTATAGGCAAAGCTGAAGCGCGGTGCAAAGTTATTCTTGTCGCGCGCATACCAGTCGCGAGCATTATTCGCGGGCCCAGCCAGTTCATACTTCAGCGTCGCGTCCGGCAAGGCATTCGAAGCAATCCCCGCCGCTCCACCACCAATACGCTGTGCGAAAAACGTATCCAGCGGCGTACTCGTATTCACCTGCAATCCATTCGATTCATACGGCACCGAATAGCTGCCGTAACGCAAACCAAACGTAAGGTTCAAGTCCCTCGTCGCGCGCCACGAATCCTGCACATAAAACTCATACTCGTTCGTCTTGAAGCTCCGCGTCTGCGCCGAACCCACCGGAATCGCCTTCCCCGTCTTGTCAAACTGGAAGGTCACATCGAGGTTCGTAATCATGCCAAGGTAAGTGCCAACTGCATTCTGCAGGGCATTCGTATTCCGCAGCGACGTCCCAGCCCCAAGCCCGTCACGGGTCTTCACATAATCCAGAATCGAATTCGTGATGTCGCTACCCAGGCCCAGCATCGTGCCACGCGACATGCCGAAGGTCGGGAACGAGGGCGCAAAGTTGAAGCGGTCATTCTTGATAAAGCGGAAGTTCACCCCGCCCTGAATCGTATGCTTGCCCTTCATCCAGGTCAGGTCATCCACAATCTGCCACACCGGCAAAATACGCCCATTCCCGCGCGTATAGTTCACCTGGTCAGAAAGGCCAGAGAAGTTAATCCGCGGCCCGATCGCACCCGATTGTTCCAGCCCCTGCCGTGTCAGGCTCAGGCTCGCACTATGCGTCAGCGTCGGTTTAATCACCCCGGTATAGTTCGCCGTAAAGCCACGCGAATTATTCAGCAGCAGCGATGCTGCCGGCTGCCCGGGAAACTGCGCCAGCGCCGCCGAGTTATCTTCCTTGTTCCCAGCTAACGTCCCGCGAACATAGGCATTGTGCTTGCCCTCTTTATCGAGGCGGAAGTCCATCCTCGCTACATAAGCCTTATTGTTCAGCTTGTAAGGCGCGTTGAACCGCAGCCCCGAAAAATTCAGACCGCCATCGGCCCCCAGCGCATTATCATTCCCTACCGGATACTTCGACAGCAGGTCTCTGACAAACGGCGAAAACCCACGCCGCTGCGGGTCAATCACAGAAGCCATCTCGGTAGCAGACAGCCGTCGCGTCACGCCGTCCGAAGTCTGCAAGGTAACAATCCCCTGCTTGAACGCCTCACTCGGCACGGTCCTCGTTTGCGACGCCGCACTCGCATCCCGCCGGTTCTCATAGTTGAAGAAGAAGAACACCCGGTCCTTGATGATCTTGCCACCCAACGATCCGCCAAACTGATTGCGAATCAGCGCCTCCCGCTTGATCCCGGCACGATTGGAAAACCAGTTGTTCGCGCTCGTCACCGTGTTGCGATGAAACTCATACAGCGAACCGTGATACTGGTTCGAACCCGACTTCGTCACCAGCGACACCTGCCCGCCCGAGGACCGTCCCATGTTCGCCCCCTGGCCCCCCACCGTCACACGAAACTCCTGCACGCTATCCAGCGGCACCGGCAGCACTGCCGTAAACGCACCCGCCGACTGGTTATCGTTCACATCCGCGCCATCCAGCGTCACATTGTTCTGGTCACGCCGCGCTCCCAATACTTCACCCGTCGCCGTCACACCGGCCTGCAGGCTCAGCAACTCCACCACATTGCGCGTCAGCAGCGGCAATTGCCTTACCTGCGTCTGGTTAAACGCATTCCCGATCGACGCATCCTGCGTGTTGATCGGCGGCGCCTCCGCCTCAACGGCAATCGTCTGCGACACATTGCCTACTTCCATCTTCAACTCCACCGTCGCCGGCAGATTCACCTGCAACAGCACATTCCTTTGCAGCAAAGTAGCAAACCCCGCCTTCTCTGCCTTCACCGTATAGTTGCCCGGCGGCAACTGCAGAAATTGATAAAACCCCGCGCTGTCACCCACAGCCTTACGAGTAAATCCCTGGCTATCAAGCGTCAACGTAATGATCGCCTCAGGTACGGTAGCTCCAGTCGGATCCGTAACCCGACCGGACAAACTGGTTGTGGCTTGCGCAAAAAGCGTAGCCGAAAAAGTGAGCATGAGAGAGCTATAGACCCACAAACGTGAGCCAAGAGAGAGAGACATGGACCCTGATCCCCTTATTGATTGGAGTTACATTTTGGTCCATCCTGCATTGGATGGCAGTTTCTAGCTGTTCTGGGCTGGATGAATACTGCAAGTGCGCAAGGCTGGGCGCGGTGGGAGCTACACGGGTAGCGTTCTAATGAGTAAATCGCATCAGATGCATTAAATCTAATCGAAAAAATTTATGGGGCTTGATTCCACATTTTGGGTCTCAGCCGCTCTTCCGTCTTCTTGCGCGTCTCGCTCATCTCTCCGCGCACCGCTGGCCCCAGTGGCCAGATCGTGAAATCGCGGAAGGCCAGCCGCGTCGGCTTTCCCTTCAGTCCAATCAGCGCCTGATGCAATTCCAGCAAGTGCCCTCGCGACAATTCGAGCGCATGTTCTTTCGGCTGGTAAAAACTCCCGATCGGATATTCCAGATACGGCGTATCCGTCTGCTCAATATGGCAGCCCAGAATATGCGCAATCACCTTACCGTCGGTGTACTGCACCAGTCGCTCAATCGACTTCTCAAACTGATCCCAGTACGTCACATACAGCCGTCCCGGATACAGCGTATCCCCAATCAACAGCAACCCCGTCCGCTTGTCATAGAACGCCACATCCGTCGAGTGGTGCCCCGGAATCGGCACGACGTCGAGCGTCCGTCCCCCCAAATCCAGCTTCCCTACACTGTCCGGCCAACTCGCAATTTGAAACGCCTTCTGAATCGCCGGAATCTCAAACGGCACAAACTCAATATCCTTGCGATCCCGAAACTGCGCATCACCCGCAATGTGGTCCGAGTGCCCATGCGTATGGATCACCATCTTCTGGATCGACGTCCGCCCCTTACGCTTCAACCACTTCGACACCACCAGATCATAGACCCGGCCGATATCGTTCTCCCCGGCTCCCGTATCAATCAGCGTCACCTTCTCATTGCCAAACACAACGTACAGAAAGGGCTTCTCATAATGCGTACAGCCCGACTCCCGCAAGATGTAAAGGTCCGCGTTGTACTCATGGATTTGCCACTCTGGCTCCTCCATGCACTTCGGTCCTCCGGCAATCCATTTGGCGGGCAGGACGCCCGGTTCTAGTTGCGCCCCATCAGGCTGAGGCACTTGGGAATAAAGGCGTAGAATGCATAGCGCGGCGACAAGGGCGAGCATGCGAAACACAGAGAGTGGCTTCGTCATGGTGAGAACAAGCATCGGCGATTTGGGGTCTCAATGTCAATGCGTTACAATAGCTTTTGGAAAGGGCGGGAGTAACTCAGTGGTAGAGTCTCAGCCTTCCAAGCTGTTGGTCGCGAGTTCGATTCTCGTCTCCCGCTCCAGTTTTCGCACAGAAAACAAGACCCCCGCCCCTACCGCAAAAAACACACTCAGTCCGCTCACGGCCAGCCCCAGGCTCGCCCTGTCCCCCGCCCACCCCAGCAGCGCCGCCGAAGGTGCCGCCAGTAGGTTCGCAATCACCAGCACCACCGCCGCCGCCGAACTCCGGTACTTCGCATCCACATAGTCATACAGCGTCACCGCAATCGTCCCCTCATAAACCCCACGAAAAATCCCCGTAGCCGCTAGCGCAAACAGTGCCACCGGCAACGTCGTCGCCACCCCAAGCAACCACAAAAACGGCACCGCCGCCGCCAGCGCCACCGCCTGCAAGATCACCCGTGGCCGGCCCCGGGCCGCCATCCGGTCTGACAACGCTCCCCCCACCAGCGCTCCCACCATCGCACTGGCCAAACTCCAGAACGAAGTCTGAAACCCCGCCTGCGACAGCGACAATCCAAACTGCTTCCCAAAAATCGTCGGCGCCCAGGTGCTATACCCAATCGTCACAAACAACTCCGCCGCAAACGCCAACCCCAACCGTCGCACTGCCGCAATCCGCACACAGTGCGCAAACCCGGCCCAGAGCGGTTCCCCAAAACTCCCCACCTCCACGCGCGGCATCCGCCACAACATCCATCCCCCCAGCAGCGCCCCCAGCCCGCCAAACACCACAAAGCTATAGCGCCACCCGTAATGCTCGGCAATCCATCCCGCCACATACCCACTCGCAATCGGCCCCCCATACTGTGCACTCTGGTGGATCGAGATCGCCAGCGCCCGCGTCGCCGTATGCACCTCGGCCAGATACGCATGAGAAATCGGCGGATAAAACGCCTCGGCCGCACCGGTCAGGATCGATCGCGTCAGCAGCATCATCGCCAGCCCCCCGGCAATCGCACTGCTCATCGTCCCCAGGCTCCAGGCCAGCACCACCACACTCAGCACCCGCGCCTTCGGCATCCTGTCCCCCAGCGCCCCGGCCAGCGGTGCCACCACCGCCGCCACCAGCGTGAACACCGTGTTCACCAGCCCCGCCTCAGCGCCGCTCAGCCCCAGCTCCGCCTGCAACGGCACCAGCACTACAGCGTAGATCTGTTTGTCCGCCTGATAGAAGAAGTAGGCAAACCACAACAACACCAAAACTTCCCACTTCCCAGGCATCAAAGGCAACTTCACAACACTCAGCTTCTCATGACGTACAATTGCGGCATGAAGATTTTCAATCGAATTCTCGTCGTTGCTGCCTTCAGCGCAGCCATGGTTTTTGCCCAGGACAAGAAGGCCGACAAAATGGCCCCCAAGATGGACAAGATGGCCGCCAAGGCCACCGAACTCCTCGACATCAACTCAGCCACCAAGCCCCAGCTCGAAGCCCTCAAAGGCATCGGCCCCAAGTACGCCGAAGCCATCATCAAAGGCCGCCCCTACAAAGGCAAAGATGAACTGGTTTCCAAAAAGATCGTCCCCGAGGCCACCTACACGGCCGTCAAAGATCTGATCATCGCAAAGCAGGCCGCGAAGAAGTAAGGTAATCCATCAGGATGGCAGCGGCGGTCTTCACGCCCACCGGCAGCGCAGCTTCGTCAATGTCGAAATCTGTCGTGTGCAGGCCGCCCGTAATGCCTCTCGCTTCATTCCGAATCCCCAGCCAGAACATCGCGCCGGGGATTTCCTTTTGGAAGAGACTAAAATCCTCGCCGCCCATCTGGGGTGCCGTCTCCACCACGCCCGCCTTCCCCACCACCCGCTCAATCGACGGCAATGCCGCATTCACCACCTCCGCCGGGTTCGTCGTCACCGGATAGCTCGGCTGAATCCAGTCCACCTTGTAGCTGCCACCGTTGATCGCCGTGCATCCCGCCAGTGTCTGCTTCACATAGGTCCGGTAAGCTTCCCGCGTCTGCTCGTTGAAGGTCCTGAGCGTACCTTCCATCTTCACCGTATCGGCAATCACGTTCCCCCGGTCTCCTCCATGAATCGTCCCCAGCGTCAGCACACTCGGCTCCATCGTTGAAATCCGCCGGGAGTGAATCGTCTGCAGCATGTTCACACACTGCGCTGCCGAAACCAGAGCATCCGTCCCTTCCTGCGGCATCGCTCCATGCGCCTTCTTCCCCTGAATCGTAATGTCCACCGAATCAGCACTCGCGAGCAACGGTCCCCGGGCGAAGCCAATCTTTCCTGCCTCCACCATCGGCGAAACGTGAAACGCAAAAATCGCCTGTGGCCGCGGGTTCTCCAGCGCCCCCTCCCGAATCATCAAAGCCGCCCCAAAATACTCCGCATCCGACACACCTTCCTCAGCCGGCTGAAAGAGAAACTTCACCGTTCCCGGCAGGTCCTTCTTGATCTTGCTGAACAACTCCGCCACGCCCAGCGCCACCGTCATATGCGCGTCATGTCCACAGGCATGCTTCACGCCCTTGTTGACAGACTTATAGGGCAGCGTCGATTGCGATTCATCAATCGGCAGCGCATCCATATCGGTCCGCCAGGCAACCACCGGCCCCGGCTTCCCTCCGCGGATCACCCCAATCACGCCATGCCCGGCCACATTGGTCTTCACCTCATCAAAGCCAAGCTCCCGCAGCCGATCTGCAATCACTTTCCCCGTGCGAGCCTCTTTGTTCGAGAGCTCCGGGTGAATATGAAAATCGCGCCGTGTCTCAACCAGCTTAGGGGTCATCTCGTCCACGATCCGGTTGATGTCTTGCGCCTGTAGGCTCGCTGCAAGCAGGATGATAAGTTTCATTTCGAATTCCCGTTCAGGTAGTTAAGAAGTATCTTCGCCCCGGCATGCACCCCAATCGACAGCGCATCCTCATCAATATCGAACTCTGCCGTGTGCACCCCCGCCGTAATGCCCTTGGCGCTATTGGCCACCCCCAAAAGCAACATCGTCCCGGGGATCACCTTCTGGTAGGCGGAAAAATCTTCGCCAAAAAGTCCCGGGCTCAGGCTCACAACACGATTCGGCCCAAACGCTTTCTCAATCACAGCAGCCGCTTTGCGGTTCAGCTCCGGGCTGTTGACCATCGGCACATTGCCCCGGCGAAACTGCAACGCATAGCTGGCACCCATAGCCGACGTACAACCGTCCAGTGTCTGCCGCATCATCGTTTCATACTGGTCTGTAATCTTCTCTGAGAACGTCCGCAGCGTCCCCCCTACGGTCACAGTCTCCGCGATCACATTACGCCGGTCCCCACCGTGGATGGTGCCGAGAGTAAACACGCTGGGCTGCGTCGCATCCACACGCCGCGAATGAATCGTCTGCAGTGCCAGCACACACTGTGAGCCCACCGCTACGGCATCAATACCCTGGTAAGGATACGCCCCATGCGCACGCTTGCCCTTAAATTGAATCTCAATTCCAGTCGATGCCGAACTCGCCGCGTTATCGATATATCCAAACTGGCCCACGGGCACATTCCCCGCCACATGAAAGGCAAAAATCGCCGCCGGCTTCGGGTTCTCAAGCGCCCCCTCCTGAATCATCAGCCGGGCCCCATAGGCAGGCACTCCGGGCACACCCTCTTCTGCCGGTTGAAACAAAAACTTGATGGTCCCGGGAATCTGGTCCTTCACCTGCATCAGCGTTTCCGCAATCCCCAGGCCAATCGTCGTGTGAGCATCATGCCCACAGGCATGTTTCACGCCCTTCACGGTAGACCGGTAAGGCACATTGAAATTCGACTCATCAATCGGCAGCGCATCCATATCGGCCCGCCAAGCCACCACAGGCCCAGGCTTGCCACCGCGCAGCACCGCCGTCACCCCATGACCGGCCACATTGGCCTTCACATCTTCCAGCCCCAGCGCCCGCAGCTTCTCAGCAACCAGCTTCCCCGTCCGAACCTCCTGGTTCGACAACTCCGGGTGCATATGGATGTCCCTCCGGCACTCCACCAGCAACGGCTGCAACTTCGCAGCAATCCGCGCCACCTGCTCATCCAGCGTCTGCGCCGGGAGCAATGCCACAACAGCAGCAAACGTAAAAACGGCTCTCATCAACCAACAAGCTTAGCTTGTTCTTCGATAGAGAGCCAAGGCAACCGCTCCGCATCCCAGCAGCACGAATGTGCCCGGTTCTGGCACTTCTCCCGCTGGCGTCATCACGAAGCCTGTAAGCTGCCCATTGTACGTACCAGTCCCATAGATTCGGCCACTATCATCAATTGCCCCCAAACTGACACCACCGTTGGCGAAGGCAAAACTGGCCCAACCCTGTGGGTTCACCACAAGATCGGCGATGTTTAAAAAAGTCCCGTTGAGCCAAATGCCCGAAACGCTCCCCGTGTTTCCAACTGCGACTCCAGAACTGTTGTATCCAAAGACATTCCTGGCCACAAAGCCACCACCGCTCACAGGAGCAGGACTCAGCAACTGCCTATAGGCCCCGTTCTCAAAACCTAGCGGCAGTCCAGATCCATCCGCTAATGTTTGAGAAATGCCGAAAGACCCATCTTCAGCCAGATAGGGGTTGGTATTGATGCCTGTCGCATTGGAAGCCAGTCCGATGTCGGCCCAGCTTTGTGTTGCGGGATCGTAAAGTCGATAACCAGCTCCAAAACTTGAGTTAAGGGCCAGAATATGACCCGCATCATTCAGGCCCGCAATCGCAATCTGGCTCGCCGTCGGGTCTGGAAACGGAATGATAGATAGGCTTGAGCTGTAAATGTTGTATCGATAAACAGACGATATTCCGTTTAATGTGTACTGCCCTGCAATGTCTCCCACAGAGTTGGCTCCCAGCAGGGTATGCGCAAAAATCGCAGTCGGATTCCCCGGGTCGCTCAGCGAGATCGGGCTCGGGACGCCATTGACCCAGCGAGCCAAAGTCCGGGTGGTAGAAAAGGCCCCCTGCTGGTAATTCAAGCCAAGGGCACTGCCATCAGCAAGTGGTGCCAATGGAGTAATGCTATCCCGCCCTGCCAAGGAGTTCAACGTTTGGTATTGAAAGTTGGTCCCGACCAGCGACCCAATCGCGGTGGACGAACCCACCGTCCCAAGCAAGTAAGTTGGAGAGCTATTTGAGAACTGCCGAAAGAAAACTGTGTTGAACGAAAGCTGAAAATTCTGGCCAGCCTGATTCGCATCGATCAGCGGCTGGATCGAATAGATTGGGCTCGCAACCAATACGCCGCTAAACAAAGAAATGAATAATATTGAAACAGTATTTATCTTTCTCCGAATTCGCATTTCAGAAGAGTACCATAACTTTAGTACTATTGGCGCTCGGTGGAACGAAAATGAAAAGGGACGAATGGCTGCGATGCAGCAACAAAAGCAGGCACCGCTAAAAGGGACACGGCTCTCATAAACTAAGAGTGTATCCACTGTTATGTCAAAAACCTATTCGAGAGTAGACCTTGTCACGCAGCGCGCCCTCTGGCGCGCCGAAGGGAAGAAGGTCGTCTTCACCAACGGCTGCTACGATATCCTCCACCCTGGCCATGTGCGCCTCCTCGAAGCAGCACGCTCCCTCGGTGACATCCTCATCCTCGCCCTCAATACCGACAACAGTGTCCAACGGCTCAAGGGCCTCTCACGCCCCATCCTCCACGAAGACACCCGGGCCCAAATCGCCATGAATCTCGAAGCCGTCGATGCCGTCACCTTCTTCGATGAAGACACCCCCCGCGAACTCATCGCCGAAGTCCTCCCTGACTTCCTCGTCAAGGGTGCCGACTGGAGCCACTTCATCGCCGGCCGCGAAGAAGTAGAAGCAGCAGGCGGCCAGGTCCTCGCCCTCCCCCTCGAACCCGGTTATTCCACCACCAACCTGGTGCAGCAAATCCTGGACCGCCACCAGTGATTCGCGACCTGCTGCAAAGCGTTGCCGAGCGCGACGAGTTCCGCCACGTCCTCGAGCGCCTCGCCGCCGAAGACGCGCACACGCTTTCGCTCAGCGGGCTCACCCTCGCCGCCAAAGGCCTCCTGCTTTCCCTGCTTTGGGACCGCACACGCAAGCCCATGCTGATCGTCACCGACGGCAACCGCGAAGCCGAAAGCCTGCTCGAGGCAACCAACACCTTCCTCACCCTGCTGGCCCCCGAAGGTGCCCGAGCCCAACTCATCCCGCCGCTCGACGTGCTGCCCCACCAGAAGCTCGCCCCCCACTCCGAGATCCTCGAGCAGCGCGCCATCGGCCTCTGGAAGCTCTCCACCGACCGCGCCCCCATCACCATCGCCCCCGTTGCCAGCGCCATGCTGCGCGTCGCCGCTCCCACCTTCTACCGCCAGTTGGTGCTCAGCCTCAAAGAGAACGAAGAAGTCTCAATCGACGACCTCTCTCTCCACCTCCGCCGCATCGGCTATGAGCCCCGCGAACCCGTCCAGATGGTCGGCGAATATTCCATCCGTGGCGGCATTGTCGATATCTATCCCGCCGAAGCCGACAAGCCCGTCCGCATGGAATTCTTCGGCGACACCATCGAGACCATCCGCCGCTTCGATGTCGACACCCAGCGCAGCGTCGCCCGTGTCCCTGAAGTGCGCATCCTCCCCTTGGTCGAGACCCCAACCGATACCGATGGCCCCCGCGAGTTCTCACTCCTCAGCCTCGTCGGCAAAGGCCTCCTTTTCTGGGATGAGCCAGAACAAATCCGCGCCTCCGTCGAACGCTTCTGGAAGCGTCTCGAAGACGGGGCCCATGAAGTAGAGCCCGAACTCCACTACTTCCACTACGGCGAACTCGCCTCGCACGGTGCAGCCGGTATGCGCGAAGTCGAGCTACGCGAGCTCGGCCTCGACATCGGGGCCCATGCCTTCGAGTTCGGTTCCCGTCCCGGCATCACCTTCCGCGGCAATATCCGCCTCGCCGTCGAAGAGTCAAAGACGCTAGTCGCCGGCGGCAGCCGTGTCGTCTTCTTCGCCAATTCACTCGGTGAAGTCGAGCGCTTCGCCGACGTCTTCAGCGAATACAAAGTGCCCTACCAGGTCATCCTTCCCCCAGAAGAAGTGATGCCGAAATACCTGGCCGACCGTGTGTACTCGGGCACCTCCGCCAGCGTCATCCTCGTCAAAGGCCGGCTGGCCCGTGGCACCGTCTTCCGCGAACCCAAATTGGCTTTGTTTGGCGGAGACGACCTCTTCGAATCCTCTGACCTCGTTGCCCGCTCCAACCAGCGCGGCCCCGTTGCCTCCATGGGTGCCTTCGCCGCCGACATCGCCGACCTCAAAGTCGGCGACTTCGTCGTCCACCAAACCCACGGCGTCGGCAAGTTCCTCGGCATCAAGATCATCAATCAAGGCGAAGGCAACGGCGAATTCCTGCTGCTCGAATACTCGGGCGAATCCAAGCTCTACGTCCCTGTCACCCGCCTCGACCTGATTTCGAAGTACCGCAGCGGCAGTGGTGGAGAAGCAAAAGCCCCCCTCGACAAGCTCGGCGGCATCACCTGGCAGAAGACCAAGAGCCGCGTCAAGGCCAGGATGAAGGACATGGCCGACGAGCTGCTCAAGCTCTACGCCCAGCGCCGCATGGCCGAAGGCTTCGCCTTCTCTCCTGATTCCAACTGGCAACGCGAATTCGAAGACTCCTTCGAATACAACGCCACCAAAGACCAGATGGCCGCCGTCCGCGACATCAAGCGCGACATGGAAAGCGAACTGCCAATGGACCGCCTCGTCGTCGGCGACGTCGGCTTCGGCAAAACAGAAGTCGCCATGCGTGCCGCCTTCAAGGCCCTCGGCGACGGCAAGCAGGTCGCCGTCCTTGCCCCAACCACCGTCCTCGCCTTCCAGCACTTCGAGAGCTTCAAGCGCCGCTTCGCCGCCTTCCCGGTTCGCATCGAACACCTCAGCCGCTTCCGTAATCCCAAAGAGTCCAAGCAGGTCATGGAAGATCTCGAGAACGGCAAAGTCGACATCCTCATCGGCACCCACCGCATTCTCTCGAAGGACATCATCTTCCCTGATCTCGGGCTCCTCATCGTCGATGAAGAGCAGCGCTTCGGTGTCCGCCACAAAGAGCGCTTGAAGCAACTCAAGAAGAACGTCGACGTACTCACCCTCTCCGCCACGCCCATCCCCCGCACTCTCCACATGTCGCTGGTCGGCATCCGCGATCTGTCTGTCATTGAGACTCCGCCCAAAGATCGTCTCGCCGTGCACACCGTCGTCGCCAAATTCGATCAGGAAGTCATCAAGGCTGCCATCGAGCAGGAAGTCGCGCGCGGCGGCATGGTCTACTTCGTCCACAACCGCGTGGAGTCAATCTATGAACGCGCCTTCTCCATCAAAGAGTTGGTGCCCGGTGTCCGCGTCGGTGTTGGTCACGGCCAGATGGTCGACGATGAGCTCGAAAAAGTTCTGCTCGGCTTCATGCGCCATGAGTTCGATGTCTTTGTCTGTACCACCATTGTCGAGAACGGTCTCGACATCCCCCTGGCCAACACGATCATCATCGAGAACTCGCAAAACTACGGCCTCAGTGAGCTCTATCAGTTGCGTGGCCGGGTCGGTCGCTCCAACCGTCGTGCCTACGCTTACCTGCTGGTTCCTCCCGATACCGAACTCACTGAAGTAGCCCGCAAGCGCCTGGCCGCCCTCAAAGAATTCTCTGACCTCGGTGCCGGCTTCAAGATCGCAGCGCTCGATCTCGAACTCCGCGGAGCCGGCAGCCTCCTCGGCGGCGAGCAAAGCGGCCACATCAATCTAGTCGGCTTCGACATGTACATCAAGATGCTCGAAGAAGCGGTCCGTGAAATGAAGGGCGAAGAAGTCCCGCTCGAGATCCATTCCACCCTGAATCTGGGTTTCGAAATTCGCATCCCTGCCGATTACATCCCCGAAGACAATCAGCGCTTGCGAGCCTACAAGAAGATTGCCGATGCCAAGAGCCGCGAAGTCGCCACAGAGATTGTCGCCGAGTTTGCCGACCGCTACGGCCCCGTCCCCGAAGCCGTAAAGCTGCTCGTCGACTTTGGCCAGGCCAAGAATCTCGCCCAGGCCATCGGTGTCGAAAGTGTCGAGCGCCGCCAGGGCATGTTCCAGATCAAGTTCCATCCCCAGGCCAAGATCGACCCGCAAAAACTGATGGATCTCATCCAGAAGTCTCCCGGTGCTTCTTTCTCACCAGCCGGAGTGCTGAAGGCAATTGACACAACAGGAGCAAGCCCCGACAAGATCGTCACGGCGCTCTACGGCTTGCTCGATGGTCTGAGGGCCAAACCGTTTTGAAGTGGTGGCTCCGCGCGATCGCCTATCTTGCCATTCCAGGCTTGTGCCTGCTGCTGAACCTTTGGCTCAGCCTCGGCGTGCTCGCTCTGGCAATCTTCTTCCTTGAGTTCGCTCCAAGAATTCTCATGCACTGGCTCAAAGTAGTGCGCAGCGGCTCGGGCGAATGCTGAATTCTCGATAGAATCCCAACATGCTTCCACTCCTGGCGCTGACTCTGCTTTACGCCCAATCGGGCCTCGATCCCGCCCGCTTGGGCTTAATCCCAGTCCGCATGAAAGCCTTTGCCGACAAAGGCACCATGGCCGGCACAGTAACCCTCGTTGCCCGTCACGGTAAGGTCGTTGCTCTCGACGCCGCTGGCTTCACCGACATCGAGTCCAAACAACCGCTGCGCACCGACGCCATTTTTCAGCTCCACTCCATGACCAAACCGGTAGTCGCCATGGCCGCCATGATCCTGGCCGAAGAAGGGAAGCTCTCCATCCAGGATCCGGTAGAGAAGCACCTCCTCGAGTTTCGCGGCCAGCGCGTTCTCGAAGGCGACCGCCTTCGAAAGCCCGCTCGCCTCGTTACCATTCGTGACCTCATGACCCACACCTCAGGCATGGCCCCCAATCCGCCAGCCTCCATCGGCGAACTCCACGGCGCACTTCACAAGACTCTGTCTGAAGTGGTCCTGGTCGAGTCACAAACCCCTCTCGATTTTGATCCCGGCACCAAATGGCAGTACAGCAACCCAGGCATCGCATCTCTGGCTCGCTTGGTAGAGGTCGTGGGCGGCATGCCCTTTGAAACCTTCCTCGAGACGCGTATCTTCGCGCCGCTCGGCATGAAGGACACACACATCTACCCACCCAAAGAGAAGTGGAATCGGATGCCCACTGCCTACATCCTCAAAGAAGGCAAGCCGCTCAAGTACACCGCCGACCCGCTCGGCGAAGGAGCCATGAAATTCCGCGAAGGGGCAAAGTACCCACTGCCCGAGGGTGGTCTCTATTCGACGGCCAGTGACTTGTTCCTGCTCTACCA
Organism: Bryobacter sp.; assembly: GCA_044340255.1. GTDB lineage: Bacteria > Acidobacteriota > Terriglobia > Bryobacterales > Bryobacteraceae > Bryobacter. Next base: position 11,532 of record JBIITX010000032.1, on the reverse strand, counting down.
GATGATGCTCAATGGCGGTCAGCTCAACGGCAAAAGAATTCTCTCCCGCCACTCGGTCGAGACCATGACCAAAGTGCATACCGGCAACCTCACCACCAACGGTCCGGGTATGGGTTATGGCCTAGCGTGGGCTGTGGCCCGAGATAGCGCCGCCGCACCCCTCTCCGAAGGAACCTACGGGCACGGCGGTCGTTACGGCACCTATTGCTTCATCGATCCGAAGCGCAACCTGATCGGCATCTTCATGATCCACCGCGAAGGTGGCTCTGAAGAACGAAATGCCTTCGTCAATCTTGTCTACGGTGCCATCACCGACTAACCCTGTGCGAAGGGACTTCGCTTGAGCGCGTACTCCATCGCCTCTTTGGGGACTTCATACTTTGACAATGCCTTGTTGCCAAGGTAGCCAAGGTCTTTGATTCCCATAGGGCTCGTGTAGAAAGCATCCACCGTCATCTTGCGGACCCAGTCAAAAAAGCGCGCCCCGACGGCCAGCGGATGTTCCCGCTTCACCGTGTAGTTGCTGAATTCCTTATAGACAGCAGCCTTCTGATAGACAAGCTCTTCGCTGCGTCGCTCGTCTTCATACCGGCCAGCTTCCACCAGAAGGTCCAGCAGGCCTGTTTGTTGCTCTGCCTTGGCACCTACAAAGTTCACGTTGTGCCGTTGCCGCATCTCAGCATCCAGCCAGGCCAGGCCACCATGAAACAGATCAGCCAGCGTATCGTTCTGGCTGGCGAGCGTATCGATAAACTCGGCAGCTCCAGCGTCCTTGCCGCTACCAGATACCTTATCGGCGGGCACGATCAGCTCAGCCAATCGACCGAGCGTCTTGAATTCGGCAGCCGTAAACTCCTTCACCTTGTAAGGGCCTTTGGCCTTCTCCGCAGCGGTCTCAGAGTGGACGTGCTGCGCTGCTTCGAGCTCTAATGTGCCATTGACCGTGATGGCCATAGCGATTCCCTTGAGCAGGGCACGCCGATCCAGGCTTTCGATTTCGACGAAGTTAGACATTGCCTTTTTTCATCTCCTCTGCAAGGTAGTCGCAAGCGCGCCAGGCGAGTGCGTTGATGGTCAGCGTCGGGTTCTTGTCCGGGTTCGAGACGAAACTGGCACCATCCATGACAAACAGATTCCTCATCTCGTGAGCCTGGCAGTAGCCATTCAGCACAGAGTTCTTCATGGTCGTTCCCATGCGCGCCCCACCCACCTCGTGGATGATCGTGCCGGGTACGGAAATGCCATTCGCTTCCCGCTGCGCCGCACTCAGGCCTGAGACACGTCCGCCCATCGCGGTAATGATCTCCGTGAAAGTCTTCTCCATGTGGCGGGCTTGCTTCCATTCGTAATCAGTCCACTTGAAGTGGAAGCGCGGGACGGGAATTCCCCACTTGTCGACGACGTTCGGATCAATCTCCAAATAGGAATGGATGTTGGGGATCATCTCTCCACGACCCGCAAACCCGATCGAAGCTCCATAGCCTTCGCGGATCTTCGACTTCATATCGGCCCCGTAGCCCAGCCGTCGCGCCGCTCCGTGATAAGAACCAATACCAGGCAAGCTGTAGCCGCCGCCAATCTCAATGTGATACCCGCGCGGGAAGTCCAGCTTCTGGTGCTTGTCCCAAAGCCACCAGGGCATAAACAGATGCGCTCCGCCATTGCCGTCCGTGTTGTATTGCGGCATGCCTTCGAGGGCAGGAACATAACCCGAGAGCCCAAAGCCAACCGTATCCATCAGGTAACGGCCCAGCAGGCCCGAACCATTGGCCAGCCCATTCGGGAACTCTTTGGTCTTGGAGTTGAGCAGGATGCGAGTCGATTCGCAGGCGCTCGCTGCCAACACCACTGCCTTGGCCTTGATCGTGTGCTCAGTCCGTGTGCGCTTGTCGATATAGAGAACGCTAGTTGCTTTGCCGTTGTTGTCCGTGAGCACTTCGCGCGCCATCGCCATGTCGATGACTTTCAGACGCCCGGTCTTCATAGCAGGGAAGACCTGCACCTGCGAAGAGCTGTAAGCCGACGCCGTCTGGCAGCCACGACCGCATTGCCCGCAGTAATGGCAAGGCGCGCGACCGTTGGTGGGCTTATGAATCACCGCCCGGCGATTAGCGATACAGGTGATGTTCAGCTTGTCGCAGGCTTTCTTGACCAACACCTCATGAACACGCGGTGCCGGGGCCGGCTGAAACTTCCCGTCCGGGCAGGAGGCAACATTCTCTACCGTGCCGCAAACGCCGATGAACTCTTCTGCCTTGTCATAGTAGGGCGAGATGTCCTGATAAGAGACCGGCCAATTGAAGCCCAGTCCATCCTTGTCATAAGGTTTGAAATCGTACTCGGCAAAGCGGAAGCTCATGCGGCCATAGTGGTTCGTGCGGCCACCCAGAATGCGTGAGCGGAACCACTGAAACTGGCTGCCTTCTCCCACCGTGTAGGGCTCACCTTCGAGCTGCCAGCCACCGCTTGTGGTCGAGAAGAACCCAAATGGTTTCCCCTTGCCAAAGTAGGCTTTGCCTCCCTCTTCTGCTCCCCGGTGATCGTACTCATAAGGCATCTTGTGCTCAAGAAATTCCTTATAGGGATCAAGCATCGGGCCTGCTTCGAGTAGAGCCACTTTAAGGCCCTTCGCGGTAAGGACGTGAACTGCGGTTCCGCCGCCTGCTCCCGACCCGACAACGACAACGTCATAGACTTCCTGACTGCGCTGATTTTGCTGCATGCTTCCCCAATTGCATCACAATTCTAGCCAGCCCGGCGCATCTGCTGATATTCTGCAAAGCAAATGTTCAGCACAACGCTCCTGCTGCTCTCTGCTCAAGTGCTCTTCGATGGAAAGACTCCTTTTCCGTCTGCGTCCTGGCGCAGCGAAAACGGGATGATCTGCTCGATCGGCAAAGGCCCACGCGCCGATCTGTGGACGGCCAGACTCTTTCGTAACTTCGAGCTTGAGTTTGAATGGTGGCTGGCGAAAGGTACCAATAGCGGCGTGAAGTATCTCGTCTTCGGGACGCGGCCGAACCCCGATACCGGCAAGTTCGATCCTGACATCCCAAAGGCGCTGGGCTTGGAGTTGCAGCTCATCGATGAAGAGCGGGTGCCCGATGCTAAGGTGGCTCGCTCGCACGGTACCGGAGCCCTCTATCTGTTCGCAGAGCCAGGCCCCCTGCCGCCGCTGGCGGTGGAGCAATGGCATCGCGCCAAAATCCTGGTGCGAGGGAAACGCATCGAGCATTGGCTCGACGGCGTGAAGGTGCTCGAAGTGGATCTCGAATCAGACACCTTACGTAAGTCGATGGAGGCTGAGAGCAGAGCCGACATCCCGAAGCCACGTCACCTGGACGAACTGAAGCGCGATCCCGCAAAGGCCTACCCCCTCGTCTTGACGCATCACGGCGGAGACGCCTGCTATCGCAACCTGCGCGTCAAGGAGTAGGACGGATCAGCAGCACCAACAAGATGGAGAGAAGTGCGACGCTTGCGAAGATTCCGAAGATCGCCAGCAACGGCACCTGGGCATCGCGCAGCATGCCGAAGCCCATATCAGCAAAGCCTCCGCAACTGATGCTGACCAGGTTCATGATCCCGTAACCAGTAGCTCGCAAATGCGGCCGGGTGATCTGACAGAGAATCGGCATGTTGTTGGAGTCGAAGATGCCCCAGCCCAATCCGAAGAGCACCAGAAACGCAATCGCTACCCAGAGCTGCCCGGTTTGCGGTGAATAGCCGACACCCATCATGGCGACCACGATGAAAGACATGCCGATGGCGCTCGTGTAGATGCGTCCCCGGTTTGTGTGTTGCATCCAGCGGTCTGCACACCATCCTCCAATCAGCGCGGCCAGGATCGCCGCGATCATCCAGTAGAGAGTGGCAGACACTCCAGCCTTTCCTTGCCCAATGCCGAACTCAGCCTTGAGAATGGCGGGCATCCAGTCCCTGACAATCCAACCTGCCATCGCGGGCAGGGTGAAGTACAGCACCAGCAGCAGGAAGGATCGATTCGTAAGCAACTCGCGGACTGCAGAGGTGGGCGTGTGGCTCTGGGTTTGGTTCGGAGCATTACGAACCAGCAGAAAGAGAGGCACGGCATAAGCGATACCTGCCAGGCCACAGAACTCAAACATCCAACGCCAACCGAGCGCCGGGTTATCGGCGGCATAACCGCTGAAGCCGCCGATGATCACCCCGGCATAGATGCCCATCTGATGGAAGCCGACAGCGCGAGAGCGAGTTTCGCCGAGATGGTAATCAGCGATCAGCGCGAGTGCCGCAGGGATGTAGAAGGCTTCGCTGATCCCCATGATGGCTCGCGTCCAGAGGAGTTCCTCATAGGTGGTCGCCTGTCCCGTGGCCCAGGTCACCGCTGACCACACCACCAAGCTGGATGCGATCACATGGCGGCGGCCGAAGCGATCGGCGAGGTAGCCGCCGACCGGGCTGAGAAAGGCATAGGTCCATTTGAAGAGCGCCAGGATCTTGCCCCAGTTCGCCTCTGAGCCGATATCGGGGATATCGGCCATCAGAGAAAACTTCATTGCCGACAACATCTGGCGGTCCAGATAGTTGAGCAGTGCTACGGGGACAAGGAGAGCTACGACCAGCCAGGCGTATCGAGATGGCACATGGGGATTGTACCTTCTTATCTGACGGTAAAGCTGCTAGTGGATCCCAGGGGGGCGCTGGCACCATTGCGAAGACGGAGCGAATAGGTTCCGGCTGGGAAGGTATTGATGAAAACGAGATCGGTGGCTGTCGCGGCATAAGGTCGTGCGACACAGCCGGTGGTTCCGCAGCTTCCGCCTGTGATCAAAGCCTCCAGCCGAGCGGGCTCAATGCTCGAGCCGCGGAGAACGAGCGTGAGCGGTGTACCGGCGATCGGGTTAGTGGATACAACCGCGAAGTAGCTGACTTGTGGAGTCGCGGTAACTGGTTGCGGTGCTCCGGAGGCCCCATAGAGGGTGATGATTCCGTTGGTGTCGCCCGGCTCAAGACTGCGCTTCTTGATTTCGCCGGCACCGGCGGAGGCCCACATGGTCTCTTGAGCGCACTGCGTGGACGAAGGATGGCCGAGGCCGACGGCGTGACCAAACTCATGGGCTGCGATGTTCTGGACATCGAACTGTCCGGCCTGGCCGCTGGTAGACCATGTGTAGCGGTTGTTGAAGGTCATCGAGAAGCGTACGAGCTGCTGCGAGCTTTGGAAGAACTCAACTCTGGTGGAGGCGAGGGTGCTGCCAGCACCCAGGTCGGCAAAACTGATCGTATGAGGACTGCTGGCACTGAATGTGAGGGCGAAGCGAGAGCCGCCTTGCGTCCAGGCTTGCGCTGCAGCCTGGATGGCATTTGCCCAACCGGCAGGGATGGAAGCAGCGAGCGAATAGGTGGTGGCGGGGCTGCTCCATTTGGGACCCATGTAGGCAGAGCAAGGGTTTGTGGCATCGAGGTCCATCACGCCGTCGGGTTGCAAGATCTCTTCCACTGGATTACCGGAGTCCTTTCGGTAGCGGCGAACGAGCTCCAGTTGGCGGCGCCCCTCCACAGTGTTCAGCACAATCGCCTCCTCGGGTTGCGTCTCCGAGCCGAAGACTAAAACCTCCTCGCCGTTATCGAAGTGCGGGACATCAGAGAACCACACGACACGATCTCCGATCTGGCCGCCCTTGACGGTAAAGTCCCAGGCAGAGTCTCTCTGCCCCTTGAGTGTCGAGCTCACGTTGAGCCGGACTCGGGTATAGATTTCTTCGTCTTCCCCGACAAAGCTCTCGGTACTAAGTACCTTACCGGCAACGATGCGGGGGGCTTCCTGAGTGAGTGTTTCGAGAGATCGGTGCTGTGCGGCGAGAGCTGTGGCCAGAGAGAAGGCAAGTAAGAATCGCATAGAGATGTAGCTATCTTGGGACCAGACGGCGCTATTTGAAATCAGGGAAAATCCCCGAGTTGCCGGTCAGGACTGCTGAGGCGGAATACGCAATTTACTGTGGGGTGTAGGTGCGGACCAGCTCGCGGAGGCGAGTGAGGGCAGCGAGATCCTGACCGAAGCGGGCCCGTTCATAGAGGCGGGTGATCTCACTGGAATCGAGCTCGCGAGCGGTTTGGTTGTTTGCTCGTGTTCGCCTGGAGGCACTCAGGTACTGGCGGTAGAGGATGGTGGCTTCTCTCGTGGTGGGTTTGGCGAGTAGCCGTTGCTTCCAGACCAGCCAGGCGAGGGGCAGAAAGCTCAAGGCAAAGAGCCAGGGCCATGAGATTTCGGGGCGTTCGATGTTGGGCCGCTTGAGGCCGCTTGCACCGCCCATCCATTCTTCACTCATCACCACAAAGCGATCCTGCAGGCGGAGAAGCCACTTGAGGGTGGCGGAGATTCTGGGTTGGTTGCTGCCGGGTGGTGTTGGGTCATAGACTACCCAACCCTTGCCGTCGATCCAGACTTCGACCCAGCTATGGGCGTTGGAGCTGCGGATGACGTACCAGGGGCCGATGGGTTCCGGGAGGGAGGCGTAGAAACCGGTGACGACCCGTGTAGGGATCTTGAGGGTGCGCAGCATCACCGCCATGGCGCTGGCGAAGTATTCGCAATGGCCCGCGCGGCTGTTGAAGAGGAAGTCGACGAGGGGTTCGCGGCTCGAGATGTTGGACTCAAGGCTGTAGGCGTACTTGGACTTGAGATGGTATTCGATGCGGTTGGAGATGGCTGCGGGGTCAGTGAGACCGCTAGTGATTGCTTCAGCGTATTCGCGGATGCGTGGGTTGGCTCCGGGGAGCCTCAGGTAGCGCTGGCGGAGTGTGGGGCCGAGGTAAAGATTCGGCTCAGAGACGAGGGGGTGAAGGTCCGTATCGAGCCAGCCCGAGAAGGAATAAGCGGGGAGGTTCTTCTCAAGCGAGATCTGGCGGAAGGAAGCTTCGGCATTGCGACGCAGGCGACCCTGCGGGAGGTAGATGTATTCCGGGACGCCGAGAGTGAACAGGACACGGTCCATGGCAGCGAGAGTCTGGATCTCGTAGAAGAGGCGTTGGCCGGGCTTGCGGCGCTGGTCATCGCTGGCCAGAGTGATCTTTCCCTGGGTGGGGAATTCCTGCCAGGTGTCGACGGTGTTGGACCAGACCGAACCATTGAAGTCGGCAAGGGCGGTACCTCGCCAGCGTAGAAGAGGAGGGGGAGTGCCGTCGAGAAAGCGGACACGGAAGGCGGGGGTACGGTCGTCCTGAAGTTGGCCAATCTCACCCAGGCGGACAGAGCCGGAGAAGCCGACCAGGCGGCGGAAGGGTTGGAAGTTGAGATGGAAGGCGGCAATCGGGCTGCGAGGCAAGAGTACGTAGAGGGTGGCAGCGAAGGCGCTGACACCTAAGGCCATGATGAGGGCGAAGCTGGCGAGGGGCCGCAGGAGCTTCCAGCCATCGAGGCCTGTCCATTCGGTGAGGTTGTCCCGGTTACGACGCAACTCATTGAGACTCTGGACCACGAGGAACCACGTAAAGAGGGCAGCCAGAACAAACCATTGTTGGGGGCCACTGGAAGGGAACAGGGAAGCCATCATGATCCAGATGCAGTAGCTGGAGACGGCGGCGAAATCGCGACCGGTCTGGGCACTGAGCAGGAAGACCATGAGGACGGCCAGGAGAAAGTCTTTGATATTGAGGGAGACGAAGCCCTGGAGGAAGAACCAGTAGAGCGGCGCTGCCGCGGCTACGAGCAGGAGGGTGACGCAACCGGCGTTGGTGGAGAGCGTAACACCGGCAAGGCGGAGGATCGCCAGGCTGACGCAGAACGCGAAGGTTGGCCAGGAGAGGCCATCGGTAATGGCGACCAGAAGGAAGGTACCGACGATCAGGAGATAGACGGCGAGTTCCTGGATGCGAGCCAGCGTGGTTGTCGGTGAGGAGGCTATGGCACCAGCATAGCTAGAGTGCTTTCTGAATGGCGCGACTGAAATCCATGAGCATTTCCCGGTTGGGGTGGGGGCTGCGGACGACGACGAAGAGGTTGCGTTTGTAGAAGCGATCTTCGGCCTTGACGTTCTTCCAGAGCTGGATGCACTCGAGGGCTGCGGCATCGCTGCGAAGTTCAAAGATATCGGCTTCGGTATCGATGGGGCCGGCGTAGCGGGCCTTGACGGCTTGTTTGATGCCGAGGCGGGTCATCCATTCCGGGGCTTCGGTTGGTGTGGAAGTGGTGAGCTTCCAGCCGCCTTCGGTGCCGGGAGGAGCCTGAAATGGCTTATTTTCTGTCGAACAGGAAGAAAGAATGAGGACGAGGAGCGTAATGAGCAGGCGCATGGGATAGCATCGAAATTGTATGGCAAAAGTCAGGCCGCCGCGCGGCGGCATCAAAAAGGGAGCGCCAGAGACTCCCAGTCCTAAGAGTTTCATGGGTGCGATCCCTTGTCTAGTGATTATTGTGATCGGGATCGGATTGTTGTCACTTCTGTTCTATGCTTCGCTGGCGGGGATGAAAACCAAATGACGAGACTGGATGGACGAGTGGCGGCGCAGATGCGTCCCGTGAAGCTGGAGACCGATTTTCTGCTGACGGCGGAAGGCTCGGTGGTGATTTCGGTTGGACACACAAGGGTGCTGTGCGCTGCCTCGATTGAAGAAGGTGTGCCAGGCTTCTTGCGGGGGAAGGGAAGTGGTTGGGTGACGGCCGAGTATTCGATGCTGCCGCGAGCCACGATTACCCGCACCCCACGCGAAGTGGTGAAGGGCCGACAGAGTGGCAGGACGCTTGAGATCCAACGGTTGATTGGCCGGTCTTTGCGGACGGTGGTGGATATGGCCGTGCTGGGTGAGCGGACGATTACTCTGGACTGCGATGTGCTGCAGGCTGATGGTGGGACGCGGACGGCGGCGATTACCGGGGCGTATGTGGCGCTGTCGATTGCGGTCAAGAAGCTGATGGCTGGTGGGGTGCTGAAGAAGTCTCCGCTGAAGGACGCAGTGGCGGCGACGAGCGTCGGAATTGTGAAGGGCGTGCCGATTCTGGACCTTTGCTATGAGGAAGACTCGGCTGCCGATGTAGATATGAACCTCGTGATGACCGGGGCCGGGAAGTTTATCGAAGTGCAGGCGACGGCCGAGCAGATTCCGTTTGATGACCCGCAGTTGGGCGAGTTGATTGCGTTGGCCAAGGCCGGGATTCTGGAACTGATTGAGTTGCAAAATGAAGCTTTATCTCGCTACCAGTAACGCCGGCAAGGTTCGTGAATTTGAAGGGGCCGGGCTCGACATTGAGATGCTGCCGGGGATGAAAGAGCTTCCGGTTGCTCCGGAGACTGGTGACACCTTCGAAGCGAATGCGATCCAGAAGGCGCTCTATTATGGGGCGCATTGTCAGGGCTGGCTGATTGCGGAGGATTCCGGGTTGGAGGTGGATGCACTGGGTGGAGCACCTGGGGTGCATTCGGCGCGGTGGGCGGGCAATGATGCTGCCAACAACGAACGACTGGTCCGCGAGATGAAAGGGCAGAGCGTGGTGAGCGCACGGTATGTCTGCGTGATCGCGCTGGTGGATGGCGACCAGGTGTTGGGGACCTTTCGTGGCACGGTAGAGGGGGAGATTCTGGCCGAGCCAAGGGGTGAAGGCGGGTTTGGGTATGACCCTTATTTTTACTACCCGCCCTTTGGCCAGAGCTTTGCGGAGATCTCGAAGGAGCGCAAAGGGGGAGTTTCCCACCGCGGTGCGGCGATTGGGAAGCTTATCGAATGGATGCGTGAAAACGCTTCCAGGTAAGGTAGCCGATCAGGGTTTTGCCGTCTTCCATTTTGCCTTCACGAATGAGCTCGTCAAGTTCTTTGGAGCTGAACCAACGGGCCTCAATGCGCTCGTCTTCCATGGGTGTAGCGAGGCCGGGCTTGAGGCCCGTGGCGAGGTAGATATTCATCTTTTCGGCGAGGAAGCCGGGGCTGGCCCAGTAGCTGGCGAGCTTTTTCCAATTGGTGGCCTTGTAGCCGGTCTCTTCGGCGAGTTCCCGTTTGGCAGCTTGCAGGGCGTTTTCGCCGGCATCGATTTTTCCCGCAGGGAGTTCCCAGAGTTTCTGTGCGGCGGGAAGGCGGTACTGACGCACGAGCAGGATTTTCTTCTTTTCGTCGACGACGAGAATCACGGCCGAGCCGGCGTGATGGACGACGGCCCGCTTGATTTGGAATCCGTCGGAGTCTTGGGCAATATCCTCTGAAACGCTGAAGAGGCTGCAGCGGTACTTTTCGTCGGATGAAAGCAGTTTCATATACTAATAATGGACTGAGTGAGGAGAATCATGCGAGCACTCATTTTCATTATTGCGACTTTCAACCTTGTCGGCCAAGAAGATCTCAACGCCAATCGAGACTACGTGCGCTCGGCGCTGAAGAAGATGCAGATTCGGGCGAAGCTCAAGGACGAATACCTTTACACGCAGCGTCAGGATAAGCGGCAACTGCTGGCGGACGGATCGGTGAAGTCCCAAACTAGCGTGACCATGCGCCGCGACCCTTGGGAGGAGCAGTTGGTCACGCGTGTGATTTCCAAAGAGGGGAAAGACCTTTCGGCGGAAGAACAAGCCAAGCAGGAAGAACGGTTACGCAAGCAGGTAATTGAGCTGCGCCGTCAGCCACCTCAGCCTCGGATCGAAGTACAAACCTGGATGAATGAATTGCCGGAGGCTCTCGATTTTCGCAAAGCGGGATCCGAACTGCGCAACGGTCGCATGGTGGAGGTCTTCGATTTTCAACCCCGTCCGGGATACCAGGCCAAGCAGGCTCGAGCAAGAGCCTTTGAGAAGGTGAAGGGCCGCGTGTGGGTGGACCGGGAGGAAGTGGAAGTGGCCAGGATGGAGGTGATCGTTGTTGACACCATCAACATCGGATTTGGTGTGATCGGAAAATTGGAGAAAGGCACGCAGTTCGAGGTGGAGCGCAAGAAGTGGGAGATTGGGATCTGGCATGAGGAGTGGCAGAAGGTCCGCTTCGATGTACGGCTGATGCTGGTCAAATCGCTGAGGCAGGAAATTGAGACACGTTGGCTGCAGTTGAGCCTGAGGCCCCCAACGAAGATGATTCGGAGCGGCTCTTAGGGCAGAGATCGGCTGCCCCAAGAGGTTGGCTATTCAGATTTCAAAGAACTTTGAGCGATTGGCTTCGTTTGTTCCTAGCGGCCTTGTTGACGGGCTAGCTCGGCGATTTGAGTGGCGGTGACGTGGGGGACGCCGTTTGGCTTCGTTTGGTTTTCGACGATGGAGCGGGCTTCTGCCGTTGTGTTCAGCGCCATCATGGCGAGGACGAAGGGGGACGTTTGGCTTTGTTTGGTTTTTCGCATTTCGGCGACGGGTAGGGTTAGGGGGAGCGGGACTTTTTTCTCGAGCAGGTAGAGCTCGTTGTGGATGTCGAGGGCGGAGATGCGGTCCCGCTGGAGGCGTCTCAGTTCGTTGAGAGCTTTGTCGGCGCGGCGCTCGAGCATGCCGGTGATTTTGACCATGCGTTCCATTTGAGCGAAGTACTTTTCGTCGCCAGGGTTGTCGACGAAGTTGTCCTGGGCTTCGACTTCGAGGCGCTGGGCGC
>JBIITX010000074.1:0-6847 GCA_044340255.1 Bryobacter sp. | reverse complement strand
AGCCCGAGACCAGCGGTGGCCCAACATGCTGAGGTGGATCTTCCGGGATTTTACAACTCAGAAAAGGCCCGAGAGGCTCTTGGCGGAGGCCAGATGAGCGGGGCAACTGCCGTTTTTGGGATAACTAAGTTAGCTGCGGCCGTTGCGAACTGAGCTGTTGTGCCTGCATTAAGCAACATTCGCCCATTATTGCTGCCGGAGATCCCATTGCCATAGCCAATGAGCCCGAAATTAGCGGTATACCCAAGACCCAAAAGCTTCGTATTCAGCGAACTTACCATTCCCGGTAGCCAGGCATGTTCACCAGCCATCGAGCCCGATTCATCGACCACAATCACAATGTCCGCAATCGTTGCAGCATTCATCGTTGAAACCATCGCCAGCAGACACCCCGCCAGCATCAGAAAGAAAGTCTTCTTCATAAGAGTACCCTCCAGGTACAAATCCGTATAATTTACCTTATTAATTTCGTTAAGGCTCACCAGGACACTAACAGAAGGAAACTCTACTTGATAGCTGAATCAATAAGTGAAGATACTTTGAAGCCCGAAACGAATAGACCATTGTGCAGTAATTTGGAAGTCGAAAGTACTGGGCCTGTTCTGCAAAACCACGTTATCAACGAGTTGAGCGCTAAAGTACGCGAGCAACGGGCCTGGTACTTTTCTCGCGACGAAGCTAAAACGTACTATTCTGTTTTCCCGCTACTTGACAAGAAACGGCACCACTGAGCGAATTCCCGCTTCCCCACCCCGACTCAAATCAGCAAGACTGGAACAATCCGGCCAATGCCTCAATGGCAGCCACATCCCTTACCCTGCCACGCCTTCCTTGCCTCCATCACCATCAGCGGCGTCATAGCCAGCGCCGCCGCACGGTCCACCCAGCCCAGCCCAAACGCCCACTGCGCTCCCATCCCCACCAACAAAATAACCGACAGGTAGAAGCAAAAATCCGTCTGCCGCGATTCGCTCTCGAGCGCGCACGATCCCAGCGCTTTCGCCACCCGTCGCTTCTCCGCCGCAAGCCATGGCATCACCACCACGCTGGCCGCCGCAATCCCCAACCCCGCCCAGCTTTTCTCCGCCTCCCCCGCCTGCGTCAACGCCTGGTATGCCGTTCCAATCGCCAGCAACCCCAAACTCACCGCAATCCATTTCTGCGCCAATCGTTCTTTCGTTTGGTCCCGCAACAACCACAGTGCCGTAATGCTCGCCGTCAATTCGATCACGCTATCGAGTCCAAACCCGATCAACGAAACACTACTCGCCAGAGCCCCCGCCCGCGTCGCCACCGCCGCTTCCACAGCGTTATAGCCGATCGTCAAATACTGCAGTTGCTTTCCCCGTTCGATGCTCATGCTTTCGGATGCGCTTTCTGATAAACCCGCTCCAGATCCTCAATCGCCACCTTAGTATAAATCTGCGTCGTCGACAAACTCGAGTGCCCCAGCAACTCCTGAATCGCCCGCAAATCCGCCCCCGCATTCAACAAATGCGTCGCAAAGCTATGCCGAAACTCATGCGGATGCACACTCGGGTCCCCCAGCAGCATCGCTGCATAGAACTTCGTAATCTGATGCACCGCCCGTGTGCTGATCCTCCCCCCCTTGTAATTCAAAAACACCCCCCGCTCCCCACTCAGCCCGACCCGCTCCTCCAGATAACCCTGCAACGCCGCCACCGCCGTCTGCCCCATCGGCACCATCCTCTCCTTGCTCCCCTTACCCAGCACCCGCAACCAGCGCTCCTCCAGATCCACATCCTCCAGGCTCAACCCCACCAACTCGCTCACCCGCAACCCACACCCATACAGCAGCTCAAACATCGCCCGGTCCCGCTTCGGAAAAGGCCGCTTCAGCTCCTGCTTGCCAATCCCGTCCACCAAAAAGTTCACCGCCTCCGCATCCAACACCTGCGGCACCTTCTTCGCCGTCTTCGGCAACTTCAGGTACTTCGCCGGATTCTTATCGCACAACTCCAGCTTCAGGCAATAGTGAAACAAACTCCGCAGCGAACTCACCTTCCGCCGAATCGAAACCGTCGACAGCTTCTTGTCATAGAGCGCCGCCATCCACTCCCGTAACTCCGGTACCCCAATCAAACCCAGCGCCGGCGCGGGCGTAAAGTAATCGAGAAACTGCTCCAGATCAATCGCATAATTCCGCAGCGTATGCTCGCTGGGCGATTGCCTGGCCCGGTCCTCCAAGAAACCAGTCACCGCATCCCGCAACCCGCTACTTTCAAAGCGGGCAAACCGCTCAGACGGCGACGCTGAAATGCTCATCCAGCTTCTCCAGTGCCCGCCGACACACCTCGGCATGCTTCGCCTTCTTGTCCTTCCGCAGCTTCTTCGCCAGCTCCTCCTCCAGCTTCGGCAGCAAATCAAAAGTGATATTCGCCGGCTGATAGTGCTTCGGGTCTGCCCCCGAAATATAGCTGCACAAACTCCCAATCGCCGTCTCTCTCGGGAAAGGCCGCGCCACATCCAACCCAGCAAACTGCGCCGCCGCAAACCCCGTCGCAATACTCTCGACGTACCCTTCCACGCCCGAAATCTGCCCCGCAAAGTAAATCCGCGGGTCCGCCTTCAACTGCAACGTCGGCGTCAGCAACTCCGGCCCATTGATGTAGGTATTCCGGTGGATCTGCCCGTAACGCAAAAACTCCGCCTTCTCCAGCCCCGGGATCAACCGGAAAATCCGCTGCTGCTCCCCAAACCGCAAATGGTTCTGAAACCCCACCAGGTTGTAGCTGTCACTCCGGCAGTTCTCTTTCCGTAACTGCACAATCGCATAAGCCCACCGTCCCGTCCGCGGGTCATCCAGCCCCGTCGGCTTCATTGGCCCAAATCGCAGCGTCTCTCTCCCCCGACGCGCCAACTCCTCCACCGGCAAACAAGCCTCAAAGAACGGCGTATTCGGGTTGTCCTCCGCAATGTGAAACGGCACGCTCTCCCCACCCAGCAACGCATCGAGAAACCGCTCGTACTCTTCCTTGTTCATCGGGCAATTCAAATAATCATCTGTCCCGTCAATGCTCTTGCCCCACCGCGACCCCGCAAACGCAATCTCCGTATTGATCGAATCCGCATCCACAATCGGGCTGATGCTGTCATAGAAAAACAATCGGCTCGACCCCGTAATCCTCCCAATGTCCGCCGCCAGCGCGTCACTCGTCAGTGGCCCGCTCGCAATCACCACCTTGCCCTTTTCGGGAATCCGCGTCACCTCTTCCCGCACCACCGTGATCCTCGGCTCCGCCCCAATCCGCCGCGATACTTCCTTGGCAAACTCCACCCGGTCCACCGTCAACGCATGCCCGGCCGGCACCCTCGTCTGCCGCGCAATCTCCAGCAACAAACTCCCGCCACGCCGCAACTCTTCCTTCAATAACCAAGGAGCCGTATTCTCGCTCTCACTCTTCAGCGAATTCGAACACACCAGCTCCGCCATCTCGCTCGTCTGGTGCGCCGCCGTCGTCGCCACCGGCCGCATCTCGTACAGCACCACCTCGTGGCCCTGACGTGCCAGTTGCCACGCCGCCTCGCTCCCCGCTAGCCCTGCCCCGATAACTTGAAAAGCCTTGTCTTTATTGATTTCCACGCGCTTACCATCATCCTAGCAAGTGATAGAATTCGCTCATGCGTTCTTCGAGAAGAGACATCCTCCGCCTCGGCGGCCAAGCTGCCGCCACCTTCACCGCCGCCTCCTACTCCCGCATTATGGGAGCCAACGACAGAATCAATCTCGGCTGGATCGGCGCCGGTGACCGCGGCACCTATGTCTGCAAAACCTTCAACGACACCAAGCAGGTCGATGTCACAGCGGTAGCCGAAATCTGGGGCGACAAACTCGACAAGGCCCTCTCCACCTACCCCGGCGCTAAAGGCTACGTCGATCACCGCAAACTCCTCGAACAAAAGAACGTCGACGCCGTCCTCATCTCCACCCCCGACCACTGGCACGCCGGCTGCACCATCGATGCCCTGAACGCAGGCAAAGACGTCTACGTAGAGAAGCCCCTCACCCTCACCATCGAAGAAGGCCCCCACATCGTCAAGGCCGCCCGCGTCAACAATCGCATCTGCCAGGTCGGCATGCAGCAACGCTCCGGCAGCCACTACCTGCAAGCCAAGAAAGAATACTTCGACACCGGCAAGCTCGGCAAAATCACCCTCGCCCGCACCTGGTGGCACGGCAACGGCTATCACCTCCGTAAGGCCCCGCCCATCCTCCAGAAGCAACCCACCAACCTCGATTGGGCCCGCTTCCTCGGCCCCCTCAAGTGGCGCGATTACGATCCCCAACAGTACTTCAACTTCCGCGCCTACCTCGATTTCGGCGGCGGCCAGGTCACCGACCTCTTCACCCACTGGATCGACGTCGTCCACATGTTCATGAATCAGGACGATCCCATCTCTGCCGTCGCCGCCGGTGGCGTCTATCACTATAAAGACGGCCGCACCGCACCCGACACCATCCACGTCCTCCTCGAATACCCCAAAGAATGGACCGCCACCTTCGAAGCCACCCTCGCCCCCGGCATCAGAGGGGCCGCCGTCGAAATGTGCGGTACCCAGGGCCGTCTCTTCATCGACCGCAGCAAGTACGAATTCTGGCCCAACGAGCGCAACGCCCAACCCATCGTCGTCAAGTCCGAACGTGACCAGACCATCGAGCACGTTGCCAACTTCCTCGATTGCTGCCGCTCCCGCAAGCTCCCCAATGGCGACGTCCAGATCGGCCATCGTTCCGCCCAGGCCAGCCACCTCGGCAACGTCGCCTACCTGCAAAAGCGCCGTCTCCGCTTCGATCCGGTCCGCGAAGAAATTCTCCCGCTCTAATGGATCGCCGCACCTTCCTCGCCTCGGCAACCATGGCCGCCGCTGCCCAACAGCGGCGGCCTCGCAACATCATCTTCATGCTGACGGACGACCATCGCTACGACGCCATGGGCTTCCTTAAAGGGCAGAGCTTCCTCGAAACGCCCCACCTCGACTGCATGGCCGCCAACGGCATCCACGCCCCCAACGCCTTCGTCACCACAGCGCTCTGCTCTCCTTCCCGCGCCTCCATCCTCACCGGCCAATACGCCCACAAACACCGCGTAGTCGATAACAACAACCCCATCCCCGCCGGCACCTCCTACTTCCCTGAGCTCCTCCAAAAACAAGCCAACTACCAGACCGGCTTCTTCGGCAAATGGCACATGGGCGGCGAGGGCGACGAACCCCAAAAGGGCTTCGACCGCTGGGTCAGCTTCCGCGGCCAAGGCACCTACTCTCCTTCCCGCAACGGCCTCAACATTGACGGCAAGCGCGTCCCGCAAAAAGGCTACATCACCGACGAACTCACCGACTACGCCCTCGACTGGCTCGACAAATCCGACCCCAACCGGCCCTTCTTCCTGTACCTCTCCCACAAGGCCACCCACTCCGAGTTCGAACCCGCCGCCCGTCACAAAGGCAAATTCGCCAACGCCAACTTCGTCTACCCCAAATCCTACGCCCCCGCCAAGCCCGAGCAGCGCCTCCCCATGTGGGTCCAAAACCAGCGCAACTCCTGGCACGGCGTCGAGTATCCCTACCACTCCAGACTCGACATCGCCGAATACTACAAGCGCTACGCCGAAACCCTCTGCGCCGTCGACGACAGCGTCGGCCGCGTCATGGCCGCCCTCGAAAGCCGCAACCAGCTCGATTCCACGCTGGTCATCTACATGGGCGACAACGGCTTCGCCTTCGGCGAACACGGCCTCATCGACAAGCGCACCGCCTACGAAGAATCGATGCGCGTCCCCATGCTCCTCCAGTGCCCAGAACTCTTCGGCCGCGGCAAAAAGCTCAACGAAGTGGTCGCCAACATTGACATCGCTCCCACCTGCCTCGAAGCCGCCGGCCTCTCCGCCCCCGCACAAATGCAGGGCAAGAGCTTCCTCAGCCTCGCTCAGGGCAAAAAGTCCGAGTGGCGCAACGGCCTCCTCTACGAATACTATTGGGAGCGCAATTTCCCGCAAACCCCCACCATCCACGCCCTCCGCGGCGATCGCTACAAATACATCCGCTACCAGGGCCTCTGGGATCTCGACGAACTCTACGACCTGCAAAACGACCCCCTCGAAATGCAGAACCTCATCGAATCCCCCGACCACCAGGCCATCGCCAAAGACATGAACAAACAGCTCTTCGCGATCCTCGATTCCACCGGCGGCATGTACATCCCCCTCAACGCCGACAGAACGCTCAACCAATCCGACAAGCGCAACAAAGACGCTTCTAAGGCCGCCCAGTTTCCAACCTCCATTCTGAAATGAAATGGCTCAAGTCGCTGAACTTTACTCGGACTCAGGTGGCTTTACAGCCTCAGATCCTGAGCACGAAGGTCCCTTCGCGTGGTTCCATGAGGCAGAAAACGAAACCTCAGCCGTACTCCTGCTAACCATCGATCAACACATCCTCGAGCAGCGCTCCAATCTCATTTCAGAAGAGCTCGATTTGGCACCAACATCTTTCCCTTGCCCAAGTGGGCATCTCCTGGTTTGCGCCTTCGAAGATCACCCATCGAATCATCCAGACCCCAGCCACCTGCAACAAGCCCTCCGAGTCAATCTTCCTCCAGGGCAACACTCCCTCAGAGTGCTCCGCCTCACCTGGGATCCTCCCCCGAAACCAGAGCGACTCTACCCGGAAGACCTCCTCATCGGCACTGCCATAGCCATCATCCCAAAAACGGCAGTTGCCCCGCTCATCTGGCCTCCGCCAAGAGCCTCTCGGGCCTTTTCTGAGTTGTAAAATCCCGGAAGATCCACCTCAGCATGTTGGGCCACCGCTGGTCTCGGGCTAACTG
>JBIITX010000054.1:0-24752 GCA_044340255.1 Bryobacter sp. | reverse complement strand
CCAAAATGCACTCACCTAAAGGGTGAGCCGTCGATTCCTTCCCGCGCTGCTCCATGTGCCCCATTATCTGAAACTTGCGCGGAAAACTGCGCCCCCACGCGGAGGTCAACTGCCGAATTTAGGTTGATTACCGCATCCTCAATCCCGGCCCGCGCTCTGCCTGCAAATGGTAGCCCTCGCTACCAGACCATCCTCGCCCCTAACTGCACACGCCGTCCCGGGTCTGCCGCATTGATCACACCAAACCCCGGCCCACCCAGCACGTTGCCGGGGTTCCCAAAGTTCGGGTGATTCGTCAGGTTGAAAAACTCCCCGCGCAACTGGAACTTCCGTCGTTCCCCCATGGGGAAATTCTTGAGCAACGAAACATCGATATTGATCTTGCCATCCGCGCGCACAATCCCAACACCGCCCGTCCCATTGCGAAACGCTGCCGGCTGCGCAAACGCCGCTGTGTTGAACCAGCGTCCTACCTGACGTTCCGCGTTGGGCAGCGTCGGGTTGCCCACCAAATCGGCCCGCAACGCTCCTGCCGAGAAGTTGTTCCGCGTATCCACCTGCGTCGTTACCGTGAAGGGTGCACCCGCCTGCAGCAGCGCATTGACGCCAAGGTTCCAATCCCCCAACACCCAATGCACCGGGTTTCCGCTATTCATAAACTTGCGTCCCTTGCCAAAGGGCAATTCATAAACACTGGCAAACGTCATCCGATGCGGCACATCATTACCGCTATAGCCGTAGTCCAAACGACGGTTGTAGAAATCCGAATAAGGCCCGGCATCATTCCCTACCTGGCCTCCACCCTCGCTCGTGTTGTTCAAAAACTTAGACCACGTATACGTGCCCAGAAAATTCAGCCCACCAGAGAACCGCTTCTCAAATCGGGTCGCCAGTGCGTGATAGCTCGAATCGCCCAGGCTCGGCAGCAACGCCGTCACCCCGCTGAATTGCGGGTAGGGCCGAAACTGTTGCTGCGTCCGTCCCGCCGCCGCCTGCTCCAGCGGAATCTGGTTCAGCGAAATATTCGTGCTCGCCAGCTTGTGCGAAATATTGCCAAGGTAGGTCGCCTCTAGCAATACCCCGCCCTTCACCACATGTTGCAAGCCCATGTTGAACTGGTGCGAGTAGCCCGTCGAGCGACCGTTCTCAAAAAACGTCACCGCCGTATTCGGAGCCGCACCCACCCTCACCGACCCAAAGCTGTCATTCCTCGCTGGCGTATTCAGGCTCCCTGCTGGCGGCCCCTGGCTGAGCACAAACGGATGCGTGATCCCCTGGTCCGGGCTGACCAGCGTGATCGACTTCTCAAACCCAAGGCTTGCTGCCGAAGGCGCACCCGCATCAAAAGGATGCGCAAAATAAGCTCCATACCCAGCGCGCAACACGGTCGTATCTTTACCGAATACCTTATAGGCCAATCCCACACGCGGCCCAAAGTTATTCAAATCTGTCCGGTAGGGCGATCGCTGCCACCCGTCCTGACCCATAAACTTCACCACCCCGGGCGTTCCGCTCACCGGGTTCGTCTGGTCAATCGAAAACCCATTCATCCGGTTACTGACGTCGATAATCGGCGTATCCAGTTCCCACCGCAGGCCAAGGTTGATCGTCAGGTCACGGCTCACCTTCCAGTCGTCCTGTACAAACCAGGCCCAGTAGGTGCTGCGCCGGTCCAGCACTTCTGTCTCACGCACAGTGTAGTTTGTCATCAGCCCCACCAGCATCGAAGCAAACCCATTCCCCGATGCCGCCGTACCAGGCTGCCCCGTCGAGAAGGGGACAAAGTTGAAACTACCCGATACACTGGGGCGGTTGATCTCATAGTTCATGCTGTTGCGGTACTCAAAGCCCAGCTTCAAATTGTGCCGTCCCCGAACCCACGAGAAATTATCGATGATCTGGTGCTGCTGGATCGGCAACTGTCTTCGCTCATGATTGCCTGCCCCCAGCGACGTATACCCGGTGGCATTCAAGGTCGGGAAAGCCCCAGGCTGCATATTGTTGATCCCAATCGTCCTGCCCCAGTCCAGGCCCAGTCCCTTGCCACCATCCAGGTTGATCCGGTTGCCGTAGGTGTAACGGGCTTCGTTCAACATCGAAGGCGTCAGAATCTTGTTGTAGCTCAAGTACGTGTAATGTTGATGCCGCTGTGGGTCCGTCAAGGTCTCCGCCCCATCAATCGGAAACACGGTCGTGTTAAATCGGTCATCGGAGTTATAGAGATACCGCACGGTCAGCTTGTCATTCGTGGTCACGTTGTGATCTACCTTCGCCGTGTAGTTGTCACGCGGAAACTGCGTCACATAATTTGCCCGAAAGTTATTCACCCCCGTCGCGTTATCGGGCTCCCGGTTCGGCAGCGGATAGTAGTTGGCAATCTTCGCCGCGGCCGGGTCGATCCGGCTGGCAGGAATCACATTGCCAGGAAACTGCGTCCGACGATTCACCCCATTCACCAGAGCCGTCGTCGCCGGGTCAAAGATCGGGTTTGAGTTCGCGCTGAAATTTCCGGTCCGCTGCGCCACAGTCGGCACCGTCAGTGTCCTCACTACACCTTCGTTGCGGCGGCTCCCTTCGTAGGCAAAAAAGAAGAAGGTCCGATCCTTCCCGTTGTACAGTTTCGGAATCATCACCGGTCCACCCACCGTCCCGCCAAACACGTTGTAGCGCAACGGCGCCCGCACCTTCTCCCCATTCACCACCGGCGCAAAGAAATTTGCCGCATCCAGCTTCTCATTGCGGAAGTAGTGAAACAGCGTCCCTTGCAATTGATTCGTCCCGCTCTTGGTGGTTGCAATCACCACCCCACCCGCGCTCCCACCATACTCGGCGCTGTAGCTGTTCGACATCACCTTCACTTCGGCCACGGTCTCGACCGGCGGGTCCAGGTCCACCTGCCCAATCCCCAGCCGCATGTTTTGCGCGGTACCACCATCAATGAAAAAATTCTGCGACTGCGTCCTGCCCCCAGCCAGTGAAAAATTCGGCTTGCCGCCCGCATCGTAATTTACAAACACCGCCGCACCGGTCAGCCCAATGATGTTCATGCTCCGCCGGTCCCCAATCGGCATGTCTTCAATCGTCTTGGCTTCTACCAACTGGCTCACATCGCTCGATCGTGTCTCAATCGACGATGCCGTCGCCACCACACTGATCGATTCCGTCACCGCCCCGACTTCCATGGTCAGATTCAGTTCCAGGCTCAAGCCCGTCGTCAGGCTGACATTGGTCCGCACCAATTTCTTGAATCCAGCCTTTTCGACACTCAGCGTATACTTGCCAATCGGCAGTGCCCGCAACGCATAGAGGCCGCTCTCATTGGTCGTAACGGTCGTCGCCACTCCTGTGGCAGCGCTGCGAATCACGACCTCTGCACCCACCACCACCGCGCCTTGCGCATCGCTCACCAGGCCCGATACATTCGCCTGCGACGACTGCCCAAACGCCAATCCCGCTACACACAAAAGACCCAAAGCAACCACAGAAATTTTCATGCCCAGATCCTATCAGTTTTCCCCAAAAAAAACTCTTGACTCCGTACCCTGCTACGGCTTCTAAGCTCAGATCATGAACAACAAATCTTGCTCCTGCTGCGGCACCTGCCCCTGCGGAGATCCCAAGTGCCCTTGCACCTGCTGCAATTCCGGCAAATAACCCATCACAATCAAACTATGACGATTTCCGAGGTTGCCCGACAAGCCCAGGTAGGCGTAGAAACCATCCGGTTCTATGAACGCGAAGGCATTCTCGCGCAACCTCGCAAACCCCAATCCGGCTTCCGCCAATACTCTCCCGCCCACGTCGAGCGCATCCGCTTCTTCAAACAGTGTCAAAGCTTCGGCTTCACCCTGTCCGAAGCAGCAACTCTCGCCAACTCCCTCGATGCCGGTCAGGCCACCTGCCAAACCACCTGCGACCTCGCTGAACGCAAACTGGCTGAACTCCACAAAAAAATTGAAGAATTCCAGCAACTCGCCAAGCGCCTCGAAGTCCTCGTAGACTCCCCCTGCCGCCGCACCCCTCAGGCCGATTGCTCCGTCGTCGCCGCCCTCAAAACGGGAAGCTGTTCCAGCTAGCGCTTCTTCTCGCTCATCTTCAGGCACTGCGCTGAAAGCATGCGCCGGGCAGCCTCTCCAGTCAGTGGCGGTGAAAACAGGTACCCCTGCCCAAACCCACACCCCAGATTCCGTAATTCCTCAGCCTGCAACTTCGTCTCCACGCCCTCGGCCACCACTTGCAATCCCAGACTCCCCGCCAGCAGGATAATTGCCCTCACAATTTCATAAGCCGCATGGTCTTCACCCATCGTGCTCACAAACGATCGGTCAATCTTCAAAGTGTCAAACGGCAGCTTATGCAAATAGCTCAGCGAAGAATATCCAGTCCCAAAATCATCGATCTTCAGCCCTACGCCCATCTTGCGCAACTCTGTCACCAGTTGCAGCGCCTGCGCCGGGTCATCCACCAACACACTCTCGGTCACTTCGATTTGGAGTGTCGACGGTGGAATCTGCGTCTCTGCCAGCACACTCTGAATTTCCTCCAGCAAGTGCCGGTCCTGAAACTGCTTCACGCTCAGGTTCACACTCACCTCAAGCGGCCTGGGCTGCGGAAACTCCTCCTGCCAGTCGCGAATCGTCCGGCACGCCTCTCGAATCGTGCGGATCCCAATCGGAATTATCAGCCCGCTCTCCTCTGCTAGCGGGATGAACTGCATCGGCGGCACAATTCCCTTCACAGGATGCCGCCATCGCAGCAATGCCTCAAAGCCGATAATTCGCTCTCCGCGCAACTCTACCTTCGGCTGGTAGTAAATTTCAAACTCCCATTGCTCCAGCGCCCGCTTCAGCTCATTCTCCATCGCCATGCGTTCCAGGACGTTCTGGCGCATGTTCGGCACAAAGGCGCTAACCCGGTTCCCACCCTCTGCCCTCGCCGCATGCATCGCAATCTCGGCATCCCGCCAAATCTCCTCAGCGCTTCGTCGGTCTTCCTGCAACACATATCCGACGCTCGTCGACAAGTAAATATCTTGCCCCTCCAACCAGATGCCGCGCGCCATCTCCTGCTGAATGCGCTCGCCAATCTGCCGCGCCCGCTCATGATCTTCAATCCCAGGCAAAGCCACTGCAAATTCTTCGGTATTCAACCTCGCTACGACCCAGTCGCGAGATCCTTTCTCCCCTGGCCCCATCACTTCGCTCAAACGGTCTGCCGCCACACGTACCAGTTGATCCCCAACACCCTGCCCCAGCGAATCCCGAATCAGCGAGTACCTCTCCAGCGCGATCAGAAAGACCCCAAGATGCAGCCCACCCTGCTCCACATGTTCCTGCAACCACTCCTCAAAGCCCATCCGGTTCGATAGCCCCGTAATCGGATCAATCGTCTTCGAATCGGTAATGTCCGTATGTGAGCCGCTGATCCCAATCGGGTTACTCTCCGCATCCCGTTCAATCCGCCCCCGCATCAAGACCCAACGCCAGCCTCCATCGCGATGGCGCAGCCGAAACTCAAAGTTCAACTCCTCCGGCAATGCCCTCCAGTCGCTCCCACTCAACACCTTGCTCAACCGTGACAAATCGAGAGGATGAATCAACGTCAGACATTCGTCGAGGCTCCCCTGAATTTCATCTGCCGTAAACCCGCTCAGCTTACGGAAATTCGGGCTGAACTCTACCGACCTCGTCGTCAGGTCCAGCCGCCAGAAATCCTGACTCAATACGGTTTGCTTATGCTGCACCAGCAAGGTTTCTGCATGCTGCTTTCCCGCATTCAGGTGCATCGTCTCGGCCGCACTGTACACAGCGCGCCGTCCCTTGCGCTCAATCAAGCCCCAGTCAAAGGGAGCTTCAAAGACTTCCCGTACCCCCAATTCCACCGCCCGGTACACTTCCTGTTTTTCCCAGGCCTCGCAAGCCACAAAGATCGGCAACTGCGTTTCGCTTCGGTTGCCGCGCACCGCCTTTACCGCACTTTCAATCGCCGCGCCCCATTGTTTTCCTACCAGCACCACCAGCCCTGCTGGGGTGCCCAGCTTCTCGCATTCGCTAAGCACGGCCACCGCTTCCGGCTCGTGCCGCGTACAAAACACCGCCTCGCTAATGCCTTGCAGCTTGTCTCGCCACACAGAGATTTCTCCGCTTCCATCGCAAAAAAGCAACAAAATCGGCATCTCGGGCAGGTCAAGGCGCGGTTCTTCCGGCGAGTACGGTTCTACGAGAGGGCCTTCCACTTCCCTCCGCTTATCGGTGCAGATTGCGCAAACTAGAGAATTTGCCTGACTTCCCCGTCCCGCCTGGTCACCTTCTCCCGGTCGAGATACTCCAGCAGCGGGATGGCATACTTGCGCGACACTCCCGTCCAGTCCTTAAATTCCACCACCCCAAACTGCTGTCCCTTCTTCTCCCCCAACATCGCCCGCAATTCCCCTAACGCCTTGGCATGAAACACCAGATCCGCTCCCACCTTCACCAGCTTCCCCTCCCGCAACAGCAACCCCAGCACTGCCTTCGCCTGCGCTCCCCCCAGTCCCGTCCCAGCCATCACTTCTTCTACGGCAGGCACCCGCAACCCCGCCTCAAGAAATGCCGCCTCCATCCGCCGGGACGCTTCGTCCTCTTTCCCCTCCAACTTCACCTTGTGGCTTTCGAGCCGCAAGTATTCCCCCTCGGCCTTCACGCTCGGCGCCTGACGCAACAATTGCTCCATCAGCCCCATCGGCGCACCCGCAAGCAGCGAGGTCCGCAGCGCTTCCCGCGAGAGCCCCACCTCCAGCGGCCGTTCCTTGTGGTGAGCGCGCAGCCGGCTTACCAACTCCCCCGCAATCAGCTTCAGATTCTCACTCGCCACCCACCAGCTTCCAACCCGTTCCACCCCCTTCGGCGCTTCTTGCTCATCGAGACAACCCAGCCGAATCTGCAGTTCCGAAAAATCCACACCCAGCTTTCGCTCTCCCACCAGCAAACTCAGCCGTCCTGCCGTATCCAGTTTCTCCCACGCGCTCAATCGTTCCACAGCCCCCTTACGCCGCATCCGTGCCCCCCCAAAATGCAACTCCATCACCGTCCCGCCCGCAATCGTCACCACCGGCGAAAAGCTCCGCAAAATAAATCGATCCCCCGGCAACACCAGCGTCTCCTCCTCCAGCACCAGCCTCACCCAGGCCTCCGTCCCCGGCTCCACCTGCCGCTTCTCATCGAGCACCCGCAACTCCGCCGCCATCTCAGCTGTCCCGCTGTGAAAATGCACTCGAGCCCGATCCCGAATCAGCCTCGCCCCAGCCAGCAATTGAATGCGCGCATCCAGCACTTTCACCGCCGCCAGCTTCCCTTTGGGTGCCGCCACAAATCCCCTCAACACCTCTCCCACTTCCACACCCGCCAGATTCACCGCCGTCCGCTGTCCCGCCCGCGCCTCCTTCACCGCTTCGCCATGTACCTGGATTCCCCGCACACGCGCCAGCTTCCCGCTCGGGTAGAGCTCAACTTCTCCCT
Source organism: Bryobacter sp. (assembly GCA_044340255.1). Classification (GTDB taxonomy): domain Bacteria; phylum Acidobacteriota; class Terriglobia; order Bryobacterales; family Bryobacteraceae; genus Bryobacter. The sequence continues at coordinate 17,256 of JBIITX010000054.1, read as the reverse complement.
CTACGGCCAGACGTCCCTCCTTCAGCGTCCCCGTCACCACCGTTCCATGCCCCTTCATCACGAAAGCCCGGTCAATCGGCAACCGCGCCATCCGCTTCGCATCCCGCTGCTCCAACCCTTCTGCCGCCTCTAGAATCTCCTTCTGAATCTCGGCCAGCCCCGCTCCACTGACCGTGCTCACCGGCACGATCGCCGCCCCCTCGAGAAAACTCCCCTTCACAAAATCTTCTACTTCCATCCGCACCAGTTCCAGCCACTCGGCATCCACCAAATCCGCCTTGGTCAGGGCAATCACCCCGCGCCGCAACCCGAGCAGACGGCAAATATCAAAGTGCTCCCGCGTCTGTGGCTTGATCGCCTCATCCGCCGCCACAACAAACAACACCAGATCAATCCCGCTCACCCCAGCCAGCATGTTGCGTACAAACCGCTCATGCCCGGGCACATCTACAAACGCAATCCGTACCCCTTGCGCCGTCTTCAGATTCGCAAAGCCGAGGTCAATCGAGATCCCCCGCTCTTTCTCTTCCTTCAGGCGATCCGTGTCGATTCCGGTCAGCGCTTTGACCAGGCTCGTCTTCCCGTGGTCGATATGTCCGGCTGTCCCGACGATAATATTCTTCATGCGGCTAGTGGCTTCTTTATTCTGTCTGATCGCACTCCTCGAGGGGCAAACTGTCTTCGAGGCCGGCGTCACCCAGGTCCGCCTCGATCTGCTCGCTTCCTCCGACAAAGGCTTCGTCAAGACCCTCACCGCCGAAGACCTCATCATCGAAGACAACGGCCAGCCCGTCAAAATCAACTACCTCGGTCGCGATCAGAACGCCCTCAACATCCTCATCCTCCTCGACGTCTCCGGCAGCATGAAAGATTACCTCAACCAGATCGGCCGTCGCGCCCGGGCCCTCCTGTCGCAGCTCCGCCCCAACGACAAAGTTGGCGTCATGATCTTCGCCAAAGAATCGGACTACCTCCGCCCCTTCACCTCCGACATGGACCGCGCCGCCAACGCCATCGACCAGGCCCTCCGCCCCGGCCTGCTCCCCTCCGGCACCTCCATCAACGCCGCCTTGGTCGATGCCGCCGAGGCCTTCCTCGAAGACAAAAAACTCACCGGCCACCGCGCCATCTTCATCCTCACCGACAACAACGCCCTCAACTACCGCGTCCCCGATGCCACCGTCATCCGCCAGCTCTTCGCCGCCGACGCCATCCTCAACTCGATCGTCACCAAAAACGCCGAGCCCCCCAAGCCCGTCAAAAACCCCGAATCCCGCAACCCCGACTTCTCCTGGGCCGACGTCTTCAAGCTCTCCGCCGAAACCGGCGGCGAAGTCCTCCGCACCGACCGCGCCGACGAGGCCTTCGCCAAACTCCTGGCCAACCTCCGTGAGCGCTACCTCATCACCTATAACGCTCCCTCCGCCGCACCCAACCAGTTCCGCCAAATCCGCGTCTCCCTCACCAAGGCCGCCCAAAAGAAGTACGGCAAGCTCACCCTCCGCGCCCGTTCCGGCTACTACACTGGTTCCTGATGCCTGACCACAATCCTGCTGCTGAACTGGAACGGCGCCGCGCCAGCGCCAAACTCGGTGGCGGTGTCGACCGCCTGGAGCGCCAACGTCGCGACGGCAAGCTCACCGCCCGCGAACGCATCGAATTCCTCCTCGACCCCGGCTCCTTCGAAGAACTCGACCCCTTCGTCCGCCACCGCTGCCGCGACTTTGGCATGGACGAGCAAACCTTCGACGGCGACGGCTTCGTCACCGGCTACGGCGAAATCGAAGGCCGCCTCGTCTACGTCTTCGCTCAGGATTTTACGGTCCTCGGCGGCTCCCTCTCCGAGTCCAACGCCCTCAAAATCTGCAAGGTCATGGATATGGCGCTCAAAAACGGTGCCCCCCTCATCGGCCTCAACGATTCCGGCGGCGCTCGCATCCAGGAAGGTGTCGTCTCCCTCGCTGGCTACGCCGACATCTTCCTCCGCAACACCCTGGCCTCCGGCGTTGTCCCGCAAATCTCGGCCATCCTCGGCCCCTGCGCCGGTGGTGCCGTCTACTCCCCCGCCCTCACCGACTTCATCTTCATGGTCGACGGCACCTCCCACATGTTCGTCACCGGGCCCGACGTCATCCGCACCGTCACCCACGAAGAAGTTTCCAAAGAAGACCTCGGCGGCGGCATGACCCACAACGCCACCTCCGGCGTCGCTCACTTCCTTGCCCCCTCCGATCAGGATTGTCTCCGTCAGGTCCGCCATCTCTTTGGCTTCCTTCCGCAAAACAACCGTGACGAAGCCGCCCGCAAACCCACCGACGATCCCTCCGACCGCATGGATGCCGACCTCGACACCATCGTACCCACCGAGTCAAACCAGCCCTACGACATCAAAGAGATCATCACCCGCGTCGTCGACGATGCCAACTTCTTCGAAGTCCACGAGCACTATGCCCGCAACATCGTCGTCGGCTTTGCTCGCCTCGCCGGCCAAACCGTCGGCATCGTCGCCAATCAGCCCGCCGTCCTCGCCGGTTGTCTCGATATCAATTCGAGCGTCAAAGGCGCCCGCTTCGTCCGCTTCTGCGATGCCTTCAATATCCCCATCATCACCTTCGAAGACGTCCCCGGCTTCCTCCCCGGCACCGAGCAGGAATTCGGCGGCATCATCCGCCACGGTGCCAAGCTCCTCTATGCCTACGCCGAAGCCACCGTCCCCAAGATTACGGTCATCACCAGAAAAGCCTACGGCGGCGCTTATTGCGTCATGGGCTCCAAGCACCTCCGCACCGACATCAACCTCGCCTACCCCACCGCCGAAATCGCCGTCATGGGTGCCGAAGGGGCCGTCAATATTGTGTACCGGAATGAGCTCGCTCATGCATCCAACCAGCAGGAGTTGAGAGCCGAGAAAGTGCAAGAGTTCAAACAGAAATTCGCCAACCCCTTCGTGGCCGCCGAACGCGGCTATATTGACGACGTCATTCTGCCCAATGAAACGCGTCCGAGACTGATCCGCGCTCTGCGGATGCTCGAAAACAAGGTCGACAGCATGCCACGCAAAAAGCACGGCAACATCCCGCTGTAGTATTCTCATTGAGGAACCCATTCGGAGTGAACCCCATGAAAAACATTGTTCGGAACCTTTTGGGCTTGAGTTCTGTACTCGCCCTGTTCCTTGGCCTCAGTGCCACCCCCGCTTTCTCTCAAACCGGCGCTATTGAAGGTAAGGTCACTGGCCCAGACGGCAAGCCCGTCGGCAAAGACGCTGCCCTGATCCTCATTACCCGTACGGACATCAAAGGCAACTACAAAGTAAAAACCAACAAAAAGGGCGAATTCTTCCACGCCGGCCTGCCCCTCGGCACCTATGACGTCGCCTGCGAAGTCGACGGCAAAGTAGTCGACAACCTCAAGGGCGTCCGCATGCGCCTCGGTGATCCCGTCCCGGTCAACTTCGACCTCGCCCAGATGGCCGCCCGCCAGCAGGCCATGCAGAAGGCCGCCGAAACCGGCCAGGTCACCAAAGAAATGGAACGCGACATGACCCCAGAGCAAAAGGCTGCCCTCGAAAAGCAGGCCAAAGAACGCTCTGAAGCCATGAAGAAGAACAAAGAACTCAACGACGCCTTCAACGGCGGTATGGAGGCCATGAAGGCCAACAACTTCCAGGCCGCTGTCGAATCCTTCGAAAAGGCTGCCACCCTCGACGCCACCCAGCACGTCATCTTCGGCCAGCTGGCTGACGCCTACGGCTCCCTGTCCAAAACCAAGACCGGTGCCGAGAAAGAAGCCGCCAACGCCAAGTCGCTCGAGTACTTCCAGAAGGCCATCGCCCTCAAGCCCGACGATGCCGCTTACTTGAACAACTATGGTCTCTCCCTGGCCCGCTCCGGCAAATTCGCCGAAGCCCAGGAGACTTTGAACAAGGCAGCAGCCCTCGATCCCCCCGGTGCTGGTCGTTACTTCTACAACCTCGGCGCTCTTCTAGTCAACGCCGGTCAGAACGAACCCGCTGGCATCGCCTTCAAGAAGGCCATTGAATCCGACCCCAACTACGCCGACGCTCACTACCAATTGGGCATCTACCTCACCGGTAAGGCTCAGGTCGACACCAAGACCGGCAAGATGACCTTCCCCGAAGGCACCCAGCAGTCTTTCGAAAAATACCTGGCCCTCAAACCAGACGGTCAGTTCGCTGCCAGCGCCAAAGGCATGATTGAAACGATGGGCGGTACGGTGCAAACCACCTACACCAACCCCGACGCCAAGAAGTCCGCCCCGGCCCCCACCAAGAAAAAGAAGTAACCCTTCTCCACCTCAAAACCCAAAGGGCGTCCCGCAACGGACGCCCTTTGTCATATCTGCGAAGATTGAACTAGCACCACTCTCATGATCAAGGCTCTCATCGGTCTCCTCATCGCCGCCATCGCCGCCGCCTTCATCCGCGCCGTCATGGCCATGATCACCAAAGAGGTGAAGGACATGGTCAATCCCGAGGCCCCCTCCAAACCCCAATCCCAGCAATCCGCCGGTCCCACCTCCCTCAAAAAATGCCCCGTCTGCGGCACCTACTCCCCAGCCGAACGCCTCATCCGCGGCCAATTTTGTTCGGAAGCCTGCGCCGCCAAAGCCTCCTGAAAGGCACAATAGTAAGGTATGCTCCTCTCCGAGATTGCCTCCCGCCTCGGCTGCACCCTCTCCGGCACCGCCGACCCTGACATCCTCTCCCTCTCCGGCATGGAGCAAGCCACTCCCGGCCAGCTCACCTTCCTCGCCAACCCCAAGTACGCCCACAAGGTAAAGGATTCCCAGGCCTCGGCCATCATCGCCGCCCAGCCCTCCCAGTTCCTCCCCACTCTCATCTCCACCAATCCCTACCTCGATTTCGCCCGCGCCCTCGAGCTCTTCTACCAACCCCCGCAACTCTCCCCCGGCATCTCTCCCCAAGCCTACATTTCCCCCACCGCCACCATCGGCGAAGGTGCCGCCATCGCCCCCTTCTGCTACATCGGCGACAACGTCACCATCGGCAAAAACGCCACCCTCCACCCCCACGTCGTCATCTACGCTGGCGCGCAAATCGGTGACCACTTCCTCGCCCACTCCCACTCCGTCGTCCGCGAATTCTGCCGCATCGGCCACCGCGTCACTCTTCAAAACAACACCGTCGTCGGCGGCGATGGCTTCGGTTTCGCCAAACGCGCCGATGGCTCCCACCACAAAATTGTACAGTCCGGCATCACCGTCGTCGAAGATGATGTCGAAATCCAAAGCCTCACCAACATCGACCGCGCCACCATGGGCGAAACCCGCGTCGAGCGCGGCGCCAAAATCGACTCCCTCGTCCAGGTCGGCCACGCCTGCGTCGTCGGCCCCGATAACATCCTCTGCTCCCAGGTCGGCCTCGCCGGTTCGACCATTCTCAAAAAATCCGTCCTCCTCGCCGGACAGGTCGGCGTCTCCGGCCACCTCACCATCAACGACAACGCCGTCGTCTACGCCCAATCCGGTGTAGGTCACGATGTTGACGCTGGTAACATCGTCTCCGGCTCCCCAGCCTTCGACTTCCGGGAATGGCGGCGCGCCGTCACTGCCTTCCCCAAACTCGGCGAAATGGTGCGCACCCTCCGCGACCTCGAATCTCGCCTCCAATCCCTCGAAGAAAGCAGCAAGAAAACCGATGAGCAATAAGCCAACCCGCGACCAGCTCGCCTACGAGAAACCCGAGTTCCTCCACTCCCCCGAAGGCCGCAGCGTCCGCATCCTCTCCGAATACCTCGACCCCCTCCGCGAGTTCCGCCTCCATCAAATTCACGACACCCTCGTCTTCTTCGGCTCGGCCCGCATCCCTTCTCCCGAAGACCCCAAGTTCCCCACCCACACCATGGGCCGCTACTACGAAGAGTGCCGCCAACTCGCCCACCGCATGACCGAATGGTCCATGGGCCTCACCAATACAGAACGCAAATTCGTCGTCTGCACCGGCGGTGGCCCCGGCATCATGGAAGCCGCCAATCGCGGCGCGCACGACGCCGGCGGTCTCTCCATCGGCCTCAACATCGGCCTGCCCATGGAGCAGTTCCCCAACCCCTACATCACCAAAGACCTCAGCTTCGAGTTCCACTACTTCTTCATGCGCAAGTTCTGGTTCGCCTACCTCGCCAAAGCGCTGATTGTCTTCCCCGGCGGCTTCGGCACCCTCGACGAACTCAGTGAGATCCTCACCCTCGTCCAAACGCAAAAACTCCACAAGAAGATGATCTGCATCCTCTACGGCACCACCTTCTGGCGCAAGATCATCAACTTCGACGCCCTCGTCGAAACCGGCATGATCAGCCAGGGCGATCTCAATCTCTTCCACTTCGTCGACGACGTCGACTCCGCCTTCCATCTCCTCAAAGACGGCCTGACAAACTTATACTTGAATCCAGAGGTTTCGCTTCCCGATGCCGAGATCAAAACTCCGGCCATCGCCAGCTCCCGCCTGTGACGCCACTCATCACGCCACCGAGAAAACTGACGCTCAAGGAGACTCTCACCCGCATCGGCTGGTGGGAGCGCTCCTTCGCCTGCTTCGCCACGCTTCTGGTGCTCACGGCAATCTTCAATCTCGGTGACGCTTTCGTTGCCATCTCTCTGATGGGCCTCATTGCCACGGCCCCGGTCACCATCTGGCGCACCGGCAAGTACGTGCTGCGCAGCATCATCTGGCGCCTCCGCAATCGCCTCATCGTTGCTTACGTCTTCATCGCCTTTGTTCCCATCGTTCTCCTCGCTACCCTCGGTGCCGTTACCGCTTATTTCGTCACCGGCCAGGTCGCCATCTATCTCGTTAATAGCGAACTCGAACGGCAGGTCGGCACCCTCCTCGGTGCTGCCGAGTCGGTCCTCCGCGTCCAGCCAGACCGTCGCCTCGCCTCGATGGAACGCCTCGGCGCGTACTTCGAAGAGCGCTTCCCCAATTTCGAAATCCGCGTCGATCAAAAAGAAACCTACGTTTACCCCTCTGACGCCGCGATCGAAAAACCTCCCGCCAACCTAACCGACAATTCCGGCATCCTTCTCAAGGGCAATGAATATTATGTCTGGGCGCACATTCGTCGCGACGACGGCGAAGTCACCGCCATGGCACCGCTCAACTCCACCTACCTCTCCAGCCTCATTCCCAGCCTGGGTCCGGTCTCGCTCGGTTCGGTCACCGAATCCAAACCAGGCAACTTCCGCATTCGCAAGCGCAAGAGCACCACACCCTCTCCTGCTGAGGTCAAGATCCCGGCCCCCATCAATCGCTTCGACATCCAGCTGGCCGGCTTCCGTACCATCCCCATCGCCGTCTGGGACAACTCCAATTCCAGCCGCAACGATTACCTCATGATCAACACCCGCTTCCTAGCGGTCCTCAAGATCATCTTTTCCTCCAAACAGGATTGGGACCAAAACCTCGTCGGCCTCCTTCTCATCTCCCTCGGCAGTCTTTTCCTCGTCTTCGAAATCATTGCCCTCATCGTCGGCGTCACTCTCACCCGCACCATCACCGCCTCCGTCCACAACATCTATACCGGCACCAACCGCGTCATGGAAGGCGACTTCTCCCACCGCATCCCCCTCGCCGGTCGCGACCAACTTGCCCAACTCGGCGAGTCCTTCAATCGCATGACCGAGAACCTCGAGAAGCTCCTCACCGTCGCCAAAGAAAACGAACGCCTCAACGCCGAACTCGAAATCGCTCGCGAAGTCCAGGGCCAGCTCTACCCCAAATCCGTTCCCCCCTCCACCCAGCTAGCCATCACCGCCCACTACCAGCCCGCCCGCATGGTCTCCGGCGACTACTTCGACTTCCACCGTCTCGCCCCCAACGAACTCTGCTTCTCCATGGGCGACGTCGCCGGCAAGGGAATCTCCGCCGCCCTCCTCATGGCCACCGTTCAGTCCAGCTTCCGCTCCCGCATCCAAAGCCAGATCGGCAGCATGTGCGTCTCTGAGGTCGTCACAGAGCTCAACAAGCAGCTCTACGCCAATACCGCTCCCGAAAAGTTCTCCACCTTCTTCCTCGGCATCTTCGACGAAGACACCGGCATCCTTCGCTACACCAACGCCGGCCACCTCCCGCCTATCCTCATCCGCAAAGGCGAAGCCAGCCTCCTTGCCGTCGATGGCATGGTCGTCGGTGCCTTCCCCTTCGCCCAGTACGGCGAGAGCTCGATCGTCCTCGAATCGGGAGACATCCTCCTGCTCTACACCGACGGCATCTCCGAACCCCAAAACGATTACGACGAAATGTTCGGTGAAGACCGTCTCATCGAAGTCGTGAAAAAGAACGCCCACCTCAGCGATACAGGCATCATCAACGCCGTCATGGATGCGGTCAACCAATGGACCGGCTCCCCGGAACTCCAGGACGACATGACCATGCTCATCGCCCGCAGATCCTGATCATGGACATCCTTCGCCGCCGAGCCACGCTCTTCTTCAGCCTCATGGCCGGGCTCATCCTCTTTGGCACCCTCGGCTTCATCCTCATCGAGAGCTATCACCCCTTTGACGCTCTCTACATGACCGTCATCACGCTCACCACGGTCGGCTATTACGAGGTCAAAACCCTCTCCACCGCAGGCCGCGCCTTCAACATGGTCCTCCTGTTGATCGGCGTCAACGCCATCCTCTTCGGCGTCGGCATGATGACATCCACCATCATCGAGCTCCAGCTCGATCACTACTTTGACCGCAAGCGGAGAAAACGCATGATCGATTCCCTTCACGATCACTTCATCATCTGCGGCTTCGGCCGCGTCGGCCGCGGAGCCGCCCACGAACTCCTCCACGCCAAGGTCCCCATTGTCGTCGTCGACAACGATGAAGACCGCATTGACATGGTCATCAAGGCCGGCATGCTGGGCGTCCTCGCCGATTCCACCCGTGACGAAACCCTCCGCGGCGTTCGCATCGACCGCGCCCGTGGTCTGGTCGCCGCTCTCGCCACCGACGCCGACAACCTCTTCCTCACCCTTTCCGCCAAAACCCTCAACCCCAAACTCACGGTCGCCACCCGCGCCAATGAAGAAGAGTCCGCCGCCAAGCTCCGCCGCGCCGGTGCCGATTCCGTCGTCTCTCCCTATGGCGTCACCGGCTCCCGCCTCGCCCAGTCTCTCGTCCGCCCCCACGTCACGCAATTCCTCGACTACGCCATGTTCGATCCCGCCGTCGACCTCGGCATTGAACAGTTCCGCATCCACGAGGCTTCCGGCTTCGCCCGTGGCCCCGTTCGTGACCTCAAAGGCATGCGTCGAGAATACGGAGTCACCGTCCTCGCCATCCGCCGCGGTGATGGCGAAATGGTCTTCAACCCCGAACCAGACGCCACCATCAACCCCGGCGACCACCTCATCGTCATGGGCAAAACCGCCTCACTCCAATCGCTCGAAACCCTCCTCGTCGCTGACAAGTCATGAAAGTTCTCAACGACGAGCAAATGCGCCAGGCCGACCGCGACTCGATCGCCGCCGGCATCCCCGGCCTTCTGCTGATGGAGAACGCCGCCTTCGCCGTCCTCCGCGCCCTCGAACAAAACTACAGTCCTCTCTCCTCCCACCGCATCGCCATCTTCTGCGGCAAAGGCAACAACGGCGGTGACGGCCTCGCCCTCGCCCGGCTCCTCCACCTCCACCACCATCCCCGCCAGCTCGATGTCCTCCTCGCCTACCCTCCAGAAGACCTCTCCCCAGACTGCGCCCAACAACTCCACATCCTCGAAACTCTCGGCATCCCCTACACGATGCAACTTCCCGCGCACCTCCCCGCCACCACCCTCGCCATCGATGCCCTCCTCGGCACCGGCGCCTCAGGCGAACCCCGCTCTCCCCTCGCCGAACTCATCACTCTCATCAATCAACTCCCCCTCGCCCAGCGCGTCGCCGTCGACATCCCCAGCGCCAATCAAATCAACGCCCACCTCACCGTCACCTTTGCCACGCCCAAGCTCCACCACGTCCTCCCTCCCACCTGCGATCAAATGGGCCAACTCGTCATCGCCCCCATCGGCATTCCCGATCAGTTCCTCAATCACTCCCGCCTCAACCTCACCACTCTTGACGACCTAAAGCCCGTCGGCCAGCCCCGCCCCAAAGCCTCTCATAAAGGCAACTTCGGCCACATCGCTATCCTCGGCGGGGCCCCCGGCAAACCCGGCGCGCTCCAACTCGCAGGCTCTGCCGCCCTCCGCTCTGGCGCTGGCCTCGTCACGCTTTACTCGCCCGACCCCCACTTCACCACCGGCCTGCCTGACCTCATGCAGGCCCCCTGGCCTGAGTCCACCCAAGCCCTCGCCCATCACAAACTCATCGCCATCGGTCCCGGCCTCGGTACCTCGAGCGCTGCCAAACAATTCGTCACCGATCTCTACCTCCACCACCCCGCCCCGCTCGTCCTCGATGCCGACGCCCTCAATCTCTTGGCGCCCCTCTCCACGCCCCACAACACACAACACCCCCGCCTCCTCACGCCCCATCCCGGCGAAATGGCCCGCCTCCTCGCGCGCCCCATCGCCGACCGCCTCGCCGACGCAACCCTCCTCGCCCAGCAAACCAACTGCATCGTCATCCTCAAGGGCCAACGCAGCCTCATCGCCTTCCCCGACGGGCAAACCTGGATCAACCCCACCGGCTCTCCAGCCCTCGCCAAAGCGGGCTCGGGTGACGTCCTCACCGGCATCCTCGCCGCCCTCCTGGCGCAATACGATACCCAACCCGCAACCCTCGCCGCCGTCTATCTCCACGGCCGCCTCGGTGAGCTCGCCGCCTCTCACAACCACGAGCTAACCAGCCTCGCCTCGCGCCTCTGCGACTATCTCCCTCAGGCCCTCCATGAGCTCCACTAGCCAGGTCTTCACCACCAACTCGGCCGAAGAAACCATCGCCCTCGGCCACCACCTCTCGGCCCTCCTTCCCCCCACTGGCCCTGTCCTGCTCATCGGCAATCTCGGCGCGGGCAAAACCACTCTCGTCAAGGGCCTCGCCCAGGCCCGTGGCGTTGCCACCCCCGAAGAAGTCTCCTCGCCCACCTTCCCGCTCATCCATGAATACGGCGACCCGCCCCGCCTCTTCCACATCGATCTTTACCGTCTCGACACCGTCCAGGAAGTCCTCACCCTCGGCCTCGACGAATACCTCGACCGCCGCGCCCTCACCGTCATCGAATGGGGCGAGCGCTTCCCATCCCTCTGGCCGCCCAACACCCCCACCATCCACCTCGAACATTGCGGCGAAGACCAGCGCCGCATCACCCTCACCACCCGATAGAATCGTTATTTCGCTATGCCCCAACTCCTCAACAAAACAGCCATCATCACCGGCGGTGCCTCCGGCATCGGCCTCGCCATCGCCCAGCGCTTCATCGCCGAAGGTGCCTTCGTCGAGATCCTCGACCGCAATGAAGCCGAAATGCAAAACGCCGTCGCCTCCCTCGGCCCCAACGCCGTGGCCACCTCCTGCGACGTCTCCGATCACAAACAGGTCGACGAAGTCATCGCAGCCATCCACACCCGTCGGGGCCGCATCGATATCCTCATCAACAACGCCGGCATCGCCCACGTCGGCAACGCCCTCACCACCACGCCAGAAGACTTCGAGCGTGTCCAGCGCGTCAACGTCTTCGGCCCCGCCAATTGCCTCCGCTCCACCCTCCGCTTCATGGTCGCCGACGGCGGCGGCTCCATCGTCAATCTCGCTTCCTGCCTCAGCGTCATGGCCATCGCCGACCGCTTCGCCTACGGCACCAGCAAAGGCGCAGTCCTCTCCATGACCTATTCGGTAGCCAAAGATTTCCTCGACAAAAACATCCGCTGCAACGCCATCCTCCCCGGCCGTGTCCACACCCCCTTTGTCGATGGCTTCATCGCCAAAAACTACGCCGGCCGCGAAGCCGAAATGTTCGACAAGCTCTCCAAGGCCCAACCCATTGGCCGCATGGCCCAACCCAGCGAAATCGCCTACGCCGCCCTCTTCCTCAGCACCGACGAAGCAGGCTTCATCACCGGCACCGCGCTCCCCATCGACGGCGGCACCCTCACCATCCGCTAAACCAGATAGCGGTCCCAATATCCGGCTTTGGGTTCGGTCTGTTCCACCACATCTACCCAAAGCCCCGATGGGTCACGGAAGCCAAACCGCTTCTGCCCATAAGGCTCGTCAGTCAAGGGATAGTCAATCCGCAACCCAGCCGCTACAAGCCGCTCCAGGCTCGCCGCCGCATCTTCGACCTGCAGTTCAAAAGATAAGCCCTGGCCGCTGAATTCCTCCGGCCCCGGCGGTGCCGAAGGATGATCCGGGGCCATAAACGCGATGCTCGCTGACTGGTCTTCATTCCCCAGCCAAACAAACCAACTGCTATCAAAGCCCACCTGAAATCCCATTACCCCTGCCCAGAAATCACGGCAGGCATTCTTCTCTCGCGTCACCACAATCGGGTAGCGGTCCATGCATCGCATAGCGGCATCCTTCCTCTTGCTTAAAGAAACAGACGAACAGTCTGTAAATAAAATCCTAAAATAAAACAGACAGTCTGTCAATTACTGATTCTGATGAAAAACACCGAACGCTCCGCCCTGACCCGTGCCCGCCTCCTAGCCGTCAGCCGCAACCTTTTCGCCCTCCATGGCTACGCCGCCACCTCAACCGATTCCATTCTCGAAGCCGCAGGCGTCCGTCGCGGCGCGATGTACCACCACTACGCCGACAAAACCGCGCTCTTTGAAGCCGTCTGCATTGGGCTCAATGAAGAATCCGTGGCTGCCATCGAAAAAGCCACCCAAAAGCTCACCGACCCCCTCGAGGCGCTGATAGAAGGCTCCATCGCCTGGGTGCAAAGCACCACCCGCCCCGACGCCCATCGCATCCTGCTCCTCGATGCTCCTACGGTCCTCGGCTGGGAGCGATGGAATGCGATCGATCAACGCCACGGCTACCTGCTCTTGCGCGAAGGCCTCAACCAGGCCTTGGCCGCAAAAGTCATCCACTTCGAAGCCTCTCTCGAGTTGCTGGCCACCATGGTCAACGGTGCATTGAATGCACTCGCCCTCCGTATTGCCTCGCAGTCTCCCGGCCCCCGCCGTCCGCAGTGGCACTCTGCCATCCGCGCGCTTTACGCGAGTTTGATACGCCGGTAAATCCGCCCCACCGACAACGAACACCCAATGGATGGCAGCGCAATCACGTCCTGCGCCAAAGAATAGCTCTTCTCCACCCAGGGGCTGTCGACATCGGCACGCGTGTCATGTTCAATCCACATCCGGTCCTGGCTCACAATCAGGTAATCCAGAATCGTCTTCGACATCCGGTACACACTCCGCTTGTACTCCCGGTCAATTTGTTCAGTGCTGGGCGAAACAACTTCAACTACTACCCCTGCCTCCATCCCGGAATTGCCAGGACAGCGCACAACAACATCAGGGTAAAAATAAGCATTGGCATCGCCAAAGTTCACTCTGCAATCATGCGATACAACCCGGCACGGTCCATCCCCCAACTGGTTGGCAATCTCCACAAGCAGGTCAGAGGCCAGTTGCATGTGGTTCTCTGATCCCCCAGCCAGCGCCACCACCATACCCCCATAAAACTCATGCCGCACATTACTGGAGTCTTCAAACTCCAGATAATCCTGCTCAGTCCAGACCGGAAATACGGCAGGCGTTGCCATGCCTCAATTCTATTCCCCGGCAATCCGCCGGTAAATCCGCCCCACTGACAACACGCACCCAATCGACTGCAGCGCAATCACGTCCTGCGGCAAAGAATAGCTCTTCTCCACCCAGGGGCTGTCGACATCCGCACGCGTGTCATGCTCAATCCACATCCGGTCCTGACTCACAATCAGGTAATCCAGAATCGTCCTCGACATCCGGTAAACACTCCGCTTGTACTCCCGGTCAATTTTCTCAGTACTGGGCGAAAGAATTTCAACGACGAGCCGTGCTTCCTGTTGCCCGCCAGCAGGGCAAACCACCATCACGTCTGGATAAAAATAAGCTTTCGAATCAGGATTCCAAAGTCGAAGGTCATTCGCCACAGGGACACAAGGGCTATCTTCCAGTTGAATCCCCAACTCAACAATCAGAGTGCTAGCCAGGATGGCATGTTCTTCTGAGGCACCAGCCAGCGCCACCACCATGCCCCCATAAAACTCATGCCGCACACTGCTGGAATTTTCAAACTCTAGGTAGTCCTGCTCAGTCCAAACCGGAAATACGGCGGGCGTTGCCATGCCTTAATTCTACTCCCCGGCAATATGCCGGTAAATCCGCCTCACCGACAACGCGCACCCAATCGATTGCAGCGCAATCACGTCCTGCGGCAAAGAATAGCTCTTCTCCACTCAGGGGCTGTTGACATCCGCGCGCGTGTCATGTTCAATCCACATCCGGTCCTGGCTCACAATCAGGTAATCCAGAATTGTCTTCGACATCCGGTAAACACTCCGCTTGTACTCCCGGTCAATTTGTTCAGTGCTGGGCGAAACGACTTCAACTACTACCCCTGCCTCCATCCCGGAATTGCCAGGACAGTGCACAACAACATCAGGGTAAAAATAAGCATTGGCATCGCCAAAGTTCACTCTGCAATCATGCGATACAACCCGGCACGGTCCATCCCCCAGCCAGCGCCACCACCATGCCCCCATAAAACTCATGCCGCACATTACTGGAGTCCTCAAACTCCAGATAATCCTGCTCAGTCCAAACCGGAAACACAGGCATCACTCCGATATTGCCGCCACCACCAGTTGCAGCGTCTTGTTCGTCCCATCTCCCAGCCCCGTCGCCTTCCAATCCGCGCGAGACCCGTCATAGCGATACTTCACCGGCAACCGCGTCAACGCCGGGTCATACTGTTCCTCCCGACCCCCCATCTTGTAAATCACCAGGTCCAGCGAAGGCACCACATAGATCGCATAGCCACCCGACCCGCCCTTCCAGAACGCATCCTTTGGCACCCCCTCCAAATGCCCATCATCATTCACGTTGAAGTTAAACGAATGCGTGTAATGCGGGTTGTACTTCACGCTCCGTCCACACAGCCGCGCAAACTCTGCAGGCAAAATCTGCTGCTTCCCCCACCGCCCTTCCTTCAACATCAGATACCCAAAGCGCAGCATATCCGTCGAGCGCACCGCGATACTCCCTCCCCCCGGCGTATGAAACATCCGCCCATTCGCGTCAATGCCGCTCTTCAACTTCGGCCGGTACATCGCATACCCCCACGCCCCAAATCCAAGCGGCCCCGTCAACCGCTTCCTCATATAGTCCTCCATCTCCATGCCCATCACCTGCCGCACCACAATCGCCGGAATGTGACTCGAAGCCGTCGAATACGAATAACAATCCCCCGGCGCACACCATAGCGACTGCTTCAGCGCAAACCCATCCGTCGTCGACCACGGCCCGTTATCAATCGTCGGCTCTTTCCATTCCTGCCGCTCCCCCTTCACATACACCGGGTTCGTCCCTCGCAATCCAGCCGACATCGAAAGCACCTGACCCAGCGAAATCTCCGCCTTCCGCGGATCATCCAGCGGAAACGTCTCCGCCGGCAAAAACTTCGGCACATACACCTTCTCGTCCAACCCCTTGGCAAATAGCTCCGGCTTGTCCTGCATCATCATCCCTACCGACACGCTGGTAAACGCCTTCCCGCACGAAGCCAGCTCCGGCAGCGCCTCCCGGTCTCCCCGTCCAAAATACTTCTCATAAACCAGAAACCCCTTGCGCACCACCAGCAAGCCCCCATGCTGGCTGGTCTTCTCGGCATAAGCAAGCGCCTCATCCAACTTGGCAACATCAATGCCCGTCTTGGCCCGAATCGCCGCCGCACCCTTCAGCGTCCTCCAGCCCCCCTTGGCATCCGGCTTGGGAAAGTAATCCTCCCCCGCCACCAGCAAGCAGCATCCCAGCAATCCCGAAATCACAGTTAGAAGTTTCACGCCACAATCATATAGCCGTTTCACCACCTTGCATCTCAAGAAAGAAAAGCGCAAAATAATTGCAGGAGAAATATTCTTGAAAGCGCTCCGTGAGGCCACTCCCTCCACCCGCTCTGAGCTGGCCCGCCAGACACTCGGCACCGCAACGCTCGAAGCCGCCAGCCTCCTTGGCATCTCACAATCCGAGCTGGCCCCCATCCTCGGCCTCAGTCCAGCTACGGTTTCCCGTCTTGCCAGTGGCCGCTATCTGCTCAGTCCAGCCGCCAAAGAATGGCAGTTCGCTGCGCTCTTCGTGCGCCTCTTCCGCTCGCTCGATTCGATCACGGGCGGCAACGATGAGATTTCGCGTCAGTGGCTGCGCAATCACAACACCGCCCTCTCAGCGGCGCCGATCGCCCTCCTGTCCGACGTCTCCGGTCTGGTCTCCGTAGTGCAATACCTCGATGCCTCTCGCGCTACCGTCTAAGCAACTCCTCGCCACCACCCTCCGCGAAGCCAACTTCAAATCCTGGCGCGCCGTCGAGGGCCAGCACGTCGTTTCCACGCTCCGCCTCACCGGCAACGATCCACAGCGCCAGCAACTCCTCGAGCTGATTCTCGAAGAATCAAAACCCCCTCTCCCCGATCCCGCGCTTCCGCTCCACTACCTGCTCTCCACGCCCTTCCGTTATCCGCCCTCGCCCCACGGCTCCCGCTTCCGCGCCTGGCCAGACCCGGGCGTCCTCTATAGCGCCGCCCACCGCCGCACGGCCTGTGCCGAGCTCGGCTATTGGCGCTGGCGCTTCCTCACCGCAAGCGTTGGCCTCACAGGCATCCCCGCCTCCGCCCAGACCCTCTTCCAGCTAGGCACCACGGGCCAGGGCCACGATCTCACCCTCCCGCCACTCAACCGCTGGCGCAACCAATGGACCTCTCCCGATTCCTACCTCGACACTCAATCCTTGGCCCGCCGCGCCCGCGAAGTCCAATCCCATTGGCTCGCCTACCAATCCGTCCGCGACCCAGAGCGCGGCAAATGCTTCGCCATCCTCTCCCCCTCCGCCATCCGCCCCAGCCAACCCCTGGCCCGCGAAACCTGGTACCTCACCGTCACCACCACCTCCGCCATCTGGCAGCGTGATCGCCAAGGCTTCGTCTTCCGCTTTTGAGGACCTTGCCTCCGTTGAGGATGTCCGGAAGATCGTAGAAAAGTAGGCGACTCTCGTCCCTTAACTTTTGATAGGTTTTGGGAAACTTTCGGCCAAGAAAGAAAAGGAGAGTCGCGTGAAAGCAACATATCAGATCAGC
>JBIITX010000053.1:0-24842 GCA_044340255.1 Bryobacter sp. | reverse complement strand
GTCCAAAATGCACTCACCTAAAGGGTGAGCCGTCGATTCCTTCCCGCGCTGCTCCATGTGCCCCATTATCTGAAACTTGCGCGGAAAACTGCGCCCCCACGCGGAGGTCAACTGCCGAATTTAGGATCATTCTCCTCGGTACCTTCACTTTCTTGATTTCTCTAATCCTGCTTGTGCTGGGCACGCTACTCTTTCTGGTCCAAACTTTATCCGGCTGGCAACTACGGAATGCAATAGCTGCCGATTTGTGGCTTCTTCTTAAAAGCTGCCTGCTCGGGCTCGTGGCGATCTGTGTTGGTGCCACTACGGCAAAATTCAGCGATAAGCTGAACCGTGTGAAGCGACGCCACGACCAAGCCGCAAAATTCCGACTCACCCGCCCGGATTTCTGGCTTCAAATAACCACAACCGCTGGGGCCTTGCATGCAACGCCGTAGCCTCCTCCTGCTACCCCTCGCCCTCCGCGGCGAATCGGGCATCATCCCCGACGGCGTCTACAAAGACAGGCACCTCATCGTCGACACCAACGGCACAACTCTAAAGGCCCAAACCCCCGGCGGCGTTATCCTCACCGGCTCCTCCACGCTGCTCATCCGCGGCGAAGGCATCACCGTCGAAGACCTCCACTTCAAAGACGGCGCCGCCCCCAAGGCCGTCATCACCATCGAAGGCAAACGCAACCGCGTCACCAACTGCGCCATAACTAACTACAACGGCCCCGACAACACCATCGATACGAAGTGGGTCTCCCTCTACGACGAAGACCACGAATTCGATCACAACTTCATCGAAGGCAAAACCAACCGCGGCACCACGCTCGTCGTCTGGCTCAAAAAAGGCGACACCCAGGGCGCCAGGCACCACATCCACCACAACCACTTCGGCCCCCGCCAACCACTCGGCGAAAACGGCGGCGAAACCATCCGCGTCGGCGATTCCTCCACCTCCCTCCAACCCGGCCTCTGCCGCATCGAGAACAACTGGTTCACCGCCTGCGACGGCGAAATCGAAATCATCTCAAACAAAAGCTGCGGCAACCTCTACCACGCCAACGTCTTCAGCTCCTGCGACGGCACACTCACCCTCCGCCACGGCAACGCCTGCAAAGTCCAGGGCAATGTCTTCCTCGGCAACAACTACAAGCGCGCGGGCGGCATCCGCATCATCGGCGAAGACCACCTCGTCGAAAACAACTACTTCGAGAACCTCCCCGGCACCGCCAACCGTGCCGCCATCTCCTTCATGCAGGGCATCGTCGACACCCCGCTCAACGGCTACGCCCAGGTCAAGCGCGCCATCGTCCGCAACAACACTATCGTCCACTGCGCCGAAGCCATCGCCCGTAGCGTCAAAGGTGCCAAAACCACCCTCGATCCTATCGATCTCACCCTCGAAAACAATCTCATCGACCCCGCAACTCCGGCGATCCCCACCCACATCCCACTCCAAAAGGCAGGCCCAACATGGCGGAAGTCTGGCTAAGAAATCTCCCCCTCACCACCGACCCCCTTCGTCATCTCCTTCTCTGCACCCTAACCCAGGCCGAAGAAGAGATCGCCACCGCCACCAACGGCCTCACCGATGAGCAACTCTGGCAGCGCCCTCACAACCTCACACCCCTGGGCTTCCACATCCGCCACATCGCCGAATCCATCGACCGCCTCCTCACCTACGCCGAAGGCCAGCCACTCAACGAATTCCAACTCCAAACCCTCAAACAGGAACTCACCGAAACCCTCGCCCTACTCAGTCTGATCGTGATCCTCGAGCAGCGCCTCAACGAAGCCCGCCACCGCATCGAATCCCTGAACGAAGCCAATTTCTCCGACCTCCGCCACATCGGCCGCGCCCGCATCCCCGTCCCCCTCGCCACCCTCCTCGCCCACATCGCCGAACACACCCAGCGCCACCTCGGTCAACTCACCACCACCGCCAAACTCCTCAAAGCCAACTAGGAAGCTTTCTTTCTGCTCCGCCCCAATCCCTGCATCGACGCCCTCACCATATAGGCAGATCGGGTCATTCCCGCATCGAGCGCCAACTCATCGATCTTGCTTACCTGGCTTTCCCTCATCGTGATGTTGACGCGCACAGTTCGCTCAGGCGAATCAAGCTCCACCAAAAATGCAACCGCCCCTTCTCTTGCCGGATCTCTGGCAAGGTCATCCAGCGTCGACGCCTCTGGAATCGTCTCACCATCCTCTAGCATTCCTTTCACGTGAAATGCCAGCGCTTCAGCAGCCAGTGTTCTCGCCTCCTCCAGGCTTTTCCCGCAACTGATGCAGCCAGGAAAGTCAGGGAAGCTAACTCCATAATCAGACTTTTTTTGCTTGTGCAAATAAGCGATGTATTGCATGGTCTCCGCCTCAACCTTTACGCCGGATCGACAGCCCGGCTTGCTTCTCAATACTTCTCAGTGTTCCCAGCGGTAAATCACTCTTCGGGTGCGGCACGGTGACCCGCCCTGGAATCAACTTGTGCTTGAACTGCTTATAAGCTCATAGAATACTAAATCAAAATACACACGAAATACACACTAGCTCCCCACCACCCCACCCAGCGTCTTCGCCTTCCTCACCCCCCGCCGTATCGCCTCCGCCAGCACCTCTGCCGCCGCCACCCCCAACGCATTAATATCCACCCCCGCCTTCTCCCCAGTCGACATCGCAAACACCGTATCCCCATCCCGCGTCGTATGCACCGGCGAGATCGCCCGTATCATCCCCGCCTGCGCCAACTGCGCCAGCTTCGTCGCCTCCACCTTCGTCAACTTCGCATTCGTCGCCACCACCGCCAGCGTCGTGTTCCCCCCATCAAACTGCGCCTCCGCCCCATCCAGCATCACCTTCGCCGTGTTCGCAAACTCCCGCGACTTCGCCGTCTTCCGCGCCCCCGCAACAATCTTCCCCTTCCCGTCCAGCACATCCCCAAACGCATTCACCGCCGCCATCGCCGCCACCGTCACTCCCTCATACTTCCCGCTCAACTTCCACACCGCACACCCCAGCCCTCCCTTCATCGCACACTCCATCCCGTAAATCTTCCCCACCGTCGCCCCCGTCCCCGCCCCCACATTCCCCTCTTCCACCTTCGCAAATGGCTTAGCTCCAAACGCCGCCGCAGCAGCCGCCTCGCCCATCTCCCGCGTCGGCCGCGCCTGCGCATTCCCAATCCCCAGGTCATACAAGATCGCCGCTGGCACAATCGGTACCCGCGCCGTCTTCATCTCAAACCCCACCGAGTGTTGCTCCAAAAACTTCCGCACCCCACTCGACGCCTCCAGCCCAAACGCGCTCCCCCCCGACAACACCAGCCCATGAATCAGCGGCGTAATGTGCATCGGGTCCAGCACCCCAATCTCCGCCGTCCCACTCGCCCCGCCGCGGATGTCCACTCCCGCACTCGCCCCCGCCGGGCACAGGATCACCGTACAGCCCGTGATTCCCTCCAAATCGGTCGCATGTCCCACGCGGATGCCGTCAATTGCAGTAAGGCCGTTCACGGTCGATATGCTAGCATCAAAATTCCCGAAGGGGCCTAGGCCGTTGCTCGACTATCTCAAAAGCCCAGTACAGACATTCCAGGACTTTCTGTATCTTGCCGGACGCAGCATACGGAACGTCACCAAGCCCCCTCTTTACTGGAACGACATCCTCATGCAAATGGATTCGATCGGCGTGGGCAGCCTCCCGATCGTCGCCTTGATTGGTGCCTTCAGCGGCATCGTCATGACCCTCCAGATGTCGCGCGCCCTCGCCACCTATGGCGCCACCTCGCAAACCGGTCAGGTCGTCGCCATCAGCATCGTGCGTGAGCTCGGCCCCGTCCTCACCGCCCTCCTCGTCGCCGGCCGCAACGCCTCCGGCATCGCCTCTGAGCTCGGCTCCATGAAGGTCACAGAGCAAATCGACGCCATGCGCGCCCTCGGCACAGACCCCATTCAAAAACTCGTCGTGCCCCGTCTTCTCGCCACGGCCTTCATGCAACCCCTCCTCACCGCCATCGCCGATTTCGTCGGCATCCTCGGCGGTCTCGTCATCGCCGTCACCATCATCGGCAACACCGCCAATCAATTCTGGAGCTCCGCCATCGACGTTCTCGCCTTGAACGACATGGTCCAGGGCCTCGTCAAGCCCTTCCTCTTCGCCATCGTAATTTCCCTCGTCGGCTGCTTCTACGGCATGCGCACCACCGGCGGCACCCAGGGCGTCGGCCTCTCCACCACCAAGGCCGTCGTCGTCTCGAGTGTCTGGGTCTTCGTCATCGACGCCCTCGTCACACAAATCTTCGTGAGCCTCGACTGATGCCTGCCCCCATCCTCCGCTTCGAAGATGTCTGCCTCAGCTATGACGACAAGCTCGTACTCAACAAGATCAATCTCACCGTCAATCAGGGCGACACTTTCATTCTTCTAGGCGCAGCAGGCAGCGGCAAGACCGTCCTGCTGAAGCTCGCCATGTCGCTCATCCAGGCCACCTCCGGTCGCATCGAACTCCTCGGCCGCGACATCACCCACCTCAAAGAAACCGAGCTCTTCGAGATCCGCAGTGAAGTCGGTGTCCTCTTTCAAGAAGGCGGTCTCTTCGATTCCCTCACCATCGCCGACAACGTCGCCTACCCCTTCCGCAACCAGAAGCGCCTCTTCGCCCCAGAAGACGAAATCGCCGTCCGCGTCAAAGAATCTCTCGAATTCGTCGAACTCGGTCACACCCTCGACAAGTTCCCCAGCGAACTCTCCGGCGGCATGCGTCGCCGCGCCGGCATCGCCCGCGCCAACGTCACCAACCCCAAGCTCTCCCTTTACGATTCCCCCACCGCTGGCCTCGATCCCATCACCGCCCACACCATCATGTCGCTCATCATCAAACAGCGTGAGCTCCGCAAAACAACCACCGTCCTCGCCACCCATCGCTACCAGGACGGTGCCATGGCCGCCAACTACCACTGGGACGATAAAATCCACGACGTCGTTCGTGCACTTCCCTACGGCCAGTACGCCAATCTCAGCACCACCTTCATCGTCATGGACGAAGGCCGCATCGTCTTCTCCGGCTCGCAGCAACAGCTCGAAGCTTCGCGCGACCCCTATGTGTCACAATTTGTATTGCATCAGCCTCCGCCACGGCCACGGCCCAGCGGGGATCGAGGGCAGCTACCAGCATGACTTCCAAGAAAACCAGTTGGGCGCAATTGAGAGTGGGCCTGCTCGCTATGGCAGCCCTGGTCCTCCTTGCCGCTCTCATTTTCTACATCACCAGCTCTACGAATTTCTTTGCATCCCGCTCTGAAGTCTTTGCCTATCTCGACACCAGCGGTGGCCTCCTCAAGAACGCCCCAGTGCGCCTCAACGGCGTCCTCGTCGGCAAAGTCACCGACATCGGCCTCTCCGGCGAATCCAAACCCAACCGCATCATCAAGGTCTCCCTCGAGATCGAAGACAAAATGCTCCCCGCCATCCCGAGCGACTCCAAGGTCACCATCGGTGCCGAAAATCTCCTCGGAGCCAAACTCATCGCCATCAAAAAAGGCACCTCCGCCACCCCCATCGCCAAGGGCGGCGAACTCCCCTCCGGCTCCACCCCAGAGCTCGACGACATCCAGCAACAGGCCTCCCAAACCATCGCCGTCCTCCAAAACATCCTCACCAAGGCTGAAGGCATCGTCGGCCAGGTCGAAGCAGGCAAGGGCACCATCGGCAAACTCCTCGTCGACGAAGAACTCTACAATCGCTTCCTCAACATCATGAAGGAAGTCGACAAACTCACCGTCGCCCTCAATCAGGGCAAGGGCACTCTCGGCAAGCTCGTCAGTGACGAAACCCTCTACAACGACGTCCGCAAAACTCTCGGCCGTATGGATCAGATCGTAGCCGACATCCAGTCCGGCCAGGGCACTGCCGGCAAGCTCCTCAAAGACGATTCCGTCTACCTCGAAACCAAGGCCAGCATCGTCGAAATGCGCAAGCTCCTCGCCGACCTCAACGAAGGCAAAGGTACCGCCGGCCAACTCCTCAAGAGCGACGCCCTCGCCAAACAACTCTCCGGCACCATCTCTCGTGTCGACACCATGCTCGACAAAGTCAATCGCGGCGAAGGCTCCCTCGGCCAACTCCTCGTGAACCCCTCTCTCTACGAGAACCTCGATGGCACCGCCGTCGAAATGAAAGGGCTCATGAAAGACTTCCGAGCCAACCCCAAAAAATTCCTGCGCATCAAACTCGCGCTCTTCTAACCTTGCGCTACCTCCTCGTCAACGCCGACGACTTTGGGTTCACCCGCGACGTCAATCTCGGTATCGTCGAGGCTCACGTCCACGGCATCCTCACCGCCACCACCCTCATGGCCACAGGCCCGGCCTTTGACCACGCCGTCTCACTCGCCACCGCCAACCCCACCCTCGACATCGGCGTCCACCTCCAGATGGTCCAGGGCCCCAGCCTCAGCCGCCCCGGCAAAGCCCTTCCTGACACTGTCACCGAACTCCTCTTCTCCCTCCACCAATGGGACATCCAGGCTGAAATCAACGCCCAAATCGAAAAGATCCTCGCCACCGGCATCCGCCCCACCCACCTCGATACCCACAAGCACACCCACCTCCTCCCTCCCATCCTCAAGGCCCTCGCCCAGGCCAGCCAAACCTATCAGATACCTTTCATCCGCCGACCCTTTGATCTCCCCCTCAACGGCAGCCGCGCCAGCCTCCCCACCCGCCTCGCCAACCTCGCCATGCAAACCCTTCGCCCCCACTTCCGCCGCACCTTGCAAAGCCACAACGCCCGCTCTACCGACCACTTCGCCGGCTTCCTCTGGACGGGCAACTACACCGCCGACGACCTCTTGCATCTATTCAGCATCCTCCCGCCCGGCTCCACCGAATTGATGACCCACCCCGGCCACCTCGGCCCCGAGCTCCGCTCCGCCCCAACCCGCCTCAAGCAAAGCCGCTACAACGAACTCACGGCCCTCACCGACCCCCGCCTCAAACCCGCCCTCGCCGCCCACTCCATCACCCTCACCCGCTACCATCTTCTATAGCGTCTTTCTCGAAATGCCAAATCCACCGATCAACCCAGTAGCCCTCTCCACGCAAGGCGACTCGCTGCGTCAATCCCCAAGAAAGGGCTGGGCCGAAGCTGCTCAAAAGATCGCCGCAGCAGGCGAAGACTCCCTTGTCATGGGCGAGTTTCCCAACGCGGAAGACTCAGCTCCAGACGGCTACCCTGAGGCGTAGCTGGCCCCTCAGCGCGGCACCAAAATCCGAAAGCAAGCCCCACTCCCGTCCTCACGGTTCGCCGCCGACACCGTCCCCCCCTGGCTCTCCACAATCGATCTCACAATGTGCAGCCCCAATCCCTTATGCCGCGGCGTCGTAGTAAATCCCGGTTCAAACAAATTCCCCAGCACCTTCGCCGGAATCCCCGGCCCGCTATCCAACACCACAATCTCGTAACCCTCGGGTGTTGTCTTCGCACTCACCGCAATCGTCCCGCCCTGCGGCATCATCCGCGCCGCATTCAAAAACAGATTCAGCAGCACCCGCTCCCACGCACCCCGGTTCCCGGGCATCTGCAGTCCCTCTTCAATCTCCCGCACCACCTGTATTTCCGGGCTCCGCGAAGAAATCACATAGTCCATCAGCAGCGCTTCCACGTGCTCGCTGAGTCGCCCCACGTCCGTCAGCCCGCCCTGCTCCTCCAGGCTCTTCACAATCCGCGCCCCATGCTTCAGCGTCCGCGCAATCGTCGCCGTCAACTTCGCATGTTTCGGGTCTGCCTTCAACACATCATGGGCCTCAAACAGCGTCTCAAACACATTGTTCAAGTCGTGCACCACGCCCGCAAGTGTCAGGTTGGCAAGCCGGTCCGGCATAAAGAAACTCTAGCTCGTTATGCGTTCGAGCGTGCTGTAAAATTCCGGGAAACTCACACTCGCCGCCTCGGCCCGGTGAATCTCGCTCACCCCGTCGGCAACCAGTCCCGCCACGGCAAACGCCATCGCAATCCGGTGGTCTCCAAAGCTGTCAAACTGCGCCGCCCGAAACTTCTGCTTCCCCGGCACCGTAAAGCCGTCATCCCGCACTTCGATCTCCACACCCGCCCGCTTGAAGTTCTCTGCCACCGTCGCAATGCGGTCTGTTTCCTTCACCCGCAATTCCGCCGCATCCCTCACATCCAGGCCTTCCGTCGCTGCACCCAGCACCGCCAGAGTCGGAATCTCATCAATCAGCGCCGCCGTCAACGCCCCATAGATCGTCCCTGGTCGCTTCACCGTCCCGCGTACCAGAATGTCCCCCACCAACTCGCCATGCTGCTCGCCGACATTCAGGATCTTGATCTCTGCGCCCAGGCTCGCCAGATAGTCCAGCAGCGCCGTCCGCGTCGGGTTCAAGCCCACTCCACCAATCACCAGATTCGAGCCCGGTACCATCAACGCTGCCGACAAAAAGAAAGCCGAAGAGCTCAAATCCCCCGGCACCGTCAACTCCTTGCCCACCAGCTTCGGCCGACCCTTCAGCGTCGTCACCCGTCCAGCCGTCTTCACGTCCGCCCCAAACATCCGCAACGCCAGCTCCGTATGGTCCCGCGTCGTCATCGGCTCACGCACTACCGTCTCGCCCTCGCAAAAGAGCCCCGCAAACAGCACACAGGTCTTCACCTGGGCGCTCGCCACCGGCGTCGTGTAATCCAGCGCCTTCAGCTTGCCACCATGGATCTCAATCGGCGGATACTTCTCATTCGTCGCCACAATCTTTGCGCCCATCTCGGCCAGCGGTGTCATCACCCGACCCATCGGCCGCTTCGACAGCGACTCATCCCCGTGAATCCGCGACACAAACGGCTGCGCTGCCAGAATCCCGCTCATCATCCGGATCGTCGATCCCGAGTTCCCCGCATCCAGATCCTCGCTCGGCGCACTCAGCCCATCAAGCCCCTTACCCACAATCGACACTTCCGTGCCGCCATCTTCCACTTCAATGCCAAGCTTCTTCAAAATCCCCAACGTCGAATGGCAATCTTCCCCGCTCGAAAATCCGTGGATCGTCGTCTTGCCTTCTGCCAGTGCGGCAATCATCGCCCAGCGATGCGAAATCGATTTGTCTCCCGGCAGACGAATAGCGCCTGCCAGTGTCTTGGCGGGGTGGATACTTTGAATCATGTTTTCTACTACCTACTCAACGGGGTATGGGCCGGGTTTGTCGACGCGCAATTCTCTTCCGTTGCCGTCTTCTGCTCCCACCGTCACATGCACCGCCCGGGCCGGCGCACGCAACTGCAAATGAAACTCCACCAACTCACCCGGCGGAATCACATTCGGATCTGGCATCCCACGTTGAATGGTAATCGACTGCATGCCAGGCGCAAAAAACTCAAACACAACCTGCAATTTTTTGTAGGTCCTTGTACTTGAATTTCGAATACTCCCATCGGCCGCAAGCAACTGGTCGTCAATCCGGTGTACCGAAACCTGCACAATCTCCAGCTCAGGAGTCTTGGGCTTCTTGTCCTGTGCTGACATGCCTGGGGCTAGTGCGAAACCAGCGATGAGACTTCGACGCAACATCTGGAACTTCCGAGTGTAGCAAGGAAATTGAATCCATTTCCCCCTCTCCGAGCGTCTTACAAGTAGGTTTGCGCGTAGTTAGCGTATACTAATCGAGTAACGGGCAATGTTTTCTTTCGCTTCAAAAATCTTTGTTTTCTTGGCTTTAGCGGCTTCTTTTCTGGTCGCCGCCCCGGCCGACACCTTCGAGCGCGCCCGCCTCCTCTACGAGAAAACTGACTATCCCGCCAGCACCCGCCTGCTCGAATCCGTACCTCAGAAATCTGCTGCCGATCTCAATCTTTTAGGCCGCAACTACTTCATGCTCGGTGACTACAAGAAAGCCACCGAAACCTTCGAGAAAGCAACCACCCTCGACCCCCGCAACAGTTCCCACTGGCACTGGCTCGGCCGCACCTTCGGCCGCCGCGCCGAACTCGCCTCCTTCGTCACCGCTCCTGGCTATGCCTCCAAGGCCCGCCAGAATTTTGAGCGCGCCGTCGAACTCGACCCCCGCAATAGCGAAGCCCTCGGCGATCTCTTTGAGTATTACCTCCAGGCCCCCGGCTTCCTCGGCGGCGGCCTCGACAAAGCGCAGTCCCTGATCGACAAAATTGCCGCCATCGATCCCGCCGAACGCCACTGGGCCATGGCCCGCGTCGCCGAAGAGAAAAAAGACTTCAACACCGCCGAGGCCCAGCTCCGCCGCAGTATGGAACTCGCCCCCAGGCAAATCGGCCGCATCGTTGACCTCGCCAAGTTCGTCGCCAAGCGCGGCCGCACCCAGGAGAGCGAGCAGATCTTCGAGCAGGCCCGCAAGCTCGAGCCCAACCATCCCACCTACCTCTGGGAACGTGCCAATCTCCTCATCGAGCAAAAGCGCAACCTCGCCGAAGCCCGCCAGCTCCTCCAGCAATACATGAACAGCAAGGTCAAGCCCGACGAAGACCACAAAGAGGAAGCCCGCAAACTGCTCGCCAAGATCCAGGGGGCTTAACCCTTGCGCATCGGCGAAGTCCTCAAATCCAGCTACGAAGCTCTCAAGGCCAATCGAGTCCGCACCCTCCTCACCGCCCTGGGTCTCGTCATCGGCAACGCCAGCGTCATCCTGGTCGTCACCATCTCTCTAACCAGCACCGAGTTCATCCTCGACCAGATCCGCGGCATCGGCTCCAACGTTGTCTGGGCCTACTTTGAAGCGGGCAGCCGCGACTCCGAGCAATCTGAAGCCGACTTCGTCAAGCTCACCGACGTCGAAGCCATCCGCACCCAGCTAGCCGACCGTATCGTCGCCGTAACAGCGACAATGTCAAGCAACAGCAGCTTGGTCATCAACGGCAAACCGCAAGACACCAGCGTCCTCGGCGTCGACGAATACTACCCCAAAGTCCGCAACCTGATTCTGCTGGCCGGTCGTTACTTCGATGCCGAAGAGGTCAAGCAACGCACCAAGGTGACGATGTTAACCGAGCCCCTGGCCCAACTCCTCTACGGCAACAACCAGGCAGCCATTGGCAAGTTGATCAAGGTCAAAGACCACCAGTTCACCATCATTGGGGTCTTCAAAGAGCGCGTCCAGAGCTTCGGCTTAAGCGAGCTAGCCGACCGTGCCGCCGTAGTGCCCATTACGGTAATCCGTTACTACAACCGTGTCGAGCGAATCGACCCACTCTACATCCAGGCCAAGCGAGCCGAAGACGTAGAAGGTCTGACGACAGAAGTAAAGGCCATCCTCGAATCCCGTCACCGCCCCGGAGCAAGGTACTTTGTAGACAACCTCGGAGCCATCCTCGATACCGCAAAAAACATCAGCCTGATTCTAACCTTCGTATTGATCCTGGTAGCCGCCATCGCGCTAGTAATCAGCGGCATCGGCATCATGAACATCATGTTGGTAACGGTAACGGAGCGAACCAAGGAGATTGGAACGAGAATGGCGGTAGGCGCCTCCCGCCGCGAAATCCTGGCCCAATTCCTAATGGAATCGGTCCTGATCTCCACCGGCGGCGGCCTCCTGGGAATCCTGGTAGGAGTAGCCGGCCCCCTGGTAGCGCAGCTACTAGTGCCAGAGTTCGGAGTAACAATCTCCCCAGCCAGCGTAATCGTAGCCTTCGTAGTAAGCTTCGCCGTAGGCCTGATCTTCGGAATGCTCCCAGCCAACCGCGCCAGCCAGCTAAACCCAATAGAAGCCCTCCGCTACGAATAGCACCCAGGATTGGCTAAACTAAGATCATCCTGCTCTTGGCAGTAAGCTTGCCGAACTATCCAGGCAACGCCGAGCCCAAGAGCATCTTTCGTTCTGCCCAACAGGCCTCATTGGCCCCCCAGCAGCCTCTTCAGCCCTTCGAAGTCATTCTTCACAATGGTTTCAAAGCCCTTCGGATGCCAGGTATCGCTGATTGCCGAAAGCATATCGCTCACTGAAATCACTAGAGACTGCATCAATTTGAAGCGGCGAAAGCGGTCTTCGCCCAATTTCTCCAACCTTGGCTTCAGCCTTTTTACCTCACCTTGCCAGTAGTCGACAATGGCCAGTTGATCCTCGTCCGATGAAATTTTGGCATCGTCCAGCCGAAGAGGCACAACATGCTTGAGGAACTCTTTCTTCTCCCCCGATGCCCTTTGGTAGATCCCATAGAGCTCGGTCATACAGGCGACCGACTTCAGATATTTTTCACTGAGCACCACGATGATTCGATCACCCTGTGCGAGCATCTTCATGTAATCGCTGAGCAAATCACCATACTTCAGTTGCTCGGTATCTCGCATCACCTGCCATCCCTCACGCTGGAGTGACTGGCGAAGTCCATCCACAACCTTCTGCTGCTCTGACTCTTCTTTTCCCCAGGCATAAGACACATAAACTTTCTTCTGGCCACCATCGCTTTGCACCACAACTTCGGCAGAAAGGTCCTTCAGTGCCAGGGTGTCTTCGTCAATCGGCCTCCGCAGTTGTAACTCCGCTTTTTGGCCAAGCGGCATTCTCTCCAATTCCTGTTGCAGTGCCGCCACCAGCTCATCTGCCTGGCCACCCCAAGCCCGAAACCGAATCTTGCCCGCGCCAAACTGTTTTGCAGATTCCTCCCACTCACTTTCCACCAGCACACTGCTCCCTGTATTCCGCTCGTAGAACCAGCACCCATACTTCCAATAAACGGCAGCATCCTTGGCTTGCTCCCCAATCTTCGAGAGAAAGTTCCGCAACAGCCCTTCATGCAAGAAACCGTAGGCAAACACTTGCTCTGCATCCGGCGTGGCAGCCGAGATCCTACCCGCCAGCAACTTCTCTTGCGCCTCGCTCCGTTCCGGCAATAACTCGGGCGCAATGTACTCATCATCGCCTATAGCAAAGCAAATTCCGCAGCTCTCCATCATGCCCAAAAACACCTTTTGCTCGGCTTCAGAATACTTCTGCCAAATCAGCGCTTCGAGCTCCTCCCTGCGAAACCGTCCGTATCCTCGCAGCAACGGCAAAATCTTCTTGCGGTCAAACAGCGCATAAATCGCCTCCAGCGCCCAGT
The DNA here is from genome assembly GCA_044340255.1 of Bryobacter sp. Taxonomy (GTDB): domain Bacteria; phylum Acidobacteriota; class Terriglobia; order Bryobacterales; family Bryobacteraceae; genus Bryobacter. The sequence continues at coordinate 11,782 of JBIITX010000053.1, read as the reverse complement.
TCTGATCAAGAACAATTTCTCCTCGAAACAACTCCTTCCTGTAAAAAACCACTCCGCAATGATGCAGATAATCAAGCGCAGCATCCTTGCTCAAAATACCCCCAACCTCATCACACAGGGCATCAAAGTCAGCCCGCGCCAGCAGCCGGTGCTGCGACCGAATCTCACGAATCCTCTCCCGCAACCGGATTCTGCCTGCCCCGGTCTTCACCCCGGGCCGCCGCTGCAACGCAATTCTCACCGCATCCTGCAGCATCCCCTGAAGCGCCCCAAGCCCTAAGCCGTTCTTGGCACTAACCTGAGTCGGTTGGATGGAGCTAAATCCATCGAGAGGAAGCGAATGCACCCGGTCCTCTGGCGCATCACATTGGCTCTGCACCACAATCACGGGATAATCCGTCCCCGCATAAGCCCGCAAGTAGTCGAGCCAGTAGTGCAAAGGCCGATGCCGCATCGTCAGGCCGTTTTCTTGATAAGCTCCTACGGTCTCCAAGCGGGGAGTCCACAAAACAAGAAACACGGCCCTCCCCTGCACAAAAAGAGAATGCGCCCCGTGATAGATCTCCTGTCCCCCAAAATCCCAAAGATTCAAAGCAAACTCACCCAATCGGACTTCATGCAATTCGATCCCATGAGTCGACGCCACTTGGGGATCAAAGTCCAGCCCGCGCAAGCGACGGGTCAATTGCGTCTTCCCGGCTCCCCCATTTCCCAACACCAAAACCCGAACCTCAACATCTTCACTTGCTTCTTGATCCAAATCACGGAAGTGCGAGCAAACTGCCTCCAGCACATTCTCTCCAAACCCGCCACATAGTGTATCGTCGAAATCGCTCCAGTGACTCTCATGTAGGAACAACTTCTCCAACTGCTCAAAGATGGGCCTCAAAACAGCAAGTGAGCCACCCGCCCGGCATTCTCCCAAGTTGAGCTCGCGCAGTGCACGAAGAGACAAGATAGGCTGAAGCTCCTCAATCTGCTCGCATCCCGAAAGGTCGAGGGACTGGAGGGATGCAAGGCCAGCCAAGTGCTGAAGATCCTGAATCTGCTGGCAGTATGGAAGGCTTAGAGATTGGAGGGATCTTAGTCCAGCCAAGGGTTGGAGATCCTGAATCTGCTTGCATCCCGAAAGGTCGAGATATTCAACGTTGACAAGGCCAGCCAGGGGTTGGAGATGCTGAATCTGCTCGCACCATAAAAGGTGGAGGGACTCGAGGCAGATGAGGCCTGCCAAGGGCTGGAAATCCTGAATGTCTTCGCACCAAGAGAGGTTGAGGTACTTGAGGGAGGCCGCCAGCCCAGCCAATGGCTTGAGATTCTGAATCTGCTCGCACCCCGCAAGGTCGAGGAACTGAAGCGACGTCAGGCCAGCTAAGGGCTGCAAATCTTGAACCAGTTTGCAGTAGGAAAGGTCAAGGGAATGAAGGGAAGTGAGCCCAGCCAATGGCTGGAGATTCTGAATCTGATCGCATTGCCAAAGCTTTAGCCACTTAAGAGAGACAAGGCTAGCCAAGGGCTGGAGATCCTCGATCTGCTTGCACCCCGCAAGGTTTAGGTACTGAAGCGAAGCCAGGCCAGCCAGGGGCCGGAGATCTTGAATCTGCTCGCACCCCCAAAGGTCCAATTGTTCCAACTGCGAAAGTCGACCGATCCCCTCCACATGCTCAAGCCCAACACATGGACTCAAACCCAATCGCCGCAAAGCAGGTAATTGCGCCAACCCATCCAATACATCGGCAAGCCGATCCACCAATCCGCTGAGATTCAGCGCAGCCGCCCCACTCTGGCGCGCCTCCTCAATGCGCCGCCACGCCTCGTCCAACCTGGATTTCTTATCCGCAGCCATGATTAGGTACTAGCCATTTCACCACACCATCCCCAAGCGCTCCCAACCTGATATCAAAGTCCACCCCACCCAGTAGTAGCCTGAGAGAAATGCAACTCCCAGACGGCTACACCCCCCTCCCTCCCGGCAAAATCGCCTCCATCGTCACCTACCTCGAAATGCGTAGCCGTCCCGATTCCACCCCGCTCCCCGCCCCCTCCGGCACCACCCTCCGCCGCGTCCCCCAACCCGACCTCTCCTGGTATCGCGCCCTCTTCCGCCTTGTCGGTCAGGATTGGCTCTGGTTCAGCCGCCTACGCATGAGCGACGAAGAACTCCTCACCACCCTCCACCACCCCAGCGTCGACGTCTTCGCCCTCTCCGTCCACGGCGAAGACAAAGGCCTCCTCGAACTCGACCGCCGCTCCTTCCCCGACATCGAACTCAAATTCTTCGGCCTCACCGCAGACCTCCTCGGCCAGGGCCTCGGCCGCTACCTCATGAGCATCGCCATCCACGAAGCCTGGAGCCACAACCCGTCACGCTTCTTCGTCCACACCTGCACCAGCGACCACCAACGCGCCCTCCCCTTCTACATCAAATCGGGCTTCGTCCCCTACAGCCGCGGCATCGAAATCTCCGATGACCCCCGCCTCCCAGGCGGCGCCCCCACCCACGTCGCCCCCCACGTCGCCGTCATTGCTGGCGACGCAACCGCGGTGCCGCCGGCATCAGATTAAATCCGTGCGTCGCAAAGATCGATCGCCCCACCTGCGATTGCAGGAACTGGATAAACTCATCCGCCAGCTTCGTGTTCTTATTCCCCTTTTGCCGGATCGGAGCCGCCACCTGCCGGATCGCCGGGTGCAAATCGTCCGGAATCAGATATCCACCCTTATTGAAGATCAGGCTCCAGCTCAAAATCGCGCAATCCGCATTGCCCGTCTCGGCAAACTGCTGCGTCTGCCGGATGTTTTCCCCAAATACCAGCCTGTCCTTCACCTTCTCCAATAGACCCTTCCTCACCAGTGCCGCCATCGCCGCCCGCCCGTAGGGTGCCAACTGCGGGTTCGCCACCGCAATCACCCGCACCGCCGGCTGATCCAAATCCTCCATCTTCCGGATCGCTCCCGACTTCGCCCACAACCCAATCCGCCCGATCGCATAAATCTGGATCTCCTCCTTCACCACCTTGTTCCGCTTCACCAACGGCTCCATAAACTCCTCCCCCGCCGACAGAAAAACGTCAAAGGGTGCCCCATTCTCAATCTGCCTTGCCAATACCCCAGACGAAGAAAACGTGAACGTCAGCTCCGCCAAAGGAAACGCCTCCCGAAACAAGGGCTCCAGCGGTGCCAAATCCGATGCTGCCGCCACCGTCAGGTTCGGACGCACATTCTGCGCAGATACACTTGACAATAAGAGACTCACATTCAATACTAGGAGTAGGCTAAATGAGGCCGGAGGATTGACACGTATGGGTAAAATCATTGGCATTGACCTTGGAACAACAAATTCGGTTGTTTCGGTGATGGAAGGCGGATCGCCGGTAGTGATCCCGAACCAGGAAGGCGCAAGAACGACGCCTTCGGTGATCGGTTTCACCAAGAGTGGCGAACGTTTGGTGGGACAAGTGGCGAAGCGTCAAGCCGTCACTAACCCCGAGAATACCATCTACTCGGCGAAGCGCTTTATGGGCCGCCGCGTGAATGAAGTGGGCGAAGAGCTCAAGCTCGTCCCTTATTCTGTCGTCGGTGGCGACAATGGCGACGCGCGCATTGATGTGCAGGGCAAGCAGTATGCTCCCCCTGAAATCAGCTCGCTCGTCCTGAAAAAGCTCAAAGAAGCGGCCGAAGCTTACCTCGGCGAGAAGGTCACCGAGGCGGTCATTACCGTCCCGGCTTACTTCAACGATGCCCAGCGCCAGGCCACCAAGGACGCTGGCCAGATTGCCGGTCTTGAGGTCAAGCGCATCATCAATGAGCCGACCGCCGCTGCCTTGGCTTACGGTCTCGACAAGAAGAAGGACGAAACCATCGCGGTCTATGACTTCGGTGGCGGTACCTTCGACATCTCGATCCTCGAAGTCGGCGACGGCGTCGTCGAAGTGAAGTCGACCAATGGCGACACCCATCTCGGTGGCGATAACATCGACGAGCGCATTGTCCAGTGGCTGATCGAAGAGTTCAAGAAAGAGAACGGCATCGATCTCGGCAAGGACAAGATGGCTCTGCAGCGCCTCCGCGACGCCGCAGAAACCGCCAAGATCGAACTGTCGAGCAAGCTCGAAGTCGATATCAACCTGCCCTTCATCACCGCCGATGCCTCTGGCCCGAAGCACCTTGAAAAGAAGCTGAGCCGTGGCCGTTTTGAGCAGATGATCGAAGCGATCCTGCAGCGCACCATTGACCCCTGTAAACAGGCAATCTCTGATGCCGGCATCTCCCCGTCGAAGATCGACGAAGTGGTGCTGGTCGGTGGTTCCACCCGTATCCCGAAGGTGCGCGAGATGGTTCGCAGCTTCTTCGGCAAAGAACCGAACATGACCGTCAACCCCGACGAAGTGGTCGCCATCGGCGCCGCCGTTCAGGGTGGTGTGCTCGGTGGTGAAGTCAAGGACGTGCTCCTGCTCGACGTCACCCCGCTTTCACTCGGTATTGAGACCCTGGGTGGTGTCTTCACCAAGCTGATTGAGCGCAACACGACGATCCCAACCAAGAAGGGCGAGACCTTCTCGACCGCCGCCGATAGCCAGACCTCGGTAGATATCAAGATCTTCCAGGGCGAGCGTCCGATGGCGAAAGACAACCGTCTCCTCGGTGTCTTCCAGTTGGTCGGCATTCCGCCGGCACCCCGCGGCGTACCGCAGATCGAAGTCACCTTCGATATCGATGCCAACGGCATTCTGAACGTCTCGGCGACCGATAAGGGAACCAAGAACGAACAGAAGATCACCATCACCTCGAGCTCTGGCCTGAGCAAGGAAGAAGTCGAGAAGATGGCCAAGGACGCCGAGCTCAACGCTGCCGACGACCGCAAGAAGAAGGACGCAATCGAAGCCCGCAACCAGGGCGATTCGATGGCCTACAACATCGAGAAGATGCTGAAGGACCACGGCGACAAGATCGGTGCCGATGACCGCAAGGCCGTCGAAGCCGAGCTCGAAGAAGTGAAGCGCATTCTCAAGGACGACTCCGCCACGGCCGAGCAAATCCGTGCGGCGACCGATAAGCTGACCCAGGCGAGCCATAAGCTGGCCGAGGCGATGTACAAGACCGAGTCTGCCGGTGCTGCTCCGACTCCAGAAGCTCCCGCTGAGGAGAAGCCGAAGGATAACGTTGTGGACGCCGAGTTTGTCGACGTCGACGATAAGAAGTAAGCAGGTAGACCAAAATGGCGGGCAAGACCGATTACTACGAATCGCTAGGGGTTTCGCGCGGGGCATCCGAAGACGAAATCCGTAAGGCGTACCGTCGGCTTGCCCGCAAGTATCACCCCGATCTGAACCCCGGCGACAAGGCAGCCGAAGAGCGTTTCAAGCAACTCCAAGAGGCTTATGACGTTCTGAGCGACGCCAAGAAGCGGCCCATCTACGACCAGTACGGCTCTTATTCGGAGCAAGCTGCTGCAGCGGCGGGCGGGCCTGGGGCAGACTTCGGGGGATTCGATTTTTCAGACTTCTTCCAGCAAGCCAGCGGCAAGCGCGGCGGCCCTCGGCCGGGCCCGCCACCGCCAGGAGCTGGAGGGGGTAGTTTCAAGGACCTGTTCAGCCAGATGTTCGGCGGGGCAGGCAAGCAAGGTGCTGGCGGCCCGGAGAACGGCAGCGACCTCGAGTACGCGCTCAATGTCACCTTCTGGCAGTCCATTCGCGGGACGCTCGTCCGGCTGACGATCCAGCGCAACGAGAGTTGCGATGAGTGCCGGGGGACCGGTTCGGCGGGTGGTGGTAGCACCTGTTTTGAGTGCAACGGTTCGGGGCAGGTGACGCAGATGGCTGGTGCCATGAAGTTCAACCTGACCTGCCCTCGTTGCAACGGGAGCGGCAAGACCGCCAACCAATGCCCGAAGTGCCGCGGAGCGGGTGTGCTTGCCCGTCCGGATCAGGTGGAGGTACGGATTCCTGCCGGAACGCAAACGGGCAGCCGCCTGCGGGTGCAGGGTAAAGGTAATGCCGGGACGCGTGGCGGACAGGCTGGTGATCTCTACATCACGATTCGGGTAGAGCAGCATCCCTTCTTCAAGCGAGACGGGGACAACATTGAAATCCGGGTACCGGTGACCGTGACGGAAGCAGGCTTGGGGTCGAAGATCGAAGTTCCGACGATTGATGGGCGCGCGCTTCTGAAGGTTCCGCAGGGGACGCAGAACGGACAGCGCTTTCGGTTGCGTGAGAAGGGTGTTGAGAATTCCCGCAAGGGGACACGCGGCGACCAGATCATCGAGGTCTTCATCCAGGCTCCCGATGTGCAGAACGAGCGGACCCGAGAGTTACTGCGAGAGTTAGCCCAGGTGGAAACTGTGGACCCACGTGCGGCACTATGGGAACAGACGAGCGATAAGTAATGGCAAGACCCAAAGGCAGAGGCGCTTACATGATCTCGGCAATTGCCGAGATGTATGAGATCCATCCTCAAACCCTGCGTCTCTATGAACGTGAAGGACTGTTGCTGCCGAGCCGGAGTGACGGCAATACGCGGCTCTATACCGACGAAGATATTGAGCGGCTTGAGGTCATTCTGCAGTTGACTCGCGAGCTGGGAGTGAACCTGGCTGGGGTGGAGATCATCCTGAATATGCGCGAGAAGATGGCAGTGATGCAGAAGCAGATGGAGCAGTTTGTCTCGGCGATGAACCAGGAGATGAGCCAGCACATCCAGCAGGGGCCGAAAGAAGAAGCGCCGCAAATGTTGATGCGGGTGGCCTTCGCCAGCGAACTGGCACCGATCAAGAAGAAGCCCAAAAAGGACTAAGCCATGCGAAAGTGGCTGATCTTGCCGATAGCGAGTCTGGTGATTTTGGTCGGCTGGTATGGCCGCGAGTACTTTCAGATTGTCTGGTTGCTGGCGACGGCACCCAGCAAGGGGGTAGTCGTTGTTGCGGCGGCGGGAGAACGCTTTGAGCCGGGTGAAGCCGGGGTGAAGAAGCTGAGTCTCAGGGTAGATTCAGCCAGTAGCGCACAACGTCGGCTTGAGGTGGAGATCGCAGAATACGGGCTGGTGTGGAAGCTGCTCTCACCGGACGGCAAAGAGCTTTCGGTTGCGGGTTGCGAAGATCTTCCTCGGGCCAAGTTTGGGGTGCCGTTGCGGTTGTGCCAGGTGGCACTTGGCAATGAGCAGGGGGAGGGGATGTATCAACTGGAGTTGCGCAGCCAGGAGAGTGCCGCGCCTACGTCAGCAACCTTCCGTTATCTGAAGCTGGCCAAGTGGAGTGCGGCGGTGGCTGAGCCTGACAGGCAGAACCCGAAAGCGTGGGTGCTGAGCGATGTCATTATGTGGCCCGAAGTAGGGAAATCCTGGAGGCCGGAGTTTGAGCTGCAGGGGGAAGTGCCACTGGGAAAGTTGGATGTCGAGACGACGGTCGAGTATCTGCCGTCGATGCCCGGCCCGAGTTCGGGCAAGCCGGAACGGACCATCTACCAGAACGAGATTGATCGAACTGCGGTGGATAAGGTCCGCTTTGATGTGGAGTTGAAGCCCGACAAGATTGGGGCGCTGCGGGTGTCGTATCGAGTCAAGGCGAAGGACGGATCGGGGTGGAGTGCTGTGGGGAGCTCGCGCTTTTTGAACTGTACGAAGAAGGAAGAGGCTAGCGAGTCGGAGCCAGAAACTTCATCTCCGGCCCGGTAAAGATCGGGCGGGCGGGTTGTTCGGCGGGGACGAGGCCGATGATGCGGGGGCGAATGACAAGCAGGGTTTGGCCGAGTTGACGGTCTTTGCCGTTGCGCGACAGAACCGGGCCGAGCAGGGGAAAGCCAGACCGGTTGAAGGACTCATTGCGTGTGACGAGGCCAGCGGCGACAGCCCATTCTCCGGTCTTCAAGCGGACGGTGCCGGTGTATTTGCGATTGGCGATGACGGGGATGTCGTTGTTGGTTTGACCGGTGAGCACCTTGAACTCGCTTTCGACTTCAATGCTGATCTCCCCGTTGCCATGCATGTGCGGGGTGATCTTGACGGTCAGGCCGAGGTCTTCAAACTGGATCTGCGGTGAGGTGGCAGCGCCGATGGAGGTGCCGGTGGAAAAGGTGTTGGTTTGGGTGACGATGGGGTAGCGGTCCCCGATATGGACGGTGGCGGGGAGGCCATCGAGGGCGCGAACCTGTGCTTCGTACAGGCTTTGGGTGCGGCTGTAGGTCATGCTGGCGAAGAGGCTGGCGGTGGTGATACCGATGCCGAAGCTGCTGAGCTTGCCGAGTCTGACAGGGTTGAGCATGGGGACCAATTGCGCGGAGGTGGGCAGGGAGAAGCCAAAGCCGATGTTCGACTGCTCGTTGACTTCAAAGAACTCGACATCGAAGATGACCTCACCGCGGAGCTGGAGCATTTGGGAGAGGGCGAGTTCGGCGAGGCGGACCTTGGACCAGCGGTCCCGAATGAGCATGATGCCGCGGACGGTATCGATAGAGACGCGCTGCAGCTCGAAGGTTTGCTGGATGGCGCGACCAAGCTCTTGCGCCTCCGGCGAGGAGATGGCGGTGGGCATCGGCAGGGTGATGGCGACGTTGCGCTCCTGGTCGCGACGCTTCTGGTCGGTATCGCGGACGACCATGGCCAGTTGGGGGGCGATGGGGTTGACGAAGGAGTTTGTGGCGAGGTTGGTGATGTAGATGGCTTCGTCGAAGGTGGCATCGGTGAGCCGGACCTCGCGCTCGGACGGGTTTTCATAGTCGCCATCAAAGAGGAGGTCGATGCCAAAGTGCTGGAGGAGGCGCGTATAAATCGCCTTGCCATCGCCCTTGAGAACTGCCGTGATGCGGGTGTCTTTGGGGGTGAGGGCCGGTGGGGGGCGGAGCTGCTCGATGTCGCGGAGGTCTTCGTCGGAGAAGCGGGAGGGGGTGGCCTCGGGATTGGCTTTGTTTGGTGCGAGGGTGGCGGATGCGATCGCTTTGGCGCGGAGCTGGGTGGCTTTGCCAACGGCGAGGGAGTTTTTGGGATCGAGGGTGGCGGCCTGGGTGTAGAGGAGCCAGGCCTGGGTGGTTTGGCCTTCGGCTTCGAGTGCCTGGGCGCGCCAGAGCAGGGACTTGGCGTCGCTAAAGGGCGAGTCCTGTGCGGCAGCGAGCGAGGCGATGAGAATCCAAATGAGCCGCATCCACTAAGGGAGACGACGGACAAAGCGTTATCGTGCATAAACTTTGCCCGATATATGGCCGATAACAGGCGCATGGGCACATTCACGAGCAGCCTCAGTAGTCTTGGACTCGGCGCGACCAAAAACCTGGGTGGCGAAACATCGGCACATGGGTTTGGCGGCGGCGGGATGAACCGGTTTGCCCCGGCGGTGCCGGAAAACTTTGAAGATCTTGGTCTGGCGCAGAGCTTTGTGACGGACCTGGTGTTGCGGCGACTGCTGCTCGAAGGGTTTAGCTCGCTGAGCAGCCTGAGTCAGACGCTGAAGCTGTCGGTGCCGATTATCGATATTGTTTTCAAGCACTTGCGGGCGCAGCAGCTGATCGAAGTGAAGGGCATGATCGGCAACGATTATTCTTTTGTGCTCAGCCAGGCGGGGCGACAGCTGGCGAGCGATCGCTTTGCGATTGTGCAGTATGCCAGTGCAGCACCGGTATCGCTGAAGGACTATGTTGCCGCGACCAAGTTGCAGGCGGCGAAGGTATTTGTGGACCGGCGGACGCTGCGGATGGCATTTAGTGATCTGGTGGTGCCGGACCGTTTGCTGGACCAATTGGGCCCGGCGCTGATCAGCCAGAACTCGATCTTTTTGTACGGGCCTTCGGGTAACGGTAAGACTTCGATTGCCGAGCGCATGTTGCGGGTGTACCAGGACGGCATTCTGATGCCTTATGCGGTGGAAGTGGACAATCAGGTGATTCAGCTCTATGATCCGGTGGTTCACCAACGGATTGAGATGGATGACCCGGAGATTGATCCGCGTTGGATCCTCTGCAAGCGGCCCTGCATTGTGGTGGGTGGTGAGCTGGTGCCGAGTATGCTGGAGTTGCGGCTGGACGATGCGTCAGGGATTTATGCCGCGCCGTTGCAGATGAAGTCGAACAACGGCATTTTCATCATTGACGACTTTGGGCGGCAGTTGATTTCGCCGCGCGATCTGTTGAATCGCTGGATTGTGCCACTGGACCGGCGCGTCGATTATCTCTCGCTGCGCTACGGTGTGAAGTTCCAAATCCCGTTCGAGATGATGGTGGTGTTTTCGACGAACCTTGACCCTTCGGACCTGGCGGATGAGGCTTTTCTGCGGCGTATTCAGAACAAGATTCTGATTGAGCCGGTAGAACCACATGTGTTTGACCAGATCTTCCACCGGGTGTTCCGTGGGCGTGAAGTGCCCTATAGCGACGATTCGCCGGAGTTTTTGCGGAACCTTTGTCTGCAGGATGGGCGCGAATATCTTCGTGCCTGCTACCCCATGGATATCTGCAACCTGCTGATCTCCATCAGCCGGTATGAGCATAGAGCCGTGGAGGCCAGCCGGGAAGACCTGGAGCGGGCTGTGAACTTGTACTTCGCCAAGGACTAGTGGGCGGGGGCGACGAAATCTGGCGGGGCTTGTGAACCTTCGCCGAAGAAATACTTTTCCATCTGGTCGAGAATGAATTGCTGGGCCTCGGCGGTGCCGAGGTTGAGGCGGTATTCGTTCATCAACATCTTCATGTGTTCGACCCAGCCCTTCCAGGCATCCTGGGAGACGTTTTCAAAGACACGTTGGCCCAAGGGATGACCATCAAAGGGGACTTCTTTGAGACCGGGCAATTCTTGTTTCAGCTTGACGCAGAAGACCGTACGGGCGGTCGCTTCACTCATACCTACAGAATAGCGGTTTAGCTGGCGATTTGGCGGGAGAGTTCGTCGGCCTGTATTTCACTGGCAACGCGACGGGATTTGAGGCTGGAGATGTATTCGGAGAGCTTGAGAGGCATTTTGACGCCCTTCTCATAAGAACGCTGGACGGCCTTTTGGTAGCGCTTGAGCATTTCTTTTTGAGGGGTGTCGCCGAAATCGCAGGCCTGGATGTCGAGCATGAGCTCAATCTCCCAAGGCTGGAAGGTATTGCGGTTGATATTGCCCTTGATGAGTTCGTTCAACAGGCGATTGAACTGCGCGTGTACGATTTCGATGTCATGTTTTGTGGGGTCATACACTAAAGCCATTCGAGAACTTTCCTCAAGTAAACAGATCGACCGCAATCAGAAAAACTTGAGAGCTGGAACGAAAGTAATGGGAGAAAAGTAAGAACGGCGGGATTCCGGAACACACGAAGGGTGCGAGTGTTCCGGGGCGGTAAGCGGACAGGCAGGATTTCAAAGAGCGGTGGGCTGTTGTGGAGCCCGGATTGGGTTCGTTTGTTTTTGTTGCTAGCGGCCTTGCTGACGGGCTAGCTCGGCGATCTGGGTTGCGGTGACGTGAGGGACACCGTTTGGCTTCGTTTGATTTTCGACGATGGAGCGGGCCTCGGGGGTGGTGTTGAGGGCCATCATGGCGAGAACGAAGGGTGAGGTTTCGCTTTGTTTGGTTTTTCGCATTTCGGCGACGGGGAGGGTGAGGGGTAGGGGGACTTTTTTCTCCAGCAGGTAGAGCTCGTTGTGGATGTCGAGGGCGGAGATGCGGTCGCGCTGGAGGCGTCTTAGTTCGTTCAATGCTTTGTCGGCGCGGCGCTCGAGCATGCCGGTGATTTTGACCATGCGTTCCATTTGAGCGAAGTACTTTTCGTCGCCAGGGTTGTCGACGAAGTTGTCCTGGGCTTCGACTTCGAGGCGCTGGGCGC
>JBIITX010000031.1:0-82295 GCA_044340255.1 Bryobacter sp. | reverse complement strand
GTCCAAAATGCACTCACCTAAAGGGTGAGCCGTCGATTCCTTCCCGCGCTGCTCCATGTGCCCCATTATCTGAAACTTGCGCGGAAAACTGCGCCCCCACGCGGAGGTCAACTGCCGAATTTAGGTTCAAGAGCAGTCCCGCTGGTAGGGTTGACATTTCGGACTCCGGGATTTTGCGTCTTGACTTCAATAGTCCGGCTAGCGATGGCTCCAAATGTCCCCAAACCGGCTTGTTCCATTTGCCAGTTGAAGGGCTGCGCTCCTGGATCGTTCGGGGCAGTAACAGGGATCGTGAAAACTGCGTTTTGCCCGTTGTCTATGTATTCCGTTGGCAGTTGCACCAAATTAGTGATCCAAAGATTGGGGTTGGCACCCGTATATTTCAGCCGAAAGGGGTTTGTGCCGCTCACGCCCGGGCTCCACCAAGTCGCGCTTCCCGTATTCTGCATGGTGACAGTTGCATTGAAAGTGTCCCCCGCATTCACCGTGGTGGGTGCTGAGATTTGAATGTTTTGTGAGTTTTTCGTACCCACACCAACAGATACGGACGTGCTGGGTCGAACAACAGGCCCGAACCAGTTCGAAGCGCCCTGCCGCATCTGCCAGTCGAAGGTTTGAACGCCGGTAACGCCCACGGGCGCACGTCCCGTGATCGTAAAGGCCGCCGAAGCGTTAGGAGCTACTGAGGTTGTCGTGGTGCTTCCTAGATTCGTTCTCCAGTTCAAGTTATTGGCAGGGGTTTGACTGGCCATTACGACCTGGTTGGTACCTGCACCGGCGCTGGTATCCCATGGGGTCCCGCCCGCCGGATTTTGCATTGTGACAGTCGCACTGAAGCTTCCACCTTGAACAACGCTAGTAGGCATCGCAAAGCTCACGAGCGAGGATTGATAGCTTGGCCCAGTCGAGGAAGCGGCAAACGTATGCACATCCGTCACATTGGTATTCTCTATACTCCTGGCCGTGACTGTCGCATTTCCCGTATAACCCGCCGCTACAGTGTAGACACCTCCGGTCGAGATCGCGCCAGCGGCTGCTGGCGATAGCGTCCAGCTAACTCCGGGAGTATCGGCGTTCGCAACAGTTGCTGAAAAAGTCTGTGAAACGTTTACGGTGGCTGGCTTCGGGCTCATTGCCACGCTGACGCTGGTTCCAGCCGCCACAGGAATGCTGATTGTCGAACTCCAGGAGGGGTTATGGCAACTCTCCGCCTTCAACACTATGTTTCCTGATACCGGAATCGTGGACGGAGCTCGATAGTTCATGGAATTGACGCAATTCGTTCCGCTATCAATCAAGCCAAGCCCAAATCCACTGCCTGGTACGCTAACCACACTCCATTTCACCGTTAGCTGACTCCCACCAGGAGCTCCTGAGACAGTCGCGCTGAAGGCCCTCGATGCATAGGGGGCAAGATTGGTAGTGGCCCCCGTGATCGTTACGCTCCCGCCGCCAGGATTAAACCAGAGTGGCTGATAAGAAACTCTCGTTGCATCTAATGTGCTCGTTGCTTTGACCGGAACAACAGTCAGCGCGCTATACGATCCAGGGCCAGCAAATGTTGCATTGCTGAGCCCTCCAGGCGTGAGCGAACCAGTATAAGTTCCGTCAATCGACCAAGTTACGGTCTCCGTTCCAGAACTCAAAGCGACGGAAGATCCACCATCTTTGTTCCCCCCGGCAGGAGTAGCGGTAACCGTAAACTTAGTCCCATTAGAGCTGGGGACAACAGTAGCAGTTGCATTGGTAACCTCAACGCGGACCTGAGAGGGATTCGCATTAGATCCAGTGTTGATGACTACAAAATCAATTTGATTCCATCCTCTAATGAAAGTACCGCTTGATCCTGCGATCGTGAAGGGTACTTGGGAATACCAATTTCCGATGACGCCTCCTACAGCTTTCCCATTCACAAAAATCTGAACATTGTCATCTGCATTCACATTGCCTGAAATCGAAGTCGTTGCAGGGTCATGACAGCTCAAATCAAGCGACTGGCGATAGATATAAGCCCCGGGAGCAACATTTGCCGTGTTCCCGGTGGCATTAATAGCCTTCGAGATAGCGCTGCCGCCACCATACGACTGAGTAAAAACGATTGCATTGGTACTTAAAAAAGCGCTCGGATTCGATACCAATCTCCAGTTAGGATCTACCGTGCCGTCAGCAAATAATGCACTACCGCTATGACCTGTGCCACGAAATGGTAAGTCTGTTTGGGCAGAAGCACAAATCGAGGGTGGCGCAGAGGATTCGATTGCCACCACACGGCCATTGACGCGAATAAACTCCTTGGTCGGCTGCGCCATCAAGAAGTCAGCCCCAAAAGATCCAGTTAGAATGCTAAGTTGCAACGCCGTTCCCAAGAGTCTCTTCATAGCTAGATATATTGAATAACACGAAATTATATATTTTGTGCAATCAAACTTATAAAAATTAAGTTCTGATTCCAGAACAGAATTTTGCATATCGATCGACTAATACCTAGACACAGAAAAGAAAAAGTACTTACAGTACGTATCTTTTCTGCCAAAACCGTCCACTAGTTGCCAACAGAGTGCTTCGTTACCTCCTTCGATTCAGGGGACGAAAAGGCAAAAGGCCAGCTCGTCACCCAATAGACTCTGTCCATCCCGAAACAGTTCTTCTTTTCACAATCGAAATGCTCAGTTTCTGTTCTGTCTTTGGAACAAGCAAGTGGTGTCGAATTCTGGTACTAATGTAACTAAAACGAAACTTTATATATGCATATATCTGCTTGCGTAAGCATGTTTCATCGTTCACAGGAATTTTCAACTATTTTTCGCCCCTAACCCGTTCATTCTAAACACTTCTCCACCCGAGCCCCCATCAAACTCCTTCCGCCCACATGCTACGGTCGTGCCCGAAGGAGAAATCCAAAATGAACGAAAATCTAGACACAACCATTGATCCATCGAACGAGGCTGCTATCCCTCGTACGAAGACCATGTCTGAAGCCGCGCTCGCTGCCAACCGAGCCAACGCTCTCAAGTCCACCGGCCCCCGCACCGCGGCCGGCAAGCTCAAAGCCGCTTCTAACTCCCTGAAGCACGGCCTCTACTCCATGAAGAACTTCGACGACTTCATTGCCGACCACGACGTCGCCCTTGCCGTCACCACGAACTTCATCGAGCAGTTCAACCCCGTCACCCCCAGCGAGGTGGCCCTCGTCCACCAGCTCATCCACATGCAAATCCGCTTCCTCCAAATGGAATACCTTTACGGCCAGGCCATGCGCTTCCGCGTCGAAGACATCCTCAATAAACCTGCCAACTTCCTCCCGGCCATCCTCCGCGAGCTCGACCGTCTTCCAGCCCGCATCCAGCGCACCATGAAAGTCCTCCGCGCCGAGATCGCCCAGCGTCAGGCCTACATCGGTCACGGTGAAAATGTACAAATCGAAGCCATCGCCGACGCCCCCAAGCTCCCCGGCCGCCCCGACTCCGAGATCTGCAAAGTCATCGCCACCGACAAAGGTGACGTCCCCCTCGAACGCGTCCCCATTGACACCCTCAAACGCCTCGCCGGAGAAGACCCCGATGCCGAAGTCGACCTCGCCAAGCAAATGATCCGCGACTTCGTCGACCGCATGAACGCCAAACACGGCGTCAAACCCAAACCACCCACACCTCAAAAATAGCCAGAACGAACCCAACCACAGCGCAACCCGAGGCCACCCGCAACCTCACCGCTCTTTGACATCTCCACAGCTCTATCGGCTCAGCCAGGACACTCGCAGTGTGCCACCTTGAGCCCACTGGTCTTCTGCTCCAATCAGAAATCCAGTGGGCTTTCAAGTGCACCCGGTGCGCGGCGATCCCCTCCGCTTCTTGGACCACTCAAAGCAACATCCCTTGCTAGAATCGTGACTAATGAAATACCGGATACAAATCGAACTCGACGAGGATGATGTCTTTGTGGCCACATGCTCAAGTTTGCCCGGTTGCGTTTCGCAAGGAAAAACAAGGGAAGAGTCGGCTTCAAACATCAAGGAAGCAATCGAGGCCTACATCATCAGCCTCAAACGACATAACGAACCCATCCCGCCAGGTATTTCAGCGCAGACCCTTCAACTGCCCGGCGAACCTCTCCAAGGCATAACCTTCAAACGAAAAAGGGCGGCCCGAAGGCCGCCCTCTTCCAACAACCAATCCAAACCTACTTCAGTCGGCTATGCCACGGCTTCGCCGCACCAAGCGCCGCATTCACAGCGTTGATGTTCTGAATCCCTTCCGTGTCCAGCCACTTCTGCAGCGCCGCAACACCTTCCTTGGCATACACCGGAATCCCTTCCTTCCACGTCGCGCGGCCACACAACACACCACTAAACGGAGTCCCCGCCTCTGACGCCATCGCCAGGCTCTCCGTAAACTGCGCATTGCTCACACCCGCACTCAGATAAATGAAAGGCAGGTCCGTAACATCAGCCGCCGCACGGTAGTGGCCCAGTGCTTCCGCCCGCGTATAAGCAGCAGCGCCCTTATACACCGAACTGCCTTCCACAAACTCCGCATTCACCGGCACTTCCACCTTCAACACATCTACCTTGTAGCGCGGCTTGGTGAATTCTTCCATGCTCTTCAACACCACCTGCGGCTTCAGCTTGGCAAACTCCAAACCCTTCTCATCGCCGCCATTGTGGTCATAACCCACAAACTCCAGGAAGAACGGAATCTCCTGGTCCGCACACTCGCTGCCAATCCGCTCAATGAAGGCATGCTTGATGTCATTCACATGCGCCGTGTCAAAAGGCGTGTAGTAAATCAGAATCTTGACGGCATCCGCGCCCAGTTCCTTGATCCGGCGTACCGACAACTCCGGCAGCAAATCGGGCAAACGTCCCGGCTGCGTGTTGTCATAACCAGACTTCTCATAGGCCAGCAACAGGCCGGCATTCGCTGCGCGCGCATTCGCCGCGGGCAAACCAAATTCGGTATCGAGCAAAATCGCGCTCGCATGCGGCGTCAGTGTCTTCACGACCACCGTCTTAAACTCTTCCATCATCGCCTGCGAAACTTCGCTCTGCGCCACGCCCTTGGCTGCGGCAAGGCTCTTGGCCAGGCTTCCGCGCTGGTCCATCGCCGCTGCGGCAATAATGCCAGCCGCGTTGGACAGCTTGTCTAAATGTGCTCTTTTTCCTGCGCTCAAACTCATGTGTATATGCTTCTCTTTCTCTCTCTATTTTAGATATCTTGTGCCGGGCGGGTCCAGCGGGCGCGCCGTCGCCAGTAAGCTTGCGCTCGCCCCACATCCCGGAGAATCTGCGCCTTCAGTTCTTCAGGGTTCTCGAACTTCCGCTCTTCACGGATCCAGGCACGAAAATCAACTCGAATCCTCGCCGGGCTCTCCCCAGCCAAAGCTTCCAGTAGATAGGTCTCAATCCTCAAATCAGAACCCCCAAACGTGGGGCGGTATCCGATATTCGTGATCGATGGCCAGGTCCGGCCATCGTTCAAATCCTGCGTCTGCGTCACGTAAACTCCCACCCGGGGAATCACACGCTCCGCCTCCACAAAAGCCCTGCCGTCCAGGTTCAAAGTCGGCACCGTTTCCTTCCGGCCCACTCCATGCCCGCTGACAACATTTCCTTCGAGGCAAAACTCATAGCCTAGCAAGCGATTGGCTAGCCCCGCTCGCCCCTCCCCCAATAACTCCCGGATCACAGAACTCGATACCACCCGCCCACGCGTCGACACCGCCTCCGTAATCTCCACTTCATAGCACAGTTTCGGCGCTGCTTCCTTCAGCATTCGCACATCCCCGCTCGCCTTGTTGCCAAAGCGAAAATTGTCCCCCACCAGCACCGCCTTGGCATCCAGCTTCCCCACCAGAATCTTCCGCAAAAACTCGCTCGCACTCAATGCCGCCAGTTCCGCATCAAACGGCAACACCACCACCTGCGTAATCCCCGCCTCGCGCATCCGCTCCAGCCGGCTCTCAATCGGCTCAATCGACGCCGGTGCCATCTCCGGTACCAACAACTTCTTCGGATGCGGATGAAACGTCAAGACCGTCGGCTTCAACCACCGCTCCGCCGCCAGTTGCTCACACCGGCCCAGAATCTGTTGATGCCCCACATGCACCCCGTCAAAGTTCCCTACCGCCACCGCGCTCGGCCCAAAGTCCGCCGGCACATCTTCGAGGTTCCAATACACCTGCAACTCACCACCAGCAGGCCGCGCCCCCCGCGCCGCCGCATTGCCCACTGCGATCTCCAGCCCGTCATAAGCCAGCCTCACATGCGGTGGCAATTGGCTCTCGGTCCTGGCATGCGGCAGGTCATGACAGATGTGCGTCAAATAAGCCCGCTGCGGCCCCAGCACCTCTACATTCTTCAGGCTCCGCGCAATGTGCGAGTGCGTCGGATGCGGCTTGTAGCGCAGCCCATCCACAAACAGCACATCGAGGTTCTGCAGCAATGCCAGACTCTCTTCGGGGATCTCATTGTGGTCGGTCAGATACGCCGCCGCACCAAACCGGTACCCCGTGCTCCGCCCCCGCCCATGATGCAAAGGAATCGGTTGAAACACCATCCCCGCAATCTCAAACGGCGCCCGGTCAATCTCCACCATCACCAGCTTCGGCTTCGTCGATTGCGTCGGCTTCTCTTCAAACGCATACGCATAAATCCGCTTCACCACTTCAATCGAATCGGCCGTCGCATAAATTGGAATCGTCTCCCGCTGCATGAAGTTAAACGGCCTCACATCATCGAGCCCCAAGATGTGATCCGCATGCGCATGCGTCAAAAGAATCGCATCAATCCGCGGCAACGCCGCCCGCAACGCCTGCTCCCGAAAGTCCGGCCCCGCATCAATCAACACGACGCGACCGCCATACTGCACCGCCACACTCGGCCGCAACCGCCGGTCCCGCGGGTCAGCACTCTGGCACACCCGGCAACGGCACCCGATCATCGGTACACCCACACTGGTGCCCGACCCCAACACAGTAATGCGTACCGGTTTGTCCAACGAAGTTACTTCTGCTCTCCCGCCGTGGCCTGCACATAGCGGAACCGCAATTCCGTCAGCGAGTTCTCAATAATGCGCTTCTCTTCCAGCGTCAAATTGCCTCGCGTCTTCTCTTCCAGCACACCAATCAGGTCAATCACGTGCTTGGCCCACGGCAGGTTCACCTGGGCCTCTTCCCCCTCTGCTCCCGGCATCGCAAAGATTCCCAATTGCACTTGCGCTTGCATGATGAGGGAAGCGACAAGAAACTCAAAACTCGCCTGAGGCGGCGCTGCCTCGTTTTCGCTCATACTTCATAGTGTAGCGAAGCTGTCGAAGAAGGCGCTAAACTGACTCGAATATGCGAACTCTCCAGTTCTCGCTCGCCCTCACGCTCCTGCTCCCCCTGGTCGCCCAAACCAAACGCCCCATGACCTACGCCGACACCGACAATTGGCGCTCCATCTCCGGGCAAAAACTCTCCGCCAACGGCAAGTTCCTCGCCTATGGCCTCTTCCCGCAGGATGCCGACGGAGAAGTCGTCCTCCGCGACATCGCCAAAGGCACAGACCTCCGCGAGCCCGCCGGCCTTCGCCCACCCCCTCCGCCGCCAGATCCAGAACGCGAAGGCCCGCCCATCCAGCGCACCACCCAGATCGCCTTCTCCGCCGACAGCCGCTTTGCCGCCTACACCACCTTTGCCAAAAAAGGCGACACCAAAGGCAAGCCCGGCTTCGGCCTCGTTGACCTCACCACCGGCAAGATCACCCGCGTCGACAACGTCAAAAGCTACCAGCTCCCGTCTGAAGGCAATTCCGTCGTAGCCTTCCTCCTCGATGACAAAGACAAAACGCTGACCATCCACCGCCTGGCCGACGGCGTCCAAAAAACTGCCACCGGCGTCACCGATTTCACCGTCAGCAAAGACGGCCTCGCCGTCGTCTACGCCACCGCAGAAGGCGTCTTCGCCCTCAACACCGCCAACTGGGAAGGCCCCGCCCAGCCCCTGGTTGCAGCCAAAGGCAAATACAGCAAGTTCGCCTGGGACGAAAAACAAACCCAGCTCGCCTTCCTCACTCCCGAAAACGTCTTCCTCTGGGATCGCAAACCCAACCCCGCTCGCACCGTCGTCACCCAGCGCATTTCCGATCGCGGCAATCTCAACTTCTCCAAAGACGGTGCCCGCCTCTTCTTCCCCACTGCCCCCGAAAAAGTCGCACCTAAAAAAGAGGAAGGCCCCAAAGTCAACTACGACCTCTGGCACTGGCAGGACGAACGCATCCAGCCCATGCAGAAAGTGCAGGCCGTGCAGGATCGCAACCGTAGCTACCGCGCCGTCCTCCACATCGCCGACGCCAAAATCGTTCCCCTTTCTGGCCCTGACCTCCCGGAGATCAACCCGAACGAAAGCGGCCTCTTCGCCTTCGCCACGGACGACCGCGAATACCGAGTCCGCGCCGACTACGAAGATTCCCGCATCGCCGACCACTACCTCGTCAACACCCTCACCGGAGATCGCAAGCTGCTCGGCAAGCAACGCCGCAGCAATTACTCCTGGTCACCCGACGGCAAATACGGCATCCGCTTCGACTCCAAAGACTGGCTCTGCTACAACGTCGCCACCGGCACCGAGGCGAACCTCACCAGCGGCCTGAACATGGCCTTCTTCAATGAAGACTACGACTCGCCCGGCCAACCCGGACCCTACGCCGGCGCCTACTGGTCGCGCGACGGAAAAGCCGTACTCCTCCACGATCGCTACGACGTGTGGCAAATCTCACCCGATGGCCGCCTCGCCAAAAACCTTACCGACGGCGTGGGCCGCAAACGCCAGATCCAGTTCCGTGTCGTTCGTACCGACCCCGAAGAACGTCAGGATGGGCTCGACCCAGCCAAGCCCATTCTGCTCCGCGCCGAATCCACCGAAACCCGCGAAACCGGCTTCTTCGTCGACACCATCGACGGCTCGGCCGACCCCCGCCAATTGATTTGGAGCAATAAGAATTACGGCGTCCCCGTGAAAGCAAAGTCCGCCGACGTTTTCATGCTCACCGCCGGGTCCTTCCGCGAATACCCTGATTTGTCGATCACCAACGGCGAAATGAAGAGCTTCCAGAAAGTCACCGAAGCAAATCCGCAACAGGCAGAATTTTTCTGGGGCACCTCCGAGCTCATGCCCTTCCGCTCCGCCGATGGCCAGTCCCTCAAGGCAGCCGTTTACAAGCCCGAAGGTTTTGATCCAACCAAAAATTACCCGGTGATGGTCTACATCTACGAACGCCTCAGCCAAAACGTCAACACGTTCAACGAGCCGCGCCCCACCAACTCGATCAACGTCCCGATCTATGTCTCAAATGGCTACATCGTCATCACACCGGATATCGCCTACAAGGCAGGCTACCCCGGCGACAGCGCCATGAGCTGCGTCATCCCCGCCGTCCAGAAGCTCATCGAAAAAGGTTTTGTCGATGAAAAACGCATCGCCATCCAGGGCCACTCCTGGGGCGGCTATCAGATTGCCTACATGGTCACTCGTACCAACCTCTTCCGTGCGGCCGCCCCCGGTGCCGTCGTGGCCAACATGTTCAGTGCCTACAACGGCATCCGTTGGGGCCCCGGCCGCCCTCGTCAATTCCAGTACGAACGAACCCAAAGCCGCATCGGTGGCACCCCCTGGCAGATGCCCTTGCGCTTCGTCGAGAACTCGCCCCTCTTCCGGGCCGACCAGATCCAGACCCCGATCCTCATGATGCACAATGACGCTGATGATGCCGTCCCCTGGTATCAGGGCATCGAGTTCTACCTCTCGCTCCGCCGCCTCAACAAAGAGGTCTATATGTTCAACTACAACGGCGAGCCGCACAACCTGCGCATCCGCGCCAACCAGCGCCACTACTCCGCCCGCATGTTTGAGTTCTTCGAGCACTACCTCAAAGACGCACCCAAGCCCGGCTGGATGGAGAAGGGCCGCCCCTACCTCGACAGAGAAGCCGAAGCAGCCAAGTAGAGTTGCCCCAGCGCCAGGCCCCCATCATTGGGTGGCAGGTAGCGCGGCACCAATACCTCCAGGCCCTGCTGCTCCAGATGGGCGCTTACCATCTCGAGCAGCAGCACGTTCTGAAACACCCCGCCGCTGAGCACCACCCGTTGGGTGCACCGCTCTGAACACAAGCGGCTGATCGTCGCAACGGTCCAGCGGCTGATCGTCGCATGAAAGCGCATCGACCGTTCACCAACCACTGAACGATCCGCTATCAGCGCAAGCCAAAGGCCTCGCAGGTCCCACGGCGCAGCCTCATAGGCGATTGGCTCGCCGCAGGCCAGAGCTTCCATCTCAATCGCCGCCTGCGCCTCATATTCAATGCGGTGCCGGATGCCAAGCAGGCTCGAAGCCGCATCAAAGAGTCGCCCCATGCTGGAGCTCTGGTGCGTGTGGATGCCCTTGCGAAGCACTGCCATCTCAGCGACTCTGAGCGGCCCATCCGCCCAGTCCAGACCCGCTGCATTGAGATGGGCAAACGCAGCGAGTGTAGGCCGCTTCGCACTGGCATCCCCACCAGGGAGCGCAACATAGGGCAGGTGCGCAACACGCTCCAACTCGCACAGTGTCCCGGCAAAGAATTCCCCGCCCCAGATCGCCCCATCCTCCCCATAACCAGTGCCATCAAACACAGCTGCAACCACTTTGACATCGGGCAGGATTCCATACTCAGCGAGCACCGCAGCAACGTGCGCCTTGTGGTGCTGCACCGCCACGCAAGGCAAGCCGCAGCGCTGGGCCCAATCGGTGGAGAGATAGCCCGGGTGCGCATCATGAATCACGAGCTTCGGCGCTATCCGGTACAGCGAACTCAGGTGAGCCAGCGTTTTCTCAAAGGCCAGCATCGTCTCCAGATTCGCCATGTCGCCAAGATGCGGGCTCACGTAGACACGCTCCTGCTCAGCGATGGCAAAGGCGGCCTTTAGTTCCGCACCCACCGCAAGCGCCGGCTCGATGGCGATCGGCAACTTCAGTGTGAGCGGCGCATAACCCCGGGCCCGCCGGATCGCCAGGGCTCGCCCCCGGTAAAGCCGAATCACAGAGTCATCACAGGCAGCCACAATCGGGCGGTCATGCGTAATGCAGACCCGGGCAAACTCCGAAGCATCTTCGGTGACAATCGGCTCGCCATGCCGATTGGCTGAAGTCATCACCAACGCATCGAATTCCTCAAAGAGCAAGCGGTGCAAAGGACTGTAAGGCAGCATCACGCCCAGATAACCGTTGCCTGGGGCAATACTCTCTTCTGGCTGCCGCTTCGGCAGCAACACAATCGGAGCCGCCGCAGATTGCAACAACTTCTCCGCCTGCGCATCCAGCTTCACAAACTCCGCGACGATTGTCAGATCTCGAAGCATCAGCGCAAAGGGTTGATTGCCGCGCGCCTTCTGCTGCCGTAACTGCGCTACCGCTTGCGGATTGCGCGCATCACAAGCCAGATGGAAACCACCCAGGCCACGAACCGCCACCACCTCACCGTTCTTGAGTGTCGCAATCCCCGCTTCCCAATTCTCAAGTTGCGGCCCGCAGCGCGGACAAGCAATCGGCTGCGCATGATAGCGGCGATCTGCCGGATTCTCATATTCGGCCTGGCATTCCGCACAAAGCCGAAAGCGCTTCATTCCAGTGTTGGCCCGGTCATAAGGCAAAGCTTCGACAATCGTGTAGCGCGGGCCACAGAGCGTACAGTTCAAAAATGCGTAGCGATAGCGCCGATCCAGCGGGTCATCCATCTCGCCAATACATGCGCGACAAATTGCGAGATCCGGAGGCAAGCCAACACTACAATCGTCCGTGCGCTCGCTTGCTGCAATGTGAAAGCCAGCAACCTCTTGCGCGGGAAGCTGCTCGCTCTCCAGATGCTCAATCGTGGCAGCGGGAGGAACTTCTGTTTCGAGTCGCCGCAAAAACTCATCCACCCGCACAGAGTCACCTTCTACTTCAATCACCACCGCACTGCTGGTATTGCGCACCGATCCGCTCAATTCCAGTGCCTCAGCCAGACGCGCCACAAAAGGGCGAAACCCCACGCCCTGCACAATACCAACGACACGGATTCGTCTTCGCGTCTTCACGTCCTTTGAATGTATCGGATATGCTTAGGCTTCGCGCGATGCATGAAATGTCGCTCAGCTACGCTACGGTCGAATCGGTTCTGGAGTCTGTCGCTGAACTCAATCCCTTGCGGATTCGATCATTGACATTGACCGTTGGAGAACTCAGCGGTGTTTCTGTAGAAGCCTTGCGGTTCAGCTTTCCGATTGCCGCAGCAGGGACGATGCTGGAAGACGCAGAGCTGATTCTCGAGTCCGAACCCGTGCAAGTTTATTGCGGCGACTGCGAGCAGTTGACTACTCTGGCAGATTTACAAAGTTTCTGCTGCAGTTCGTGCGGCAAACCAACCAGTGAAGTCCGTAGCGGAAAAGACTTGCTGATTCGCGCCATTGAAGTGGAGACCAACGAATGACAACACGCATTGTCGAACTCCGAAAGAATGTCCTCAACAAAAACGATGCCCTCGCCCATCAATTAAGAACCCGCTTCCACGAAGCAGGACTTACAGTTTTCAATTGGGTATCGAGTCCGGGAACCGGAAAAACGGAATTGCTCAAACAGGTTTTGATCCGCCTAAGAAAACAAGGCTTCCGCCCGGCAGCCTTGGTCGGAGATCTGGCTACCGACAATGATGCCCGGCGACTGGCAGAGAGTGGTGCGCCGGCCCGGCAAATTGAAACGCATACGCTGTGTCATCTCGAAGCCAATATGATCGAGCAGCACCTTGAAGGCTGGAATCTAACTGACTTCGATCTCTTGTTTGTCGAGAATATCGGGAATCTGGTTTGCCCGGCTGGGTGGGACCTTGGCGAAGATGTTCGGATTGTTCTGCTGAGTGCCACCGAAGGAGAGGACAAACCACTGAAGTATCCGAAGCTGTTTCATTCGGCCGATCTGGTCGTCTTGACCAAAATGGATCTGGCAGAACCCTGTGAGTTTGATCGGCTGAAGGCAGAAGCGAATGTCCATGCGATTCGTCCCGGGGTTCCGATCCTGGCGACTTCGGCCAAGAAGGACCTCGGCCTGACGGAATTCTGCGATTTCCTGATCGGCTTGCATCATGATCTCAAAACTGCTAGATTGAACAGTGTTCAATGAAGAGTCAGGAACGCCGAGTTGCATACCGGGAATCGTTGCGGCAGGACATCCTTGACGCTGCTCGTCAGTTGTTTGTGGTGAATGGCTATGAGGCGACCTCCATGCGGGCCATTGCCCAAAAGGTGGATTGCTCGCCTGGTATTCTGTACCACTACTTCGAAGACAAGCAGGACATCATGGCCCTGCTGGTACGGGAAACGTTTTCCAAGTTGCGGGCGAGACTGGAAGCAATTCGCCTGGATCAGGATTCCGTGGAAGCCAGGATGAGGCGAGGCCTGCGCGCCTACATTGAGTTTGGACTCGAAAATCCCCACCATTACTCGCTTTTGTTTATGCGACCCATGGAGAATCAAGGCAACGAAAAGATTTTCGGCGTCTTTCAGCAGGATGGGATGCAGACGTTCAACAACTTGCGTTTGCTGTCGGCTGAGGCAATTGAGGCAGGAATCCTGCGCCCGGAACTTTCAAGCGTCGAAGAACTGGCCCAATCGCTGTGGGCCGCCATTCATGGCCTGGTTTCGATCAAAGTTACCTGCGAGGGCTTTCCCTGGATTGAGAGATCCCGACTCTGCGACCGACTTCTTGACATCCTCATGAGGGGCATTTTGAAGTGACTTTTTTTTTGCAACTTTGTTGAACGTTGTTCACTCCATAGACGTATGTTTACTCAGAAAGGATCTCAATGAGATTTATTGCTTGGCAGATGCTCACTGGAGACAAGGCGAAGTACCTTGGCCTGATCTTTGCAATCGCATTTTCTACCTTCCTGATGTCCCATCAGGTCTCCATTTTCTGCGGCTTGATGAATCGGACTGCATCGCAAATCGATGATGTTGTAGATGCCAATGTCTGGGTGATGGATGCCAAGACGCAATATCTGGATGAAGTGAAGGCGCTGACGGATCAAGATCTTTACCGGATCCGCGGCGTTGAAGGGGTGAAATGGGCGGTGCCGCTTTTCAAGGGCACTTCGAGGGCCAAAGGCCCTGATGGAAAGTTCCGTGGGGTCATCCTGATGGGAGCCGATGATGCAAGCCTGGTGGGGCTGCCGAAGCGGGTTGTTCTGGGCTCAACAGAAAGCTTGCGGGACCCGGAAACCATCGCGATTGACCAGGTGGGATACAAGTTCTTTTTCCCGGACGAGCCGGTGACCTTGGGCAAGACGCTTGACCTCAATGACCACACGGTGAAGATCGTGGCCGTCATCGATTCCAATGCGCCGTTTGTGAACCTCCCGGTTTTTTACACGCGCTACACACAGGCCATTCAGTATGTCGGGCGCGAGAGGAATCAGATGTCCTTTGTGCTGGCGCAGCCGGTTGACGGTGTGGATGATGCCATCCTGACCGAGCGAATTCAGAAAGCGACCGGCCTCAAGGCCCTCACTTCGAATGCCTTCGGATGGGAAACCATCTGGTACTACATCAATAACACTGGCATCCCGATCAACTTCGGAATCACTGTAGTGATCGCATTGGTGGTCGGGACCGTGGTGGCGGGTCAGACGTTCTATCTCTTCACGATCGAGAACCTGAAGCAATTTGGAGCGCTGAAGGCGATCGGGGTTTCAGATCTCCGCATTGTCGGAATGATCTTGATGCAGGCCTTGATCGTAGGCGCGATTGGATACGGGATCGGGATCTCGATGACGGCCGCCTTCTTTGAGGCGACCAAGGACAACCTTGATCTCAGAGGCTTTCAGTTGTTGCCGCAAGTGATGCAGGGTACGGCCCTGGCCGTGTTCCTGATTGTGTTTCTGGCAAGTGCAATCAGCGTGCGCAAGGTGATTGTGCTCGAGCCTGCAGTCGTTTTCAGAGGTTAACCATGAGTACACATGCTGTTGTCTGCCATCAGATTGTGAAGAGCTTCGGCTCAGGGGAAGACGCCGTCCAAGTGTTGCGCGGCATTGATCTGGAAGTGCCTGCCGGTGAGATGACCTTTCTTGTCGGCCCGAGTGGCTGCGGCAAGACCACGCTGCTGAGTGTGATTGCCGGCTTGCTCAATCCGTCGCAGGGAGACTTGCATGTTCTGGGGACTCCGCTGCACCAACTC
The DNA here is from genome assembly GCA_044340255.1 of Bryobacter sp. GTDB lineage: Bacteria > Acidobacteriota > Terriglobia > Bryobacterales > Bryobacteraceae > Bryobacter. The sequence goes on along the minus strand of JBIITX010000031.1, from coordinate 67,076 downwards.
AAGAGTTCGCAGGCGGTGGAGTTTCGGCGGGTCAACCTGGGCTTTGTATTCCAACAGTTCAATTTGCTGCCGGCGCTGACTGCGGCTGAGAATGCGGCCGTACCCCTGCTGGCGGCGAAATGGCCGCTTCGCAAGGCGGTGGATAAGGCCAAGGAGTTGCTGAATGACCTGGGGCTATCCGCGCGTGTCAATGCGTACCCGAACCAGTTGTCGGGCGGGCAACAACAACGCGTTGCCTTCGCACGAGCGCTGATTCATGACCCCAAGTTGATCGTCTGCGATGAGCCGACATCGGCGCTCGATGAACAGACAGGACATTACGTGATGGAGCTTTTGCGGAAGATTGCCGTGCGGCCGGAGCGGGCCGTACTGGTGGTGACGCATGACAATCGCATTTTTAACTTCGCGGATCGCATTGCCCACATGAATGATGGGCTGGTCACGCACATCGAGACAAACGGAGGAACCCACTAATGCTACTCAAATATGGAATGCCGGTACTGGCCGTGATTGCACTCGGCCTGTCTGTGGTGAGCGTCAAGCGAATGACGCCGAGCACCGTAAGGGCGCAACCTCCAATAACGCCGCCGACTGCGGAGTATCGCAATTCGGTAGGTGCGGTCGGCCTGGTGGAATCTGCAAGTGAAAACATTGGAGTGAGCTTGCCGGTGCCGGGCATGGTGACGCGTGTCGCCGTCGCTGCAGGAGATACGGTTCGCAAGGGCCAACTGCTCTTTGCACTCGATGATCGTGACTTGCGGGCAGAGCTTGCTCTGCGCGAGACGAATGTGACGCTGGCCAAGGCGAGACTTTCGAAGATGGAGGCTTCCCCGAGGCCGGAGGAGATTCCTCCAGCAGAGGCCAGGGTACAGGAAGCGCAGGCACAACTCGAAGATGCCAAAGTGCAGTTGCGGGCCTTTGAAGCGGTGAAGGACCCAAGGGCGATCCGCCAGGAAGACCTGTTGCGGCGGCGGCGCGCCGTCGAAACAGGCGAGGCCCGATTGTCGCAAGCCAGGAGCAATCTGGCGTTACTGAAGGCGGGTACCTGGCGGCCAGATCTGGAAGTGGCACGTGCAGAAGTGAAGCAGGCCGAGGCGCAGGTGGCGCGAATCCAAGCCGACCTGTCCAGACTACAAGTCACGGCCCCGATTGAGGGGAAGATTTTGCAAGTCAAGGTGAGAGTGGGCGAGTACGCACAGGCTGGTGTGCTGGCACAGCCCCTGATTCTGATGGGTTCTTCCGGGGCCCTGAACATTCGGGCTGATGTTGATGAAAAGGATGCCTGGAGATTTCAGGCTGGGGCGGCGGCATCGGGTTCGGTTCGCGGCAATGCGAAGTTGAAGTATCCGCTGCGGTTTGTTCGGGTGGAACCCTACGTGATTCCGAAACGGAATCTGACTGGGGATTCGACGGAGCGCGTCGACACGCGAGTCTTGCAGGTCATCTATCAACTGCCTATGGACGCGACACTCTATCCGGGTCAACAGATGGACCTTTCCATCGAAGCCAAGGAGGGCCGCTAGTATGAATTCCGTCCTCCTGATGCTGGTCATGGGCAATTGGTGGAACCAGTATGGTGATGCCGAACTGAGCCGCATTGTGGAACAGGCCCTGGCCAAGAATGTAGACTTGCAAATTGCCACTCAGCGCATCGCGGAGGCGCGAGCACTCACAGGCAGCGCCAAGAGCAGGTTGCGGCCAGACATTAACGCCACGGGCTCGGCGCAGCAGCTTCGTGGAGGCTTTGCGCAGAACATCATACGCATCCCTAACCCAAGTGGGGCGCAACAGTCTGGAAGCTTTGTATCCCCATTTGAAACAGGCTTGCTGCAAGGCGGCCTGGACATGAAATGGGAGCTGGATCTGTTTGGCACCAACAAGGCAGGGCTCAAGGCAACGCAGGCAGACCTGGCGGCAGAAGAACAGCGCAAGGAAGACCTTGCGATTACCGTGAGCGCCGAGGTGGCCCGATACTACGTGCAGTTGCGTGGCGTCGAAGAACGAGTCGGCATCCTGCAGCGCAACATTGCCTCGCAAAAGGATTTGCTGGGGCTGCTCGAAGATCAGCTCCAGGCCGGCCTGGCAACACAGATTGATGTGGAGCGCCAGCGGACCTTGATCGCCAACAGCGAAGCAAACCTGGCAGGAGTGCAAGCCGAGCTCGACACCAACCGCAATCGCCTGGCGGTGCTGGTGGGCGAAGAGGCCTTCAGTATCCGGCCCAGTGCGGAAAGTCTGAAGGTGCCCTCGGTGAGTGGCCAATTGCCGAGCGAGTTGTTGCGAAGACGGCCGGACGTCAGGGCAGCGGAGGCGCGGCTCCAAGCGGCCATGGCGCGGCTGAAGCAGGCCAAGACGGATCTGTATCCGAAGATCAGCCTAAATGGCCTGGTGGGGCGGCAAGGCACCTCCTTTAGCACCCTGAGTCTGGGAGGAGGCAATTTCTTCAACATCGGCCCACAACTGCAACTGCCGATCTTCAACGGCGGTCGCATCAAGGCGAACATTGAAGCCAATGATGCGCGGGTAGAACAGGCGAAGCTGACTTACCAGAACGAGATTCTGACAGCATTCGAAGAGGCAGCAAATGCCCTGGCCAATATGCAGCGGCAACTGGAGCGGGAATCGAAGCTGGAGGCGGCAACAGCTGCAGTGAAAGCGAACCGGGAACTGACCATAGACTTACAACGAGCTGGCATTGGAGATTCGCTCTCGGTGCTCGATGTGGAACGAAGCCAACTGGACGCCGAATACCAGCGCTCGGGAGCCCACACCCAGGTTCTTGTGGAGAGCATTCTGTTGTACAAGGCACTGGCCGGGGGATGGCTTAAAAACTAGTTTGCATCGGGTGGCACCCACGGGATAGCGTGGTGTGTACATGAAGTATTTGCTCTTAGTTTTTTTGGGAAGCAGCCTTGCCTGTTTTGGGCAGGACGCAAAAACATTCCTGAAGCAATACTGCCTGAGCTGCCACTCTACAGCCAGGCAAATGGGTGAAGTGGATCTGGAGCGCCTGAGCGGGGCTGCAGAGCATGCGAAGGTTTGGCAGCAGGTGGCAGAGCAACTGCGACTGGGCGAGATGCCACCCAAAGGGATGCCGCGTCCGAAGCCGGAGGAAGTGGCTCGGATGCAGGCCTGGATCGAGACGAGTTTGCGCGAGACGGCACGACTGCAAGCCGGGGACCCCGGGCCGGTTGTGTTGCGGCGGCTCAACAATGCCGAGTATACGTTTACGCTGCGTGATCTGACCGGAGTGAGTACACTGGAGCCGGCCAAAGAATTCCCGGCCGATGGAGCGGCCGGTGAGGGGTTTACGAATACCGGAAACTCGCTGGCGATGTCGCCGGCACTGGTGCGTAAGTATCTGGATGCAGCCAAGGACGTTGCCCGGCATGCGGTGTTGTTGCCAGACGGAATCGAATTCTCGGCATCCACTTCATCGAGAGACTGGACCAACGAAAAGCTCGAGGCCATTCGCAGTTTGTACCGCAAGTACAGCGAAGATGGTGGGGCCGAAACTGTCACACAGCAGGGCGTAGCGCTGGACCGGAATCGGGGTGGCGCGCTGCCGCTCCGTCGTTATCTGAACGCCTCTTATGCGGTGCGTGACGGTGAGCCCCTGGCAAAGGCCTCACGTGGATTGAGTGCGAAGTATTTGACGCAGTTGGTGTCGGCCATGCAGCGGCCAAGCAACTCTCCACTTTGGAAACCCTTACAAGAGCTTTGGAGAAAGTCAGATAGTGAAGGATGGCTGCGGCAGGTAGCGCTGTGGCAGACATCGCTGTTTCAATTTCAGAATGTGGGCCACATTGGAAAGTTGAATGGCCCGAAACACTGGATGGAGCCCATTACGCCCATCGTGGCCCGGCAGGCCTTTCGCACGAAGCTGGGGGAAGCGGTGGGTGAAAACACCGTCAGGCTTTATCTGACGGCCCTCGATGCAGGAGATGGCAAGGTTGGTGACCGTGTGGTTTGGCGAGAGCCAAAACTGACGATACCGGGAAGACCACCCGTTTTGCTGAAGGACGTCCAGAGCTTGGCTGGGGCTGTCAGCCAGCAGAAGGACCGCATCATCGGCGGGACCGAAGCGGCGCTTGAGAGACTGAACGAGGCAGACCCGGTCGCGCTCAAGGCGTGGAACGATTACCTCGGCATCGGTGCGGCAGCAGCGAGAGGAGCGCGGCTGGAACAACGGATCGAAAAGGTTGGAACATTTGATTTCATCCAGGGTTGGGGAGGAGGCTCTGAACCTGCGGTGTACATCAACCGGAGTGAGACTTCGGTGAGGATCCCCGGCAATATGAAGGCGCGAACAGTCGCCTTGCTGCCAACAGCAACCCATGGCGCGGTGGCGGCCTGGGTGAGCCCGCAGCGAACGGTGGTGGCCGTTGATTTTGGGATCACGAGAGCACACACGGAATGCGGTGTTGGCATCTTTTGGCGGCTGGAGTTACAACGGGGAGACACGCGGCTGCGGCTTGCCGAAGGGCCCGGGCGTGGGGCACAAACGATTCGCAAGCGGGTTGAAGAGCTGGCCGTGGAGGCGGGTGATGTGCTGGCTTTGTCTGTGAGCCCGCGCGATGGGAATGCATCCTGTTCCCTGACCGCAGTGGATTTTGAGATCCAGAGTGGAGAGAAGAAATGGTCTCTCACCAAAGATCTGGCAAGCGGCAACCAAACCGTGTGGCAATTGAAGAGCGAAGCCGTGGCCGAGATGGATGGGGGAACGATTCTCCCAATGGGTTCTCTTCTGGCGCGCTGGCAAACCAGCGCGGCCCCGCAAGAGAAGCAAGAGTTAGCCCAGAGTATCGAGAGGCTATTGCGAGGACCCGCGCCGAAGCCGGAGCAGCCCGACGGTGTGTTGTATCGCCAATTGACCTCGCTTGCCGGCCCTTTGGCAGCGGGAGCGACAACAGGGACTCGCTCAGAATGGGGGCTCGACCCGGCGCGATTTGTGGGCAAGGATCTGAAGGTGGCATCGGGATCTGTGACGGAGGTGCTATTGCCCGCAAGCATGGTGCTTGGGGCTGAGTTCTCGGTGGAAGGTGAGGTAGAGAACGCCGCAGGGAGTGTGCAGTTGCAGGTGACGACAAGTCGTCCTGCCGAAGCTGCTGGACTGCTTCCCACCGGCGCTGCGGTTCAGACCAAGGATGGCGCGTGGACTTCGAACAATCAGAGTATTGCCTTCGGAATGCCCGTAATTGCAGCGGAGGGGAGCGCGACAAGGAAACGATTTGAATCTTACTTTGAAGAGTTCCGGCAGCTCTTCCCGGCCTCGCTCTGCTACACGAAAATTGTTCCGGTGGATGAAGTGGTGACGATGACGTTGTTTCACCGGGAAGATGCGCATCTGGCGCGGCTGATGTTGACTGGGGCCGAACAGCGACAACTGGATCGACTTTGGGAGCAACTGTACTTTGTGAGCAAGGCACCGCTGCTGATGGTGGACACCTTTGAACAGCTATGGCAGTTTGCCACGCAGGATGCCGACCCGAGCCAGTTTGATCCGTTGCGAAAGCCGATACAGGATGGAGCCGCGCGCTTTCGTGAGCAGCTGAAGCAGGCAGAACCAAAGCAGGTAGAGGGTGTCGTTGCACTGGCGAATCGGGCTTATCGGAGGCCTCTGACAGAAACGGAGAAACAAGAGCTGCGGGCTCTTTATGCGAAATTGCGACAAGAGCAGTTGCCGCACGAGGAGGCGATCCAGTTGACGTTGGCGCGTGTGCTCACGAGCCCCTCGTTTCTCTACCGCACCGAGAAGAGCCCAACACAAGTGGCGCAAGGGCCTGTGTCGAATTTAGAACTGGCGAATCGATTGAGCTATTTTCTGTGGTCTTCGCAGCCCGACGAGGAGTTGCGTAAGGAGGCAGAACTGGGAAGCCTGCGCACAGCAGCGGGAATGCAACGGCAGATGACGCGCATGATCAAAGACCCGAAGGTACGGCGGTTGGCCTTGGAGTTTGGCTCGAGTTGGCTGCAAATCAGAGACTTTGATTCTTTTGATGAGAAGAGCGAGAAGGCGTTCCCGAGCTTCCAGAATTTGCGCGGAGCGATGTATGAGGAGTCCGTACAATTTTTGACCGATTTCTTTGCCACCAATGGCTCTGTGTTGAGCTTGCTCGATGCCGACACAGGCTTCCTGAATGACCGCCTGGCAGAGCATTACGGGATCCCCGGAGTGGTGGGATCAGAATGGCGCAAGGTGACTGGACTCAGGCAACAGCGGCGCGGTGGGATTCTGGGTCAGGCAGCGATTTTGAGCAAGCAGGCAGGAGCGTCGCGGACCAGCCCAATCTTGCGGGGGAACTGGATTTCAGAGGTATTGTTGGGCGACAAGTTGCCCAGACCGCCGAAGGATGTGCCGCAATTACCCGAAGAAGAAGCAGGGCTCGTGATGACGATGCGGGAGTTGACCGAGAAGCATACCTCGGACACGCGTTGCTCGGGTTGCCACCGCAGAATTGACCCCTACGGCTATGCGCTCGAAGAATACGATGCGATCGGGCGGTGGCGAAACAAGGACTTGGGAAACCGACCGATTCATACGAAGACCAAGGTGATGGATGGTAGCGAGTTTGAGGGGCTCGATGGGTTGCGCCAGTATTTATTGACTCAGGGCAAAGATGCTTTTGTGAAGACTTTCTGCCGCAAGCTGTTGGGTTATGCGCTGGGCCGGGCGGTGCAACTTTCAGACGAACCATTGCTCAGCGCCATGCAAACGAGGCTTTGTGCGAGTGGGTATAAAGTACAAGAAGCGATGGCGATGATTGTTGCCAGCAAGCAGTTTCGCGAGATCCGCGGAAGAGACAGAAAGGAAGCCAGCGAATGAAACATGTGTTCTCCCGAAGAAGGTTGTTGCGTGGCCTTGGAGTCTCGATGGCGCTGCCGTGGATGGAGTCGTTACCTGTCTGGGGGGATGAGCGCAAGTCGAGTGAGGCACCCGTGCGGCTGGGTGTCCTGTTTGCAGGGAACGGGTTTCATAGCAAGGAATGGTGGGCGCAGGGTGAAGGCAAGCAGATGGAATTGGGCAAGGTGCTCGAGCCGCTCGCTGCCCATCGCGAGAAGCTGACTTTCATTCGGGGCTTGTTTAATGCGGAGGCGCTGAAGGGCAACATACACAGTTCGCAGACAGGAAATTTGTTGTCGGGAGCACCGCTGGCCTCTGGTGGTGAAATTCGCTCGGGAACTAGTTTTGACCAGTTGCTGGCGCAGCGCTACGGGAATTCCACCAAGGTACCGAGCCTGGTGTTGGGTTGTGAGAAATCAAACCCGTCGGTGCACAAGAATTACTCGATGCTCTACAGCTCGCATATTTCCTGGAGTTCTCCGACCACGCCGACGCCTCTTGAAATTTATCCCGCGCTGGCCTTTGACCGGTTGTTCAAGGAAGAAGCGAACCGGGCAGAATTGAGTGTGCTGGATGCAGTGATGGGCGATGCGGGCCGCTTGCGGCGAGATATCAGCAAGGGCGACCAGCGGAAGTTGGATGAGTATTTGGAGTCTGTGCGTGATGTGGAGCAGCGGATTGCCCGAGCGGGGACAAGAGGCGAGTTGCAGGGTTGGAGACCGACGCTCGACAAGCCAAATATGAAACGACCGGCGGACGGGATTCCGCAGGATATTGCCGAGCATATGAAGCTGATGGCCGACATTATGGTGCTTGGCTTCCAGACCGATACGACGCGGGTGACGACGCTGAAGCTGAATAACGATCACAGCTCGCTGCGCTTTCCGAATCTTGGCGTGGATTACATGATTCACCACTTGCTGTCGCACACCGATACCGCAGACTGGTTGAAGGTGAACCAGTTCTTCATTTCGCAACTCGCCTACATTGCCGGGAAGATGGCTGGAATCCAGGAAGGGCCACGGACGCTGCTCGACAACTCGATGCTTTTGTTTTGCTCGAGTATGTTGACCGGGAACCATGAGGCGAGGCAGTTGCCGGTGTTGTTGCTGGGCGGAGGCGGAGGGAGAATCCGTGGCGGCCGAGTGCTGGATTACCGGGAGAAACCGGAGCGGCAGATGTGTCGACTGTTCCTATCGATGATGGACAAGATGCAGGTGCGAGAGAAGAGCTTTGGGGACGCTAGCCAGCCGCTCGATGAAGTCTAGAGAGGCTTGGTATTGAGGTCGGCGATCAGAGCACGGACTTGGGTAGCGAGGCGGCGGAGGCCGTCGACGTCTTCTTTGGCGAAGACCGCGAAGACACCGGTGCGGCCGTTGGGCGTGAAGGCAATGTAGCTCATGAAGTTATCCCAACCACCGGTCTTTTGGAGGATCGGGGTGGGGGAGTTTACAAGCAACCAACCCAGGCCGACTGCATCGGCGTGGCCGCCATTGTCTAAACCTTCGGCTTTCTTGAGCGTGCTCCGCTGGACGTACATGTGGCCTTCAGTGGTGTGGTCTTTGAGGAGGTGCTGGAGCCAGCGCGCTATGTCGGCCGGAGTGGAATACATACTGGCGGTGCTGGCGAGAGCGGGTTCTGTATGGCAGGCCTGGGAGCCGGTCATGAGGCGGGCGCATTGCTGCGGGTTTGGAGTGGCGGTTGTATCGATGAGGCCCAGGGGACGTGTAACTTTGTCGCGCAGGAGATCACTATACGGTTGGACAGCGGCCTTCGAGATGGCTTGCCCCAGGAAGATGTAGGCAGCGCTGGAGTATTGAGCGCTTTCTCCCGCAGGCCAGAGCATGGGAGTTTTGGCGAGAGTTTGCCAGGGTTCGCCACTGTCAAGAGAACGCGGGATGCCGCTGGTATGGGTGGCGAGTTGGAGGAGGGTCATCGGCTGCGGGACTTTGATGCCTGCGGGAGCAAATGTCTGCAACTGGTCTGTGAGGCGAAGCTTGCCTTCGGCCACCAGCTTGCTGAGCAGCGTTGTGGCCAGCACCTTCGAGAGGGAGCCGATGCGGATGAGGGAATCGGGCTTGGCCGAACCGAAAGTCTCAACTTGAACTTTGCCGTTATGGACTAGAACAATGGCGAAGCCGGGGGCGGCGGCTTCGCGGTTCATGGTGAGAGCGGCTTCGCGGAGTTGGGCGAAGCTGGACAGGGATAGGAGGATGAGAAGCCAGCGCACCTGTCGAGGGTAGCACTTAGCGTCGCCGCTTTGGCCCTTCGTTTTCTTCGCGTTCTTCGTCCTCTGTCTCGATGGCTAACGGGGAGAAGGCGCGACGCTGGGGAGCGGGATAAGGCTGGTTCCAACCGCGGACCTGGCCCCAGACGATTCGATTGAGACGCTCGGTGGGAGCAGCGTCTGGAACGTTGAAATTCATCTTCGCGGAATCGATGGCGGCCTGACGGGCCTTGCCATTGAGGGCGTTGAGCTTGGGGTTGCGTTCGAACAGATCCTGCTTCGGAGTTTCGGCAGTGAAGGGAGTGAGGTCGGGCTTGGACTGGAAGCTGTGGCGCATGTCATGAGCGATGAGATCAAAGAGGCTCATGGTGGGGAGGCCGAGGATGAGCTCCATCGATTTGAGCATGGACTGGTGGGAGTAGAAAGTGGAATCGATGTGGCCGCGACGGGCGTAGGGGCTGGCGACGAAGGCCGTAGTGCGGTGGCCATCAACGTGGTCGACCCCGTTTTGGGCATCGTCTTCGACGACGAAGATCGCCATTTTGGGCCAGAATTTGGACTTGGAGAGAGCTTCGACAATTTGGCCCAGAGCGAGGTCGTTATCGGCGACCATGGCCTTGGGCGTGGAAGCGCCGGGAGAGGCACCGTTGGTGTGATTGGAGGGAAGCTGGAGGAGGATCAGGTTGGGGAGCTTGCCTTCGGCCTCGTAGCGCTTGAGGTCGGCCAGGAAGATCTGCGAGCGGACGAGATCAGGAATGGCGGTGTTGTAGGCGGGGAAGTTGGTGGCCAGGATTTTGTTGAGGGGCTCGATGGGAGCGCGGATGGACCAACGCTTGGTGAAGTCGGCACCGGACTTCCATTCGTTGAGGAGCTGATCGCGGGTGGTGCCGATGTCGCGAGTGGAGCCAGCGTATTCGCCGTAGACTTTGACGGACTTGCCTTTGGCCAAGGCGTAATCCCAGAGGAAACCGCCGGAAGAATATGCCATGGGATCGGAACCATCAAAGGGGTAGCTGCGGCCCTGGTAGCCGGGCCAGAGACAGTACTCGACCTCGTTGGCCTGAGTGGCCCACTGGTGGCCATCGGCGCTGTTGCCGCCGGTGGCGAAGAAGTTATCGAGGAGCACGAATTGCTCGGCCAGCTTGTGTTGATTGGGGGTGACGTCGCGACCAAACATTACGAGTGAGGGGTCGCTGTTGCCTTTGGCAATGTCGCCGAGCACCTGATCGTAGGTGCGGTTCTCTTTGATGATGTAGACGATGTGCTCAATGGGGGAGGGTTCGCCAGAGCGCTCGGGGATGGGGATGGGAGTGGCATTGGCGTTGGCCACGCGCTTGAGGGTATCTGAGCCAGCGAGGCGAAGGTGGTTGTTTTCGGCAACGGCAGTGGTGTAGCTGGCGAGCTGAGCAGCTTCGGGGAGTTCGATGACGGCGACGGAGCCACGGTAGGAGTGGACGAAGCGCTTCTCGGGGGCGTCGCGCCAGGCCGAGCCGGGGCCGAGCAAGGAGGTGACAGCGAGGTGTGTGCCTGCTGGGTTGAGGGCGATGCCATTGGGGTACCAGCCAGTCGGCACGAGACCGTTGAGCTTGCCCGTTGCGGTGTCGATAACGGCGATGGCGTTGATGCCGCCGCAGGCGACATAGATGGTCTTGCCCGTGGGATGGACGGCGATGGCGGTGGGGGCGATGCCGCGGACCTTGTCAGAGAAGGGTTGGATGGCAATGGTCTGAATGGGGAGGTTGGTTTCGGTATTGATGACCGTAACGCTTTCGCTGTTGCCATTGGCGACATAGAGGCGCTTGGATGCCTGGTGCCAGGCGAGACCAGTGGGGTGGAGCCCGGTGGGAATGGTGTGTGTGGCTTTGCCGGAATTGAGATCGATGCGGGTGATGGTGCCAGTAGAAGCAATGCCGCGGGCGTCAACGGTGACTTTCTCAGAAGGCTTTTGGATGGGCGAGGCGAAGAGTTCTTTGTCTTTGGGAGGACGGCCGCCGAGATTGCTGACGTAGGCGAAAGAAGCTGTCGGGTCGATGAGGCTGGCGAAGGGAGCGATGCCGGTCTCGATGTGTTGCACGGGTTGTTTGCCAGCGAGGTCGATGACGGCGAGTTTGTTTTCCCAGATGAGGGGGACGATGGCGCGGTTGCCAGAAACGGAGATGGCACCAGGAAGAAAACTGCCGAGGCCTTCCGCGGCGAGGGTGAGATTGGAATTGCGCAGGGAAGCAAGGCGAGCCTTAACGGGGCCCGAGCCAGAGCGAGCGGCGTTGGCAGCGAAGAGAGTGCCGCTGGGGATGTCGTAATGGATGGCCTGGGGACCGGGTGCGCCGCCGTGGGGGACGCGCTCACGGACTTCGTTCTTTTTCCAATCGAGACGGTAGAGATCGGAAGCGTGGAGAACCCAGAGGTCTGAGTCTGAGGCCCAGGCGGCGCCGTAGACGCGGCCCTGGAAGACGCTGGGGACACCGGCGGGGGTGATGGCCTGGCGGGTGGTGATGATGCCAGGGTCAGTCACGTTGCGGACTGGCTTACTGAGCGTTTGGGAGAGAACGAGTGCTAGGGCAAGGGTCGAAATCGACATTCCCAAAGCATACAGGAAGGAATGTTTGGATCGTATGAAAATCAGGAACGAAGTTTGGTGGCGGTGGCGGAGCCGCGCTCGAAGAAGGCTTTGGCTTGACCGAGAGGGAGGGCCGCGCGGAGGGCTTGAAGCTCGGCGATGAGATCGGCGAGGGCCTGGTCGACATTGGTGGCATTGGTGAGTAGGATGTCTTCCCAGAGGTCATAGCTCGATAGGGCGAGGCGAGTCATGTCGATGATGCCGGGGCCGGCGACTTGTTTGAGATCGTGTGGGGCAAGGTGACTACCGAGGGCGGTGGAAAGGAGTTGTGGGAGATGGGAGCTGAGAGCGACCAGTCGATCGTGGGTGGCAGCGTCGAGAAGGACGGGCTTGGCACCCAGGGCTTCAATGAGGGAGAGAAGAGTTGGGTCGTCCTCAGTGAGGATCCAGGGTCGGCCAGAGAAGAGGTCGGCACTGGCACCATCAGGTCCGCGCAGTTCCCTGCCCGCCATGGGGTGGCCGCCGACGAACTTTGCGTTGGTGAGGTGCGCTGCGGCGGTGGCGCAGATGTCGGCTTTGGTGCTTCCGACGTCGGTGACGAGGGTGCCGGGAGCGAGGTGAGGGTTGAGCGTTTGAAGGATCGAGATGATGCGGCGGACAGGCTGGGCGAGCAGGACGAATTGGGCCTGGGGGACGGCTTCCTGAAGGGGTAGCGCTTCGTCGATGGCACCAATGGACAGTGCCTTCTCAACAACAGCTGGGGAGCTAACGCCGATGACATGATCGAAGAGCGAAGCCCGTTTGACAGCCAGACCGAAGCTGGAGCCAAGCAGGCCGGTACCCACGATTACTGCAGTGCGCATTACTCTTGCAGCCGTCGCATTTCAAGCATGATAGCGGTGTAGATGCGTTCGATGGCTTCGTTCGAAAGGGGCCCGGCATTGCGGCTGCCCATGCCTTCGATGACGGCGCGTTCGCGGGTGAGCTCGACGACGGGAAGGCCTGCGGCGCGTTTGGTGGCACCGATCTCAAGTGCTACCGTAGCGCGCTGATTGAGAAGATCCAGGATTTTGCCGTCGAGGGAATCGATGCTGCCACGAAAGCCTTTCAGTTTCTCGACGGCCTCATCCACGCCCACGGATCGCTCCCTGTTTTAAGTCTCTTGCCATGCGCTCTATCGTATCCAAGACCTGGGGGGCTGGGGTGGACTCGATGGCGCGGACGAAGGCGCTGCCGACGACGACACCGTCGGCGACGCTGCCGACTTCAGCGGCCTGGTCGGCGGATGAGATACCGAAGCCAACACCGAGCGGAAGCTGGGTGAATTTACGAAGCTTCTCGACGAGTGGCTTTACGTTGGCTGAGACCTGAGCCTGTTCGCCAGTGACGCCGGTACGAGAGACAACATAGACGAAGCCGGAACAGTATTTGGCGACGAGCTCCAGACGGCGGTCTGTGCTGGTGGGGGCAACGAGAAATACAGTGTCGAGGCCTGTACCCTTGACGGCGCTGACGAAAGACTCGGCTTCTTCGACGCTTAAGTCGGTGAGGAGGAAGCCATCGACGCCGACTTCCTTGGCGCGGGCTGCGAGTTTATCGAAGCCGTAGCGCATAACCGGATTGAGGTAGGTGAACAGGACGATGGGGATCTGACTTCGTTTGCGGATTTCAGCGGCGATGCCGAGGACCTTTTCTACCGTGGTGCCGGCAGCAAGAGCACGCTCGCTGGCGCGCATGATGACGGGGCCGTCCGCGATGGGATCGCTGAAGGGGACACCGAGTTCGATGATATCGGTACCACCACGTTCGAGAGCGGCCACGATCTCGACAGTAGTCTCAGGGTTGGGATCGCCAGCAGTGACGTAGGCGATGAGGGCAGGTTCGTTTTTGGCCTGCAGGTCATTAAAACGCTGGCTGATGCGAGTCAGAATCGAGCTCCTTCAAATTTTCGCGGTAGATGTTAATGTCTTTGTCGCCACGGCCACTGAGATTGACGAGGATGATTTGATCCTTCGTGGTTGTGGGTGCGAGGCGGATGGCTTCGGCGACGGCGTGCGAGCTTTCCATGGCGGGGATGAGACCTTCCATGGTGCTGAGCTCGACGGCAGCCTTGAGGGCAGTCTCGTCATCGCAATCGACATAGGTAGCACGGCCGATGTCGTGGAGGTGGGCGTGCTCAGGGCCAATGAGGGCGTAGTCGAGACCGGCTGAGATGGAATGGGTGAGGGCGACCTGGCCGTCTTCATCCTGCAGCAGATAACTGTAAGCACCGTGGAGGACGCCGGGAGCACCTCCGGAGAAGCGGGCGGCATGTTCGCCGGTCTTCTTGCCTTTGCCGCCGGCTTCGACGCCGATGAGCTTGACGCTGGGGTCGTTGACGAAGGCGTGGAAGAGGCCGATGGCGTTGGAGCCACCACCAACACAGGCGATGGCAATGTCAGGCAGGCGGCCTTCGCGCTCGAGGAGTTGCGCGCGGGATTCATCGCCGATGCAACGGTGGAAGTCGCGGACCATCAGCGGGTAGGGATGAGCCCCGAGGGCAGAGCCGAGAAGATAGTAAGTGGTGTCGACGTTGGTGACCCAGTCGCGCATGGCTTCGCTGATGGCGTCTTTGAGAGTGCGCGAGCCGTTGGTGACTCCAACGACTTCGGCGCCGCAGAGGCGCATGCGGAAGACGTTGAGGCTTTGACGACGCATGTCTTCTTCGCCCATGTAGACGCGGCACTGGAGGCCGAGGAGAGCGCAGGCGGTAGCAGTAGCGACGCCGTGTTGGCCGGCACCGGTTTCGGCGATGATGCGCTTCTTGCCCATCTTGCGGGCGAGCAGAGCCTGGCCGAGGGCGTTATTGATTTTGTGTGCGCCGGTGTGGAGTAGGTCTTCGCGCTTGAAGTAGATTTTGCCGCCACCGAGTTTTTCGCTGAGGCGTTTGGCGTAGTAAAGGGGCGTGGGGCGGCCGGCGTAGTTCTTGAGAAGGTCGGAGAGTTCGGCCTGGAAGGCGGCATCAGTTTTGATGGCGAGGTAGGCTTGCTCTAACTCTTCGAGAGGGGCCATGAGGACCTCGGGGACGTAGCGTCCTCCGTAAGGGCCAAAGTGGCCACCAGCATCAGGTACGGTCAACATACTGCTTGAAACTCCTTTCGCGCTGCTTCGATGAAGGCGCGCATCTTCGTACGATCTTTTTTGCCTGGTTCAGATTCCAGCCGGGAGCAGGCGTCAACGCCCCAGGGCTTGAGAGTGCGGATAGCTTGGGCAACGTTGGTTTCGTCAAGGCCGCCCGCGAGAACGATTTTGCCCTGGACACCGGAGGCGAGGGTCCAATCGAAAGGCTTGCCGGTGCCACCCTCGAGCGCCCCGGCCGGAGTATCGAGAACGATGGCCTCGGCGTGTTGCATGTCGATTTGATCTTGGGTGAGAGGGGCAGCCACGGGGATTGCTTTCCAGATGCGCAGACCGGCAATGGAATCCATTTTATGAAGCTGGGCGATGTCGAGGTGGTGCCTGGCCATGAGGTCGCGAACGAGATTGGGGTCTTCGTCGACGAAGAGGCCAATGCGCCAGAAATCAGTAGGGAGGTCGGCAAGGAAGGCTGGGTCCTTGACAAAGCGGGGACTGCCCGGCCAGAAGTTGAAGCCGATCGCGTCGGCACCCGCGTCGAGAGCCGTGAGAGCATCCATCGAGTTGGTGATGCCGCAGACCTTGACGATCACGCCACAAGTTCCTTGAGGGTGGAGGGATTCTTCATGAGGCTTTCGCCGACGAGGAAGGCCTGGTAGCCGACGGCGCGAAGTTGATCGACGTGCTCGCGGGTGAAGATGCCGCTCTCGCTGACCTTGACGGCCGAGGCTGGGATGCTGGCAGCGAGGGAGAGAGAGGTTTCGAGATTGACCTCGAAGGTGCGCAGGTCACGGTTGTTCACACCGATGATGGTGGCACCACTTTCAATGGCGTTCGTGAGTTCTTCGGCATTGTGAACCTCAACGAGCACATCGAGACCGAGTGAGGTGGCACACTCACGAAGGCGGCGCATATCGGCCGCACTGAGGATGGCCGCAATGAGCAGGATAGCGTCGGCACCGTGCGCGGCCGCTTCGATGATTTGCGCTTCGTGCAGGGTGAAGTCTTTGCGCAGGACCGGCAGGCCGACGGCGCCACGGGCTGCAGTCATATCGGCTAATGACCCTTGGAAGAAATCCTGATCGGTGAGGACGCTGAGGGCAGCTGCGCCGGCCAGCTCGTAGGAGCGGGCGATGTTGACGGGTTTGAAATCGGTAGAGAGGATGCCACGGGAGGGCGAGGCTTTTTTGATTTCGGCAATGATGGCTGGTGAGATCAAGGCACGGATGCGCAGAGCCGAGGCGAAACCACGCTGGCGACCGATGTGGTCGGCAGCCCGACGTTCGAGCTCGGCGAGGCGCGGACGCAGGAGGTCGAGCTCCGTGCGCTTGCGCTCCACGATCTTAGCCAGGATGTCAGGAACAGACATTTACATATACTCCGGAACTTCGATGCCCAGAGTGTTCAGGGTCTTTTCGAGTTGCTTCGCAAAATGATGAGTCATCCAGATGAGCACGTTGCGGCGGGCTTCATCGGTTTCGTCGAGCACACGGTAGTCGTGATAGAAGCGGCTGAAGCCTTGTGCCAACTGGAAGGCATATTTGGCGAGAGCGGCAGGTTCGCCACTGTTAACAGCGGCGGCCAGCACGAGATCGAGACGGGAAATTTCAAGCAGGAGCTGCCAGAGGTCTTCGGTAGCGAGGACGGTGGCGAGGACTTCCTCGGGGAGAATTTTTTTGAAATCAGGCAGGGCAGGCACCTTGCGCAGAATGTTGCGGGCGCGCACGGCGGCGTATTGGACATAGGGGCCGGTTTCGCCTTCGAAGCTGAGCGCTTCCTGAAGGTCAAAAGCAATGACGCTGGTGCGGGTGAACTTGAGCAGGAAGTAACGCAGCGAACAGACAGCAATTTGCTGGGCCACTTTGGCGCGGCTGTCGGCGGGTTTATCGGCGTGGCGGGAATCGACTTCGACTTTGGCGCGGTCGATGAGTTGATCGATCAGGTCATCGGCCTTGACACCGAGCCCCTTGCGGCCACTCATTTCTACGTAAGGCTTGGACTTATCTTCTTCGCTGAGCTCGATGCCTAACTCGACACAGGTACGCGGGCTGAGGGCCACCATTTCGTAGCTGAAGTGAATGCTCTTCTCGGCCTGGGCGTTGAAGCCAAGGGCGCGCAGACCGGCAGCAACGACATCCTGCAGGTAGCTCTGGCGGGAGTCGATGACGTTGTAGACGCTGGTACCACCACCGAACTGGACACGCTCGCTGCCTTCCCGCGTGGCCTGCGTGACGTAGCAATCCTGGCCGTTCGGATAGGTGCGGAGCTTGCGGTAGTAGAAGTCTTTGCCGAGGAGACCGAACTTCCAGAGCTGGTAGGCGATGTCTTTACCGACGTAAGTCACGGTGCCGTTGGAGCGGACGATGACTTTGGAATCTTCCTCGCCCGCATTTTCGCGGAAGGCAGAACCGGGCATGACCCAGCAGCCGGAATTTTTGCCTTCGGTCTCGAGGTAGATGGCCTGCTTTTCTTTGAGGAGCTCAAAGCAGTTGGCCCAGAACTTGAGGTGCAGGATTTCGCTCTCGCGCGGGAGGACATCGTACTGAATGCCGAGGCGGAGCATGGTGTTGAGATGGCAGTCGACGATGGCATCGGCGACGACGTGGCCCATCTCGGAGAGGGGGCCGTGGCCACTCTCGATTTCATGAATGGTTTCTGCGCGCCACTGCTTGACCTCTTCCATCTGGGCGACCTTCGAATAGAGATCCCAGCAGTAGTAGTCGAAGCGGGGTAGCTTTGCGAGCGCGGAAACTTCGGCGGCGGTTTTCTTTTCGACAAAGTGGAAGCCAGCGACGACGTCGGCAACCTGTACGCCGGTGTTGTCGATGTAGTTCTGGACCTCGACTTTGGTGCCCATGGCCTTCATCATGCGAATGAAGGTGTCGCCGAGGATGGCGTTGCGCAAGTGGCCGATGTGAGCCGCTTTGTTGGGATTGATGTTGGTGTGCTCGACGATGGTCTTGCGGATCGAGAACTCGTGGGTATCGAAGTCGTTACCTTCGACGATACGGCGGGCAAACCAGCCGCGATCAAAACGGATGTTGAGATAGCCGCTGGCAACCTCAAGAGCGGCAACCCCTTCGAGCTGCCCGGCGAGGCCTTCGGCCAGATCTTTGGCGATGACCATCGGTGGCTTCTTGAGTTGACGGGCCAGTTGAAAGGCAACAGGAAGGGCGAGCTCTCCAAAGCTCGATTGCTTCGGTTGCTCTGTAGTCACCGGAACATCGAGGGAAAGGCTGATCTGAAGGTATTGAGAAACAGCTCGTGAAATGGAGCGTTCGAGGCTATGAAACACTGAATCTCAGTGTAGCAACGCTATACTGAACTTTTACTTAAATCATGCCGAAAATCACGCTTCTCAACGATGGTTCGACCTTCGAGTTTACGCCAGAAACAGTACCTTATGGTGGTCACGGAAAGCCTTTGAGCCTGCTCGACCTGGCAGAGCATTTTGGATTTCACATTGAACACGCCTGCGGGGGGTCGTGTGCGTGTACGACCTGCCACGTGGTCATCAAGAAGGGCGATGCCAACCTGTCTGAAATGGAAGATGACGAGCAGGACAAGCTGGATCTGGCACCGGGTCTGACACTGCATTCGCGCCTGGGATGCCAGTGTGTTGTAACCGGGGATGTCGAGTTTGAGATTCCAAGCTGGAACCGCAACTATGTCAGCGAGGGTGGGGGATCGATGAACCTGGGGGATGCGATCCCGAACCCGAAGAAGTAGCTACCAGGCCGCTTCGGGGTCTTTGCCTTCTTCGTGCAGGCAGGGGGCCCAGACGAGCGCGTTGAAGCCCAGCGTGATGTTTGTCTTCTTGGGCTTGATCGTGACAGTCTCAACGGCTGCGTTTGCTGCTTCCATCTTCTCGGTGATGGCCGCAACGGCTGCCTCTACTTCTTGTTCGAGTTGCGCCAACTGAGCCGAGACTGCTTCAACCGTATCGCCGGCGCGGCCGACATCGCTCTGCTCCTTGATCACCTTGCTGGCCTGTTTGGCCGCAGTTGCTGCTTTGCCGATATTCGTTTTGGAGAGCGCACTGCCCCTACCAAACACGGCCCCAAGCACACCACCCAGAATGCTGATTCCCGCGTTCAGCACTTCGCTCGATCGCTGCTGCTCTTGCACTTGTTTGGCAGCCTCAGCCTTGCGCAGGCGCTCCTGCATCGCATCGATCTTGGGCCGGTACTTGACGCGAATCTTTTCGATTTCGGCATCCCGCTCTTCATGCATCTCATGAGCAATGCGACCGCGAAAATCAGATTCTGATTCCCCCGGATGCGAAAACGCTTTCAGGCTCGGCACCGTAAAGATATCGAGCGACTCATTGGCATAGATGTGCGCCACCAGATCTTTCTGCCAACCGGCGTAGCTCTTGACCTTCGTAGCTGCTCCGGCCAACTCGGCATAACCAACGCCTTCGACGGGCGACGCCTCAAGCTCATCGGGATGCAGCTCCACCACCTGACTTTCGGCCCACTCCACCGGCGTATTGTCGTCTTTGACTGGAGTCAAATACACTTTCTCAACCACTTCATCGACACCAGACTTGGTGTCTGTAAAGCGAACCTTCGCCGCCACGCAAACATGCGGGAAGTACATCAAGTCACTGCTGGTCGAGCGAGCCGCAATAAATTTCTGCACCACCTCAGGGGGCAGCACAGGCCTGGCAGCCGCTGCAGCGAGTTGGGGCAGCTTGCCTGCCGACTTCACCTCGACGACCTCAGGTTGTGGGCCTTTCGCCGTAAGGTTCTTGATCTGGTCTCGCGTGAGCGGCCCGCGGAGATAACTCAAAGCCCAACGCGTTTGAAAGATCGCAGGAGTGTTCGTATGAACGTTATTCAGATAGAAGACACGCTTGCCGAGGCTCGACAAAATCTCGTCGGTGCGGGCGGCGTCGAAGGCCACTCCGGCCTGCGCGCTCGCGCCGCTTAGCCCTTCCATCAGGCGCGCCTTGTCGCGCTCGGTCTGGAGCCTTCCGATAAACCACGTGCCGCAATTGGCCAGGCCTTTGTAATCGAGATCTACCGGATTCTGCGTAGCCAGCACCACACCCACACCGAAAGCCCGCGCCTGCTTGAGCAAAGTCAGCAAAGGCTTCTTGGTGGGCGGGTTGCCCAGCGGCGGGAAGTAGCCAAAAATTTCATCCATGTAAAGGATGGCCCGGAGCGAGGAGGTGCCGGCCTGTGTGCGGACCCAACCCAAAAACTCATTCAGCAGGAGGGCCACAAAGAACATGCGCTCCTGGTCATTCAGATGGGCAATCGAAATCACCGAGATCTTGGGCTTGCCCTGCGCGTTGCGCAGCAACTTCCCAATTTCCATGCCTTCGCCTTCGAGCCAGGCTTGAAAGCCGGGGCTTGCCAGCAGGTTGTTCACCTGCATGGCCAACGCAAACCGATCCTTACCCGGGAAAAAGCTATCGACATCGAGCACGCCAATTTTCTTGAAGGGCGGCTCCTGCACCTGCGCAATGATGCTCGCCAGGTCGAGACTCTTGCCTTCCGTCCAGTTGGCTTGAAAAATCTGGGAGAGCAGAATGTGCTCGCGGCTCTGGAGCGGATCCGCATCAATCCCCAACAGACTCAGCACCGCGGTAGCCGCATTGGAGATGCGGTCGGTAAACATTTCGCGGTCTTCCATCACCGCCTCAGACGGAGCCTCAAAGCTCTTCAGAATCGAGAGCGGGCGCCCCATGCGCGAGCCCGGCGTGTAGATGGCAAATTCTGCCGCCTGGCCCATGCGACGAATCCGCTCTCCGTCCTGATGCCAGTCTGCCAGGCCCTTGGCCCACATCTCCGATTGTTGTTTACCAAAATCGGCAGGGCTCAACTGCGCCTGCTGGGCTTCATCCGGATTCACCCACTCGGTGAAGTCTTCGGCCTTGAGGTCAGGGAACTGAAGCAACAAGTTTCCGAGGTCACCCTTCGGATCAATCACGATGGCGGGAATGCCATCGAGAGCGGCTTCTTCGAGCAGCGAGACACAAAGCCCGGTTTTGCCGCTGCCGGTCATACCAACACAAACCGCGTGGGTGACCAGATGCTTCGATTCGTAAAGGGTCAGGTTGCCTTTACGCTGCTTGGTTGCGAGGTCGAATTCTTCGCCGAGGTAGAAGACCCCGAGCCCTTCAATGTTTGCCATCAGGCATAGTATCTCTTACCTGACGCCAAATCAGAATCCAGCTCAGCACCGCTGCTCCGTAAAGACCAGACATGAGATACAAGGGCAGAGACCAGTCGCCGAACCACTCCACCAAATAGGCAAGAACAATCGGACTCAGAGTGCCCCCCACCTGCCCTGCCGTGTTCATCGTGGCCGTCATCACCGCTGAGTTTTCTTTCCCGAAATCAATGCAGAGCGAGAACGCCGCGCCCAGCGTAAACATGCTGGCACCGTAACAAAGCGCGATCAGACTCGCCGCCAGTTGCGGCTCTGGCACACGCGCCGCAAAAAACATCGCCACCATGGAAATGCAGTAAGCTGAGCCTGCAACACCGGCGCGGCCCCAGGCCAGCCCTAGTTTCTTTGAAATCAAATCGGTCGCGAAGCCACCACAAAGCGACGCCGTTGCCGCCAGGATCATCGGCAGCCCGGCAAAGAACTCCATCTCCTGCCGGGTCATTCCGCGGATCTCAATCAGATAAGTGGGTAGCCAGGTAATCACGAAATAAGTGCCCCAACTGTTGGCGGCATGGCTGATGCAGATCGGCACCACAATGGGCAGCTTGAAGACAGCCTTCCAGTCTCCATGGCCTTCCACCAGCTTGCCCCGTTCGCGTTCAATTAACGCCACTTCTTCGGGGCTGGTGCCGGCCTTATCGCGCGGCTCGTCCCGGAACCACAACCACCAGGCCAGCGACCAGACGAAGCCTACCAATCCGAAGACCAGAAAGACCCAGCGCCAGGGCATCATCGTACTCAGCCAGCCCACCAGCTTCGGCGTAAAGGCACCAGCAAGAAAGGCACCCGAAAAGAAGATGCCTTGCGCTTTACCGCGCTCCCCGGCGGGGATCCAGCGGGAAAACACACGGCCGACACAAGGCCACGCACCCGCTTCCCCGACGCCAAACAGGAAGCGGATCACCAGGAGCGAAATATAGCTCCAGGCCGCTGCCGTCGCCATCGTGAATGCACTCCACCAGGCAACAATCCGGGTCAGCACCCCGCGGCAGCCGATGCGGTCGGCCCAGGCAGCCGTAGGAATTTCAAAGACGGCATAGGCCACGGTGAAGGCGCTGAACACGTAGCCCATTTCCACCTTGCTCAAGCCGAGGTCTTTTGTAATCTGAGGAGCGACAACACCAATGGCCACACGGTCGAGGTAAGTCACCCCGGCCAGCAGCACGGTCATCGCAATGACTCTATGACGCATTGCGATCATGATTAGCGATCTACTTTCTTAAAGCCGGCGGGAATGGCAAACTCTGAGGCAGGAATCGGGCTACTGGAAAACCCACTCGATTCTGTGGTGAGCTCGATCAGATAGTTTCCTCGCCCCGCACCACCCATTGAGGAGAGAGCCTTCTCTGCCATTTCAGCCTGTTTGCCGCCAGCCTTCTTCAGGGCTTCCATTTGCGCTCGCAAGTTCTCCATCTGAACCTGGAGCTGCTTGGATTGCTTGTCGTCGCCGGCCTTCATGCGGGTAACCTGCAGCACGGTCACCCCATTCAACTTCGCCATCTGCCGTTGCATGTCGAGCATCATCTTCCTGGTCTGCGGATCTCCGCTGCCCGGGAAGAAGCCTCTGTCGGCCATCTTTACGAAAGACGCTTTGATTTCGGCGGCGCCGGGAACATCCGATGAAACCCACATCTCATTCTCCATACGCATGCCGCCACCCTGG
The DNA here is from genome assembly GCA_044340255.1 of Bryobacter sp. Lineage (GTDB taxonomy): Bacteria > Acidobacteriota > Terriglobia > Bryobacterales > Bryobacteraceae > Bryobacter. Next base: position 44,488 of record JBIITX010000031.1, on the reverse strand, counting down.
CTTGTCGATGTCATTGTCAAAACATACAACCGGCACTGATAAGGGCCAATCTTCTTTTGCTGCCCGGTGTCCTTCAGATCGACTTTCAAATCAACACCCGCCTTGGGCAGCGCGTCTCCGGCCTGTCCGATGGGCCGCACCGTGTAGGTTTTAGATGCAGGCAGCAGCGTCGTAATGGTTCCCGCATCGAGATCGGATATCAGAACCGTCGTTCCGCTGTCCATTTTCATTTTGTTGCCCTTGATCGCGTGTCGGGTGATGCTTCCGGACTTTGCGCTACTGCCTTTGATTGTCGTCACGTAACGGAAGTCGGCCCAGGCGGCTTCTGCCAGCCAAATCACGAGGAGTAGCGTAAAGGATGCTCGGGGCATGATCCTCTCGATTGTATGCCTAACTCGCCGCTTCTGCCTTATACTAACGATCTGGAGCCTAAAGTGATGTTTCCTTCCGAACACAGACTTGGAGACACCGTTGACGATTTTTGCGTCAAGTGCAAGCGGTTGACGAACCACAATATCGTCTCCCTCGTCGGTACAAGTCCTGCCAAGGTGCGCTGCTGCACCTGCTACAGCGATCACGATTTTTTGAACGAAATTGCTCCACCACCCAAACCGCGTAAAGCGGCCGGCTAGCTCTTGCCGAGTTCGCGATTCAACTGGTCGACGATTTCCTGCTTCTCCGTGCTATCCAGTTCTTTGTCGAGTCTGCGTAGAGCCAACCCAACGACATCCCTGTGATGCAAGCGACTGCCGAATTGATCCTGGCTGGAGAGCTTCAGCCAGATGTCGTGCAACAGGTCCACGTCTTCGGGCCAAAGGCGTGGGGGATGAGGGCCAAGATTTACGAACACGCTTGAACGGCCCTCGGCAATGATCTCGAGCGAGAACGGATGCTTCGGATCGGGCAAATTCTCCCAGGACAAGCCAATGCGACGTGCCAGTTCTTCGCTAGCCATCTTGGCACTGACGCCTGACACCAGTCTTGATGCCTTCAGTTTGTGCGCCGTTTGCACCATGGCCTCAAAAGGATCGACGGCCGGCACCACTAACAGATCGAGCGGCTTGCCTTCCTTCTCGGCGATGGCCACAACGTGCGAAAACAGTTCCTGCTCATAGCTGGTGAAGAGCTGCTCGTCGGCGAGGTCGTGCTCGCCGGTACCAATGGCCACGGGCCTTACCGTCATCACTACGATGTCGTGGCGCCGCAGGTTCGTTTTGGAGAGCACCTTCTTGAGATGCTCCATCTGCCGCCACCCGCGCACAGCCACCAGAATGCAGCCTGGCCGAGCCTCCAGACAATCTGCCGTCACCTCAAGCTGGTGCTCCAGGTTGAACTGCTCCAGCCCCTTATCCTTACGCTTCTGCTTCTGCCGGTTTACGTACTCGCTGACAGTGAAGATCGTAAAGAGCAGCACGGTAAAGCTGATGCCATAGATCGTGGCGACCTTCTTCGAAATCAGGTTGGCAATGGCAATCAAAAACAGCGACCCCGTCATGGCAGCCAAGCCGAACGGAATCTCCTTGCCACCGAGCTTGAAGTTGAACGGGAACTTATACTCCTGGTCGTGGCGCTGGAAGCGAAGGGCCAGTACCCCGAGCGCCTTCATGAAGAAGCTCCAAACCACGCCAAAAGCGTAGGCTTCACCCAACAAATAGACATCGCCGCGCGAGCCCAGAATTGTCAGTAACTGCAGAACTGTAATCAGGTGGATGATACGGGCACTGGTACCAAACCGGCTGTGGGGTTTGCGGAACCACTTCAAAAGCACCCCGTCTTCAGCGACGCGATTCAGCACCCCATTGGCACCGATGATCGAGGTATTGACCGCACCACTCAAGATGAGAGTTCCAACGATCACGACAAAGACATGGAAGCCGTACTTGAGCAGCGGGTCGCCCTCAAGGCTCATTGCCATGCCGCCAATCAGGTTGTCGTAATACTTCGGCCGAATGGCATCCGGGATGATCATCACGGCCAACAGGGAAATGAAGCCCGTTGAAACCACCGCATAGAAGCAAACGATGTTGCCTGTGATCTTTAAGTTCTTCATCTTCGGCGAAGCAATTTCGCGATAGACCTGAGCCAAAGTCTCAAAGCCACTCATGGCGAGCAAGCTGTGGCCGAAGGCGATCAACAATCCCACTGCTGCGATATTCGGCCAGAAGCTGCCCTCAAACCAGCCGAGAGATTCCTTGGTGAAGCGCAGGTTTTCGAGGGTCGGGGCTGGAGGCAGCGGCGATCCACCGCGCACGATCAAGGTATAGGCACTCCAAAGCAGCAACATCCCCACCATTACCGTGGTGATCTGCATAATGCGCAGGGCCTTTTGCGAACTCTCGTGAATGCCCTTGATGTTCGACCACCAGAAGTAGATCGTCACCACCACACCAAACGCAGCCGCAAACGAAGGCGGATCGACGTGGTAAGGCTGGTTCATCTTCTCGAAGGTTTCGTTGAGCAAGTGGCCTAGATATTGGCCAGCCGAAACAGAGGATATGGGACCGGTAAGGATGTAGTCGACAATCAAAGCACTGACGCTGATCTTGGCCATCATCGGCCCCAGCGCATCGCGCACCACAACATAGACGCCGCCGCGGACAAACATGCTGCAGCTTTCCATGTACACACTGCGCACCGCAAAGCTGTACAGCATGACGGCCAAAATAAACCAGGGCGCACTCTTGCCGATCGCCTGTTCGGTGATGCCGCCGATATAGAACATCGTCGAGGCCATGTCGCTAAGGACAATCGCGGCCCCACGCCAGAAGCTAATGAACGACAGGGCTACAGTGGTAGCGACAACGACGCGAGTGGTTGTGGAGGATTGTGGGGAAGGGTCGGAGGAAGATGGACTGGACATATATTGCAACCCAATTGACTCAGGTAGCAATTTTTATTCTAGGCTGAATTCGATGGCTCTGGAATCGCAGCGCGAATCGGCGCACCAGGTTGTGCAGACTTTGCAGCAGTCCAATCACCTTGCCTACTGGGTGGGAGGATGCGTCCGCGACCAACTGATGGGGCTCGAACCGAAAGATTTTGACGTTGCCACCTCTGCGCATCCCCAGCAGGTTTTGGGGCTTTTTCCAGGCTCTGCTCTGGTTGGCGCCAGCTTCGGAGTAGTGCTGCTGCCAGGCGGCATTGAGATCGCCACCTTCCGTTCGGAATCACAATACACCGATGGCCGCCGGCCCAGCCAGGTGCAATACGAAACCGACCCTGCGCTGGATGCCTCCCGTCGCGATTTCACGATCAACGCGCTGTTCTTTGATCCGATCCGCAACCAGCTCTTCGATTTTGTAGGCGGCGAAGCCGACCTGAAGGCAGGCCTGGTCCGTGCCATCGGCAACCCCATCGATCGTTTTGCCGAAGACCATCTGCGGCTCTTGCGCGCCATACGCTTTGCGGCGCGTTTCGGCTTTCGCATCGAACCTCTTACCTTCGCCGCAATGGAGCAGCAGGCAGCCTCGCTGCAGCGAATTTCCGGCGAGAGAATTCACGACGAGATGCGCCACATTCTGACCGGCCCCAATCTCGCTCAAGCCGAAGCGCTCTTGCGACAAAGCCGACTGCTCGAACAGATCATCCCCGCTCCCTGCCTTGGCCAGCGCCTGGCCGGGTTGCAGCCACCCGCCAGCCTGCCGCTGGCCTGGGCCGCTCTGCTTGAAAAGGTGGAGAACCCGCGCGAGGTCTACCGCCGCTTTCGGTTTTCAGATCAGGAAGCAACACTCTGCCAGGACCTTCTGGAGCACGAAGCTACTATCGAATCTCTCCCCTCGGCCACGCTGCCCACCCTCAAGCGCTTCCTGCGAAAGGCCAACATTTATGACCACATCGCCCTGCACCGCGCGACCTACGGCAACACGGCGACCACTGCGTTTCTTGATGCCCAACTGACGCGCTGGTCCACCCAGGATCTTTGGCCCACGCCGCTGGTGGATGGCAAGGACCTGATCGCTCTCGATCTCGCCCCCGGCCCGCGTTTTCGCGAGATCCTACATCGCATCGAAGATGCTCAGTTGAACGGAGAAATCTCGACACGCGAGCAAGCCATCGCGCTAGCTTTCTCGTAGCGCAGCCGTGATGTCCATCCCAAAGGCAGACATGGCGCCATCGACAGGGATTACCGCCCCGGTCAAGTAGCTGGCAACTGGCATACAGAGGAAGGCAGCTACTGCCGCAATCTCTTCCGGCCTGCCGATGCGGCCGAGCGGTGTGCGCTCCTCGATCACTCGCATGGCTTTGGTGGAAGCCTGTATCTTTTCTGTCAGTGGAGTCGCCACCCAACCCGGCGCAATGGTGTTCACACGAATTTGATCGGAAGCCCACTCGACAGCCATATAGCGCGAGAAGTGCGCAGCCGCTGCTTTGGTCATCGCATAGGCAGCGCCTGAGCCCACCGATAAATTGCCGGCGACGCTACCGATATTGACCACACTGGCGCGGCCACTCCGCTTCAAACGCGGATGCAGCAGGCGTGTCAGCTCATGCATGCTTTCTGAATTGGTGCGCTGCACGCGCAAGTAATCTTCGAGCGTATACTCGACCGTCGGCTTGCGCGTATTCGTTCCGGCATTGTTCACCAGAATGTCGAGTGAATCCCAATCGGCAGGCAGCGCAGAAAGAATCGATTCTCTGCCCGCAGCATCCCCCACACTAGCCACGATCTCACCAGGCTCTTCGTCGAGCGACACACTCAGCACCTCAGCGCCATGGCGACGCAACTCGTCGACAATCGCCCGGCCAATCCCGCGCGAACCTCCCGTTACCAGGGCCCGATAGCCCTCCAGCGTCCAGCCGGTCATTGTGCCACTTCCTTTCTCCATGGTGCATCTGCCGCACCCAAACTCACCAGATTGGCAAAAATCCTTGCCGCCCCTGGGACGGCGAAAGGCAGTTGCCTGTACCACGCCAGTGAGCAGTAGACATAAAGCCCTTTGCCGTAGCGGGCCTCCAGCCAAACGCCCTCCTGCGGGGCTTGTCCAACATCATGCGTTTCTACCATAGGCGTCCAGGCCTTGTCCCAGGTAGCGAAGAACTTGGACCCACGTTGCTCCACCCAGCCTTCAAAATCCTGCGCAGTAATCCGGTTCGGATAGCGAAAGGCATCGCGCTCTGGCCGCAAGATCTTTACCGGTGCATCTTCTTCGCTGGTCTCCTCGGCGCCACGACCCTGCGTATAAGGGTAGGGGCCGAAATTGCGATCATACTCCTGCGTCTGGTACTGCACCACGAGTGCCCCGCCTTGCTTCACATAATCCAGCAGGCGTGCGTTGTGACGCTTCAAATCTTCTCGTGCGGCATAGGCTCGAATGCCAATCAAAATCGTCGAGTATTGCCTTAGGTCTCCCTGGGCGAGCTTCGATTCATCGAGCAACTCGACAGGCACGCCGAGCTGCCGTAAGCCCTCCGGCACTTCATCCCCGCTGCCCATGACGTAGCCAACCCGCAGCCCCGTGGCCAGCTTTGCATCAACAGCCCTCAGCCGATGGGTTGCCAACTGGCTCCAGTAAAGGACCCGAAACCCCGGCTGCGTAATCGCCTGGAAGCTTGTGCTGTAGGACTTACCGTCGATCAAAGCCGTGGCCTCTACCTGGTAGTCCTGGCTCGTCATGGAGTCGGCGAGCCGCAGTTTCAGAGGAAGTCGTACTTCTTCTTTTTCTTTTGCCAGTGCAAAGGTGGGTGCCGGCCCAACCAGCGAGAAGCCCGGCGGTAGCCTCAGTTGCACTTCGCCCTTCTGCGGCTTGGTGGAGAGATTCTGAATTTTCAGAGTCAGTTCGTAGTTTTGATTTCCGATAGGAACCAATCCAAAGCTGCTGTCAAACTGGAGACTCACTGGAGGCCCGATCGCGAGCGCCTGGCGTTGTGCCCCAATTCTGGGATCAACGCTGCTGGTCTCAAATTCTGCTTCGATCACGGGAGTTGCGCCCATGTACTCGAAGCTGGCGGTCGCGCGGATTCCGCTATCCGGGAGGGCGTTACCCAGAAGCTTCATGTCGGCCAGTGTGTACATGGCATCCCGAACGCTGGCCCGTTGCCAAAAGGCGCTGGTGGGTTGCGCCGTGGGCAGGATGCGCAATGGCGAGGTACCGTTGGGTGCGACGGCACCAATTTCCACAGGACCTTTGACGCCATACTTTACATTCAGCACTGCTTCATTGCCTCGCTGGTGCAAAACCATCTTCACTGGAATCGTCTGACCGGGCTGCGCCACTTGCAGAGTTTCGATGGAACGGAACATGGCAAAGGGCCCGGTAATCGGAACATCCGGTTCCACCAGGGCTTCGAGTTCTAATCCAAGCGACAAGGCCAATGCCTTGGCAATCTGTGTGCGACGCGCCGGGACCTGGGCCCAGGCCCGAGCGAGCGCCGGGGCACAACGCTCTGGATGCAAGGCATCAAACAGGCGCCTTGCCTCAAGCAGGCTCTCCTCGCGCACGGCATGGGGAATCCGCTCCAGCACAGATTGTTCTGAGTCTGGAGAACCAACGCGCGAGCCTTCGAGTTTCAGATAAGCCCACACCGGCCCTGGCCTTGGCACATTGCCGGCCATTCCCTGACTGCGGTGCCAGCGGTATCCATCGCGCCCAATCTGCGCATAGCTGCGGCCTAGCACCGCGTCATATTCGCCGGTGTTGAGCTTGAGTGTCACGGCTTCGCCTTCGCGCCAGTTGGAGGTGTACAGCTTGAGAGGAAACCAGGTTGGGGTACCAGCTTCCTGAAAGGCCCGCTTGGCCATGCGGCCTGCCGTCTGATGATGCCCGTGTCCATCCCGCTCGCTCTCATTGAAGCGGCTGATGATGACGTGCGGCCGTACCTCACGGGTAATGCGCAAGACGTCGGCAAGCAGGTCGGCTTCCTTCCATTGCCGGAGCGCTTCGCCCATGTTCTTGGAGTAGCCATAGTCGACGGCTCTGGTGAATCGCACGTCGACACCGTAGTATTGGGCCGCCTTCCACATCTCTACCGTGCGGAGCGCACCCAGCTCTTCAAAAAAATTACCACTGACCACATTGGCCCCGCCTTCTCCGCGGTTCAAGATCAACATCGTTACGTGGGCTCCCACGCCACGGCTGAGGTAGGTGAGCAACGCGGGGTCTTCGTCGTCGGGGTGCGCCGTGACGTAAAGGATCCGCGCTTCGGTGGAAAGCTGCTTCAGCGAATGGAGCAATCCTGCCGCACCACGGTCTTCGGGCAATCGTTCTGCCCCACTCATTGGAATGGCGAGGCAGAGCATGATCAAAAAGACGTACATGTTCTGCCATGTTAACTTTGAAACTAGTTCATGCATATCCCGGACGGTATTTTATCCGCTCCGATTCTGGCTACATTTGGCGCAGCAAGTGCTCTTAGCATCGTCTATTCAGCCAAGAAGGCGGAGGCATCCACCGAACCTCGTCGCATACCTTTGCTGGGAGTTTTGGGGGCTTTCGTATTTGCCGCCCAAATGGTGAACTTCCCTGTCGGACCCGGAGCCAGTGGCCACCTGCTGGGTGGCGCTCTTCTCGCGGCAACCCTCGGCCCCTGGGCCGCCAGCATCACGATGACTGCCATTCTGCTGGTGCAAGCTCTGGCGTTCCAGGACGGTGGAGTTCTCGCCCTGGCCGCCAATGTCTTCAACATGGCAATCGTCGGCGTGTGGCTGGCCTGGATTCCGTTTCGCGCTCTGTCGAAATCGGGCCACGCGGGGCTTGGCCTCTTTCTTGGGTCTTTGCTGTCGGTGCTGGTATCGGCTGTGCTTGCCCTGGCGCAGATTTCAGTTTCAAGTGGTGTGATCGGGCAGGGCCTGTGGATCTTCTGCCTTGGACTGTTTACCATTACTGGGGCCATTGAAGGGGCCATTACACTGGCTGCCTGGGGTGCGATCGAGCGACTACAGGGTCGCCCACAAACGGAGACAGCCTCGAGCCGCTGGTGGCTCATCGGAGCCACTGTCATTGTGATGTTGGTGGGTGTCTTTTTTGCTTCTTCGGCGCCTGACGTACTGGAATACTTTGGCAAACAAGCTGGCATTGAGGCTCCGCCATCGAGCTTTCCAGCTCTCATGCCCGACTATGAATGGGCTCGCTTCGACAGCGAATCTCTTCGAAAGACAGCGGCAGGTCTCGCTGGCCTGATCTTTGTTTACGGCCTCAGCCTCTTGATTACCAAGCTGGCTCCCCGCAAGCAAGCCTGAACCCATGAAACCCGATCCGCGTGCTGCATTGCTTCTGCTTTTGGCCTACCTGATTGTGCTCTCCTCGCTCCAGTCTGACCAAAACTTCAAACTGTTTCTCTTCTGTCTGTTTCCTTTGGCATTGCTGACTCAGATTTCCGGCAACAAGTCAGAGTTGTTGGCGCAGGCCGCCTATGTACTTCCCTTCTCCCTGGCCATTGCCATGGTGGCTTTCTTGCGGGGCAATGCCGCCCAGGCAGTCTTCTTCCTGGTGCGCAGTTACTTCTCGATCTTGAGCGTTCTGCTGGTCACCCGGATTGTTTCGACCATTGAGCTGCTGCGAGCGATGGAGCGCCTGGGGGCACCGCGCTTCCTGATTATCGTCACCGAATTTCTGGTGCGTTATCTGGACGTGCTGCGCAACGAAGCGGATGCCATGCGCCTGGCGGCTCTGTGTCGCGGGGGAGCGCAGAGTCAGTTGATCGCAGCATCGAGCCTCGGCATGTTGTTTGTGCGCAGCCTGGAGCGTTCCACCAGCATCCATACGGCCATGTTGGCCCGGGGCTTCCACGGTAGCCTGCCCCGGCTGCACCCCATGCAGTGGCGGCTTGCTGATACCGCCGCCCTTTTGTTTGGATGTTCCAGCCTGGCGGCGCTGCGGTGGATGCCATGATTTCTGTCCGCGATTTGACCTTCCAATATGCAGACTCCGGGCCTGTGCTGCGGGGTATCGACTACGCGCAGTCGGCGACGGAAAGCGTTGCCTTGCTAGGAACTAATGGGTCAGGCAAAACCACTTTTGCCCTTCACCTGAATGGAATCCTCCAGGGCCAGGGCGAAATCCTTGTCGATCAGATCCGGCTGGAACCCGCCACGCTCGAGGCGATCCGTCGCAAAGTCGGGTTTGTCTTTCAATCGGCAGAGAATCAGCTGTTTCTGCCCACCTTACTCGAAGATGTCATGTTCGGCTTGCTCAATCAGGGGATTGCGGTCGAGCAGGCCCGCCGGGAAGCGATGCATCTGCTGGAAGAGTTCCACCTCGCCCAACATGCCGATCGCAATCCATTCCACCTGAGTGCGGGAGAAAAGCGGAGGGCGGCCATAGCCGGGGTTTTGCTCATGTCTCCGCAAGTGCTGATCCTGGACGAACCCACCACCTTTTTGGACCCTCCAGGTACACGAGAACTCGCCGCATTGCTGAATCGGCAGACGATGGCCAAGCTCATCATCACTCATGATTCCCGCTTCGCTCTCGAAACCACAACGCGAGCAGTGTTTTTCGAGCAGGGTCGCATTATCGCGGATGGGCCTACCGCTCAGATCATCGATAAATTTCACTGGCACTAAACTTACACCGCCATTGCTAAAACCGCATCAACCTGTCACACAATTGCACGAAGATTGAAGATCTTCCTTCATTCCTGAACATCCTGACAGATGAGAGGTCGTGGATTTACTACCATGCAGACGCAGACTTTTCCTTCGTGGATGAAGCTCGTATTGGCGGCAGCCGGTTTTTACAACATTGTCTGGGGAGCCCTTGTGGTTTTGGCACCCAGCCTGTTTTTTGATTGGGCTGGAATGCAGCAGCCGAATTACCCGGAGCTATGGCAATGCATTGGGATGATTGTGGGCGTGTATGGGGTTGGCTACTGGATCGCCTCAGGGGACCCGATCCGCCATTGGCCGATCGTCCTGGTGGGACTGATGGGCAAGGTGCTGGGTCCGTTGGGGATGGTCAAGGCTTTGATGGATGGGCGATTTCCGCTCAGCTTTGCCTGGATCAATGTGACGAACGACTTGATCTGGTGGGTACCCTTCACCCTGATCCTGATTCGCGCCGCGCAGGCAAACGAAGAAAAGCATCGCGTCTTTTCGCCCGACATTCAGGGTTGGGCGATGCGGGCGAAGTCGCAATTTGGAATCACGATTTTAGAACACTCCAAGCTGCGGCCTGTCCTTCTAGTCTTCCTTCGTCATGTCGGTTGTACCTTCTGCCGTGAGGCTTTGGCTGACCTCAGTGCACACCGCGCGAAGATTGAAGAGACGGGAACGCAGATTGTGCTGGTTCACATGGGTCGCGAGGACACAGCCGAGAGCATTCTTGCCAAGTACAAACTGTCGGACGTACCACGCGTCTGGGATCCGAAGCTATCCCTCTACCGCGCTTTTGGTCTGGAGAAAGGTGCCTTGGCACAGTTGCTTGGCCCCAAGGTATGGCTGCGTGGATTTCAGGCTGGCTTCCTCGGTAAGCATGGCGTAGGCGGGGCCGATGGCGACGTCACCCAGATGCCGGGTGTCTTTCTGGTGTTCCATGGCGAAATTCTGAAGTCCTTCCGTCACCAGAGTGCGGCAGACCGACCCAACTACATCGAAATGGTCAGCGAGATTGGCGATTCGCAAGCGCATATCTAGATGGACGGCACTGCCCCATTTGTAAGAGTTTCCGGAATTCCGGTCCGGCTGCACTTCAGCCTGCTGATCCTGGTGGGCCTGGTTGCTGTTTCGAGGAGGAATGCTCTCGATGATTTCTTCCTTGTGGTCGGTATCTTCCTGTGTGTCTTTCTGCATGAGCTTGGGCATGCCCTGGCAGCTCGCCATTACGGCATTCAAACGCTGGATATCGTTCTCTACTTTATTGGTGGGGTAGCGCGACTGGATAAGCAGCCTGCCGCTAGACAAGAATTGTGGATTGCTCTGGCGGGACCGGGTATGAACGTTCTCCTCGCTCTGACGCTATTTGTAGTCAACCGCAGCGTTGGCGGACATCCGCTCGTGCAGGGACTGATCGAGGCCAACTGGATGCTGGCCGCCTTTAACTTATTGCCTGCCTTCCCCCTCGACGGCGGGCGTATTCTTCGCTCCTTACTGAGCCTGAAGTGGACCGACCTGCAGGCCACCAAGATGACTTCGTGGAGTGGTCGCGGGGTGGCCTTATTGCTCTCGGTATGGGCCATTTGGCAGCAGCAATGGTTGTTCCTGCTGGTGGCGTTGTTTATCTTTACTTCAGCTCGCAAAGAATACTACGCATTGAAAAGCTCCTTATTGATGCGCGGTGCGAAAGTACGCGAAGCCATGATGCGTAACTTTGCGACGCTCACGCACGGAGACTCGGTACGGCATGCAGCAGAGACGTTGCTCGATTCACCACAACAGGAATTTCCGGTGCTTCATGGAGAACTAGTGGTGGGTTTGCTGAGCCGGGAGGCGCTGATGGATTCAATCGCCTCCGATGGGCCCGATGCCTTTGTCGCCTCGGCGATGGACAGGGACTTTCTCTGCCTGGATCCGGCGGACAGCCTCGAAGAGAATCTGAACAAACTGGCCGACAACGAGTATCGTGCCCTCGTGATGGATCACGGCAAGCTTCTCGGCATGGTCACGCAAGAGAAGCTGAATGAGTTTCTTGTGTTGCGGAACCTCGGCTTGCGGCGGAGTATGGCTTGAGCGGCAAACCTGTTCTCATTGTGGGGGCTGGACTGGCGGGACTGGCCTGCGCCACTGAACTGCAGCGCCGCCAGATTCCGTTCGAGTTGATTGAGGCCTCCGATGCCCCAGGGGGACGTGTTCGAACGGACAAGGTGGAAGGCTTTCTGCTGGACCGCGGATTTCAGGTCTACCTGACTGCCTATCCAGAAGGCCAGAAGCTTCTCGACTACAAGCGATTGCAGTTTGGTCACTTTGCTCCCGGAGCTCTGATTCACCTCAACGACAAATTCCATAGCGTCATGGACCCCTGGCGCGAACCGTTTGCAGCCCTTTCGCAAATTCTCAATCCAGTGGGCAGCATGAGAGACAAGCTCCTGGTAGCCCGGCTGCGAGCCGTTTCACTCGCGGGTCGCCCGGAAGACCTGCTCACCAAGCCGGAGACCACCACCCTCGAGGCGCTTCGCCGTTACGGATTTTCTGAGAACATGATCGATCGCTTCTTCCGCCCCTTCTTTGGGGGGATCATGCTCGATGCTTCTCTCAGTGTCAGCTCGCGCATGCTGGAATACGTTTTCAGAATGATGGCCACCGGGGACACGGTGCTACCAGCCCAGGGAATGGGCGCTATCCCGGCGCAACTGGCAGAACAACTTCCCGCTGGCAGCATTCGTTGCAACGCCCCGGTGGAAGCGATCTCGGGCAAGGAAGTTCATTTGGCGAGTGGGGAGCGGCTGGAAGCTTCTGCCGTGGTGGTGGCAACGGAGGGCCCGGTAGCGCACAAGCTGATTCCTCAACTGCCCATGGTTGGAGCTCGCATGTCGATGACGTTGTACTACGCCATCGAAGGCAAACCGCCTTGGAAGACCCCGATCATCCTGCTCAATGGAAATCTCGATTGGCCGATCCAGAACGTCTGCCTTCCGAATCTGATTTGCCCTAGCTATGCACCGGCTGGCCAGAATCTGCTGAGTGTGACGGTGCTGGGCGACCCGTCCGACGCCGATACAAAAGTGGACGCGGCAGTGCGCCAACAATTGGGCGGCTGGTTCCAACTCGACACCTCGGCATGGCGCCTGTTGCGTGTTTATCGCATCCGCAACGCCCACCCGGCCCGGCAGCCAGACACGGTGCAAGAGATGTCTCCGAGCCTCGGGGATGGAAAGTTCGTCTGTGGAGATCATCGCTTTATGGCCAGCATCCAGGCTGCCCTTCTGAGTGGCCGACGGGCCGCTGAGGCCGTGGCTGAGTATGTCGCTTGAGCCGCTATTGCTGGTCAATCTGACGACCTCCCTCTACATGACAGGCCTGATCTGGTTTGTCCAAGTGGTTCATTACCCTCTCTTTGCGCGGGTTTCCCCTCAAGATTTCGCGTTGTATGAACAGCAGCACCAGCGGCTTACGACCCGAGTCGTGGCCCCAGCGATGCTGCTGGAGCTGGCAGTGTCAGTCTTACTGCTCATCAGCCGTCCCTCCTCGGCGGTTGCCTGGGTGGCTGGCAGTCTGACGCTGCTGGTTTGGCTTTCTACCATGGCAATTCAGGTTCCGTTGCACCAAAAACTGGCTGGACAGTTTGAGCTTGCATCAATCCGGGCGCTGGTCTCATCCAATTGGATAAGGACAGTCGCCTGGAGCATGCGCTCGCTAGTCTTGCTCTGGGCAGTCGGAAACCATCATGCCTAAACACCGCGTTGTGATCGTTGGCGGAGGTTTTGGCGGCTTACATGCCGGCAAAGCACTCGACAGCGATGCCGTTGAGGTGACGATCCTCGATCGTAGAAACTACCACCTGTTTCAACCTCTGCTTTATCAAGTGGCGACCGGTGGGCTCTCTCCCGGTGAAATTGCCGCACCGCTACGCGCGATCTTTGAATGGCAGAAGAACCTGCGGGTCCTGATGACAGATGTGACCGGCTTTGATGTCGCAAAGCGCCTGGTGCAGACCCGGATGGGAGAGATCCCGTACGATACGCTGATCGTGGCCGCTGGAGCCAAAACGACGTACTTTGGCAAAGACCAGTGGGCGCCGATTGCACCGTCGCTCAAGAATATTGAAGACTCGACCAAACTACGTGCCCGCCTGCTGAGTGCCTTCGAAGAAGCCGAGAAAGAAACAGACCCGGATCGGCGGCGCGCACTGCTGACGTTTTTGATCGTCGGCGGAGGCCCTACCGGTGTGGAACTGGCCGGGGCATTGAGCGAGATCGCCAATGACGCACTCAAAGAAGACTTTCGCAGCTTCAACCCGGAAGACACGCGCATCCTGATCCTCGATGCGGGCCAACGAATTCTAAGCTCGTTTTCCGAAAAACTCTCTCGAGCTGCAGAGAACCAACTGATCGAGCTCGGTGTACTGTGCCGCGCGGGAGTTCGTGTGCTGGACATCACGCCGGATGGCGCATCGGTGTCCATCGGAGGCCGCGAAGAGTTTATCCCTTCGAAGACCGTCATTTGGGCGGCTGGCGTTACGGCCTCCCCACTCGGCAAGGCTCTGGCCGAGGCTACTTCGCAAGAGCTGGTTCGCGGCGGCAAACTTGCCGTAGCGCCAGACTGCTCGCTCCCCGGTCATCCAGAAATTTTCGTCCTCGGCGATATGGCCCACTTCCAGCATGGGCTGGAGCGCCCCCTGCCGGGAGTCTGCCAAACGGCCATGCAAATGGGGGACTACGTAGGGGACCTCATTTTGAAGCGCCTCAAGGGAGCCACAAAGCCGCCTTTCCGCTATTGGGATAAGGGCAACATGGCGGTGATTGGCCGCAAGAGAGCCATCGCCCAAATTGGCAGCTTCGAATTCAGCGGCTACTTCGCCTGGCTACTTTGGGCCTTCATTCACGTTCTCTATCTCGTGAACTTCCAGTCGCGGATCATCGTTGCCATCCGCTGGGGTTTTGACTACTTCAGCTTCAACCGTGGAGCCAGACTCATCACGCAGCAGGATCCACCGGCTCAAGAACCTTAATCGATCGCTTGCGATTGGAGATCACGATGTGGCCCTTGTGCTTCAACATTCCATTCAGCTCCACATCGATGGGCTTGGAAGCAGGGTAGTCAAAAGTGATCACATCGCCGACCTTCAGCTTCAGCAGGTCGCTCAGCAACATGTTGGGGCCGCGGAGGCGCGTATCCATCTCCACTTTGGCATGTCGCACCCGATCAAAAACCCGGCGTGTATCCTCTTCGGTGCTTTCAGTTTTGCGGATTGTCCATTGCTCGGCAAACTTGTGGCTCAGCATTTTGATGATGATCGAGGGAATCCCGATGTTCATCATGCCGCTCACTTCTCCAATGCGAATTTCAATCGAGACGGCCACAATGGCTTCGTTCGGGGCCAGAATCTGCATCAATTGCGGCTCCGTCTCATAGCCAGCAATCTGAAAATCGATTGCCGCAATGCCCTTCCAGGCCTCCTTCAAGTCGCGCAGCATCAGCTTGAAAATGCTCTCGAGAATCGCCTGTTCAATTTCGGTGACTTCGCGCTCCATCTTGGTAAGCGTATTCACCGACCCGCCCAGCAGCATCTCGAGCATCGGGAAGATCATCGTCGGGTTTAGCTCAAGCAGACAGTTGCTATCAAAAGGCTGGGCGTCAATCGTAGCTACGACCGTCGGTGAGGGCAATACCTGCTGAAACTCGGTAAAGGAAAGTTGCTCCACACTGACGAGATTTACAACTACATAAGCGCGCAAGTATGCCGATAAGCTACTGGCGAGCGAACGCGAGAAGGCTTCATGCAGGACGTAAATCGATCGCAGTTGGTCTTTTGCGATCCGGTCAGGACGCCTGAAATTGTAAGGCTGTGCCCGACGGGCTAGTTCTGAACGACGAGCATTGGCGCTCGTCTGTTGGAACATATTATCGATTTCATTTTGAGAGAGAACACGCGCCGACATCTCAGGTTCTATCGACTCCAAAATTGCCAATCGTGAGTAGGCCAGTTGTTAAAGTGGTGGTAGGTTGAAAACGTTTCACGTACAGAATTTCGGCTGCCGCGCCTCCCAGGCCGACGGGGCCGCGCTCGAAGCAAGCCTCTCAGAACACGGTCTGCATCCGGAATCAGACCCCAACTCCGCCTCGCTGGTCGTTCTCAACACCTGTACCGTCACCTCATCGGCCGACCAGGATGTCCGCCACCTCATCCGAAAGCTGCAACGCGACAATCCGGCCGCTAAAATCCTCGTCACCGGTTGCTACGCGCAACGCTCCGCCGAAGAAATTGCGGCACTCGAAGGGGTCGATTGGGTAGTCGGCAATTCTCATAAGGGCAGCATTGGCGACATCGTCACCGCAAGCCCTGCCCCCTACCATGCCGAAATTCACGTTGGCGACATCTTTGCCCAAAATGAATTCTTTACCGCTCCGGTAGAGGGCCCTGCGGGCGACCGGTCCCGGCCGAACCTCAAGATCCAGGATGGCTGCAATAACCGTTGCTCGTTCTGCATCATCCCCAGCGTTCGCGGCAAGTCTCGATCAGCAAAGCCTGAGTGGATTCTGGCCGAGACCGAACGCCTCGCGCAGGCTGGCTACCCGGAAATTGTGCTCACTGGCATCAATCTGGGCCGTTGGGGACGAGAGTGGGGCAGCGGTCGCCAATTGGAGGACCTGCTGAAGAAGATGGTGGAGCAAACCTCCATCCGGCAGATCCGCCTTTCGAGCATTGAGCCCATGGACTTCACCACTGAATTGCTGGAGTGGATGGCGACTTCCGACAGGATTGCCAAACACGTCCATGCCCCTCTGCAAAGTGGCAGCGATGGGGTGCTGCGGCGCATGCACCGCAAGTACCGGCCCCGCCACTATGCCGACCGTATCCAGCTCGCCCGCAAGCTCATGCCGCAGGCGGCGATCGGGGCCGATGTGATGGTGGGCTTTCCAGGAGAGACCGCAGCAGAATTCGAAGAGAGCGTCGCTTTCATCGAAAGCCTACCCTTCACCTACCTGCACGTTTTCACCTACTCCGAGCGCCCCGGCACCAAGGCCACTGATTTGGAAAACCCTGTCCCCATGGAAGTGCGGCGCGAAAGAAATCGCATTCTCCAGGAGCTGAGCGCCCGCAAGAACCTGGAGTTCCGCCGCTCGCAGATCGGCCAACGCACTACTGCCGTAAGTATCAGCCAGCATGGTGTGGCGATGACGTCAAACTACATTCGGGTCGAGCTCAACCAGCCCTGCCCGCCGCGACAATGGCTGCAGGTGGAACTTGGGGCCGTCAGCAATCGGGGCATGCGAGAGGCCTCTCCGCTGCTGGTACTCAGCTAGACTTCCCGTCGATTTTCCATGCTCTTCAGCATGGTCACTTCATCGGCGAAGTCGAGGTCAGATCCGACGGGGATGCCCATCGCGATTCTGGTCACCTTGAGCCCGAGAGGTTTAAGCAGTCGACTGAGGTAGGCAGCTGTCGCCTCTCCTTCCACGGTCGGATTGGTGGCGAGAATGATTTCTTCAATACCAGCATCGGACAGGCGCTCGAGCAAACCCTTGATCTTCAATTGCTCCGGCCCAATCCCGCGCAGCGGCGAGATGGCACCGTGCAGCACATGATAGAGGCCATCGAAAGAGCGCGTCGTCTCAATCGGCACAATGCTGTGGGGGTCTTCCACCACACAGATCAGCTTCTGATTGCGATGCGGGTCTGAACAGAAATTACACAACTCCCCGGAGCTGATGTTGTTGCAGACCGTGCAGAGGCTGAGGTTGTCTTTGACATCCATCAGAGCCTGGCTCAGCCGTAAGGCGTTCTCGCGGGGAAACCGCATGACGTGAAAGGCCAGCCGCTGTGCTGACTTTTGGCCGATGCCGGGCAATCGCCGAAACTCGGCAATCAATCGCTCCAGTGGTTCGGCAAAATCGGGCATTTAGAACAAGCCGGGAGGCAGTCCCATCCCGCCCAGCATGGCTCCGGTCTTCTTCGAGGATTCCTCATCCACCTTCTTGGCGGCTTCATTGAAGGCAGCCATCACAAGATCCTGCAGCATCTCGACGTCGCCGGCCACTTCAGCGTCGATCTTCACTTCGAGCACACGCTTCTGGCCATCCATTTTGACGTTCACCATGCCGCCGCCGGCACCAGCCTCGACACGGATTGCAGCAATGTCCTGCTGCAACCGCTCTTGCATGGCCTGCACCTGCTTCATCATGTTTTGCATATTGCCTGGTAGTTTCATGATTTCTGCCTAACTATTCCTGATTTGACAAGTCTCGCACGGAGCGAACAATCGCATCCTTAAAGATCTCCCGGTAGCGCTGCACCTGGGGATTACCGAGGGCCCTTTCTCGGGTAGCCTCGTCATCTTCCTGTGCCTTGGGGGCAGCCGCTTTGGCCGCAACCACCGTATCGTCCTGCACCACTTCCACCCGTGCCATGCGCCCCAGCACTGCCGTCAGCGCTGCCGCAATATCCCTCGACTGCAGCGGCCGCACAAACTCACGCGGAGCCAAAAACTTGATCCCTCCGCCAGTTTCTTCCACCCGGGCGTTCTGCACGGCGTCAGCCGAAAACTTCTTCTTGTTCTCGTTGAGGTAGGCGAGCAAGCGCTCCTTCAGCGGGGAATCGGCGGCGGGAGGTGCAGCCACCGCTACAGCCGGGGCCGGTGCTGGCTTTGGTTCTGGTTCTGGTTTTGGCTCTGGCTTTGGCTCTGCACTTACCCGCAGGTTAGCTCTCTCGCGCGGAGCAGCGGCAGCCGCGCTCAACGCCACCGGCCTCGACTGCGGCAGGCTGGCCAACACTTCTTCGATTGCCGTCAGCTTCCCGGCCTGCACCATACGAATCAAACCGAGCTCCATATGCAGACGCGGTTGCAGCGAGTGCTGCAAGCTTCCAAACAGATCGAGGGTCAATTGCAGATAACGGGTCAAGTCGAGCTCAGAGAATTTCTCTGCCGTCTCTACCATTCGCTTGATCTCAGCCGGAGATGCAGCGATCAACCGCGTCCCGGGCCCCGTGACTTTCGCCACCAGCAGGTTGCGGAAGTACCGCGCCAGCTCGCGACAGAAATGCTGCAGGCTCTGCCCGCTACGCTCAAGCTCCATGACAATCTCGAGCATCTTCGCAGAATCCTGCTTCTCGAGCGCTTGCGAGACCTCACCAAGCGAGTCCACCCCAAAAATCCCCAGCAGTTGCCGCACTTCATTGGCATGCAGCGTGGTGCCGCAGCAGGCAATGGCCTGATCCAGCGCCGAAAGCGAATCACGAACACTGCCCTCGCCCGTCTGTGCCAGTACGGCCAGCGCATCGTCATCGGCAGCAATGCCTTCCTCTTTGCAGATGTACTTCATCCGCTCCATCAGTTCGCCAAACTCAACCGACCGGAAGCTAAACTGCTGGCAGCGCGAAGCAATCGTGACGGGAATCTTGTGCGTCTCTGTCGTACACAGAATGAATACCGCCCACTCTGGCGGCTCCTCCAGCGTCTTCAACAACGCATTGAAGGCTTCCGTCGTGATCTGGTGCGCTTCGTCGATAATGAAAACCTTGTAGCGGTCTCGTGAGGGGCGAAAGCGAACGTTCTCGCGCAGCTCTCGCATTTCGTTGATGCCACGATTGGAGGCCGCATCGATCTCGATCACATCAATCGCATTGCCTTGCACCACTTCGAGACACGAAGAACACTTGCCACAGGGGTTCGCCGTTGGGCCTTCCACACAGTTCAGACAACGGGCCATGATACGCGCCACTGTCGTTTTGCCCGTACCGCGCTGCCCGGCAAAAATATAGCCGTGAGCAATTCGGCTTTGCGTAATCGCGTTATCGAGGGTGCTCTTGACGTGCTCTTGACCAATCAGTTCATCAAAATCGCGGGGACGATACTTGCGGGCAATGACCTGATAGGACATAGAGTAGTTGTGAGGTAAATAAGGCTTAAGCCAGACCCTGGGTGATCCGCGGCACACGGGCTAAACCACTACCGTTGCTTCCTTCCGGACCTGGCGGGGTTTGCAGCCGACCGTTGCACGGAGCCCAAAGCCTGGCAACTTTCTAGTTTAGCATTGGCTTAGAGAAATGAGTTTTCGATGGATGAATTGACAAAAGGTGCATTACGCTTTGAGCGCGATATCTACCCGAAACGGAAGGAGTTTTTCGACCGTTTGATTGCCCGCCAATATCCTCGGGCACTTTTTATTACCTGTTCCGACTCCCGCGTCGTGCCCAACATGATCACCGATTCCGAGCCCGGCGATCTCTTCACCATCCGCAATGCCGGAAACATCGTCCCCTCCTATGGCGAAACGATGGGCGGCGTCTCGGCCTCGATCGAGTATGCCGTCATGGTTCTCGGCGTCAAGCACATCATCATTTGTGGCCATACACACTGCGGTGCCATGGATGCCGCCATGAACCCTGAAAAGATTGTCAGCATGCCCATCGTCAAGGCTTGGCTGAACCATGCGGAAAGCGCCCGCCGTGTGGCAATGGGCTACGAGAACCTGACCGACGAGCAACGCGCCAAAGTAATGGTGGAAGAAAATGTCTTGGCACAACTGGACCACTTGCGCACCCATCCCAGCGTCGCCGCCGCCCTGGCTGCCGGGGAACTCGATCTCTATGGTTGGGTATTCGACATTGCCCATGGGAACGTATTTTCCTATGATGCGGACCAGGGTGAGTTCGTACCGATGTCTGAAGACCACCGGCCCACCGCCACACCCCGTCGACGGAGGCGCGCCCTTTGAAGCCATCTGTCTCGCGCGATCTCGTTGCCAGTCTGGTTGTATTCCTGGTAGCGCTTCCTCTTTGTCTCGGTGTCGCTGTCGCCTCGGGACTCCCCCCCGAAACCGGTCTCATTACCGGAATCGTTGGCGGCATTCTTGTGGGAGCCCTTTCCGGCTCTCCCCTCCAGGTCAGTGGCCCCGCCGCCGGCCTGGTTGTCCTGGTATTTGAGCTCCATCAGGAGCACGGGATTCCTGCCCTCGGAATCATCCTGATGATGGCAGGCCTGCTGCAGGTAGGCTTGGGGCTCATCCGGGCGGGCCAGTGGTTTCGTGCGATCTCACCCGCCGTCGTGTACGGCATGCTCGCCGGCATCGGGATCCTGATCATGGCGGGTCAGTTTCACGTCGTCGTTGACGACACTCCCAAGGGCACTGGCCTCAAAAATCTCATCTCCATTCCAGAGGCGATCTTCTCCGGTATCTTCCCAATCGATGGCAGCCCCCACGAAATGGCCGCAGTCATCGGACTGCTGACGATGGCAGTCATTCTGCTTTGGAATCAATATCGCCCGGCCGGCCTGAAGTTTTTGCCAGGCCCACTGATGGGCCTTCTGGCTGCAGCAATTGCTAGCTACTTCTACCAACTGGAGATCAAGCATGTCGCTGTACCCGACAACCTGATTGGAAATCTTGCGCTGCCCGCCTTCTCAGATCTGCCTGGCCTGCTCAATCTCAAGTATTGGGCTGAGGCAGCGGCACTCGCTTTTATTGCCAGTGCGGAGACGCTGCTCAGCGCTGGTGCCGTCGACAAGATGACCGCTGCCGTCGGCCGTCGCGACCTGCGCACTAACTACGACCGGGAACTCCTCGCACAAGGCGCAGGCAATCTGGTCTGCGGTGCCCTTGGGGCTTTGCCCATGACAGGAGTCATTGTTCGCTCCAGCGCCAATGTCCAGGCTGGTGCCCAATCCAGACTTTCAACCATCCTGCATGGGGCATGGATCCTCATCATGGTGCTGTTTTTCCCGCACTTTCTTGAGCGCATCCCCACCTCGGCGCTGGCTGCGGTGCTCGTGCTCACTGGCTGGAAGCTGGTCGATCCTTCGCATGTGAAGCGGCTCAGAGAGTTCGGAAAAATCCCGGTAGCCATCTACTTTGCCACGATGACCGGCATCGTCCTCTTTGATCTTCTGACGGGCGTCCTGATCGGCATTGCCCTCACCATTGGCAAAATGCTCTTTAAGGCCTCACGGCTCGGCATCAAGCTCGTGCCTCACCATTCCGGCCGCCAGGATCTTTACCTCGAAGGATCGGCAACCTTTCTGAGGCTCCCGCTGCTGGCCGACACCCTCGACCGGATTCCACCAGCCAGTGAAGTTCACATCCACTTTGAAAAGCTCACCTATCTCGACCATTCCTGCCTCGACCTGATTCAACAATGGCGCGCAGGCTATGAAGATGCCGCAGGCACCGTCCATCTGGATTGGCCGCGACTGGTCGAACGATTTACTCGGACCAACGCCTAAGGCCGCAACAAACTGACGCTCGGCCCAGCCGGAATCGCCTGCGTATCGAGAGTCTCGCCGGTCTCAGTGTCAAGGTGAGCCGCAAGTTGTCCTTCGCTGTCGCGAAGCATCAGTACATCCCCGCCCGGCGTGAATTCGAGATTCATCGGTTGCGTCAATCTCGTCAATGCGATACGCCGAACGATTCTTCTCGCCTGCACATCGTATTCATCAAGAGCAAACAGGCGCGGCACCCACCAAAAGATCCTTCTCCCGTTGGGATGAATCACAATCTGTTCTGCCGCCACGCCAAGGTCCAGTGCCGCAACGCTGGCGCTATTGGTCAACGTGTCAAATTGCACCATACTCGGCTCTGCAACATTCAGGTCGTTCAGGCTGGTGCCGGCAATGTAGATCGTCGAACCATCCGGGCTCAACACAGCCGACTGCGGGCTATTGGTACCCAGCGAGACCGTGCTGCGAATCTGCCGTGTCACGGTGTCAATCAGGATCACAAATCCCCGATCTGTGGCACTATCCGGGTTGCGGGCTACCACATAGGCAGTCCGTCCAGAACTGGACATCTGAAGACTCACCAGAACCGCCGACGGGTTCAAACGCAACGGAACATTCGCCACCACCCGCTCCCGCACCGGATCGCTGATGGAAACCTGATTCTGTGATCCCGCATGCGTCACCCAGACTTCTCCGCTACCCGGACGAATCGCAAGCTGGCGAGCTTGTGCTGGCAGAGCGATCGCGCGTCCGATGGCGAGCGACGGGAAGCTTAGCATTCGCAAAGTGAAATCTGCACCACCGCAAAGCACAGCGACGCGATTCTCGGCCAGCGCCGCATTCGGATTCTCAAAGTTAGAAGGGGGGAAGTCATAAAGCTCTTTGGCAATCCGCAGCGGCTCTGGAATCTGAAGCTCCCGCTCCTGCAACATCGTTCGGCTGTACTGCCCGTTTTCCCGCCTTGAGGTCCAAACCTGCAGCCGCGCAGCGCCACTTGTACCTGCCACAGAGAACATCGCCAATTCCACAAACTGGCCAGTCCCATCCCCACGATCACTTTGCTGCAATCTGCTGGCCCGCCGACCGGCCGGGCCGAGCAACTCCACAATGCCACCCTGCAGCACCACCGCGATCAGACTCCACGCAATCAGTTTCATTGGATGTAAACCGCCTTTGCCTGCCACTGGCTGAATAACAACAAACCCGCGTCCAGTCCGCTCGACCGGAAAGAGACCGCTCGTGAGAGCGGCACAATCCCCACCCCAATCATCGCCAGCGACCCATCCGGTCGACCATAAGATTCGGGCAAATTAGATAGCAAATCCGGGGACAAAACAAACTCATCCGCTCCAGGCTCAGCTAGACAGGTGATCGCCGTCGTCGCATCATGAATCGCAGAGTACGCCACCAGAGACAATTCGCTGGTCGCATTAAAGTCATTGAGCGTAAATCGAATCCGGTTGATCGCATTCCGCCTGATCGTCTCAAGCAAGGGTCGCCCGCCCCAGGAGAACTGGTTGGTCTGATTGGGCTGTATGCTCGCCGCGCCAAGCGGCCCCTCCAGGCTCACCGTAGATGCATTCGGAAAATCCAGGCGCAACCGCCCCACACCATCACTTGCCCGCAAGCTGCCCACTACGCCAGAGTATCCAGCGTTAGGGCTGAGCACGCGGCCAATCTCGGTGTTCCCTGCCCCCGGCGTCAACAAGCGCACCGAGCCTCCCGCGTCGAGCGCTTGCCCTGCAGGCAGGGTTCCACGCAATGCAGCCCCCCGCATCAGATTCCCACTAGCCTGCTGCACCATGCAGGTTCCAGGCGGCGGATAAGAAAACACCGGATCAAAGGTGAACGGCGAGGCGGGCCGATTCCAAAAATAGGCTTTCATCGAATCGGTGGTGTTCTGCTCCACCGTCGTGATGTGCGTATCGATCTGCCGCACCGTCCGATCCAGCAGGATCATCCCTTGCCGTCGGGAATTACGAATCAAATCGGTAAAGGGATTCAACGCATCAGTGCAGCGCTCGCCGGCCGCGCTGGCAATCGCCATAGTCACAGTATTAGAAACCTTTGTTCCAGCCTTCACTCTCACCGGTACGTAGCATCCTAGCGGTGCATTGTCAGGCACTCTCACCACAATCTGATCGACACCGGCGCAACAGGGGCTGCGCCCCGCATAGAGGCGAATCGCATCGCGATCACCGATCGTGACCGTAATCGGCACCTCCAGATTCTGAGCTGCCGGTGCGATATTGTCCGGAAAAGGAGCCCGCCCCAGGCCCGTCGCCCAAATCGTAATCGCCTGTCCCCGTACGGCCGAAGTATCGAGCGAATTCACCGGCTGGTTCGTTTCACTATTGAAGTTCTGCACCACGCCCAGGCCAAAGCCGCCCGAGGAAATCGCAAAAATCCCCGGCGCATTCTCCACAACTTCAATCGCCACCGGCGCACTCAACCGCCCATTAAAGCCCACCCGCAACGCTGCGTTACCAAGCGGAGTATTCGACGGCAGAATCGCATTGATCTGCGTCGGCGACACAAAAATCGGGATGGCAGAAACACTGATACCGCCCTGCGAAACCGATAGATTCACCCCTTGAAAGCTCGGCCCCAGCGGAAAACTGCTCACCGTTGCCGGCACAGTCGGCCCGAGGTTCGCTCCAAAAATAGTAAACACGCTGCCACGCGCAATCCCCGCGTTAGGCAAACCCGGCGGGGCAAGACTTGCCGCGTTCAGTACCCCCCGGTAGGTGATCACCGGCTGTATGGCGAGTTGAGCCCAGCCCAACGAAGACAGCACGGCCAGAAGTGCAATTCGAAGTACCATCAATCCCTAATCTACACCGGCCTACGCTATTTCATCCCCCACAACGCTAAACTGAAAGTTCCCTCACATGTTGCAAGCAGGAATTGTTGGGTTGCCCAACGTAGGTAAGAGTACGCTCTTCAACGCATTGACCAAGTCTCGCAAGGCGATGGCGGCCAACTACCGCTTTTGCACGATCGAGCCAAACGAAGGCATGGTCACTGTGCCCGATGACCGTCTGGCGGTCCTCAGCAAGCTCTCCAATTCAGAGAAGCTCATCCCGGCTGTCTTCCAGTTTGTGGACATCGCCGGTCTGGTCGCCGGTGCCAGCAAAGGCGAAGGCCTGGGCAACCAGTTCCTCGCCCACATCCGCGAAGTAGACGCCATTGTGCAAGTAGTTCGTTGCTTTGAGAACTCCAACATCGAGCACGTCTGCGACACCGTCGACCCCATCCGCGACATCGAGATCATCAACACCGAACTCTTGCTGGCCGACATGGACTCCCTCGAAAAGCAAAAGGCCAAACTCCAGAAGCTAGCCCGCAGCGGCGACAAGAAAGCCACGGCCACCCTCGAGCTGATCGCGCGCTTCGAGCCCCATCTCTCTGACGGCAAATACGCCGTCACCATGGAGATGACCCCAGAAGAAAAAGCCCTCGCCAAGCCGCTCTTCCTGCTGACCAACAAGCCCACCATCTACGCTTGCAACGTCGCCGAAGGCGACCTCGCCAACCCCGAAGCCAACCCCTTCGTCGCCAAGGTCCGCGAATATGTCGCCACCCATCACGACACCAGCGCCGTCGTGGTCTCTGCCGAGATTGAAGCCGAACTGGTGATGCTTGCTGCCGAAGAAGCGGCAGAATACCTCGAAGGTCTGGGCGTCACCGAGAGCGGTGTCGGCAACTTGATTCGCGAAGCCTACCACCTGCTCGGCCTGCGCACCTACCTCACCACCGGCGTCAAAGAAACCCGCGCCTGGACCATCCATGCCGGCTGGAAGGCGCCCCAGGCCGCCGGGGTCATCCACTCTGATTTTGAGAAGAGCTTCATCAGCGCCGACACCATCGGTTACGAAGAACTGGTTGCTCTTGGCTCATTCGCCAAAGCCCGCGAAGTCGGCAAGCTCCGCACCGAAGGCAAAGAATACATCGTCCAGGACGGCGATGTGATGGAATTCAAGACCTTCGTTTAACGCTTGGGTGCTACTCGCACTTCGACATCATCAGGCGCGCCAGGGTCCGCACAAGCGGCAAAGCGAAACTTCTTGTCGTAGCAAATCATGAACTCCGAAAAGCGATTGCCCGAAAGCACTCGCACTTCGGTATGTTCCGGCTTCAGCCCCTTCGCTCGGTTTGCATCGACAATCAACTTTCGAATCGCCCCACTCGTGGTCCGGCCACCCTTCAGATCCGGCAAGACCAGGTTCTTGTACAACACCTCCACCTGATCCAGATAAGCCTTCGCATTGGGCCACGCACAAGTGCCGTGCTTCACCCATTCATCCTGCATCAGCTGCGCCCCGGGGATCGTGCACAGATGCGGCTTGATCAAATCAGGCGGCAGAATCTCAGGCACCTTGCAGTGGCGCGGATGTTCATCATTACGCCGCGCCTTGGCCGACTGCGGCCAGAGCCCATGCACCACAAACCCAAACGTGTTGTCGACGCACTGCCAGCGGTTGTTGGGGCTTTGCCCGGCACCAGAATTGCAAAACTGCGGCGACCAGCTCAAGCTCAATCCGTAGTAGTCCGTGGCCACGTCCTTGTTCTTGTAGTCGACACGTGTCGGCCTCGTCGAAGGCACCTGCACAGGCACCTTGCATTGCTGTGAAAACGCAGTAAGAGCGGCAAACCAGAAAATCATCGTACGCATGCTAGTTATGCTAAGCGATTCACGCTTCCCTCCAGTACCAGAACACTCGAACCACCCACCCGCACCTGTCCCACCGCTCCGTCCGCCTTGCGCGTAGCCGACAACAAAAGCTCACTCGGCCTTCCCATCAAATGCCCCTGCTCCATGCGCACCGTCGCTCCAGAGCCCGCCAACCCATACTTGGCCAGATACGCCGCCGCACAACCTGCGGCCGACCCTGTCGCCGGGTCCTCCACCCTCGGAGTCAGCTTGCGGGCATGCACCAGACTCCCCTTCACCAACACATCCTTCGTCAGCAGATAAATGCCGCGCTGCACATCCCCCTTGGCGAAGTAAGGCAGCAACGCTCCCCAATCCACCTTCACGCGCTTCATCGCCTCCATCGTCTTCAACATCACAATCAGGTTCGGCCGCCCCGTCGACACATTTTGAATCGGCAGCCCACTCACCAGATCGTCCACCTTCAACCCCAGCATCGGCGCAATCTCACTGGCTTCATGAATCTCGCGAAACTCCGGGTCCTGCTGGAGCATCATCCCCGTCTCGCCCTCAAAATCAACAGGAATCGGGCCTTGCGGCACATTCACAACCACTCGCTTCAAGCCGGGCTGTCTACGATGCAAAGCAAAGGCCGTCCCCAGCACCGGGTGCCCGGCGAAGGGCAATTCCTGCGTCGCCGTAAAGATCCGCACCTTGAGGTCTTTGGTGACAAAGGTTGTCTCAGAATGATTCATCTCCCGCGTGATCGCGAACATCTGTTCGGCACTCAACCCATCGGCTTCAAAGAAGACCCCCAGCGGGTTGCCACCAAAGGGCCGGTTCGTAAACACATCCCACACTTCATAGCGCAGGCTGCGAGCCCCCACCTGCATCGCCGCCCCCTCAATCCAGGTTCTGCGAGTTAACATCGCTATTCACTTCCTTTCAGGAAACTGGCCACTGAAATCCTTACCCCTACCTTCGCCTGCGATTTGACAAACTCGAGCGACAAAATCCCGCCAGAATCCGTCCGCTCCTCCATCAGTTCTTCATCATCAATTTCCACGTCATAAACCGTGTTCGGCTTGAGCCCCACCACATACCAGGCTTCGCGATCCGCACCAACCAGTTCAAACTGAATCGGCTTCAACAAATCCTGCCCACCCACCAGAATCGTGGCGCCCCCCATCTCGATAGGCGGCGTCGCAGGCGACACCTTCAACAGCTTCCGCTTGCCATCTTCAAACAGTTGGATCTTGCCGTCGTAGTAACAGAGAAAGCGCGCTTCCTCTTCCCAGTGGTTGCGGATAAACAATCGCCCATTCCGACGGTCATGAAACGAATTGGGCAAATGATGGTAGGTCAGCCCGGGCTGATAAGGGTTGGCCCAAAGGAACTCATAGGGGATCCCCAGCGGCGATCGCAACAGGTACCGATCCTGCAGTAACCACCCCTGCAGCGACTGCGCCAGTTCCGCATTATTGTCGAGGGCCACCAAAGAAAGTTCCGCCGACCGCAGCATCGTCGCCAGATTCAGATCAGGCTCGCCATCGCCAGAAAAGAACGCCACACGAAACTCATTGTCCGGCCCAGGATAGGCGGCCGGATAATAGCCCAGCATCTGCGTCAGCGGCAGGTCGATAAAGTAGCGCGGCGCATCCTGCCGCAAATCGATCTCCAGGTTGTCGCGCACCACATGCATCAGCTCGAGCATCGGGTAAAGGTCTGCCGCATCGACAGGCGTGGATTCCTTCAATCCAGGCGCGACCTTCTGCCGCCAGTGTGTGACCGTTTCCCGCAGTGTTTTCTCCGAGAGCACCGGGTCCAGCTCCGCAATAGCCAGGGCAACAAACGCGCGGTCCCGCAAACTTCTAACGCCACTCACTGCCGGGATCGCCTGGAGCAACTGCGCACCCAGCGCTGCCCCTTGTGCCTCAGGCAGCAACGCCAGGCACCAATCGTAAACAATCGCCTTCTGCCGCAGGTCCGCCTCTTTACTCTTCACCAACCAGGCGTAAGCATTCGCACAGTGCGTGGCATTCCCCGTGATGCGACTCGCCAGTGCCAGCGCAAAGCCAGCTTCCGGCATCGCCGCACCATTCGCCAGATAACTATCAAATTGCTGAAAACGTATGGTTTGCCGCTCCCGCTCCCGGGTCAGCAAACGCAACCGGTGCGGCCGCAGCAGCAGCCGGGGCGATTCCGTGTACGCCTTATAGTTTTCTTCAACGGTGCTTTGCGCAAACCCGGCAATCGCAAGCAGCAGAACCAACAACACCCGCATGACTACTCAGTGTGTCACAGCAACCCATTGCCGTGTCCAATTTGCAGCCGCCTTGCCCCCATCCAATTCACAACCCCAATGTTTTCAATAGAATCTTTTTGCGCCACTGTGGCCCAAGATTTGCTATCTTAACTAGTGAATTGATGAAGTACCTCTAAAAAACCTGCCCTCTGTTGCATCTGCCTAGCGGGTAAAGCGAGCGGGTCCGAAAGACTTGCGTGCTTGCGGGAGTCGGGATCAGTATTCAAGGTCCGCTCACTCATCCGTTTGACGGCTGCACCAGAGGGGATTTTTATGTCTTTTTTCAAATCTGAACATTCATTCAAGTGGCAGCACAATTGCTCCAGAAAATACTTGAAACGAAGTTAACTCTTCCACGATCTTTTCATATTGCGTTTCTTCACAGTCGGAGTACCGGCGAAGTTTGCAGCTGTTGGATAGGGGTTTGAATTAGGACGCGGGCCCTTGTTCGGCAAGATGGCGGGAACCGTTACGTTGCAAGTCGCAGGCGCACCGATTGTTGCCCAAGTTGTAACCGAGGGCGGACCGCATCGGAGGAGGATCTAGCAAAACCCACCCACCCGAATCCGATGCGGTCTATCTATGAAGAAGCGCCCTACGGTAGTTGCGCCGCTATCCTGCGGCTACGCAGTCTATCGGCAAACTCAAAGAATCCATTAATTTAGCACGATTTTCATCCGGCTACCACGCCAGCGTTGCCGTCCGCGGTGTCTCTTCCGGATTCGGCAGGTAAACCGCCTTGCACTTCTCGCAGCGGTAGAGTTCTGCTTTAGGGCCAAAACGGTTCGCTATTTCTTCATCCGGCGCAAACCACCGCTTCAGATGCCCAGCGCAAATCTTGCCCTTTTCGTTCTTTTCGTTACACGCCCGCTGCTTCAGCAAACGCGTCTTGATCACTCGTTCCAAACCACCATTTTACATTGGGTCGCAACGACACACTACTTGGGGCAATCCGCCTCAAGCCACGAGACTAATCTCCGAACAGCCGATCCAACCACGCGCTGAAGGTCGGTAACAATCCAGCATCGTGCCGGATCAGGCCTCTTTTGATGCTGAGCCCAGGACCAATAGGGTCGCTCTGAATCGCTAGCCAGACACCAAGAGTTGCCTTGGAAGTCTTTTTTTCAAACAACCTATCATCAACCGGGATTTCGTCCACAAACCGCCTTGCCCTAACCAACTCACGGTCGTCTTCGGGGATGGCGCTCAAATAGAAATCCTCAATCATTCCAGGAGATCTATTGTCGGGCATGATCCATACACCAAGTCGAGGCATTCCATCCGCTTCAGCAACCACCCCATTCGGGTCCATTTCCTCAGGTAAGCTCGAATAACCGGCCTCAACCAAGAGGCTGCGAATCCGGATCCAACGGAATTGCGCATCTTTCGCCTCTGCATCAAAAATCACGCAAAGTCTTCCAATTTTTGTCTTAAGAACATCTGCGAGGCGTTTGCGGATGGTGTCATCCGAAAGCGCATATTTCTTCGTGGTCGGATAGAGCAAACCCTCTTTCCCTTTCGGCTCCAAAGAAGGACGCAAGTGAACGAGTAAGTGCCACTCAGCGGTGCCGCCGCTCAGCAGGTAGTCACGCATTACCGCACTTCCAGCCCTTCGTCAAAAGCGAAAACCGCCTGCTCCTCTGTGAACTGCACAGGCACGATCCCACTCTTTCGTCGATCAAACCGAGTCAGTACACCAAGAGTATCCTTGTCAACGAGCGCCACTTTCGAAAACGCTGCAATCACGTCATAGCTATGCGTTGTCGCGAAGACAGTTACCCCAAGCTTCCTTGACGCCTCAAACAGAAACTCCCAGAGCTTCTGGAGTACGGAATAATGCAAACCGTTCTCGATTTCATCGAGCAGCAAAATCCCCCCTTGCGAGTGTGCAAGCACCAGGGCGATTTCAAACAACTTTTTCATCCCATCACCAAAGCGCGAGATGGGGGCGAGTTCCGTTTCATTCTCCAGTCGAATCAAAGGAGTAGATGAAGACCAATCGGATGGCATCGTAACCCTG
Source organism: Bryobacter sp. (assembly GCA_044340255.1). Taxonomy (GTDB): domain Bacteria; phylum Acidobacteriota; class Terriglobia; order Bryobacterales; family Bryobacteraceae; genus Bryobacter. Next base: position 13,762 of record JBIITX010000031.1, on the reverse strand, counting down.
GCCAACCGGGGCTCAATCAGTCGCAGAGCATCGACGACAAGTTGTTCCGCCGGTCGCGCTGCAATCCCGTCCCAGAGCTTGCGCAGCATTCTTGGCTCGCTGTTGCTATCGATTCCCCATAAACACTTCTGCATGGTCTCGGCGACCCGATCATTGTCTTCAAGTTGCCCGGCATAAAAGCCCTTCTTAGCATCCATGCTCAAGTCATAAGCAAATCCATTCGCCAGGCGACGAATCGAAAAAGAAGGATCGAGTTTTGACTGCGCATCCCTGCGAAAATCACTCCAAAGTGGTCGCAATGAAATGTCCGGAGCAACAGCCGGGCTATCGATCTGCACAACCGGCACCGGATCTGAACCAATCGAACACGGCAGTTCGGGAAACAACCCCAGAAAACTCTTCCGCAACTCTGCATCCGAAGTCGGATGTTCCCTTTGGTCCAGAATGCGAAACAGTTCCTTCGGATGCCCACCACTCGCCCAGATCGCAACAGCCTCCAGCAACGAAGTTTTCCCAACATTATTCTTGCCAGCAATCAGATTGACGTCCCCAACCGTTTCCAGTGTCAAATCCCGAAAGCACTTGTAATTAGTGATGTGAAGAGAAGTGGGTCGGCCCATGAACCATATTGTCTATCAGCGCAGCCAGTCCGCCACCAAAATAATCGCGATCCCCACCACCGACGTAATCACCTTCATCACCGTCCACGTTCTTAACGTCTCCGGCACCGTCATCCCCATATACTGGTTCACCAACCAGAACCCCGCATCATTCACATGCGACAGAATCGTCCCACCCGCACACAGCGCCAGCACAATCAACTCAGCCGATTGCCCCGGAATATCCTTCACCAGCGGAGCCACAATCCCCGCCGCCGTAATAATCGCCACCGTAGCCGACCCCTGCGCCACCCGCAACGCCGTCGCCACCACATAAGCCACCAATATCGGCGAGATCGCCGACGAAGCCAGCAACTGCCCCGCATACGGCCCCACCCCGGAATCCACAATCACCTGCTTAAACGCCCCTCCCCCACCCATAATCGCCAACAGCGATCCAATCGGCGCCAGCGACTCCGTCGCCATCCCGGATATCTGCACCTTGTTCATCCCGCGCTGCACACCCAGGCAAATCAGCGTCACCCCACACGTCAGCAGCAGCGCCGAAAACGGATGCCCAATCAGCGTAAAGAAGTTATCCGCCTTCGGGTTCTCCAGGTTCATAAACGTCGCAATAAAGATCAACGTCACCGGCATCAACAGCAGCAACATCACCATCCCCACGCTCGGCGGATTCTCCACCTTCACATCCTTCGTCGCAATCTCCGGCACCGGCACAAACATCCGCTTGGCGATCCACAGCCCATACCCAATCCCGCCCGATATCGCCATCGGAATCGAAATCGCAATCCCCCACAAAATCGTCTTCCCCAGATCCGCATGAAACATCTGCGCCGCTGCCGCCGGTGCCGGATGCGGTGGCACCATCGCATGCACCACCGTCAACGCACAACCCATCGGCAAGCCGTAATACAGCAGACTCTTCTTCGACTCCCGCGCCAGGCTCCACGCTAGCGGCACGATGATAATAAACCCCACCTCAAAGAACAGCGGCAGCCCCACCAGAAACGCCGCCGTCAACAACGCCCACGGCGTCAGCTTCGGCCCAAACTTCTCGAGCAGCCACTCCGCCAAATGCCGCCCGCCCCCAGAGTGCTCCAGAAACCTTCCAATAATCGCCCCCAGCGCCACCACCACCGCAATAAACCCCAACGCCTCCCCAAACCCCGTCTGCAGGCTCTTCAGCAACCGCGCCGGCGACATCCCCGTCATCATCCCCAAAGAAAAACTCGCCAGCAGCAACGCCAAAAACGCATGCAGCCGCAAATACAGAATCAGAAAAAGAAGAAACGCCACGGCTCCCAGCGTGGCAAGAAGCAGTGGCGTTCCGGGTGTCATCGTTACAGCCTACAGCAAATTGGTCGGCCGGCGCGTCCAGGGCTTACCCTTTTCAGCACCAATGCCTTCGAGGGCCGCCACATGCGCCCCAGCCTGCGTCAGAATGTGATGCAGGTCATTGCCGATCGAGATAAACGAAAAGCCCTTATCCAGAAACTCTCCCACTCGCGCCGTACCAAACAGAAACAGGCCGAGAATCACGTTGTTCTTCTTCGCCTCACTGATCAGCGTGTTGGTTGCCGCCAGCAACTCCGGGCTCGTGTACATCTCCGGAAACACATAGGTCTCAAACAATCCCATCGACATGCAAAGGTCATTCTGTCCCAGGAACAAAACATCCACTCCGGGCACAGCCGCAATCTCCGCCATGTTCTTGATGCAGTCATGCGTTTCTACCTGCAACGCCACAATGACGTTCTTGATGGCAGCACCCGCATAACCAAGCAATCCGTCTTTATTGGTCGCCCGCTGCGGAAAGTAAACGCTACGCGTACCCGCCGTCGGATAGTGGCAGCAACTCACCGCCTGCCGTGCTTCTTCTGCCGTATTGATATAGGGCACCAGTACCCCATCAGCACCCAGATCCAGAGCCTGTTGAATCCCCTGCCGGTCGCCATACCCAGCGACACGCACCATCGACTTCGCGCCCCCGCTGGCAATCGCGCACAGCATCGCGCTCAACTTCTCATAGCCCATCGGGCCGTGCTGGGCATCCACCAGCAACCAGTCATAGCCGCTATGGGCCAACTGCTCAGCGACAGTCGGCGAAGCGGAATTCAAAAAGAGACCCATCTTGGGGCTGCCGTTGCGCAGTTCTGCTTTGAACTCTGCGCCGGATTGTGTAGACATTGCTAAATTGCTCCTCGAAAATTTGTTGTGTTCAACTCCAAAAGAATATCAACGCAACGACTCGAATGAGTGAAATGATAGAAAGCAACATCAGAAAGGACATCCTTCCAATGAAAAAAACCATCCTCCTCGCAGCAGCAGTCTGCGGCATCTTTGGCATCGGCTACGTCACCGGCGCGGGCGCCGCCCCCAAGGCCCACGTCTATGAACTTCGCACCTACGTCGCCGCCGACGGCAAGCTCGAAGACCTCAAGGCCCGCTTCCGCAACCACACCCTCAAGATCTTCGAAAAGCACGGCATGAAGAACGTCGTCTATGGCGTCCCCTCCGATGCCCCCGCCTCCTCCAACACCCTCATCTACCTCCTCCAGCACGACAGCCGCGAAGCCGCCAAAGCAAGCTGGGATAAGTTCCGCACCGATCCCGATTGGGTCAAGGCCCGCACCGCCAGCGAAGTCAACGGCAAGCTCACCAACAAGGTCGAAAGCATCTTCCTCGACCCCACCGATTTCAGTCCGATGAAGTAATCGCGGCCCGGGCCAGCGCGACGCCGCCCTCCCGCTCCGGCTGGATGACGGCGTCCGTGCCCAGCGCTTGCAGGTTCTCTGCCTGCACTCCATTCACCGCCCGTGCCACCACGCGAAGCCTCGGGTTCAACCGCCTGGCCTGCTCCATGGCAACTTCTACCGCATCCTCATCAGGCATCGTCAACAGCAATGCCTTCGCTTCTGTAATCTGCGCCGCAACCTGGATTTCCTCCCGCGTAATGTCTCCCCAAATCACCTCACAGCCCCCCGCAACCGCCTCCCGATACCGCTGATAATCCGACTCCACAATCAACACCCGCTCTCCCCTCCCCTGCAATTCATCGAGTGCCCCCTGCCCACTCCGCCCAAACCCGGCCACCACAAAATGCCTCGCCGCCACAATACTCGGTAGCGCATATCCTTCAATCCCCGATCGACGCCCCTTCCATCTCCTCCCCAATGGCAGAGCCAGCGAAGAAACCATCGGCGAGATCGCCATCGTCAACACCGTGCAAGTCAGCACCAGCTCATAGGTCGCCTTCGAGATGGCCCCTCCCGTCAGTCCAATCCGCGCCAGCACAAACGAGAACTCCCCAATTTGGCTCAGCCCCAGCCCCACAATCCACGGCGCAAGATTCACATAACCAAAGGCACGGGTCGAGACGCCAATCACAATCGCCTTCATCACAAACACCAGCAACACCAGCGCGCTGATCTTCCACACATTGGCCACCACAAAAGCAGGGTCAAACAACATTCCCACCGACACAAAAAACAGCAGGCCAAAGATATCCCGCAGCGGAATCACATCACTCAACGCCTGATGGCTGAACTCCGACTCACTCAACACAATCCCCGCCACAAAAGCCCCCAACGCAAACGACAACCCCACCGCATGCGTCGCATACCCCACACCAATTCCCACCGACACCACCGCCACCAGAAACAACTCCCTCGATCCCCAATGCAGAATCCGCTTCAGAATCCCCGGCAGCACATAGGTTCCAAAGTAGTAAATCCCCGCCAGAGCAACCGCCGCCACCGCAATCGCCTTCACCAGTTGCCACCCCATCTGATCCGGATTGCTCAACTGCGGCAGAATCGCCAGCATCGGAATCACTGCCAGATCCTGCACCACCAAAAGGCCAATCATCACCCGGCTGGCAAGCGTCGTCGTCATCCCCGTAATGGAAAGGGTCTTCAGCACCACCATCGTGCTCGACACAGAAACAATCGCACCCAGCCAAATCGACTCCACCACACCCAGCCCCAACCATTGCTGCGCCGCAAGCGAAGTAATCAGGCACACCAGGGCAATCTGTATCGGGCCACCCACCAGGGCAACTTTCTTCACAGGCCCCAGATCAGCAAGAGAAATCTCGAGGCCCAGCGAGAACAGCAGCAGCGCCACCCCAATCTCCGCCAGCAACTCAATATCCCGCACCTGCACCACCGTCGGCCCGGCCGTATTCGGGCCAACCAGTATCCCCGCCGCAACATACCCAACCAGCAGCGGCAGCCGGCACAGCCGCGCCAGGATGCCGCCAATCAGCCCGCCCAACACGATCAATACGAAGTCCGCGGCAATTCCCATGTTTTACTTTCTAAAGCAAGCTTAACCAACAACAACAGGAATAGAATAGTGGCATGAGAATTGTCCTGTTGCCGCTGGCCCTGGTCACGCTGGCACATGCCTCAGACTTCGCCACCGACGTCCAACCCATCTTTGCCAAACGTTGTGTCATGTGCCATGGCGGCGGACAGCAACTCGCCGGCATCCGCCTCGACAACGCCACCGATGCCATGAAGGGCGGCTACTCCGGCCCCGTCATCGTCTCGGGCAAAGCCGACACGTCCAAGATCATCGAGCGCGTCACCTCCAAAAAAGATGGCTTTCGCATGCCCCCCATGGGCCCACCTCTGACCGATGCCGAAGTCGCTGGCCTCAAGTCCTGGATCAACGACGGTGCTACCTGGCCCGCTGGCCTCACCATCGGCAAAGCCACCACCCGCAAGTCCACCCACTGGGCCTTCCAACCCCTCTGGCAAGGCCCGCTCCCAACCGTCAAGAACACCGCCTGGCCCAAAAACCCCATCGACAATTTCACCCTCGCCAAACTCGAATCCCAAAACATCACTCCCTCCCCTGAGGCAGGCAAGCTCACCCTCCTCCGCCGCGTCGCCCTCGACCTCACCGGCCTCCCACCCACCCAGGAACTCACCCGCACCTACCTCGCCGACACCCGTCCCGACGCCTACGAGCGCGCCGTCGACCAACTCCTCAAGTCTCCCCAATACGGCGAACGCTGGGCCCGCCAGTGGCTCGACCTCGCCCGCTACGCCGACACCGATGGCTTCGAGAAAGACCTCGCCCGTCCCTATGCCTGGCGCTGGCGCAACTACGTCATCGACAGTCTCAACGCCGACAAGCCTTTCAACCAGTTCACCATCGAGCAACTCGCCGGTGACCTCCTCCCCAACCCAACCCTCGATCAAAAAGTGGCCACCGGCTTCCACCGCAACACCCTCATCAATCGCGAAGCCGGCGTCACCCGCGCCGAAGACCGCTTCGACACTCTCGTCAATCGGGTCAACACCACATCCACCACCTGGCTGGGCCTCACCATGGGCTGCTCCCAGTGCCACGACCACAAGTACGATCCCATCTCGCAAAAAGAGTATTACGCCACCATGGCCGTCTTCTCGAAGTCTTACGACACCGACATCGACGCCCCCATGCCGGGTGAGCTCGGTCCCTGGCTCGCCAACCGCGCCACCTACCTCAAGAAGCGCGAAGAGATCCTGAAGAGCGCCCCCATCGACGAGTGGTTCGCCCGCTGGCAAACCAAAATGCGCGCCGCCATCACCAACCCCGGTGTCGACGGCGAATGGGACTTCTCCGTCACCAGCTTCCGCGTCATGTTCGACCACGCCGAGCGCGTCATGATGATGCCCGCCGAACAACGCAGTGAGCGCGACGCCTGGCGCCTCCTCACCTACTTCTTGAACAACCCCAGCCACACCGTCCGCGGCGAAAAAGAGAACATCGAAAAACTCAAGTCCGTCAAAGAGCAAATCAAAAAGCTCGAAGACGAAACCGCCAAACTCACCCAGGCCTACGTCGTCATCCCTGACCCCACTGCCCCGCCCCAACGCCTCGCCGTCCGTGGCGACTGGAAGACCCCCGGCATTGAAGTCCAACCCGGCACCCTCGCCGTCCTTCCCGAATTCAAACCCGGCAACGAACCCGAACGCCTCGCCTACGCCAAATGGCTCGTCAGCGACGCCAACTTCCTCACCCCCCGCGTCATCGTCAACCGCTACTGGCAGGAATTCTTCGGCCGCGGCATCGTCAAAACCAGCGAAGACTTCGGCACCCAGGGCGACAAGCCCTCCCACCCCGAACTCCTCGACTATCTCGCCCGCGAATTCCAGACCAAAGGCTGGTCCGTCAAACAGCTCCACCGCGCCATCGTCACCAGCGCCACCTACCGCCAAAGCTCCAAGGCCCGCCCTGAAGTCGCCGAGATCGATCCCGACAACGCACTGCTCGCGCGCCAGTCCCGCATGCGCCTCAGCGCCGAAGCCATCCGCGACTCTGCCCTCGCCGCCAGCGGCCTGCTCAACACCCAACTCGGCGGCCCCAGCGTCCGCCCACCCCAACCCAAAGGCGTTTCTGAACTCGTCTACGGCGGAGCCAAATGGAACGAAAGCCAGGGCCCCGACAAATACCGTCGCGGCCTCTACATCTTCTTCCAGCGCACCGCCCCCTACCCCATGCTCGGCAACTTCGACGCCCCCGACATGAGCGTCGCCTGCAGCCGCCGCCGCACCTCCAACTCCCCATTGCAGGCCCTCAACCTGCTCAACGATCCGGTCTTCTATGAAGCCGCGCAGGCCCTCGCCTACCGCGTCCAGTCCGAAGGCCCAGCAAACGTCGATGCCAAAATCGATCTGGCCTTCGAGCTGGCCCTCAGCCGCAAAGCCAACGAGCGCGAACGCGCCCGCCTCAAAAAATACCTGGATGAACAACCAGCCTCCTCCGCCTGGACCGGCCTCGCCCGCATCATCCTCAACACCGACGAATTCATTGTCCGAGAGTAACTCCCCATGAACCCCTTCAATCCACGCAGAGACTTCCTCAAGAGCATCGGCGGCGGCATCGGCATGATGGCCCTCGGCGACCTCCTCGCCCGCGACGGCTACGCCGCCAGCCTCAACCCGCTCTCCCCCAAAAAGCCTCACTTCCTGGGCAAAGCCAAGCGCGTCATCTACATGTTCATGGAAGGTGGCCCCAGCCAGATGGACTTGTTCGATCCCAAGCCCGAACTCGTCAAGTGGCACGGCAAGAGCCTTCCCGAAAGTTTCACCAAAGATCTCAAGCTCGCCTTCATCAAGCCCAGCGCCGCCGTCCTCGGCAGCCCCCGTGTCTTCACCAAACACGGCCAATCGGGCATGGAACTCAGCGACTACATCCCCCACATCGCCAAACAAGCCGACAACCTCTGCCTCGTCCGCAGCATGAACACCGAGGCCTTCAACCACCACCCCGGCCAGCTCCTCATGTTCACCGGCTCCACCGTTCCCGGCCGCCCCACCCTCGGGGCCTGGAGCGTCTACGGCCTCGGCAGCGAGAGTGAAAATCTCCCCGGCTTCGTCGTCCTCAGCTCCGGTGCAGGCACCAGCGGCGGCGCTTCCAATTTCTCCAGCGGCTTCCTCCCGTCCACCTACCAGGGCACCCAGTTCCGCAGTGGCGGCGAGCCCATCCTCTACATGTCAAGCCCCGAGGGCGTCGACTCCAAAACGCAGCGCGCCACCATCGATGCCATCTCCGACATCAACAAAGAACACCTGACAGAAACCGGCGACCAGGAAATCGCCTCCCGCATGGCCGCCTATGAGCTCGCCTATCGCATGCAGGTCGCCGGCCCCGAACTGGTCGACTTCTCCAAAGAATCCCAAGCCACCCTCGACATGTACGGCATCGGCAAAGAACCCACCAACCAGTTCTCCACCAACTGTCTCCTCGCCCGCCGCCTGGTCGAACGCGGCACCCGCTTCATCCTCATGATGCACGCCTCCTGGGACCAGCACACCAACCTCAACAAGGGCCTCAAGGCCAACTGCGAAAAGACCGACCAGGGCACAGCCGCCCTCATCCAGGACCTCAAGCAACGCGGCCTCCTCGAAGACACTCTCATTGTTTGGGGCGGCGAATTTGGCCGCACTCCCATGCAGGAAGTCCGCAACACCCTCGACCCCGACAACGCCGGCCGCGACCATCACCCCAATGCCTACTCGATGTTTTTGGCCGGCGGCGGCGTCAAGTCCGGTGCCGTCATCGGTGCCACCGACGACCTCGGCTTCACCATCACCCAGGACCCCGTCGGCGTCCACGACCTCCAGGCCACCATCATGCACTGCCTCGGTTTTGATCACACCAGGCTGACCTACCGCTTCATGGGCCGCGACTTCCGCCTCACCGACGTCCACGGCGAAGTCATCAAAAAGATGCTCGCCTGACGCCACACCTTCCGTCGTGGCCCCCATTGCCACCAGAACCTCTGCAAGGCCTGTGGCCTAACCCAGGCGCACCTGGCCGACGCCTGCGGATTTGAAAGGATCGCCACCCTGCCCGAGCGCGATCAGAAAGCCTTCCTTCGACTCATTCATTCTTGAGTCGCTGGCGGTGAGTGCCGAAGGAACCCCAGCACACAAACAGGAGACTGCCATGCCCGTTAGCACCCTCGAATCCAAGGCCCACGAACTGCTCGGTCAGTTGAACTCAGAACAACTCGCCGCCGTGGTTCACCTGCTCGAAGTCATGGTCCACGACGAGGAAGAAGAAGCCGCCGTCGCTTGCTCCAAAGAGTGGTTCAAGCACAACGAGGGGATTCCATTTGAACAGGTCGTCGCCGACCTCGGCTTCACCATGGATCAGATCCGCAGCGCCAGCAGGGAACCCGCCGCTTGAAGCGGATCATCATTTCCGAAGAAGCCAAAGCCGACATCCGCGCCATCCCGTAGCACATCGCCAGGAACATTCTCCTGGCGCTCCACCGGCTGGCCGAGCACGGCTTGGGCAACGTCAAAGAGCTCAAGGGCAAGGCTGGCGAGAAACGCCTTCGTGTAGGCGATCATCGCGTCCGCTTCACCGAAGAGCACCCTCACACCCTGCGCATCCACACCGTCAAGAACCGCAAGGACGCCTACCGGTAACACCCAAAAACGGCGCGATACCTCCGTCACCGACTGCCTCTGCGTTTGGAGCAGCCGATTTCCCGCCCCTCCCACCGCGCGTGGGCGAGACATCGACTCATAGCAAAGGCAAAACCGAAGAGTTGTCCCCACTTTTGTTCGGAGCTGTTTGTCTCAATCAAGGGGTGAGTTATAGGCTGTCCCCATTTCCCCTATTTCCATTTCGGCGAAACTGGTCTTGATCGCGTTTGAACTAAAAAAAATCACTGAACAAAACGGCCGTTTCAAGAATTTACAGTTATGTCCTGTTTTTCACTATTGGCGGTCTGCCTTCTCTCTTCTTTCGCTTTTGCATCGGCACAACAGGGCCGAATGCTGATTCGGGCCAAGGATCCATCCGGTGGCCTGGTAAGCGTACAAGGTCAGCTTTCCGCTAAAGGTGGCACTGTGGTCGTTCCTGTATCGACAGCTCCTTCTGGAAGCGCGGTAATTGAGAACCTGCCGCCTGGTGTCTATCAGTTAAGGGTTGGGGGCTCTGGTTTTGAGTTGACACAACTGGAAGTTACGGTGGAAGCCGGAAAAGAGGTTGCACCGGAGATCTCACTGAAGCTGGCACAGGTAGGATCCTCGGTTGTGGTGAAGGTTTTGCCTGGCAGCCTGGATGGGGTTCCGGGAGCGACAGCCAAAATGACGCGAGAAGATCTTGATCTGTTGCGGCCGTTGTCTGTGAAAGAATCGCTGCGGCAGGTAGCGGGAGTTCATATTGTTGACGAGGATGCATTTGGCCTGAACCTGAACGTGGGGCTGCGAGGGCTGAACCCTCGCCGCACCCAACGCACGCTACTGCTGGAAGACGGGGTGCCGATCCACCTCGGGCCCTACAGTGACCCTTCTGCCCACTACCATACGCCGCCGGAGCTCACTGAGAGCATCGAAGTATTGAAAGGCTCTGGACAGATAGCACATGGGCCGCAAACGGTGGGCGGGATGATCAACTTTGTTACGCAGGCACCACCTGACCGGACGCGCGGGACAGTAGCAGTCCAAGGTGGCAATCGCGATTACCGCAGTCTGCTCGGCAAGTTTGGCACAGGTGGAGCGCGTGGTGGGATCCTTGGACATTTGCTTTACCGGGATGGCGCAGGAACCCGGCAGGGTCACGCACACCAGATTCTGCATAGTGGGCTCTCCGGGTTGCTGCGCATGAGGGGAAACCAGACGCTGCAACTGCGCGGCAATTATTATGAGGAGAACTCAAAGTTTACAGAAAGTGGCATCAGTCAGGCGGCCTTTACGCGGAATCCTCTTGGCAACCCCTTCTCGCAAGACCGTTTTTACTTAACGAGACTGAGTTTTCAAGCGTTGTATGGAGTGCAACTGAACGAGAGCACACAAGTTGCTGCGAACTTTTACTATCAGAATCTCGACCGCGCCTCTTACCGCCAAGCCGACTTCGCCGGGGACGAGATGACGGCAAATGCAGCGACGGGCTGCACGGGTGCAGCCCGGGTCGACTATGAGCGGTTTGCGCCACTGTGTGGAAACAAGATGCGGCCGCGCAAATACGATTTTTTCGGCATAGACCCGCGGCTGGAATGGCGGGGCAGAGTGTTTGGTATGCGGAATGAGACCTCAATAGGGGTTCGATATCACACTGAGGATATTGACCGCCGCCGCTATAACGGTTTGACCCCAGATGCCAGAGAGGAATCACCTGGCATACTATTCCGCGACTGGAACACGATTCGCACCCACGCAGCGGCAGGATATGTACAAAGCCGATTTTTCGCGGGCAAGTGGAGCTTTACCCCTGGGGTGCGGCTGGAACACGTAAGATCGACAAATCAGGTGTTACGGAGGGGCAACGTCGCACGGGATGCTTCACTGAGCGCCACGCAGACAATGGCACTGCCCGGGTTTGGTGTCACCTACGGAGGCATTGCGCGAAGTACGATTTTTGCCGGGGTGCATCGTGGATTTGCCCCACCGCGCCCAGATGACAATTTCGATCCACTGGACCCGAATGCAAGGCCAGTGGATGCGGAGCGAAGCACTAACTATGAAATAGGGATTCGAAGCCATCTCGCGCGCTGGATTCAAATAGAAGCGACTGTTTTCCGTATCGATTTCACAAACCAGATCGTTGCAGGGTCGAGTGCCGGTTTGCCGCAGTTTACGTGGACGAATGCCGGAAAAACTCTCAATGCGGGAGTAGAGTTTGGGGGGCGCTTTGACTTCAGTTCCTGGTTGCCGGATGGGCACAGTGTATTTGTGAAAGCCTCTTATACCGGCGTAGGGGCCGCGAGGTTCACCAGCGACTTAATCACTGGGGGTGTGAACGTGCGAGGCAACCGTCTTCCGTACGCACCTCGCCATACATTGTCGCCCAGCGTCCATTATCAACATCGAACGGGCTTCAGCCTGAGCCTGAGCCCAGAGTATGTCAGCCGCCAGTTTAGCGACAACCGGAACCGGACTGCCGCTTCGGCCGATGGGCTTATCGGAACAGTGCCATCCTACGCAGTTTTCAATGCAGCGGTGAATATGCCGCTGGGAGCACGCCGCCCGGTGCTATTCATGAATATCTCGAACCTTGGAGACCGTCGCTTTATCGCCAGCCGTGTGGATGGCATCCATGTCGGACGACCAAGGCAGGCCGTTGCGGGACTAAGGTGGGACTTCTAATCGAAAGGAAAGAGGAAAGAATGAGGCGAAAGAGAAAGGGGATCAGAGGGGGAGAGGGGTAATGCCTGACTGGTCACAGCCTGTTTTTCCATAAACTGCGACAACCTAAGCGACCACCATACGGTGATCATACTCCTCCCGGCCGGCTGCCTGCTTGTCGAGTTCTGCCCGAAACTTTTGGGATGCGGTGCTTGTCATCGGAACGCCAAGATGGATATTCCGTCCCCTTTGGAAGGATCGAAACGGATGAAAAACAGTCGCCGCGGCTTACCTCGCTTGGGCACCGCTGATCGATGGCTCCGCGAGAACGGCCGGTGCTCCAAGCCAAACTCCACGCTCCCTTCGAAGTTTCCATATGGCACATTTGCGAAACTGATCGAGCCTCCCTCCGCGAAGGGCACGACAACCTCCACGTTCCCAGAACACATCGACAACCCCTCTAGGTGCAACTCACCTTGCCGGATAGGTACTTGAACGCGGACAGATCCACACACGAACAGGACCTGACTGGGTGGCGAAACTGGCTTACCGTCGACGCTGAACCGGACCTTTAACGCGGCAGCCTCAACCTGGACTGAAAGAATTGCTGCTGCAAACAGATACGCCGAGGCCCGGGCAGAAATGCTCATCTCGGCAACCTTAGGAAGCGATTGAGGGGCATTGTCGCTTGCTGACCACTGCCGTCGTAGAAGTAGACTGTTCGGTCTCTTGCTCCAACTACGATATTCATGGAGGCTGCGGCACCGATATCGGCCGCCGAAGGGCCCTGGTTGAAGACTCGGATGGTGCCTCCCGGCATGGTCACTTGCCCTCGCGGATGGACGTGAAAGACTCCCTGTGGAGTCTGAATGTCGCCTTGGCGAGCGGGATTGGCTGCTAGGGCCGGGTCAATCTGCGCAACTACCCGCCCTGGCTGCGTCAAGTCTGCAAAGGCTCCAGGAGCGGCTGGGGTCACTATTTGATTTCCGTTCGCATCCAAGCCGAAAGAGCCACCCTCCTCATGGAAACCACCCTGCCTGTCGCCTGCGGCAGCCGATGGGGCATTGCTGTCATTCACCGCCGCGCCAATGCCGGCCCGCACGGTCGCTCCAGGCAAAACGATAGCTGAGCCGACCTGATTCAACGGCGTTGTGCCCCCCTTGGTGCGGTTGTTCTGCCGAATTGCAGCTATTTGGGCTGCGTCAGTCACAACGTAGTCGTTCGTGCCTCCGTCGGTGCCGATCCGATTGCCGTTTTGGTCGTAGTAGTCAAGGCCATCGGGGTCAATGTATCGGAGCGGGTTGTTCCCGGCGTAGTGATATCGGTTCCACGTCTGAGGTTCTGCCGAACGACCACTCGCGAGCAGCGGATCCGGACTCGTAAACCGCCCCTGCGCCGCCGACATATACCGCGCCCCAAAGTAATCCAACCCAGTCTCCGCATCCCGTTCCTTGCCGGTACTACGGGATCTTCTGCGTTCGTCGCACAAGCATCCGGCTATCCCCGGTGCGATCAACACGTTAGCGGCGGCCAGACCCTGACGCGAGGCTAGTGCAAAGCTCTCAC
>JBIITX010000073.1:0-7465 GCA_044340255.1 Bryobacter sp. | reverse complement strand
TCTCAGGCTGGAACTCGATCATCGGCAAGAACGGATCCGGCCCGGTAAATCTCCCCTGCGCCCCCGACATATACCGCGCCCCAAAGTAATCCAGCCCCGTCTCCGCATCCCTCTCCTTGCCGGTAAACATCATCCGTGGCCGCCCCCCTCCATACCCCAGCGCTGCCGTCCGGTTCGCCGTCACCAACTCCCCACCAAACGGCAGGTAATCAAACCGCCTCACATCCGTCCCATCCTCTTTGACACTCACCCGCGTCGACCCCAACGCATCGGTCAGTAAAAACCGCGTTCCGCTTTCTCCGTCAGACGTTCCACCATACTCGGCCGCCAACTGCCCCATCGCGTCGTACACAAACGTGGTCGTCACCCCCCGCTCCGTCGCCTCCACCCTCCGGCCCACTCCATCATATTTGTAGACCGCCGTCATCGGATCTGTACCCCCAGACCGCACCGCCCCCGTCTGCCGATTCTCAGCGTCATAACTCAAAACAGTCGCATCCACCTGCAGCAGATTCCCCGCCGCATCATACTCTCCCACTCCACCCTGCCTCCGGTTCGTCTGCGGAGCAAAGATGTTTGCCGTCGGTGTTCCCGGCGGCGCTGCAACCGATCCAGGGTTGGTCCACGAACTCTGCCATCGGTTGCCATAAAGGTCAAACTGATTCCCCTGACTCCAGCCGCCAACCACACTCGCCGATTCCAAACGATTCAGCGCATCATACCCATAGCTCTGATTCTCCCCCAGTGGCAAAACGTTCTGCGTGACCGGATTTCCATTGTTCGCAGACCCACCATATCCATACTGCAATTCCATCAACGTAGCGGCATTCCGCAAATACTTGCGATTCTCCAATTGCAAGCGTCGGTTCACCACGTTGGTCTCTGTCGCTCCCAACACCCCCCACGTTGCCGTTGCCACCGCCCCAACTGGGTAAAAACTATTCGCTGTCCAATAATTCCTGAAACTTGCCCCTGGCGCCGACCCCTTCACATTCACACTCGTCGTCCGTGCCAAGTTGTCGAAGCCATAACTGACTTCCCGCAGCGAGGGATACACGACCTTCGTCAAGACATCCGCCATGTTGTACTCGTATTGAAAATTGTATACCCGCGCACTCCCGCCCGGCAGGGCCGGCATGCTCTGCTGGCTCGTACGCACCCTTCCGAATGGATCATAAGTGTAGGTTGTGGTCGATATCCCATTTGCAGCCACACTGCTCAACCTGCCGCGCCCATTGGCTCCCTGATCGTAAATATAAGTGACGGTTGGCGTGGCGACTCCGGAATAACTCTGCGTCAATAGCCGATTGAGAGAATCGTAGGTATAAGCAATCTCCACGCGACTGCTCGCCCCAGCCCTTGCGATTTCTTCCCGCTTCAAAGTTACATTACCGTTCGCATCGTAGGAATATGTGTGAGCCCGCCCTGTTGAGTTTCCGCTGTGAATCATCTCGGGGTGGTTGCTATAAGTGAGACGGCTTAATGAATCGTAAACGAAGGTGCGAATCTGTTGCCCCTGGGTGACCTCAATGAGGTTATCCAGTACGTCATACTTATAGCTTGTTTCCTGTTTCAAAGTTCCATCTGGATCTTCGATAACGGCTGCCATCCTGCCGAGCGCATCCATTCTCGACATGCGGCCTTTTCCCGCAGGATCTACTGTCTTGGTGTAAGGTCGTTTTCCTGCCGTGGCGTTTGGAGCTGCAGTTGTGGGGTAGCTCATCGAAATCACACCGCAGCAGGCTGATTTTGCCTGATCCAAATACCGGATCGCAACCGTCCTTCCCGTTGCGTCCTTTTCCTCACGGGTAAATCCAGCCGTCGTTTCGCTGCCAGTCTCAAATTCATTGGAACGCGTTGTGGTCCAGGCCCCAATACTGTTGGAATAATCCACCGTGCTGCGAATCCCGGTAGAAGCGTTTGTACGGTAGTCAAAGGATCCGTTTGCAATTCTCTGTTGGATGACAGCTCTTCCCTGCCCATCCAGCCGCGTCACATTCACCACGTTCGTATCGCCTGCGCTCGCGAGGCTCCGCCGATTCGCGACAAATCGATTGAGAGCATCGTATTCCATGGTGCTTTTGCGCGCAAAGGCCGGTTCCGTGGTCGAGGATTCCAGGCTTTCGACCAGGCGGCCAAAGATATCGTAAGTATGCACAGATTGCGTATTGTTTTGCGGATCACTCACTGTGCCAACCTGCCCGGTCCAAAAATCATATCCAGTATAGGTTGTCTCGCGGGCAACCGTGGTTCCAAACGCCTCTGTGATCTTGGATGGGTAAAGCAAAAATCCATTTGTAGATCCATACTCAATCTTTCGCACAATATTCCGGCCATCGGTTGTGGATAGCATCAAGTAATTGTTGGAGGAATCATAGGAGTACTGCCTCGAGATAGAATTGCAATTCGATAATGCTCCAGAGGGGGGCTCTTGGGTGCAATTCTTGGAGCTATCCCAACGCCTCTCTGTGTTTAGCACGGCGACGCTACTTGGCAGCGTATAGCTAAACTCAGTTTTACTCTGTATATTCTCCGCTGCATCTCTCACCGTCCGCGTCGTCACCACATTTCGTGGTGCGGGGACGCTAACGGGGACAGAAGTATGGTAACTGAAGGAGTGATCACTCGTATCTGTCCACACAGGCGAATTTCCATGAATGGTCGATGCAGTACTTCGTAACTTGGCCGCAGAAGTCCAGAGACTGCCTCCGGGAGCGGCAGCCCTCGCAAACGTGCTCGAATTCGCAAAGTCGAACTCGCTCACCCGCAGAAGATTTCCATTTTTGTCCAGTTCAATCAACTTAAGCGCGCTGGGATCATCCGCCGCCGGAATTGGAGTTGCGGTCGCGTGAGTTCTAAGTTCTGCCGCAACAAAGGGGTTGAACGCACTTCGTTGAGCAAAGCTGTTGTCGAGTCCGAATGGTCTGTTCTCAACCCATTGCTTTTCAACGATGATGCCATCGGGAGAGACTGTCTTATAGATCAGCCCTGAAAACCAAAAATTAGCTCCGCTGTAGTTAAAGGGATAATAGTAGTTGATCTCGCTCCCCCCGGCAGGGTCTGTGACGGTACTGGAATCCAACTGAAAATTGTAATTCCAAATATCATCGGGCGGCGTAGCGATACCGGCAGTCGGGGCATGCACCACTCGCTTGGTTTGGATTGTATTGGAAAGTACGGTTGCTGGGCTTACCACGGTTGTTTGGTTGTCTTGAGCATAGCCATATCTCACTTCAGTCAGGCTGGGCAAGATGACTTTGGCCAATTCTCCCCACCTGGCTGAATACTGGAATGTGTATTTCATTCGATCCGTTCCGTTCCGCAAGCCAAGCTCGGGCGGAAGCTCAATTGAGCCGACCCGGCGGCTGCACGGCATGGCCAAGCCAGGGGGATTGGTTCCGCTTCCATCGTAACGTCCAGTCAACCCGCAGCCATCCTCCCAGTTCACTCGACTGACCAAAGGCAGGTTGTCTTTACCGTATCCGGTGACGACGTCTACGTCTCCAGCCGCCTGACGTTGAACCAAAACAATTCTTCCAAATTGGTCGGTAATTCGTGTGGAGGCGAGTGAGTTTACGAACGTGTTTTCAACGGAATAGAAGTTCCCCAATCGATCCGTGTGCACTTGTGTCGATTGCGGCTGTACAGTTCCTGTAATGAAGGAACCGTCGTTAAAATATAAACGGAAAGGATTATTCAGTGGATTGTCGTCGGCGTCTCGGTCGACTTCCAATCTCAAGTAGCTGCCATCGGTGGAATAGTACACCAAAGGACCACTCACCCACAAAGGCTCCTGGGTGCAGGTCAAAGCCTTTTCATTCTTGCCGTCGATTCGGATTTTGGTTCTCGGTACGCCATTGAGCGGCGTGATGGCCGTGTACCCACGAAGGTGCATCACGCGGGCGGCACCATCGGGAGCCTTTAGCGTCACACTGTATCCGGCCCAGTCCTGATCGCCTGTGCAGGTTGTGGGGTTGAGCGTCGGCGACTGGAAGTCCTGCTCGATGGTCCAGAAGAAGTTGAATTGCCAGGAAGGGGAAGCGATCCCGATCTGTTCCTGGGCACCCGAACCGAACGTGTACCAAATCTTGTTGTTGTGCTTCAGCGTGAGGCGGAAAGGATCACCCGTTCGCCCTGGCGGGAGTGAAGCGATTGGCAGTTGAAACCCCACGTTTCCGTTACTCAGATTGATCGATTCAAACTCTGAAATTTGATAGGTTCCAGTAGGATGAATCCCCACTTCGTTTCGGCGAGGAAGCCCGCTGGGCTGACCAACTAGCGCCACATTGAGAAGGAAAAGAGTAATCCAGATCCCGAATAGATGTGTTTTCAAAGGATTCTTCATGGGTAGCCCCTTTAATTTGACTTGAAGGCGTTGTCGGCCTGCTTCGCTGATGTCGATGCAGTGCGGATGTTGACCTGGATTACTTCGAGCCCATTTTCAAGCCGCCGGATTCGAAAAGGGATCATTTGATCATCAACTTTACGGTAATCTTCGAAGTAAGTTAACACTTCTACGCTTGCGCCTGCCGACGATATCTGGTAAGACACACGTTCTAACAATTGAGTATCGAAGTTTAGGAAGTACAATTTGTTGATTCGGGTTTTGATGCTTCTCAGCCGGTCTTCGCGCCCGATGCCGTAAATGTTGTAGAAGGGGCCGCTATAGGTCCTCGCGTTGGTGCCTTCCGGCCGCGCTTTACCCCCTAAGAGCACTGCTTTTTTCTCTAATGTGAAATTGAGGAAAAAAGTGTCGGGAAAGTCTTCAAAGATCGATTCCACCAGTTTTTCTGAAAAGGCAACTGCGCCACCGCCCTTTACAAGTTCTGGTCCGTTCAGGACTAGCTTGTCGCCATTGGCGAGATCGAGCCGCACTTTACTGCTTTCCTCCCGGATCACAATCAGGCCTTGCGTCTGGCCATTAAGTGCGTTTTTGACGTCACCCGTCAGGGTCAGCCTTTCTTTACCTTCAACGGTTAAGCGATCACCATTTACTGAAGCTGCGTGTTGAAGCTCCCAGGGCATTCGTTGCAAATAGACCAGCGGGGTCTTCTTGCCTTTGTTGTCTGATTGGGCTCGGCAATCAACAATAGAAATTGTTTGCAAGAAGCAAAGCCAGCCTAAAATCATAATGTTCCTGGTCATCGCGCCCTTAATCCTTTCAGTTTTCCCACCATCAACACCTCACGGCAGATTATTCCATCTGGCTCAGCAGCCAGCTTCTTTCCACATCCAACTATTTGTAGCTTGCCTGGGTACTCTCGAATCCGTTGAACTGAAGAACCGCTTGAGCTTCCGACTTCAATCAAGCCAGTGCTCTGTACCCGCTCCTTGCTTGGCTGGGTCAAGCGCTCGATCGAGGTTTCAAGATAACGCTGCAAATGGTTGGGCAATTGACTTTCGGCGATGGGTCCTCTCGCAGTTTGCGAGGAACCCTGCGCGAAGTCATCCACCGAAATCCCGCAAGGCCAGGCGAGTATGGTTCGACGATCTACTCTGCAATCCATTTCAAAAGTTACCTCCAAAACGAAAACTGCTGCTACGAACCTATTTGGTTCCGTTCACGGCAATCTTCACCGGCTTCGGCACATCGTTCTTGGCAAAGCGCAGTTTGCGCACCAATACGTTGTCGCGCTGCTCGCTCTTGCTCTCTTCGTCGGCAACGTCATAAAGCGAAGCCAGCGTGATCAGTTCCAAATCCGTCTCAAAGGGAACCACAAACGAAAACTGTGAATCCAGCGTCTTGCCGGGGGAGGGGGCGAGCACATGCAGGCGCTTTGCTCCGCGGACTGAGAAGCTCAAATGCGCCTGTTGGTTTCGCCGCTTAAACTGTGCAATCAGCCCTTGCGTGTCCTTCACATCAACTTCAAGCAAATAGCCGTCGGGAATTTCTATCGTGCCGGCATTTACTCCTGTTTTCCCAGTCACTTGCACCGTCGGCACCTGGTCTTGCCAATCACAAGGATTCAGGAATTTGGTTCCTGGCGCTTGCATACAGATTCGAAAGGTACCGACAGGAATGTTCTCAAACAAAAAGCGCCCATCCGCCCCAGTCTTGGTAATCGAATGAAATGGTTGTGTGATGGTCGGCGGAGCCGCCGGGATGACGCTCAGAATCACCCAGGCGGCTGGGATTGCCTTCTTGCCTGAATCCGAAAGGATTCCAGTCACCAAAGCTCCGTCAGTTGCCTGGCCGTTCAACTGGAGACTGAACGCTGCGGCCAGTATAATCATGCGGAATTTCATATTGTTTCTCCTGAAGTTCTAATAGGGCAACCACCAATAACCGAACGACTGCCAATCTGCCATCGAGATACCAGCATTGTTTCCTGCCCTCGCCCAGTGGTTGATCCAGCCGCCAAAGAAGCCGTAGTTGTAATTAACACTTAAAGTCAGAGTGGCATTGTTGCCACTATAGCTTCCGTAGCTGCTCTGCAAATTAATCGAGCAATAGGAATTCGTAAGCGATCCCCAAGACCCCAAATAATTACTCTGCGTGTAATAGCCATTGTTTTCGGTTAGGCTCACCAGGTTGCTTGCAGGGTACCAGGTGACTTTACATCCCCCGGAATTTAACTGCGTGATGTTGGCATAAAAGCTGAGGAAATTAATCGGCGAGTTCCCGCCGTTGGCAGAAATGTTGAAAACGGCACTCCGTCCAGATAAGTTCTGGGGGTAAAAGTTCGTGATCGTGACCAGAACTGGAGCCGGTTGAATCGTTAGATTGGCATCCGCGTACTTCGTATTGTCTGCCTGGCTGGTTGCTCGTAGGATTGTGTTCTGAGTCGAGGTCACCGTGTTGGCGATAAAGTAGCCACTGGATGTGACACTGCCCCATCCGAACGGGGTCCATCCGACAGCAGTATTTGAGGTCCCAGTCACGTTCGCGTTGAATTGCTGGCCTTGTCCCGACGAGATCAGCGCACTCGATGGGCTCACGGTCACATTGACTTGCTGCGGAATCGTCCAGACCCCCTGGTACAGCCAACCTGTATCGACGGAAGCCCCATTCAGCATACTGATGAGATATTCCTTCCCGCCGCTAATGGTGCCGAGGAATCCGATCTTCAGGCTAACGTCGCTGACAAAGCCGAGGCTGTTATCGACGGTACTCTCGCTGGTTTTGACATAACAATACTCGTTTTGTACTGACTGGAGGGCTCCTATCGTTCCGTACTGTTCTGTGCCGGTGGATAGTTTTCGCACAATCACTTGATTCGTGGATCGTCGATACTCTACCTCGCAGTGGGGGGCATTTACGTCATAATTCCAAAATCGGAAGCGCATTCGTTCGGGGGGCATTTGCCCACCTACAAATCTCGCAGTAAACAACTGTTCAACCCAAAAACGGCAGTTGCCCCGCTCATCTGGCCTCCGCCAAGAGCCTCTCGGGCCTTTTCTGAGTTGTAAAATCCCGGAAGATCCACCTCAGCATGTTGGGCCACCGCTGGTCTCGGGCTAACTG
>JBIITX010000052.1:0-26584 GCA_044340255.1 Bryobacter sp. | reverse complement strand
TCTGCTTGACCGCTCCGATCACTTGCTCTTCCGTGTACCGGCTCTTCTTCATCTCCAAAGCTCCTTCCTTCTACATTATTAGGAGCTCTCTAGTTTCAATTGGTGGAGTTTACGGGGAGCAGGTCAATGACTATTCAGGAGGCACCATCTTCTTAAGCTAACCCATTTCCATCTTGTTCTTAATCCGGTCGACGGGAGTAGACGCAGTTCGGAAAGGGGAAGGCTTTGGATTGAGTTTTTGGCCGATTGGAATCAGCGTTTAGGCACTCCTGAAGTAGTGTGTCGAAACAATCCGCTAGATTGTTCTGATTGCTTACATGAGTTGATAGCCGGCGATTCGGACAATGGCGGAGAATCGGTCTGTTTGCGAATTGGCGCTTATCGCCTTGGAGTGGCCAGTCCGCTTCTCAAGACGCGACTTGAGGACTTGCGCCGCTGCGGAGTCCGGTTGCTGGAGTTGATCGTTCCCGGTTGCTGTTTGGGGCCGTATACTGAGTCTGGAACCATGGAAATATCGGTCAGTCCCCAAGAAGCATCTCTGCTCACCGCATTTCGCAAATTGGCACCCGAGGCTGCTGGCGAGTTGACTCGTTTGATTGAGCGGCTTAGTTCGGTAGCTCCGGAGAGGCGGATCGATTGGTCCGATTCCTGGTCTGATGAAGACTTGAGGGAGTATCGAGCCGCTTCGCTTCAGCGACTGGAAGCAAACGAAGCAGAGGAAGTGGGTTGAAGCCGGGCGACTTTGTGGTTGGTGTGCTTGAAGGCGCGCTTGAAACTAAAGTCCAGCCTGCTGTTGTCATCGCCAGCACGACCTATTTGTAGGAACGCCCCGACGTGCTCGTGGGAATTCTGACAACTCGAGTGCCAAAGCCTCTTGCATCCCCTGATTGCGCACTTCAAGATCGGCAGGCGTCGGGACTGCGTGCGTAGTCTTTTTTCCGTGCGTATGTGCTGACGGTGCACCGCTCAGAGCTAACGATCATCGGCCACCTTAGTGAACGCGACTGGAACAACGTGAAGGTTTGCGTGGGCAATGCGTTTGCCAAGTAGAGGCAAGTATTGGCAGTCGTTTGCTTACCGCGTGCTTACTGTGCTCACACCGATTCTGCGACTTCGTACAGCACAGAGACCCTAGTGCAGAACTTGCTTTCCAACCGACTCTCTCCAGCGAATGTGGATGCGGACTGTGGGCGTCGCACACGGGAATCTGACACCACAATTGGACCGTTGCCGCTGGGGAAGCCGTTCATGCCGCACAGGAATCTGAATCTGCAGGTGGTAAGCCGCCCCAGATCACAGTATCCGGGCAGAGGTCTACACCGCCTGGCCACACCAGAGCTCCGTCCTCGACGCGCAATTGGCGGAAGTGTGCCGGGTCTGTTCGAATCAAAGCAAAGACCGGCCCTTTCAGGAGGGGGCCAATATCCCGCTGCACCACTTCGCCGGTGGTCAACGTGAGTTCTATCTGGAAATCTTCCAGCGGTTTCACATTTGCAATGCGAACCAACGCCATTGAGGTACTCCTATTCTCTTTAGTCTAAAGGCTGTATTGGAGCGGGAGGAAGGCCCTGCCGTGCGCTCTCCCAATTTGCCAGAAGTTCAGCGCGATGTAACGTTGCCCACTCCAATACCAGGGCCAATGCCCGTCTCGGCAGTTCGCCTCTCAGTACGGTAAGAGAATGGATTTCGAGCAGAGCCTCGTGTTCTCCATAAACTGCGTGAAAATGCGCCGGCTCATGGTCGTTGAAATAAAACCGGATTGCAATCCCGAAGAATCTAGAGACCTCTGGCATCGTTGCCTTGATTGTACCCGGATGTTCGATGGAAGGAGGCGCTCGCTGTGTCCGAGATGCAAGGTAGGAATTCTGCAGCACAAAAGGGCTTGGGAAGCTTCACTCTGGCGGCACCGCTTCGGCCATGAGCCAAGTAATGTGCGGCGCGTGCGTGTCCGGGCATAATTGGGATTCGGCGATTGGCGGCCACGCATCAGAAGATCGGTGACCTGCTGGCGATGCCTAGTGGAGAAGATATCGAGTTCGAAGCTGCACTTCCACGGGACCTCGCGAGGCCAGCCGAAGTTTCCTGATGTATCTCCTCGATACCAATGTCGTCTCCGAATTGCGGAAGGGCCGCCGTGGAAACGTGGATCGGAACGTGGCAGAGTGGGCCGCCAGCGTAGAGGCAGAGGAACTCTAGGTTTCGGCGGCCACGATTCAGGAGTTGGAATTCGGAATCTTGCAGATGGAGCGGCGCGATCCGACGCAAGGAGCCCTGCTTCGCGCCTGGATGCTGAACCATGTTTTGCCGGCTTTCGCGGGGAGAATTTTGCCGGTGGACACTGCTGTCGCTCTTCGAAGCGCCAAGATGCATGTCCCCGACCCGCGCCCGGTCAGGGACGGCCTCATTGCTGGAACTGCGCTCGTGCATGGGATGAAGCTGGTGACGCGCAATGAGGTGGACTTTGCGGGCACGGGGGCTTCGCTCTTGAATCCCTGGAAGGATCGATAACGGTTCGCGGAGAGTTTGTATACGGCCCGGAAGCCTTTGCGAAAATCCGCAAGCGTAGCCCGCAGCGCAAGAAGCGATTGAAGGCATGAAGGAGCCGTATGTCCTTACACCCCTTGCTGAACAAGACATCGGGGACATTTGGGACTACAGAAGACTCCCGGCCTTGGCCACTTCTGCGAAGATCTGGCCGAGAGGCGGCATCAGTTTTTGCTGGTTTACTCGTATCTGATCGTCTTTCGCTTTGAGGACTGCATGGTATGGTAATCGGTATGGCGACTACCAAGATCACCATCACGCTGGAGGATAGCCAACTGGAGGAAGTCCGGGCCATTGTCGCAGCGGGACAGGCGGCCAATGTTTCGGCGTTTGTGAAGCATGCTGTTGGGATTGCTCTCTCCGATGCGGCGGGTTGGCGCGAGATGCTGGATGAAGCGCTGCAGCAGACCGGTGGGCCGCTGACCGAGAAGGAACGTAAGTGGGCTGATGAGATTTTGTCGCCCCCGCTGCGGAGATCTCCCAGAAAGCGTAAAGCGGCGTGAGTGGGATCACCCTGGATGCCGGGGGGCTGATTGCTGTCGACCGGAACGACCGGCATGTGCTGGCTCTGCTGGCGCGGGCCAGAGAGCGCGGTATGCGCATTACGATTCCGGCAACGGCTCTGGCGCAGGTTCTGCGGAATCCCGCGCGCCAAGCCCGGCTGTCCAGGCTGATTCGGCAAGCGGATACGGACCTCATGGGATTGGACGGGCCTGACGCTACGGCTGTTGGGCTGCTGCTGGCACGAACGGGGACGAGTGACATTGTCGATGCACACGTCGTTGTTTGTGCGCGACGGGCCGGTCAGGCGGTTGCTACCAGTGATCCCGTTGACTTGCGACGCATTGCAGCAGAACTCACGCTTGTGGTTGTTTGAATCCTGGTCGGGTTATGGCAATCGGCCCGAGCCTCGAAGAAATGGTTTTGAGAGAATCCGAATATGAAGAGCCGGGCTGCTATGAGTTTTGCTGCCGTCTTGCTGCTGCTGGTGGGTCCTGGTGTGGCGCAGAGCCGTGTGGATCGGGCCAGCATTGATGAGGCGGTGATCTCGAAACTGTCGACACAGTTTGGAATTCGCTTTACCGTCGCCAAGCATTTGGAGCTGACACAGCTGTTTCAAACGAAATCTCAGTGGAGCCTGGTTATTGCTAAACAGCCGGATGAGGAGAGCAGCTTCGAGGACGGAGGTGGCAGAAAAGTTGGAGCTGTATCGTTTTGCTTTGTCAAGAATGGGGTGCCGGACTGTTCTGAAGAGAGGTTTCTAGCAAAGTATCGCGAAGTGAATGTCAGTTTCGTTGCCGGCGAGCCCGCATTTCACGAACTGTTAGCCAGTGGCATTGTTTTTTCCGGGCCGGGGAGAAGGCTGCCAGTTCTGCAGATCCAGGTTTGTCCATATGTCGGCGCTAATGGGAATTGTGGGGTTTCTACATTCCTGTTCGCCTATGATCGAAACGCAGAGAAGTTTCGTGTCGTTTTCTTCAACATGACGGGAAGGAACAACAACGAAGAGACCCGGTTTGTTGAGAACGGTCCGCTGTTGGGAAGTGTGATTGTTGCCAAGCCTACGAGTCGTGCACCCTATGTGTATCTCGTCGATGTGTACCGACGAGTTTCCAACCGCGATTATGTGCTGGCTTTGCAATTTCGCAGCAAAACACGCCAAGGGGATGGCAATCCGCTGGCGGTCATCGATTCGGAAATGCCAGAGATTCTGCGGCGCTTTGGCTTTTGGAAAACGGGTGATGCGTTGCCCGTGCCGCCAAGTATGCCAGAGGGATGTAAGGGGCTTGTGATACGCCAGGGTCTTGTGTGGTGTGAGTCGCAGTAGTCCCTTTGCCATTGGGTAGTGTTTACTCTGCGTCGACGGAGTTGGCTTGCTCTGGTGTGGAGGTTGCGCGTTTGAAGAAGATCAGGCTCCAGAGCGGGCCGAAGAGGAACCAGAAGAAGGCTGTGCCTTTGGCGAGCGGGTACCACTCTTCCAAGGCTTGGGTCTGGTCGGGCCGATTGAGCATTTTGATCATGGCGAAGAGTAGTAGGTAGATGATGGCTACGGCGAGGAGGCAGCGGGCCCATAGTTCGAGCTCGTGGCGTACTTCGGCCCAGCCATAACGGGTTGGCGAAACTGTTGGCGGAGTGCTGGCGAACTTTTGCGCGAACTTTTGATCTGCCCAAGCGATTGCTTTTGCACCAAAGGCAACGGTGAAGCCGATGTAGGCTGTGGCCAGGCCGTGGGCTGTTGTGGCGATGGCCCCGCTGCGCAGGTCGAGAATGGTGAAAGCCAGTAGCGCCAGGTCGATTAACGGTAGTGAGAGGAGACAGAGCCAACTGAGTCGGTTCCAGCGGAGGATGTATCGGAAGGCCAGGCCGGAACCCAGTACGAGCCAAAAGCCGACCTCGCAGGCGAAGATCAGTGCGTAAAGAGTGTTTTCGCTGAGAGTCACGGTTTTGGCCTGCTGAGGTTACGCGCTCCAGGGGCTGGAAGTTCCGCTGGAGTGGCTTGGGTTTGAGCGGTAGTGGTTTGCTTATACACTCAGACTACGTGCTGAACCGGGGTTATGCTTACGCGACGACCATTGGCAGGGGCTGTGAGGGACAGAGTCTGCTGCTGCATCTGGCAGAGCTTTATCCGCATTCGACCCTGGAGGTCTGGCAGGAGAGGCTGGCGCTGGGGGAGGTGCGTCTCGACGGGGTGAGGGCGCAGGGGAGTGAAGTGGTGCGGGTGGGGCAGAGGCTGGTGTGGGCGCGGCCACCGTGGGAGGAGGAAGAGACGCCGCGGGACTTTGCCGTGTTGTATGAAGATGATGTACTGCTGGCGGTGAATAAGCCGAGCGGGTTGCCGACGCTGCCGGGTGGGGGATTTCTCGAGAATACGCTGCTGTATCTGGTGCAGGCGCGATGGCCTGAGGCGAACCCGGTGCACCGGCTGGGGCGGGGTACTTCTGGGGTTGTGCTTTTTGCGAAGACTGCTTTGGCGGCGGCGCGGCTTTCGGCTGCGTGGAATACGGCTGGTGTTGAGAAAGTGTATCGGGCGCTGGCGCAGGGGATTGCCGCGCAGGATGCTTACGACATTGAGACGCCGATTGGGCTGGTGCCGCATCCGCGGATCGGATCGGTGTGGGCGGCGCACCCGGGCGGCAAGGCTTCGAAGTCTTGCGCCAGGGTGATTACGCGCGGGGAGGGTACGACGCTGTTTGAGGTGCGGCTGGAGACGGGGCGGCCGCATCAGATCCGAATCCATCTGGCCTCGATTGGGTATCCGCTGGTGGGGGACCCGTTGTATGGAGTTGGCGGGTTGCCGCTGGAAGCGCTACCGGGGCTGCCTGGGGATGGGGGTTACTATTTGCATGCCCAGACGCTTCGATTTGTACACCCCATTACTGGGGAAGCAATTTGCGTTGAGGCTGATTAGCGGAGATCGAGCATGATCACTGACTTGGCAGGGATGGTGATGCTGAGTTGATCTTTGATGCGTTTGGTGCCCGTGAAGGGGGCTGGGGCCACTGTGGATGGCTTGTCGAAGGTGTTGTGGGCGTCCATTGCTGGAGCGGTGATGATTCTGCCGCTGATGGTGGTTGTGGTTTGCCCGGGGAGGTTTACGGTTAGCTCGATGGCGCGGTTGGGGTCGGCATTGACCAGGCCGATGTGGATGGTGCCGGTGGTGTCGCGGACGGCTGAGGCACTGAGGGCGGGGAGGGTGGAGGCGTCTTTGTTGTACCAGGGGGACTTGAGATCGAGGGGGAGGCTGGTGGAATCCTGGTAGGACTTATATAAGTCGAAGACGTGGTAAGTGGGAGTTAGTAACATCTTGTCGTCGCTGGTGAGGATCATGGCCTGGAGGACGTTGACCATCTGGGCGATGTTGGCCATTTTGACGCGGTCGGCGTGTTTGAGGAAGAGGTTGAAATTGAGGGCGGTGACGACGGCGTCGCGGAGGGTGTTTTGTTGTTGGAGGAAGCCGGGGTTGGAGCCAGGGGCGGGGTCGTACCAGGTGCCCCATTCGTCGACGCCGAGCCAGATGCGCTTGGCGGGGTCGTATTTGTTCATGATGGCGGTGTGGCGGGTGAGGAATTCGTCGAGGCGGAGGGAGGCCTGGAGGGTTTTGGCCCAGGCGGCTTCATCGAAGCCGACGGCGGGGCCCTTCTTGGCCCAGTTGCCGGGGAGCGTGTAGTAGTGGAGGCCGATGCCGTCGAATTGTTTGGAGGCGTCGCGCATCATGACTTCGGTCCAGTGGTAGTCGGCGTCGGAGGGTCCGCTGGCCATTTTCATGATTTTGACGCCGGCGGGGACTTTGATGAAGGTGGAGTAGCGGCGGGTGACGTCGGCGGCATATTCGGCACGCATGTTGCCGCCGCAGCCCCAGAGCTCGTTGCCGAGGCCGAAGTAGGGGAGCTTCCAGGGGGTGGCGCGGCCATTGGCGGCGCGCTCGGTGGCTAGGGAGCCGGCTGGGGAGGTGATGTATTCGACCCATTCGGCCATCTCGCGGGGGGCGCCATTGCCGACGTTGCCGCTGACATAGGCTTCGGCACCGACGAGTTCGGCGAAGTCGAGGAATTCGTGGGTGCCGAAGGTATTGGGTTCTGTGACGCCGCCCCAGTGGGTGTTGATCTTGACGGGGCGCTTGTTGCGGGGGCCGACGCCTTCGCGCCAATTGTATTCGTCGGCGAAGCAGCCACCGGGCCAGCGGATGACGGGGACTTTGAGGTTGCGGAGGGCATTGAGGACGTCGTTGCGGTAGCCGCGGGTGTTGGGGATTTTGGAATCTTCGCCGACCCAGATGCCGCCGTAGATGCCGGTGCCGAGGTGTTCGGCGAATTGGCCGAAGAGCTGGCGCTGGATTTGTGGGCCGGGGCGGGAGGTGTGGACTGTGAGTTCGGCGGACTGGGCCCAGACAGAGAGTGGGATGAAGCTGAGAATCAGGGTGGCGTAGAGAGCGAGCATAGTCGCTTTTGATGTTACCTGATCGGGTGGAGGGTGATGGTGAAGTTGTTGCGGTCGCCTTCGAGGAGGAACTCGATGCCGTACTGGGCGTTGGTGGCGCGGTAGCCTTTGACGGCCGGGGAAAGGGTGTAGATGCCTTTGCCGACGCCTTTGAATTCGAAGGTGCCATCGGGCGGGAGGATTTGGACCTGACGGTCGCTGCCACGGTCCGGGTTGAGACTGATGCGCATGTTGGGAGGGATGGGGGTGTCGTCTGAGAGGCGGATGCGGCCGCGGATGGTGTGGGCGGGGCTGGCCTCGATGTCGGCTACTTTGATTTCGTGGCCGTCGTCTTTGGTCTCGAGGTGGGTGAGGGGAGCGGCGAGGCCTTTGGGGGCGAGGGATTCCATGCGGGGTGCGAGGTCCCAGACGCGGCCTGGGGGGACGTTGGTGATGAGGAAATCGCCATTCGAGTTTGTGCCGATGCGGATGTCGGCGTATCTGGTGCCGGCAATCGTGCGGTGGGAGGAGAGGAGCATTTCGGCGTTGGGGACGGGTTTGCCGCCACTGGTGAGACGGCCGCGGATGGAGGCGCCTTCGGTGACGGTGATGGGGTGGCGATCGGGACCGGTGGGGAGAGTGACCAGGGTGGGGGCCATGCCGCGGGGGGTGACTTCGAGGGTCATGGCGGTGGCGGGTTTGTTGTAGGCGATTTCGAATTCACCTTCGCGGTTGGAGACGGTCATGAGGTCGATCCAATCGCCGTCGCCGAAGCGTTGCATGTCGCCGATGCGGATGCCTTGTTGGGAGATGAGGGCTTCTTTGACGGGGCGGCCTTTGGTGTCGACGACTTTGCCGCGTACGGTTTGTTTGGGGTCGGTGACGGGGGGGCGAGGCTTGAGGGTGGCGGAGGCGGGGCCTTTCTGGGGGTCGTGTTTGTTGAGGAAGAGGGAGCTGTAGCCGTCGCGGATTACGAGCATGGTGAAGAGGAGGTCGGGGCTTAGGCCTTCGATGGTGAAGTTGCCTTGATTGTCGGTGGTGCCTCGTTTGCCGCAATCGACGTAGCAGGTGGGGCAGAAGGAATCGTAGCCGGTGCGGACGCCGGCGGAGTGGACGAGGATGGTGGCGCCGGCGATGGGTTGTCTGGTGGCTTCGTCGAGGACGGTGCCGGTGAGGGTGAGGCGGTCGGGTGCGGCGTGGAGGGGGAGCAGGGATAGGAAGAGGAGGGCGGTGAGGCTAGCGCTTGCTGAATTGATAGACAAGGCCGATCGAAAAGGGGCGGACGAGGGAAAGCCTGGAGGTACCATTTGCTGCTTTGAGACGGACGAAGCGGAGGTCTGGTTGCAGGCGGAGTGAAAGAGATTGGTTGCATTTGATGTCGATGGCCTGGCCGAAGCCGAAGGTGAAGGCGGTTTGTTCGGGGGTGGGTTGCCAACGGGTGGCGCCGGCGAGGATGCGGCCAGTGAGGGCGAAGCGCTTGCGGCGGAAGCTACGGTAGGTGCCGCCGAAGAGGTAGGAGTTTTGTTCGGAGTTGGTATCGAATTCGGCGGTGAGGCCCCAACGGGGGAAGATCTGGTAGCTGGTGAAGGAGGCGGCGAAGCCCTGGTGGTTGGTGCGGTCGAGGTTGCGGTCGGGTTTGAGGTTGACCAGGGAGTAGCCGGCGAAGACTTCGACGTTTTTTTGAGGTTGGGCGGGCAGGAGTTGGATGGTGCCTAGAAGGAGAGCAGTGGCTAGAAAGAAGGGATGGCGAGTGATTTGTTGCATAGGGTAGACAGTGTCGACTTGACAGGATAACGCTAGTGGTAGACGGTGTCAACTTTTTTACGGGGGGGTCGGGGTGGCAGTTGCGGCTGCTGGTGCTGAGTCCTGTTTAGGCTGTTAGCAGGTCGGCGATGGCCTGGGCGGAGCCGTCGCGGAGCCAGGCGTCGAGTTGGGCTACTTCTTTGAGTTGCTGGCCGCGGCGGCGGGGGACTTCGAAGTAGGAGCAGGGGATGTCTTCGAGGGCGGTCATGTCGCCCCAGAGGCGCTCGAATTGGGCGACCGGGTAGATGTCTTCCTGGCCGCGGCCCCAACGCTTTTTGACGTCCTTGATGGTGATGTAGCTGGGGACGCGTTGGGCGGTGCGGCGGACGGCTTCGTCGACTTTGGTGGTGTCGGCGAGGGTGGCGCGGGTGAGGCCGAAGGCTTTTAGCAGGGGATCGATGCTGATCCAGTAGGTGCTGGCGTTGTAGTAGGTCAAGCCATACTCGACTTCTTCGCCGGGTAGGGCGAGGCCTTCGACCAGACGGGGCTTGCCGTCAACGCGGGCGAGGCTGCCGCCGTGGTCGCCGAATTGCTTCTGGACGACTTCGACGCTGAAGGTGGAGTTGCTCTCGATGTGTGCGCCGAGGAGGGATTCGTCGAGGGTTGCGCCCAGCGTGTCGACGTTGTGGAGCAGGAGATATTCGAGGTTGGGACGGTTGGTGAGGAGCTGGTGGAGCAGGCCGTTGCGGAGCAGGTTGGGGATCTCATACCAGTGGCCAACGGGATGGATGCACTGGGAGGCGAGGTTGGCGCGGTAGTCGCTGCCCTCGCGCATTTGCTCGACCCAGCGCATGAGGCCGGCGCGGCCACTGGCGCGGACCTTTTGCTTCTGCTCGTCGAGCTGTTGCTGGGGGAGGACTTCCCAGAGGTAACGGAGGTCGGCGAGGGTGGGGATAAGGCGGAGGCCGATGCTGCGGCCGCGCGAGATGTGGACCTCGGCGGGGCTGATGCCCTGGTGCGATGAGACATGGTCGCTGATGGGCTGGCCGGTGAGGTAGCTGGTGGTGACGATGTGGGGGATGACCGAGCCGTAGCGCTGTTCGGCGCGGGCGGTCTTGGCGAGGTGGACGTCGAGGAAGTTGTAGTATTGGCCGTCGAAACGGTGGAAGGGAATGAGGGCTTTGACGGTGCCTGCACCTTTGGTCCAGCGGCTGCCGACGCCGCCGGCGAGCGTTACGACGGCGACCTTGCCGTGGAGGAGGGCCTGGCGACCGCTGGCGGTGTGGGAGGGGCCGGGGTGCGCGAGGTCCTGGGGTTGGACGTTCGAGATGGTGAGGTTGGAGGGGAGGATGTTCTTCGACAGGCCGATGCGGTTGGCGAGGTAATCGGCGCGGAGGCGCTCATGGGCCTGGGGATCGAAGCCGAGCGATTGCAGGAGGGTATCGAGCTGGGTGTGTTGCTGGTCTGTCGATTGCTCTTGCGGGAAGAGGCGCTCGAAGAGGGAGCCGGTGAGGTCGGTGTAGTTGGCGGCGACGCGGCTGAGTTCGGTGCGGCGTTCTTCGGGAAGTTGCGAGGCGGGGATGCGTAGCAGGGCCGGTACGGTGAAGAGGTGGTATTTGCGGCTGAGCAGGGCGTCGGCGTTTTGTTTGAGTTCGGCGACGGTGCCCTGGGTGTTGATCTGGAAATCGTAGACGACCGGAGTGATGGCGAAGGGGACTGCGTGTTCGAGGCGGGCCTTGGTGCGGGCGAGGATGTGGACCATCTCTGCTGCGGCCTGGTCGCGAATGGTGGGGTCGAAAACGAAGCCCATGCCGCCGCCACTCATGCCGCCGAGCATCCAGAAGCCCCAGAACTTTTCGCCGAATTGTTGTTTGCAGGTTGCGATGAGGGTTTCGGTATAGGCGTTGGCGGCCCAGGGGATGATGGTCTGGATGGGGCCGTCGTAGTTGCGCTGGGTGAGGCTGGCGACCTGGTGGATGTCGCCCTGGCGGAGGGCGGCGAGCATCTCGTCGAAGATGGAGATGGCGAGCTTACGGCCTTCCCATTCGGTGGCGCTGCGCAGGAGGTAGCGCTCGGTGCACATCTCGAGGATGGGGCCGACGTCCTGGCTCATGCCGCCGTGGACGAGGACGAGGCTTTGTTCGAGATTGGCTTTGGCGGCGGTGGCGTCGAGCAGAGTGTGGCGGGGCAGGAGCTGGCCGCGGCTTTGCGTTGGGTTGGGTTCGAGGACGCCTTCAATGAGTTTGATGCCGGGCCAGACGCCGCCGGAATCTTGCCAGCCGCCGCCGGAGCCGCCGAGCCACTCGCCGAGGATGGCGCGGGCTGCGACTTGACGGCGATCGGATTCGCTTAAGGGGCCGGTGAGGTTTTGGATTTGCCGGGTGGCGCGCATGAGGGCGGCGATGAGGGAGGCGAGCAGGTTGGTAGAGACGGCGAGGCGGCTGCCCTTGGGAATGTCGTTGACCTGGCTGACGACTTCGAGGCCGAGGTTGCGGCTGCCGGTGAGGCGATAGAGGATGTCGCTGAGGGGGTGGCGGCTGCCTTCGAAGCCCGAAGGGATGAGGCCGCTGGCGATGACGGCTGCCTTGAGCAGGCCGAGGTAGTCGGCACCGAAATCGAAAATTTCATCGATGGTGGTGATGTCGGCGCGGGCTTCGAGATCGACACTGGCGAGGCGCAGGACGGGCTCGTCGATGACGCGTACGAAGGCTTCTACGGGGGGCTGCGGTGATTTGCCGGAACCGCGCGTGGTGAGATCGACCGAGATGTTGATGACCCGTGCGCCCTCGGGAAAATCCATGGCGAGGAAGAAGATGTCGCTCCAGGCGCTGTGACTGAGATCCATGCGGACGGGGGTTCGCTCGTGCAGGACTGGGTAGGGCGAGGAGGCTAGCAGGGCCGGGGCGAGGCGGAGCGGATAGTCGGAGGCGTGGCCGATGCGGAACATCCACTGGTTGCCGGGGAAGGCACGGACGCTCTTGCGGACCTGTTCGGCGAGGGTTTGGAAGGCGAGGCCACGGTAGGCGGCGGCGAGGGCGCTGGATAGTGCGGCGCTGTTGCCCTGGGAGGCACGGACTTCGAGCAGCTCTGTGATGGCGCGCTCATAGTGGCGGCTGCGGATCGACTCGACGGAGGAGTAGGGCAGGAGGGTGGCGGCCTGGGCGAGGGGGACGATGTAGAACTGGTGGAGATTGCTCAGGAAGAGCAGCGCGCGCACTTTGTCGTAGAGGCTGGTGGCGGAGATGCGGAAGTGCTCGAGGGTGTTGGCCTCGGCTTCGAGCTCGGTGAGGGATTTGTCTTTGGCCCAGGTATCGAAGGCAGTGTCGCGCTGGGCCGGGTTGGTGAGAATATCGAGCAGGCTCATCGGGCCAGAAGCTCCAGCATGAGGGCGAGGATTTCTTCGCGGTCTGGGCCGTTGAGGGCGAGGGCGAGCTGGGCCTGGAGGATGCCGTAGCGGGCGCCGAGATCGACGCGGGTGCCGGGGAGGACGGTGGCGAGGAGGGGTTCGCGGCGGGCGAGGATTTGCAGGGCTTCAGACAGGCTGGCCGGGAGGGCGCCTTTTTGCAGGGATTCGTCGAGGACCTGCATAAGGGTGGGCGTAAAGATGTGCAGGCCGAAGAAGCAGAGGTAATGACCGGCGCGGAGACCGGGGACGATGAGGCGCTGCTCGGCTTCGGTGGGGGTGGGCTTCTCGACTACGGTGTCGATGAGATAAAGCGGTTGCGCATTGGGCGACGTTTTTGGGGTGCCGGAAACGGCACCAAAGAAGGGGAGGAGAGATTCCCGGGTGGGTTGGACGGCGCAGACGGTGGTGGATTCGCGCTGGTAGGTTTCGATGAGAGATTGGGTGAGAGACCAGGCGGGGCCGGAATTGGCGAGGTAGAAATGATCGCCGACGATGTGGAGGAAGGGGGAATTGCCGACGAAGGAGCGGGCCTGGTAGAGGGCCTGGACGTAGCCGAGGGGTGGCTCCTGCTCGATCAGGGTGAGATTTTGCCGGTTTTCAATGAGCTGGTTAAAGCGATCGCGGTCGCCCTTGGGGATGATGATGGCGACGCGGTCTACCAGGGGTTCGCGACCCTCTGGCATGAGGAGGTTGAGGGCGAACTGGGCGATGGTTTCGAGGTGTGCGTCGGCTTTGGCAAGGGTTTGATGGAGGAGGTGACGCTGCCCGGGCGCAGCAGCGGTAATGACCGCAGAAATTGACATGATCTGGTATCTCTCTATTTCTTATTCGACTCTTTACGCTGAAACCTTAGGCGCTGGATGTTACGAGCCTTGAGGGGGAGGACGCCAGTGGAGGCTGGCTGGTCATCAATGGTGAGGATTTCTTCTTCCAGAGTATCGCCCTGGAGGCGGGTGGTGGTGATGAGCAGGAGCTTGTCGTACTTGAAGGGACAGACGAGGACATCGCCGATCCACTGGGCAGCTAGTTTTATGCCGTTGCCTTCGTCGAGGAACCAATCTTCAGACGAGTTGCCTCGGCAGAGGCGGTAATCTTTCACCTGGCGGACCTGGCCCGATTCGGAATAGGTGGTTCGCCAGGTGGTGCAGGAGTTGGCTGTTTTGGGGAGGGCGCCGATTTCGAGGTTGACATCTACGGGTTTAGAGTTTGGACGGGTGGGGAAGTTTTGGAGTGTGCCTTGCCATTGGCCTTCCCAGTTTTGGGCCAGGGCGAGGAGCAGGAGCAGTGAGGACACAGCTAACAGGGTAGCGTCAATTTGCATATACTTTCGGGATGCAACGTAGGGACTTATTGAAGGCGCTGATGCTGCCGGCACTGGGCTGGGCGCAGGAGAAATCGAAGCTGAAGATTACCGGGATCCGACTGGTGGAAGTGAAGCCACGGAAGCCTTATCCGGCGTTTACCCCGGCGGCGAATGCCTGGAGTGTGGATAAGGTGGAGATCGCCAATCCGATGTCGATCTACCCGGAGTACAAGGCGAAGCGGGCGTTGTTCTTTGCGGATCCGGGGAAGGTGCCGAGCTTTACGGTCGAGATCACTACGGATAAGGGCATTAAGGGTTATGGGAGTGGCGGGCCTGGTGGTGGGACTGTCGTGGTGGATCATCTGGCGAAGCTGCTGATGGGTAGAGACCCGTTTGATATTGAGCGGAACTGGGATATCTGTTGGCGGTCGACGATGCACTACGGGCGGATGGGGATGACGATGAACGCCATCAGTGGGGTGGACCTGGCGCTGTGGGACATTGTGGGCAAGGCGCTGGGCGAGCCGGTTTACAAGTTGCTGGGTGGGGAGACGAAGGACCGGATTCCGGCCTATTGCACGGGGAATGATATCGACCAGCATGTGGAGTTTGGCTATACGAAGTTGAAGCTGGCGATTCCGCATGGACCGGCGGATGGACGGGAGGGGATGCGGAAGAATCTGGAACTGGTGAAGCAGGGGCGGAAGGCAGTGGGGCCGGACGGGGAGATTATGCTCGATTGCTGGATGGCATGGACGGAGCGCTACACGATTGAGATGGCGGAGATGATGGCTCCGTATCGGGTGTACTGGATGGAGGAAGTTTTGCAGCCGCATGACTATGCGGGTTTTGGTCGGTTGAAGGCGCAGGTGAAGTCGACACGGATTGCGACTGGGGAGCATGAGTATGGGCGGTATGGGTTCCGGCATTTGCTTGAGAACCAGAGTGCGGAGATCTGGCAGCCGGATATGAACTGGTGTGGCGGGTTGACGGAGATGCGGCGGATTGGGGCGATGGCGGCGGCCTATGACATCCCGGTGATTCCGCATGGCGGTGGGTTGAACGGGTCGGTGCACTGGATTTTGGCGACGACGAATTCGCCTTGGGCGGAGTTGTTTTTGCCGCCGCCGGGTGGGCCGAAGGAGGTGTATCAGATCTTTGAGGAGAACTACTCGATTAGCCGGGGGCCGGAGGGGATTTATATGCGCCCTCCGG
Organism: Bryobacter sp.; assembly: GCA_044340255.1. Taxonomy (GTDB): domain Bacteria; phylum Acidobacteriota; class Terriglobia; order Bryobacterales; family Bryobacteraceae; genus Bryobacter. The sequence continues at coordinate 11,456 of JBIITX010000052.1, read as the reverse complement.
AGAAGCCTGGCTTTGGTTGGGATTACGTCGTTAGTTAGTCGTGGGGGCAGAAGGGTGATGTTGCAGCTCACAGTGCTTTCTGAGGCTCAACTTCGCCATCTTGCTGCCTTCGCGAGCGCGCTGGATTTCCACGCGAGTCGTCTCTTGCGAAAATTGCGCTAAAATTGCCGAAAAGGCTTTTGTTGGAGGTCGCGCCACAATAGGGTGCGCATAAGCAAAAAATGTCCGACGCACCAAAACCGAATACGCTTGCGGTGAGCTGGTTCTATGGAGAGTACAAGAAAAATGAGCTTGTACTGTCTCCCAAGTACCAGCGCAACGCAATTTGGTCGATTGGCCAAAAGTGTTTTCTGATCGACAGCATTATTTCCGGCTGCCCGATTCCCCAGGTGTACATTAACATCAAGACCGAAGGGCTCGCCAGGGATAGGAAGACGATTTATGAGGTAGTCGATGGCCAGCAACGTCTCCGCGCCATTCTTGAGTTTTTGAACGATGAGTGGGCGCTCGTGAAAGCTGCGGCTAAGGTCTACCCGGTCTCGGAGCTATACAAGAAACACGTCGGGAAAAAATATTCTGAACTGCCGGAAACTGTACAAAACACGATCTGGGACTATCAGATCTCGGTTCAGGAAATCCGCGCCAAGGACCCGCAGGCGATCCAAGCTCTCTTTAGGCGGTTGAACTATGTTGTCGAATCACTCAATGACCAAGAGCTTAGGCACTCGCAATACTTCGGGGAGTTCGCTCAGGCTGTCGAATCGTTGACGAAGGAGCACTACTGGGAAGACTTCAACATATTCTCTCGGCGCGACTCTCGACGGATGAAGGATGCGGAGTTCATGAGTGAGCTGTTTATCGTCGTTATCGACGGAATTCAGGACCAGCAGAAGACTGTCAGCAAATTCTATTCCGACTTCGATGTGATCTTTCCTCAGAAGCCCAAAGTGCTGGCGAAGTTCAAGCAGATCATTGCTTCACTCGAAACAATCAAAGACACAATTAGCAAAACTCGGCTGCGAAACAAATCTGACTTCTACGGCCTCGTTGCTGCAGTCAATGAACTGAGGCTTCCGACCAACGGGAAGGCGCTCGATCTCAGCGGTGCGCGCAAGGATCTTATGAGACTTTCAAGATCTTTGGATGAACCTGACAATCTTCAGGGTGTGGAACTCGAATACTACGGCACAATCATTGAGGGCGGAAACAAGCTGGCAAAGCGCAAACGTCGCATGGAGATTCTTCGCGACATTCTGAAAAAACACGTGTGAGCACCGATGCCAACGCCTGTGCAAGTGGTAACTGCTTTCCAACAACAAATTGCGTCCACGCTGAATCTACACGATCAGTTACTCTTAGCTATTTCGGGGAATCCTCAGAAAAAGTCACTAGAAAACATGCTGGTCGAACAGTGTGTCTTGGGCGTAACGGTTCTGTGGGAGGGCTTCATTCACGACCTAATTGTGGCCTACATCGAGCAGCGACCGGACGAATGTGTTCGCTTTCATAAAGACAGGGTGACTAATTCAATTAGGGAGAAAAATCAAATCTTCTTGACTTGGATCACAATCAATGTTCCTGCCATTTTGAACAAGGCTGACATCGAATCGATGGTGGATCCAAAGGGCTTTAACCTCACTGCGGAGTCGGCAGCGGCGCTTACCAAACTAACGAACCAAGTCCTTCCCGGAGCATCAGCGAGAAAGTTCGCCTTGAATGAGCCTGACGGAAAATTCATCGACCTGGCAATTTCAATGCGCAATTACCTCAGCCATCACAGCGCAGGTTCGTTGGCGACCATGAAGCAAAGGCTCGCCGACTACCAGAGGGTGGACAAGACCTCGCCTTTGCGTGGGAAGTTCACCCACATGGGGCCCTACCTCATGCGTACGCTCAGGGGTGCGCCCGGTAGCAGGGCAAAGGTCATTGCCCAAAATCTCAGCGGAATAGCCGGGAAGCTTGTCTAATATAACGCCTTATCTTTTGTGTTGTCACGTGTGTTGTCACGCCCCACTGAATCCTTAAGTTGGGCGACGTGACCGCAGCACAAGGAACGACCCGTTGAGGGTTTAGCGTAATGATGCCGGCAGCCCGTGTACGTAGTGATCGAGTGCCCTTCGAATTCACTGGGATTCGGTAGCTGAGCTGTAATCGTCGCTTCTTGCAACACCGGTGATTTCCTCAATGGAAAGGTCGTCACGACTGTCCTGCTGCTAAAGAATGGCCTCGTGGCAAGTTCGCCCCAACCTCGTTGGGCAAATCTGGATAAAATGGGTGCACAGAATTCCGAATCTCATATCTGTAGTGAGGAAACTTAATGTCCGCAAGGGAAACCGATCCGTCTAGTCGACCACGCGCCATTCTCCAGAGAGATTGTCAATTCAGGTCCACGATAACAAGATTCTGGCGTTGAACAGGGTTCGCCGATCAGGCGTTTTAGTGACTTTAAGCAACCCCATTTAGATCGACACCAAAGAAAACGTTGTGTCGACAGGAACCGAAGACTCCCGTTTTGGCGGGACTCTGATCCAATTGCCTCAAACAGTTTTACGAGTGCAACCATTACCTCAGTTTGTGTCCAAAGCAATGCTTTGACAAAGTCCTGATACGTTTCGCATTCTGTGGACTTTACTTGAAGCCTCTCCCAAAGCGTGAGCAGTTTAAGGGATTTATGAAGCGTACTCATTTAGGATGATCCCCGATCCCCTTCCGGAAAAGCAGATGTTCCACAAATCACCTCTGTGGAGCACCGTAAACTACTTCTTCTAATGGTGGACGCGCAGGGGTCCGAATCCCGGACCTCCTGCGTGTGAAGAAGAGGGTCTGTCTCCATTTGTTCTATTGGCTCCATACGTTTTTCTTGTTTTTCAACAAGTTAGTCCACCTGCTTAGAGCCGATAGCTTAAGCCTTTAGTTTGCTTCAGATGGAGTTTTGATACGGTTTTGATACGGTTCATTCCATGCCACACTACGGTCTGCCGTATCTCTCTAGGGTCGCTTTGAACAAGGCGGGAGAACAGCGGAAGCTGGTTTTACGGAGCCGATCGATTGCTTGTGTCAAGTCGACGAGTCCCAGAGATGCGGCCTCTCCAATCACTCCTAAAACACCGGTTACGGAGAGACCTCGCTGGCTGGCAATTTGGCGGGCAGCCTTTTCGTCGATGACTATGATTTCCGCCTCGATAGACTCGGCCACTAGGATTGCGGCGAGCTCGCCTTGTTGGAGCTTCTCCATGCCCGAGAGCATCGCTTCTGGAGTATCGTGAGCATTGACCCAGGCGGGAAGCTGGATTGCCCAATGCCGAACTGCGGGTGGGGCATCTTCGTGCCTCAGCTCAAGAATGACGGCCTGAGGCACCACAATTTTGCTAAAGATTTGCGGGAGCAAATTAATCTCACCGATCAAGATGAGGTAGCAAAGCGGAGAGGCATCGAGGACCGCAGTCATTTGCGCGAAGCGTCGCGAATCGCAGCGATATCCTTTTCCAGATCAGCCATAGTGTAGTCGTGGAATGCCTCGGCACCCTGGAGGAAAGCTTCAGTATCCCACCGGGAATGCAGCCCTAGCATCTGTTGGACTTGCAGAGTGGTGATGGTGCCTGAACGGTATGCTTCAATTGCTACCGCTTCCAATACCGCGCGTGAAGCGCCACCCGCTTGGGTGGCGAGAGCGTTTCCAATGTCGTCTGGAACGTCGATAGCAATGTGCACAGCAATCTCCCCTTTTCGTAGTTTAACTCTTGAACACCTCGACTTCTTGCCCTGTCTACACCGCTGCTTGAGCATCACCCTCTCAAATCGGATAGCATAGTGTCTTGCGACGTGTTCTCTCAGCATTGCAAGTACTCCTCATCTGCTTAGGCATGATGTCGCCGCTGCTGGCTTCTCCAGCCGAGGCAAAGCTCCCGGCTTGCTGCCGCCGCGACGGGAAACACCGGTGCGGGATGATGGCGGGCCAATCACAGGGCGGAGTTGGCTTCAAGTTCCAGGCGGCAAAGTGCGCACAATTCCCCAAATCCGTCGCAGTCGCCGGACCCGTTGTGACGATTGTCCAGGCCCCACTTCTCCTGAATGCATGGCTGCAATCGGAGCGTGCTTTTTTCGCAGAATCAGTACAACCTCATTTAACTCCCTGTTTCCGTCGTAATCTCGATCGCGGTCCTCCCACCTTCTCTTCCTAAATCCAAACCAAACAAAGCAGCGTTGTGGCGAGCCACCTTTTCAAGGCTCGATCGCAAAGCCGCATTTTTACTTGCTCATTGGAAGAGGATTCTATGAAACCGCTACTTGCCAGTTTCACGATTGCAGCATTCAGTTGCTGCTGGGCGGACATTCCCGCAAGGAAGACTCCGTCGATCACGGCACCCATGGCCACTTCTCCATCTAAACAAGAGGTTGAAGCCGAACGTTACTTCAGGCGAGGTGTGCAATTTGCCGATGGTGACGGAGTAGCCAAGGATATGTCCAAGGCAGCTGAATTCTATCTCAAGGCAGCCGAAAAGAAGCACATTCCTGCGCAATACAGCCTTGCTTATCTCCTTGAGAATGGAATCGGCGTCAAACAAGACCTCAAGCAGGCCGCATTCTGGTACAAAGAGGCGGCATTACAGGGTGACCCGCAATCTCAGAACAATCTTGGGGTGCTGTATGCCACCGGTAGCGGCGTCACGAAGAATGATGCCGAAGCCGTAAAGTGGTACAGACTTGCAGCAGACCAGGACGATACACAAGGTCTCACCAACCTGGCTGCGATGTATCAACAAGGTCGCGGCGTACCTCGGGATTTTGCTCGCGCGTTTGCCCTTGTGAGTAAGGCGGCTGAAGGTGGAAATCCCGTCGCGCAGAACAATTTGGCGCTGATGTACGCCAACGGACAAGGAGTTGCTAAGGACTACATTGCTGCCTACGCCTGGCTGCATGTGGCCTCCAGGGAACTGCCCGCTGCGGCACTTGTGCGTGATCGAATCGCAAAGCAACTGGCTCCCGATCAGTTGGCTAGAGCAAAACAACTAGCTTCGGTGAAGCTCAAGAAACTAAGCGGAGCAAAGCTATGAACCAGTGCTGCCAGAAGGACCATATCTCCCTCAAGAATCTTACGCGAAGGGGCATGCTTCTTGCCTTCGCGATTCTGGGCACGGTTGGCAAGGCACTTGCAAATGCTGCAAATGGCGATCCGCGATTGGAGCGGCTGTTCTCGAAGTTCATGGCTCCCTGCTGCTGGCGGGAGAATTTGCTCTCGCATTCCTCACCTTTGGCTGACGAGCTTCGGGCCGAGATTCGCAAGCAGATTGCCGACGGCAAGACGGATGAACAGATCAAGTCTTATTTTCTAAGGCGGTACAGCAGCCGAGTCCTTGCGATGCCCGAAGGAGTGAAGGCGACTTGGTTGAGCTGGACTCCCTGGGTACTTCTCGGGTCTGGAACCTTCGCAGTCGCCGCATTTATCGTTCGCTCCCGAAAGTCGGTTGCTGCGGAGCCTGCCCTAGAAAATCTGCCGGAACTTCCCGAATCGGAATGGAATTCATGAAGACTACAATCCTGTCGCTTCTGCTGAGCTCTTTGATGCTCGCCCAAATTCGAAGCATAGATCCAATGACCGCGAAGGAAAGCGGGATGCCCTATTTGGGCACAAGCGCGGACGGATCCGTTTATCTGTCCTATATCGACTATTTGGGCACCGAGGGGCACGCATTTCGATTCACGAAGTGGACGGGATCGACGTGGGGCCCAACAGAGACCATTGCGCAAGGAAAGAACTGGTTTGTGAACTGGGCGGATTTTCCATCCATTGCAGCGCTACCCGACGGCTCGATGCTGGCCCACTGGCTGACGCGATTTGCGCCTGGTGCGACTTATGGTTATGGGATTCGGGTTGCAAAGCAAGATCCCAAGCTTCGCGAGTGGAAAGAGGTTTATGGGATGAGCCTGGAGGAGCCGCAGGATTATGCAGGCTTCCTATCTTTTCTTCCGAATGCTTCTGGTGCCATCTATCTGGCGCCGCCCAAGCCAGCCGATGAGGGAGGAGGCCACCGCAAGACCGTTCGCTTTGTTTCGTTCTCACGGGAGGTCACGCCGTTGCGTGATTTCGAAATCGATTCCGATGCCTGCTCCTGTTGTCAGACCGCAATTGCTTCCACACCCGGCGGACTCATCGCTGCGTATCGAGATCACCTGCCTGGTGAGATCCGAGATATCTCGATCGTCCGCTTCATCGACGGAGCCTGGACGGAACCCAAAACGCTCCATCCCGACGGGTGGAAGATCAACGGCTGTCCCACGGATGGGCCCTCCATCGCGACATTGGACCAGCACGTCGGCATCGCATGGTTGACTCGCGCGGCGGATTTACCCAAAGTGCAGGTGGCGATTTCCAAGGATGGTGGCGCCAACTTTGCCGATCCAATGCGGATTGACGATGGCAACCCGTTGGGGCGGGCCGCGCTGGCGGCTTTCGGTGCCAAGAGCTATGTGGCGGTCTGGATCGAGAAGACCAGCGTAGAAGGAAAATCTGAAATCCGGCTGCGGCGTATCGACGTTGACGGTGCTATTTCGAAGTCCATCGCAGTGGCAAGTGTCAGCACTGGACGGAATACCGGCTTTCCCAGGGTTGCTATCACAGGCGATCAAGTTCTGGTGGCTTGGCGGGACGGTTCCGTGAAAGCGTCGCTTCTTGCCACAAGCCAAATTACGAGAAAGGATCGCAAGTGATTACAAGACGCCAATCCGCTGCTATGTTGCTAGCTGCCTCGGCTGCCGCGCAGGAGCACGACATCAACGGACTCAAGCATACAATGCCGGCGAAGCCGGAACAGGTGGCCATGCTGATCTATCCGGGGATGACGGCTTTAGACATGGTGGGGCCGCAGCAGGTTTTTGGTTACACGATGGGTGCGCAAGTTCATCTTGTCTGGAAGTCGAAGTCGGCTGTGACCACCGACACAGGGATCTCGATTTTGCCAACCAAGACTTTCGCAGAGTGTCCGGACCCGGTCGACATCCTCTTCGTGCCTGGAGGCGGGCGTGAAACTGTGGAACTGATGGAGGATGCCGAGGTGATTGGCTTCCTGAAGTCGCGAGGCAAGACTGCCCGGTTTGTGACGAGCGTCTGCTCGGGCTCTCTTGTTCTTGGCGCGGCGGGATTATTGCGCGGTTACAAGGCCACAAGCCATTGGGCTGTGCGCGATGTGCTGCCACTACTTGGGGCAACCGCAGTCGAGGCGCGGGTTGTGCAAGATCGCAATCGGATTACTGCCGGAGGGATCACGTCGGGCATTGATTTTGCATTGCGGATCGCCGCTCAACTGCGCGGCGAGGATTATGCCCGTGCCCTCGAACTCAATCTGGAGTATGATCCGCAGCCTCCATTCGGGACGGGTACCGTGGCCAAGGCCGGACCCCGAATTGCCGGGGCGATGAAAAAGATGTATGAACCGCTGAATTCCTCGGCCCGGCTCGCCGCCAGCCGCATCAAACCCTAACTGACAAAAGGACTAACCACAAATGAAACACTTCTTGATGATCGTCTTGCTTTTTGCAATGAAGAGCGCCTGGGCGGAAGAAACCATTACGGTACGCTTCCGAGCCGTTGCCGGAGACCAGGATTATTCGTGCGGCAAGAGTTACTCGGGGATTGGAACGACCAAGTCCACGATTACTCCTCGTGACTTCCGTTTCTATGTTCACAACGTGCGCCTGGTTGACGCGGCAGGCAAAGAAGTGCCGCTGCAACTGAAGCAGGATGAGAAATGGCAGCTCGACAACCTTGCACTTTTGGACTTTGAAGATGCGACTGGCGGTTGTGGAAACGGAACGCCGGACACGAATCACCAAATCGTTGGCACGGTGCCGGCTGCGTCCGCATACAAGGGGATTCGCTTTACGCTGGGTGTGCCGTTTGAAAAGAACCACACGGATCTGACGAAGATGTCTTCGCCACTGAATCTGACCGCTCTGGCATGGGTCTGGAATGCGGGTCGCAAGTTCGCGCGGCTTGATTTTTCGAGCACGGGTGCGCCGCGCGGGTACGCAATTCACCTTGGCAGCACCGGTTGCACTCCGGACGACACCAAGACCACGGTTCCGACCAAGTGCTCGGCTCCCAATCGCGCGGAGGTGGAGATCCTTGGTTTTAACCCCCTGAGGGATGTGATCCTTGCCGATATTGCTGCCTTGCTGAAGGATTCCGACGTGAATGCGGCCGGCAAGATGATGTCGGGCTGTATGTCGGGTCCGCAGACGCCGGCTTGCCAACCGCTCTTCGCGAATTTTGGCTTGCCCTTTGGTGAACAGGCTGCACCAGCTCAAACGTTTTTCCGGTCCAACTCGACACAAGTGACGCAAGCACAGAGGTAATCGATGAGGTTGTTTCTGATCACAGTCCTTTGTGCCGCCGGTTCCGTGTGGGCGCATGATGCGCATGGCCGCAGCAATGCGCCCGCGGAAGCCCGTCGCCTCAAGATCACGATTACTGCATCTTCGCAAGCGAAAGAGTCCGGGCAGCGCAACTATGCGCTGCACTGCGCCAATTGTCATGGCGAGGATGGAAAGGCGCGCACCAAGCTTTCCGGTAGCTTGCCCATTCGTCCGACGGACTTCACGAACTATTTGATGGAATCGATGAAGGACGGCGAGATGTACTGGGTCATCACCCATGGCATCGAGAAGAGCATGCCCGCTTTTTCCGAAAAGCTGAGCGAGGCGCAGCGTTGGGAATTGGTGCTGTGGGTTCGGGAACTTCGCGCCCGCCAACGTCAGGTGGAGAAGTCCCAACTTGGTCCCTATGAATGGAAGCTGCCTCCCGGATTTCCTTTTCCCAAGGTGCCATCGGATAACCCGATGACCGCGGAAAAAGTGGAGCTGGGCCGCCACCTGTTTTACGATCGGCGCCTGTCGCTCAATCAGACTCAGTCCTGTGCTTCCTGCCATCAGTCATCCGTCGCTTTTGCCGACAAGCGCGGGAGAGGTGTTGGCTCTACGGGGCAATTGCATCCGCGGGGTGCGATGAGTCTGATGAATGTGGCTTATGCGCCTGTTTTGACGTGGGCCAATCCGAACATGCGGAAGCTCGAAGACCAGGCATTAGTACCCATGTTCGGAGACCATCCGATCGAGCTCGGCATGGTGGGTAAAGAAGACCTGCTGATCAAGCGATTGCGCGCGGAACCCCGCTATGGAAAACTCTTCAAAGCAGGTTTTCCGGGGGAAACGGACCCATACACGATCTCCAACGTTACGAAGGCAATTGCCTCTTTCGAACGTACTTTACTCTCTGGTGAGTCGCCCTATGATGAGTACCGCCGGGGAGACGATCCCAATGCCATTTCCGCATCTGCAAAACGAGGAGAAGCCCTTTTCTTCAGTGAGCGGCTGGAGTGTTTTCATTGCCATGGCGGATTCAATTTAACCGGATCGGTCGACTACCTCGGGAAGGGAATCACAGAAGTCGAGTTCCACAATACGGGCCTGTACAACTTGCCTGGCAAAGTGAATTACCCCGCCGCAAACACGGGGCTTTTTGAGTTTACACAGCAGGAAGAGGATATTGGTAAGTTCAAAGCGCCCACGCTGCGCAACATCGCACTCACTGCTCCCTATATGCACGATGGGAGCGTCAAAACTCTCGAAGATGCGATTGAGCACTATCGCGTGGGCGGCCGGAAGATCATGACCGGCCCCAATGCGGGGAACGGTTTTGATAATCCGAACAAGAGTGAATTCGTGAAGGCATTCGAACTTGCGGCGAGCGAAAAGCAAGACCTGCTTGCATTCTTGCGTTCGCTCACCGATGCCACGATTGCCAGTAATCCCGCATGGTCCGACCCCTGGACGCCTGCTGTCAGCCGGCAGGTTGTTCGGCCACCGAAGCCGAAATACATGCTTTACGGACAGGTCGTGAAGATCTATCCCGAAGATGGCGCAGTCGCCCTGTTCCATCAGGAAATTCCAGGATTCATGAATGCCATGCCGGGCCCGCAAGCGATGGAATTTCTCACCTTGGATCGTCAGGCCTTGGCGAAACTCAAGCCGGGCATGAAGATCTCCGCCGCCGTTCGCAAACGCGGAGCCGACTACATCCTCGAACAGATTCAAATCACACCCGAACAAAGGAAATCAAAATGACTCGACGAAACCTTCTCTTTACTGGCGTAGCTGCTGCGATTGGAGCCAATGCGCAGAGCTCCAATCCCACCGTCACTCTACCGCCGCTTCCTTACGCGCTCGACGCATTGGAGCCTTACATCGATGCCCGCACCATGGAAATCCACCATGGAAAGCATCACCAAACCTACGTTGACAATCTCAACAAGGCATTGGCAACACAGCCGGAGTTCGCAAAACAACCGCTTGATCAGTTGCTCAAGAATCTGGCCGGGTTGCCGGAATCGATCCGAGGCGCGGTTCGCAATAGTGGCGGAGGTCACGCGAATCACTCCCTGTTCTGGCAGACATTGGGCAAGCCCAAAGGTGGCCCCTCAGGCAAACTGGCCAACGCGATTGAAAAGTCTTTCAATTCCCAATCGGCTTTCGAAGAAAAACTGCGCACTGCCGGACTTGGAGTTTTCGGAAGCGGTTGGGTTTGGGTGACTCCGGGCCCTGCTGGGGCCTTAACCATCGAAACTTCACCGAATCAGGACAGCCCGTGGAATGCCGGCAAAACGCCGCTTTTCGGACTTGATGTCTGGGAGCACGCGTATTACTTGAAGTACCAGAATCGTCGTGCCGATTACTTGGCTGCGGTACTGAAGGTCGTCAATTGGGACTTCGTGTCTCAACGTTACGAGGAACTTTCGAAGTAAATGAACCTGGGGCCAACTCTTTTCCTGTTTTTGGTGCTTGCCTCCCGCTCCGGCGGTGGGAAGGCCCCTGCAGTTCCGAATCGCAAGCGGCCTAAAGGGCGAGGGGCACCGGCTCACTAATGCAAATCAGGTGCTGGAAACAGCGACCAAGGCTGATCTCGAAACCAGAGAATTACCCTTCTACTGGTAAACCAAGTGTCAATATCGATGATGACAACCCAAATTTAAGCATCGGTCTCACTTCCCTTAGGAACTTTTGAGGCAACATCCTGCAATCCTCTGGGCTGGCGCTTACGCTTCGTTGCTGGTGTAGGACAGTCCGGCCTGGTTTGAATGTACAACTTGACTTGTGATGCGGTTTTGATGCGCTGTGGGATTTGGCGAATTGCACTTCAAGTTAGGACCCTAACGAAGTGTATGAAAAACGAACGAATTATGAGGCGTCAGGATACTCGCCGATCAGGAACCTCCTGCTTTAAAAGCAGATGCCCCAACAATCTGATCTGTTGAGCTGCGCAAACCATTGAAAAGAGATGGTGGGCGCGCAGGGACTCGAACCCCGGACCTCCTGCGTGTGAAGAAGAGGGTCTGTCTCCATTTGTTCTATTGGCTCCATACGTTTTTCTTGCGTTTCAACAACTTAGGCCACCTGCTTAGAAC
>JBIITX010000072.1:0-7608 GCA_044340255.1 Bryobacter sp. | reverse complement strand
CAGTTGGCTAAAGACCAGAGGTGGCCCGAAATGTTGCGCTGGATCTTCAGGGACTTTACGACTCAAAGGCGGCCAGAAAGGCTCATACCGGAGGCCATATGAGCGGGCTAACTGCTTTTTTTAGGATGATTGGCGACACCGCCCAAGAGTACGTTGTGACAGCTCCATTCTTCGCCGCAGAGGATGTCGGCATCTCAACAAAGGGGTCGAGTTGCCAGGTCTCGGTGAACCTTTGTGCGGATTGGCTGGGTTCGAGGTGAGTGCAGTTTGCAAGGCTGAGAAGGCTAAAAACGTAGTGGAGTAGTATTACCCGAGCAGCCATTGAAGAAGTTCATCGTTGTTTGGATGGGAAGAAGTCGAGAGAATAAAGCCACGAAAATGAAAGCGAGCAGGTTAGTGCACGCGTCGACGCTGAAAGCATCCAGACCTTTGACCCGTTGGCTGGGAGTTGCGTTAAGAGGCGCGGGTGTCGGCTCAAGGTTTACGGCTTGTCGACGGCTTGAATCGCGAACATTTCGTCCCCAACGCGAAAGATGCGTCCAGTTATTTCAAGCCTTTCTAGCGCTGACCCTAGCTGAGAAGAACTAATTTGAAGTCCACGAGAACGCAAATACAATAGAAGTCTCCAATCATCGAAGTGCCCTACCTCTAGAACTCTTCGGTGGATATCGACAACTGTTCCGGAATTCTCCATTTCAAACCGAATTCCTAAGCCATGCCGATTGAAAGCCCATTTTCTTTGTCGTATGGTGATGAATCCACTTTTCGGCCAATCCAGCAAGTGATCCCAATCACGAAGTTCAGGATATTGCGCTCGAAATTCGGACATGAGTGCAGACTGATCGAGGAGAAGAGACTGAATCTCATTGGGCAACAGATCAAGTGATGTTTCGTCTTTCATTTTCTGTACAAACTCGCCTCCGCCGCTTCGATCATCAACTGATCCGCCTTATCTGCGCTGACCTTCCTTTCTATGATTGGAACCTTCTTAAGACCTGCCCGTTTTGCCGCTGCAGCCCTGTGGTGCCCGTCGAGAATTATCTTCTTGCCTTGAACATTAGCAACTTCGATTGGTTTCTTCTGGTTAAATCCGTTCGCCTTCATGTCCTTTGCAAGATTTTTGACTTTCGTACCAGACATCTCTGCTGGCCCTTGCCGCGAGGTGAGAGAACTTGGGTCTGCTTGTGAAGTCGATTCGCCAGATGACGAGGGAGCGTCATCTGAAGCATTCATGAAATTCATGAGCGCAGCACCACTCATGGTAGCGCCATGAGCCCCAACAGCGGCACCAGCAACGATGACAGGCGCGCCAACTGCGCACCCCACACCGGACCCACACGCTGCAATTCCTCCGCCCGCTCCACCACCGCCAACCGCCATTTCGGCAGCGCCTATTACCATCGAGATGGCGTCACCCACCTTCTGGCCGAATCTGAAGTCGCTGTTTCCAGTCGACCGCCCAGTCCCTCCAACAAAGTTGCTGCTGATTGCGTTCATCCAACCGCTCACAGCGTCTTTCCAGTCTTCGCCGTCAGGATCAACTAGTCGAAGGGGATTGTTTCGTACATAGCCGTATTTATTCCAACTCTGTGGATCATCGACGGCGTCTGGCATCAGCTTGGGGTCAGGGCTAGTCCACCTCCCCTGCGCACTCGCCAGATACCGCGCCCCGAAGTAATCAAAACCCATCTCTGAGTCTCTTTCCTTCCCCGTAAACCTCTGCTTCAGCGCCGCCGCTCCCCCGTAACCGCTCACCAGGTCCCGGTTCCCTGCCGAACTCGAAGCCACGATCTCCTCACCAAACGGCCAGTAGTCGATCCTCGCCGCAACCTCCTGATTCCCCTTGGTTACCAGTCGCGTCGAACCCAGTGCGTCCACACTGAGATACTGCACTCCCGCCTCCACCTGCTCCGGCGTATCCTCAGCAATCAACCCGCCGTCAGCTCCGTACCAATACCAATAAGTAGAGCCCGCAGCAACTCGCTTGATCCGGCGGCCCTCCCCGTCGTAGCTGTAGCTAGCTCCACCTCCACTCACCAGCCGACCCTCAGCATCGTAAACCAGCGTTCCCGCCACCTGCGGATGCACCGTCATGTATCCCGCGACATCATGTGTCACCGCTGCAGTGGATACACCGAGCTTGGCTGTCGTAATCTGATTCTTTGCCGCGTCGAAGTTGCTTTGCTGCGTTGGCGTCCAGTCGCTCTGTGTAATACCAGTCGGCGTGGCCCAGCGGTTCCCGTAGCGGTCGTAAGCGTTGGTCTGGCCCCAACTGCCGCCCGTGCTGCCACCACTGACTACCGTTTCGCTAAACGTGGTAAGGCGATTGCGACCGTCATAGCCAAAGCTCGACAGCAGGTTGAGGTAACCCCCAGCCGTCTTGCGTGCCCACTGCCGGGACTCAACAACATTGCCATTATTGTTACCAGCCCCATAAAGCCATTCCAGGCAAAGCTGATCGTCGGTCGCACTGCCACAACCTTGGAATGCAGGGTTGCCACCAATACGCTTGCGCTCCAGTTGCAGGAACGCATTGTATTGCGAAGTTTCGTAGAGGCCGTTGCCCAGTTGCCAGCGTTGCGGCGCTCCATGGGCCGTGTATTCAGCGTTGGTGAGGTATGCCTCCGCAGCGCTCACGGCCGTGTTCCCCGTGCAGGTGCTCAAGGTCTTGCTGGCGCTGGCCCAACTCACGCGCAGGCGGGCGTCAATGCATTCCACCACGCGACGGCTGCTGGGCAGGGTAGTCTCGCTGATGCGGTCGCTGGCCCAGTATTGATAAGAGACGGCGCGACTGCCAGCCGAGGCTGGGCTGCCTTCCGTGATCTGCACCACACGCGTGGTCCGGCCTGCGATGTCGTGTTCATACTCAGTCCGGCTCGCCAGGTTTCCTACTCCGGTCAGGAAGCCCCGCTCAGACGACACAATGCTGCCGCCGCACTCCACTCGCACGGGGCCTGTAAGCCGCACAGGTTTCTTACCATCAAAACAATAAACAACTTCATCCGTAGCGCCTACGCCGCTCGGCGTGACGTAGGTCTTCCGGATGGTGCGTCCAAGCCCGTCGATGCCGCTGCCGTCACAATCGTTGGCGGCCCAGTTACCCGCGCAGCTTACGGCTCCCCGGGCATCGATCTTGGCCGTGAGATTCCCTTCGGGATCGTATCTGTATTGGGTAGTGCCGCTTTCCGGGTTGATTGCCGACAGCAGTTGGCTGGCCCAGTTGTAGGTGAAGGTTCGGGTTTGAATTCCCTGCGTCACATTGGTAAGCCGGTCTGCGGCGTCGTAGGTGTAGTTGGTCGATTCCGGAGCGGTATCGACGTTCTCGGTAACCGATGTCAGCCGACCCAAGCCATCGAAGAGGCGCCGCCATTTCTTGCTCGCGGGATCGGTGATCGTGAGTTGCCCAGCCTCGTGGAGGTAGGTGGTCGTGGCCTGACCAGCTTGGATCTGTTGCGTCACCCGGCCGAGTTCGTCATGGTTGGTCTGGTTCCAGACGATGGAGGAGCCACTGAGCGTACAAAGGGAGGAATCGACCGGCGCGGCACCGGGTTCATGCAAGTAGGGGTTCGAGACACGACGGAGGTCTCCAAAACCGGAATACTCCTTGTCGACGATTTCCCACTTGGTGTCCGTCAGCCGGGCGAGAGTTTTGATCTCACGGCCCAGGCCGTCATAACAGAGGTAGGCCCTCACCTGCCCATCGTTAGGGTTAAGGCGGTCCGTCGAGGAATCGACGCGTTGCGGGCTCAGCGTGTCCTGGTACGTGATGACATTGCGCTGTCGGGTACTGCTGCTGCCCGGTGTGCGGTCGATCAATTTGAGGCGCCCCAAAGGGTCCGCCCAAGAGTACGTTGTGACAGCTCCATTCTTCGCCGCAGAGGAAGTCGGCATCTCAACAAAGGGGTCGAGTTGCCAGGTCTCGGTGAGAGCAGCTTCGGCAGGGTTGGCCTTGGGATAGCTGAGGCTGGTCAGATAGCCGTTGCCGCTCAACAGCGAGCCGGCACTGTAGTTGTCGCTGTAGCCAAAGAGGGCCTCGTTGGCACCCGCATCTCTGAGCCTGGTGCGGTGCCCGTTGGCATCGAACCATGTCTCGGTTAGCATTTCGTTCGAGGCATCTTTTTTGACCCGCTCGCGGGTAAGATTGCCTCGGGGATGGGCAACAGAAACACTATTGAGCGTGGATGGGTTGCCTTCGAGAGCCGTGTCGTCGTAGCTGCGGAAGGTCTGGCTGACGATTGCATTCGCACCATTGGATGTGGTGGCTTCCGACTCAAGGCGCACAAGCTGTGCATCCCACCTGCGATAGCTTTCCCTACCCGGTTGAGCAGCCAGGATCTCAGTGTGGCGGCGACGTGCGTAAGTGCCAAGGTCTGTTGGATTCATCGCCGGGCAAGCGGGGAGTGTAGTTGAAATCTGGGGATTGTAGCCTTGACCCCAGTCGTATTCGAAGGTGTCGGTGAGATTACTGAAGAAGATCTTTGCGTCGGCGGGCTCTGTCGGCGGAGCAGCCGTTGCGCTGTTGGTCCAGAGGAAATTGGTACTGAGGGGGCTGTTGGGGACGGCCAACCCCGTACGGTCATAGAACATGGCTTGCACCTTAAACTTGGCGACACCATCCAGCTCTGTAGTTCTCTGCCAACAAGTTTGCGCACTCTTGTCCGCCAAAACGCTAAACAAAGTTTCCGTTCTACGTTTGGCAACCAGACTGCCCGCAGATTCTCCACCCCATTCGGTTTTCCACTCTTTTCCTTCGGTGGGCAACGGGATGGCAACAGACTGTGGGAGGCTGTTTACCTTGTCACACTGCAGTTTCTCGAAAGGCCCAACACCAGCCACTTGCGCATTCGAGTTGGCGCAGCTTGCCAGTGTGGGCATCATGGTGTGGTGATGGTGCCTTCGTATCGGTATACCGCTTCCAGCAGGCGTTTCACGTACAGTGATGTAGCCTGCGAAGTTGCTCTCTACACGCCTGATACCAAGAGGGTGAGTCAAGATGGAGCCCAAAGTCTCATTGCTCAGATAGTTGATGGTCAGATCGAGGCTTGAGGCAGTAAGGTCTCGATAAGTTCGCTTTTCAAGGAGACGGCGATAGATAAACGGCTGCCAAATCGGGCTGCCAGATGGACGTGCCGCGCAGCCGGTAGCCTGGGTTGTTAAACCATATTGGGAAAGCATTCTTCCCCCGGCAAAACTCCCCTTTGTCGTATCTTCTGGCAGCCCTGGGCCATGAGTATATTCAAAGGCTCCGCCTGAGGGTAGCTCTATCCGGGCCACTTCGCCGTAGGCGTTGTATAAGATTCGATAGCGCTGGCCGTTCGCGAGAACAATGGTACGCGGAACTCTGGTTAAGATTTCATTGGTTCCGCCAGGTTGAGGCAAACCGTTGAACAGGCTCGTGGATGCCGGATTGCCTGGAGCCAGGGATTCGGTAACGAACCTGCGCTCAATAATGATTTCTTGCGCGGTGCCATTGGCACCTTGATAGCCGATCAGATCAACATTCACCTGATTGCCGTCGATGCTTCGGGTTGCGCCATAGGTGAATGTCGTCACCCTGCCAATAGAATCGGTGGCTTTGGTGATTCGGTAGGTATTCACCGTGCCCGGGTTGGAAGAGGATCCATCCTGGAAAAATTCATACTCAAAGACCAATCGGTTGCCGTTACGATCTTCAATGTAGTCCACCCTGCCAGCCTCAATTTTGTAGAGGACTCCATTTGGAAACCGCAGTGTGCCGGAAGGCAGCGTCACCTCCTGGCCAGCAAAAGAACTCAGTAGGGCAACGTCAGGAAGCGATGTAGTGGCATCGAAGGTCATTCCGCTGCCGTCTTCGGCAGCAAAACGCTGTCGTACGATACCGCCACTTTGGTAGGTGGTCGTTGTTTGCGCAAATTCTTTGGGGTTGCGATTGTCGTAAAGCGTGTGCTCTGTGCCGTCAGGGGCGAGGAAGACGATCTGGCCGAAAGTGTACTGGTAGTACAAAGTATTGTTGTTGGCTATATCGTTGGTTTCGCCCCAGGCACTGCGGCGATAGACAACCATACCGGGGCCGTAACGCGCCCTGTGGCCAGACCACCAGAGCGAAGTGGCTTTATTCAAATAGCGAAAGTCGTCCGGCCCTAAGCTCGTATTCCGGCAGGGGTCGGAGAGCAATTCGAGCTCGTAGTTCCAGGATGGAAGACTGGCATTCACCGTGACCGTGTATTGCGCTTCGCCGCGGGCACCAATCTGAATCAACGGAACAGCGACACTCAGCTTGCCGGCAAAGATGCTGATATTGTCAATGCCACTGATCCTGTAGCTGCCCTCCGGGGTGCCGGGCTTGATAACGTAAGGTACTCCGTAATCGGTTGTCTTTTTGTTCACCTGCCCGGGGCTCAGCATTGCCCCGGCCAATAGAATCAGAACAGTATTGCGCATCACTTGGAGTTCTCCCTCTTCTTAGTTCTTCGCTTTTTCAGTTACGGTGAGCACACATCGCCACTTTGGGCGCTGGCGTACGAAAACCACGTATTTGCCAGCCTTCAGATTCACGATCAGATCTTCCTTCTCACGCTTCTCTTTCAGTTCCGCCGCACCAAAGTTTTTCCCTTTGTCATCGTCTAGCACCAGATCGAGTCGACTTGAAGTGAAGTGGTTCCGGAAGTCCAGGCGATACTGACCCTCTGTTACCGTAAGGGTTCCGGGCAACAACTCATCGTCATCAATGACAAACGTGAGAGACCGCTCAAACCGGGCAGCCCGTTTGAGCGCTTCCTGCTGCGCATCTTGTGCCTGTGGCAGGACGGTACCGCCCACGAATGTGAGCAAAAGAAATAGTCTTTTCATGAAAGCTTGCTCCCGAATGGTTGACTGCATCGACTTGAAATGACCATGGATTGCCCTCGCTTGACTTGATCTAGGATTTGCAAGGTGACGGGATCATCCATTCCCGGCTGCTCACGTGCAAAGCCTCTGGTGACGAATGAGCCTGAACCCATCGCATCTCACGGTGTCTAGGTATTTAATTCCCACTGCTTCGATTTCCATTACTTGTATGCGAACTGTGGCCGTTCACGGCAATCTTGACCAGCTTCGACCAATCATTTTCGGCAACTGGGTCATTGCCCTGTCGGCTCTTGGCTTACTTCCCTGCATCGGGCTTTAAACCTTTCACGTTGACTTGAATCGTCTTGTCTTTCTCCGACTCCAGCACGGTCTGGTCTTGGTCCATTTCAACAGCGAGAGGTCGTAAGCTTTCCGTCTTGCTTTCAAGGTCAAAAAACGGGCTGGTCACCCGGATCCGCCACTTTGCTCCCGCTGGGACAATCGCTTGGAACTGCCTGGCCCCCTTCGGCTGCGTTGCCGTAGGGGCAGCTACGATGTAGTTTCGCCTTTCCGTCAAAAGCGCCACCTCTAGCACCGCCCCTCTCGTCTTGCCGTCATGCCTCTCCAGGTACCCATCAGGATCGTCCAACCGGAATTGAACAGGTTTCCCAGGTAGCAGCGGCAGGTCCAAATTCACAGACCCGCTCACACCAACGATATTGGCCACTGCCGAAGGGCTTCCCCACAAACAGGGATCCACATAGTCCCGCCCAGGCCAGTCGACACAGATTTCAATCTTCC
>JBIITX010000071.1:0-7620 GCA_044340255.1 Bryobacter sp. | reverse complement strand
GCCAGCCAAATCGTCCTGTGTCTTGATCCCTTTCAACAGCTCGTCCAGGACCTCAGGTTTAATGTCCATCGCTTCTCCTCTTTCATTGTCGGAGAACTGCGTTTACACAAACCTTTTTACACCCTCATTCTCCGCGAACGGATGGCGACTGAGCGCTAAATCCCCGGCCTTCCCGTCAGCGGAGCACCAATTCACTTCTACTGGCGCCCCGCCCGAAACGAAGCAATCGCCTCCGCCGTCCGCAACGCCCGCCCATATACAAGCAGTCGCAACAAATGCGGATCCAGGCGCAGCTTCGCTCCCCCGTTCAACGAATGCAATTGCGGATGAAACCTTCCCCACCCAAACTGCTTCTGGTCCAGCCCATCGTTAAACTTCCCGTCCACTACAAACGAAATCACATTCGGCCCACCATCCACAACAATCACCGCATGGTGCAACTTCCCGGCCGTCAGTACACCCTCATCGGACGCCCACCGGTTCTGCGTTCGCCCATCATGCAAGGTAATCTCAAGACTATTCCCGCGAGCCGTCCGAATCGCAAACCCCCGCCCGCCAGAATCCGGATTATCCACCAGCGTCAATCCAGCCGCAGTATCCTCCAGGCGAAAGAACAAATCAAAAGAAACGCCAACCCGCGTATGCTCGGTCCCATAATCCGCACGGCGAGACCGCTTCACAAACACCGGAAACTCAGGGGCCGCAACACTCCCAACCTTCGGGTCTTCCACCCGCAACAACAAACCCTCAGGCGAAGCCTCCGTCTTCCACAATCCCTCAATCAATCGCCGATCCATCCTGTGAACTCGCGCCACATCCTTCTGCGTCTCGGTCAGATAATACTCCCCGCCCTCCTCCACCAGATCCGGATAGCTCATCCGCACCATCGGGTCATCGTCATACAAACCAATCTCCGGCTCAGACCACTGAATCACCTTTCCCTTGGGCGAATCCACCTCCACCCCACCACTCAGCCAAACCGGATTGCGGTCGTTGTAAGCAATCGTCCGCTGCTGCGGATGCTCACGAATAAACCTTCCCCCATGATTGTGGAACCAGTACAGATACTTCCCGTTCTCACACCGCCACGCAAAGTTCGCCGCTCGCGGGTGCTTCATCACTCGCCCGCTGGCGTACCGCATGTACTGCGAAGGCTCCCAACTCCGCCCATCATCCCGGCTATAAGTGCAGGCCGGATACCCATCAATGGTTCGAAACACACAAAAGATCGACCCATCGCTCATCACAGAAAACGATTGCTCCTCTGCAATCGTCCCGCCCCCAGCCGGCGTCCGAATTCCGATCTCCCCTTCAGGCAAAGTAGACCAGGTGATTTTCGCAACATCACGCTCAGTAAAGATGTTTCCACTCCTGAGCAATACGCCCTCACTCGAGGTAAAGAACCCCTCACCAAACCCACCCACCTTATGCAAGGGCACATAGCCGGCACCCTTATGGGCAAACGCCTTCCCTACCGTCCAGAAGAACTTGATCTTCCCTCCATAGGCATTCTTGCGATCAATCTCGAAATCCCGCTGCGGAATCTCATACCGCTGCGCCGACCATGATCTTCCATGATCATCGCTGTACTTGAACACAAAATGCCCCAGGCTATCCACCCGCTTTACCAGGCCATCCTTGTAAGCGGGCTTATCCCCAATCACCTCACGTATGTTATCGGTGTTGTGGTTGTAAAAAACAAAGACTCGCCCGGAAGGTGCCTTCAGCATCACGGCATAAGAAGCCTCTGGCCCTTTGGCCGGCTCAATATCGACAGCCTTCTCCCAGGTCTTCCCGCGATCCGTACTCCGCATGCTAACCACATGCTGCCCGCCCTCACCCTCGTGCCCACTTCCAGTAGTGATCACACAAAGCCAGGCCCCATCATTCGTCTTCACGACATAAGGCTGGTCTGCGTAGTACTCATCGGGGATAACACTCCCCCGCCCAATCTCGCGATCGTCAGGCTTTGGATCTACGATTTGACTCTGCGCAAGAGCCAGGCCAGGAAAAAGGAAAAAAGTACGTCGGTTCATAAATTCTAGAAAAGGATTTTCAGGCTGAATTGTACCTGTCGCTCACCAGTAGCTCCGTTGATCACACCAAATGTGGCGGTTCCAAGCCCTTGGCCGGGCCGGAAGAAATACGGCGTGTTGCTCAGGTTGAATGCCTCGGCACGAAACAGCAACGAGAAAGGCTCACGAATCAGGAAGTTCTTCTGCAGCGCAAGATCATAGCTCCGGCGTCCGGGGCCCCTCACATCGGGAAGGGTGCGTGAAACATTGCCGAAGGTAAAAGGTTCAGGTACGCTGAATTGAGAAACATCGAAGTAGCGCGTCAGTCTGCTCTGCACCGTCCCTTCAAGCTCGGCAGAACGTCCGCTGGAATTGGGCCGCAGTACCCCTCCACCAACTCCGCTATTGCCAGTCGAAGTCAATGCCAGTGGGAAGCCGGTCGTAAAGGTTGCTGCCCCAACAAGTGACCAGCCTCCAGCCAGTATCTGCGCCACCGCAGGTGCAGATGCCAGGTACTTTCGCCCTGTTCCAAAAGGCAATTCCACAGTGTGGCTCAACACCAGCCGCTGGGAAACATCCCCCTCAGACACGCCACGCTCCGCAGCCAGGTTGTAGATATTCTGCACAGGAGGCACAAACGCACTTTCACCAAAGACCCGACCCGATCCGTTATCAATCAGCTTCGACTTCGTATACGTTGCAAGAAAATTGTACCCACGCGCGAAACGCTTCTCTATCCGCATCTGCGCTGCATGATAGGAAGAAGAACCCATATTTTGCGACACCGCCGGATTATTCGTCGAGACCGCCCCATACTGCGGATAGGGACGCAGTAACTGGCTCTGCGCAACCGTCCGTTGCGCCAACACACCCGTATTCGTAAGCCCAAAAAACGGATTTGGAACCTGCGTGTTCAACCTCGCACCCAGCGATTGATAAATCGGATTGACCTGATTGAAATCAAGCCCAATCGGAATCCTCACTCCTCGATTCCCGGCGTAACTGGCTTCAATCAGCAAGCCACCCCAAATCTGATTCTGGAGCGTAAAATTCCATTGCTGGTTGTAGTTGTTCGACTTGTTTCCACGGTCCATGATCACTACACCAAGCCCGGTCTGTAACCGATCAGCAAGCGTCGCAAGTGGCAGAAAAATCCCATTTGGATAGGGATTGTCAATCGTATTCAGAGGAGTCACTCCATCAAGACTCGATACCCATGGCGTTGTGACATCCGACCCCGGAGTTCCAAACCCCGCCCCGCCCGTAGTCCCAAATCGAGGTGCATAAAATATTCCGTACCCAGCCCTCACCACCGCCTTGTTACTCAGCCGGTACGCCAAACCAACCCGCGGCCCGAAGTTCAGCGGCGCACCCTCATACTGCCCTCTTGGCACATTGCCCTGCCCCGCAAATTTCAGGGTACCCTTCAGGTCAGGCAGCCCAGCAACCGCAATCGGATATGGTGCCGTGAAGTCAAAATTCGCAAACCGGTTGTAGCGCTCTGTGCGAGGCTGATCATACTCATAGCGCACGCCCACGTTAATCGTCAGCCGTTTGAACTTGATATCGTCATTCACAAAAAACGCGTAGTACATGTTGCGAATTGCCAGAGCGGGAACTCGCTGAATCGAACCGCTCCCAAATCCCGTCAGCAATGAAGCAAGTCCATCCCCAGCCGTCAAAGTCGCACGCAACGGATCTGGTCCTTGCGTCTGCCCAAGCCCAAAACTGTAGCTCCCGGCCGAAGCTCCACCTTGAAAGGGTGTCTGATTGTAGAGCCGCACATCGCCACCGTAAACAAACGTGTGCCGACCGCGGATCTCTGTTTGCTCGCCAACCACCGTATATACTTCATTCCCACGCCGAATACGGTCTCCCACTGGAGGCCCAAGCTGCGCATAATTCGCAATCCCCACTGTCGGAAAGATCTGATCCTGCGCACCAGTCGCAACGTTAGCCGCAAACCCAAGTTCAGCCAGACTCACCTTGCCGTCTGCCAGTGGAATCCGTCCCTCAAAGCGACGCGTTGCCCCAAGACGCAGATTCAGAATGCGAGTTGGTGACAATACCGACGTCATGTTGATCACGCCATTCCAAACTCGATTCACCGTAACACCAAGCACGCTATCCGCGATATTCCCGTATGGCCCGTTATTTCCGTTATCCCCGGTATTTTGGGTCACCCGCCCAAAGATCGAATGCTTGTCCGAAAGTCGATGATCAATCCTTGCCGTCCATTGATTGCTGTTGATTGCCTGATTAGCCGCCCACACGTAATTGTTGATAATCGCCGGGCCTTCCCCCGGACGGTTTGCCGCAGGCATAAACTTCAGAAGATTCTGCGCTACCCGGCTCTGCGCACTTGCTGGAATGACATTCCCCGGATAACTGTCCCGAACAAATCCAGTAGCAACCGCACGCGTTGAAAATGGATTGAAAATAGTAACGGGATCGCCCTGACGAGTGCGAGTCTGACTAAAGTCACCACGGCGTTGAGCTTCTGTCGGCACCGTCAAGATTCCGGGTGCTCCCGCGATATCCTCCCGGTGCCCGGTGTACTCGGCAAAGAAGAAAGTCTTGTCTTTGATAATCCGCCCACCCCCAGCCGCCCCAAACTGGTTGTAATGAAAAATCCCCCGTCGTTGCCCACGTGCGTTGGAAAAGAAATTGTTGGCGCGAAGCCGGTCGTTGCGGAAGAAGTTGTACACCGTGCCGTGATACTCGTTCGCCCCAGCCCGCGTCGCTACGTTGATCACCCCGCCTCCGCTGCGTCCGTACTGAGGTCCAAAGGTATTCGTCAACACCTTGAACTCCTGCGTCCCGTCTGGCGATGGTGAAAATGCAAAGTTGTTATTCTCGGGCAGCATAATCGACACACCATCCACCAAAAACTCGTTCGTCCGAAACCGCCCACCATTGATTGAGATGTCCGATTGCGCAAACAGGGGGGCCGAATTGTCTCCAGTCGATGCCGTTCCGCCCAGTGCTCGCGGATTGACCTGCACCCCAGCCGACAACCCGATCAGATCGAAGATATTACGGCCCCGAATCGGCAACTCCTGTACACTCCGACTCGACACCACTTGCCCTAGCGAAGCATTCTCGCTTTCCACCAGAGGTGCCTCACTCGTCACTTGAATCGTAGCCTGCGAATCTCCCACCTCCAGTTGAAAATCAATCCGGAGCCGGCTCTCGATCTGTACGGTCAAACCCTCACGCACCGACTTCTTGAATCCATTCGCCACCACCGTCACGCGATAGCTACCAGGCCTCAGATAGTTCGCCTCAAACAAACCATTGGCATTCGTCTTCACCCGCACCGCCTGGTTCGTTTCCAAATTCAAAACTTCAACATCCACATTCGGCAATACAGCGGCTGATGAATCCTGCACCTGACCCAGGATCGACCCTGTGATGTTCTGCGCACACAAACCGGAGGCGAGCAAAAAAATCGAAAACGCCAAGGCAAGGAACTGAAGTAATGAACTGCGACACATAGCGAGACCTCCAAAACTGATATGTCAGATTTTGTTGCGATCATATACGAGGATCGTCTAAAGTGTCAATGAGAATTTCAATAACTGGAATGTCAGATTTAGGGCAGCAGGCCTACGAGAAACTCCGCGCCGGCATCCTCGATGGCGAACTCCCCCCGGGCAGTCCCCTCAGCCACCGCAAACTCGCCCGTTTGTTCGGAGTCAGCACAATCCCCGTCGCAACTGCTCTCCAGCGCCTCGAAGCAGAGGGCTTCGTAGAGAGCCGAGCCAGGGCAGGAACTCGCGTAAAGCTGCCCACAATCCAGGAAATCTCCGGAAACTACATCGTCCGCGAAGCACTCGAAAGCCAGGCCGCTCGCCTGTTTGCCCACAACGCAACTCAACCCCAAAGAAAGCGCCTACTCCGGCTCGCAGATGATCTCGACAAGCGCTACCGGCGCCTCGACAAGCAGGTCACGCCTTCCCGTGAAGCCCAGGCCGAAGTCGAAAAACGCCATGTCGAATTTCACCTCGAAATCGCCAAAGCAACTGGCTGCCAGGAATTGGTAGCTGCAATCGACAAAAGCCGCGTCCTTTTGTTCAACTGGCTCTTCAGCAGAAGCGGCACATACGTGGCTCTCCCACAAGGCTGGCATACCCAGTTGGCAGAAGCCCTGATTTCAGGAGAGCCCCTAAAGGCCGACGAAGCCATGCGTTTGCATGTCACTTTCAGACGCGACGATATCCTGAGACACTTCACCGAACTCGGACAACAACACGAAGGCAAAATCGAACGGGGCCCTCAGCAACTCAAAGTCTCTGGCACCTTCGCCGCTAGACTGCAAAACCAACCTCAATAATCTTTTCGCTGCTTGCCAGTCGCAACTGCCCTGCGCGGCTCTTGAGTATCTGCAGTTCGCCGAGTGCCATTGCATGCCTCCGCTGCTTCCTATGTCCAGGATTTGTGACCTTCCGAGGGCACAAATTGCGACCGTCAAAAGCTCCATGACAGTAGCCAACGTCACGGCGGTCGCCACATTCGACTGAATCCCAACTAGACCAGTCCAGCCCTCGTCTTGATCACAGAGGCGCGCCTCGCTCAAGGTCGCCTCGAGTACGACCACATATCGAGCCTCAATTTGCGCTTTCCGTCGCGAGTTGTCGACATTTGCTGTTGCAAAGGGCCTGACCGCTGCGCATGAGGCTGGGCCCGGAGCCAGTTCTATCGAGCTAGCGCCGCGACCAGTCGCCCATCAAACGCCGCTTGCCGACATTCGTGCATGGACTTTGTCACTTTCGAGGACTCACTCCAGGTCAGCAATCCGGCGAGGAAGTGCCGCGGTCGAGGCCATTGGGCGGAGCAACTCAGCACCAAGTGGCGCGATGCGCCGTTCACTAGGGAAAAGCTGATCGTCGAGGTCTCTGCCATCTCGTCGCGCTGAACGGCTTCGGCCCAATATGGTTCCTCGGGCGCACCAGTCGGCAACACAACGGGCAAGACTTCGATGCACTCATCGGACTCCACTCCTTGAAGTCCCCGAAGCCACGCCGCCTGACACTCGGTGCTTTCTTTAACGCGGAGTTCCTCCCAAAGCGTCTTGTTTTCCGACCTCTGACGTAACACGCGCTTCACCACGCCGGCGCGCACCATTGCCATGACCGGGCCTTCGTCCCAGCGGCCCGCGCTGACGAATACCGAGGGGGCGGGTCCTGACCACACGGCATGAGGCTGGGCCATTGTGAGCTGCGCCATCTTGCCTGGCTTTCCCTTGAAGTAGACGTAGGTTCCCCAACTGCCACCGGCTGCGATTACCAACCCTACCAGTCCTCCTAACATCGCGGCAGCGTTGCGGGCTGCGATCGCCGTCACCAGCATCCACACGCTCAGCGCCGCAAGCACCCCCAGCAGGATCACGGGTAGAATCGGTTCCAAAACCCAAAGGAGGAACGCGGTCTGTTCCAACAAAAAGTGAAGTACTTCCATTGCGTCGAGGATGTCCGTTTTTCCGTTGAAAGTAGGCAACTCTCTAGAAACTAGCTAAGCAGCTTTTG
Organism: Bryobacter sp.; assembly: GCA_044340255.1. Lineage (GTDB taxonomy): Bacteria > Acidobacteriota > Terriglobia > Bryobacterales > Bryobacteraceae > Bryobacter. The sequence goes on along the minus strand of JBIITX010000071.1, from coordinate 77 downwards.
TCTTAGCATGGGAACGCAGCTTGCAGGCAGCCTGCAAAGAAGCTATGAGTTGGGGCATGTGACGAAATCCAGTAATC
>JBIITX010000030.1:0-84837 GCA_044340255.1 Bryobacter sp. | reverse complement strand
CTCGTAAAGTCTTCTTCCGCTTCACCCATTGGGTGAAGCCCCAAATCCTCGTCGTGCGCGCTCATCCCGTTTAGTATCCATCAGTTGCGCTCCGTCAGGGGACAGCCAACTGCCGTTTTTAGGATCATTGCTCTAACGGCTCTGGCGTTTGATGAGGACCGCCTGAAATGTCTTGCTGCAGGGATGGATTGCCACTTGGCTAAACCAATTGGCCTGGAGACTTTGGGGCGGGCGTTGCATCAGTGGGCACCCCTACAAGTGACTTAATCTACTTTCTCCCTGCTTTTACCAATGCATCAATTTCCGGAGGAAGTGCGAACATGGCCTCTGGGATTGCATCATTGAATTTAACCGAAGAAAAACTCATGATCATCATAACTCCACCCATTTTGTTGCTGATCTTTACCGGGGTTTGTATTCCATTGATCGTACGGTACTCATCAATGGTGGCAACAATCGGAACCTCCCCCATCGGCGAAGGCATAAGCATCTTCGTCCTTACCAGCAAGCCCGATTCCTTGTCGTAGAATTGTTCTTCTGGTTTGCCTTCTTTGGGCATCATCATTAGTTTGTATACTGCTTTTCCGTTGATGGATTCCTCACCCGCGAATTCCGCCTTGGTATAGCAGGAATCTGTATCAAGGGCACCTCTACCGTACTCACCCATCGCTGAGGAAGCGCAGGTAGCAAGAAACTTTTCAACCCCTGTTTTCAGCCGTGGGCCGAGAACGGTTTTGTCCCAGACCACCGTGCCGTTACTGCCATCCTCCTGCCTGCCAACCCCCGCCAGATCCACCACCGAATAGTATTTGCCACCATCCATCCGATACATCCGCATGGCTCCGCGTATGCTTTGGCCTTCAATTTCCAGGGTGCCGACCATGCTGACCGTCTTTACCTTGGCATAGGCTGCTTTGCCACCAGTCACGTTCACATAGCGATCCAACACTTGTGCTGCCGTTGGCATCGGCTTTTCTTGAGCAAATGCGACGCTAAGGCTGAGTACGAACAGAGCTCTCATAAATCCAATCTAACGCAGCCTCCACCATCAGGTCTCGGCCTGCGCGCAGCGCAGCGAGGCTGTGACGGACCACTACATCTGGTGTAACGCCTAGACCTTCCAGCTCTTTCCCTGATTCAGAAACATAATTGGCCACGGCAAATTGAAACAAGTCGCCATTGGGTAAACTCTCAACAACACTTGGCAGCGCAGCTCCCGCGGTTTGAGTGCCAAAGATGCGGGCACGTTTTATGTCCTGCATGCCACCAGCAAAGATCTCGCTGGTGGAAGCGCTGGCAGAGTCGACAAGGATAGCCAGTGGTCCAGCGAAGCCGTTCAGTCGCGGTATCACCACAAAGTTCAGCTGTACGCCCCTCTGAAACATCGTGCCGAGCTTGACGTTGTCTTTGGTCACAAACCAACCTGCCAGGGCATTGGCCATGACGGCGACTCCGCCCGGATTGCCCCTCAGGTCAACCACGAATCCCTTGCAATCCTTACAGCTTTGGATCGCCTGTTCAAACTGGGGGAGGACCCGGATCACGTCCAGAAACATGTCGAGGCGGAAGTAGCCCACGTTCTTGTCCTTGCCAAGCTTCAGGAATTCCCTCTCTACATTGACTCCCTGTACGAACCCAAAGCCTGAAGAGCCGTTACTCTCTGGAATCTTGAGCACAACCGCTTTCTTGAGGGATGGGCCGAGCAGGAACTGATAGTTCACCATCTCTCCCGAGGAGCCACTAATGAAGCTCTGCAGCATTTGATGCGTTCTGAGTCCGGTTTGAAGTGTGGCTCCGGTAAGTCGTCGAATCTCGACGAGCGCCGGGGCGACGGGCACTCCGGCGACTGAGTCGAGGACCCAGCCTACCTTCACACCGAGCGCAGGAGCGCTGACACCAGTAACGACTACCTTTCCCTCCACCAGCCCCACGCGAAAACCGGGCGAAATCCCTCCGCCTTGTCTCACTGATTGAGACCGCTTCAGTTCCAGACCTGCAATGGCGTAGTGGCTTTTGCCAATCTTGCCAAGCATTTCGCGAAGAATGTCTCTGACCTCAGACTGGTCTTTGGCCAGTTCCACTCGCTTCCGGTATGCCTCGCGAATCCCTCCCCAGCTTCCTCCCCCGGGCAGATGTTCCAGATGTTCCGGATTCCAGTGCTTATCCGTAATCGTCTGCCATACAGCATCGAAGCTTTCCACCTGTTGCGCCATGCCTGAACAGGTCCAGAGCAGAGCGGCAATTACAATCCGGTTCATGAGTCCATTATCCTGTTTATGGATGTCCACTACTGAATTGCCACTCGAAATTCCTGCCAGCCGTCTGGCGCAGATGTTGCGCGAGAATGCTGCCATTGTTCTGCTCGATTGCCGAGAGCCCTATGAGAATGCTACTGCTCGCATTGAGCCCAGCGAGTTGATCCCGATGAATACGATTCCGGCTAATTTGGGTCGGATTGAAAGCCTGGCCGAGGACAAACAACTGGTGGTGTACTGCCATCATGGGGTTCGCAGCCTGAACACGGTAGCGTGGTTGCGACGCCAGGGCATTGAGAATGCGGTGAGTTTGTCAGGCGGCATCGATCGCTGGTCGATGGAAATTGACCCCCAAGTGCCGAGGTACTGAAGCGATGGCCCGAGGTTGGGAGTCCAAAGATGTTGAAAATCAGCAGGACCTGCTGGATGAGCGCAAGGCCCAACGAGAGAAGCCTGAAAAATCTGTAAACGACCAATTACTGGAGGACCTGCACCTACAGCGCACCCGGGTATTGGGTGATCTTCAAACGGCCTGCAATCCTCGTTATCGATCCATACTCGAAGAAAGTTTGCGCTTCCTCGAGCAAAAAATCAACGCTCTTGCGGATTCAGCAAAACAACCCCCAGCAGAATGACGGCCAGGAAGAAAACGAAGCCGAACATGCCGAGAACGTAGCGGCCAACCTGGTTTTTCTCTTCTTCAATGCCGTTGATTTCACGAATCAACTTCTGCTTTGCGGCAGCCTCGTCACGGATTGCTTTGGGATCTTCAAACATCATTTACAACTATTTCTTTATTCTACGAGGTTCCTGTTGCGTCATGCAGTGGAGGGTTCCGAGCCCGAGAACAAGATCGCGGCAGTAGATTGGGATTACTTTGTGGGCGGGGAGTGCCTTGGCAATTGCATTGAGTGCCAGTCGGTCATTGGGATCATTGAATACGGGCACCAGCACGATCCCATTCGCAATATAGAAGTTGGCATAGCTGGCTGGTAACCGTTGGTTGGCAAACCAAATCGGCTCCGGCATGGGAAGTGGAATGATGCGCAAATCCTTGGCAACACGTCGCAATAAAGCCAGGTTCTCTGCCAGGGGCTCATGGTTGGCATCCGATCGATCTGGCTCGTTGGCAATCAGGATCGTACTGGCATCAGTGAAGCGCGCCAGGTCGTCGACATGCCCGTGAGTATCGTCGCCGGCAATTCCGTTCTTCAACCAAAGAGTCCTGTTGATGCCGAGATACTTGCTGAAGACGGCTTCGATATCTTCGCGACTCAGCTCAGGGTTCCGGGCCTGGATCGGGCTGAGGAGGCATTCCTCGGTCGTGAGCATCAGCCCCTCGCCATTGACCTCAATGGAGCCCCCTTCCAGGACGACCCGTCGCTTCTTCCAAACTGCTTCATGATGCTTGAATCCGAACACGGAAGAGGCGACGGAAGGCAGCGCGTCATCGCTGGCAAAGTTGTCATACTTGGCCCAGGCGTTGAAGCGCCAGTCTGTGGCTTCTACCTGTCCGCGGCCATTGTGAACAAAAATCGCCATCGTGTCGCGCACCCAACTGCGGTCCGTGGGAGCGATGATGAAATCGATTGCGTTCATCTCCACATGATTTTTGACCAGGATCTTTCTGACGGATTCCTGAGCATCCAGATCTGAAACGACGATTCGAACTCGTTCTACCTGGGCGAGGTGTCGAACGATGTCTGCATAGAGCCAGGGGATGGGTGCAAATTTTCCGGGCCAATCACTTTTCTCGTGGGGCCAAGCAAGCCAGGTGGCTTCATGGCTGGCCCATTCTGCGGGCATCCGCAACGCCATTACTTGGCCCACCTCTGGGTGATGCCGCCGTAGGCATCAATTCTTCGATCACGGAAGAACGGCCAATTGCGCCGCACCTCTTCCATGCGAGCCGGATCACATTCCACCACCAGGTTTTCTTCCTTGTCGTGAGAGGCTTCTGCCACGACAACTCCGAAGGGATCTGCGACAAACGAATTGCCCCAAAATTCCAAGCCCGCCTCGCTGTTGCCTTCAAAGCCTATGCGGTTTACCGCGCAAACGTAAATGCCGTTGGCAATAGCATGAGATCGCTGGATGGTTCTCCACGCATCTAGTTGCGCGGCACCATACTGCGCCTTTTCGTGTGGGTGCCAGCCGATTGCGGTTGGATAAAAGAGGACGTTGGCTCCCTGCATCGCGGTGAGTCTGGCACCTTCCGGGTACCATTGATCCCAACAAACCAATACGCCGATTCGGCCAAATTTGGTGTCGAAATTCAGAAAGCCCAGATCGCCTGGAGTGAAATAGAATTTCTCAAAGAAGAGCGGGTCATCCGGAATATGCATTTTGCGGAAAATTCCCTGCAGTTCGCCATCAGCGCCAATGATGGCGGCCGTGTTGTGATAGAGCCCCGTGGCACGCTTCTCGAAGAGGCTGGCCACAACAACAACACCAAGTTCTTTGGCGATCTTTCCAATGGCCGCCGTGGATGGGCCGGGGATTTCCTCGGCCAGGTCAAATAGATCTGCCCGTTCTTCACGGCAGAAATATTGACTGCGAAACAGTTCCTGGAGGCAAATGATTTGTCCTCCCTGCGCCGCAGTCTCGCGGATCTTCACAATTGCTTTTTCCAGGTTTTCGTGAGGGTCGGTAGAGCAGGTGGTCTGGATGAGTCCCACCCGAAAGGGCTTCAAGCTTGCCATCGTTGATATCATTATCGCTTCTATGATGCACAGACTGCTTTTCTTTCTCGTTACAGGACTGGCTTGTTTCGGTTGGGCCACTCCGCCAAGACCGGAAGAAGTCATTGGCTACAAGCCGGGTAGCGATTACAAGCTCATCGATTATGAAGAACTGTACAAGTACTATCAGGCCCTGGCAAAGTCCAGTGACCGCATCAAGTTGATTGAGATCGGCAAGACCAGTGAAGGCCGTCCTCACCTTCTTGCACTCTTGTCGAGTGAAGAAAATCTTCGAAACCTGGACAAGTACAAGGCAATGAATCGCCAACTCGCTCTCGGCACGGCTACGAAGGCCGAGGCAGAAGTGCTGGCGAAAGAAGGCAAAGTGTTTGTTTGGATCGATTCTTCGATGCATGCCACAGAAGTGGCTCCTGCGCAGCATTCACCAGATCTCGCCTACAAATTCATCACGGATGAATCAGAGGAGACCAAACGCATTCGCGATAAGGTGATCCTCGTGCAGGTGCCGTGCACCAACCCGGATGGCATGACGATGGTCAGTCATTGGTATCGCAAGAATGTCGGTACGCCGTATGAAATGGCTCCTGTCCCCTTTCTCTACCAGAAGCATGCCGGACATGACAACAACCGCGACTGGTTCATGTTGAACCTCCCGGAAACGAGAAATCTGACCAGACAACTCTTTCATGAGTTCTTTCCGCAGATCGTATACAACCAACATCAAATCGCTCCCTTTCCAGCGCGAATTTTCATCCCTCCTTATGCCGAACCGTTGAACCCCAATATTCCCAGTTCTGTAATGGAAGGCATCAATCTGATTGGCACGGCCATGCGCGAGAGATTCCTTCGCGAGAACAAGGCTGGCGTGATTTCCTATACCGGCTTTGACGCCTGGTGGAATGGTGGCTTGCGCACCGTGCCCGCCTTCCACAACATGCATGGAATTTTGACGGAGACCGCTGGCTTCGGCTATGCGACGCCTCATGAGTACAAGGCGACAGAATTGGGCGATCGCTTCCCCAATGGAATTCCTACCAAGTTTCCGACGGTCTTTTATCCCATGCCCTGGCAAGGAGGCCGCTGGGCACTGCGTGATGCCATGGATTACATGCTGACCGCCGATTGGGGCATTCTTGACATCGCGGCACTGCGCAGCCATCACTTTCTGGGTAAGGCTTGGGAGTTGGCCAACCAGCATAAGCAGGACACCTCGTTTTATGGCTACATGATTTCGAATGCACAGCGTGATCCGCATGCAGCGGCGGGCTTGGTGGATCGGTTGCAGCAAGCCGGAATTGAGGTGCATCGCCTCAATCAGACCATCACCCACAACTTCCGTACGTATCCAGAGGGAAGCTATGTCCTCAAGGCACAGCAGGCGTTTCGAGGTTATCTGGTGGATTTGCTCGAACCCCAGCGCTATCCGGAATTGAGGTCGGGTCAAACGGGTCCGACAAAGCGACCCTATGATCTGGCTGGTTGGACCCTCAGCTATCAGATGGGAGTTGATGTTGAAAAACTGGATACGCCCTTGACTGAGAATGCGACGCTCAGCAAGTTGGAGAAGGTGACGTACCCAGAACCTACCTGGTCTCACAGCGACTCTGCTAGCTTCTTGAAGTTGGCTTCCAGCCTCAAGCAGGGTTCCTCGGTTTACTGGTCTTCGACCGGCGAGATGAGCACCAACAGTGCGGGCGCGGCGTACAAGATGAAAACACCTCGTGTAGCAATCTATGAGCCGCATACGGCCAACATGGATGCCGGTTGGACCATGTGGTTGATGGAGAATTTCCAGATCCCTTATACCGCGTTGAAGAATGATGAGATCCAAAAAGGTGGGTTGAAGTCGCGCTACGACGCGATCATCTTGACCCAACAGTCGGCTCAAAGCATTCTTCATGGAACTCGTGCCGGCGAAATGGGGGGAAGAACCGATGGACAGCAACGCCCGGAGTTTACTGGCGGTATTGGCAATAAGGGCCTTGTGGCGCTTGAAGAGTTCGTGAAGGCTGGTGGTACCTTGCTCGCTTTTGATACAGCGACACAATTGCCGATTCAAAGCTTTGAAATTGGAGTTCGTGGACTGCTGGAACCTCCCGGAGGCCGCAATGATGACGTGCAGCCAAATGCTTTCTATGCTCCTGGGTCGCTGATTCGAATCACTGTCGACACGAAGAACCCAATTGCCTTCGGTATGAATGCCGATGCTATTGCCATGACCACGGGGGGACAGGCTTTCGAATCTACCTTGATCAAAGAGGCGAATTCTGGAAATCGTGAAGTCAAAGTGATTGCCCGATACGCGTCGAAGGACTTGCTGGCATCAGGCTGGCTTTCCGGCGAGCGTTTGGTGCTCGGAAAGCCAATTGCCGTAGAGGCGCGCATGGGCAAGGGAAGTATTGTTTTGTACGGCTTTCGTCCGCAGTTTCGCGGGCAGCCTTTCGGCACCTTCAAATTAGTGCTCAATGCCCTTTATCTGGCGAGCGCGGAAAGATTCTAATGACACGTAGAGAAAGCATCACATCGTTGGCGATTGCCGCCGCCGCTCCGGCAGCTCCTGCCATTGAGAAGTTCATTCGGTTTCAGAATGGAGCCAGAGTTTCCTGGGGTCGTATCGAGGGCGACCAGGTGATCGCCCTGAGCAATGCGCCCTACTTGAATGGCCGTCCTCTGGGCGGCAAGAAACCACTCAAGGGTTTGAAGCTGCTGCCTCCGGCCGATCCTCCCAAGGTGCTTGCAGTCGGTCTCAATTACAAGAGTCATATCGGTACCCGTGCCGTACCGAAAGAGCCTGAGATCTTCTATAAGCCGACCACATGCATCATTGCCGCAGGCGAACCAATTGTGATTCCAAGCGGTGCCAAGAATGTTCATTATGAGGGGGAGCTTGTTTTGGTGATGGGGAGCGGTGGACGTAATTTGTCGATCGACCAAGCCAAAGCCGCTATTTTCGGTGCTACCTGCGGTAACGATGTTTCCGAACGCGACTGGCAGAATGGCGCGCAAAAGGATCTGCAGTGGTGGCGTGCCAAGGGGAGCGACACCTTTGGTCCGCTGGGGCCAACGCTGGTACGCGGCTCCGAATTTCAGAAGGCACTGCTTCAGACTCGCCTGAACGGAGAAGTCGTGCAGAAGCAGTTCATCAGCGATCTGCTCTTCGATTGCCCAACGATTGTCAGCTACATTTCCAAGTACGTCACACTGCAGGCAGGAGACGTCATTTATACCGGTACGCCGGGATCTACGCGCAAGATGTCAGCCGGTGATACGGTTGAGGTTGAAATTGAAGGCTTGGGTGTCTTGAGCAATCCGATCAAGGCTTGAGCGCCTATTGATCCCGGGCCACACGAAAGCCAACCATCCGAAACGATTGAAAACTGGGCCAGGCACCAGAGCGGGCGTAGACTCGTAGGTCTTGCCCTTCAAAGAAGAAGCTTCCACCGCGAAGCACACGATATGCGCCCTCGGCTGGTCCCTTCGGGTTTCGCTTGGGACTTTTCTGGTAGTAATCCCTGCTGTACCAGTCGCTGCACCACTCCATTACGTTGCCGGCCATATCTAGAACACCATAGGGGCTCGCCCCTTTGGGCAGTGAACCGACCGGCAGTCCCGTATCGAACTTTTGCTTCCCCACGTAGTTGGCGTACTCATGCGTGATCTCATTTCCCCATGGGAAGCGAAATTTCGTGGTTCCGCGTGCTGCCTTCTCCCATTCGGCTTCCGTGGGCAAACGATACTTCTTGCCTGTCTTCGCGCTGAGCCAGTTGCAGTAGGCGGTGGCCCCATCCCAATTGACGCCCAATACCGGATACGCGTCCGAACCGGGGGTGCCTCCTCCATGGTTGTTGGGCTGCTGCCAATAAGGAATCTGGTCCTTGGGCATCACGCGACCTTCGGGCCAAAACTTCGGATCGTTGTAGCCGGGGTCGTCTCTAAACTTGCGCCAATCTGCGTTGCTTACCTCAAGCTTGGCGATGTAGAAGGAATCGACATGAACCACGTGGGCCGGCCGCTCGCGAGACTCTCCGTCTCCAAAGGTATCTCCCATAGTGAAAGAGCCTGCCGGAATCAGGATCATCTCGCCATAGCCATCATTGATGGAGCTTTGCTGCGCCAGCGACAAAAGGAGAAGAATGGGAAGCATCTACTTCTTTCCTCCGAAGAAATGATTCATTTCGAGAAAGTGCTTCAGGGTATCCATCCACAATCCATACTCAGGGCTTGTGTAAGCCGCACCAAACCCATGTCTTCCTCTTTGATAGAGGTGAAGCTCGGCTACTCCACCTGCCTGATTCATCTCGAGAAAGAGGCGGGCCGATCCGTCGGCTGCTCCCCGATCCCAAGCGGCTGAGAGCAGGAAGGTTGGAGGAAACAACTTGAGATTCTCTCTGGGCGTGGGTGCCCCCGGACCGTAGACCATCACCAGGGAGTGCGCCCTCGAATCCAATCGATCAATGGGGTCTGCTTCGCTGGCTTCGCCCGGTCCAGAATTTGCGATCACATTGCGAGCCATGGTGGAGCCGGCAGAGTAACCGGAAAACAAGATGCGATTGGGGTCAATCCCAAACTCTTTTGCTCTTGCCTTCAGTAAGCGGATAGCGCGGTTGCCGTCCAGGATGCGCGCATCGGCATGATATTTGGGTTCCAGCCGATAGGTCAACACGAAGGCGCATGTGCCCCAGTCGTTGAATCGCTCTGCCAGCTCAATACCTTCCACTCCGTACATCAACATGATGTTGGAACCGCCAGGGGCGATGATGACTGCCGATCCGTTGCGCTTGTTGGCTGGTGGCAGAAACGCGGTCAGAAAGGGTGCATCGAGTGGGCCAGTGCCCACTGCAAGAGGAACCTTACCCGCCGGCCAAAGTGGAATGTTGAAATGTGGTTCTTCGGCAAATAGACTGACTGCAGCCAAAGCGACAATTGCAAATGGAATCATTGCTGGGAGTCTCTAACGAATCGGGTGGCAGTGTCAAGCGCATGGCAAACAGGAGCACTAGTGTCCCAGGTTCCTCTGAAACAAATCGAGCGTGAGCTGTAAGCATTGTTGCGCGAGTGCCGGGTCATAACGAGGGCCTTCATCTCGCAAAAAAGCATGTGCTGCGTTGACTTCGAGCCAGCTGAACATTACCCCGGATTGCTCGAGTTGTGCCTTGATCTTGACGCGGCCTTCGAGAGGGACATGCGGGTCCTGTCGGCCCCAGATCATTAAGAGTTCACCCTTAATTTCAGAGGCACGCTGGAGTGAATCGTCATTCTTCTCTTTGCCGAGTGTGGCGGAATGCAGGTCTGTCGCGTAGAAGCATGCAGTAGCCAGGACGTCGTTTTGCATGGCGGCCCGAAAGGCGAGGTGTCCGCCAAGACAGATTCCCATGACGCCCAATCGCCCGTTGCAGTTCTTCATGCCGCGAAGATAGTCCAGAACTGCACGGGCGTCTTCATCGTAGCTGTCGAGGTGCTTTTCGTACTTGTTGAAGTTTCCCTTGTCAGCGCCTGCCTGGTCATAGGGCAGAACGGTTCCCGGTGCTTCCAGTTCGTGATAGACCTCCGGTACGGCAACGACATAACCATGGCCAGCAAGAAAAGCCGCCGTGCGACGGATCGGGCCAGTGAGTTGAAAGATTTCCGAATACAACACAATGCCAGGGAATTTGCCCTCCCCTGTGGGATAGAAGAGGTGGGTTCGCATCAATCCATGCGTCGTCGTGATGTCAGCAAATACGTTGCTTTGTAGGGTCACAGTGGATATGAGAATAACAAAGGGCACCCCCATCTCTGGGGGTGCCCTCTGATACGAAAAGAGTTTCCTTACTTGCTCTTTACCTTGACCGTAGCAATGGTGTTCTCCCATTGCATCGTCAGTGCAGAGTCCGTCAGTTCAATCTTGAACGATTCAACGAGGGCTGGAGCGGCTTTGGTCATCATTTTGGTGCGACCGAGATCATTCGACTCACTGTACTCAGTGCCCCATTGGCCAGTTTGCTTGTTCACAATCAGCGTCCATTCCTTCTCGGTGGGGATCACATACAAGGTGTAGTCGCCCTTCGGAACCGACAAAGTTCCGATCATGAGGTCAGAGTCGGTATGCAGACTGGTGGCGGCATTGGCGCCTGCGCGCCATACCTGACCATAGGGAAGAATGCCCCCAAAGATCTTGCGCCCCTTCACGAATGGGGAGTTGTACTTGATGGAGACCATTCCTGAACCCATCTTGATTTCAGTGCTTGCCGGTGGGCTTGCTGGTGTCTTCTTTTGCTGGGCCGATGCAAAACCGACGGCAGCGAGGATCAATGTAGTTGTGAGAAGAATTTGCTTCATGTTGATATCTCCAATTTACCTTGCTGTGACGAATCGGATACGATACGTGCATGAATCGACGTGCATTGCTTGGCTCAGCCGCCGGCCTGACAATTCTCAAGAGCGGCCTTCTCCGTGGGCAGTCCGCGCCCAGCAACAAGCTCAACGTAGCTTTGATTGGTGTTTGGGGGCGGGGAACTGCCCACTACAATTCCCTGAGGAATGAGAATGTCGTTGCCATTTGTGATGTGAACGATATTCGTACTCGCGAGGCAGCTCAGATTTTTCCAAAGGCAAAGCTGCATTGGGATTGGCGAAAGGTCATGGATCAGAAAGACGTAGAAGCCGTAGTCATTTGCACGGCAGACCATCACCATGCCTTTATCGCGAATTGGGCCCTCAACCGCGGCATGCATGTGTTTTGCGAGAAGCCTCTCGGCATCACGGTCGAAGAAGCACGCACGGTACGTGCCAACTACCTGCGGCAGCGCACGAAGGTGGCTACCCAGCACGGGACACAACGCCATGCGTACCCCAATTTTGAGCGCTTGAGAGAGTTGGTTCTGGATGGAGCAATTGGTGAGCTCAAGCGGGTTCACAGTTGGGATGCCCGGGAACTTCCGCGGCCAGGCTACCCGAAAGGAGAAGGCAATCCTCCGGCTGAATTGCACTATGAGCAATGGATTGGGCCGTCGCCCTATCATCCATACAGCCCTCAGTATTTTGGTGGTTCCAATGGATTGAATTGTTTGTTCTGGAACATGTACCGTGATTTCGGTGTTGGCCAAATGGGTGATATGGGTGCCCATACGATGGATTTGGTTTGGAATGTCATCGATGCTGGTGCACCCACTACGGTAGACATTGATACCGATGTCAGCGACAAGTATCATCCTGAAATTTGTCCCGTAAAGCTGAAGGCTCATTTTGAACACCCAGCGAATTCCTGGCGTGGCCCGATTGAAGTGGTTTGGTACCAGGGCGGGCTCAAGCCCGCAGCTCCGAAAGGTTATTTGGATCTATCGAGAGTTGGCAATGGTGCCATCTTTGAAGGCACCAAGGGCAGCATCTTCGCCGACTTCACCACACGCGTCATCATTCCCAATAATGATGATGGGGATTTCACCTATTACAAACGGCGCAGCAAAGAAAACCTGATTCCGCTTGTAGGTGGCACGGGCCAGTCAACGCAAGCGCCTCCTCGGCGTCCAGCAGGCGGCACTCCGCCGGCCTTGCCAAAGGGTTTCACGGCCAATCCGAGTGCCTCTGCGGGCAAGACGGGTTGGGCGGATGTACAGTTCCTCGAGAACGGTCTGCCGGCTGCACTTGGTTTGCCGAATCCAAATGTCGAAGGTATTCTTGCGGGTCGCCCTCAGTCTGCACCGGATATCTTCCAGACGGAATGGCTCGATGCCTGCAAGGGAAAACTCGACAAGGTAGTGAACGGCACCAGCACCAAAACCAACTGCGATTTCGATTATGCGGGTACCATGATTGAACAAATGCTACTCGGGTTGGTCGCCCACCGTGCCGGCAAAAAACTCAGCTACGACGGGGCCAGCGGTCGAGTGACCAACTCGAGCGAAGCCAACGATTATTTGCGTCGCGAGTATCGACCAAACTGGAAGCTTAACGGTTAACCAGTGTCCGGAATTCGATCTTGCGAATCCGAGACGCCGTGTTGTAGCTAAACAAGCTCAGAGGCGTGGTGATTGCCATGCCTCTGCGCAATGAGATTTGGCGCCCATTGACGGCAAGATCCACGACCGGCTTTTCGTCAACCCAGGCGCGGATTCGGCCCTCTTTCACTTCGATTCGAATTCGATAGTAGCGTTCATTTTCAAAGTTGAAGTATGCTCGGGTTTCATTTTCACTCGCATCCCAATTGTCGATACTTGAGATGCCGACGATGTCTCCACCCCAACCGCCGAGTACAAGCGTGGCGTGCGAGTCGAGATAGGGAAATGTCAATGAAGCGAAGAAATCGTTGCCCCGTTGGCGGCTGGCCTCGAACCTCACCTCATAGTTGATCCTGGGGGCGAATTCCTTCGCTGTGATTCCCGTCATGGGAGAACCCGGTTCGAGCAAGATCGCCTCTTTCTCAAACTGAACAACGCCGCTTCGATCAAAAGGTGTTGGTGTCCAGCTCGAAAGCGACTGCCAATCGCTGGCACTTGCCAGAAGTGCCAATGGAAGAAGGATCATCATCTGGCGCTATTCTATGCCGTTTGAAGTTAGTTCTGCTTAACCGAGTAGGTCCAGTATTGATTTGCCTGGTCAATCATAGCCGGCAGGTCTTCGGCCAGCAGGAATCTCGAACGAAGCAATTCTCTCGCGGCGTTCATGATCAACCCAAGAAAATGCTCTTGCGACGGATAGCGTTCTCCGATCGATGGCCTCGAATCGGTGACAATGTTTCGCTTGGCTCTCGAGGGTGCAAGTAGAATCCATGACCCGGTTTCGCCCGCCAATTCTGTACTTGCCCCAGCACTTGGATGTCGATAATTCCAACCAGTGTGCGTGGCAAGTGGAAAAGAGATCAGGGGCATACGAACTCCGGCGATATCATGGCCAGACTCATCCACAGCCGGAACCAGAGTCGGGTACTGCGGCCCGATCTTTGGGGGTTCGCTGGAGAAATCGAGCGCATACACCTTCAGGGCCGGAGGAGGCAAAATGAGATTGGGAATGCTCGGCCAACGGGAATTCGTTGGAGCCACAAGAGTGCGGTCGATAATCTTTGGATAGCGGCTGTCTGGCGGAAGTTTTCCCATCACTACCCATTCATCCATGGCAACCAGTAGAGCTCGCATCACAGGAGCGCGATTCAAAGGATTCAACTCTTGTGAGGTCTCCGGCTCTGTGCCGCCTTGCTTCGCTGGCGGAAAGCTTCCGGCAAAGTGCGGCATGGAGCTAATCAGATAGATCCTCGATGTTGCTGGCGGCGCGAGGTCAGTCTTGCCCTCTGGATCGGTGTGAATCAGCGATCCGGCGCGGTTGTAGTATTCAGAACTGGAAAGAACGTGGAAGACAAACGGGGTTGCCTTCTGGGCATCAGAACGAGCTAGCAACGCATCACTCTTTTTGCTGAACGGGTCAGTACTCATGCCGTCTGCAAAGGGAAACTGGTCAACAGGGTAAAAGAAGTTGAAGTGTTGCTCGGCATCGCGCGAGGCCTGTCCAAATCGTTGATTGAAGCCTCCTCTGCCGGCACCCCCGACTTCATCGATCACTCCATCGAAAATCTTCCCGCCGTTCTCACGCTGATTAAAGCCCTCGTACAGGAAATGCCGCAGATAGCGCCCGGATTGAGATACACCCCATCCATAAATCCACTTCATGGCTGGCAAGCCTTGCCGCCCTTCGGCCTTGAAGTATTCCATCAGATCTCGAGTTGCTGCAAAGGAACAACCAAGAACTCTGGGGTCCTTGGCCTGATAAATCACTTCATAGATCATCCCCGGCGCAAAGCCACCTTTGAGGCTAACTTTCCCACCTGCGAGCATTTGCCAATCATTGCGCGGAATCTTTTGAGCCGTACCCGTCGCGGTATCGCGCACGGTCATCGTGTCGTTCGGGTTCTCCATATTCGCGACGGTATAGGCAATATGATTGCGATCAGCCAATTCAGCGACGGAACTTCTCTTGTAAAGAATGAAGTTACTGCGCACCAGGCCCAGAATTGGTTTTCCTCCATCCGTTGCGACTGGAAGCTCCATTCTCATACGACCTTGGGGCACGTCCCATTGCCAACCCATCCACAAAATCGAGTACCCCTGCGACATCAAAAAACCGTCGCCAAATGGATTGGACGTATCGGCCAATTGAAAAAACCGAAGTGCTGCTTTGGTGCCGCGATTGCCAACTTCATAAAGGAGCTTCCCATTCGACTTGCTTCCATCGACCGGTGCCAGCAAATAGAAATCTGCAGAGAACTCCACACGGCCCGAGGCATTTCGAGGAGCCAGCTTCAAGTCGGCGATTGCGGCGTTGGCGGGCGATTCCGGATCGAGCGAGAAATGCGCCTTTCCCTCCACTTTCTTATAGGCACCAGCCAACCCAAACGACTTTCCGCCCAGGATGACTTCACTGCTTTGCACTTCAAGGCGTTCCAGGGCTGCGAAGGAGGTGCTGCTGCATGCTGTGAGGAGAAGAATAAAAATGGAAATGTACATCATGCTCGTTCCACGAATTTAGCGCAGAACTTGGGCTCAGGCGTAGAGCTTAGGGAAAACGATCTTAAGAACTAAGAGAGAGATCTTAGGCGAATGGCGGTGGAAGGCGATGCGTAACCCCCAAAGCTTCGTGGATTCGGATCAGGTGATTGGATGGCAACTTAGTGAAGGACTGCTTAGCTCCACTCGGCCAGCTAATCTCCAGATCAATGGATTGCAACTTCCCGACGCCAAAGTGCAATCTGCGATCGTTGGACGAGAGAAAACTACTTTGGCTCATTACTTCCTGTACCTGGAGGAATCCCGTACCGCGAACTTTCACTCGCGCTCCAATGGCAGAACGGTTTGATTTGCTGCCTTGCAATTGCACCTTGATCCAGTTTCCTCCATGGGGCAGGTCGTTTCGCAAAAGTGAAATCGGCTCGTTCATGTTCATCACAACGATGTCGACATCTCCATCGTTATCAAAGTCACCGAAGGCGCAGCCGCGACTGGCATGGGCTGCACGGATGCCTGGTCCGGCCTCATCAATCAATTCTTCAAACGTCCCATTGGGTAGTTGTCTAAAGATGAGACGTGGATTCTTGTGGGGGTAGGCTGGCAGCTTGGCTTCAACTTCTGGATAGACAGATCCTGACACCACAAACAGATCCGGTCTGCCGTCGTTATCCAGATCGACAATGCCGGTGCCCCAACCAACGAAGCGGGTTTCGACGCCCAAGCCGCTTAGAGTTGTCACGTCGGTGAAGGTACCTTTTCCGTCGTTGCGGTAGAGAATGTGTGTGTCGTCGGAAAAGTGAGTTTTGAACAGGTCAAGATGCCCGTCGTTGTTGTAATCGCCTACGCCCAAGCCCATGCCAGCCTGTTCCATGCCGTCGTCGTTGACGGCGACACCACGCGGTAGCGCCTCCTCAGTAAAGGTGCCATCACGATTGTTTTTGAAGTAAACACTGGCAACAGAATCACAAGCTGCGTACAGATCAGGCCAGCCATCCTCATCAAAATCGGCCGCAATCGCTGTGAGCCCATAGGCTCTTGCTTCAGCGAGCCCTGCTGCTTTTGTGACATCACTGAAATGGCCTTTCCCATCGTTGCGAAACAGGAAGAACTGCCCCTGTACCAAGCCACGAGGCCCGCAGTTCACCGGAATTCCCTTCCAGTTGCAGGTCGGATTCTGCCCCGGTTTGGGTACTCGCTGCGGGTCAAAATCGACATAGGTAGCCAGGAACAAGTCCAGATGCCCATCGCGATTGGTATCGACAAAAGTGCAGCCTGTCGTCCAGTGGCGTTTGGGCAGTGTCAGGCCAGAAGCTTTCGAAACATCTGTGAAAGTGCCATCCCCATTGTTGCGATAGAGCTTGTTCTCACCCCAGTAGGAGACAAACAGATCTTCAAAGCCGTCGTTATTGTAATCGGCAACTGTGACCCCACAGGCCCACCCGGAATCACCCAGCCCTGACTTCTCGGTGACATCTGTGAATGTGCCATCCCGGTTGTTCTTGTAGAGCCGATTCCTGGTTGTAGCCGGTGTTCCTTCTAAGCGGACCCCCGAGGGAACAAACAGATCCAGCCATCCATCATTGTCGAAATCAAAGAACGCTATTCCGCAGCCAATCGTTTCCAGCAAATAATCCTTACGATCCACTCCGCCATAGATGACTGGAGCCTTGAGACCTGCTTCAGCCGCCACATCTACAAAGCGGGAAGCAAAAGGTAAGCCAGAAGGTTTGCCCTTGGGTTGAGGCTTTACCGAGCGTGTCGACACGCCCTGGCCAAAACATGCCCCAAATGACATCATGGTGAGCCAATGGCGACGATCTATCATTTCATGACAATCGTTTCCTGGTTCGCATTCGTCCTCAGTTGTTGCACTTTGGCGAAGGCCTGTGAGGCTGCTGCTTTTCGTCCAAGCAACTGAAGGGTGCGAGCCAATTGGTAGTGTACGGAAGCCTCATTGGGAGCCCTGCTGGCAGCCTCTTCGAGCAACGGCAGCGCGATCGCAGGTCGGCCTGTCGCCAATTCAGCCTTGCCAAGGTAATAGGACGTTCCCCATAGATCAGGTCGCATGGCCTTTACTGATCTGAGGAGTTTAGCTCCTTCTTCAAAGCGGTTTTGCTGCACCAGCAGTGCACCCAAAAAGTATTGTGCTTCGAGATCTGAGGGTGAAGCCACAAGTGCTGACTTCAACTTCAGCTCGGCGGCTTCATAGTTTCGCAGGCTGACGAGCGTCTTGCCCATCTCGAGATGGAGGCCTGAAAGCCTCGAATTCAACTCCTGTGCCTGTTCCAGGCTGAGCAAGGCCTGTTCAAACAGCCCCGCATCGTACCAGACGCGACCCTCCAGATACTTGGCCTCACCCGAAGGTAACCTGGACAGCATGGAATTGAAGACGTCTTGTGCCTTGGCTGTCTGCTTTTTCTTAACGTAGGCCAGCGCCAGAGAATGTAAGACCCCGTTGGTTGCTTGAGGCGACTGCCGTAACGATTCCAGCGTTTCGATGGCAAGGTCCAATTGACCGGTTTGCAATTGGCAAATGGCATACAACTCTTGTGCCTGGCTTTGGCGGGGGCCAGCAATGGTAGCCAGGCTCATGAAGAGGGGTTTGGCCTTCTCGTATTCATCCAGCTTGAGATACGCCAGGCCAAGATTGAGTTTCAGCCCTGGTTCTTGTGGAACGAGCTTCAATGCCCTTTCGTACATCCGGATTGCTTGGGCGGGTTGATTTCTGCGGCTATACAGGACACCAAGGTTGCCGAGGGCCCCGAGATTGTTGGGTTCTCGACGGAGGACTTCCCGAAAGCCCGCCTCAGCCTCAGTCAATTTGCCCTCACCAAGATGTTGCGTGGCCCGGACAAAAACGTTCTCTGTAGAAACAGTTTGGCCCTGATAAAAGATCAGGGCCAAACTGGCAATCAGCATCACCAAACCAGCTTAGAACAATACCTTGATGCCAAGCTGAATCGTTCGCGGGTCACGCGTGGAGTTCACCTGGCCGAAGGTGCCACGAGTTGCCGCTGTGGGAGCCGTATTCGGATTGGGTACATTCAGACCGGTGTTGATGCCGGCCCATTGCGTATGGTTCAAAGTGTTAAACGTTTCAAAGCGAATCTGCACTCGAACCCGTTCAAAGAAAGTGGTTGTCTTGATCATCGAGATGTCCCACTGGTTGATATTGGGTCCTCGAATGATTCCCTCTCCAGTGTTGCCGAGGCTGCCTTCGAGAGGACGGCTGAAGGCAAACACATTGAAGTAATCGAGTTCGCTGGGGTCGGGATTGGTTACTGGTCCACTACCGTTGTAGTTGGCACGCGGGCCGCCGCCGAGAGTTCCGACGTTTCCGTTAGAGGTAATTGTCAACGGCGTACCACCCCAGAAGCGGGCGATTCCATTGACTTGCCATCCGTTGAGAACTCCCTTTGCCAGAGCATTCTGCTTGGCAAATTGAGGAAGTTCATAAATGAAATCCACAGTGACGATTTGCTTGCGGTCAAAATTGAGCAAACCATATTCGCGCTGCCGGTCAAACGAGTAGGCCAGAGCATTCGTATCGCCTTCATTCACGCCTTGTGCCTTCGACCAGGTGTAGTTGAAGTTTCCAGTGAACGACTTCGCAAAGCGACGGCTGACGCGCGCCTGCAAGCCGTTATAGTTCGAGGTGGAACCAAACTCCGTATAGTTCACTCCGGCATAGCCGAGATAGGGTCGCAGCGCATTGGCAACGCCATTCACCCGCGTAAGTACTCCGGGCTGCAACGTGGTGCCAATGGGCAACTGATTGAGGTCGCGGCGGTATTGCAGGTAACGCCCGCGGTTGCCGATGTAGCTGACGTCAAGGCTCGTCTTGGCACCTAGTTCACGTTGCACGCCAAAGCTCCAGGAGTAGATGGTTGGAATCTGACCTTCAGAGTCGATGGCAACAATCCCAACTGGCGACCGACGACCACCGGCAATCAGGTTTGTATTGATCCTGTCTACGTTCCCAACAAATACAGTGGGTTGGAACGTAAGCGGAGGATTGCCCAAACCATCAAAGTTGTTGGCATTCTGGCGAATGCGCTCATAGAAAATTCCGCCGCCGCCACGGATCGATGTCTTGCCATCGCCAAAGGGATCATAAGCAAAACCTACGCGTGGCCCGAAGTTGTTCCACCGTTTCTTCACTCCACCTTGTGGGAAGTTGCCTTGGCCTTCTTCAACCATTCCGTTGAAGGGATTGCCCACCCCCGGGGTAATCGTGCCGAGTGTCAAACCGGGGTTGAGATCAATGCGAGCTGCATTGGCTGGATCATACTTGCGTGGATCAAAATAGTTCTGAAGGAACTTGCCGTAGGTATAGGTGGGGCCAAGGTACGCCCAGCGCATACCAAATTCCAGCGTGAGTTTGCGGTTGACCCGCCAGGAATCCTGGGCATAACCTTCAATGCCGAAGAAGCGGAAGCTCCCGTAGAATCGGCCATTGGTTTGAGTAACCGAGGTGTAGTTCCCGAGCAGCATATTGCCAAAGGTGTTTCCGGTGGACAGTGGATTGTCAGCCGAGTCGCCAAAATTGAAACTCATGGCATCGGTCCACGATGGTTGTTGGCCGTTGAGGTTCATGTTGAAGAAGCCACCAAATTTCAAGGTGTGCTTGCCCATGTTCTTCGTCAGGTTATCGGTCCAGGTAAACTGCTTGGCTTCGCTTAACCAGCCAGCAGCAAATCCGGGGTAATTACAGGAGCCCACTCCGCAATTGAAGCGCGGAAAACGGCTTCTCAAGTTCGCTTCCGGGAAGAATTCGGGGAAGGTAAAGCCCAATTCCTTTCGGTCATACAAAGCCTTATTCGCACTGGGTTGCACATCAACAAGCTGCGTCAGTCTGTTGTAGCTGAAGATGAACTCATTTGTCGTGGTGGGTGAAATCACGTTGATGAGGTTGTAGCTCCAGGAGCTTCCTGGCTTGCGACGAAACTGGGGGAACACCGGATATGGAGTGGAAGCGAAAATGCCAAGGCCTTGTTCTTCATGGTTGGCGTCATCAGCCCAACGGAAGAAGAAGTTGGCGCGGTCGCTGATTGTATAGTCGAGCCGCAAGACCTTGCCTTCTTTATTGAAGCGATAGGTGTCCTGGAAGAACGAGCGTACCGTTTCAGGAACGTTCGGCGTGGGCACCGTTCCTGCATAGCTCGCACCAGAAAGCACCTTTAAGAATGCCGGAGTATTCTGCGCCCATTGGCTGCGTGGAACGATGTTTCCTGGATAAGGAGTGCCTCCGATGATTCGGCCGCCTGCTTCGCGAACCACCGAGTTGGGTTGAAACACTTGTCCAATACGGAAACCAGTGTCCACACCTGACGCAGTGATGATGTTGCCTGCGCGGTAGAGGCGTGACAAATCTCCATTCAACAAATCGGGATGGGGAAGGTCAACGAAGGTTCCGCCGCTGGGGCGTGTTGCCAGTGTCTTCTCATAATTGAAGAAGAAGAACAGCTTCGGGTCTTTGCGGGAAGAAATTTTGGGGACAACCAGTGGGCCGCCAATGTTGCCGCCAAACTGGTTGAAACGCAGCTTTTGTGTGGTGCCAGTGCGGTCAAACGGCTGACGGGCATCGAAAGCGTTGTTGCGCAAAAACTCGTAGAAAGTGCCATGAAAGTCTTTCGTCCCAGACTTGGTATTCACAGAGATCATGATGCCGGGGTTGCGACCGTACTCCGCATTGAAGGTTGATGTTTGCACTTTAAATTCACCGACAGCATCCAGTGAAATCTGCGTGTACTGTCCGTCGTTCGCACCGACGTCGGTATTGATGGCGCCATCGAGAAATACGTTGTTGTTCGATCCCCGCAGGCCATTCACGTTGAAGGCATCTGTGTTGTTGAAGGCGAGTCGGAAGTCGGTACGGTCGTTGGAAACAACGCCAGGCAGCGTACGCATGAGCGACTGGAAGTCGCGGCCATTCAAAGACAACTCAGTAACCTGTTTTCCCGTAATCGTGAAGCTCTTGTTTGCAGTTGTGGTTTCAACCACCGGAACCTCAGCTTCGACTGTGATCGAGTCAGTAGTTGCACCGATTTGCAGGGCTAGCCGACCCAGATTCATAATCTGGTTTTGATCCAGTTGTAAATCGGTTTGGCTTAATGATTTGAACCCTGCAGACTGAATCTTGAGAGTGTAAAGCCCGGGCTGGATGTTCGATATCTGAAACGCACCATCATCCCCGCTAACAACTTCTCGCACCATAACCGCTTTTCTCTGGTCGGTGGCTGCAATCTTACCGCCCTTAATGGCGGCTCCGGATGGATCGACAAGGATGCCCTGTATTGTGCCCGTTTGGGCAAATGTGAGGGCCGAAGCAATTGCGAATATAGCGAGAAGCTTGGCTTTCATTGGCGGCAATCATATCAGTTGCTTTAGTCAAAGTGAATGATCGAATCTAAAGTTAAATGGAGGTTAATCTTGAGAGGAGATATGATCTTCGAATGGATGAAATGCAACGGAGAGAGTTTGTAGCTCTCGTATCCATCGCCTCGGCCAATGCGGCCCCCTTGGTCTTCTTCAGCCCGGAGGAAGCTTTGTGGGTAGAAGCCTTGATGTCACAGATCATACCGACCGACGATACGCCGGGGGCTAAAGAAGCAAATTGCCTGAACTTCCTGGACCTGCAATTGACGAAAGCACTTGCTCGATTCGGAGCCTCCTACCGGCAAGGCTTGAAGCTCTTTCGGAAGGCTCATCCAGATTTCTTGACGCTGAGCTTCGCAGAGCAGACGAAACGCCTGGAGGCTCTTGGTGCCAACCCGTTCTTCGAGATGTTGGTTGACCACACCATGCAAGGCTTCTACGGCAGCCCCATTCATGGAGGCAATAGAAACGAAGTGAGTTGGAAGATGCTGGGCATCGAGAAGTATATGGGTGGGGGCCATTGGCATGGCGCCTAAACCGGTTGATGCAGTGATCGTTGGCGCAGGGGGCGGCGGTGGCATTGTGGCGCAAGAATTGGCGCTGGCCGGATGGAGCGTCGTTTTGCTCGAGCGGGGGAGACAACAGAGTTTTTCTGAAACCGGCCATGACGAACTGAGAAGCCAGCGCACTACTGTCCTGGGGAATGCTTTTGGCCCCGACGATCAGCGCCACATTCGGGTACGGCAAACAGATAAGGGAGATTGGGTGAAAGTTCTCCCAAGCGAAGGGGCATACAACAACATCGCCGCGGTTGTCGGTGGCGGCACATTGAGTTACGGAGCGATGGCGTGGAGATTCCTGCCCAAAGACTTTGCGATGCGTTCTACCTATGGGGCTCCGATGGGATCGACTCTCGAAGACTGGCCCCTCACCTATGAAGATCTGGCTCCGTACTACGACAAAGCAGAGTGGGACATCGGCGTAAGTGGTAAACGTGGGGCTAACCCTTTCGAAGGTCCTCGCAGTAAGGATTATCCAATGCCACCGCTGCCGTTCAATCGGGAGGCGAGGTTGCTGGCTCCTGCCGCAAGAAAGATCGGAATGCATCCGTTTCCGATTCCAATGGCTATCAATTCCAAGCCATACAATGGCAGACCTGCCTGTATTCAATGCCCGCACTGCGTTGGCTTCCGCTGCGAGGTGGATGCCAAGAGTTCAACGGCGGTCACGGTGATTCCTCGCGCCATTGCAACGAAGCACTGTGAATTGCGCACAGAATGCGTAGTCTGTGAAGTACACACAGATTCCAGGGGCCAGGCTACCGGCGTGAGTTACTACGACAAAGCAGGAAAGTTGGTCCGGCAGAATGCAAAGGTCGTTGTGATCGCCGCCAGTGCGACCGAGACGGCCCGATTGTTGTTGAATTCCAAGTCCAAGCTGCATCCCAAAGGATTGGGCAATCAACACGACTGGGTAGGCCGCAACCTTCAGGGTCACGCCTATACTGGCGCTTTCGGCATCTTTGAGTTTGAAACCTGGGATGGCCTTGGCCCGGCAGCTCGCATCGCTGCTTGTGATTTCAACCACGGCAATGAAGGCATGGTTGGTGGTGCCATGCTGGCCAATGAGTTCATCCGAATGCCTTACCTCTTTGCCAGGAGCGTTCGTCCTCCTGGCGCGCCACGTTGGGGTAAAGCACACAAAGACTGGCAGCGAGCCTGGTACAAGCGATCTATGGGGGTTAAGGGTCCCGTTCAAGAAGTGCCTCGCTGGGAGAATCGGGTTGAAATTGATCCTGTAGCCAAAGACTACTGGGGGATTCCAACACTTCGCATCAGCGGCAAGAAACACGAATCCGATTTGAAGACGGGTCGCTTCATCGCCAACAAGGCAGCCGAATGGCTGAAGGCGGCCGGTGCTACCGATGTTTTTCTCACTACTCCAGGCACCGGTGTTTCAGGCGGCCAACATCAGGCCGGAACCGCACGCATGGCCAAAGATCCCAAGTTGGGTGTGGTTGATAAAGACTGTCGTGTTTTTGGTGTCGATAACTTATACATTGCTGATGGTAGCGTTCATGTCACCAATGGGGGCTTCAACCCCTCGCTCACCATTCAAGCCCTGGCCTACCGCACTAGTGACAAGATTCTCGCTTCTGGCCACATCTCAAAGAAGGTCTGATACGTATTCACCAAAGAGTCCTGCGACTTTTGCCTTCCTCGCATCGTCTAATGAAGAGTACGCTTCATGCAAGTTGTTAGACCCGCATCTTCGCCCAGCCAGCAAACACCGAATCCCGTAACGCTAAAGTTGCCGCCTGAACTCCTGGAGAAAAGCGTTTCTCGGCTGTGCTGGATTTCAATTCTGTGTGCGGTCACCACGGTGGCGTTGCTGGGCCTTGAAGGCTTTCTGCAGCCTGAATTCGGTCAGGCCTTTCAATTGGCTTCGATTCGACTCACCATCCTTGGAATTCTGTTTCTTACGGCTGGCTTCATTGCGGTGCAGCAGTTCGGCTGGGTGCGCAAAGAAGTACTGCTGGACTTGGGAATCGTCTTTCAAGTCGCCATCGCATTTTCAATCGCCATGTTTGAAACTACTTTTGACTGGAACCCGAATGTTCCGGTCCTGGGGCATAGTGGCGTCGCCATCTGGCTGGCTCTTTGCGGGTTGCTCCTGCCTAATGCGCCCTTAAAGTCTGCTATCGCCGCAGTACTGAGTGCTTTATCATGGCCTCTCGCCTACTACCTCAATCTGCAACTGCACGGATTTACCCCGCTGCCCTGGAATCGACTGCTGATTTGGGTTGGCCCTCTCTTGCTGGTAGCCATCTGGATGTATGTTTTGAATTCGAGAATGTACTCGATGCAGTGGCGGCAAATGAAGGCAGAAGACCTCGGTAGCTACAAACTTGATTATTTGATTGGGAAGGGTGGCATGGGAGAGGTCTGGCGAGCCAGGCATACAATGTTGGCTCGTGATGCCGCAGTAAAGCTCATCCGGGGCGATATTCTTGCGGGAGCCAGCGGCCGCCAGGAATCGGTCATTCGCCAGCGCTTTGAGCGTGAGGCCAAGGCGACCGCCAGTCTTCGCAGCCCACATACCGTGGCGCTGTATGACTTTGGCCGAACCAATGACAACACCTACTACTACGTGATGGAGTTGCTGGACGGCATTGACCTTCAAACCATCGTGGAGCGATTTGGCCCCATGCATTCGGGTCGGGTTGCAAAGATCTTGTTGGGGGTTGCGGCATCACTGAACGAAGCGCACAAGGCGGGCATGGTGCATCGCGACATTAAGCCCAAAAACTTGATCTTGGCGAAGCTTGCCCTGGAATATGACTTTGTCAAGGTGCTCGACTTCGGCCTCGTCAAGTCAAAGTACCTGGAAGATGATGCCAAGCTCCTTACCATGGACGGTACAGCGACAGGCACTCCTGCCTATCTTGCCCCTGAAATCGCCATGGGTGAGAAGCAAATCGATGGCCGTGCCGACCTTTACTCCCTCGGTTGCGTTGCCTATTTTCTTCTGACAGGAAAGCTTGTGTTTGATGAGCCAAGCCTCACTGCCATGGCCCTCGCACATGTCCAGAAGAAGCCCAAGCCACCCAGTGAGCTCGGCATAAGCGTTCCCGCTGGCCTGGAAGCAATTGTGATGAAGCTGCTCGAGAAGGCTCCCCGAGACCGCTTCTCCAGCGCAGAAGAGTTGCACCGCCAGATTCGCAATTTGAACGATCTGCCGAAGTGGTGCGAAGATGCGGCTTCACAATGGTGGCGGGCAAACTTACCCGAAACTGGGTCTGGAGCCCCGAAGATGGTCGAGGACGAACTTCCCACCCTCGCCAATGTGGATTGTGCCGAAGCCTAAGGCTTTGCGCCGCGGATCCAGTCCAGAATCGTTTCATATTCTGCCGATGCGGAGGCTTGCCTGGTGTCTTTACCCCAGCGTGTGCCACCTCCATGGGTACTGGTATGGAGAGCAGGGTCCCCTGCGTTATCGTTCGGTCGTGTGGGCTTAATCAGCAACAAGCTTGACTTCGGCTTCTCCAGATTGATTTCCTGAAGTACCGATTGGTAGTTGAATTTGGATTGGGCTTCGGTAAAGCCCCGTTTGCCCGGCATGCGCAGGGCGAACTTCCCTTGGGTGGCATGGCAGACAACGCATGCGCGACCATCCGCTCCAACATTGGCGAGCAGTGGTTGTATCTTCAGTTTGAAGAACTCGTAGTCAGGTGTTTCTGCAATTGGCTTCGATGTCTTGCCTCGAAAACTGGCCAGTTCGTCATAGCTCCAAACCAGCTCTGCGGCGGCACGCCTCACCTGCGAATCCTGATCGTCAAGACTGATTCGAATCAAGTGCTGCGCTACATCCGAACTAAAAAGATTGGCATCCTCCGGTAGCACAACATCGCGCCCCGGGTTGTAGCGGTTGAGTGCCGACAAACGCAAAGAGAAACGGGCTGGGTCGAGAGCATCCACCATTCTTCTTCTCATGACCCCACGGGCTTTCGAGGCGAACTGCTTTCCAAGCACCGGGTTAGTCGGTTCTGCGATGTAACTCTTGATAAAGACATCGACGGCGGCCGTTTCCAGATTCCTGTCACCAGATTCAAACGCTTCCAGCATCGAGGTGCGCATCAACGGCCCATCGGCAATGTGTGGAAAGACTGCCGCGGCTGCAAGCGCCAAATCTGTGGGAACACCTTGAGGATGCAGCAGCAATTGCTCCAGGCGTCCCTGCAGCATTGGATTTCTTGTCAGGCCTTCCCCTGGAGTGACGTTGGCAAGAGCAGGTAACAGAGTCCGCAAGGCGTCTTCATTGCCGGCACGCAAAACCTGCAGCAAGGCATCATTGAGTGGTTGCTCAACTCCTGTAGTCGCCTCCAAATTGAGGCGGCCTCGTGCATCGTTCTCAAATACGAAGCGAACCTCAGCAGCCTGGCCGCGTTCCAGCATTCTTGCCACTTCCAGATTCAGCTTGGGACTCAGACCAGCTGCAAACACGCTCAGGGCCCGTAAGGCACTGCTGCGCAACGATCGGTCTTCGCTCTTTAGACAACGGATCAATTCTTTTTCAAGCAGGGCATCCACAGCACCGAGATCGGGAAGCTCACTGTCATTACCCACGCGAGTCTTATAAAAGGCGTTCTTGCTGTCGTAGCGGAACCCTGTGTTTTGCACATGAGGCGGATACTGTGCAGACGAAAGTACATCCACTCCACGGGAGAACTCGGTGAAATAAGCAGGCAACACCACTTCAGTGCGATCGCTGATGTCAGCAGGCAAGCCAGCATGCCGTTGGGGATGATCCCAAATTGCTTCAAGGATTTCACGTCTTGCTGCATCGCTTGTTGAAGAGAGACCAACAGCCAGGGCCATCTGAATCCTTTGCTTTCGCAGCGCCATGCCAGCGAGAACTCGATCCCGGTCTTCCTGCTTTTCTAACTGGCTCGTCCAGGTCGCCAGATAGCCTTCGTTTTCATCGATGGCCGTGTAGAGTGCCTGCTTGAACGCATTTTTCACACGCAGGTCTGACTCCGAAGCAATTCTCTGCACCAGTGCATTTAGGATTTGAGTAGCTGGTTCTGCTTCATCAGCATGCCAGTTGTACCAGCGTGCGAGAGCATTGGCAGCGTAGAACCGAATCAATTCATTCTTGTCTTCAGCGAGCCGAAGAAGTGGCGTCAAAAACTTCTTCTGGTTGCTGAGTTCTTTGAAGTGGCTCCAGAACACGCGGACGCCGGCAAAGCGATCTTTGCTGGATGAACTGTTCAACAGAGCCAGGATCGATTCCGTTTGCAAGCGGCTTCTTAGGATTGCTGCGGTTTCGATGGCTCCAGCTTTACCTGGCAAAGAGAGTGGCTTTATGGATTCACCAGTCTTGCTTGGCGGCGAAACGAGAGAGCTGAGCGCCATGACTGCAAATTGCGTATCCCGAAATGGGGTATCAAATGCCTTAACAGGTGACGCGCTTTGCCACTCTCCTGTTTGCTTTTGCCGACTCAGGCAAAGCTCATAAAGTCGCTTCATTCGTGGGTCATCGAGCTTCACCCCCGCGCGAGCCAGTGCATAGAGCGAATGCCAGGTGATGAACTCAACTCCCGGTGCTTTCGAATCGAAAAGAGCAGGGAAGAGACCGTCTTCACGCTGCTGTTTCCAGAGCTGCATTACCAGTTCTCCGGTAGGGAGACCTAACTCCACATAGCCAAGAAGCTTCCAGTTCAAGTCAATCAAGTTCTTTGGAAGTTCTTGCTGGATGCGTTTGGCAATTTCAGGTTCATGGAGTGCCTTGTAGCGTTCTAGCGCAATTTCAAAAGGGCTCACGTTGGGCGCGGCACCATCTGCTTCTTCACTCCATGTCGAGGTGCCGGTCAACTTGAGATAGCCAAGAAGGTCAGAAGTCCAAGGGGCAGCTCTCGATGAGATCGCCCTGGCAGAAAAAATGGTACGTGTCCAATTCACTCCAGGGTGCCCAGGCAAGGGGCGTGCGTGATTCTGTAGCTGTTGTTCGAGGCGAGTTCTCGCCCAAGGGCTCACATCCGGCCACCCGTTTTGGCGAGCTTGCGCATGCGCTCTCAGCGTGAAAACCGTGGGGTGGCAAGCGACACAGCCTTGAATTTCTCCATGGGGCAATACCGATCGATCGGCCACCGCTCCTCGTCGTGGAACATTGGCATGCCAGGAATCACCCAACCTCACCATAAAGTCCATTCCCATTTGCACTGCTTCGGAGGGCGACCTCTCTGCAGCGTAGCTCCGAAGCTGAAGGGAATAAGCAGGATGATTGGCTGCGACTCGAATCAGATACTCTCCACCCGGTTCCAACCGGCGCACTCGAAAGCTCGAAAGCCCGGGCAGTGTTTGGGTTGCCTCTGGTAGATAATCCATTGAACCTTCGCGATAAGCCTGCAGTGAACCGTCTGAACTTCGAACGAAAGTTGCAATGTCACTCGGCAGTTCACGATCCGTCACATGAATGCTGAGGTAAGCAATCATTGGCTTCGTTTCACGGTTGATGATTCGGTACCAGTGAAGGCCCTCCTCCGGCTTGCCCCCAAAGAATGGCCGCTCGTCGGCAAGGGCATGATACTCGCGGTTCATTTCGAGTAGAACTGGTTTACTGGAATCGGTCGAAGACTCCGTAGCCAAGGTATCGCCTACTTCGCGAATTTCAACTGGCAGGTCTGCTTCGGGTGGCTTGTTACTGGTCGCCCGCCAGAACATGCTGAGGTCCGGGTCGAATGAATTGAGTTCTTTGGTCGCGAGGGTGACCCCGTTGTGGCGTAGTACGACGGTCCTCGGAGCCTGATCCCATGTCGAAACATGGAGGCTATAAAGTTGACCAACTGTGATTTTTGGTGTGCTCGATGGCACTTGCGACAGGGCGAGTCCCGAAAGCAGACTAAGGGCAATCCAAGAAGTTTTCAAGGTGCTAGTCTCTCGGTATTGATTTCTTTGATTGTAGGGGATTACTAGCTTCGAATCAGCACCTGCTCTGGCCGCAATCCCCACGGAGCAATGATGCCGCCGCAGTTCGATAGAGGAAGAACACTGTCTTGAAGATGAATGCCAAGCTGTTGCGACATAAATCGTCGCCGCGCCTCCATGCGGTCCCAGCATCCGGGAAACTTCGTCCTCAACTCGGTTCGAAGTGACTCATCAGCAAGGGCGTAACCATCTTCCATGCGCGTCGAGAAATATGTTTTGTTCGAAGGAATCACGTCCGACTGCAACACCATTCCCGATTGGAGTACCGCCTTGGACCCCCCATAAAACGGAGCACTCGGCCACTCGTCATATCCAATGTGATGGCCAGGGTTCAGCTCTACATGGAATACGTCTTCTGGCAGCAGCTCATGCATTCTTTCGTAGATCGGTGCACACTGGGCACCAACTGAAATCGATTCCAACCACTCCGCCATGGCAAGGAAATACGGGCCAACAAAAGCTTCCAGATAATCCTGAGCCGCCACTGGAAGATCGCTCGGCCCTTCAGCAATCCAGTTGGCACGACAAACATTTGATCCCCAATAGGCAACATTGGCGGACCATGTATGGCCTCGCTCAATTATGTTTCCAGACGCACTGGCAAGACTGATGCGATTTGGGCCTGTCTTGCAAGTCATGTGACAACTCAGCGGGCTGCCGTCGTAGTGAACCGTTTCGGAAAGCAGTTGATGATCCGTAATTCCCGGGCGCAGCGCAAAGTGCATTCTTCGCATTGCTTCAGAGGCCTTCACATTGTTGATCTCAAAAATGGCGATGTCTTCCGCCGTGAGCCTTGTTCGCAATCCGCTTTGCGAGTCGACCAACCAGCCACTGCGATTCAGGCAATTCTGAGCGCCTGCAATGTCTCGCGCCGCATCTACGATGTAGGAGGGGATGTCGCTTTGAGACTCTTTGGCATAAGTCTTGCTCCCGACCAGAGCCACCCTCGAATGAGGGCCACAACCTTCCTCCCTCAAAATCTCTCCCAATGAGACGGGCATCTCCCGATTTTGATCTTCGAGGGAGAAGGGGCGAAAGACATCCATCCTCAATTGGCCAACCTTCCACAACGGGCTCACAGGTACATATGCCTGGCACTCATTGCCCACAAGGATCCGCACCGGTTTGCCTGCAGTTACGATCAACAAGGCCTCTTCGAAGCGCGGATCAAAACCCGTGAAGAAGTGAAGATTCGCGAAATGTTCCCTGTCGCCGTAAACGAGGCAAATGTCAAACCTTTCGCTGTCCATTCTCAGCCGTAACGCATCGATTCGACTTTGGTATTGAAGGTCATTCAAAGCAGGCATACGGTCGGGGATGGGGCTGCTCAGCCAGTCCAGGGACGCGAGTTGAAAATTAGACATCCTAAACAGTTTAATGTGCAAAGAACGTCGAAACTTTTTCATCTCTCATCCGTAATATCCCCATATGCGAAACTTGGCCTTTGCCCTGAGAACGCTCTCCAAAAGTCCGATCGTCTCCATTGTGGCGATCCTTTCGCTGGCTCTGGGTATCGGTGCCAATACCGCGATCTTTTCGCTATTTGAGCAGTCACTCCTACGAAATCTACCCGTTCAGAATCCAACGGAACTGGTAAATCTCACGGCCAACGGTCCTCGCAGCGGCAGTAATTCCTCCAATAACGCTGGCAACCAGCAATCCATCTTCAGCTATGCGATGTACCGGGATCTGGAGCAAAGTCAAGCTGTCTTTACCGGTATCGCCGCCCACCGCAGTTTTGGAGCAAATCTCGCCTACCAGGGCCAGACGACCAGCGGCAGCGGCATGTTTGTTTCCGGCTCTTACTTTCCCATTCTTGGCATCAAGCCCGCCGCTGGTCGGCTCTTCACTGCCGATGACGACAAGGTTCCTGGCAGCCATCGTCTTGCCGTCTTGTCGTATCGCTACTGGAAAGACAAATTCAACGCGAGCCCCGCGGTCATCGGAAAAGCGATGGTCATTAACGGAGTTCTCATGACGATTATTGGCGTCGGGCCGGAGGGGTTTCAGGGTACGACGCTCGGGTCCCCTACTTCTGTCTTTGTTCCCATCAGCATGCGTGAAGCTCTTACCCCGGGCTGGAAGGGCTTGGCGGATCGTCGCAGCTATTGGGTCTACCTCTTTGCCCGGCTCAAATCGGGAACTTCGATGGAGAAAGCCCAGTCTTCGATACAGGCGACTTATATCGGCATCATTCGCGATACGGAGCTAGTGCTTCAGAAAGGAATGAGCGAGCGAACGCGCAAGCAATTTGTCGAACAACAAATGACCCTTACCGATGGGGCCCGCGGCCAATCCGGTTTCCTGACTGAGGGCCAAACTCCAATGGTCTTGCTCTTTGCAATTGCTGGTTTTGTGTTGCTGATTGCCTGTGCCAATATCGCGAACTTGCTCCTCGCTCGATCAGCCAACCGAGCCAAAGAGTTTTCCATTCGGCTCTCGCTTGGTGCCAGCAGGTCTCAATTGATTGTTCAACTTCTTTCCGAGTCTTTGGTGCTGGCCTTGTTTGCCGGAGCTGCCGGAATCCTGGTTTCTTATGCAACAGGGCAGGCCATTCTTGGCTTCCTTCCAACGGGTGCCGACTTGATTTTCAATTCTGGGATTCGACCGATCACAGTCGTCTTTTCTATGGTGGTCTCGATCATCGCTGGCTTCTTGTTCGGACTGTTCCCTGCTACACATGCAACCAAGATTGACCTCTCTGCCGCCATGAAAGACCAGGCCGGCAATGTCTCTGCCACGGCTTCGGCTTCCCGCTTTCGCCGCAGTCTCGTCACGGCTCAAATTGCCCTTTCGCTGCTTTTGCTCATCTCTGCAGGCATGTTTTTGAAGAGCCTTACGAAAATCCTGCAAGTGGATTTAGGAATGCGTACCGAAAATGTCATTGCTTTCGGCCTCTCGCCAGATCTGAATCAGTACTCCCCAGAGCGCAGCAGGGCCTTCTTTGAACAGCTCGAAGCTAAAGTGGCGGCTATTCCAGGCGTGCAGGCTGCAAGTGTCTCGCTGGTAGGCATGATTTCCGGGAATAACTGGGGTAGCAGTGTTAGCGTTGACGGCTTCGAAGTTGGCCCGGATACCGACACTCATTCCATGTACAACGAGATTGGTGCCGGATTCTTTCGAATGATGAACGTCCCCATGGTGAAGGGGAGGGAATTCACAGCCAGTGATGCCCCAACTGCGCCAAAGGTCGCTGTAGTGAACGAGGCCTTTGAGAAAAAGTTCGGCAATGGGAGGAGCCTACTTGGCCGTCGCATGCAGCAGGGCGGAGGAGGCAAGAACGATATCGAGATCGTTGGCGTCGTCAAGAACATAAAGTACAGCGATGTGAAGGACGAGATTCCTCCGGTATTCTATACGCCCTACCGCCAGGATCCTCGCTTCGGCTCATCGGCCTTCTACATTGCCTGTGCCCTGCCTGCAGAGCAGATACTCCCCTCGGTGCGACGTGCCGTGGCAGAGCTCGATCCGAATCTTCCGCTTGAAGACGTCAAAACCCTCGAAGCGCAGGTCAAAGAGAACATTGGCATCGATCGCATGATTTCAACTCTGGCGGCAGCCTTTGCCTCGCTAGCCACCTTGCTTGCTGCTGTCGGTCTCTACGGCGTTCTCGCCTTTACTGTGGCTCGCCGAACACGTGAGATCGGGATCCGTCTTGCCATCGGTGCCGACTCTTCCACGGTAAGGAACATGATTCTCAAAGAGGTTGTCTGGATGCTGGCCATTGGAGTTCTACTCGGTTTGCCTGCGGCCATTGCTTTGATGCGCTACGCCGAATCCTTGTTGTTTGAGATCAAGAGTGGAGACCTGGTTGTACTTACCTCTAGCGTCATCGTTGTTTGCACTGTATCCCTGTTGGCAGGCTTCCTGCCCGCACGACGCGCCATGCAGGTGACACCTATGGAAGCCCTGCGCTATGAGTAGTATTGGATGCCAATTGATTCGCTGATAGCGAGGGACGGGCTGGAGCGCTTTCGTTGGCGCAAAAAAACAGTGCTGCTCCATGAAGATCATCGCTGGGTCTTACCCTTGATTGCACAGGCGCAAGAAGATGGTCTCCTCTCGCGGCCAACGCCGGTCGTACTGTTTGACCGGCATACCGATGCGGCAGAGCCAGGCAGTTTGACTTCCGATACTTCCGTCGAGGCTCTCCTACGCTGCTGTGAAGAAGAGTTGAGCCATCATGATGACGACTGGATCGTCGCCGGCATTCGACTTGGATTAATCGCCGATGTTTTCATTTTTGGTGTCGATGACCGTATGGGCGACTTGCCCAAGGCCGTCGGAGACTTCGCCATCATGGGACGCTTCGAGATGCCTGGTCACATCGGGGCTGTCGGCCAAAGGGCTCAAGCATTACTGGATTCAACGACGGGTCCGATTCTTTTGGACATTGACCTTGATTGCTTTGCATTCCCGTACCGCGATCAGGTATGGCCATGGACGGAAGCCATCTTCCAGCAACAGTTCCATCCAGAATGGCGTGCCCTGCTGGAAAGGGCGGGTCTCGTGACTCTCTGCCGAGAAGCCGGTTGCTGCGGCGGCGAAGACAATGCGAACGCAATCTGGTCTTTACTGCAGACGCATCTATTTGGCGGAGAACTCGAAAAAATAATTTGATGTTTCTTGGCCCAAATTCCTGGATCAAGCCGCCAAGGATAGTGAAGACCTCTTGGCGAGCGGCCCGGTCCACGATTCATGCTCACCGCCGGGCCGCATTTTTTCTCGCCAACCTAAACCTTAAATCGGTACAAGTGTTCGGTGCCAACCGGAACACCCATCCCCTTCAAATACAAAAACAGTTGATAGGCGTGATGATTCCAATGTTTCCAGTTGGAGAGCAGCGTCTCCAGGAATGGCTCCCCTTGTGGTGAAAAGTAGGTTTCGATCTTGCGTGTCAAATCTGCATCGGAGCAAAGTGCAAAGCCTTCTGCGACGTGGCTGCGGCACTGGGCGATCAAGTCCCGGCACGCCTCAACACTAAGTTGCTCAGATGCACGAACGCGATGCTGTAGCGTCGCGAAGTGCGCCAACTTCAAGGGATGCAAGCGAGCAAAGCAGGCGCACAATCCCGAACCGGCATCGACAAGGTGTTCTGCCAGCTGCAAAGTGGAAAAGGCCGCATCACCGCTACTGGAGCACCAGTCCGGTCGCCAACTGTCTTGACCGGGCGGCACCATTGCGAGCATCGATTCCACCAACGCCATATCTTCTTCAGCTTTAGCCGCCAACACAACGACAATTTCTCTGGTCACTTCACCCAGCTTATCGCTTGACACAAGCTCGGCCTATCGCATAGCTTCATACCCATGACCTCGACGAAACGGAGACACCTGCTGGCTCTCTGTGCCAGCTTCGGCCTGGCATCCTGCAAGAAGGAACCAGCAACCACAACCAAGCCCGGTGCCGGCCTGTCCATGCGACCCTATGGCGAACGAAGCCAATTCGAGAAGGCCCTTCGCGGCGCCCGAGAATCCACCAAAAGCATCGGAGTGGGTTCCAGCCGTACGCCTCTTCAGGATCTCTATGGCACCATCACTCCCTCTTCACTCCACTTTGAGCGGCACCACGCGGGTGTTCCTGTCATCGATCCTGGACAGCATCGTCTCCTCATCCACGGTCTGGTTGATCAACCACTCTCCTTCTCCATGGACGACTTGAAGCGCCTGCCTTCCATCACCCGTCCTCACTTTATTGAATGCTCTGGCAACGGTGGAGGAGAACTTGCGGGCAACGCCGGCGCCGATGTCAGCAGATCTCATGGGTTGCTCTCCAATTCAGAATGGACGGGCGTGAAACTCTCTACCTTATTGGCCGCCGTCAAGGTAAAGCCGGAAGCGAAATGGATCATTGCCGAAGGCGCTGATGCCTGTCGCATGGCTCGCAGTATCCCGATGGCAAAGGCTCTCGATGACGCGTTGCTGGTTTACGGCCAGAACGGTGAGGCGCTTCGGCCGGAGCAAGGCTACCCTCTGCGGCTCTTGCTTCCCGGTTGGGAAGGCAATGCCAGCATCAAGTGGCTGCATCGTCTGCATGTTGCTTCAGAGCCATCGATGTCCAATCAGGAAACTGCCCACTATACCGATCTGCATCCCAGTGGGAAGGCCAGCATTTTTACCTTCGAGATGGAAGCCAGTTCCGTGATCACCCGGCCTTCAGGTGGACAGAAAGTCGCTGGCCCAGGCTTCTTTGAAATTTCCGGTCTCGCCTGGTCTGGTAGGGGAAAGGTAGCCAAAGTCGAAGTATCAACAGATGGCGGGCAGAAGTGGCAAACAGCCACGCTCGACGAGCCTGTGCTTTCTAAAGCTGTCGTACGCTTTCGCCTCCCATGGCAATGGGATGGTACGAAAACCGTGATCCAGTCCAGGTGCATTGACGAAACAGGCTATGTGCAGCCAACACGTGATCAGATCCTCGAAGCCAGAGGGCCGAATAGCACTTACCACTACAACGGCATCAAGAGCTGGAATGTAGAAGCCGACGGGAGCGTGAAAAGTGTTTGAGTTAATCGTGCTATTCAGCGTTTTGGCGCAGTCTCCAGTGGGTCGTCCCGCCACCGCAGAAGAGATTCGCAAACTTGATATCACCGTCTTCCCCGACGGCAAGGGTTTGCCAACAGGGAAGGGAACCGCTGCCCTCGGAAAAGATATCTATAAGGCGAAGTGCGCCGAGTGTCATAACGAAAAAGGGGAAGGGCGCGACCAGCAATACCCGCGCCTGGTCGGTGGTGTGGGGTCGCTGAGTTCGGCCAAACCCATGAAGACCGTTGGCTCTTACTGGCCACACGCGACTACGGTGTGGGACACCATCTTTCGTGCCATGCCGTACGAGACCCCACGGACGCTCTCACCGGATGAAGTGTATGCCGTCACCGCACTGCTTCTGCACTGGAACGGAATCATTTCTGAAACCTTTGAGTTGAACGAAAAGACTTTGCCGCAGGTCAAGATGCCGAATCGAGACGGCTTCATCCCCGATTCCCGCCCGCACCAGAAAGTCAAAAACGCCAAGCCTTAGAATAGAGCTATGGCTCTAGATTTGGTCGTTCTGTATGAACATCCAGAGTGGCAGAAACCGCTCTTTGCTGCCCTCAACGACAGAGGTGTCTCCTACGCTGCGATCGATCTCAAGTCTGCCTGCTTTGACCCCGATGACTTGCCGCAGGCTCGTCTCTATTTCAATCAGGCCAGTCCCAGCGCCTACGTTCGGGGCAATACTAAAGCAGTTCCGCTGGCGATGTCCTTGATGCGCTCTCTCGAGTTAAGAGGAGCAAGAGTACTCAACGGCACTCCGGCCTTTTCACTGGAACTTCGCAAATCAGAACAAGCCGCTTTGCTACAGGGCCTGGGCATCGATCATCCCAAAAGCCTCGCATTCAATGACCCGCAAGCGGCCATCGCTAAGTGGAAAGGAGGTTGGCCCGCATTGCTTAAGCCAGAGCAGGGTGGAAGTGGCGCACGAATGTTCTTGCTCAACGATCCCGACGAATTGCTTCGCCTGCTTCGTGACCAACCTTCTTTGTGGTTGCCCGACAACCTGCTGCTGCTCCAGGAATACTTTCTCGTCGACAGCTCCAGGGGCATCGTCCGCATGGAGTTTCTCGGCGGCCAGCTCCTTTACGCGATGCGCGTTGTATCTCACGGTGCCTTCAATCTCTGCCCCTCAGAAGCGTGCAATCCAGAAGGGGGTGGGGATTCTCATTGCGTGATCCCAACGGCTGCCCCCGTCAAGCCGGTAGAATTCTTCCCCTACCCGGAAGTCCCCAAGGCTGCAGTGCAGGCAGGTACTCAAATCGTGCAGGCCGGCAAGCTGGATGTAGCAGGAATCGAATACCTTGAAGCCGCCGACGGCCGCCTGATCTTTTATGACATTAACGCCAACTCGAACCTCCGCAAGCCGATTGGAGAAGCATTCGGCTTCGATCCCTTCGAGCGTGTCGTCGACTATCTGACGGCAGAGCTGGTTCGCCAATAGCGCTATCCTAAGAGGGTCAGGATTAAGCTGTACCGTCCTCCACATGAACCCCTCAAACGATGATAAGCAAGGGGCCCTCGATCGTATTCTAAGCAGTCCCGAATGGGCCCAGAGCCAGCAACTGGCTCACTTTCTTCGATTTGTCGTTGGACAATCAATGAATGGTCAGGAAGACCAACTCACTGAAACCGCAATTGGAATCTCTGTTTTTAAGCGAGATTCCACTTACGACCCAAAGACAGATAATATCGTTCGAATCGAAGCCAAGAAGCTTCGCTGGAAGCTCGTCGAATACTACGAAGGTTCCGGTAAGTCTGATCCTCTGAGATTGAACTTGCCCAAGGGCAGCTTTTCACCAACCTTTGAATCGTTAGAGGAACCTGCTGCTCCGCCTCGTTCCTGGAAATGGCTCGGCTACGCTCTACCGTCAGTCGTCCTTCTGGCAGGGGGCTTTTATTGGTGGCAACTTCCCGCAACAACACGCGATGATTCCGCACTGCGGCTGATCACAGATCTCCAGGGAAATTCTCGTTCACCGGCAATTCACCCCGCTGGTGATCAAATCGCCTTCGCTCGGGATTCTGATTTGGTTCATGCCACTCTTTACGTACAGAAACTGGATGGCTCTGCCCCTCGTGCATTGACCTTTGGTGACGTCTACGACTCCGAACCCGCCTGGTCTCCCGACGGGAACCAAATTGCGTTTCTACGCAAGACGAGGTCAGGCCAATATTCACTGATGGTGAAGAAGGCCAATAGCTATTCTTCCACCGAACGGGCTTTCGCCCTGATGGCCTCACGCACCACCTTGGATTGGGCCGATGCAAGCTCGGTCCTGGTAAGCGACAAGGCTGCCGTGTGCCGCATTCTTGTGGCAACCGGTGAGCGAATGCAATTGACGACCCCGGTTGCTGCTACAGAAGAAGACTCCGAGCCACGCATCAGCCCGGACGGCAAGTGGATTGCCTTCATTCGCGCCTCTGCTCCCGATACGCAGCAGCTCATGTTGCTCTCTCTTCAGGGATCAGCCTTAAAGGCAATCGGACCGAAACAGAGTCGATATTCCGGTCTGGCTTGGACGCCTGATTCCAACGCAATCATCGCCTCGATGGAGTTACCCTCATCGAGTCGCAGCCTGTGGGAGATTCCCATCACAGGGGGAGAATCCAGGACAATTCCCATTGAGGGTTACAGCGCAACGCATCCCTCGGTTGCCCGCCAAACAGGTGCTCTCGCCTTTAGCGCCCGGCAGACCGATACCAATCTATGGGCGATCAATCCAAGTTCATCCAATGCGAAAGCTCCGCTCACAACCGCTGCAGAACTCGATACCAGCCCGCAATTGTCTCCAGACGGCAAACGTCTTCTCTGGCGCAGCTCACGCAGTGGAGTCTCCGAGCTTTGGCTTGCTCCCAGTGACGGATCTAACCCGCAACAGTTGACCAGATTGGGCAACCCTGGCACCGGTAGTCCGCAGTGGTCGCCTGACGGCAAACAGGTGATCTTTGATTCGAGGGTCCAAGGCAATGCGGACATCTTTACGATCTCGATCGATGGCTCGAATCCCAATCGGCTCAGCAACACCAAGTCCAACGAAATCCTCCCCAGCTTTTCTCGCAAGGCAGACGCGATCTACTTCACCACAGATCGCAACGGCCCCTGGGAATTGGTGCGAAGAAATCTGGCCAACGGCGCAGAATCGAAAATCGCCGGCGATGGAGCGTTCGCCGGCGTCGAATCCTACGATGGCAAATGGATCTTCTTTACCCGCCAGGGCCAGGAACTCGGTGGCATCTGGCGCAAACCTACATCCGGTGGAGAAGAAGAGCTGCTGATAGCCGAACTACCCAGTCGCCTTTGGGGACAGTGGGCCGTTTCTGAAAGGGCAATCTTCTATGCCGTTTATCCGGGTTCTGGCACGCAGGTCATTCGCCGCTATGACCTCCAAACCAGAGCTCTGTCCGATGTCGTCAATCTCGACAGAACTCCAACTCAAGGTGATAGCGGCATGACGGTTACTCGCGACGAGCTATCGTTGATTTGGTCGCAGGTCGACAAAACCAGCAATGATATCTACGTGCTGAATCGGCGCAGGTAAGCTTAGCGGAAGCGCCGGAAGCCCCGTCCTCCACCAAAGCCGAATCCGGGTCGTCCGTAGAAGCCCCAACTTGGGCCCCAAAAGAACGGATCATAGAACCCGAAGCCAGGCACCATTTGCACCGTTTGTTGCGGAACTCTCTGTTGCAATTGCGTAGGAGAATAATCTTCCTGACGCACTGGTTGGAAGGCGTGCTCGGCGCGTTGTGTATCGATCGAAATCGCCTCCAAACTTCGGAAGCTGATTTTGTCTTCAGGGTAAATTTCCGTCACCCGACCTTTGGTCGCAAGAACGCCGATGGCAGCGGCCCCTGCCCCCGCTAGTGCACCCAAGCCCGCTCCGGCTCCACCAGCGGCAGCCGCTCCAATGGCGGCGCCAGCACCCGTTGTCATCCCAATCGCCCCGGCATCTCGTCCGCGGCTGGAACCCGCAGTGGTTTCAATCAACTGTGTCCGAACAGGAACCTGCTGTCCATCGACCAGGCTCAGTTCTACGATCTCGATTCCAATACTCGATCTGCCTTTGATTCTGCCCCCTTTGGTAACCTCTGAAACGCGGCCCATTACGGTTTGGCCGCGTCGAGCCACTACCATTCCGTTGGCAATTAACGGTTGGGACAAAGTAGCCGAGAACGTATCCCCTACTTGATTGCGATCACTCGAGACCAGTTGGTTGAGGCGAACCTCAATCCAGGATCCCGCAGGCAAAGCAACCGGTTGAGTTTGGCCATTTGCAGCAAGGGTGGAAAGCGCAAGCGCAATGGTTGTGATTTTAAATGAATGGAACATCATGTCCATTCCATTTGCAAAAACCGTGCCAATTCCTAAATAGTTGAAAGCATTAGGAATGCGCTCATCAAAAGCTGGCTGCAATGCCGCAACGCTGGCTCTAAGCAACCACTGTGCTTAGGCGGTAGCAGCCATCGGGCTAAACACGCTCTCGTTGAAGCTGTAGCCAAAACCGCGGACGCTGCGAATGTAGTTCGGTGCTGCTGCGTCGAGTTCAATCTTCTGGCGTAGACGCAGAATGTAAACGTCAACGGTGCGATCGGTCACGGCGCGGTCATGGCCCCAAACGGCATCGAGAAGCTGTTCGCGACTGAAGACCACACCAGGGCGCGTCATCAGGAATTCAAGTAGGCGGAACTCGGTTGCCGTCAACTGCAAGTCTTCCTGGCGAAGCTTCACGCGGCATGCCGTGCGATCCAGTTCCAAATCACCTGCCTTGAGTATCTTGGTGGTGCTTTGCTGGCCACGGAAGTGAACCTTGACTCGTGCAATCAATTCACGCACAAAGAAGGGTTTCACAATGTAGTCATTCGCTCCCAGCTCCAAGCCCAGAATGCGGTCCGTTTCGCTGGCTCTCGCGGTGAGAAAAATCACGGGAATGGTTGCCAGTTCGGGGTGATTCCGAATGCCCTTACAGATGTCCAGACCATCCGAATCCGGCAGCATAATGTCCAAAAGAATCAAGTCTGGTTTTTCTCGGCGGCAAAGATCGATGGCTCCGCGCCCAGTCTGGGATCCAACCAGCGCAAAGCCTTCCTTCTCAAGGTTGTACTTGAGCAGCGAGAACAAATCAGCGTCGTCTTCAATCAGGACAATTTTTTTCATGGCAAACCTATGACGATTCTGCCTGAACAAAATAGGTATTTCATTACTATCAGGTTACAAATCAATGAATCTCAATGGTTGGGTGTAATTTTTGTAACGATCAACATCAACGGCCGCTCCGCTTCGGATACGGAGTTCCAAACCCCTTCACGGAATGCCAGATGATGCGATCGAGCAGGTCGGCAGGCGCTTCATCTGGTTCTTCAAAGTCCATTTTCAAGGATGCCTCCGCCATTTCTTTCTCCTGACCCCTCAGCGAGTCAATGGGTGGATTCATTTCGTCGAGCGGGATTCGGTTGGCCACCGCCACGTACGGTGAAAAATCAGGCTTGCTCGAAAAAACGCTGAACATCGGTTCTGCTGCCAGATCAAACTGATTTTGAGGAGGCAATCCCAGCAAATGCTGAATGGTCCGATACATGTGAATCGTTGTGTAAAAGGTGGAGTCGACG
Organism: Bryobacter sp.; assembly: GCA_044340255.1. Lineage (GTDB taxonomy): Bacteria > Acidobacteriota > Terriglobia > Bryobacterales > Bryobacteraceae > Bryobacter. The sequence goes on along the minus strand of JBIITX010000030.1, from coordinate 43,406 downwards.
GCCTTGCGTCTCACATGCGGGCCGATCACCATTCCAATGGTTCGATGACCGTCCACGTGATCGAGACCACTTTGGGCATCATCTTCTGTCACGAAGATCACAGAGTCCTTCCAGTACTTGCTCTTCGAAATTGCCTCTACCAACCGCCCGAGCGCCAGGTCATTATCAGCGACCATGGCCCTGGGGGTAGGGAAGCCCGGTGAAGTCCCGCTGGTATGATCTTGCGGCAGCAGGATAACGTTCAAGCGAGGTAACGTGTCGCTCTGCTCGAAATTGCGAAACTCTTCGAGAAAGCGGTCCACACGATACTGGTCGGGAACCGTCAGCCCATAGGCAGGCACGGTCTTGGAATACACGTCTCGCAACCCCACTATCTGAGCGCGAGGCGTGATCGTGACATTCCTTGTCCCATTTTTCCAGTCGCTGTAGATGTCACTCCAGGTTGCCTTTGCGGGTTGGATCGTATTCAGACCGCGCTCCCCGTAGGATCGAACCGTGACGCGATGAAGCTTGGCTGCATCCCACAAGAAGTCATTTGGCGCAAACAGCATTGGATTCTGGTCATTCCTCCCGTTGCTGTACTTGTGGACCCAATCGCTCGCATAACCCTGCGTGCACCAACGATGCCCCAACGCTGACTGGTCTGCTGGGGTGTAGAACGAATCGAGAAGCACAAACTCTTCGGCCAGCTTGTGGTGGTTCGGAGTTACCTCTCGTCCAAATTGGACCAGTTTGGCATCGCCGTTGCCTTGGGGCAGATCTCCAAACACCTGGTCGTAGGTCCGGTTCTCCTTGATCACGTAGAAGACGTGGCGGATTGGTGCAATCTTCCCGCGCATGCCACGGCTCAACAAGCCTTTGTCGTTCTTTCGCACCATCCCCGTATATCGAACCAGCTCCGCCGATCCAGGCACGGGAATAAACGAGATCACACCTTTGCGATCTTTATAGGAGCGGCCTTTCCCAGCAGCAGGGGCAAGAGATCCAAAGCCGTAACCACTGGCAACCATCAATTGCCGTGCATCCTGGCTCACGTTGACGGCGGTCGGATACCAGCCGACTGGAACAAAACCCTTTGTCTTCCCGGAGTCAACATCCAGCACGGCTACTGCGTTGTCGGCTCCATTTGCCACATAGAGAGTCTTCTCATCGGGGCTCAGCGCCAGTGCATTCGGCGCGCTGCCAATGGGAGCCTTCGGAGTGATACGGGCATCGAGCGTCTGAATGACAACACCCTGAACTGTGTCAATCACAGAAATGGAATCGCTGTTTGCATTGGCCACATAAAGTCTCTTCCCATTCCTGCTCAGCGCCATCGCACTCGGGTGCAGCCCGGTTTTGATCTCGCCAACGACGCTCTTGCTGGCAAGGTCAATCACCGAAACCGTGCCGCTTTTGGGAATCCCTGTTCTAGGATCGACAACAACGGGAAAGACTCCATCCGTAACATCGTTTGCTTTCGGCCTCCTGCCGCCCCAGTTGGAAACCCACGCCTTCTCGCCGTTGGTGACTACGGTGTACGGATAAGCTCCCACCTCAATCTGTTGCACCTGTTGGGAACGAAGATCCACCAGTGCCAGCCGATGGCGTTGGTTCAATGCCACCAGAGCAGTTGTCCCTACAACGGCAAGTCCCGAAGGCGAACCAGCCAGGGGGATCGGTGCTGTTGCGACAAAGCGCCCTTGCTGCAATTGAAATCGTTTCAGGTTTTGATCCTGCCCTCCACCCACCAGCAGGCTGCGTCCCTCATCGGCAAAAGCTACTCCCACAAAGCTATCGCCCAAGGGAATGGTCTGCTCCAGTTTCCGCGTCCCAATCGTGATCAGATGCAGCGCTCTCGGTGCGAAGTTCGATCCGGTCACTACTGCCAGCCAATTTCCATCGGGACTCACACTCATCCCCAATGGGCGATCATTGACCTCAATGGCTTCGCCAGCTGGGCTCAACACTTGCCCAGTGGGAATCACATAGGTTCCATCATTTTGTCGCCCGGGAAAAACCACTACAACTGCCGCAAGGCACGTCAGGATACCACCTGCCATTAGAAAATTGCGCATCGACGGGAGCGTAGCACGTCCACACATCAAACGCATGACAGAAATGCAAAACGGGGTAGTGCAGCAATAGCTGCGCCACCCCTTCTCGAAATCAACGAAGAACTAGTTGGAAGAGGGCTTCTTTTCCATTTTGTCCATCTTGTCCTTACCCTTTTTCTCCATCTTGTCCATTTTGTCTTTGCCCTTCTTTTCCATTTTGTCCATCTTGTCTCCAGCCTTCTTCTCCATCTTGTCTTGAGCGACAGCGGACAGGGAGAAAGCGAGCGTCAGTGCAAATACGAAATTCTTGATCATGAGTGTTGTTCCTTTCGACGATTCAAAGACCGGCATACCAGTCATAGCCGCGTTCAGCCCAGTAATCTGCGGGTCTGTCAGCGGTAAAGCGGATGCTGCCTACGCGCTTGATGTTCTTGATCCCGTACTTGACGGGGATCACCAACCGCAAAGGAGCTCCATGTTCGGAAGTGAGCGGTTGACCGTTCATCTCCCAGGCCAATAGCGTCTGCGGATGCAGAGCGCTTTCTCGATCGAGCCCAACGTAATACGCTTCGTCGGGCGTCATCAAACTTACATATTCCGGAGCGTTTGGAGGAGCGAAATGGCGGAGTGGAGTACCAGTCCAATTGACCACTTCGCTCCAACCCTCAACGCACATCAACTCCGTAGTCATCTCCGTCCGAGGCATAGACTTCACCTCTTCCAAAGACATGCTGCGCGCCGCTACTCCCGGAGCTTCAATCTTCAGCTTCCAATCCGTTACTTCTTCCTCAAGGCCTGCCATCCCATTGGCCCTTGGCTCTTTCGCCATCTCGCGTGGAAACACAGGAGCCAGCTTGTTGGTGCCAATCCATTTGCGCGCCAGCTTTTCATTGAATTCATGGGGTGAGATGTTCAACATCTGGCTCAATCCGGCCACAACAGCCGCGCCCGCCACACCAAATGTTAAGAACGCTCTACGGTTGCTATTCATGACCTGTCACCATTGCTTGAAAGTTGGACCACCCGGCTCGAATCACCTGAACAATGTGCATTCCAAAGAACCCGACATAGCCAACCGTCAGCATGAAGTGAATCAGCCTCGCGTTCTTGTATCCACCCATTGCCTGGGCCAGCAGTGAAAATTGCACGGGCTTGTAAATGGCGAGCCCGCTCAACACAGACCCCAATCCCATCAGCACCACGCCCGTATAGGCAATCTGTTGTGCCGCATTGAACTTCGCCGGCGGCAAAGGCTCTTTACGAATTCCAAGATCATGCAAAACAACCTGGAAGGCTTGCTGCAAAGCATCCCGGCCCGGTACCAGTTCTCTCCATTCGCCACTCAAAAGGGTGTAGCTGACATAGCAAAACCCGTTGATCAGGAAGAACCACATCAGGAGGAAGTGGTAGCTCATTCCTTCGGCCAAACGAAAGCTCAGATGTGCCTTCTCGTAGAACCACTCGGGAAACTGCACATAAGCGTCGTTCGCCCAGTAGATGATCAAGCCGCTCCAGATCATCAAGCTCAATATCGGAAAGTTCAACCAGTGGAACCAGCGGATCGCCAACGGATGCTTCGGTTTGTCTTGTGTCGTAATCACTCTTCGTCCTGTACGTGAATCACTTCGCTCCAGAGAGAAGAATGGTTACGGTCGTTGTGTAAAAAAACTATCTGCGCTGGGCAAAGAGCCATTGAGCGAACTCAGGGTTCTGGTATGCCCGATCCCATGAGTTATGTCCTACATTCTCATATTCAGAGTATTGAACTGGATTCCCAACCTTTTTGAGAGCAGCCACCATTTGTCGAGATTGCTCCACATCAACGGTAGGATCAGCGCTTCCATGGTGCACCCAGATTGGGAGCTTGCTACCCAACTTCGAGGCGGCTTCCGCAAAGCCTACGGTTTCAATGCCTGTCCAGGGAGCCGTCGAGTTCTTGCCCGGTTCGATGCGTCCGCACACCGGAACCAATGCGGCGAAACGTTGCTTTGCTCGCATCGCCAGATACCATGCTCCGGCTCCACCCTTTGACAAGCCGGTGAGGTAAACCCGATCCTCATCCACATGGAATTCCTTCAGCGTGGCATCAAGGGCAGCCAGAGCGTTCCCTTGCCAAATTGGATCCACCCAGGGGCGCTCCAAAACGCTTTGAGGCATGATCACCAGGGCAGGGAAGCGCTCTGGAAACAGGCGTACTGCTTGAGGCAGCCCCACTGCTGTTTGTTTGATGCCGTCAGACCCGGATTCGCCACTGCCATGTAGAAATAGAATGGCAGGCCACTTCGATTGCGGCGTGTAATTTCGTGGGACGTATACCGAGTACGGAATTCCCGCATTGCGATTTAAGAAGCCAGTATCCATATTGTCTAAGACGTTTCTATCATGCTGGATTGTTGGCTCCGGCGCATCCAGAAAAACCAAAGCAAACCAACCGCCAGCCATGCTGCTCCGTAAATCTTCGAGGTGGTGGAAAGGTTCCACCACAGGAACGCGCAGACCAGAAAACCCGCAAAAGCCATGAGCTTCGCCCCTATGCCTTCTCCACGGCGCAGTGCTGCCAGGTTCACGCCCATAAAGCCGATAAACGCACCAAAGTTCAAAAGTTCTGCCCCGCTTTGATAGCTCAATAGAAAACTGCCAACCAGTGCAGAGCCGCCAATCAGCATCACATTTCGCGCAGGGATGCCACTCGAAGGATCAATGTAGGAAAAGTATCCACGCGGCAGTGTCCCTTCCCGCCCCATCCCATACATCAGTCTCGCCCCGGCCAGTACACCACCAGACCCTGAGCCCACCGTCGCCAGAATCAGCGTGAGGTTGATGATCTGAAACAACCACGCTCCGCCAGCACGCCCGGCAATATGAACATACGCAGTATCAATATCGGGCAACTTCTCACCATAAGGCCACACCAACTGTGCCGCGTAACTCTCCACTGCACTCAGGATTCCGATGATCAGGCATACCAGCACCGTACCCCGCAGAATGTTCTTCCGGGCATCGATCACTTCTTCCCCAAGTGTGGAAATTCCATCGAATCCAATGTAGGTAAGCACCGCAAGGCTGGTGCCCGCTGAAACAGCGCTCAATGAAAATGTTTGAGGGTCATAGAAGGGTCGCGTCAAATCTGCCAGCCCCACATTCGGTTGATTGAAGAAGTAACGTGCCGAGCAGTAGAGCATGGCCGCAATCACAAGGCCCATCGCGAAGGTCAACATCTGGTTAGTTTTGGCCGTAGCCTGAATGTTTCGCAGGTTGAACCACGTAAACAGGCCGGCAAAGACGAATCGCCAGATCTCTTCAGGAATCCCGGCAAAGACATTCGTCATCGCCCGCGAACACCAGATGGTGCAAATCACAGGATTCAAAATGTAATCCATCAACATCGACCACCCTGCAAGAAAGCCAAGCGTTGGATGCAACTCCTTGCCCACGTACGTGTATGCTGACCCCGAATTCGGATGCAGCGCGGCCATCCGCCCATAAGAAAACGCCGTCAGCATCATCCCAAACATGGCGATCAATATTGCCGTCACCACATGGCCCTTTGCCGTGTCGTGCACGACACCAAAGAGCGGCATGGGAGCCGTGGGTTGAATCATGATGATGCCCGTGAAGATGAGCGCAGGTAGCGTAAGAGTTCGTCGAAGTTCCGTAGCGGCCATAATGGATACTGGCAACAAGGATATCCTGCGTGCGAGTCATTTCCAGATGAAATCTCTTTGGCGTGGTTGGCGCTCTCGTCTTGAGGAGCGTTGGCACGAGGGAATCCGCCATAAGGTCACCCCCCTCGGGGCGATGATGGTCGTACTTCTGCTCACCAGCGGCATCCTCGCTTTTTCCACCACACAGAACGTATTCTTTCTCTTGTTTAGCCTCTTGCTGGCCTCCATTTTGATCTCGAGCTTCGTGAATCGCCTGATGCTGGCCGGCCTTGAACTTCGCCTCGACCTCCCTGAACATCCGATCGCAGGAGAACCTCTGCCTTGTCGTCTGGTCGTAGACAATGGCAAGTCCTGGTTGGCCAGCTTTGCTTTGGAAATCATCGCGCCTGTGGGGAGGCGCTTCTATCTCCCCTGCGTCACCCCCAAGTCCTCGGCCTCAATTGCGGTCGATGTCGTCTGGTCGAAAAGAGGCATTCCAGACCCGGTCATTGTCGAAATTTCGACACGCTTCCCCTTTGGCTTTAGTGTTCGCAGGACGCGAGTCGCCGTTCCCATCCATCGATCGATTTATCCTTCCATGCGTGAAAAGCCTGGCTTTGCGCTCATTCTCAGCGAGCTGCAAAATCGTTCAGACGGCTTGGCCCATGCCAATCAGACAGAGTTCAGTCAGTTGCGCGAATACGTCAGTGGCGATGACATCCGTCGTATCGCCTGGAGCAAGAGTGCATCGACGACAAACTGGCTCGTGCGTGAAATGAGTGGCGGAGGGGAGCAGAAACTTCAATTGTGGTTTGATTGTGCTTCGCCTGATCTAGAACGGCTGATCGAACTGGCTGCCTACCTGGTTTGGGAACTGCAATACAAGAAGAACGAATTTGTTTTTTCGGCTCTCGACAGACAATTCGAAGTCCGAGATGCCCTCGAAGCTTATAATGTCTTAAGAATGCTTGCGGAACTCGCTCCCCAGGCAGTAGAGCTTCCCCCAAATGATTCGCCTGTTTTCGTCCTTAGTCTTCGCCCTGGGTATTTGTCTTTGCCAGCAACCGTCCCAGCAACCCCCACCAGTGCGCACTAGCGTCACCGTTTTTGAACGCATCGAGCAGGAAAGCCCTGCCGCAATCTCCACCCTCGACAAGTTGGATATCGCCAAAGTTCCAGGCGTCAATCTCGATGATCGTCTGCGCATGGTTCCAGGCTTCACTCTCTTCCGGCGCAATTCCAGCTTGGTAGCAAACCCCACCACGCAAGGCGTTAGCCTGCGCGGTGTTGGATCCACTGGTGCCAGTCGCTCCCTCGTCCTTTGGGATGGCGTCCCGGTTAACGACCCCTTTGGGGGTTGGATCTATTGGACGCGCATGCCTGCCGATGAAATCGACCGTAGTGAAGTGACCCGGGGTGCCACAACCAGTCTCTTTGGCGACCGCACGATGTCGGGCAGCGTAGCTCTCTTCACCCGCGCTGCTGAGCCCTTGCGTCTTTCTCTCGGAATGGAAGGCGGCAATCTCGGCACCGTTCAGCCGAGCGCTGGAATCTCCCACGTCATCAAGCGCATCGGCATCAGTGGCTTCTTTCGCGCCTTCGATACGGATGGTTATCTGATTGTTCCCAAAGAGCGTGCGGGTCGCATCGATACTCCTGCGGGTGTGCGCTTCGCAGCCGGCGCTTTCAAGGTGGATTACTCGACCGCCAAAGAGCGTATCAGCCTCAAAGTGGATATCCTCACCGAAGAGCGTGCCAATGGTACTCCCTTTCAAACCAACTCCACCAGCCTCGGAACACTCGGTGCCAACTATGCACGCGACTTTGGCAGTGCCAGCCTCGGCGTGATTGGGTATCACAGCCGCCAGCAATACCATCAAAGCCTCTCGGCGCTTGCCGCAGACCGCAATTCCGAACGGCTCACCAGCTTTCAAAGCGTACCTTCAGAGGCAACCGGCGGCGGAGTGTATCTCAAGTCCAAACCAACCCGCTTCAACTGGACTGCAGGTACCGACGTGCAGCGCGTCGAAGGCACCAGCTTTGAAACGGTAATCCCAACAGGGCTTCGCGTCGGTGGCGGAACACAAACGCAAACCGGTCTTTTTGGCCAGGGCGATGCCAGGTTTGGCAAACTCCAACTCTTTGCCGGTTCCCGCGGGCAGTTCTCTGGCAATGCTGGGAACTTCTATCAGCCCTCGGCCGGAATCGTCTACGGCACTGGACCCTTTCGCTGGCGATCTTCCGCTTATCGCAGCTTTCGTGCCCCGACACTCAATGAACTTTACCGGGAGTTTCGTGCTGGCAATACCACCACGCAAGCCAATGCCAATCTGCTTGCGGAGAAGCTCTGGGCCGTCGAATCGGGACTCGACTATCGCGGAGAACTCTTCAATGCCTGCATCGGCGGCTACTACAACGAAATCAGCGACCTGATCACCAATGTGACGCTCTCAGCAACGCCCGCAGCCGTCATTCGCCAACGGCGCAACGCAGCCGCTGCCACCGTACGGGGCATTGAGATCGAATTCGAAAAGCGGATCAAACAGCTTCGCTTTGAAACCTCTTATCTGATGGCTGATTCCCGCTTTGCCACCCGCGAACGTTTGCCCCAGGTACCCAAACACCAGGGCAGCGCCCAACTCATCTGGTACGGTGCCAAGACATTGATTACGTTGAGTATGCGAACCTCTGCTCTCCAGTTTGAGGATGATCGCAATACGCAGCTCTTGCCCGGCTTCGCCCTCTTTCAGTTCTCAGCTCGCCAAGACCTTTACCGGGGATTGAAGGCCACCTTGGCCGTTGAGAATCTCGCAGATCGCCGAATTCTGACTGGCTTTACCCCCTTCCCTCAAACGGGTGGTCCCCAGCTCATTCGAATTGGATTAAGGTGGGATGGACGAATTTAACTCAGGTGGTAACGCGCTAGCCCTGTCTTTCGCCTGTCTCTATGAACGCTGATCCACAACTCGTTGCGCGCGCTCAATCCGGAGACGAAGCCGCGTTTAATGAGCTTGTGGCAGGTTGTAGAAAGCGTGTCCTGTCGATCGTCGGGAGACTGATCGGCAAACCGGAAGATGTGGAAGATGTAGCTCAGGACGTTTTCTTGCGCCTGTATTATTCGCTTGGGCAGTTATCCAATGCCGAGCTGTTTGATCGTTGGTTGTATCGGCTTACCGTCAATGCCGCCTACGACTACATGCGCAAGACCAAACGCCGCAAAGAAAGCCGAATGGCCGATCTGAGTGAGGCACAAGTCGTAATGGCTGACGCCTCGGCTGGAGAAGTCAAAGGTAAATCTGAGGAACAACAATCCACCTTGCGTGATTTTGTTCATTGGCTCCTCAGCGGGGTCAGTGAAGAAGACCGAATCCTGCTACTTTTGAAAGAAGTGGAAGGTTTATCGATTAAAGAGTTGGAACAGATTTACGGCGCCAACGAGAGTGCTTTGAAGGTGAGATTGTTTCGAGCCAGACAGCGCGTTTTGAAAGCTTTTGAGAAATCAAAAGACGTGAAGGGAAATGATGTCGAATCATGATCAACAATTGGATCAGCTCCTCGGTCAATACCGGGCAGCTTGTCCAGAAATAGAACCATCCCAAAACTTCATGCCCGGAGTATGGGCTCGTATTGAAGCTCGTCGCAAAGGTGATCGCTGGATCCTGCGCTTTGTCAATACATTCGCTAGCGCTGCAGCATTGATCGTCCTGGTTCTGGGAATCCTGCTCTATAGAAATCCAAATCCGCTTCCCCAGCGCGCCTACATCGAAAAGCTCACCGATGAGATTAGCGAGGATGAGTTCCTCGACGCAGCCTATCTGGCCAAGGTGAAACCCGTAAAGTATTGGGGTGACCGATAATGCAGCTTTCTGGGGGGAAGGTTGCGGTTTATCTGGGGCTCATATTCAGTGCAGGTGCTGCCGCTGGAGTTTTGGGCCATGCTTTGTATTCAGCAGAGGGCGTCAGCGCCAAAATGATCCCAGTCAAGAACAACGACGACTGGCGTCAGCGCTATACGCAAAGCATGCGTACCCGCTTGTCGATGTCCGAAGAACAAATGAAACAGTTGAACGACACCTTGGATGAAACTCGTGTCGAATACCGCCTGTTACGGCAACGCTACAAGCCAGAGATGGAAAAGATCCATCAGCTTCAGGTGGACAAAATCAAAGGCTTTTTGAAGCCAGAGCAACTGGCGGAATTTCAAAAAATGGAACAAGAGCGCGAAGAGAAACTCCGCGCCAAAGAGTCCGGCCCCGGGCTTTAATTTACTGGGACTTCTTTGGGTCCGCCCGGTAATCCATAAATCATCACCGTCTTGCGCACCGGTTCCGCTGGCTTTACCGCTACTACTACAGGAGGGGTGACAGGAGCCGCTGAACTCACCAGAGGTGCCTGCTTGTCACTCTTAGTCATTGTTGTGCCAGGCACCATGCCACTGGCCATAATCTTGTCGATGTCGCTCTGCTCCATGGCGATGGAGGCCTTCACCAAATTACCTGTTGCACTAAACTGCAACACCTTATCCAAATCAACGGGAAACGGCTGGTCATTCGTCGTCGGGGTCATTTTTGCCATCGCGACAGCACCCTTCATTAAGTCCAGCATTTGCGTCGCGGCCTTGGGTGAGGTGGTTTGCAGCTGCAGATCCAGATTCACATTGCGGCGTACTGCAATTCCAACCGAGAAGTTCCTGACTTGAGCAGCCAACTGACTCATCGGATCGGTTGGTTTGCCTGCGGCGGGTGCCAGGTTCAGAGGTGCGGTATTGCCAACCAGCCAGACATCATTGGCAGCCTCAAGGTCACGCGCTCTTTCGAATAAAGGATTCGCCTGCGGTGTCAGCCCTGTTTCCAATCTTTCAAGTGCCACACGCAGCGGCGCTTCTTCGCCAATCACGATGTTCTTGTTGTCGAACAGCGCAAAGGTTGGTTTGGTGTTGGCAACATCCACTCCAAATTGAGCCTTCTGCAGAGTTGCTTTTTTTGTGGGCACCACCTTGCTCTTTGTCGGCAAAAGCACCTTGATCTTCCCCCACTGCTCCATGCGCAACCCATTGCGAGCAGCCAACTCAATCAACTTGTCGGCATCAAATCGACCCTGCACCAGCATCAGCAAATCGCTATTCTGCTTCTGCTTCGAGACGACAGACAGATGCACCGTATCGATCTGATCGAGCAAAGCTTCGAGAGGTTTCAACTCCCCAAGATTCGCCTTCATTTCTTTCTTCATCGTTTCGCCGACCGGGCTCTTCATCAACCATTTCACGTCGATCCCCAGAAGAATTTCAGATTGGGGAAACGCAAAACGATAGTCCGTTTCGCCGCATAGTACTAGCGCACTCAGGGCAAAGGAAGCAAGAAGTCGATAAGTTTGCATAAAAGCTCTGTCCGTCCATCGGTCGCTTGACGAAATTTCTGTAGAATGGGCGCATGCTTCCTCGTCGGTCGATGCTTTTCAGCCCACTTCTGCTTTCTGCGCAGGAACAAAAGTTCCGTGTTGCCGTCCTCGGTACCGAGCACGGTCACGTGAACGGTTTTATGAACGCTGCCAAAAAGCGAAGCGATGTCGAGGTAGTAGGCCCGATTCCCTTCGAACAGCGCGAGCAACTCCGTAGCGCCAAAGTCGAGGCAGTCGCCAGCTTTACTTCCACCGATCGCCACCTGGAATGCGCTCGCCTCTGCGCCTCTCTGAAGCTGCCCCTGATGATGGAGAAGCCTCTCGCTACAACCAACGAAGATGCCCGCGCTATCGCCAAACTCTCTACCTCAGCCGGTATCCCCATCTTCGTCAACTTTGAGACTACCTGGTATAAGAGCCATGCCGAGCTTTGGCGCTTTTTCAAAGAAGAAAAGGCCGCCGGCCGCATTCGCAAAATGGTTGCCATGGATGGCCACCAGGGGCCAAAAGAGATCGGGGTCGGCCCCGAGTTCTTCTCTTGGCTGACAGATCCAGTCCGCAATGGCGCAGGCGCTCTGTTCGACTTCGGCTGTTACGGCGCCAATCTCATGACCTGGATGATGGATAACCAGCGTCCTCTTCGCGTCGTTGCCTCCGTCAAGCGCAACAAGCCGGAAATCTACCCCAAAGTGGACGACGAAGCTACGATCATCGTCGACTATGACTCCGCGCAGGGCATCATCGAAGGCAGCTGGAACTGGCCCTTCTCACGCAAAGACTTTGAAGTGTACGGTGAAAAAGCTTATGCCAATGCCTTTGGTGGCAATTCCGTTCGCCGTCGTCGGGCCGGAGAAAAGGCGGAAGAAGCTATCACCCCACCCGATTTGAAACCGGACGAAGCCGACTCCATCTCCTACCTCAAAGCGGTGGCCCGAGGCAAACTAAAGCCTTCAGGGCTCTCCAGTCTCGAGAACAATCTAATTGCCACCGAGATCCTCGTTGCTGCCCGTGAAAGCGCCCGCTCGGGCAAACAGGTAACCTTGCGCTAGTTTGAAAACAAATAGGTTCGATACGCCTCGTGAACCTGATCAAACACGGGTGTCCATGAGTTTTGGCAGGCATGAGCCCTAGCCGCAACTCGCATTCTTGCCAGCTTTGCCGAATCCCTTTGCAGCTCCAGAATGGCCTCGACAAATCCTTCGGTGCTATCCACCACATAGCCATCTGATCCTTCAGTGACCTGGTACTGAGGGCCTCCACCCCGGGCCACAATCGGTGGCACGCCAGAGGCCATCGCTTCAAGTACTACCAATCCAAACGTATCCGTCTCAGAAGGAAACACAAACGCGTCAAAACCAGCGAAGGTCTCAGCCAGTAGATCGCCTCGCAGCACTCCCGGCAACTCGGCGTTCTCGATGTTTTGCTCGAGCCATGATCGTTCTCCTCCATCACCAACGAGAACAAAGCGGTAGTTTCTGGCTCCCACTGCCTTCAGCATTGACTCAATCTCTCCAATGCGTCTCACGTTCTTTTCCGAAGTGAGTCGCCCCACATAGCCAATGGTAAACACCCCTTCCTCCCGGCGTCGCCGACACGGTCGAAACCGTTCGAGGTCAACCCCATGCAGCATCGGGCAGCAGGGTTTGCTGTTACTGGCGGCGATCAGATTCACCAGTTCCAGGTTCGGTGCCATGGTCATCCGCGCAATCTTGTAAAAGCGCAATAGTGCCTTGAGCGAGTAGCGCTCCGCCCGGCAGGCCAACCAGCCACCGCGCTGCCAGGCAGCAACGAAAGCCCTTTTCGGATTCTCTTGGCAGCATACTCATGCAAATTCGTATGCCAACTGGCAACCAGAGGAATGCGACATAGATGAGCAATTCGTGCACCCAAAATTCCCATGTCGCCAGGCCCGGTGATATGCACCACATCGGGTGCAAACTCTTGAACTTCCTGCATTGTTTGTGGAAGGTGCCGAACAAACACCGGATCACAATACAAATCCTGATCCAGCCGGAATGAAGCCAGACCCCGCTTCAACAGCAATGTTCTAAGTGATCCATCTTGGTGAGTTGTCGTGTGCCTGCCACCGCGTACAACCAACATCGCCGCATTTTTTCTGCGCGAGTACTCTGCATACTCGCGGCTCAGGCTGGCAACGCCATTCGGCTCCTCATAGGCGTCTGTAAATAGGGCAACTCGAATGGGTGGCGTCACAATGTTTCAACTACAGCGTAAAGGGCCAGGATCTTCCCAGCGGATCATTGGCAGCACCAAGTCCAGCGGGGAGAAAGTCATAGGTCTCATTCATCCAGTTGGACAATCTTCGTTCCAACTCCAAGCGCGTCGCCGCATGCGGTTGCGATTCCACCAGGTTGTTCAACTCCAGCGGATCCTCGACCAGATCAAACAATTGCGTAACCGGTCGGGTAGGCGAAAACAACTGCCTCAGGTGAACCGGCGTCTCTGATCTCCGGCGCGCCAGCATCGCCTGCCACGTTGGGCTTCCTTCAAGGTCTGATGGCGGCCGATACGGGAAGTGCGGAGCCGCGTTAAAGATGAACTTGTATCGGTCCGTACGAATGCACCGCATCGGGTCAAACGTATCATGCCAGTTTCGTTCACTAAAGATGGCTGTTCGTGGTTCGTATTTCTGGTTCATCAACAGCGGCAGAAAAGACTTGCCCTGCATCTTCTTGCTCGGCGCAATGCCAGCCGCATCAAGCCAGGTAGAAGGCAGATCCACATGACCGATCAATTCCTTTTTGACGCTTCCTGCCGCAATTTTTCCCGGCATCCAGGCGATCAGCGGCACATGGATTCCCGCTTCGTACAACGTCCCCTTCGCCCGTGGAAACGGCATCCCGTTATCTCCAGTAAACAGAATCATCGTATCGTTGCTGTGCCCTTGCGACGCCAAAAGATCCATCAACTGGCCCACTTCAGAGTCCATCCTCGCGATGAAGTCGTAGTAGTGTGCCAGGTCCTGTCTCACCTCCGGCCAATCCGGCAACCACTTGGGTACCTGCACTTTCTTCGGATCATGAGGCGGATCAAATGCTCCCGGCTTGTACGGTCGATGCGGATCGGTAAATCCAACCTGCAACCAAAACGGTTTATCTTTCGGTTTGCTTTCAAAGAACTTCTGAAACGGCACTTTCGCGTCCCCGTAGAAGTCCAGTCTCTTTTGGAAGCCAGCCCCCTGATGATGCTTCCTGAAAATGCCAGTATGGTAACCCTTGGCCTTCAGTGAGTCAATGATCGTCGGTTCCCAATCTGGCATTGGAACATGCAAGCGGCTTGTCCCTGTGGTGTGCGGGGTGCACCCCGTAAAGATGCTCGACCGGTTTGGGCTGCACTGCGGGCTCGTCACAAAACACTTTTCAAACCGCATTCCTTCTCGCGCCAGCTTGTCAAGGTGCGGGGAAGTCACAGCGCTGTTGCCGTAAGCTCCAAGATCTGCCGCTGTATGATCATCCGAGATCAGAAAGACGAAGTTGATCGGCTTGCCGCCGTTGGCTTGTGACAAAAAGGAAGCAGCGGTGGAATTCTGAAGAAATTGACGGCGATCCATAGCTCACCAGTGTATTAAAGCTTTTGCCTTAGAATGTCGATAGCACTCTTTATGGAATGGGTCGACGCGCGTCTAAATGCACTGCGCCAATACCAGAATGCGGATGGCGGCTGGGGCTACTTCCCGGGTCGCGAAAGTCGCGTTGAACCAACTTCCTACGCCTTGCGCGCTCTGCCGCAATCCGATTCAGGTTGGGGGAAGGGAATTGCCTTCCTTCTATCTCGACAGGACGCAACCGGTGGTCTGACCCCGTCGCCCTCAGTCCCGGGCGCAACCTGGGTCACCCAGTTGGCCTTCCCCTTGCTCAAGCGAGCCTCCGTACCCACCAAGTCCCTCGAAGCCGCCTCCGAATGGATCCTCAACACAGAAGGTGCCGAAGGTGGCGTCATGCAGAGGATCCTATACTCGATGGGCAAATCAAAGGTCGATCAGGATCCCAAGCTAAAAGGTTGGCCCTGGCGGCCAGACAACAACAGTTGGGTGGAGCCGACTGCCCATGGCCTGCTGGCCCTCCACTGGATGAAGGACATCGCTCCTCCGGCCGGTATCCAGTTTCGCCGCGACATGGCGACTCGTATGCTCCTCGATCGCCGTTGCCAGGAAGGCGATTGGAATTACGGCAACAAGAAAGTCCTGGGTGAAATTCTCCCCGGATATCCAGAAACCACCGGCCTCGCTCTCATGGGCCTCGCTGCTTCCGGAGCTGATTTAAAGCCAAGCCTCGATCGAGCTGCCCACCACCTTTCTCAATCTCCCGGTGCCTATGGCCGTACGCTGCTCACCATTGCATTGCGTCTGCATGGGCAATCCGCAACGTATACCCCGACGAACAACGACATTCATCCGAGTCGCAATCTCATGTTAGCCGCCCTTGAAGTCCTCGCCGGCACAGAATCGCGCGGAGCGTTCCTTCCGTGAAACGGCGAGATCTCCTGGCCGCTGCAGCTCTTTCCGGCTTATCCTGTACCCCCCAACAACCTATTTCCAGAGGACCGATGTCAAAAGCAACCGTAGCCGTATTGAAGGCCTCTAGCTATGAACAAGAGCTCCTCGCTCTGCTTGAAGAAGGCCTCGCCCAGGCATGGCCTCAAGCGGCCCAGTCCGTGAAGGACAAAACCGTCCTTCTGAAGCCCAATCTGGTCGAATTTGATCACAACACTTGTATCAATACCGACCCGCGTCTCGTTTTAGCAACACGCGAACTCTTCCTCAAGCTGGGCGCTGCTGCCGTCTGGATTGGAGAGGGCCCGGGCCATCGCAGAGATACCTGGGATCTTGCCGACCAGGCCGGGTACCGCAAGATCGTTCCCGATTTTGACGACCGCTTTGTCGACCTCAATCTTGACGACGTCAAAAGCGTTAAAGCCTATGGCAATTCGATGGATCTTTTCCTTCCCAAAACCGTGCTCAATGCCGATCTCGTGGTGAGCGTGGCCAAGATGAAAACCCACCACTGGGCGGGCGCCACTCTGTCGATGAAGAATTTCTTCGGTATCGTACCCAGCGCCATCTATGGTTGGCCCAAGAACCTGCTCCACTACCAGGGGATTGATCGTTCCATCGTCGAGCTCAATCGCATCGTGCGCCACAGCTTCGCCATCGTTGACGGCATTGTTGCCATGGAGGGCAATGGCCCCATCCAGGGTACTCCGGTCAAGGCTGGCGTCGTGGTCATGGGTCGCGATGTGGCCGCAGTAGACGCCACTTGTGCCCGCCTCATGAAGCTCGACCCCATGAAGATCAAATACCTTACCGAAGCTGCCGCACTCCGTATCGATGGCCTGGGTGCCATTGCTGAATCCGATATCGAACAAAGGGCAGAAAAGCTCAGCGACCTGGCGCGCCCCTTTGCAGTTTTGCCGGATTTCAATCCCTTACGCCTTGCCTGATCCGGGTATCATAGTAGTTGGCTATGCGCCGTTGGATCTTCTGGGAATTCGCTCGTGCCAGTTGGCAGTACGACATCGTTGTCGCCCTGCTCCTGGTCTTTATTTTCTTCACACCTCGAGAATGGTTTCGCGACCAGCCTCGCGCCACGAATGTTGTCATGGTACCCGCAACCGATGGAACATTCGTCTTCTATATTGACCCCACTACATTGGGGCAAGTGGCAGAAGACCGGCGTACACAGGAGGCCAGCCAGATCATTGCTCAGAAGTACAAAGAGAAATGGGATGTGGTCCGACTGGAGACTCTTTATGACTCCGAGAACGAGGTAAAAGGATTCCTTGCTTACGCAAAGCGTTAGTTTATTGCTCGCCTGCTCGCTGGCAGGCCTGGCAGCTCCGCCCACTCTGACCGAAGTTCTGGCCCGACTCGACCAGAATGCTGTGTCGTTCAAATCCATGACGGCCAAATTGGAGCGCATTGATTATACGGCCGTTATTAAGGATTCCACGAAGGAAACCGGCTCCATCATCATGCTCAAGAAGAAGCCCGGCGCAGTGGAAATGCGCCTCGATTTCGTGAGTCCTGACACCAAGCACGTAGCCTATGCCGACAAAAAGGTGCAGAGCTACCTTCCCAAGATCAACACCGTTCAAATTGTAGACGTCGGCAAAATTGATAACCTCATCAGCCAGGGCGTCCTGATTGGCTTCGGTACCACCTCCAAGGAACTCCAGAAGTCTTATACGATCCGGGTCCTTGGTGAAGAGACCATCCTCGGCAAGCAAGCCACCAAAATCGAGCTCACTCCGAAAGCCGACTCCCCGCTGCTGAAGATCAAAAAGATTGAAGTCTGGCTCGCCACCTCGGATGGCTACCCCGTCCGTCAAAAACTCTACCAGGGCGCGGGAGACTTCAATCAAGCCAGCTATACCGATCTCAAGATCAATCCTCCCATCGGAGAAAAGGACGTCCGCCTCGATTTGCCAAAGAACGTAAAGAAAGAATACCCCGCCAAGTAATCATGGCCGCGGAGCGCATCCACTCTTCGCAAGGACGCTTGGGCTTCCTCGATTGGACGCGCGGCATCGGAGCTTTCATCATGCTCCAGGGGCATGTCATGCATAGTTTCCTCGCCAAAGACCTCCGCGAGGGCCATCCCTTTATCCTTTCTCAATTCATCGGCGGCATGCCGCCTGCCTTCTTTCTGCTGCTCACTGGTGTCACCCTTGGTTTCCTCATGGATAGCCTCTCGCGCAAAGAGCCTTCACTTTTCGCGCGGGTCAAAGCCGCCCTCTTCCGAGCCCGTTATTTATTCATCATTGCCATTCTGTTTCGGCTGCAGATGTGGGCTTTCGCCTGGCCCTATGCTCCGTTCTCCGATGTATGGAGAGTCGACATCTTGAACTGCATGGGCTTCACCGTGGCTGCCCTTTCCTGGCTCGTGGTTTTCGATACGCGACAGCGCGCCTTCTACGCTGCATTGGTCGGCCTCCTCATCGCCTGCTGCTCCCCTCTGGTGCACAACGCCGATTGGACAGGCGTCCCGGAACTCCTCAAGCAATATCTGAATCCCGATGCCAACTTCTTCGGCTTCTTCCCATGGGGAGCCTTTCTTGCCTTCGGCATCTCGGCCGGTAGCATCATCCGCTTGGTCCCCGCCGAAGATTACGGAAAGATGATGCAGTGGTCGATGTTGATCGGCTTTGGATTGATCCTGTTTTCAAACTACTTTTCCAACATCCCTTATTCCCTCTATGAAAAGAGTGATTTCTGGCTGGATGCCCCAGGCTTGATCCTCATAAAAACCGGTATCGTTCTCTGCCTGGGCGGTCTGGGCTATCTGTGGATGGCCTACCAACAGGGCCGCTGGAGCTCTATCGTGACTCTGGGCCAGCATAGCCTCCCCGTCTACTGGCTTCACATCGAGCTGGTTTACGGCCGCTGGCTGGGCCCCTGGAAAGAAACGTTGAGCCTTGGTCAAACCACAGCCCTCTCCCTCGTCGTCATCGCGCTCATGATCACCATCGCGGAATACAAGGGGCGTTATGACCGTGGAGAAATGCCCGCCTTACGCCTCACCATCGACAGGTATTGGCCAATCAAGGCTTCGTAGCTAAGCCGTAGTCGCCAAGGCCAACTTCTTCTTCTTCTGAAATGCCATCCTGCCGAGCAATGCACCCGCTGCGGCAAGCGCGCAGGCCACAAAAAAGTAGAACAGGTTATCCCACCCGAAATACTTTACAAACACCGCCACCACATAAGAAGAAACCAATTGGCCCATCGAGCCAATGCAATTCACGGTCCCAGTAGCCCGTGCCGACAAATGCTGCGGAACCGCTTCCATCGCCGCCGCCCCTCCCATCAACAGATCTGTGCCATAGATGAACACTCCCATCAAACCAATGCTCAACAACACTCCGCCAGTCCCCAGTCGGCTCAACCAGGGATGCATCAGGAAGCACCCCGCCAGTAGCAGCAGCATCACCACCCCAACCGGATGCCTGCGACTCCCGCAAAATCGGTCTGAACTGTAGCCGGCTACCAATGGCCCCACGGCACCCGCCAATTCGAAGACAGACGAACTGTACCCGGCCACATCCTTTGCATACCCAAGTCCCTGCACCAAATAGAAAGGCAGCCAATACAGCAGCGAGTACCGTGTCGTCTTCAACAGAAAGTACATCAGAGAGATCACTTGCACTTCAGGTAGTTTCAACACCTCAAGCCACCCTCCCATGTCTTCCTTGCTCTGCGGCGCACCAGACTCTTCCAGATCTCTTTCCCTCGTAAACCGCCAAAACACTGCCGTCACACAGCCGAGCAAAATTGCTGGTAGAAGGAATGCCTTCCGGTATCCCAGCGACTCAAATAGAGGCAAACTTGTCGCCACATAGGTTGCGAAACCGGTAGCCAAAAATCCACCCAGTACATACGACGTGCCCCACCAACTCAGTACCACCCCTCGCTCGTGGCGGCGAAACCAGCTTCCCAGAAGCTTCAAAATAGCCGACCAGCCAAACCCCTGACTCAACCCATTCATCGCTTGCAATCCCAGCAGCAACAAGTAGGAACTTTCATACGCCATTCCGACATTCACCGCAATCGAAACGAGCGCTCCCAACGCAGCAATCCACCGTCCCCCAAAACGATCTGCCAGATTGCCAGCTACCAATTGGCCGAGCGAATACATCAAGCTATAGGCAAAAACCAGATGAGCCAACTCGAGCGTACCCACCGTCATCATCGGCATGACAACGCTGAAGTTCTTGCGGCACAGATAGTAGCCCGCATAGAGAAGCCAACAAGCTCCAAATACCTGGATTCGCCATTGACGCATTCGCTCTAGCCTACCCTTGTCTGCCTGTGGTGTCAGTCATCGATTCGTAACTTCAAATCAGCTATGCTCCTATCCATGCCCGCCAAGTTCGAAGTGAAGAAAACGAAGTCCGGCTTTGTCTTTAATCTCAAGGCCCCAAACGGCAAGTACATCCTCTCGAGCGAAGTCTACGAAGAACAGCGAAGCGCGTTCTCTGGCGTCGAAAGTGTGCAAAAGCACTCTGCTTCCGAAAACTTCTATGAGCTTCGCAAGTCCAAACGTTCCGAACCCTATTTCGTTCTCCTCGCCTCCAATGGACAAGTTATCGGCAAGAGCGAGATGTACAAGACCCTCAAAGGGGCTCGCAACGGAATCGCCTCTTGCATCAAGTTTGGCCCCACCGCCCGCATTGTCGACCTCAACCACTTCTAGTAAATTCCCATGCTCCGTATCGCCATCCTTACAGCAATTACTCTCCAAGCGCAGTCGCCGCTCCCCAAACCGCTCGAAACTCCCCAACCCCTTCGCGACAAAAACTTCTACTTTCTCACGCTGGCTGAAGCTCATGCTGGCCCTTTGCGGACTCACCCACAACTGCAGCAACTGGCCGCCACCAAGCGCTTAGCCTTGGCCAAGGCGGCCACCGCCTGCAAGATGGATGTCCCCTGTCACACCGCCGCCTATCGCTTCACTCCAGAAGAGATTGAAACCTCTACCCAGGCCCTCGTCTCACTCGCCCCACAACTCAAACCACTCCTGACATCCGCCAGGCTCTCCGGGGCCTTCATCCGCTACAACGCTCTGCCCGATGCCGAATTCATTGCCAAACTCTGGCGTGAAGGTGCCTCCCACATCAACCGCTTCATGGACATCTATGCCGAAGGCAAGCCCCCACGCTACCCGGCGATCGATTCCATCGCTCATGACCTCAAAGGACAGCGCCTCGGCTTCCGCATCGATGTCATCTCCAACATGCTTGACGAAAAGAATTCTGAGATGAAGCTGTTCTACGATGCCCCTCTCCGTTTTGCCATCATGCTCCTCGAACTGAACTGGCGCGATGAAGCCGCTCGACACGAACCTCTCCACCGCACGGAAAACGCCTCTCCCTCTCTAGAAGCCACACGTACCGACTTCTCTCGTTACCCCTACACCGCGATCATTGTGCCAGGCGCTGGTGGGGACCGCCTCACTACCCCAATGGACCCCGCTGCCCGCTGGCGTGCCCAACTCGCTGCCGAGCGTTATCGCCGTGGCCAGGCTCCCTTCATCCTTGTCTCTGGCGGCTACGTTCACCCCAACCAAACCCCCTTCAATGAAGCCATTGAAATGCGCCGCGTACTCGTGAATGACTTCGGCATTCCTGCCTCAGCCATCTTCATCGATCCCCACGCCCGCCACACGACGACCAACATCCGCAACGCCGCCCGGATCCTCTTCCGCGCCGGAATTCCGCTCGATCGACCGGTCCTCATCACAACCGACCAACACCAAAGTGCCGGCATCGAATCGCCAGCCGCCATGCTCCGCTGCGAAAAAGAACTGGGCTATCGACCTGTCCAAATCCTGAAGCGCACCGGCCGTTTCGATCTGGAAGCAAAACTGCTCATCGAGTCGCTGCAACTCGATGCGATTGAGCCGCTCGATCCCTAGTTCCGCAAGGCTCGAATCAAGTCCAGCGCATGGGGCGAATCGCTGTGCACGCAAACCGTGTCGCAAAACCCGGCTAACCGTAACATCTGCTCCCTGGCCTCTCGAGCATCCTCCACCATAGCTCCAGGCTCTGTCCTCGGAACCAGCAGCCCCTCAGCCGTATAACGTCGATCCGCAAAAGCCTCGCGCAACACCACAAACCCCTGCCGACGAAACACGCCCACCATCGTGCTCTTCGCCAGGCCCATCAGAAACACATCTCGCAACACCTGCCTCACCCCTAGGGCTATCGCTTCTGCAACCTCACCCTCCTCGGCCGCTTCGTTATAGAGGGCTCCATGAGGCTTCACATGATAAAGCTTCAGGCCAAATTCATCTGCCGCCTCGACCGCATTTCCTACCTGCTCACTCACCAGGTCCACGATGTCTTTGGCTCCCAGTGTCTTGCCAAATAGGGGACGCCTCCCAAAGAATTCCCGATCCGCATAGCCAGGATGCGCCCCCACGCGCACTCCTGCCTGAGCCGCCTGTTCCATGGTTCTTCGTGTCAGCTCCAGACTTCCCGCATGAGCGCCGCAGCAAACATTGGCGAGATCAATCAGCGACAGCATCTCCTGTTGTCGCCCATCACTGGCCATCTCTTCGCTCTCACCCAAATCGCAGTTGATTTTCAGCATGGCACTAGCTCAGTTTCAGCCACCATTCCTTCTGTCGCCGATACAGCTCCCGGGCGGTTTCCATACTCACTCTACCCAGCCGAACTTCTTCCCTCGGGCGCAATTGGCCCATCACTTCAAAGTCGGCTCGAATCACAGACCCCAAAATCGGATAGCCACCCGTCGCCGGGTGATCCACTCCCAAAATCTGGGGAATACCAGAAGGCGGCACCTGGATCGCCCCATGCCAGGCACCACTGCTTACCATCGGCTCCTTCGGGCAGGGAAGTGACAACCCTTCCAGTCGCAACGCCATTCGCGTCGACTGTTCCGTCACCCGGTACACCGTTCCCGTCATCAGAGAAAATGCCTCGGGTCCAAACTCCTTTTGGTGTGGCCCCTCCACCACCCGCAAGACCTTATAATTCCCGTTGTATAACGTTGAGTGCGATCGCTCCTTCAAAACTCTAGCCGCCCTACGCCCCCCAGCCACCAAGTCAAACTCATCCCCCTTGGCCACAATCCTGCCGCCCAACTTGCTCTGCACATGGGTTGCCGCACTTCCTTGCCAGCGCTCCACCTTCAAACCGCCCTCGAAAGCAACATAACCCCGTAGCCCACTCCGGCAATAGTCGCCCTGCAGCGTCGACCCTGGACGAACCTCCAGCGTTTGTCCTGTCGGTACTGCCCGGTTGTCGAGCTTCCAGCCAAAGTCTGCCCCGCCCAGTCCGATTCGAGTTGCCACCCGAAACAACAACCGCGGCGGCTTCATCGTGACTTCGAAGGTCGGCATCGCCTCATCATTCCCAGCCAGATAGTTCGCTTCCAGAAAGCTGAGCGGTGCCATCGGCCCGGCCTCGCTTAGGCCGCAACGCGCCAGCTCAGTCCGTGGCCGATCCTGGATCGTCGTCAGGAATCCCGCATCAATCACTCTCACCATGCACTAGGATTCGAAGGATAAAACCGCACCTGCGCTCCAATTGAAAATAAAGAAAACTGTGGCCGGTTCAGGTCAATCACCTTCGCCGGTGTCCGGCCCAGGATCCTCCAACCTCCCGGCGAATCCGAGGGGTAAATCGCGCATTGCGCTCCGGCCAATGCCACACTTCCAGCCGGCACCTTTTGCCTCGGGCTATCCATTCTCGGCAGGGCCCATTTGGCAGGCCAACCCAGCAGGTACGCGAATCCCGGCAGGAATCCAAAGAAGGCCACAGAGTAAACAGCCTCACAATGGGCTTCCACCAATTGTGAAAT
Organism: Bryobacter sp.; assembly: GCA_044340255.1. Lineage (GTDB taxonomy): Bacteria > Acidobacteriota > Terriglobia > Bryobacterales > Bryobacteraceae > Bryobacter. The sequence goes on along the minus strand of JBIITX010000030.1, from coordinate 19,989 downwards.
GCTCATCCCCAATCGGTCTGCACAAAAAGGAAGGTCAGGCCCATACTCGCCACCATAAAACACCGGAACTTCCAGTTGCTGCGGAGCAGGAAGTTCTATATTTCCAACTTGATCCATGCAAAATCGCAAGTGATCTTCGACGTTTCTGGCTGCAATTTTGGAGGGGTCATACTCCACAAGTAGCGTGGAATATGCCGGTGTCAACTCCTCGATCCCATCCACGGGAGAAAGATCCAGCAAGGCCACCAACCGATGGATTCGCTGCACGACATCCAATCGAATCTCTCCGGAGCTTCCGGCACAGAAATCCACCAACAAAGCCCCCTCGCTAGCGGGCACAAACTGTAGAGTGTCGCTCATCCACGCCTCGGCCCAACAGGATCAGCAAAGAAGGCTTTCGCCCTGGTTTCCGCAGCAACAAAAGGTGCGCTGTCCCAAGCCTTCGCTCCACCCCAAAGATTCTGTTCTTCGTAAGGATCTTCCTTTAAGTTATACTGCTCAATCGTGTTAGCGCTCCAGCTCATCTTGCGGTTGCCTATCCGAACCGCTCGCTGAAAATCACGGTATCCAAAGTACATCGGGGCTCCCGGGCCTTCCACTCCACTCGGGATCGTCATTCCCAGGTGACGGCAAAGCCTCGAATACACTTCAGAAAGATACATTGGTTTCGAGTCGGTTTGCCTCTTGAAGCCAGGGCCATACAGCAAGAGCGGCACCTTCAGGCTGTGTTCATACATCGACTGTTTACCCATCAATCCATGGGCCCCGAGTGCCAATCCATTGTCCCCGGCAAAGACGATGAGTGTTCTGTCCAGTTCCTGACGATCTTCGAGTGTTTTCAAGATGATACCGATGTTTCGGTCCAATTCGGTAATCAGGGCGTAGTAGGCTGCCAATTCCGCCTGACAGCTTTCTCTCGTACGAGGCGCCGGAACCACCATCTCATCGCGGATTTTCGTCTCACCGTTGTCCAGGAGAGGGGCGGGGAACCAGGGGCGGGGAAGTGCCAATTCCCTGCCTTGATACAACTTCAAATCGTTGGCATCGGCCTCCCTCGGGTCGTGCGGAGCGGTAAATGCACAGTAGGCAAAAAATGATTTCTGACTCTTCGTGCGCTGCTTGAGAAAGGCGCACAAAGAATTTGTAAACAATGGAGTTGCACGTCCATCTCGAGGCTCGGCACGATCAGAAGCAAACTGATGCAGTTTCGGGCGAATCTGTGTATCCATCCCGCCAAGCAAAACCAACCCGCCTTGATCAAAACTCCGCTTCAACCGCGGAGCACCGTTGTGCCATTTGCCCGTAAAAAAGGTATCGTAGCCAGCCTCTCGAAACCGTTCGGGCAGCAACGTGGAATCCATCCCCGTAGGCGAAGTCGCCCGCCAAAGACTTTTTCCCGTCAATAAAATGGCCCGGCTGGCAACGCACACCGCTGGCAGGTGTCCACCCTGGTTGTAGCAATTGCGAAAGGAAACGCCTCCCGAAACCAACCGATCCAGATTCGGAGTCGAGATCTCTCGGTTTCCCCAGGCGGCAATCGTATCAGCCCGGAGGTCATCGGCAAACAAGACAAGCACGTTTGGCGTTTGCCTTTCAGCCCGACCTGGCAAGCCAACCAAAGCCGCACTGGCTTGGAAAAAGCTCCTTCTGTTGCACAATCTCGGTTCTGATAACATATATTATATCGCCACCGCCTACCGTGTCCCGGTCTGGCTCAAGAACGTACTCTCAAAGATCTTGTCCGCGTTGCCAGCCTCGAATCCATCCCGCCGATGCCGTCGTTCTACAGGCTGCACACCAGCAAACTCAGGCAACACCTTCCGCTCGGCGAACTCAACATAGCTGCCGGCAATCGCATGCCGATCTCCACCAGCAAACTCGGCATCCACTACCTCGGCCACCGTCGAGCTCTGCAGCAACAATCCGTCCGGGCTAATCTTGATCTTCCCTCCTGAATCGTTCAGCTTAACTCCTAAATCTTCAAGAAATACATTGAAGCCAGCAACGCTGTCGTGAGGAGCCTTCAGATTGTGAACACTGATCGTGAAGTGATTCAGATAGTAGCGGTTATAAATCACCCATGCCGCATACTCACTTTCAGCCAGCAGTCTGCTGTAGTCCTCCCAACTCGGCAACCGCCACAAGCCGGAATGCAGGAACTCATCAATGGCCGCACCATCCTCCAAATCCAGACTGTCCACCGGATCAGAAGCTACTTCGTCCGTATAGGAACGAATGATCCTCTGTGCTTCCTCGCTCAAATCCCCTACCCTCAGCTCTGATACAAAGATCCGCGGCTGATGCGGTTCCGGCGGCGCATACCAGTAAGCATCCAGTTTCTTCGCCGCAAAGAAGTACGGATCCCGCTTCTGATAACCTAACTTCAGGAAGATCTTCTCAAAGCTCTTCATCCCCAGTTGCGGCACCCCCATCGTGCGAAACGCAATATGATCGTTCTCAATCTCGGCCCGACTGCCCACCAATCCCTGGCTCTCCATCGCCCCGAGAATCTTCCCCACATCCGGAACCCGCTCCCAATACCGCCGCATCAATCCGTTTAAAACGAAATCAAGTACCGTGCTCACCCTTCAATTCTAAACAACAAAAAAGCCATCCGGCTTGCACCGAATGGCTCTTTCTTCAATCTGAAATCGTGGAGCTTACTCCATGTCCCCGCGCCGCTTTTTGCGGTTACGCTTCCGGGCGAGTGCTTGCTTTACACGCTTGCGTTCGCCGGGTTTGAGGTAGAAGGAGTGCTTCTTGATTTCCTTGATGATGTCTTCCTGTTGCACCTTGCGCTTAAAACGACGCAATGCTGCTTCCAGGGTCTCACCGTCTTGCAGGAGAATTTCAGCCATCTCGATTCACCTCCTCTCTTGGCAAAATTTCGCGCCCTTCCGGGCACAAACTTCTATCCTACCACGATCTAGAACGGCCAGGGCGTAGTAGATGCTTTACTCGCCGCATCGGGAATCTTCACGATCGGGATTAGGCATTTCTTCGCGCAAGCCTTGATGTCGTTCACCAAATCAGCAACATAAGGTGTATTGTCCGGGTCTTGCTGCCGGTTGTACAAGTTCCCATTCGGGGCAACCTTCACAAATATCCCCACCACGCTCACTTCCCTGCCCTCGGGACTGTGACCCAGCACAACCACTTCGTTGTAACCAGTCTCCCCACCCACACCATTCGTCGCTGCAAGAATCTCCCCAGGAGTAGCCAGTCCCTTCTCGCGATGCACCCGCTCCATTTCGGTCACGATATTCTGCGGGCGATTCACTACTCCCTGATCTTTGTACTGGGCACTCACAATACACTCCGGAGGCACCCTCAAAATAAAGCCCCAGGGAAAATAAGCTGCGACATGGTTCTGATCAATCAAGCTCGTGCTGATCACGTCATACTTCAGCAGGCTCGGGTCCCCAAGATACCGTTTCGCCGGCAGAATATTCAAAGTTTCTTTCAGTGTCTTATCCTTACCAGTCGACGTGATTGTCAACACGTTGGCAGGAAAGCGTGCCTGTGCCTGCAAAAACTTGGTCGCATCCTCTTCGGAGGCGAGAAACCCTCGGGTCCCAATCTTTACCGGTGCTTTGACCACCCCCGTAATGATGTATTTGAAATTGCCCACGTTGTGATTCCACGGGTCGGTGAAATTGCTCACTCCCCAGGTAGCCCGCGCATTGAAGTTACCCACAATCTGCGTACTCGGCAAAAACTTCTTCAGGCGCGAGACCAATTCGTGCTCGCTCTCCTTCTTAACCGCTTCCTTCGCCATGGCCAGGCGAATCCAGCTCATGTCCGTAGCCATGTAGGCGAGCAGAACTCCCCGCACCAGATTCCTCCTCCTCGTCTCCGAAGAAAAATGGATTGGTCCACGATTCCCCAACTGAAGCTCAACCATGCGGATATCTGTATTGGGAGGAAGCCGAAGCTCCACCCACTCCCGCGCCGGCCGACCGGCATTCTCTTCGATGGCCGTAAGGCCAGCTTGAATTCGATCATCAAACGTCTTTGGCATGATTCCCTCCTGAATCAAATCAACTTACAGTGGCAGCGCCAGGAATTCCCCTTGCGACCCCACCCAATGCATCAACTGCGGCGGCTTCCCCTTGCCATCCCGCTTCGGCAATACCTGGTTCACCTGATCCCTCTGCCAGTCGATCAGCAGATCATTCCGCAAACTCAAACCCTTACTCCCATCAAACGGTGTCTCCACGTAACAGTTCACATTGCCACCTTTGATCTCCCATCCCACCCAACGAAGCGGCATCAACTTCCCCGCCCCGTCCTTCAACTGAAACCGGGCCAGCACATACTCCCGCGCCAGCTTCTCGGCATCAGCCGTCCGGTCGAGCTCAATCTCTCGCCCACTCTTCTGCCGCAAGATCTGCTCCAGATGATCGGCCGATACCGCAATCAAAATCTCCAGCCGCTTCGAGCTCGTCTGATAATCCACGGTCGCCGTGCTCATATGCACGCCGTGCCAGAAGAACGCGAGCCCAAGCACCAGCCACACAGTTACTGCTGCCCTTGGTCCGTCGTCTTCGGCGCAGCTTTCTTTTCGAGCTGCATTGGGTTCGGCGGGTCCTTTTCCTTAAACAATTGGAAAGGCGTCTTAACAGCCTTCGCCGGCCAGTGATTGTTCGACAAATCCGTATCAGCCGTCTCGAGGTGCGGGTCCAGCGTAATGCTCTTGATCTCACGCGGCGTCACCAGCAGTTTGGAAACCTTCGTGTTGTTACGCCGCCAAATCTCAGCCGGAATCCGCATCTCTTCTTTCTTCCCGTCGGCGTACTCAATTTCCAGAATCACCGGCATCACCAAACCACCAATGTTCTTGAAGTCCACCATGTAGAAGTTGGAACCACCCTTCAGAGCCGTCCGCTCTTCCTCTTCCAAACCCTCAATCAACTTCTGATATTCCTGCTTGTCCCGTTCCGTCACGGTCAACGGGTCATAGCTGTTGTAGAAGTCCTTCAACTCCGGGTTGGCATCCACCAGCTTCGGCAGCGCCTTGTTCCGCGCCACAGACAACGTCTCCGGCTCTTCGGCCTTGCGTGCCCGCGAAATCTGTTTCTCCACTTCCGGGTTCTTCGTATCGAGCGTAAACTGCCTCACGCGGTCAATCGAAATATCCGTGTGATCGATCGAATAGAACCACCCGCGCCAGAACCAGTCGAGGTCAATCCCTGAGGCATCTTCCATCGTCCGGAACAAATCCGAAGGCGTAGGCCGCTTGAACTTCCAACGCCGCGAATACTCCCGAAACGCAAAGTCAAACAACTCTCGGCCCAGAATCGTCTCCCGCAGAATATTCATGCCCGTTGCCGTCTTGGCATAAGCATTGGCCCCCAGATTCACCACGCTCTCAGAATTCGTCATGATCGAATCATGCGTATCGCTAGCCATGTAGTTCGTGATGAACTTCGGTTCCCCACGCTGCGAAGGATACGTAGCCTCCCACTCCACCTCGGCCAGATACTGCAAAAACGTATTGATCCCTTCATCCATCCAGGTCCATTGCCGCTCGTCGGAATTCACGATCATCGGGAAGAAGTTATGCCCCACCTCATGAATCACCACGCTGATCAAACCATACTTCGTCCTTGAAGAATAGGTCTTATCCTTCTGCGGCCGCGGCCCGTTGAAGCAGATCATCGGATACTCCATCCCGCCAATCGGCCCGTTCACTGAGATCGCAATCGGATAAGGATAGGTAAACGAATACTTCGAATACACATTCAACGTGTGTACAATCGCGGGCGTCGAATACCGCTCCCACAGTGGATTCCCTTCCTTCGGGTAATAACTCATTGCCAGCGTCTTCTGCCCATCCACGCTATGCCCCTGCGCATCCCAGATGAACTTCCTCGAATTCGCAAACGCAAAATCACGCACGTTATCGGCGTGGTAGATCCAGGTCTTCTTCCCCTTCGGCTGGTTCTTCTCGTTGGCAGTCGCTTCTTCTTCCGTAACAATCTTCAGCGGCTTCTTCGCCGTTACAGCTTCAGCCAGCCTCGCCCGCTGCGCTGCCGTCAACACCTGTTGCGGGTTCTGCAACACCCCGCTCGAAGCCACAATATGATCATCGGGAACAGTGATTGCAACCTTGTAATCGCCGAACTCCAGCGTAAACTCCCCCGAACCTAAGAACTGCTTGTGCTGCCACCCATACACGTCATAGTAGGCAGCCAGCCGCGGAAACCACTGCGCCATTTCATAGATGTAATTCTTGTCCTCCGGAAAGTACTCATACCCGCTCCGCGCCCGCACCTTCTTCGCATTGACAATATTGAAGCTCCAATCGACCGAAAACGTCGTCGACTCTCCACTCCCCAGTGGCTTCTTCAAATCAATCCGCATCATCGTCTTCACGATCGTAAACGGCAGCGCCCCACCACTGGCATCCTTCACGCTCGCAATCTTGTACCCGCCAGGAAAAGGGTCCCGCATCAGCGACAACGCCTGCGTATACGACATCCTCGTCATATCCGGAGCCGTCAAGGTCAGGTTCGAATCACTGCCCGGCTCAAAAATATTCTGGTCCAGTTGCAGCCAAAGATAGGTCAATGTATCCGGCGAGTTGTTCTTGTAGGTAATCGTCTCCGAACCAATGCAGCGCTGGTTCACATCATCAATCTCCACCTTGATGTTGTAATCCACCTTCTGCTGCCAATACCGGTGTCCGGGTGCACCAGACGCCGCACGGTATTCATTCGGCGTGGGCAGTATTTCTTCCAGTTGGCGGAACTTGTCCGCCGGGCTCTGCTTCGTGGTCTGCGCAGTGGCGACCAGGCTCAACATCAATAGAGGCAACAACGCTCGCATCAAATCATTATGCCAGCAATCCAGCCACAGCTTTACCCTTCCCGTCCTTGGTCGCATACACCGGCCGCCGCTCCACTTCATAGGCCGTATCCGGGGCAATCCCCATCAGGCTATACAGCGTCGCATGCAGATCTGTGATCGTAACCGGATCCTTCAAAATCCGGCACGGCCGCTCCGGTGCCGTCACTCCGTGTACCCTGCCCTTCGCAATACCACCCCCAAACAACAACACACTCGACGCTTCCGTAAAATGCCGGTGCATCCCGTAGTGCTTCGGTTCGGTCATCACATCCGGCACCGTCACCTGGTTCTTCACGGGGTTCTCCGGCTTGCCCTCCATCATCATGTCCCGGCCAAACTCCGTTGCCAGCACCACCAGCGTCCGGTCCAGCAAACCTCGTTCTTCCAGGTCGAGAATCAACTGCGACACCGGCCCATCAATCATCGCCTTCATGCCTTCGGCCCGGGTATGCCCGTTCTCATGCGTATCCCAGAAACGAAACGGAATGTACTCCGTGGTCACTTCAATAAATCGGGCACCGGCCTCCACCAGACGCCGCGCCAACAGGCATCCCTGCCCAAAGCGGCTCTCACCATAGCGTGCCGCCACCTCTGGCTTCTCCAGGCTCAAATCAAATGCCTTTGCTGCGGGTGAGGTCAACAGACGATGCGCATTCTCCAGACTCCGCGCCAGGCTCTCCTTCTGGAACGAACTCCCGTTCTCCCGCAACGGCGACTTCTCCACCAGATCCTTATAAAACTTGTAGCGGTTCTCAAACCGGCTCATCCCCAAATATTCGCTAGGCCGCGTCGACGCTACGGCATCCTTAGGGTTGGCAATCATAAACGGCGAATGCTCACTGCCCAGAAAACCCGCCGTATGAAACGCCTTCAGGCTATCGCTCTCCCCGCCAATCTCCATGTTCTGACCAATGTCGATAAAGGCAGGAATATCAGGGTTCTTCGGCCCAAGCGTTCTGCTGATAAACGAACCCATATGCGGCACAGCCACGCTCTGTGGCGGCTCATACCCTGTATGCCAATGGTATTGATGGCGCGAATGCAGAATGAACCCCAGGTCGCCCACCCGGTGTGACCGCAGCAGCGTACCCCGGTTCAACACCTGCCCCGTCCGCTCCAGTCCCTTCGACAGTGATACCCCATCCAATATCGTCGGCACCGAAGGGAAGGTCGACAACACCTTTTCACTTCGCAGCCCCGTCTCATAAGGCGTATACCGCTTCGGGTCAAACGTTTCCGTCTGCGCCATCCCGCCAGCCATCCAAAGCAGAATCATCGAATCTGCCTTCGCCTCCAGCTTGGGCGCCGCCAGCAATCTCGCCTCAGACGCTCCCAATGCTGCGAGCGTCGCTGCCTTCATCCAATCGCGTCGATTTACCATGTGAACTGAAACTCCGGATGCATCAACAAACTCCATAACAAATCTTCTGTCCCCTCACGCTGCAGCTTCCCATTCGGAAACAACCGCATCGCCGCCGTCCGCTCTGCTTCGCTGGGCTTCCTACTCAACAGCGAGCGCCACAGATAGTCCACCGCTTGCCCAACATTCTCCAGCTTCGGTGCCGCCGCCCAGGGCCTCTCTCCCGTAACCTTCACCAGCCTCTGCCGGTCCGGCTCTGCCCCAAAGGCAAAGAACCTGACTGCCGTATTCACATCGCTAGCCTTCGACGCATCACTGATCCAAACCTTGCCCTTCAACGTCGTCGCCCCTTCCGGCAGTTCATACACCAGCCGCGAGCCAATCGGCGTCCGTACTGCCTTCGCCTCCAGGACTTTATCGCCCACCATCAAGTCCTTCCAACCCACCTCTGCTTTCTCAAGGTCATAGGTGTCCACATCCTCGGTCAACAGATAAATCTGTTTCAACCCCCTCACCGGGATCTCAAACGCCTTCTCCCCGCTCCGCATCATCAGCGAATCGAACAGGCTCTCCGGTGCCGGCGGCAACTCGCCCAGCAACCGCATCACTCCGCGGTGCAACATCTTCGCCAGGGTCGATCCATTCGCCAACTCCAGACCCTGAAACGTCGTCGCCGACTCATCTCGCGTCGTATACACCTGGTCTCGAATCGGCCGCCCCAGCGCCCGTCCCAGAGCATGGCTCTTGAATTCCCAGTCCCGTCCCAGCAGAGCCCGCTCCGAGGTCCGCGACTGCAAGAACCGCCACTCCCCCGTCACCGCACTCAACGTATCGCTCAACTGCTCGGCGCTAATCCTTCTCGGCGTAGCATCCACCTTCTGGTAAGCCTCCGTTGCCATCAGATTGGCAATCAGGTACTTCAGGTCATACCCGTGCGAGGCAAAGTCAACGGCCAGCCAGTCCAGCAAATCCGGATTCGACGGCTTGGCATCCATATCGTCCACCGGCTCTACCAAACCCTTGCCCATCAACTTCTGCCAGTAGCGATTCACAATCGTCCGCGCCAGCCGCCCGTTCTTCGGATGCGTAAACAACTTGGCCGCCCAATACCGCCGCTCACTCTCGCTCGCCCCTGCCGGAATCGTACCCAGCTCAGGCCACAAAAACTGCGCCTCCTGCATGACGCCGGTCTTGTTGTCACACCGTACCAGCTCCAGAGAATTCTGCTTTGAGAACATCGCCGCCAACCCATAAGCTTCCTTCAGCTTGTATTTATTGATGAAGCTGTCGTGGCAACTGGCGCATTTCAAATTGATCCCTAAAAACACCTGCGCCGTATTCTGCGAGGCCTGCATGTAGGGTGTCTGGCTCGCATTCACTTCCCCGCGCCAATTCACTCCAATCAGAAATCCTTCCGGAGAATCCGCACCAATCGGGTTCACCAACTGCCGCACCATCTCGTCATAGGGCTCATTGTTCCGAAGTGACTTCTCCAGCCAATTCGTAATCGACTTCCGTTCCCCGTGATACACCACCCCAATGTCATTGCGCAGCACATCATTCCACCAGCTCATCCAGTGGCCGCTATAGCGTCGTCCGTCCTCAAGCAAACGGGCAACCAGCCGCGCCCGCTTATCGGGCCTCCGGTCCGCCTCAAAGCGCTCCAGATCCTCAACCGACGGCGCAATGCCCCATACATCCAGATAAACTCTCCGCGCAAAGCTCCAGTCAGCAACAACACCCTTCGCGGGCCGACCCAAAAACCGGTCCACCACATGCCCTTCCCCTGCCGGCGGTTGCACTATCCGCGGCTCCAGCGGTGCCACCCAATCACTCTTCGAAACCACTTTCAAATCCACCCACGGCGCACCCGCGCTCACCCACTCCTTGAGCAGAGCAATTTCTTTCGCATCGAGCGGCTTCCCCACCGGCGGCATAATCCGTCCGCTCTTGCCTTCCACCTTGGCAATCAAAACGTCCACGACGCGCATCGTCCCTTCCCTCGACGACAAATCGAGGCCCGCCTGCGGCTTGGCCCCGCTATGGCAGCTAAAGCACCTGCTGGCCAATATCGGATGCACTTCCGTCACAAAATCCGCAGCACTCAGCAAACTGGCCAAGCCCATCACCAAACTAAATTTGCGCAACATCATGAAACAACCAACTTATCACTCATACAATAAACCCAGATGCGTGCCATTTCCCTCAACCAGCCCGGCGACTTCCAGTTCACCGATCTCCCCGCTGCCCCCGCCCCCAACACAGGCGAAGCCCTCGTGCGAATTCGCACAATTGGCATTTGCGGCACCGACCTTCACGCCTTCAAAGGCCGCCAGCCCTTCTTCTCGTACCCCCGCATTCTCGGTCACGAACTGGGTGTCGAAGTCCTCCGCGTCGGTCCCGGCGTCACCCACCTCCAGGAAGGTGATCTCTGCGCCGTCAACCCCTATCTCGCCTGCGGCGAATGCATTTCCTGCCGACGGGGCAAGACCAACTGCTGCATCCAGCTCAAGGTGCTCGGCGTCCATACCGACGGTGGCATGCGCGATGAGATGATCCTCCCCGCCGCCCACCTTTATCCTTCGAAATCCCTCAGCCTCGAAGAACTCGCCCTCATTGAGACCCTCGGCATCGGCTGCCACGCCGTCAACCGTGCCCAACCCGTTCCCGGCGAACGCGCCCTGGTCATCGGTGCTGGCCCCATCGGTTGCACTGTCATGGAGTTCCTGCGTCTCAAAGGCATCGACTATGAGGTCCTCGACCTTTCCGAATCCCGCCGCAACTTCGCCACCACCTACATGGGTGCCAGCCGCGTCCATGCCTCAAACGAATCCGTCCTCGACCAGACTCCAGAACTCCCCACCACCGTCTTCGACTGCACCGGCAACAAGAACTCCATGCAGGACGCCTTCCGCTACACCGCCGCCGGTGGCAAGCTCGTCTTCGTCGGCCTCTTCGTCGGCGACGTCACCTTCCACGATCCCGACCCCTTCCACCGCCGCGAGCTCACCATCCTCAGCTCCCGCAACGCCACCCCCGACGAACACCGCTTCATCCTCGGCCACGTCGAGGCAGGCAACATCAAGACCAAACACTGGGTCAGCGAGCGCTGCGAAGTAGCCAACATGTTCGACCGCTTCCCCACCTGGACCGAACCCACCTCCGGCATTCTCAAAGCCGTAGTGAATTGGCAGTAATCAAAAATGCCAATAGAATAGGCGGCATGATCCGACTTCTCTACCTCAGCATCATCGCTGTCTGCCTTAGCGCCCAGATCAAACAAACCGGCCCGATCCTTGCTCCAGCCACCAAAGGCGACAACAAACCGCTCGATCCCAAAATCCCTCAAAGTTCTGCGATATCCACGCAGTTCGAGCGCATCGTCGTAATCCGTCTGAAGCACCAGACCGACATCCTCACCGCGATCGAGCAACAGGTCAAAGACCAGAAGATCTCAAACGCAGTTATCCTCTCCGGCTTCGGCTCCGCCATCTCCTCGCACTATCACGTCGTAGCCAACCGCACCTTTCCGCCCAGCAACTATTTCCTCGAAAACGAAAAAGACAGTGTGGACATCGTAAACATCAACGGAGCCGTCTTCAACGGCCGCGTCCACGCCCACGTCACTTTTGCCGACAACAAGAAAGCTTTCGGCGGACACCTCGAGCCCCGCACCAAAGTCTTCACCTTCACGGTAATAACGCTAGGTGTCCTCCCCGCCAATTTCGACACAAGCCGCTACGACGACAAAGACCTCCGCTAAAGAGGGGATCCTTTTTCACTAGGGCAGACCAATCGACCTTCGCAAAATGGATTCAATCTCTTCAGCGCTGTAACGTCCAGATGTAGACAGTGATTTCCTGATCAAACCGTCACAACCCGTCGTTGTCACTGGCCGCTGAGTGACAAGATCGATCGCCGATTTGTAGGGCGACTCTGCGGGGCTAGAGTAATAGACACAAACCTTCTCGGGAGCAATGCAGCCCCAGGAAACTGTATCGGGAGAGATCTGAACACGATGCGAATAGATCGACTTCCATGTCCCTGATTCACCAAGAACATACTCCAGCCTGAGATTCGAAGTGAGAGGAATAGTGGAATAGTTCACCAATCGAAAGCTCCTGCCCCCACAAGACTTTTGGCTGACAACAAGGGAGACTTCTTGGCAGGATGTATGCAGTAAGTAAAGCGGCAAAGAAGCAAGCAAAGCAATTTGCCATGCGAAGAATCTTACTCTGCAGGTGCCGCCTCGATTTCCATCTCCACTCATCATTTCAATGATGCACCCCTTTTTGAATTCAAAACGTGTTTTGATCCGACCGCAGCGGCAAAATCGACTTCGTCGGTGACATCACCTTTCACCGCCGTGGACTTACAACCCGAATCTCCCGCAACTCCACCCCCGACGAACACAGCTTCATCCAAGGTCACACTACCGCACCACCATCGTCACTCCCGTTCGAGAAGAAAAACCTCCAACCTTCAGCACCACGGGAACCTGTTCCCCCACAGGCGTATCGGCAGCAAGCCTCACATTGATTTGCATCAGGCCAGCAACAAACCCTGGAGCCGCCCCTGCATACAAAACACTTCCAACTCTCCCCCCAATACTCACTTCCACGGGCAATAGCGGCTTAGGGTACTCAGCGAGCGTGGGGTACTCTGCAAGGCTTCCATCCCGGCCCATCGGCGAAGTCTGCCCTTCCCCTGTCGCATACAACACAATGACTTCGCCACGCCGGGCCGCTGCATTCGGGCCATTGCAACAGCCACTCTCCAAAACTGCAACTACTTGTCCCAATCCTCCAGACAAAGTAAATAACCCCGGAGCTGCAGCAGCAACTGGAACCTGCACCACTGCGCTGGAAACTCCTTCGTATTCCACGCTCACCCCCACCGTGCTCTTGCCCGCCACGTTATAGGGCACAATCGCTGAAACTTGCCCAGCTACCGAATACACCATTGCTGCCGGCGTTCCATCAAACAAAACCCGTGTGCCCCCAGTCAGGGTGGTCACTCTGCGCTCTGCCGATAACTGAAGTCCCGCCAGCGCCGCAGGGCCCGCTCCGGAAACAAACAATGTGACGATCTCACCAGGAGCCACAGCACCACCTGTGAAACTGGCAGCATTGGTCACCCCATCTGAGGTCAATACAGGCGTTCCCCCCGTCGAAACCTGAAGGCCTGCGATCCACACCGACAGTAACCGTTGCGGAGTCGTTGGAATCGGTACCTCACGCAACAGATTTGGCATTGCCGATGCCAACCCGGACAACACCAGAAGCCCGTCACGCTCGCTGGCACCACGGCACTGGGCAAATCCGGACCCATTCAGATAACTTCCATAAACAACCTTTCCATCAGGACTATGCAAAGTCACAAATCCACTCGGGTCAATGGTCGAGCCGAGCAATCGTTCCATCGCATTTGCAGTGACTGGTAGATCCGTGGCCGATGTCGCGCCACAGATCGCAATGTTTCCAGATCTCATCGCTACCAAAGCATGTCCTGCTCCCGCGGCCGAACCTCCACCCGCGTTTCCACGATTTAGATAAGAGAGATACCGAATCTCCCCGGAACTCGACATTCTCAAAAGATAAGGGGCGGTAGTAACCGTGGACTTCGGTTGTAACGCCGCAATTTGCGCATCTGCTGTAGTGTTCAGACCAGCGCACGCCGATCCTGTCATCCATAACGATTCTCCAGCCGCAACGATACTTCCAATTCCCCCAATACAGCTCGCATTAGAGGTATCAACGCGGGTGTCGTAAATCTGACTTTGTAGTCTCGAACTGAAGCCGATGATCCTGCTCTGCCTCGATCCTGTCACCGTACTGTTGTAGATCCCGGCGTGCAACACTCCCCTGGAATCGTAAGCACAGGCCTGGATCTGGTCCTGACTGATGCCACCCCAATACGTTGCTGCCCGAGCCATCCCGTTCGCACCTAAAATGACCACTAATCCGTCATCATTTCACCCATGCACCGGTTGCAACCCCAACCTCGCATCGGGAATCGTGAGTCCTCCTCCGGTTGTTCCGCAGGCTGCCAAATTGTCACTACCATCAGCAGCCAGTGAAACGACATCCTTCATCCCATTGCCAGCAACCGCCCATCGCCTTTGTCCATTTCCGTCCAGCGAAATGACGAAGCCGCCGACCCCTCGAAAACCAGTAGTCGGGAAGTCCTCAGATTCCGTCGACCCGCTGACGTAGATGTTTCCCGAAGCATCGCTGGTCAGATCCTTGAAATCATCCCTGCGGCTTCCGCCATAATACGTGGCCCAAAGCAGACGGCCGCTTCCCGAGTATTTGGCAACGAACAGATTGCGAACTCCCTTCAGGCTGGGTTGAAACGAACCAGGCGTCGTAACAAGCGCACTCGAAGTGGTGCTACCAGCGACGATGACATTGCCTTGTGCATCGCTGACATGCTTCATGGAGGAAATTTGGGCCCCATAGTAGCCACCCCAACGGAACGCGAGATTCTGCGCACTGCCCGGCATCAAGCCGCATATAAAAAGCAGGAAAAGAAAAGGAAGCATCATTCGGTATGGCGTAGAACGATGGAAAGTCCCTTCAGCGTACTCATAGGAAAAACAATCCCGGAAGAACACCACGTCACCGCTGCGCTCGAACCGCCTCCAAACCGGCTACTGCACCGTAATAGCAAGCGCCTCACTCGCCTGGCCCCCCACGCGCAACACCAGATCGTGCTCGCCAGCCGCAAGCGCCGGAATCTGCACATTCGCCTGAGCCAGCCCCACAAAACCGGGCGACATGCCAAGAAAGAGCAATGGGGCATTCATGCCGCCCACCGTGGCGCTAGTCGCTCCCGCAGGCAATGCCAGCGGGTTCGAGGGGCTGGCACTTCCAGTCTCCAGTGCCGGAGCCACCTCACCGATCCCGGTCAGGTAGGCAACGATCACTTGTCCCGCAGCCACCCCTCGATCCGTTTGATTCAAGCTGCCATCGGGGTTAATGACAACGGCCCGGCCATTCGCTCTGAAGATCTCGGGAGAAGTCGTTTGCAGGTTCACAGGCACTGCCACCGTGCCGCCCGCAGCATTAAAGGCGCGCAGGCTATGCGTTCCGGGCACCAGCCCAAACGGAATTTGCACATTCAACTGCGACGGGCTCGCAAAAGCAATGGGTGCAACCTGTCCCGCCAGACAGGCAACACCCCCACCTAATTCTGCAGGCAAAGGCAGGGCTGAAGCAGCCGCCGTACTCGCAGTCAAATTAGCTCCAAAGATACTTGCTAGTGACCCCGGAGCAAGAGCCCGGGTCAGCGAGGCGGCGTTCACGACTCCCTCCGGCGTAACAACAGGTCGCACCCCTGGCGTTGCACCACTTCGTGGAATCCAAAATCGTTTCAACGAAGAATCCGCAAGCAGCAACGAACCATCCGGGGCAAGCGCCAAACCGGTAGGAATAGCGACTGCCGCCGGCGCGTACAACGCTCCCGTACATCCCGAAGCCGGTCCAATCATGCCATTCAAGGCAACGGTTTCAATGGTGGCATCCAGGTTCACTCTTTGGATGGTGTTTGTCAGGCCGTCAAACAAGTAGACTCCGTCCAGGCCGACAACAAAAGCAGAAATGAAGAGCCTGACCTCTCTCGCGTTGCGGCTGCCAGGGATGTCCCGATTGACCTCCGCTCCTGCCAACAATTGCAAAGTATTGTTGGGGAGGATTCGAAAGAGTCTTCCATTATCGGAAAACACAATCGCGTTCTGAGGATCCACAGTAAACAAGCTATTGCTGAATAAACTGAAACCAGTAGCGAGAGATCCATTTTGAGGGCTGCCAGAACCGCCGCCAGCAACTGTGCGAAACGAATTGCCGTCAATGCGCCAGATGCGATTGCTGTGGCCCACCAACACCTCACCATTGGCGCGGACTGCAAGCTTAGTGGTCCCAGAAAAGCTGATTGAGTTGAGCGAAGCTCCTTCAGTAATGCTCAGCGCCCCCGACGGATTGCCTGCCAGGGTCGAAATAGTCCCATTCGGAGCAATCCGGCGAATCCGGCGATTGAAACTGTCGTGGAAGTGAATGGTGCCGTCGGTGGATACAGCCACTTGCGTAATCCGGCTCACTTGCGCCCTCGTCGCAGGTCCCCCGTCACCAGAGAATCCAGTCGATCCCGTTCCCGCAATGACCTCCATCCCTCCCTTGCCATCGAAAGAATATAGCCTGCTAGCCGTACCCAGATAGATCTTCCCGTTGCCTGCCGCCATCGACAAAATCGATTCGGTGAAATTGCGCCCCAGGCTCAGCTCCAGCGAGACGCCAGCAACCTGCGGCTGGTCCACCACCTCCATGGTTCCCTCAATAGTGAGCTCCCGATTCAGAGCTCCCGTGACAGGTAGGCTGACCGTAGTGTTGTAAGTCCCGGCATTGAGAGCTTGAGCACTTCGGCTCACAACCACGCTTTGTGGGGCACCGTTCGGTACAGGTGGATTCGCAATGATCCTGGCCGAGGTGCCTGGCCCAACGCTCGCAGGATTCCCAATCACGAACCCGGCGGCGCTGCCTCCCTCCGCAGCCACAATGTCCACCACCGTCCTCGCTTCGCTGCTATCGCCACTCAGCATTTGACCACTCTCCAGAAAGACCTCAGCAACAGCGGTGGGTGTATAAGTGCCAGGCAGCTTGCGCCAAATTCCAGCCGGTCCATTCTGAGCCGCCACGCCACCACCCCCGCGGGTGGGTCCGAGTCCCACCATCAACGCCCCCATTTGTGAATAGTCAAAAGAAACGTTAGACAGCGTAGTCGACACACGAGCGGTTGACCCCTCGATGATTGCCGAGTAATTCCTAAAGCTCAAACCGCTATCGTTGCTGTAGAAACCGCCAAGACCGCAACAATCACCAACAACGACCAGGCTTGGATTGAGAACGTTGAACTTGACTCCGATGGCACCTCCACCCTGAACGATCCCCCAGGTGCCTCCCCCGTTGGTGGAGCGAAAGATCCCAACACCCGAGGAGGGCCCGGAAGTAGCAGCCACAAGGAGATTCGGGTCGCTTGGGGAGGCAGCGATGGCGTTAATTACACTCAGCGAACTCGCACTAGTAAGCTGCGCAGTCTGGAGCCAGGTCCGCCCTCCGTCGGTAGAGCGCAAGAAGTCGGTACCAATAGCGCCATACAGCGTGTCAGCACTTCCAGTAGACACACTGAGAGCACCCCGATCCCCTGCCCTGGCCCACGTAACACCTCCATCGCCGCTACGGTAGGTGGATTGAGCCGTACCGATCCGCAGCACTGCATACAGTACAGAGCCATTGCTGGGGGCAACCAGGATCCGAATCAGCTGACTGCTTGCAGGAAAAGTACCCGGTTCCACGATGCGCTGCCAACTGATCCCACGATTGGAAGAGCGCCACGCACCCACCAGGCGATCACTCGACTGACCATAGGCCAACGCGTAGATCACCGACGTATTGTTCAAATCAAACTCAACCTGAGCGAATGAGGGCTGCCGCCTTCCCAATGGAAAAACAGGAAGCTGCTCCCAGGTACTTCCACGGTCATCCGTCTTCAGCAATCCCCCACGGGTAGAAGCATAGATTCTTGATGGATTCCGCGGGTCTACGGCCACAGAGCTGACATCAGCGTCAAAGGCTATACTCTGCGCAGAAGTATTCGGAGCCAGCCCGGCCACGACCATCAGCACAATCAAACGGCGACAAACAGCATCCAGAACAGATTGCAAATTCATAGCACCTCACTGCACTGCGGAGTCTAACATACTGAATTACGCGGCTATTTACTTCCAACCCGTTTCCCTGCACCAATCCAGCGTCCGCCTGATCCCTTCCGCCAACTCCACCTTCGGCTCATACCCCAATAGCCGCCGCGCTTTGGAAATATCCAATTCCTTATCCGCCAGAAACACCGCATAGACAGGAACCCGCGGCAACTCCATACCCGTCAGGGCGTAATACTTTTCTGCCAGCCATGTAATTGCATAATAAGGTGCAGCAGGCAGGTTTCCGACCGGGCCCGCAACCCCCAACTGCTTACAGATCTCCCCAGTTAATTGATTCACCGTCACTGCCTTCGCTTCCCCGATGTTAAAGGCTTCACCCTCCACGCCTGCCGCTGTTCCGGCCAGCAGCAGTGCATCCACAAGGTCCGTAATGTACGCGAGGTGATCCCGATTTTCACCCGTACCAATCGTGCGAAAACCTCCCTTCCGCAACACGCGAATCAAATCCAACCCTGAAGTAGCGCCAGGCCCATATACTCCCGGCACACGAAGAATTACAAACGGAAACCCCGACTGCCGCCCCGCCTCCCGTAACACTTCCTCTGCCCGCCACTTCGATTCCCGATAGGCGGAAGTCGGTTGCGCCGGTCGATCCTCCCGAACTGGCGATTCTCGAACCAGTCCATACACACCCGCCGAACTCAAATAAACAAATCTCTGTAAGCCACCTGCCGCCTGGCAAGCGGCCACAAGATTCTTGGTCCCCACCGCATTCACTTCCAGATAGCGAGCCTTGGAGACTCCTTCTTTCAGCATCTGTGCCCCAACGTGGTAAACCACATCCACACCTTTTACGGCTGCCGCCAGGGTTTCGGCTCGTTCAAATGCCCCTTCCACTACATCTACTGGCAGCCCCTTCAATGCGTCGCGCTGGCTGGAAGGCCGAACCAGCACCCGCACCTCGACCTCCGCTTCTTCACACAAACGCCGGGCCAGCTTCGATCCCACAAAACCACTCGCCCCAGTCACCAAAACCTTAGACATTCTCCGCCCTTTTTCTCATCTTCGTTGGCGACAGCATTGTCGAATACATCCCCACCATCTCGAAGCCTCGTGCGAAAGCAGAAACCAAAACCAAGAGCGGCAACACCAACACAGCTTTACAGGCGGGCACTCCAGCCGCTTGCGAGTACCGGAACCACCTCGGCACATCGAGCATCATATGCCAACCCATCGTAGCGACCGGCTCGAGCAGACCAAACCATCGAATCCAGGAGTTCGGATAACCCTGATCCACCCGCCTCAATTGATGAACCTCATAACCGTAACGAAAGTGCAAACTCTTCATCCAATATCGAAAAGTAAAATGATGTGCAGCTCTTTGCATCGGCACCAGCCAAACGCTGTGGCCTGCATTCTTCAAGGCTCGAAATAAAAGCGGTGAAGCCAAAATCCGTCCATACTGCGTTTCATAATTATGTTCCCGAAACGCCTCGGCTCGAATCGCGAAGTTATGATCCATAAAGCCTCGCGCCGTCTCATGGCTCCGCCCAATCACCCACCCCCCAGGTCACACAACCCAGCACGAGCATGACAATTGAATCCGGTGCCAGCCCCGCACTGGGGCGAAACATGGTGATCCCCGCTGTAGCTACGGCACCCTCTTCGATACCTTTCACCAGGCTCGGCAACCAGGACGGTGCAGGAATCACATCCGAATCCGTAAACGCCAGAATCTCTCCCTCAGCAACCTGCGCTCCGGCATTCTTCAATCGGTAATAGTGCGCCCCGGGCAGCGAGTGCGGCCGAATGGAGTGAAACTGAGTTTCCCCCTCAAATCGATCTCCCCAACCCTCAACCTGCTCCGGTGAGCCCGCCAGAATGATCTGAACGGTGGATAGATCAAATTGCTGCTGCCGCAACGCAGCAATCGTTTTGACCTGCTCCCCGTAAACTCCACCAATTGAAACTAGAGAGCTCCTAATAATGTAGAAGGAAGGAGCTTTGGAGATGAAGAAGAGCCGGTACACGGAAGAGCAAGTGATCGGAGCGGTCAAGCAGA
>JBIITX010000070.1:0-7694 GCA_044340255.1 Bryobacter sp. | reverse complement strand
CTGTACCTTGATACTTCCCGTTGATCTTTTGTTTCATCAAATTCCCATTGTTCGCGCTGCCATAATCAAAACTCAACTCATGCACAATCGCGTTATCCTTGACCCAGCTCCGGCTCACCGTCTGCCCTCGCTCATTCGCCAGGCTGCTCTCCAGCACGTTATTGCCAAGCGTCACCGACTGCGCCGTCCCACCTGCCTGGTATTCCTCAATTCGCGCATAGCGCAAGCCACTACCCATTGCCCCCTGCCAAACCTCTTTCACTTGCCCATTCGGCCAGTAATCGTAGATCACCTTCCGGGGCAAACTCACCGTTGAGGTTGGATACACAATCTCTCGCACCAACCCGTTCAGCAGGTAGCTCTGCGTCACGACATGCGATGTACCACCAACAGTTTGCGTCCGCTTCACCAGCCTGTTTTGGTTCAGCGTGAACCGGAGAAGACTAGACCGATCAGAGAGGAGGGATATTCCGCCCTACGGGCGGGGATTTTCAAGGCATCAGGATCTATCGTCCGATTGTGATAGCCCTTGTCAGTTCATCCAAGGGTTCGATTTTCCTGGCAATCATCCCATGAAACGCGTTCGGTCTCGAGAGCGACGGTGCTGCTGCGGGCTTGGGCATCCGCCGGGCGTTCAACCGGGACTTTCCTGATGATCGCCGCTTCGACTCCGTTTCCATCTGGAGCGGCACAATACAACGGAGGCAAGAAATCCCATTTTTATTTCCGCCATCACAATGGTCGAAATTCAATACTTCATCAAATAAGTCCTCAATTGAAGTATGGCGACAACAATCAATCTGTTCGCGAATCGTCGGCGTGCATGGCCTCGGCCCAAGAGATATAACCCTCGGTCCAATGGTCTTGTCCTAGGACGTATTCGCTGATTTCAAATCCATCGGAAGAATCTTTGAATCCTGGCTTGCAGCTCAGGCGATCAACAGCACCATCTGCATCATTGCGAGTAGCATAGACACCAATAAGCTTCTCGTCTACTTGGGACTCTGTCTCATGGGTATGCCAGACGATAAAAACTGATTTCATGCAAACTCCTTACTCAAATGCTCGATCTCCCCATTTCTGAACTTTGCTGAACTCCGATCCGGGACCCTTATCGTAGTTCCCAGGCCCATACTTGTCATTGAGAAGTCGCTCCGCAAATTTTTTCCCAGACTCCCCAGCCATGGGCTTCTGGCCTTTAGCCCAACTTGGGACATCTTTGGCGGCTTCCTTCCCGGTAAGTCCTGCTTTGGGCTTCCTGAAATCTCCTCCACCACTCGATCCACCGCCGCCCCCTCCCCCACCAGAATTGCACAAAATATTTCCGGCCTGAATTCCAAGCGAAGTGCCCACATAAGTGCCTCCAGCAGCACCAGCCGAAGTCGTGAAAACCCCAGCCGGACCACCAGCAAACCCCAGGCTGCCCACGGCAGAGCCACCGAAAAAGCCAATAGAAGCCCCCAGTGCGGCGTAGCTGCCTCTACAAAAATTGCTCAAGTTTGGAATCTGGAAATTCGAGAAATAGTTGTAGGCCCTCTCCATTCCTTTAGCAATCTCCTCTCCAGCCTTTTCTCCCAGCTTGGTTATGCTTGAGGTTGCTACTGTGCCAACCAAAATGGCGGCTTCTGTTACAGTGACGGACGTGCCCGGCTTCGTCACCCGCTTAGGCGCATCTGGATCCTCCTCAAACATCCCCGTCGGGTCCACCATCCCCATCGGGCTGTTCCGCACATAGCTATACAAATTCCAGCTCTGCGGATCCCCCACCTCCTGATCCACCAGCGGCCCATCCGGGCTCAAGAACCGCCCAATCCCTCCCCCGTAATAACGCGCCTGCATAAAGTCCAGCCCCGTCTCGTTGTCCCGCTCATGCCCGGTATACTTCACCAGCAGCATCGGATCCCCATAGTTCATCCCACGCCCAGGCAACTCCTCTCCAAACGGATAGTAATCATGCCTTGAGCCCACCACCCCATCCCCGCTTCCGCTCGCCTTCATCACCAAACGCGTCGTCCCAAGATGATCCTGCCCCAGATACTTCGTCTCCCAACTCGACAACACCGTTCCCTGAATCTCAGCCAGCAACTCACCATCCAGCCCATACACAAAGCGCCGCGTATAAGCCGTATCCTGCACCCCCGCCGTCCACTTCTCCACCGCCACCCTCCGGCCCTCGCCGTCATACCGGTAGCGATACTCAATCCCTCCCGCCGTTGCCTTCACCATCCGGTTCTCGGCATCGTACTCGTACAGATTCCCGCTCGCCGCATTCACATTCCCGCTACCATCATGCCGCCCCGTCCCCGTCGTATCCCCGGAATTCACTTGCCAACGGTTGTTCGGAAACTTGCCCTCCACCTCAGACTCAGAATCCGCAGAAACCCACGGCACAAAAGCCCCGTCCCCATTCCCACAAGACCCATCCAACACGGCCCGATTTCCAAATCTGTCGAACACATACCGTTGCCGCGCTGCCGCGCTGCCACACGCGCTCAGCCCAGTGTCTTTGAAAACCTGCAATCGGTTCAGCGAATCGTAAGCGAATTCCTGCGTGATCTGCGCAAAGTCTGTACCTTGATACTTCCCGTTGATCTTTTGTTTCATCAAATTCCCATTGTTCGCGCTGCCGTAATCAAAACTCAACTCATGCACAATCGCGTTATCCTTGACCCAGCTCCGGCTCACCGTCTGCCCTCGCTCATTCGCCAGGCTGCTCTCCAGCACGTTATTGCCAAGCGTCACCGACTGCGCCGTCCCACCTGCCTGGTAATCCTCAATTCGCGCATAGCGCAAGCCACTACCTATTGCCCCCTGCCAAACCTCTTTCACTTGCCCATTCGGCCAGTAATCGTAGATCACCTTTCGGGGCAAACTCACCGTTGAGGTTGGATACACAATCTCTCGCACCAACCCGTTCAGCAGGTAGCTCTGCGTCACGACATGCGATGCACCACCAACAGTTTGCGTCCGCTTCACCAGCCGCCCCATCAAGTCGTATTCCATGGCAACGCTGGTCTGCTCATTGCCGCTTCCCGCTGTCGTGATCGAGCACAACCGGCCCTTCCCGCCTGGGCAGCTATCGTAACCGTAGGAAACCGGCGGTGTGCCTGCCCCATAACTCTTACTGGTCGGACGGCCCAGCGCATCGTAGGCACCCATGCTCAAACTCACACGGGAGTCCGACTTTGCCAAAAGATTTCCCGCATTGTCGTAGCTGTAGTTGATTGCCCCCGATTCCGGGTTCTCCGCCCTTTTCAGTCGGCTCAAGCTGGTATATTCGAAGTTCCTCACCCGGACATTCCCAGCGAGCGCCCCTGCCTGCGTCACCTTCTTCAGATTGTCATTGCCATCATACTCGTAGCTCGTAAGATAGTTTTTACCCGCAGGATCTTCCACAACTTCAACAACCCGGCCATAGCCATCGCTAGCCGTGCGCTTGCTTCGCCCTGCCTCATCGGTGGTTGTCACCCAGTCCGCCTGATAGAGAATACTTTGCGTTCCAGTAAGGACATTGCTGCTGCTCATGTTCCAGGGAATCGGCAGGTCGGCTCCAGAATATTGGCGCACCTCGACAACACGGCCCAACTCGTCAATCTTCGACACTGTCCACCCACGAGCCACCGCAGATGTTGCCCGGTAAGGAGCAGATACGGCCTCATAACGGAATCTCCGCTCCGGATTTCCAGGCGCGCAATTCGTTGTGTCTTTGCCCAGCCAACAGGGAGGGAGATAAAGGTAGTCTGTCAGGATCCCTTTATCGGTCGCGCCATCATCGATTGCGGGGAGCGCGGTGCTGTTCACTAAGTCTTTATGGGCACTTTGTTGTGTGCGGAACAGGCGACCCATATCATCGTAGTGATTCACCACCCGCGCCTGTCCATCCTGCGCCAAGGCTACATCGCTATAGGTTCCAGTCCTGTATTTGCCATCGCGGTAAAGGCTCTCACTTCTCATGCCGTTCTGCGAAGTTTGGATCCGTAAACGCCCAAAAGCGTCATACGAATTCGTAGTGGTGATGGAATTATCCGAATCTGTTTCGCTCAACTTCAAACCGGCACGGCAATCATAGGTCATCTGGAAATTGCGTGCAATGCTGGCGTTGTTGCTAGCGGCTTTCCGGCTGGTCGGATACATGTCGCTGACGTTGCTTTGGCTATTGCTGCATACCCCAACGGAATTGTAGAAGAGCTGCCAGGAATTGGAATTGGCGTCGGTTCCGTCAGTCGGATTTCCTGTGCTGGTCCAGTTGGTCGTCTCCGAAATTGAGTTCGATGTGTTGAGGATACTGCCGACAGCTTCGCTGGGTGCATTCACCGCTTTGGTGGAATCCCATCGCCTGGAGGCTGTAAGATTCCATCGGGCATCATAGGCATATTCGGTCAGGGCAGCCGTGACTGATCCTAGTTCGCGGCGTTCTCGCGTGGGTACCCGCAAGTTGCGGCGACCGCTTTGACGCCAGTAGCCATTCGCCTCATCGCTCGGCGCAGTCCCATTGGCCTGCGTCGTCGCATTCAGAATGACTCGCTTGCTGCCGCGAGCATTCCCGGGAATCCAATCCGATTCGGTGCTCTCCACGACATTCCCGTTTCGATCCTGAACGAATGTTCTTACGATCTCTTTGGCACTGCCTCGAATGCCAATCCGGGTCGTTTCATTCGACGCAAAGGCGTTGGCCGAAGCAAGAGGATCGGTCTGGCTGAAGGGAGGATTTCGAGACCAGATTCGCGTCGTCTTTCGATTCTGTGGTTCGTTCTCTTCGTAAACCAAACCCCGATTCCAATGGTGGATCTGATCGAGATCATAAAAATAAGCAGTCCGCTCGCTCAGATCGGGCAGAATGATTTTGCTGAAGGTCTTGTTGAATTCGTAGTCCGTGTGTTCCGTCCGGTTCGTGCCAAAGCCATCACGATAAGACAAGCTCCTGCGCTTCACCGGATTTTCAGGAATCCTGGTGATGTTCCTTTGGCCGCTGGCCGAAGTCGAGGATGGCCCATAATTGCTCCACTGATACTCGAATGCAATGGATGCGCGGCTCTGCCCCCCTCCACTCACCGGCTCCCTGGCAGGAAAGTGCACTTTCTTCAGTTCGCCCCAGCCTCTGGCAGGCGCTTCGTCATATTCAAAGCGGAAGAGGTATTCACTACCCCCACCACTTTGCGTCGGCAACTCAATTCTGTCGATACCCGTCAACAGGTAGGGCTGATTCACAGTTAGGTTGCAAGAGCCAAGCGGCTCGGCAACTGCATCCCGGCAAATGTAAACCAGATTGTTGGCCAAGCTGACGTCCCTGTAGTAAATCTTCCACCGCAAGAGTTCATTGTTTGCACCCGTCATTCGAACTTCGTCGATCCGCGATGCCTGAAACTTCTCAATCTCGATGCTTCGCCCAACGCTATCCTCAATCAACTCCACAACATTGCCGCCGCCGCTCGTATACTGAGAGAAAAAGAACTGGTTGCCATTCTTATCCAGATAGGAAGCGCTACGCTTTCCAAATCCGCGCACTTCGCTTCCATCGGGAAAATAGGCGTACCAGGCTCGGCATTGCCAATAATCATCACTATTGGTTGGGATGGTGCAACCAGGAAGAAGCGTTTGGAAACTGAGTTCCACGCGAATGAAACTGCCGTCAGTCGTCACGTAAATCAGGTCCCCTGACGGGACGGGGTCTTGATTGGATTGCCCTGCACAAACTCTCTGCTTATTGTTGGGGCTCACTGCGTAAAATCCATCGCCGCCGGTATCGGAAAGAGGCTGTAGCTTCAGGGTCCGCACACCCCCGTCTGGGGTACGCATCTTCATCTTGTAGATGCGATAGTTCGAGGAGAGCGGTGATTGACAATCGCCACCGCCGCTGCGTGTCTCGAAATCCAATCCAAACTGGAATCCCAATTGCCAGCCACCAAAGGGGCTTGGCTCCAATATTTGGTACGCCGTGCTCGGGTTACCAGGAGTAGGGACCTCTGCAATGGTGCGCACATCAAATAGGGTGGAGTTATAGGTGAGCTTGACAGAGTACTTGCTTCCACCCCGCCCCGCCGGCAAACTGGCCAGGGGCACCTTCGCCACAACATTCCCTGTGACGTTATTGATGGAATCGAATTCGCTGGTTGAGAAACTCCCATTCGGGTAGAAACCACGATTGGGCTGCGACGGCGGGTAAATCTGTCCACCAGCCTCCTGCGCCATAAGCATCATGCCCAAAGCAACCAACTGGAATCGATTTGCAAATCTTGCTGTCATCGCTGTATCCCCTGTCTATGCGCGTTCAAACAATCCATCTTCGGCTTTGCCGCTAAAGCTGTGCCCGGTGGCGGCAAATGCCAGAGAATTCACACCCTCTGCCCATCGCTCCACTCGGCCCGGCACGGGTACGCTGTCCACCACAGTCCATTGCGAGAAGCGGGTCTCAATCGGTACATTCGAACCACGGCGGCTCAAAACATAATGCACACGTTGCAGCAACCCACTCATGGAATCGAAAACGAATCGCTTCGAACGCAATTCACTGTTGGCCTTGCCATCCGCCTTGCCCGTAATCTCAAAAATGTCAAAGTAAGGTCCCGCATAGTTTGCCCCACCGCGAGAAGCTTGCACTTGGTACCCGATTACTCGCAGCGAAGCACCTTGCGAGACAGAATAAAGGGCGCTCTCTTGACGGTCCAGGAACATCGACTCGAGCAAGTCATCTTCATCTTCATTCGCTGCCAGCCCGCTCTGCGGTGCAGCCGCGCCCGAACCAGATCCAAGAATTGCCTTGCCATCCTTTTCTAGCCGGAAGCGCCCCGGTAGTTCAAATCGGAGTGTAGTCGGCTTCGAAGCCGCCTTTTCCTGAAGATTGCCAACAGATACCAGTCGTTCTTTACCTGCCTTTGCCAGCCGCTCACCCATCACCCGGTGAAAACGCTCTAGCGTTACAGGAATATCCTGGGATCTCAACAGGGCAGCCTCGGTTGCTTTCTTTGCATTAGCTTGGGCTCCGGCAATTGAGGCAAGAATGTGCCCGGCCGCCATCGAGCAGAACATTCTTCTTGTATGGGTTGGGTTCATTAGGCTGATTCCTCTCGAGTGAAAATTGATGAGACCGTACCACTTGCAAAGGGAGATTGCTTAATAGCTGGCCACACCTCCCGCAGGAAAAAAACACAGAGTTTTTTGTCGATAGGTCTATATCGATGAAACTAGTGCATTCCCCTGACAACTCTCGGCTTACTTCCCTGCATCGGGCTTTAAACCTTTCACGTTGATTTGAATCGTCTTGTCTTTCTCCGACTCCAGTACGGTCTGGTCTTGGTCCATTTCAACCGCAAGAGGTCGTAAGCTTTCCGTCTTGCTTTCAAGGTCAAAAAATGGGCTGGTCACCCGGATACGCCACTTTGCCCCCGCTGGGACAATCGCTTGGAATTGCCTGGCCCCTTTCGGCTGCGTTGCCGTAGGGGCAGCTACGATGTAGTTTCGCCTTTCCGTCAAAAGCGCCACCTCTAGTACCGCCCCTCTCGTCTTGCCGTCATGCCTCTCCAGGTACCCATCAGGATCGTCCAAGCGGAATTGAACAGGTTTCCCAGGCAGCAGCGGCAGGTCCAAATTCACAGACCCGCTCACACCAACGATATTGGCCACTGCCGAAGGGCTTCCCCACAAACAGGGATCCACATAGTCCCGCCCAGGCCAGTCGACACAGATTTCAATCTTCC
>JBIITX010000051.1:0-27979 GCA_044340255.1 Bryobacter sp. | reverse complement strand
ACTTGCGCCTTCAATTGCGCTGCGTGGGTCTTGCGGGTTCTGGGCATTGATTCTCCTTCATTCTCAATGCCTCAACACACTTAAGCAACAGTCATTTTCGTGTCCAGTTTTTGGGGTCCATTACACTCCACCAGGCAACTGCCCCCCCCCCTCTCCCTGCGTGGATTCAAAAAGCCAGCAACACATCTCGGCGGAATCACCCTCCGAATGTCTTTAACAAGCAGCATCAATAGACCAGCCTGTAAGAGGCAATACCTGCCGCAAGAATCGTGTCCCGGCAAATGCAGACGGAGCGGGGCAGTCACCCTATGGTCGATCAACCCCCGAACTTTCTAATCCGGTGTGACGCACTCGGGCGGCGAATTCCGAAACAGTGAGAATCTGTTCCTGCCTAAGCTGATGCCACTCCATGATCTCCTCAATGCTGGCCCCCAGTTCGAGATTCTCGAAGACCAACGAAACAGGCATGCGCGTATCCTGAAAGACCCAAGCGCCACTCAACTTGCCAGGGACACTTTCTACTACCGTCTATTTACAACCTCTCGTTTCCTTGCTAACCACTTCGGTTGACCGACGCTACCCACTCCCTGGCCCGGTACTTGGCCACTTGCTTTCTCCCCCGCATAAGCTTCTCAGTCGCAACGTCTCTTTGGCCATCCGGTCCAGTCCGCAACGAAAAGCCTTTCATCGCGATTCTTCCACTCCGAAGCGAGTGTGATCTTCCTCCGTTGGCTCTCAAAACTTACAAGTGGAAACTCTTGTAAGTGAACTGCAATCACTTGGAATCTCAAATTCTGATAGACTCCGACTCATCAAAAGGAACCCTTGAATGTCTTCCCCAACACAACATCTAACTGGCAAGTTCGCCCTCATCACAGGGGCATCACGCGGCATTGGTCGCGGCATTGCACTTCGACTGGCAGAACGGGGAGCCGCCGTAGCGGTCAACTTCCGTCAAAACGAAAGTGCTGCCAATGAAGTCGTAACTTCGATCAAAGAGCGCGGCGGCGAGGCCTTTGCTGTAAAGGCCGATGTTACTCGCCCCGAATAAATGGCAGAGATGATCCAAAAGGTGAGCCAAGCCTTCGGAACTTTGGATATCTTCGTGAACAATGCGCTCGGTGACCTGCTGAGTTTCATGGCACCCCCCTTGGCGGTGTCTCTCGATCAGTGGACCGCCGCATTCGAGTGCCAGTCACGCGCTTTCCTGGTAGGCGTCCAGACCGCAGCACCTCTGATGCGCAACAACGGACGTGTAGTAGCAATCAGTTACTGGCCCGGCAGCCACCTTGGCGGCTTCGCCCCTTACTTCGCAATGGGAACCAACAAAGCAGCGATGGAGGCAATGTGTCGTTACTTTGCCGTGACCTTAGCGGCACGAGGCATAACCGTCAACACAATTTGTGCCGGCATCACCGACGACAGCATCGTCAATCAGTTGCCGCAACCAGCTCAGGAAGCAATGTTAGGCTGGCTGCGATCTGGTTGGAATCCGATGGGCCGTCCCGGCACCCCAGCCGATATCGGTGGCGCTGTATCCGCTCTTTGTGGAGATGACGCCGGATGGATTACCGGCCAGACCATAGTTGCTGATGGCGGCACCTCGTTGATGAGTCCTGAAGTTCCTTTACTCTTTCAACAAACTTAATCAACACCCGCCACTCCCCGCTACAGCTTCTTCACCCGCAAATTCCGAAACCACGCCTCATCCCCATGGTTCTGGATCAGAATCGGGCTCTTCTTCTTCGGCTGCTCCGTCAGCAGCTTATAAACAGGATGCGTCTTCCCCCACCGCTTCTCCGCTCCAGCCGCAATCTCCGGGCTCTTCAGATTCGCATCCACCACCTTCTCCCCATTCACCCAGTGCTCGATGTGATCCCCCTTGACCACCAGCTTCGCCGTATTCCATTCCCCCGGCTTCTTCGCCGCCAGCTTCGAGGGCCCGATAAAGCTATACAGCGCCCCCGTCTGCTGCTGCGGCGGCAGCTTGTAGCTGTACTCATGGTCATCGATCAACTGAAACTCAAACGCCACCGTATACAACTGCCCATGCTCATTCGGCTTCAGCTTCGCCCGATCACTCGGCCGCCTGTCATACTCATCCCGCAGCGTCTCCTCAAACTTCTTTACCGGCCGCGCAATGCTCTCGTTCATAAACACCGCATCCTGCAAGCGGTACTTGATCCCGCTATTGCCATGCGGGCTCACCTTCCACTCAAACTCCAGTTCAAAGTCCTCATATTCCCCCAACGAAAAGAGGTCCTCGTTGATCCACGGCTTCTTGTTCGACCGGATCGCCCCCTCATCAATCGAGAACGCATTCCCCGGCACATTCAGCTTGCTCACATCCCGCCAGCCCTTGAAGCTCTTGCCGTCAAACAAGCTCACCTGCGCCACCAGCGGCAGCGCCATTACACAACAAAGAAATCGATGCATCGCCGTTATCATATAAGAGCCATCGCTCAGCCCACCATTTACTTCGCTACAAACCCTCCCACGCCAGCCGAATCAGCCGCGGCCAGCGCTCTCCTCGAAGCCCTCTCCAGCTTCGACCACAACCTGACCACCATCCATCTCTCCTTCGCCCCTCTAGCCCGCCTCGCCCTCGACAATCAAACCCTCATCGCCACCTTCGATCTCCCTCCAACCCGCGACGAACTCCTATCCCTCCTCGCCGCCATTCTCTAGCACCACCCGCACATTCCGGTTAAACCCGCTCACCTTCGTCCGCGCCACCGGCGTCTTCCGGTACCGCTCTCGAAACTCCGCATCCTCAAGTTCCCGCAACTCCACACAAGCATGCACCGGCTGAAACCCGGCCTCCTCCGTGAGCGGTGCCTTCCGGTTCCACGGGCAAACATCCTGGCAGATATCGCACCCAAACAAATGCTTCCCAAACGCCCGCCGCAACTCCTCCGGTGCCTCCGCCTTCGCCTCAATCGTCCAATAACTGATACACCGGTCACTCGCCACTTCCCACCCCTGCGGTCCCTCCACAATCGCCGCCGTCGGGCAAGCCTCGATACACCGCGTACAAGTCCCACAGCGGTCCGGCGGCGGCACCCCATACCCCGTCACCGCAAACGGCAACAACAACTCACCGAGAAAGAACCAGCTCCCTTTCCCCTCATGGATCAAACACGTATTCTTCCCAATCCACCCCAGCCCCGCCTCCCGCGCATAGCTCCGCTCGAGCAACGGCGCACTATCTACACAAACCCGGTAAGCAAACTCCCCCACCCGCTCCTGCAGTCGCTTCGCCACCCGATGCAAGCCCTCCCCCAACACATCGTGATAATCCCGCGCTCCCCACGCATAACGCGAAATCCAACCCTCTCCTTCCCCACACTCCGCCACACCTGAAGGCCCCTCCGTCTGATACAGCTTCCCCACGCAAAGCATCGTCTCAGCCGCCGCAAAAATCAGTCGCGGATCTGACCTCACTCCCGCCCGGTGATCCTTCAAATACTCCATCCCCGCCGCCTGCCCACGCCCCACCCAATCGAGATAACGCCCCTGGTCCGCATGCGGCAACGCCGGAGTCACCCCCGCCAACTCAAAACCCTCCGCTTGCGCCGCTTCCAGCACAATTTGCGCATCCACCATCACAGTGTCATTATCGTCCCATGTGGTTGTATCTGGTCCTGCTCCTCTCCGCCGACCTCACTCAAATCCTGAAATCCTTTGACAACCCGGCCACTCGCCCCGAGGCCAGTCGCCAACTCATCGCCCTCGCCCAGTCCGGCAACCTCAAGGCCCGCTCCCAAGCCGCCCTCCTCAGCCGCAAAGGCCAACTCCCCTCTCTCCCTCCCAAAACCGCCGACACCTGGTATCGCCAGGCCCTCAAAGCCGCCAACCCCGAAGTCTGCCTCGCCGAAGCCCTCTCCAAAATCGATCGCAACCAGCCCGCCGACCCCGAACTCCGCTGCGCCGCCCTCAAAGGCCTCCCCGAAGCCCAATACCTCCTCGGCCGCTCCATCCTCAATCACATTGCCGCCGAAGACGAACCCCACCGCTTCGAGGGCCTCGCCTGGATCGCTCTTTCCGCCAAATCCGGCTTCGCCCCCGCCGAGCGCCGCTGGCACCTCCTCGCCTCCGAACTCGCCCTCGAAGACCTCGAAAGAGTCGAACAAAAGACGAAAACCCTACTTTCTGCTGCTTAACCCCCTTGCAGTTCAGGTGGAATAAGTGCAATCCGACCCCCAAATGCGGCCATTCAACAGGATCAACATGTCCTATTAAATCTCTTGCACTATTCTGATACTCATACGAGTGGGTCAACCCACCATCTAATTTGCGACTCCAAGGGAGACTATGTCTAAAACTGTCAAGATCGTCGAAAAGGCCGCATCACTTGCCGCCAACGCCACCTGGGCCATTTTTGAGAAGCTGAATTCCATCAACCCGAACCCTTCCTTTACCCCGAAGTGGTCCGATAAGCCCCTCCTCAAGTCCTACCAGAAGACCAAGCCCCCCCTCGGCTGGCCTCGCACCACAGATTCCCTCTGCCCCAAGTGCGTTCCCGACATCCGCAACAAGATCATCAACGGTGAACTCCCCGTCGAAATTCTCAAGAACGAGAAGGCCGGCGAAATCAAAGCTCAGATCATCGAGCGCGACGGCAAGATCCTCATGGTCAAGGATTGCCCCGTCCACGGTCACTTTGAAGACGTCATGGCCATTGACTCCAAGTTCTTCAAGCACCTCGAAGAAGTCTTCCCCGGCCGCGACATCCGCGCCCACAACGACGAAGACCTTCACAACCATGGTTCTTCCACCATCAAGCACGGTCGCGGTTCGGTGCTCACCATCGACTTGACCAACCGTTGCAACATGATGTGCGACCCCTGCTTTATGGACGCCAACCAGGTCGGCTTCGTCCACGAACTCTCCTGGGAAGACATCACCACCATGCTCGACAACGCCCTCAAGATCAAGCCGCGTCGTCAGATGTCAGTGCAGTTCTCCGGTGGCGAACCCACCATGTCCCCCTACTTCCTCGACGCCGTTCGCTACGCCCGCAAGGTCGGTTTCAACTCCGTCCAGGCTGCCACCAACGGCATCGAATTCGCGAAGTCTGTCGAGTTCTCCAAGCAAGCCGCCGAAGCCGGTCTCCGCTACGTTTACCTCCAGTTCGACGGCATCGGCAACGCTGCCAACTCCCACCGCGCCGTAGGCAATTTGTTCGACGTCAAGATGCGCGCCATTGAAAACTGCTGGTCTAACGGCATCGACATCGTCCCCGTCACCACCATCATCAACGGCATCAATAACGAACAGGTCGGTCGCATCGTCGAGTTCGCTCTCGACAACCCGAAGAAGATCCCCTTCCTCAGCTTCCAGCCCGTCTCCTTCACCGGTCGCGACGAAGAAGTCACCGACGACCGCCGCGCCGCCCAGCGCTACACCCTCTCTCACCTCGCTCACGACGTGAAGAACCAGACCAACATCGGCGTTCCCGAGCGCGACTGGTTCCCCATCTCCTTCATGAGCACCTTCTCCGACTTTGCTGACCTCGTCCACGGCCCCAACGCCGACTGGGGTCAACTCTCCTGCGGTTGCCACCCCAACTGCGGCATCGGCATGGCCGTCATGGTCGACAAGGAAACCAAGGAAGCCGCTCCCGTAACGGCCTTCTTGAACGCCGCCCAGTTCTCCAAGGACGTCGCCAAGCTCAACGACGCCGCCCGCTCCAAGTTCTGGTCCCTCTTCGGTGTCTCGATTGCGCTTATCCGCAACTACGACCCCTACAAGGCTCCCACCCACTTCCGCATCATGGACCTCCTCAAGAAGTTCGACAAGTCCATGGGCGCCTCCGGCAAGAGCTACGGTAAGGTCACCGGCGACCGCACCATGAAGGACATCGAAATCCGCCGTCAGGACCGTTGGAACTTCCTCTTCATCGCTGGCATGTGGTTCCAGGATCTGTTCAACTACGACTTCCGCCGTACCGAACAGTGCATCATCCCCTACGCCACCCAGGAAGGCGAAATCTCCTTCTGCGCCTACAACACCGGCGTCGGCTGGCGCAACATCGTCGAAAAGATGCACATGACTGCCACCCTCACCAAGTGGTATGAAGAGCATGGCCGCCACAAGATCTATGCCGGCAACAAGAACGTCGACATGAGCTCCATCGAGCACAACCTCATCCTCAACCAGGAAGCGGTTGACGCCGGCAAGCAGACCGACCTCGACGCCCAGGGCATCGCCAAGAACGCTCGCGAAGAAAAACTCCGCGCCCGCGCTCAGGCCATCAAGGAAGCCGAGCATCACAAGGAAATGGAAAAGCTGTACCGCAAAGAAATCCTGAAGGAACAGACCGTCGAAGGTTTCGTCTCCCTCGGCGACATCAAGCCCGCAGGTTCGATTGCTCCTGCCGGCCTGGTCGGTATCCAGCCCGCTCCCAAGAAGCAGGAAACCGCAGGCGCCCTCGGCGACTAGTTTCTTCCAAACACTTCGACAAAACGAGAGTCGCAAACTTCGTTAGTCTCGCTCAAGGCCGGAACCCGCAAATGGTTCCGGCCATTTTCTTTAGTAAGATACTCTCAGAATATGTCCCTGACCCGACGCCAACTCCTCGCCGCCGCCCCCCTGGCCCTCACCCCTCTCGAAGCAAAAACTCTCAAGACTTTCGGAGCCCAGCTCTACACCCTGCGCTCCATCATCAACGAGAAACCCCTCGAGACCCTCCAGGCCCTTGAAGCCCAGGGCTACACCGAGGCCGAAGTCATCCGCGGCAACATGGACAAAGTCTGGTCCTCCCTCAAGCAAACCAAGCTGAAGCCCGTCAGTCTCCACATCGACACCAGCTATTTCTTCAAGGACATCGACAAGCTCAACCCCACCCTCGACGACGCCAAGGCCAAAGGCATCCAGTACGTCGTCTGCCCCTACATCGCCCCGGCCGACCGCGGCGGCGTTGAAGTCATCAAGAAGCTAGCCGACACCCTCAATAAAACGGGCGAACGAGCCAAAGCCGCCGGCCTCAAGCTCTGCTACCACAACCACGCCTTCGAATTCGAACCCGTAGCCGGCACCTCCGACCGTCTCCTCGACGTCCTCATGAAGAACACCGACCCCAAACTAGTCGGCCTCGAATTCGACATCATGTGGGCCCAGGTCGGCGGCGTCCCCCCGGTAGAAGTCTTCGAGAAGTACAAAGGCCGCACCCCGCTGGTCCACTTGAAGAACGTCACCAAGATGCCGCCCCAGTACACCGAACGCGTCCCCAAAGAAGCCTTCCAAAGCGTAGGCACCGGCGTCATCGACATCGCCCCGGTCCTCCGCGCCGCCATGGCCGCCGGAGCCAAACACTTCTTCGTCGAACAGGACCAAACCCCCGGCAACCCCCTCGACAGCCTAAAGCAATCCGCCGACTACCTCAAAAAACTGAGCTACTAGATTAGAGGACAGCTCTTTGACAGCCTGCGCCCTGTCCGATACTGTAGAGGCTAGAGGAGCCCCTGTCATGAACATTGAAATCACCAGGCCCGAAGTCGAGGCGTTGATCCACCAGCATCTCCGCGCCAGTGGCTCTAGCAACCCCGAAGACGTCATCTTTCGCGCCTTACAACAGTTCACTCCAAAGCCTTCTAGCCCTCCCGGTAAGCGTACTTTTGCAGATGTTTGCGCCAAGCTACGCGGTCTGGCCGAAGATCTGGATCTAACGCGCGACCCCGCGCCAGGTCGTGACATAGCGCTGTGAGCGGCTACCTTCTGGATACGAACATTCCTTCTGAGGTTATTCGTCTTCGTGCCGACAACCGCGTTGATGCTTGGATCAGGTCGCAGGACGATGAATCGCTCTATTTGAGCGCCGTTACAATCGGGGAGCTGCGCAAAGGCCTGTGTACTCACCCCGAGGGCAAGCGCAAGACGCAGATTCAAGAATGGCTCTCAGTGGACCTCATTCCGATGTTTGCAGGCCGCATACTTCCCGTAACGCAAGCGATTGCGGAACGTTGGGGTGATTTGAGCGGACGGCGACAACAGATGGGGAGGCCTTTAGGCATGGCGGATGGGTTGATTGCCGCCACCGCGCTGGAGCACGGACTAATCTTGGTGACCCGCAATGTCAAGGACTTCGAAGGAATCGATCTCGCAATCCTCAATCCATGGGAAAGCTAGCTTTACGCTAAGGCAACCCCCTCGACATCCTAAACCTCGAGTCACCCGTGCACCCTCGGCATTGAGATCAATTCACGCCTGATGGTAGATTTGTGATCAATTTGTTAAAAAACATGAGCATGAACATTAAAGACCCGCAAGTACATGCGCTAGCCAAGGAGATCGCATTACAGACCGGCGAAACCGTAACAGAAGTAGTGCGTGTCGCGCTTCTCAATCGCAAGCACTCGCTGGATCTTGAGGCCAGAAAGGGTCGGGCCAACCGCAAAGAAATTCGCGCTCTGCTGCAACAGATTCATGCGCTTCCTCGGATCGGGCCAGCAATCCACCATGCCGAGCTCTTGTACGACGAGTTCGGATTGCCCAAGTGACTGTCGACACTTCTGCTCTGTTTTCGATGCTCGATCAGGAGCCCTGTTGCGGTATTTCGGAGTCAGGATCCAACCCTGCGACGAGCGTCAGGCCATCGGCAAAGGACGCCACCCGGCTGCACTCAACTTCGGCGATTGCTTCGCCTACGCGCTCGCAATGTCAACTGGCGATCCACTCCTCTATATCGGACAGGATTTCTTGAAAACAGACGTGAAGGCTGCTCTGTCGGTCTAAAGTCCAACATCCGGATTCACAATCGTCCGCCACATATGCGCCGTCGGGCTTCCATCCAACCCCAGCCCCTCCTTCGGCTGCTTGAAATGCCGCCCAATAATATCCGTAAACTTCGCCACATCCACCACATGGTTCGGGTCAAACGAATACAGGTCGTTAACGGTCACCATCCGCGCCGCCATATACCAACGGTGCTTCCGCGCAAACTCATACGCCGCACGAATATACGGCGGCGGCTCATAATCCTTACCGAAAATCTTGTTGTACAGCACCGGATACTCATACCCCACAGAAGCATCCGGAAAGAACCGCAACGCCTGGTGATAGCGAATCGCAAACGTCACCTTCGGCGAAACATAAGGCTCATAGAGCTGCGCCGCCCACCACCCATGGTCCGCCTTCATCAACACATGCGCCGAATCATGCAACAAACACGCCAGCACAATTTCTTCCGGCATCCCCGCCGTCAGCGCCTTGTCCGCACTCTGCAAAATATGAGTCGCCGGCGCAAACCGCAAGCGAAAGAAATCAAGCAACGTCGGCTTCCCCGGCATCTCCGCCAACCGCTTCACCACATCCCCCTCACCCTCCACCTTGTTCCCAAACGGCGTCGACGCCCCCACCGCAAAAATCGTCCCCACCCCCTTACGGAAAGCCCGTGTCTCAATCTGCGCCTCCAGCTCCGCCACCGTCGGCGTCTCCTTCGGCACCCCCAGCTTCGCCGCCATCCCCGCATCCAGTTGCTGCGACAAATACTCCTCCAGCGCCTCAGCCTTCCCCTCGCTGCTCATCCCCTCCACCACAGCCGCGCCACCCAGCGCCGCAATCACTTGCCGACGATCCAAGTCCATAATGGGTAGAGAATACCAGAACCCGCAAGGAAGTGTACGCAATGCTCCCCCCTCTCGCCCGCCTGCTGCTCGCTCTCTGCCTCGCCACGTCCTCGCTTCATCCACAGCAGAATTCCAAAATCGTACTGGAGGACGTGAAGCACACCGACCTCGAAGCCGTCACCTCCCTCAAATCCGCAAAGATCTTTCTCCAGTCCGAGACAGGCACCATCCCCAGGGCCGCACTCGTTGTCGAGGCAACCAGACGCGAAAAAGCCAGGATCATATGCATCGAACTGGAGCTGGGCGATGCTTCAAATCCAGGCCGCAAAATCACAAAAATGTCCCCCTCCTCCAGGTGCACAAACACAAGCCCCGACGGCTCCGTACGCATTCCAACCCCAACAGGCGAAAACTCAATCCTCGCCATTTACGTCGAGGTCCCCGAAGGCACCACGCTCGATCTCAACGTAAACAACGAACAGGTATTTCAAGGGCCGGTCAAGCCCTCCCTCGCCTGGAAGCGAGTGCTGTTCCCCCACGCAAAGCTCTCAGGCCCTCAATCCGTCATAGCGCTAGTGCTGTAACGCGCCCCCCACAAATCGCGCTAACCTGATAGCTGGGTATTCTTGCTTGAAAATAGGTTTTGTCAGTTTAGGTTGTCCGAAAAATTTAGTCGACTCCGAAGTCATGATGGGTCAGCTCGCCGCCCACGGCCATGAGCTCACCGCTTCCCCAGACGATGCCGAAGTCATCGTCGTAAACACCTGCAGCTTCATCAATCCTGCCAAGCAGGAATCCGTCGACACCATCATCGAGATGGGCAAATACAAAGAGCTCGGCAAAGCCAAACGCCTCGTCGTCGCCGGCTGCCTCGTCGAGCGTTTCCGTGGCGAAATCGAACAGAGCCTCCCCGAAGTCGACGCCCTCGTCGGCACCAACGAAATCGAGAAGATCGTTGAAGCCTGCGAAGGCGAAAAATTCACCCCCTCTTCGACGCCCTACCTCTACCACGACCTCTCCCCCCGCGTCCTCACCACCGGTCGCTACTCCGCCTACATCAAAATCGCCGAAGGCTGCGACCACCCCTGCGCCTTCTGCGTCATCCCCCAATTCCGCGGAGACTTCCGCAGCCGCCGCTTCGAATCCATCGTCTCCGAAGCCACACGCCTCTTCGATTCCGGCGTCCGCGAAATCAACCTCATCGGCCAGGACACCACCAGCTACGGGGAAGACCTCGGCATCAAGGACGGCCTTGCCCACCTCCTCGCCCGCCTCGCCCAAATCGAAACCCCCTTCGAGAAATGGGTCCGCTTCCTCTACTGCTACCCCAATCGCGTCACCCAGCAACTCCTCGACACCATCGCCGAACACGCCGCCCTCGTCAAGTACATTGACATGCCGCTCCAGCACGCCAGCCGCAACGTCCTCAAGCTCATGCGACGCGGCTCCAACGCCGACGCCTTCCTCAAATTGATCGAGCGCGTCCGCGCCACCATCCCCGGCGTCGCCATCCGCACCTCCATGATCGTCGGCTTCCCCGGCGAAACTGCCGCCGACTTCGAAGAACTCCTCCAGTTCGTCGAAGCCGCCAAGCTCGACCGCCTCGGCGTCTTCAAATTCTCCGACGAAGAAACCGCCAAATCCTACACCCTCCCCGACAAGGTCGACGGCCGCACCATCCACAACCGCCAGCAGCGCCTCATGGCCGCCCAGCGCAAAATTTCCCGCAAGGTCAACAAGGGCCTCATCGGCCGAGAGTTCCCCATCCTCATCGAAGGCCCCTCCGAAGAAACCGACCTCCTCTGGCAAGGCCGCCTCCCTTCACAGGCCCCAGAGATCGACGGCTATTGCCTCATCAACGATGTCTCCGACGGCGCTCTCGCCAAAGGCCAGATCCGCCGCATCCGCATCACCGAAGCCCACGACTACGACCTCATCGGCGAAGTCTTCGGCGCACCAGAGACCAATCTCCCGCGTCCCAACGCCAACCCCTTTCCGATTCTCAACTCCGCGCCCAAGCGCCAGCACCAACACATCTAGTCCACTATGCCCTTACAGGCCAAATGCCCCATCTGCCGCAAGCCCTCCCTCCAGGGCGATGATTATTTTCCTTTCTGTAGTGAGCGTTGCCAGGCTCAGGATCTCGGCCATTGGGCCAGCGAAGACTATCGCATTCCCGGCCCCACGCTAGAGCGCCTGCCGCATTCCACCGAGGAAGATATCGAAGATGAAACTAGCAATCGCTGAAGTCATCGCCACCAGCTTCTATGCTGGCTGCACGCCCAAGGCCCCCGGCACCGCCGGTGCCCTCGTCGGCGTCCTCCTCGTCTTCCTGCTCCACTACTTCACCTACTTCACGGTCTACCACCTCGCAGGCTTCTTCGCCGTCATCCTGCTCCCCTCCATCTGGGCCTCCAATGTCCTCATCGACAACCTCCAGCTCAAAGACCCCCAGTGCATCGTCATCGATGAAGTCCTCGGCCAGATGGTCGCCTTCTTCGCCGCCGACCTCGACAAGCCGCTCTCCTACCTCGCGGCCTTCGCGCTCTTCCGCCTCTTCGACATCTACAAACCCTTCCCGGTGAACCTCTTCGAAAAACTCCCCCGCGGTTGGGGCGTCATTGCCGACGATCTCATGGCCGGCCTCTACGCCGCCCTCGTCATCTACATCCTCCACAACTTCCTAAATCTGCCACTGTAGAAATAGCTGTAACAATAAAGTGAACCCCATGTCCCCAATCAGCATTGATCGCGTCCAGCCGGAAGCCGCCCTCCCCGGCGGCGAATTCACCATCCGCGGTACCAATCTCGGCGGTGAAGTCCGCCCCGAGGTCCTCTTCGGCGACGCTCTCGGCTCTGTCGTCGTCGGCTCCTCCAACCTCGTCATCGCCCGCGTTCCCGACGCTCCCTCCTACGGCGAGCTCACCGTCCGCCGCGAAGGCACCACTTCCAATTCCTACCATTGCGCCATCGGCATCCAGATCGCCGACAGCCTCCACCCCGTCGCCAATCCTGCCTCCGATGAAGACGGCAACATCTATGCCACCTTCTCCGGCAGCCGTGGCCAGAAGACCGCCGTCTCCGTCTACAAAATCGACCTCAACTACGACTGCCGCCCCTTCGCCAGCGACATCATGAACGCCACCGGCCTCGCCTTCGATCGCCGCGGCATCCTCTACGTTTCCTCCCGCCACGACGGCATCATCTACCAGGTCACTCCCTCCGGCGACATCTCTACCTTTGTCGAAGGCATGGGCATCGCCACCGGCCTCTGCTTCGACCCCGCCGGCAACCTCTACGTCGGCGACCGCTCCGGCACCATCTTCAAGATCAACGAGAATCGCGACGTCTTCGTCTTCGCGACGCTAGAGCCCTCCATCGCCGCCTACCATCTCGCCTTCGGTCCAGACTCCTACCTCTACGTCACCGGGCCCACCACCTCCAGCTTCGATTCCATCCAGCGCATCGCCCCCAGCGGCGAAGCCGAACTCTTCTACCGCGGCCTCGGCCGTCCCCAGGGCATCCTCTTCGATCGCGATGGCAATCTCTACTGCGCGGCGTCCTTCTCCGGCCGCCGCGGCGTCGTTCGCATCAACCCCAAACGCGAACCCCAGCACTTCCTCTCCGGCCACGGTATCGTCGGCATCTGCCTCCTCCCTTCGCGTTCGATGGCGGTTGCCACCAACAATTCCATCTTCCGGGTCGATGTCGACATCGCAAGACCGTAGACTTTTATGCAAGCCGCCATTATTGCCGTCGGGAGCGAAATGCTCACTCCCACCCGCGTCGATACCAACTCTCTCTTC
This sequence comes from Bryobacter sp., assembly GCA_044340255.1. Lineage (GTDB taxonomy): Bacteria > Acidobacteriota > Terriglobia > Bryobacterales > Bryobacteraceae > Bryobacter. The sequence continues at coordinate 14,604 of JBIITX010000051.1, read as the reverse complement.
CTCACCGAGAAACTGAATCACCTCGGGGTCGAAGTCGCCCTCAAGCTCATCGTCGGCGACCACCGCGGCCAGCTCGAAGCCGCCATCCGTTTCGCCTTCGACCACACCCAGCTCATCATCCTCACCGGCGGCCTCGGCCCCACAGAAGATGACCTCACCCGCGAAGCTGTCTCCAGCGCCTCCGGCCGTGCCCTCAGCTTCAGCACTCAAATCTGCGAAGCCCTCGAAGCCCGCTTCGCCTCCTTCGGCCGCAAGATGGCCGAGATCAACAAGCGCCAGGCCTACGTCCTCGCCGGTGCCGAGATCCTTCCCAATCCCAACGGCACGGCCCCCGGCCAGTGGCTCGCCCTCCCCTCACAGCACATCATCGTCCTGCTCCCGGGCCCCCCCGGCGAAATGAAGCCCATGGCCACCGCCGAGTTTTTCCCGCGCCTGGCCAACATCCTCCCGCCCCTCGCCCTCTCCACGCTCACCTATCGCATGACCGGCATGGGCGAATCCGACCTCGATGCATTGATCGCTCCCGTCTACAAGCAATACGAAAATCCTGTCACGACGATCCTAGCCAAGGCCGGCGATCTCACCATCCACCTCCGCGCCCAAACCACTTCACAGGCCGAGTCCGACCGTCTCACCACCGAGCTGGGCGACAAAATCCGCGCCCTCCTCGGCGATCGCATTTACTCCGAAGACGGCTCCCCTCTCGAAGCCGCCGTCCTCAACAAACTCAAAGCCCACAATCAAACCGTGGCCGTAGCCGAATCCCTCACCGCCGGCATGCTCAGTGCCCGTCTCGCCGGCATCCCCGGCGCCTCCAAATCCTTCTGCGGTGGCTTCATCACCTACACCAACGAGCAAAAGCAATCTCTTCTCGGCGTTGACCCCCAGGCCATCGCCGAGCACACCGAAGTCTCAGAAGCAGTAGCTCTGCAAATGGCTTCCGGAGCCCGCCAGCGTACCAACGCCAGCTGGGCCCTCAGCCTCACCGGCTACGCCGGCCCCGACGGCGGCACAGAAGCCAACCCTGTAGGCACTGTCTACATTGGCCTCGCCGGTCCCGACGGTTATCTCAAGGCGCACCGCTTCCGTTACCCCTCAGGCGACCGGGACCGTGTCCGTCAATTCGCTGTCCAGTCCGCCCTCAATCTATTACGTTTAGCCCTCTCATAAAAATCTATGCCTAACCCACAACGCAACGTCCTCGGCCAGCTCCTCATCCCCTGTTCCACCAAGCCCATGACGGGTTTCTACCGTACTGGCTGTTGCGAGACGGGTCCGGAAGACGAAGGCCGCCACCTCATCTGCGCCATCATGACGGATGACTTCCTCGAGTTCTCAAAATCGAAGGGCAACGACCTTTCGACGCCGATGCCCCAATTCGGCTTCCCCGGTCTCAAGGCAGGCAACCAGTGGTGCCTCTGCGCCCTCCGCTGGAAAGAAGCCCTCCTCGCCGGCTGCGCCCCCAACGTCATCCTCGAATCCACCCACCACAACGCCCTCCAATACGTCACCCTCCAGGACCTCCACGCCCACGCCCTCCCACTCCCCGGCACCCCAGTCAGCTAACGAGACCGATGCTTCTCAGCTCCAAAGAAGAATCACTCATCAGCCTCGTTCGAGCCCTTCCGCGCGATGAAGCCAGCAAGGTCTTCGATTGGGTCTTCCAATTGGCCGACCTTGCCGATGGTCGCCCACTTCAATGGTCCGATAGTTGGAGCGACGAGGACCTCCGTAACGCTACAGCAGCTGCCATTCGCAATTTCGACAATGAGAATCAGGAGAATTAGTACTCTCCAATGAGGAATGCCATCTTCATCGACCGGATGTTGTTATTGGTCTAATCACAACTCAAGCCCCACGACCATTAACGCCCACTGACTGCCAATTGCTCGATTGGAAACAAGCTGGGTTGCATACTGCATCGTACTTCCGGTTGTTTCCGGTCACTCTACCGCAGCGCGCAGTGAGGCGCATCGGGCAACTTTCAGACCTCGATTGGGAATCGGTGAGGGCGTGTCTCCGTGCTGGGTTCGGCCAGTAGCCGCATCCGTGCAACTGGATGGAGCTAACCGCAGCTCGCTCAGTAATGATTTGCTAACGACATCGCAACTAGGCAGGAATTTAGTGGCCACAACTTGAGTCTCGGCGGTTGGACGGGAGAATACTCGCGATCCTTGCGTACTCCTCAGGATTATCCGCAGTTCGGGGTCCGCGAGTCGAAGAGTAGTGGGCCCGAAGCCAATGTACGGCCTTCTGAGAGAACGATATGAATTCTGGCAGCTGTTTTTCGAACTGCGCTCCCGACGGAATTTCTTCAGCGTATTCAATGTAATACAAGAGGGCGATCCCACTCTGGACTGCAACCCTGAATGGCGAACTTAGCTTCAATAGCGGAGCGACTTTATGTGGATCGCGGCCTGAGGGGAGTTTCGACGGCACCAGTGGCGAGAAGTATAGATCGGAAATCGACTCCGAGCGAAAAGCCTCTTTCCCTAGCTCACATTCTGTCCAATCTTCTTCCCTCCGAAATACTCTTGCCGAAAGCGCTCCTGTGAGGTACTCCGCAAACCGCTGGGCGTCGGTTGGTCGCCAATATGCCGTTATCTCAACTCGGCGAGCTCGCATCCAAGGCTCCTCAATCCGATCGAGCGGCTTTGAAAGAAGGGTGTCGGTAGGGCTGTAGTCAATCTCGAAGGTGGTGCACGCCGGTTCCCTGCGGCAAGCTCGGCAAACCAGCTTTACGTCAACGGTTCGAACATCACCGTCGTTGCGAAATTCATAGCTCAGTTCGACACCGAATATGTCCGCACGACACGGACACTTGATGGACTTCGGTCTACCATCTTGAATGACATCGGCCCAGTAGTCCCGACTGTCAAGCAGAAGCGAGTAGTGACCAAGGCGGCAGGAAACAATGCCGACTTGCTCGTCCCGGTTCAATCGCACCTGGAAGTCCTCAAGCCCGCACTCGCAACGACACTGAATACTATGGCGCCTCATCAGCCATAAGGTTAGCTTGGTCTGACTGCCATCCGCGCACCATAGGCTCTCAAAACGTCACATTGTAGGGTTTCGAATCCAAGATAGGTAGAACTGACAAGTTCTCAGACGTTGCAGCGTTGGTTCTGGGCGCGATGATCGCTCGGGAAGCTCAAGTCAACGCGTTGCTTGAGCATTCTCGTATCCCCAGGTTGCCCTTTGACCAACCGGACTGAGCATAGCCCCCTACGAAACGCAGCACGCAGAGATGGCCGGCAACTGCTCGCGTCAGCTAACAAGACCGATGCTGCTCAGCTCCAAAGCAGAGTCATTCATCAGTCCCGTTCAAGCCCTTCCGCCCGATGAAGCCAGCAAAGGATTCGATTGGGTCTTCCAATTGGCCGACCTTGTCTACGGTTGCCCAGTGCAATGGTCTGATAGCTGGTGCGACGAGAATCTCCGCAACGCCTCAGCCGCTGCAGTCCGCAATTTTGACAACGAAAGTCGGGAGAATTCTGAAAGATGGGAGATAAAGTGATCAGAGCGTTTCCCGTCACTCTACTGCAGCGTGAGCTTGTGCCTCCTTGCGGGCTTCGTCGAGTAGCGGCATGGGTGCAACTGGCCGGAGCTAACCGCAGCTCGCTCAGTAATGATTTGCTAACGACATCGCGACATGTCGCGAGTCAAGTTGCTCAGCGCCCGAATTCAGTGACAGAATGAAGCCATGAAGCGTCCATTTGCGGCTAGCGTTTGGCAGGAAGGGAACTGGTACGTCGCTCAATGCCTTGAGCTGGATGTCGCTAGCCAAGGTGAAACCGAAACTGAAGCGTTGGCCAATCTCAAGGAAGCTTTGGAACTCTACTTCGAGCCGCCGCAGGCAACCCGTCCTCCTCTCTTGAGGACCATTGAGGTTGAGGTTGGCGCGGCTTAGTCCGCAGCCATTCCGCGAGGTCAAGCGTCGTCTTGAATCCGCCGGCTTCGTAGAGACCAGCCAAAAGGGAAGTCATGTGAAGTTCGTTCGGAGCACTGATTCATTCGTCGACACCACAATCGTTCCGAAAAAAGCAGAAATACCAGTTGGGACGCTGCGTAGCATTCTCAGTCAGGCGCACATCGATCTCGAGCAGTGGGAAACGCTCTGAGTACCCCTCGCCTGGCATGATGTAACATGGTGCAAAGCAATGAAGAGTTCTTTGTCCATTGACGAATACGATCTGGTGCAGTTCTTCAGCGCCCTTCCAACGCAGCTGGATAAAGGAGTTCCTTGGGAATACACCGAATCAGTCTACGAGTCGTCGGATTCGCCGCTGCATCTTTCCTTCGCAATTGCTCCAGCGATGAAAGACGTGAGAATTCTCGTGACTATTGGCGGAACTTGCGTCTATGAGTTCAACGCCGTGGGTGTCGCCGACCTTAGGTATCGCACCGAAAAGCGTCGAGAGTCTTTGGAAGTTGTCGTTGCATCCAACCACTCGGTCTGGCTCACCGTGAAGCCACAAATCTCGATATGTCAGAGCGTCAGCGAGAATGCAGCGGATCGGTGGCAATCAACGGCGCAGTGTAGAGCTTCGAATCCAAGGTAGTTAGAGCTGGTAGGTTTTGCAGAGGTTGCGAAGTTGGTTCTGGGCGCGATGATTGCTCGGCAAGACCAAGCCGACGGGTCGCTTGAGCATTCTCGTATCCCCAGGTTGCCCTTTGACCAACCGGGCTGAGCATAGCCCCCTACGAAACGCAGCACGTAGAGATGGCCGGCAACTGCTCGCGTCAGCTAACAAGACCGATGCTGCTCAGCCCCAAAGCAGAATCACTCGCCAGCCCCGTTCAAGCCCTTCCGCCCGATGAAGCCAGCAAGGCATTCGATTGGGTGTTCCAATTAGCCGGCCTTGTCTACAGTGGCCCAGTGCAATGGTCTGATAGCTGGTGCGACGAGGACCTCCGCAATGCCTCAGCCGCTGCAGTCCGCAATTTTGACAACGAGAATCGGGAGAATTCTGAAAGTCGGGAGATGAAGTGATCAGAGCGTTTCCCGTCACTCTACTGCAGCGTGAGCTTGTGCCTCCTTGCGGGCTTCGTTGAGTAGCGGCATCGGTGCAACTGGCCAGAGATAACGGCAACTCGTTCCGTACTGGTTTACTAACGACATCGCGACTTTGCGGGTTCTATCCGATGGCTGCGCCGAAGTCGGACCGCTGAGGCGGTTGAAGTCTTACCCGTGCGGGCGGCGTCTGGTCAAGCGCAGGAGGTAGTCCTGAAGACCACATGGCAGGATGCCGGCGCTTGGGGCTTGATGCTCGCCGAATTCGCGCGTCACGCCGCCAACGCATACGAAGGCGAGGGCCATAACCGCTCCGAAGTGTTGGCAAGAATCCGTCAGCTCTTTGGTGAAGAATTTGCTGACCCAACCGATGAGCCGGTTGAAATCTAACACACGAACTACAACGTTGAATTTGATGGACTTTCGGCTCGGAGTGCCAATGCGGGTCGCCGCAGACGGTCCCATGAAAGGCATACACTAAGGGCATGGCTTATGCTCGACAAATGACCGCGATCATTGAACGCGAAGACGACGGATTCGTAGCGTTGTGTCCGGAGTTGGACATCGCCAGCCAGGGCGCAACCATTGAAGAGGCTCGCGCCAATCTCGTCGAGGCGCTTACCCTGTTTTTTGAAACGGCATCTCCATCGGAGGTTTCCCGGCGATTTCACAGCGAGGTGTTTGTAACCCAGGTCGAGGTGCCTGTTGGGTAAACTTCGAATCCTTTCAGGCTTGGAAGTGTGCCGGATTCTCGAACAACACGATTTTGTGTTGGCTCGCCAGCGAGGCAGCCACAGGATCATGCAGAAACGCCTCCCAGAGACTACGCTTACCGTTCCGGTACCGCTGGACTTGAAAAGAGCCTCTTCGAGTCGGCCTGATTGGCGATAGATCCCGACTACCGGCACAGTGTAGAGGCAGTGTAGAGTTTTGAATCCAAGGTAGCTAGAGCAGCAGACGTTGCAGAGTTATTTCTGGGGGCAATGATTGCTCGTGAAGACCAAGCCAACAGGTTGCTTGAGAATTGCCGTATCCCCAAGTTACCCTTTGACCAACCGGGTTGGGCATAGCCCCCTACGAAACGCTGCACGTAGAGATGGCCGGCAACCGCTCGCGTCAGCTAACAAGACCGATGCTGCTCAGCTCCAAAGCAGAATCATTCATCAGTCCCGTTCAACCCCTTCCGCCCGATGAAGCCAGCAATGCCTTCGATTGGGTCTTCCAATGAGCCGACCTTGTCTACGGTTGCCCAGTGCAATGGTCTGATAGCTGGTGCGACGAGGATCTCCGCGACGCCTCAGCCGCTGCAGTCCGCAATTTTGAAAACGAGAATTGGGAGAATTCTGAAAGCAGGGTGATGAAGTGATCAGAGCGTTTCCCGACGCTTTGGTGACGAAGACCCGACCTGCGGTGCTGCTTTCCCGCGAAGAGTCCCATCTGCATCGATCGGATTTGATTGTGGGACAGCTAACGCCCACTAACTGCCAATTGCTGTTTTGGAAACAAGCTGGGTTGCATACTGCATCCTACTTCCGGTTGTTTCCGGTCACTCTGCCGCAGCGCGCAGTGAGGCGCATCGGGCAACTTTCAGACCTCGATTAGGAATCGGTGAGGACGTGCCTCCGTGCAACTGGATGGAGCTAACGGCAACTCGTTCAGTACTGAATTGCCAACGACATCGCGACTTCATGGGTTCTATCGAGGGGAACCGCTAGCCCCATCGGGAACTTCGCGGGAGCGTAGCAAAGCGGCGAATATTCTCCGAGTTGCCGACAATCCCTCCATAAGAGGGTGACTGAACGATTGCCCTAGCTCGGGCATCCACACCGGGAGCCGTCAGAACCTAATACAGCTGGGTAAGCCCCTCTCGCTCCGCTATAGCTTCCAATTCCGCCGGCGTTGTCTCGAGCTTGGCATGCGCAATCATGGCCTCGGCGATTCCGGCCGTATTCGAGGAATCCGGCCAATGGTCCGGCTGCCACAGCTTCGCTCTAACAACGCACTTTGGGCAGTGGATCAGAATACGCTCCACATGCATCACAATCGCGAACTCCGGAACACGGCCAGCGATTGCCATGCTTTCACGCAACGGCAGGTCCCGAACGATGCGCGCTTCTCCAGTGATCCGCAACGTTTCTCCTTTCCCCGGAATCATGAAGAGGATGGCGAGGTACGGATTCTGGAGAAGATTCCCGAACGTGTCGACCCTCTTGTTGCCGGGCCGGTCTGGGATCGCCAAATACTTCTCGTCAAGCACTTTCACGAAGCCGACGGGATCGCCCTTGGGAGAAATATCAGGGTAACCACCAGGGGTGGCCGAGGCCATAACGATGAAGGGCGACTTCTCGATAATGGCACGCGACACGGGGTCGATGTGGTCCATGACCTTAGCGACCACGGGCGGCACCGGCTCGCCGATGTGTTCGCGAATTTCATCTAGACTGCTGATAACGCCTTGAAACTTCGCGAAGTGATCTTGTCGCTCCATCGTGCAACCTCCTCCGTTATGAAAACGCTCTGCCTGTTCAGGCAACTCAGCTGAGTTTATCTGATTAGCGGCGATGTGCCTGGATCACGCGCCACTCGGACCATCGGCTTGAAACGCTCAAGGTCCACGCTGACGGCACAGTGTAGAGTTTCGAATCCAGCGTAGCTAGACCTGGTAGGTTTACAGAGGTCGCGAAGTTGGTTCTGGGCGCGATGATTGCTCGGCAAGACCAATCCGACGGGTTGCGTGAGCATTCTCGTATCCCTAGGTTGCCCTTTGGCGAGCCGGGCTGAGCATAGCCCCCTACGAAACCCAACACGCAGAGTTGGCCGGCAACTGCTCGCGTCAGCTAACAAGTCCGATGCTGCTCAGCTCCAAAGCAGAATCATTCATCAGTCCCGTTCAACCCCTTCCGCTCGATGAAGCCAGCAATGGATTCGATTGGGTTTTCCAATGAGCCGACCTTGACTACAGTTGCCCAGTGCAATCGTCTGATAGCTGGGGCGAAGAGGCCCTCCGCGACGCCTGCTCGACAACGAACTCGGATCCAAAGACGACAAAAGAACTCGCAACTCCGCTTTGAACTTTAGCGCTGATAGGCTTGGTGCGCCTCAGTGCTATATATTCAAGCAAGCATGGGGGCCTTCAGGACACGCATCTTGGTGGTGGCGCTGATAGCGGGACTCGCGCACGCGCAAGTCCCCTTGCCTCGCGAGATAGTCGTTGCTCGCGAAACGTTCGCCGACTATGGACCTCCCTTTCAACGGCACGAACTCTTCCTCCTCCGCGCCTCGTCGGGCCGGGTTGAAATCGAGCGTCTCATTGTCGGTGAGTCACGCAACTCTTGTACCGACGCCCCTCAACGAACGGTGATGATGGCCTCTCTAGTTAAGCCGCTCCCCCAGCTCTTCGGAGGCGTGAATCCTTGTCAAGCCTCTGACGCCGTGCTCCTACGTCATCACCCCTGCAAGGATTGCGTCTTCATGGAAGGTTCCAACGTCGCTCTTCAATTCAACTGTCGGGGTAAAACGCGCCTATTGCGGCTACCTCCAGGCGCTTTTTGGCCCGGCAAAACCGGAGGACCCGCCACGGCGCTGGTGCGCCATCTCAATCGAGCATTTGGGGGAAAGAACGAAGCACCCATGATGCAGGACTTGGCTGAGCTTCTCTTCCGTCCGAACGGCCTGAGCTTTGCACTTCAAGCGCAAGTCCTCGCGGGGGACTTCGACGCTCTCTTCAATCCTGAAGCCGAGAAACTCTCCAATCTCTACGCACGGTCTTTCACATCGACCCGCGCTCGCGGACCAATCGTCGAGTTGGTCTCGCCGCCTTCCCGGAGCCCCGTGGCACCTCTGATATTGCCCAGTTACTCATTACTGGCAGAAGAGGCGCGTATTGAAACTCTTTCGAAAGTGGCCTTTCACATTGGTGCCTCTGGTGAGCCAACGGAGCTCGAAGTACTAAGCGGTCATCCGCTCTTCGAGGGGGTCGTGAAGCAGACCGTTCTGCAGTGGCGATTCGAGCCGGGCGGCTCCAGCGGGCCCTTCGAAGCCACGTTCCGTTTTCGGCGCGACTGCCTTCCCCTCAAGTAGGGTGATCTGCGATCGAATGTTAACCGCCGGCGCCCCAATCCGCGATATCGTGAATACCTGAACTCATGCGCCGCCTCCTACTCCTCGCCCTCCTCTCCTTCCCCCTCTTCTCCCAGGACCGCATCGGCACCGTCCAGGTCCGCGTCTCCACTGACCACGCCGATTGGCGCTACCAACCCGGCCAGCCCGTCCGCTTCCGCATCACCGCCGTGCAGGACGGCCAACCCGTCTCCGGCCTCACCGTCAACTACCGCATCGGCCCCGAGATGATGCCCCCCACCCTCGACCAATCCGTCCCTCTCCCCGCCGAAGGCCTCACCATCGACGCCGGCTCCATGACCCAACCCGGCTTCCTCCGCTGCATCGCCACCGTCGAACTCAACGGCAAAACCTACCGCGGTCTCGCCACCGCCGCCTTCCAACCCGAAGCGATCCAACCCACCCAGCAAGACCCCCAGGACTTCGATCAATTCTGGGACGCCGGCAAAGCCGCTCTCGCCAAACTCCCCATCGATGCCAAACTCTCCCCCCTCCCCGACTACGGCAACGCCGCCGCCGACTGCTTCCACCTCAACCTCCAAAACGTCGGCAACGGCGCCGCCCCCTCCCGCTTCTACGGCGTCCTCTGTCAGCCCAAAGCCCCCGGCAAATACCCGGCCCTCCTCAGCGTCCCCGGTGCCGGCGTCCGTCCCTATCGTGGCCTCGCCGAAATGGCCGCCAAAGGCATCATCACCCTCCAGGTCGGCATCCACGGCATCCCCGTCACCATGGATCAATCCGTTTATGACTCCCTCGGTGCCGGTGCCCTGGCGAACTACCTCACCTTCGGCCTCGACTCTCGCGACCGTTACTATTACCGCCGCGTCTACCTCGGCTGCCTCCGCGCCAACGACTATCTCACCACCCACCCCATGTGGGACGGCACCAATCTCGCTGTCACTGGCGGCAGCCAGGGCGGGGCACTCTCCATCGTCACGGCCGCGCTCGATCCCCGCGTCAAAGGCCTCGCCGCCTATTATCCAGCCTTGTCCGACGTCACCGGCTACCTCCAAAACCGCGCCGGCGGCTGGCCCCACATGTTCCGTCCCACCTCAGGTCCGCAGAGCCACCGCTCCCCCGACAAAATCGAAACCACCCGCTACTACGACGTCGTCAACTTCGCAAGGCGTCTCAAAATCCCCGGCTTCTACACCTGGGGCTTCAACGATGAGACCTGCCCTCCCACCTCCATGTACTCCGCCTACAACGTAATCAAGAGCCCCAAGAAACTACTCCTCGCTCTCGAAACCGGCCACAACACCGTCCCCGAGCAGGTCGCCAAAGTCAACGACTGGCTCGTAGCGTTCCTCAAGCCCTGATCTATTTCTGAGGCGGCACAAGAATCGAATCCACCTTCGGCCGGATCCCGTAGATCTCACCCAGCGTCCGAAAGTCTACGCCCATCCGCCCATTCCAGTCCCAGGCCACCTCGCCGCCTTTCAAAGTCATCTCGCAAAACAGGCGCTCCTTACCGGGCACCCGTCCCTTGTTGCTATCCCAATACCCAAACTCCCCCTCCATCACCCGCAGCAAGGCCACATCCGCCACAGCCCCCACACCCAGGTGTCCCAATTCCGTCCTCTGGATGATCTCTGCTGGCGTCGAAGTCGTCGCCCTCACTGCCTCCTTCAACGGCAGCCCCAACGCCATCAGCTTCGACATCAGCGCCGGCAAATCCATAAACGCTCCATTCATACTCCCCGTATGCAGGTCCGACGAGATCGTATCCGGATAGAAGCCGTTCTTGATCGACCCCGACGCATTCCGCAACACAAAACTCCCCCCGCCATGCCCCACATCAAACTTGATGCCACGCTTGCGCGCCTCCACCAGATACGGATACAGCTTCCCCTCTTTATCCACAAACGGCACCGGTCCCCGGAACATATGCGTCGAAATATCCCCAGGCCGCAAATGCTTCCCCACCAGTTCGTAGTAAGGCCGCTCCGGCAGAAAATACCCAAAGTCCACCATCACCGGAATCTTCGCCTTCGTCCCCGCCAACACTGCATCATCCACACTGTCCCAATCCGGCTTCTGGTAATGCGCCGACTTCACACCCACAATCACATCCTTGTGCTTGGCCGCCAGCCTGGCCACCGCATGCGGATCAAAATCCCCCTGCTCGGTCAGATCCGATACCATCCCAAATCCTGCAATGTTCACCATCGCCAGCACCCTCGTCTTGGCCCGGTCAATCACCGACGTGCGAAAGAACTCAAAATTCCGCCAGCCCGAAGACCCCGCATCCACCATCGTCGTCACACCGGTCCGGAAGCTATGCGCATCAGGCTGCACACTCAAATCTCCGGCCCACGCTCCAGGGTTTCCCGCCGTATAGAAAACATGCGCATGAATGTCGATCAACCCCGGCGTCACCAGCAAGCCCTTCACGTCCACACTCTTGCTCGCCCGCCGCGCATCAATCGCCGACTCGACAGCCGCAATCTTGCCGCCGCGAATCGCCACATCAAAAATCCCATCCCGTCCATTGCGTGGGTCCAGCACTCGCCCTCCCCGCAGCAGCAGGTCAAACTCCTGCGCCAGCCCAATCCCACTCAGTAGCAGCAAACACAACGTAATAATCCGCATCTAGGCATTTTACGCATCTTCCCTCGTTTATCCTAGGCAAGGAAGTACAGTGGCAACAGGACTCATCGCATTACTCGACGACATCACGGCCCTCTCCAAGATCGCCGCTGCCTCGCTCGACGACGTCGCCGCCCAGGCTGCCAAAGCAGGCAGTAAAGCAGCAGGTATTGTCATCGACGATGCCGCTGTCACCCCGCGCTACGTGGTGGGCCTCGCCGCCGCACGCGAGTTACCGATCATTCGCAAAATCGCCATCGGCTCTCTCAAGAACAAACTCCTGTTCCTCTTGCCAGGCTCACTCGCCCTCAGCTACTTCGCCTCCTGGGCCATTACGCCGCTCCTCATGATGGGCGGTCTCTATCTCAGCCTCGAAGGCTTCCATAAAGTGGCAGAGCTCTTCCACCCGCCGCAGCCAAACGATCCCCAGACCGCTCCTGCAGTAACACCCCAGGAGCTCGAAACCCAGCGCGTCGCCAGCGCCATCCGCACCGACTTTATCCTCTCGGCCGAAATCATGGCCATCGCTCTGGCCGACGCAAGCTCTGCCCCCATCCTCACTCAGGCAGGCATTCTCGCTGCAGTGGGCATTGCCATGGTCATCCTCGTCTATGGTGTCGTGGCCCTCATCGTCAAAGCAGATGATATTGGCCTCGCTCTGGCGCAATCGGCTTCGGCCACACTCCGCTCCCTCGGCCGCGCCATTGTCTCCGGCATGCCGCTCTTTCTCAAAACCCTAAGCTTCATCGGCATGCTCGCCATGCTCTGGGTCGGCGGCGGCATCATCATCCACGGCCTCCACCAACTCGGCATCAAGCAACCAGAGCAACTCATCCACCACGTCGCAACCCTCGCCCCCACCACCCTAAGCTGGCTCACCCAGGCCACCCTCTCCGGCCTGGTCGGTCTCCTCCTCGGCGCACTCGCCGACTTGTGCCTCAAACCCTTCTCCAAGCCCTAGCACCCCCAATGTGCAGAGAATAGGTTCCAAATGCAATAACGTGTTATACGTTATGTATAACGAAATGCTTTTCGAATGGGATGCCGAAAAGAACCTGTCAAACCAAAGAAAGCATTCCGGCATAGATTTTGAGACAGCATCGCGGGTCTTCGCTGACCCGGATCTCATCCTCCGCAAAGACCGCGTGGTCGATGGCGAGCAGCGCTGGCATGCGATTGGCGGGGTTCGTAGAGCGGTATTGCTGGTAGTGCATGCATATTTTGAGGAGAAATCAAATGGGGAAGAAACGATCCGGATCATCTCAGCCCGACAAGCCAATCCGCGTGAGCGCAGAGTCTATTTGGAGCAAGCCCCTGAGTAAACGTCAAAAGGTCGTACTCGATGGAGTTGCCACGTCTCAGGCGCAAGGAGCCGATGCTCACATTGACTACTCCGATATTCCTGCACTTTCAGAAAAGCAACTCGCGCAGTTCAAGCGCGCCCCCAAGAAACTGGTAGCCGTGCGTCTAGATGCCGACGTCTTCGAATGGCTGAGCAACTTCGGTGCTGGATATTCAACCAGGATCAACAACGTTCTCCGCGTCGTGATGTCGCAACAACGATAGTCTGCCGACTGGACGATGCTTCCTCGCTCTTGCTAACCAAGTCCTGCAAACTTTTCCACTCCTGGCAGACTATAGTGTCGAGCAGGCAAGAATGGGGACCACAAGGACTACACACTGGCGGATCCGACCCGGATGGATCATCGCGACCGGACCCAGCACTTCGAGAGGCTCCTGCACGATCACGGTGCTTCCATCTCCAGGCTCGCATCGGCCTTTGAACATAATCCTGCCCTCTGTGAAGACCTGGTACAGGAAATCGCCTTGGCGATCTGGAAAGCCTTGCCGGGTTTCCGGGGAGACTGCTCCGAGTGCACTCTTATTTTTCGAATTGCCCAAAATCCTGCGCTGAGCCATTGAGAACTGAGGTATCGCACCGCCGCGCAAGGAAGTGCGGAGGGTCTGGACGCTCTGTAGAACTTTGCGAGCTTCTGCTCGAAGGCTTCCGCGCCCACCAGTCGCATCCGTATGGCTACCGCTATTACAATGGCCATCTTGTTCCTGGGCGTGTCTCTATGGGCGGCCATCCACTTTAGATCGGCTGAATTCGTAGTGCTCGCCATCGGCGTTTGGATGCTGATCCTGGCGACGGTGATCTTGCAGCTCAACAATCAGGCATCGAGCTGGACACCCGAGAGCCAGACAACCGAAGAGTTCATTCGCATCTCCTTACGACGCTGCCGCTCTAGGCTGAAAGCACTCCGCTCTCAGCCTGGGAGCCTCTCTACCTGCCACTAACGCCGTTGATCGCCCAGGGAATGCCGAACCGATCCTTCAGCATCCCAAAAACGGGAGCCCAGAAAGTCTTCTGCATGGGCACTTGAACGGTCCCACCCTCCCCCAGTTCCGCAAACAATCGCTCCGCATCACTCTCATCAACATTCAAACTGATCACGAATCCCCTCGGGCTCTCATACGATCCGGGCGCGTAATCAGATCCTTGCAGTCGCGTACTTCCAACAACCAGCGTGGCGTGAACAATCTTGTCACTCCATTCCGGCGGAGCTTCCTGGGCCATCGGCGACTCGCCCCACCTCAGCAGGAAAGTAATCTTGCCGCCCAGGCAGCGCTCATAAAACCGGAACGCAGCCTCACAATCGCCGTCAAAATGGAGTTGAAAACTGGGTTCTACCGTCATCGCAATCATCATCGCAACGATCAGCTCCGTTGTCTTCCCCCTCGGCCCCCAACCCGGAGGATGTCCGGAAGATCGTAGAAAAGTAGGCGACTCTCGTCCCTTAACTTTTGATAGGTTTTGGGAAACTTTCGGCCAAGAAAGAAAAGGAGAGTCGCGTGAAAGCAACATATCAGATCAGCAA
>JBIITX010000050.1:0-28110 GCA_044340255.1 Bryobacter sp. | reverse complement strand
CCTCCGCTCAGCCGCCAATCAGCTTACACAATCCCAGTTTCCAGTGCCATACTGGTTCCTGTTAACCGCCTCGAATCCACTTAAGCCCATGGGTGTTTTCTGTCCAACCAATGGGGTCCACCTCAAAGTGCAGCTTCTCTAGCATTGCAGCCACTCGCGCAAAGTGACAATTCTACGGTCCAAATATTACTCAACTGATTTCAATTTGACCTCGAATTCTCTTCTATCTGTTTTCCCAATGCAGTCGACATCTACGGATTTTGAGCTCAAGCCTGCCTTCTCGATCGTGAATTTAACCTTAGCATCAGCAGGGATGATGGCATATACTCGACCGATCTGAACGGATAACATAGTCAATCCGCCATCATTTTTTACCTGGAAATCCTTGACTAATGCATCGTCATCAGCGTGTCGAACCCTTAGCATAATTTTGCATGTTCTGTGTGATGACGGTGCAAGGCTTTGAAAACAATGCTTATTGTTAAGTAGCACTCTCAATTCGAATTGAATATCAAATTCGATCCATACTTCTTCGACTGTCGTAAATAAGCACGAAGTCGGCTCACCCACTTGCACTTTAACAGGAAGAATGCCAAGGTCACAAAATTCAACACCGCCCACCGCATTTTCAAGAATGTGCTTCCTTCCAGATTTCTCGACAACGGTGATGAGAGATTCAACATCTAAATTATTGTCATTTACGACAGTAACTTTTAACGGACAAACTTTACGGGCGTCAGCGAAACCGTTTGATCCCACTAATATTATTATTACACTCAGTTGAAACAATTGTCCCATATGAACCTTTCATCTTTGTCTTGCTTATTTATGCCAAACGCATGCGCCAGCTCATGCAATAAAGTAAGATCTATAAAATCTTGAGCAGAAAGAGACTTGATCCCGAGAGCTCGTGCATTGCTCGCCAAGAAGTCAACACTTTGGGCAATGCCGTCGACAATAGATGAGGTTCTCGATGGATCTAGCCAGTTTACATTCATATTTAAGGTTATTTTCCTAAATCCGAGGATCGGGTTGTATTGTGCAATTATTCCCTTTTGGGTCTCCAACTTGCCCTCGATGGTTCGAAACTCAAATCCCCCCAAGTCGCGGATTTCAATTTTTATTTTGTTCAACTTGTCTTTGGCATCCAAGCTAGATTTTGCTCCAATGGACTTTGCGCATGTGTCCGACAAACGATCAGACACTCTTGAAATACTTTGAACCAAGAAATCTGGTTGGCCAGGAGTCCTATAATTTGGGTCACCCTGTCCCGTTGGTCCTTGGTTAGACGGTAACTGGTCACAAGTATAGTGCTCTGGCATTGTGTAACAGTACTCAGGATAAAAGGGTGACTCCTCGGCGAGCCCCTTGCGGTCAGTAAATCCAACCGGATCGGCGAGAACGTAAAGGTACTGATTCCATGCCGAAGAGGAGTTAGAATTCGAGCCCTTCACCGCAGGATCCGGCGAATTAAACCGCCCCACCCCACTCGCATACCACCGCTGATTCGCATAATCCAGCCCGCTCTGCTCATCCCGCGTATACGTCGCGAACTGCTCCCGATCATCCCCGCTCGCCCCCGTCTTCGACTCCCCATACGGATAAAACCGCGACCCATCCCCCTTACTCTGCAACCGGTCCGTCGTAAAGTCCGTCACCAGCGAACTCCCATTCGAAGCCGCAATCATCCGCTTCCCTACCAGCCTCCCTCCGTAGTAAACATTCTCCTCGCTAGCCGTCACCGCGTAATACGAATTCGGCCAAGGATAATTCGGAGTTGGCTGAGTCACAGTAAACGACAAACAATACACCCCCATCTTCTGCCCACCCGGCGAGTAGAAAACCACCTGCTCCGTCGGGTACTCCCCACCAGGCGCGTACCCCGCCCAATACTGCTCCCCTTCCGGTCCCCGCGACGCCCGGCAACTGGTCCGCCCCGCACTCCGCCACACCCGCCGGTTATCCGGCGCATACACATAATCCTCTGTCCCATCCACGCTCGAGATCGAGCTCACCCGGTTCGAAAGATCGTAGTTCAACGTCATCGAACCCGTCCCCCTGGGCATCGTCGTCATGTTGCCATTCAGGTCATAACCATACCCGCTCGATGAAATCCGGTTCGTATTCCCATTCACTAACACCACATTCGCAGGCCCACTCCCCTGACTAACATTCTGCGACAACCGATTCCCAAACCCGTCATAACTCCACGTCAAGCCCCAGTTCCCGCCCGCCGTCGTCGACGCCGAGATCAAACGTTCGAGTTCGTCGTATTGGTAAACCACATCTTCACCATTCAGCCAGTTCTTCTGCGAGATGATCTTACCATCGTTCGCCGTCGCCGAAAAGCGGTACTCCATATCAATCAGCGACCCCTTCGTCATCCGCGTCATCTGCCCCAGCACATTGTACTGCCGCGTCTCCGTCACCCCCAGATGATTCAGACTCGTCACCGCCCCAAACGCATTAAACTGCACATTCGAGATCACGCTCTGCCACCCAGGATTCTGCTGCGCCTCCGTCGGCAACCTCGTATCCACCGCATTCAACCGCGCCATCCCGTCAAAGCCGTGGTTCACCACCCGCCGGCTCAAATAGAGTCCCTCAGACCGCTCCGGATAAGTAACCGAAGTCACATTGCCTTCGTTGTTGTAAGTCCAATTAGCGATCAGTTGGGCCGGGAACGTCGTCACCCCATTGATCCGCTGAGTCAGCCGAAGCTCCTTGCTCAAAATCCTCCCCGCCGCGTTATACCCATAGCGCTCCTCAAATCCTCCCCCCGTCGTGCAAGGCAACCCATTCTCATGCCAGTTCCAACGCACCCGCGTCAACCTTCCATTGCTCGTCCCGCCCCCTTCGTCATAGAAGTAATCCGTCCGCTGGCAACGCTCCTCCGTCCAGTCAGAACTCACCTGCGTCAGAGCCCCTCTAGCCTGTGTGCCTGAACCACAAAAGCTGCCTGCAAATCTCGACAAGGATTCCCATCACCACCAAGAAATGTTCTGATCTGGCCAGATTCGCGGCAAATGCATTATCCAGATTCGTCTCGCCATCAATTTTCATAACTCACCTTACGAAAACCTTAAGTCCATCAGGACTTCGCCTCCCCCCGATTTCAATCACAACGTCGACCGCCCCAGCCCTCAGGCCTTCTGGAATTCTAAAGTTAACCTGTACGATCCCGGCCACTTGGCCTGGTGCCGACCCTGCGTACAGGACAGAACAATCCTGGCCTCCAGCAAATACACGAACCCGTTCCCGGAGCGCCTCTGCCCTCAACATGATTTGCCCATCTGTTACGACAGCTTCAAAGAGACCAAACCCGGTGCCAAACACCACGGCAATAGCTCCAGAAGTAAGTGGTGAATCAGGACCGTTTAGACTACCGTCCGTATTCAGCGCTGCTGCTTGGCCCTTACCCGATCCGTCGATGCTAAAAATAGCAGGCTGTGTCCGCTGGCAAAGCGCATTCATGAAGTGCGTGGACTGAAAACGATTTCGAACTACGATCCGTACACTTTCTTTTCCCACAACTCCAAATGGTGCGATAACGTTGAGCTGCCTTCGGGAAGCGAATAGAATTGGTGCCTTCAAATCGTCAAAGTACACCTCAACACCCTGGAGTTCTCTACTCAAGAAGCCAGCTTCAACAGAACCGGAAGCGGGCACCTCTGGGCCAAGATTTTCGCCAAAAATAGAAATGAGCTGTCCCGGTGACACTATGCCGACGGCATAACTCGCAGAGTTCGTTGCAGCTAGTAAAGTAGGATCGTGGATTCCGTGATCAACGGAAGCAGCCACGCGCAATCCTAAGGTAGTAACGTATCCATCTGCAAGGAAACTCCATCGCGCCGAGCTGCCTCCATCCATAGAGCCTTCAAACCCGCGAACGATGCGTAGTTGTCTGTTGCCAGAATTCAGCCAGGGGCTACCATCCGTTGGCGCTCCATCATAGCTAGCGTTCGGGTAATCTTGGCACCATTCCAACATGCCACCATGCATATCATGCAGCCCGAAGCGATTCGGTGCATTTAAACTGCCGACCGGTTGGAACCTCCGAAGGCTAAGCACGGGAGAATTCAGACGGTCTGGTCCAATGGTTCTTCCAAAATGATAATCAGTGATCGTCCCAGCTCGACAAGAATACTCCCATTCTGCTTCGCTAGGGAGTCGGAACGAAACACCCGTATGAGCACCAATGCGAGCACAGAATTCCTCGGCCTGAAGAAAAGAAATGGGTGCTTCGACCGGCCAATTCCCTTCTTCTGGTGTCTTGGGTTCACTAAATAACACCACCAGTTGACGATTAACTTGAGGAAGCTGCGCAGCACGAAACCACTGTGCTCTCGTAACTTCGAAACATCCTAAGAGGAATGGCTGGATCCTGACACGACGTATAGGGATTGACTTAAGATCGAGCAGATTCCAGTTCCTGTTTGCTCCTATAAGCCCGGTGCCGCCTGGCACGCAAGCCATTTTTAGGATTTGTCCTCCCCCAATATCAAAATTGACAAAGCCAGAAAAAATTGGAAAGCGAAATGCAATTCGACCTTCATCATCTACGATGGGGGAACTTCCGACATTTTGCTCGATTCGGAATGACACCGCATGTAATTTGGTTCTAGTAATTAGGCCAATAAGATAGAGTTGAACTTCGCGTCGTGTCATTTGCAGTTCCATTGTGGCTGGCTAACGGCATAGCGCCAAGCCTCGGGCGTTCTGACACTGGTGAATGAGCATCTCTGGATAACTTCGGCCCACCAGGAATCATCGAGTGGAGGAGATTGGATCTCTTTACCATCTCGCGATTTCCAAATCACGATCGATGGCGAGGCGCCGACCCCAATGGTCCCGATACAGTAGATGGATTCTGCCAAAGCCAGGGTCAGCCTAACTGTTTCAAATCGGGCAGTCGTTCTCGATTCAACCAAAAACTCACCCCACCGCCCAGAGCGCTGGATTCGCGAATCCAGGAATGAGCAGAACTTTTGATCTGAAATGAAGCACTTTTCCTGTGTCATTGCGATATCGTCCATCAACCGGAGAATGTTCCTCAGCTGACTTGGGCCGTGAATGCTCTCTTTTACGCAGCCGTACAAGTTACCGTGGCAACAACTACAACCAGGACCTTTATATAAAACATTACTTGACTAAAGCGATTCATGGTTACCAATATCCTTTCATGCAATTCGCTTGAGTGAGTTGGTCGTCATGGAAGTTAACACCTGCATCCCTGGTGTTGAAGTACCAGCGGCATCGTCACAGCAATTTTCAACGATTTATCGCCACCTAACCCGTTCATTCTAAACACTTCTCCACCCCTACCCCCACCAAACTCCTTCCGCGCCCATGCTACGGTCTCCCAAGGAGAAATCTCATGTCACAGTTTCAAAGAACCACTTTTGACGCTTCCAAAGCGTCTGCGCAGCCCCATCCCGACACCATCACCCCAGCTGCGCCCACACCCAATTTCTCTCTCCATTTCCCCGCCACTTCCGTCTCCCGGCACCACCAAAAA
The DNA here is from genome assembly GCA_044340255.1 of Bryobacter sp. Lineage (GTDB taxonomy): Bacteria > Acidobacteriota > Terriglobia > Bryobacterales > Bryobacteraceae > Bryobacter. The sequence continues at coordinate 22,592 of JBIITX010000050.1, read as the reverse complement.
AATCAGGAACGAAACCAAATTGCCGCCTCCCCAGAAAATGCAGGAACGAAACCAAATTCCCATCCCCGCAATCGATATAGAATCCCAAGTACCGTGCAGCTCCTTAAGCGAACTCTCCTCGGCCCGCTCCTCGCCGCAACCCTCCTCGCCCAACACGCCAAGGACGACGAAGCCGCCAAACACCCCTTCATGAACGACCCCGCCCGCATCGAAGCCGGGCGCAAATCCTACCTCGGCGGCTGCGCCGGCTGCCACGGCCCCGAAGGCAATGGCGGACGCGGCCCCAGCATCATTGATCGCGGTGCCTGGCACCCCCTCACCGACGACGGCCTCTACAACACCATCCAGAAAGGCGTCGGCATCATGCCCGCCTCAAACCTCCCCACCGACCGCGCCTGGGAACTCGTCGCCTTCGTCCGCTCTCTCACCTCACCCGCCATCGACGTCCAGGCCCCCGGCGATCCTGCTTCGGGCGAAAAACTCTTCTGGTCCTCCGCCGGTTGTTCCAACTGCCACCGCATCGGCGGCAAAGGCGGGTTCGCCGGGCCCGATCTGTCCAACATCGGCCGCACCTCCACCCTCCCCAAACTCCGCCGTTCCATCCTCGATCCAGACTATGAACGCGCCCCCGGCTTCACCAACGCCGCCCTCACCCTCCGCAATGGCACCAAACTCACCGGCCTCGTCAAAGACCGCACCAACTATCACCTCCAGCTCCAACTCAAAGACGGCTCCCTGCGCTCCCTCCCCGTCGAAACCATCGAAACCCTTGAGCTCACCCCGTCCACCGTCATGCCCACCGACTACAAATCCAAACTCACCCGCGACGACATCACCAACCTCGTCAGCTTCCTCCGCGAGCAAGGTGCCAAATAGGAACTCCCATGCCATCCCTTCTCTTACTCCTCACCGCCTCCACCCTCCTCGCCCAGGTCAGCTTTGACGACATCCGCAAGAGCCCAAATCAAAACTGGCTCACCTACTCCGGCGATTACTCCGGCCGCGGCCTCTCCCCGCTCACTCAAATCACTCCCGAGAACGCCCAGAATCTCACCCCCAAATGGACCTTCGCCGTCCCCAACGCCAAAGGCCTCCGCACTCGCCCCATCGTCGCCGACGGCGTCCTCTATGCCACCAACACCAACGCCATCTTCGCGCTCGACGCCAGGAGTGGCCGCGTCATCTGGCAATACACCGACACCCAGTCCAAAAAAGAATCCGGCAATCGCGGCGCCGCCATCCTCGGCAATCAGGTCTACTTCAACACCGCCGATTGCCACCTCGTCTCCCTCGACCGCCGCACCGGCGGCCTCGCCTGGCGCAAGCAATACGGCAACATCAAAGACGGCGTCTTCTGCACCTCAGCCCCCGTTGCCATCAACGGCAAAATCATCGTCGGCACCGCCGGCGGCGATGAAGGCATGCGCGGCTACCTCGCTGCCCTCGATGCCACTACCGGGGCCGAACTCTGGCGCACCTATACCGTCCCCGCCCGTGGCGAGCCGGGCAGCGAAACCTGGGGCGATTACATCCAATACGGTGGTGCCGCCACCTGGCTCTCCGGCACCTTCGACCCCGACACCAACACCCTCTTCTGGACCACAGGCAACCCCTGGCCCGACTTCTACGGCGGAGACCGCAAAGGCGACAACCTCTACTCCTGCTCCCTGCTCGCCCTCGACGCCAGCACCGGCAAAATGAAATGGTATTTCCAGTTCACCCCCGGCGACTGGCACGATTGGGACGCCCAAAGCTGGCCCGTCCTCGCCGACGTCCAATACGAAGGCAAACCCCGTAAGGTCATCTTCCACGCCAACCGCAACGGCTTCCTTTACCTCCTCGATCGCGAAACCGGCAAATACCTCCGCTCCTCCAAACTCATCGAACAACTCGATTGGGCCACCGGCATCGATCCCAAAGGCCGCCCCATCCCCGTACCCGGTAAAGACCCGACGGCCGAAGGCAACCGCGTCTGCCCCGGCGTCCGTGGTGCCACCAACTGGATGAGCCAGAGCTACAACCCCGCCACCGGTCTGCTCTCCGTCGTCGTTCTCGAACAATGCGACGTCTACACCAGTTCTTCCAAAACTCCCGAACCCGGCAAGAACTTCGCCGGCGGCGGCGCAGGCCCCAAACCCAACGAGCCCGGCCAGTTCTTCATCCGCGCCTATAACCCCCTCACCGGCGAGCGCAAGTGGCAATACCCCATGACCGGCAAGGCCGAAATGTGGGCTGGCCTCACCGGCACCACCACCGGAGTCCTCTTCGCCGGCGACGACGATGGCCACATGATCGCCCTCGAGGCCAAATCCGGCAAACACCTCTGGCACTACCAGACCGGCGGCAGCATCTACGCCTCCCCCATCACCTACATGGTCGACGGCAAACAATATGTCACCATCGCCAACGCCACCTCCCTCTTCACTTTTGGCTTATTTGAGCCTGTAAGGAGCGTTCCCGTGCCTCCCATACGCATTCGTTGAAGAAAAATCCTAATCTTCCGCCACTACCTTACCGATATCAGTACAAACACAGAGATTCGACTAAGGGAAATGGCGATGAAAATCGAGCAAATCAACCTCACCTACGTAGTACATTCGTTAGCAACGCTGACACTGCTCGGCACAGTAGCCCTCTTCGGCTACGAGGTTTCGAAGCCCAAGATCGTCGCCGCCGAGTCTTCTTCCGTAGTCTGGAAGCTCTCGCACCTATCCCCCGAACTCGCAGCGAAAGAGCAAATCCACCACCTACCTGCTCTTCCGGAGCGCTTCCAGCGCAAAGTCCTGGTCTACGCCGTTCGCTATAAGCGACCCCAACCAGGCAAAATTTTCACCCCAACGGGTAAAACCTACCTGGCCATGACCCGCCAGCACCCCGCCGAAGATTAATAGAATCAATCACTTACACTTTGGCAATCCCCGTGCACTCCAACAAACCACAAGGAGCAGCACACAATGAACACCAATGAAATCCGTTTAGGCATCCTCTCGGCAGTCCTGGGAGGTGTCCTGGTCGCCGGCCTCGGCGCTCTGGCCTTCAACAAGACCTCTGCCAACGCCAGCGCTCCCCAACCACAGACCTTGATCATCAACGCCCCCAACGTCACCGTCCCCGGCTACCTCGGCCCCCTCTACAACGCCCAGGGCCACGTCGTTGCCGTAGCCGTCGAAAAGCCCGAAAAACAAGCTTCCTCCACCACCTATTCCCAGCCAGCTCCCGCCGCAAAACAGGGCCGCTCCACCGGTAAATCCGTCGCCATCATCGCCGGAAGCGCCGGTGCCGGAGCCGCCATCGGCGCTCTGGCTGGCGGAGGAAAAGGGGCTGCCATCGGTGCCGCCTCCGGCGGAACTGCCGGTTTTATCTACGACCGCGTAACAGCCAAAAAGTAGTCCAGTGAGGCCCCGCCTGTCGCAGTTTCGGCGGGGCCCACCCCTATATCTAGTAGCTTGACCCCACCCCTTTTATGCCCCATATTTGTAGGGTCGCTCGGCGGCCAGAACAAAAAGGGGCTTTTATGGTTAAAACAAAAAAGACAAAAATTGATTTACTAGTTCCTTCCCCCTCCTTCACTTCTACCGACGTCTCCGGCATCACCGGAGTCAGCCTCCGCCAGCTCCAGTGGTGGGACGAGAAAAAGGTCGTCTCCCCCCGTCAGGAAGGCCACCGTCGCCTCTACCTCACCGAAGAAGTGCTCGAAATCTCGGTCATCGCCGAACTCCGCCGCAAAGGCTTCTCCCTCCAGAAAATCCGCCGCGTCCTCCGCTTCCTCCAAAAAAACATCGGCAAGCGCCTGAGCGAGGTCCTCGACGTCCGCTCTGACCTCCACCTCGTCACCGACGGCAAAAGTATTTACCTCGAAGACAACACCCACATCATTATTGACATCTTGAAAAACGCCCGCCAGCCGATGTTTCTTGTATGTGTCAGCGATCAGGTGCGCCGCATCCAGGCTACGTTGCCTCCCACCCGCAAACCCGTCGGCCGCGAAGCCGCCTCAGCCCAGCTCTCCCGCAAAGCGCGCTGAAAATTCGCGAAGCCAACCTGTCCCTGCCAACGTCTACTCATCATTGGCATATACTGTAGTCAAATTCGGAGGCCTGTAATTTTATGGCGCGTAGTCGTGCATCCTGGTTGGTAATCCCAATCCTCGTCGCTCTTTGCTCGGTTCTGGGCGGAGTCTTTGGTCCTGAGCTGGACGAAGTCAACGCTGCCACCACAGAAGACGACATCAAAGCCGGCCTCAGGGTCTTCTCAAAAGTTTATGAAGTCGTAGAAGACAACTTCGCCGAAAAGATCTCCGCCGACAAGACCATCTACCAGGGCGCTATCCCTGGCATGCTCCGCACCCTCGACCCCCACTCCAATTTCTACGATCCCAAGATGTACGCCCAGATGCGCGAAGATCAGCGCGGTCGCTACTTCGGCGTCGGCATGACCATCTCTCCCCGCAACGGTCGTATCATCGTGCTCGCCCCCTTCCCGGCCTCTCCCGCTTACCGCGCCGGCATCCGCCCCGGCGACATCATCGCTGTCGTCAACGATAAGAAGACCGACAACATGACCACCTCCGAGGTCGCCGATCTGCTCCGTGGCCCCCGCGGCACCCAGGCCCAGATCGTCCTCCAGCGCGAAGGCGTCGACAAGCCGATCACCCTCAACGTCACCCGCGATGAAATCCCGCGCAAGAGCGTCAAAGATGCCTTCTGGGTCAAGCCCGGCATCATGTATCTCGATATCGAGAGCTTCAACGAAAACACCAGCTCCGAGGTGAACGACAACTTCAAGCGCCTCGGCGAAAAGAACGTCAAGGGCCTCATCCTCGACCTCCGTAGCAACCCCGGAGGCTTGCTCAATGAAGGCGTCGCTGTCGCCGGTCGCTTCCTGCAGAAGGGCCAGCTTGTCGTCTCACACCGCGGCCGCGCCAACCCCGAGCGTTCCTATACCGAACGTCGTGGCACCGGCCCCTACGATTACCCCATCGTCGTTGTGGTCAATAAACTGTCCGCCTCCGCCGCCGAAATCGTCTCGGGTGCCCTGCAAGATCATGACCGCGCCTGGGTTATCGGCGAAGATACCTTCGGTAAAGGCCTCGTCCAAACCGTCTACCCGCTGAGCGAAAACAGCGGTCTCGCCCTCACCACGGCCAAATACTACACCCCCAGCGGTCGCCTCATCCAGCGCGACTACTCCAACATCAGCTTCTTCGATTACTACTACCGCAAAGACAACGAAATCAAGAACCCGAAAGACGTCAAGATGACCGACTCCGGCCGCGCTGTCTACGGTGGCAACGGCATCGCTCCTGACGAGAAGTTCGTCCCCACCCCGCTCAACAAGTTCCAGATTGAGCTTCTGCGCCGCGGCACCTTCTTCAGCTTTGTTCCGGTTTACTTTGGCAACAAAGACGCCAAGCTCCCCTCGGGCTGGTCTCCGGATGCCAAGGTCCTCGATGAATTCAAGGCCTTCCTCAAGAAGTCCAACGCGACCTTCACCGAAGAAGAATTCACCACCAACGTCACCTGGGTCAAGAACACCCTACAGGCCGAATTCTACAAGACTGCTTTCGATATCGACGAAGCCGCCAAGTTTGAAGTCGAGACCGACCCTGAGATCCTCAAGGCCATCGAAGCACTCCCCAAAGCGCGCGAGCTTGGCGACAAGGCCAAGAAGATGATCGTCCAGCGCATGGCAGATCCGGCCCGCTAGGCTTATCCTGTTAGTTTGACGAAACAACCCCAAATCACCGTGCTCGACGCGGGTGGTCAGTATTGCCACCTCATCGCGCGACGGGTGCGCGAGCTCGGCGTCTACGCCGAAGTCCAACCCAGCGAAGTCGCGGCCTCTACCCTCGAAGACCGTCGCGGCATCATCATCTCCGGGGGCCCGGCCAGCGTCTATGAACCCGGCAGCCCCACTGTCGATCCAGAGCTCTTCAGCCTCGGCGTTCCCGTCCTCGGCATCTGCTACGGCATGCAGTTGATGGCCCACCTCATCGAAGGCGGCAAAGTGACCAAGGGCATCAAAGGCGAGTATGGCCTCGCCCAACTCCAGGTCACCGAACGCGACCGCTTCTTCGACAACTACCAGGCCTCCTCCGAAGTCTGGATGAGCCATCGCGATCGCGTCGGCGAAGTCCCTGACGACTTCCTCATCACCGCCACCACCGACACCTGCCCCATCGCCGCCATGGCTAATGACTGGCGCAAACTCTACGGCATCCAGTTCCACCCGGAAGTCGTTCACACCCAGGGTGGCAACATCCTACTCGGCAACTTCCTGTTCACCATCGCCGGCTGCGCGCAGGATTGGGAACCCACCCAGCAAATCGAACAGATTGAAGACGACATCCGTCGCACCGCCCGCGGTCGCAACGTCTTCTTCTTCGCCTCTGGTGGCGTTGACTCGACGGTCGCCTTCGACCTCTGCCTCCGCGCCCTCGGCAAAGACCGTGTCCACGCCGCCTATGTCGACACCGGCCTCATGCGCGAAGGCGAAACCGAGTTTGTCCGCGAAGTCTTCACCAAACTGGCGGGCGATTCCTTCGAAGTCGTCGACGCCAAAGCCGAATTCCTCTCCAAGCTCGAAGGCCTCGTCGAACCCGAAGCCAAACGCAAAGTCATCGGTGAAGAATTTGTCGCCGTCCAGCAGCGCATCCTCGAATCGGGCCAATTCCTCAATGGCAACTGGATCCTGGGGCAGGGAACGATCTATCCCGACACCATCGAGAGCGGCGGTACGGCCAAGGCCGAAGTCATCAAGACCCACCACAACCGCGTCGCCGGCATCCAGCGCCTCATTGAAGAAGGCCGCCTCGTCGAACCCCTCGCCCAACTCTATAAAGATGAAGTGCGCAACGTCGGCCGCGCCATCGGCCTGCCCGATGCCCTCCTCGATCGCCATCCCTTCCCCGGCCCCGGCCTCGCCATCCGCTGCCTCGCTACCGCCAAAGCCGAGCCCTCCCGCAAAGTAGACAGCGGCTACATTCTGCCCGTCCTCAGCGTTGGCGTCCAGGGAGATTCGCGCACCTACCGCTCTACTCTGGCTCTCGAACAATACTCAGAAGCCGCCTTCGCTACTGCCACAGAGCTCATCAATCAACTGAGCGATGTCAACCGCGTCGTGGCCCTCGTCAAAGGCCAGGCCCCACTCGCCGACTTCCTGTCGCACACCCAGGCCATTGATGAAACCCGTCTCACGCGCCTCCGCCGCTGCGACGCGATCGTCCGTCGTCTCTCGGTCGAATCAGGCTTTGAAGAAAAAATCTGGCAGTTCCCCGTGGTTCTATTGCCCTGTGGCATCCCCGCCGCACCCGATAGCGTCGTTCTCCGTCCCATCGATAGCGTCGACGGCATGACTGCCAAAGCTGTTCCTATGCCGGCCGGCCTGCTCTCTCGCATGACCGAAGAACTCCTCGCCGTCCCCGGCATCGCCGCTGTCTTCTTCGACCTGACCAACAAACCACCAGCCACGATCGAGTGGGAGTAGTTCGCACTCAGTCTTTAGGCAGCACAGCTACGCCTTCGCTTCGGGCTGCCTTCACTAAATCCTGATCAAGACTCGCGAGCGGCAGATTTCTCCGCAGCGCCAATTCCAGGTAACAGGCATCATAAAGCGTCAGCGCATGACGATTTGCGATTTGCAACGTTTTGCCCCAGGCATGGGTATCTCCCTCCAAATCAATTTGGATGGGCAAAAGCGCCAAATCTTCCAAACATCCATCCCGAAACGCAGCGTTGTAGCTACCCCGCCGCATCTTTAGCTCAAGCACGTTCGCCACTTCCAGTTTCCACAAACCAGGAACCCATGCTCCGCTAACACCCACCTGCTCCCAGATCTGGTTGATTCCCTGCGTTGGCTCTTCTTGAAACAGAAATGCCAATGCTACGGAACTATCAATTACGATGCTCAAGCCCGACCCTCGTCACGGTCTGCTTTCATCGACTCCCAATCGAAATCCATCTTTAGGGCTTTGGCTCGGGCCCGAATTCGCTCGCTGGCGCTCCGGGCCTGCGCCGAGTCAATTCGACCTTCATTCGGTACCAGCCTGGCAACTGGTTTGCCGTGTCTCGTAATCACGATTTCTTCCCCACGCTCTGCGCGATCCAACAACGCTCCTAGCGTGTTTTTTGCTTCAAAGGCACCGATTTCCATGAGGACTCCTCGTAAAACTAGCTTAAGCCAGCTTATCAAAATCCACAATCGAAATGTCGTTGACAACCAACTAGTCGGTCGGTAATCTAGAAACATACCGACTGGTCGGTTCTTATGCCCCGCAACTCAGCACTCACCCACGAAACCATCCTCACCGCCGCTCACGACGTTCTCCGCTCCCACGGCGTCCGGGCCCTCACCCTCGACAAGGTCGCCAAACAAGCCGGCGTCAGCAAAGGTGGCCTCATCCACCACTTCCCTTCCAGAGAAGCCCTCCTGCTTGCCATGCAGGACCACGGCTTCAAACTCGCCGGCGAACAAATGGAACTCCAACTCCAAAACGAACCCCCCGGCCCAGGACGCTTCCTCCGCGCCTATCTCAATTGCAATCTCACGTTTATTTCCCAGGGCATGCCCAGCTTCTTCCTCGGCATCGCCGAACTCGCGATTGCCGAACCAGACATCTTCCGCACCAAACGCGACTTCATGCAACAAATTCAGTCGCAAATTGAAGACGACGGTATCGAACCCGTCCTCGCCAGCATCATCGCCGGGGCCTCCGACAACCTCTGGCTCCAGGTCCTATTCGGCATGATCGATGCCAGTGACCCACAAATCCAGCGCGTCCATGATCGGCTGATCGAGATGACCCGCCAACCCAATTACGCGTAATCAATAACCGAGATCACCGGAGTACTGTGTTCATGCAACTTTCCTATCTACTTCTAACCGCCGCCCTCGCCCAGGCCGAAACTCCCCTCAGCCTCCGCGAAGCCGTGCAACGCGCCATCACCAACAACCCCGAAGTCATCGCCGAGCGCGCCACCAGCCAAACAGCCAAACCGGCCCTGCTTGCTGCCCAGGGTGCCTTCGATCCCATCCTCGGGCTACGCGGCGACTGGCGTCAGGCCACCACCCCTGCCACCTCCATCCTGCAGGGTGTCAATGGTCGTCTCGATGAACGCACCTGGTCGCAAGCCCTCACCACCCGCCAGCGCCTCCCCTGGCGCGGCATGCAACTGGAAACCGCTCTCGAAAACTCGCGCATCGCCACCAGCAATCCCTTCACCTCGCTCAATCCCTTCTACCAGTTCAACCAGCGCACCACCTTCACCATCCCCCTCTGGCGCAACAGCAAAACCGACGACTTCCGTGCCGAACTCAAAGTCCGTCGCAAAGAGATCAAAACTCTCCGCCACGATTTCGATTCCCGCCTCCTCGATCTGGTCTTCCGGGTCGAAACCGCCTACTGGAATCTGGTAGCCGCCACCGACGCCCACCAGGCCGCCCTCGACGTAGAGCGCTACGCCACCGAAAGCCTCGCCTCAACCGAGCGGCAGGTCAAAGAAGGCGAGATGGCACAGGCCGACCTCGCCGGAGCTCGCGGCCAGCTCAATCGAGCCTCTGAAAATCGCGCCAACGCCTACGGCACCATGCTCGAAGCCCAGGCTCAACTCAAAGCCCTACTGGCCGCAAACCCCACCGACTCCATTTGGCCCGAGACCCTCCGCGCTACAGACTCCCGCTCCACTCTCAATGCCGCCACCCCCGCAGAACTCACCCGGGAAGCCCTCACCAATCATCCAGACCTCCAGGCCATTTTGCTCCGGCTGGAAGCCCAGCGCGATCTCACCGCCGCCTCAGCCGAAGCCGTCAAGCCGCAGGTCGATTTGAGCTTCACACATACCCGGCAAGGCCTTGCCGGCACCGGTGTCCCGCAAAGCCCCATCTTTCCCGGCTTCAGTCTCGATGCGCCGCCACAGCTGATCGGCGGCATCCCGCGCGCCGGCAATCAGGTGCTACGCAATCACTTTCCCACCTACCAGGCCACGCTCTCCATTGAGCTCCCCCTCCGCAATCGCAGCGCCGAAGGCCGCCTGGCCCAACAAAAACTCATCGAAACCCGCATCACGGCCCAACGCCGCCAGGCCGAAATCGCCCTCGTCTCTGGCATTGAGCAGGCCTGGGCTCGCCTCACTGCCGCCCGCCAGCGCATCGCCAGCGCCGAAGCCGCCCAAGCGTCGAGTGACGAACGCCTCCAAAGCGAATTCCGTCTCTTCCGCGAAGGCCAATCGAACAACCTCAATCTCAACACCCGTCAAAACGAACTTGCCGAATCCCGCCAGCTTCTCGTCAATGCCTGGCGTGGCTTCAACCTCGCTGCTGCCGAAATCCGCCGCATCAGCGCCACCAGTCTCAATACCTTCGAAGTCAAAGTGGACTAACTCATGAAACACATTCCATTCGTCATCCTCATCCTGACCCTGATCTCCTGCGGTGGCCCACCCTCAACCCAAAAGGCCAACACGCAGCCACCCCAGCCCATTGCCGTCCGTACGGCCCTGGCCACATCCCTCGAAGCACCGCTTGAGCTCACCCTCACCGGCAACTTCATGGCCGAATCGAGCGCTACTCTCTCATCAGAAGCCGAAGGCGTCGTCGCTGCCACCCCCGTCCGCATTGGCGATTTCGTGGCTCAGGGCGCACCCGTTCTCGAACTCAACAAACAAAGCGCCCAACTCCGCCTGCAGGAAGCCGAAGCGCGCGAGAAAGAATCTGCCGCCAACCTCAAACAAGCAGAAGCCCGCCTCGGCGCCGGTCTAGGCGGCCGCCTCGAGAACGTCCCCGAAGTACTCTCCGCCAAAGCCATGCTCGAATCGGCCCAGGCCGAACACCGCCTCCTCGAAATCGAAGAGCGCCGCGCCGCCAACCTCCTCAAAGGCGGCGACGTCTCCCGCGCCTCCTATGACCGCGCCAAAGCCAACCTCGCCATGGCCGACGCCCGCCTTTCCAGCGCCTCCAAACAGTACGACGCTACGCTCAATCAGGCCCGCCAAAGCAGCGGCAGCCTCGATGGCGCGCGTGCCGCCCTCGAAAGCGCTCGCGCGCAAACCGCCCTGGCTCGCAAGGCCCTGGCTGACACCACCCTCCGCGCCCCCTTCCCCGGCTATGTCAGTGCCCGCAACACGGCGCCCGGCGAGTTCGTCAACAACCAGAGCAAACTCCTCACCCTCGACCGCATCCAACCCCTCAAGCTCCAGGTACAGGTGCCCGAATCAGAAGCCGCCAAAATCAAACCCGGCCTCCTCGTTCGCGCCCGTGTCCAGGCCTTCCCCGAAGAGGTCTTCACCGGCACCCTCACCTCCGTCAACATGGCCGTCAATCCCACATCACGCAGCTTCCTCATCGAAGCCCGCTTTGACAATCCGAAGCTCCTTCTCAAGCCCGGCATGTTCGCCGAAGCTCGCATCGACCTCGGCAAAGCCGAGCCCCGCCTCGAAATTCCAACTGCGGCATTAGACCTCGACAGCCGCACCGACTCCAACCGCGTCTGGGTCCTTGAGGCTGGCCTGGCCCGTCTCAAGCTGGTCGAAGTGGCCAGCCGCAACGCAAGCAAAGTCCAAATCCGTCGCGGCCTCAACCCTGGCGCGCAGGTCATCCTCACTGACCGCGCCAAGCTCTTCGATGGCGCCCCGGTCCAAACCAAAAAGGAGAACTAGCACCATGCAAAAACTAGCCGAAATCTGCGTCCGCCGCCCCGTCTTCGCCAGCATGATCGTCCTCGCCCTCACTGTCGTGGGTGCCTTCTCTTTCGGCCTGCTCGGCGTCGACCGCTTCCCTAACGTCGACCTCCCCATCGTCAGCATCACCACCGCGAACCCTGGTGCTTCCCCCGAAGAGATCGAGCGTGAAATCACCGACCGCATCGAAGGTGCAGTCAATACGGTTGCCGGCATTGAAGACCTCCGCTCCACCTCTGCCGAAGGCATCTCGCAGGTAGTCATTCAGTTCCAGCTCGGCAAAAACGTCGACACCACCGCAGCCGAGGTCCGCCAGAAAGTAGACCTGGTTCTCAACGAACTCCCCAAAACTGCCGACAAACCCCAGGTCCAAAAGCTCAATAGCGATGCGGCCGACGTGCTCCTCTATGCGGTCCGCTCTCCCCGCCCCCTCGTTGCCCTCACCGAGTTTGCCGACAAAGAGATCGTCGACAATATCGAAAGCGTTTCCGGCGTCGGCACCGTCCGCATCTTCGGCGGCAGCAAGCGCGAGATCGAAGTTCGCGTCGATACCAATCGCCTCCGGGCCTACGACCTCACCGTCGCCGACCTCACCACTGCTCTTCGATCGCAAAACATCGAGCTCCCCGGTGGCGCACTCGATCAGGCATCCCGTCGCCTCACCCTGCGTACCCTCGGCAAAACCGCCGATCTCGCCGCGCTCTCTTCTATCGTCATCGCCACCCGCGAAGGCTACCCCGTCAAACTCAGCGAAGTGGCGCAAGTGATCGACGGTGGCAAGCAACCCACCTCGGTCGCCCGTCAGAATGGGGAAAGCGCCATCGTCATCGGCATCCAAAAGCAGTCGGGCGTCAACACCGTCGCCACCATCGATGCCGTCAAAGAGCGCATGGCTGAGCTCCAGGCCAACCTGCCCCGCGACATCCAGCTCGATCTTGTTCGCGATCAGAGCGAGTTCATCCGCGCCGCCCTCCACAGCATTGAAGAACATCTGATCATCGGTGGCTTCCTGGCTGCTGCTGTCGTCTTCCTCTTCTTACGCAATTGGCGCAGCACCATCATCGCCGCCATCGCCATCCCCACCAGCATCATTGCTGCCTTCGCCATTATGAAGGCCCTCGGCTACACCCTCAACATGATGACCATGCTGGCTCTCACGCTGATGGTCGGTGTCGTCATCGATGACGCCATCGTCGTCCTCGAAAACATCTACCGCTTCATTGAAGAAAAAGGCATGCCCCCCTTTCAAGCCGCCATCGAAGGCACCCGCGAGATTGGCCTCGCCGTCATGGCCACCACGCTCTCCCTGCTTGCCGTATTTGTCCCCATCGGCTTCATGGGCGGCATCGTCGGCCAGTTCATGCAAAGCTTCGGCCTCACCTGCGCCGCCGCCATCGCCGTCAGCCTCATCGTCTCCTTTACGCTCACCCCAGCCTTGGCCGCGCGCTGGCTTCGTCCCAATGCCGAGGGTCACGCCGCAAAGCAAAGCGGTTTCAACCTCTGGCTTGATCGCACTTACACTGCCCTGCTCACCTGGTCCATGGCCAACCGTGGCAAGATCGTCGCGATATGCGCCATTGTCGTTGCCTCGATCGTCCCACTCGCCATGGTCGCCGGCTTTACCTTCATCGCAGAAGATGACGAAAACGAATTCGAAGTCCTCGTTCGCATGCCGGAAGGTTCGAGCCTTGCTGCCAGCGAATCTGTCATGGAAGACATGGCCCGCCGCATCCGCAACGAACTCGAAGGTGTCCAGTCCACTCTTGCGGTCCCCGGCTTCAACGCCCAGGAACAAGCCAACGCCGGCACCATCTTTGTCCGTCTCAAGCAAATCAGCGAGCGCAAGCCCGATCAGAAAAGCCTGATCGCCGCCACCCGTGAAATGCTGAAAGCCTACCCCAAAGACATCTACACCTCAGTCCAGCCCGTCAATCCATTTGCCGGGGGCGAACGCAACGCCACCATCCAGTTCATCATCTCCGGCCCCGATCTCGACAAGCTCGACCAATACTCCTCGCGCCTCCTCGCCCACATGAAGCAGGACAAAAACATGGCCGACGCCGACCGCAGCCTCCTCCCCGGCAAGCCAGAGCTTCGCGTCAAAATTGATCGCGCCCGCGCCGCCGACCTCGGCGTCAAAGTCGAAGACATCGCCGCTACCGTCAACACCATGTTTGCGGGCGAGCGAGCCACCACCTTCAATGAAGGTAAGAATCAGTACGACATCCGTGTCCGTGCCGACTCCGACACCCGCCGCGACCGCGAAGCCATTCTTCGCCTCATGGTCCCCGCGGCCAACAACACTGCAGTCGAACTGCGCAATGTTGCCACTCTGGTCGAAGGTGCCGGTCCCGGTTCGATCGATCGGTTCCAGCGCCAGCGCCAGGTCACGCTCTACGCCAACGTCGCCCCCGGCGGCAGCCAGAGCGAGGCGGTCGAGTCGATTCGCAAGTTTGTCGACCAGATGCAATTCGACCCCGGCTACCGCCAAGCCGTCTCCGGCGACGTCAAAGAAATGGAAAAAACCGGCTTCTACTTCTTAATCGCCGTCGGCCTCACCTTCACTTTCATGTACATGGTGCTCGCCGCCCAGTTTGAAAGCTTCATCCACCCCATCACGATTCTGCTGACACTCCCGCTGTCGATCCCCTTCGCCATGGCCAGCAGCGCCCTGGCGGGCCAGCACCTGAACATCTTCTCGATGTTAGGCATCCTGTTGCTCTTCGGCGTCGTCAAGAAAAACGCGATCCTGCAGATCGACCACACCAACACACTCCGCGCCCACGGCCTGAGCCGCTACGAGGCAATCATCCAGGCCAACCGCGATCGTCTTCGCCCCATCCTCATGACCACCATTGCGCTGGTAGCCGGCATGATCCCCCTCGTCATCGGCACCGGCCCAGGAGCCGAAACCAACCGCTCCATCGGCGTCCTGGTAGTCGGCGGCCAAAGCCTCTGCCTCCTGCTCACACTATTAGCTGTTCCCGTCTTCTACTCCCTCTTCGAAGACGCCAAAGACTGGCTAAGCAAGAAAATCTTCCTGAAACCACTACCCTTTCTCACGCGAAATATCTAGCAGCTACAGTTAGGAAGCTGATTTGCCGATCAGTCCCCAGTGGTTGATACGATAATCAGTAACATGAGTCTGAAGCAGCAGTCCAATCTCGCAGCAGAGAAGCAAGCTGAATTTACGAAATCTCGCCAACAATATTGGAATGAATATATGGGCGAATATTCACGCTGGGACTCCCTTCGCTCCGGCTATGCAAAGAGAATGCAGCAGGTTTTCTCGTTTGCCACCCCGCCTGGTTCCAAAGTTCTTGAGGTTGGATGCGGGGCCGGTGATCTACTGGCATCGCTAAAGCCCAGCCACGGTGTGGGGATCGACTTCAGTCCAGTAGCAATCTCCAAGGCCAAACAGCGCCATCCTAACTTGCAATTTATCCTCGCCGAAGCTCATGATTTTGATCTCAACGACACGTTCGACTACATTATTCTTTCCGATCTGGTAAACGATGCCTGGGACGTGCAGCGCTTGCTGCAAAACGTGTTGCGACACTGCCATTCTGGCACCAGAATCATCCTCAGCTTCTACAGCCACTTGTGGAACCTGCCTCGACGCATGGCAGAGCTGGTGGGTCTGGCAAAACCTCAGCTCCAGCAAAACTGGTTAACCGTCGACGATGTCAACAATCTGCTCTATTTAGCTGGCTATGACGTGATCCGTCATTCGAGAGAAGTACTCTGCCCCTTCCCGATCCCGATTCTGGTCCCCTTCCTGAATAAAGTGGCGGCCCGGCTGTGGCCCTTCCAGATTGCGGCATTGAGTCATGTCATCATTGCCAGGCCCGCAGCCGTCGAGCCGCAAGGCCCTGAGCCGATCGTCAGCATCATTGTTGCCGCACGCAATGAAGAAGGCAACGTCCCCGATATTTTCGCTCGCACTCCAGAAATTGGTGGAGGCACCGAACTCATTTTTGTCGAAGGAAACTCGAAAGACGATACCTATGGTGCCATCGAGCGAGAAATGGCCAAGTACCCCGGTCGAAACGTAAAGCTCTTCAAACAACCCGGAAAGGGCAAAGGAGATGCTGTCCGAACCGGTTTTGCGGCTGCGACGGGCGAGGTCCTGATGATCCTCGACGCAGACCTCACCATGCCGCCAGAAGATCTTCCCCTCTACTACCAGGCTTGGCGCAGTGGCAAAGCAGAATTCGTCAATGGCGTTCGCCTGATCTACCCGATGGAAAAGAAAGCCATGAAATTCTTCAACCTCATCGGCAATAAGTTCTTCTCCATGGCCTTCTCCTGGCTTCTTGACCAAAGCATTAAAGACACCCTTTGTGGCACGAAAGTCTTGAGCAAGAAGAGTTACGAGACGATCGCCGCCAATCGCTATTATTTCGGCGACTTCGATCCCTTCGGCGATTTCGATCTGATCTTCGGTGCAGCAAAATGTAACCTGAAGATCATCGACTTACCCATTCGCTACAAAGACCGAGTCTACGGCGATACTAATATCCAGCGCTGGCGTCACGGTGTAATCCTGCTTCGAATGGTGGTTTTTGCCATGGGGAAGATAAAGTTCATCTAAAGACGCTTCAGGATAAAAAAGCAGCCGTTGAAATTCTAATTGCTCGCAGAAGCATTCCGTTGGTGACTCATCCTTCAACTTTCGATGCCTGACACTATTAAATTTCCAAATCGCTTGCACTGCTTTGTTATCCTCATCGCCTCCTTTCTTCTCTCGCGGCTGTTTTACTTTTGGATCGGCGTTCGTTTTGATGTCGAACCACTGAGTTTCTACAATCAGTTTCTTGATCCTCGCCTTCTTCGCGAGGATCTCTGGACGAACCTACTCTATTTGAAAGAACAACCCCCGTTATTCAACTTGTTTCTGGGCACCATCCTTCAACTGTTTCCCCAGAACTACCAGTTTGTATTCGCATTGATCTTCCTGGCGCTTGGCTTAGGAATCCTGCTTTGCCTGTTTTCGTTATTACAGCGCCTCAATGTCTCCCGTCCCCTCTCTTTACTGCTCTCCCTCATCTTCACCCTCAATCCAGCCACCCTTCTTTACGAGAATATTCTCTTCTATGAGTACGTTCTTACCTTCGTGTTTTGCCTTGCCGCGCTTAGCCTCCATCGGTATGCCTCCACCGGTCAGCTCTTAGACATCTCGGTCTTCTTTTGGTGCCTTGCTGTGGCGAGCGGCCTTCGTAGCGTCTTTCATCTCTTTTGGTTCCTGCTTCTGGCCGCTCTCGTTCTTGCAGCGCTTCCCCGTTGGAGGCGTCGGACCGCATTTGCGCTTGTCCTTCCTGCCGCTTTGGTTTGCTTTATCTACGGCAAGCACGTCTTTCTTTTCGGAGGTCTCGTCCCTGGAGGAGATGTTTTTGGCTCCACGAACTTCGCCATCATGTCCTCCCGCTTTGTTCCACCCGAAAAACTCCAAGCTCTCATTCGATCTGGTGCCATTGCCCCCGATGTTCTTACAACAAGCATCTACGAAGTTCAATCTTCGCCGATCCTCGAAAAGGTTCCTCTTCCAGCCGCTACTGGAATCGCAACTTTGGATGAGCGTTTCAAGTCTACAGGTAAGCCCAATTGGAGCTCTCTCTGGATGACCGAAGTGGGGAAACTGTACCGCAAAGATGCGTCTACGGTTTTCAAAACTTATCCCTACAGCTATCTGCGCTGCGTAATAGACAACATCGGCAGGATCATACAGCCTGCCAGCCTGAACTTTCCCTTCGATGGGCGAGTGAATTATTCCAACTTGGTCATACTCGAAAAACCTCTAGCTGTTTTCAGGGCGATCAGTGCCGGTAAATTCGGTGGCAAGTTGCCTTGGTTCAACATGGTCCTTTTGCCTTTCCTGGCCTTTTATGGTGCCCGGATTTCACTTCCCTATCTCGTTAACAGTTGGAAAAACCGCAATTTCACTGAAGACCCTGCGGCGCTTACCATCCTGTTCATGGTTTTCAATATCATCTTTCTCTGCTCCACTGTTGTTCTGCTTTCCGAGGCAGATCAAAACCGCTATCGCGTTGAACTTTCAAGTTTCTTTGCTCTACTTCTCGGCCATTCACTTTCATCCTTCTCCGAGAACCTCAAATCCATGGCCCTGTTTCGAACAGCAACGAAATCGCCGCTTTCGTCAAGCAAGAACTCCTGGTGAGAGAACATTGCAAGCACGAAAGCGGCGATAAATTCCACTTGTTGCTTAAACTACTAAGGCGTCCACCTTTAGCAGCAAAACCTCAAAAAAACACCTTCCAATCAATTGGAGAAGCCTGACTCCTTGA
This sequence comes from Bryobacter sp., assembly GCA_044340255.1. GTDB lineage: Bacteria > Acidobacteriota > Terriglobia > Bryobacterales > Bryobacteraceae > Bryobacter. Next base: position 4,615 of record JBIITX010000050.1, on the reverse strand, counting down.
GCAATCTTTCACGCTTGGCGATCTCCCAGTCAGAATCCACCATCTTCTTTACAAGAGCCTTGAAGTCAACCTTGGGCTTCCATCCCAAGGCCTTCTCCGCCTTCTGCGCATTGCCTAGCAGGTAATCTACTTCGCTTGGCCTGAAGTATCGCGGATCGATCTCCACAAACTCCTTCCAATCCAGATTCATCAAGCTGAACGCCTCGTCCAGAAACTCGCTGACGGAATATGCCGAACCGGTAGCCACAACGTAGTCGTCGGGTTGCTCTTGCTGCAACATCAGCCACATTGCTTCTACGTAATCGCCTGCATACCCCCAATCCCGCTTCGCCGCAAGGTTCCCGAGGTACAACTTTTTCTGCAGTCCCTCCTTAATTCGACCCACTGCACGCGTGATCTTTCGCGTCACAAAAGTCTCACCGCGACGTTCAGACTCATGGTTGAACAGGATGCCATTCGAGACGAAAAGGCCATACGATTCGCGCATGTTTCTTGCGTACCAGTGCGCAGCCACCTTGGCACAGGCATAGGGGCTCCTGGGATGAAATGCAGTGTTCTCATCCTGTGGAGGTGAAGCAGCACCAAACATCTCTGACGATCCAGCCTGATAAAACTTCGCCTGACGCCCTGACTTGCGGATGTAATCTCTGTACGCTTCCAGCAGCCGCAACGTTCCAGTTCCCACTACATCGGCTGTGTATTCCGGTTGATCGAACGAAATTCGGACGTGGGATTGCGCTGCAAGGTTGTAGATTTCGTCTGGCTGCACCGTTTCAATAACTTGCCGCAAGCCCGAACCGTCCGACAGATCGCCATAGTGGAGTCGAAATCGCGTATCGGTGTCGTGAAAATCCTTGTAGATATGGTTGATACGCCCCGTATTGAAGGTCGAAGCTCGTCTTACTACACCGTGGACCTCATAACCCTTGCTCAAAAGCAACTCGGCCAAGAACGATCCATCTTGACCCGTTATCCCGGTTACCAATGCGATTTTTGACAAATCCTCTATCCTCCACTCGATTCATAACAAAACTACCCTAATTGTATGCCAACTAGTTCTACCTCTGAGCATCGGCTGATTCCGAAAGACGCTTTATGAGATGGAGCAGAAAAGTACGAACGCTGCTCTCCAGATGGGCTTCAATTTCGGTTTCTACTTGTCCGGCACACCTGGCTTTCGCACGCAGGCTGACGATACTCGGCAGCGTCTTGCTAACAATTTTTGAACATTTTCGCAATTGGCTACTCGAACAAAACCCGACTGATGCAAACCTCGCCATGCTTCCACCGTCGGCCCATTCATTTGCTCATCAGCGCAACCTGGCGCCCAATCAACTGGCGCAGTTTCAGGTTGCACGGTTTATCTGTGCCATGGAGAGCCGTACGCTCCTACGTCCCGCCAACGTTTGCCACCGGTCAAGATCCTCAATCATGATGAATCCATCTCGACATGATATGTGCCCACTGCAAGCTCTTGCTCAGCACCAGATTTGTTATCCTTTGGAGCGATGAAACAGGATTCCAGCATCTTCGTTGCGGGGCATCGCGGCCTCGCTGGGGGAGCGATTTATCAGTCGCTTTGTCAACAAGACTATTCCAACGTCTTAACAAGGACAAGATCCGAACTGGATCTGATGGATCGATCTGCGGTAGATAGCTTCTTTATAACTCACCGTCCAGAGTATGTATTCCTTGCCGCAGCAAAAGTTGGTGGTATCTCTGCCAATCATGACTTCCCGGCTGATTTTATCTATCAAAACCTTGTTATACAAAACAATGTCATTGACTCCGCATTTCGGAACGGTACCAAGAAACTCCTCTTTCTTGGCTCAGTCTGCATTTACCCCAAATTTGCAGAAATGCCTATCCAGGAATCCAGCTTGCTTACCGGATTATTGGAACCCACAAACGAACCGTATGCGATCGCGAAGATTGCCGGATTGAAAACCTGTCAGGCATATACCAAGCAATATGGTTGGCCTACAGTATCTCTGATGCCAACGAATCTCTATGGTCCTGGCGACAACTTCTCACTCACTGCTTCCCACGTGCTCCCGGCCCTCATCAGAAAGTTCGACGACGCGAAATTGAGCGGTGCCCCGGAAGTCGTTCTTTGGGGCACAGGTACACCAAGGCGTGAGTTCCTCCACGTCAGCGACTTGGCCTCCGCCTCTGTTTTTCTCATGAAAAACTACGACTCTCCAGATCTCATCAACGTCGGCGTTGACGAAGATATTTCTATTTTGGACTTGGCCCATCTCGTCAAATCCATCGTCGGTTGCTCTGCAGAAATTCGATTCGATTCTTCCAAGCCCGACGGCACCCCTCGACGGAAAATGGACAACTCCAAGCTCAAGAACCTGGGATGGCGGCCATCATTCTCTCTTGAAGACGGCATACGATCCACTTATGAGTGGTATGTACAAAATCGGGCTTCTGCGAGACTATGATCAACTTTGCGCGACTCAAAGATCTTTTGGCTTCGCAGTTATCCAAATACTTCTCCGTCGCAGGGAAAGCGCTTCACATCCTCTTTCATCCAATACGGTCAGTCCCCCTGCAATTTTTGCTCAGCGGCTTGATCGTACTCTTTGCGGTAGGCTTTAACTGGGTCACAGCAACCCGGGGCATTTATCTTTACGATTACTCCATCGTTTTTGATGGCGCATGGAGAGTTCTTCAAGGTCAAATTCCCTATCGGGACTTCGCAATGTCCCACGCTCCTTTGGCTTATTTCTTGCTCGCCGCAGCATTCAAGTGGTTTGGAGTTTCATTCGGAACGTTTATCGGGTTTGCTTCTGTCTTGAACGGCATTGGCGTTCTCGCCTCCATAAGAATCGCCAGGCGTCTGGCTCCTGGAACTGAGTTCCTTGTTGGAATCGTTACAGCTGTCTGGTACCTCCCTATCATGGGCTTTCCCCAAATTGAGCATGTTGCCTTCTGCTTCAATTTCCTCTGCTTGTGGTGCCTGACAGAATTTGAGGATTCTAAATCCCTCACTGCATACTTCTTTCGTTTTCTCAGCGGCTTCCTGCTCTTCTGTGCCTGTATGACTAAGCAAAACGCAGGAACGTTTTTCGCCCCAATACTTCTGCTGTACCTGTCTTTCCTGGCCTTTCGTAACCTCAAGGACAAATTCCTTTCGATCTTCGTCTTTTGCTGCGGTTTTGCTTTCGCTCTTTCGCTCTTTCTTGCCTGGCTGTGGCTCTACTGCGACCCTCTTCTGTTTAAGCATCATTTTTTTGATGTACCTGCCAAATTTGGAGGGGATCGCATAGCGCGTCTCCTTTCTCCAATGCAGTTTATTTATAAGGTCGTTCTAGGGATCACCCCGTTATCATCCGTGCAAGTCTTGAACCTTTTCGCATATCTGGCGTTAGGTCTTGTGTTCATCAAGCTCGCTCTTCGTTCTTACTCCTTCAAGGGCATCAATGTGTCCCGTTCCAGCATCTTATTAGGACTGGTACTCTTCCATTACTTGTTCTGTTCGAGCATGATGAACCAGCCGGAATCTGGTATGCCATTTCTGGGCCTCATGGCTGGTCTCACTATCACCCTGTTTAGAGAAACTCTTTCCGGCCTGGAACTGCGATTTACTGAAGGCCACCCCTTGGAAAATCGCCTCGCCCTAAGCTCTTCTCATTCACTTCTCACCCTTCCATTCCTCATGATGTTCGTATTACTCTTCGTCCAGGGAGCAAAGATATCCTGGCAGAGAACCGCAAATGAATTTACGGTTTGGACGACCTTTCTCGAGCCCATTTCTTTTCCGGCATTGAAACCGCTGAAGTGGGGCGCCCCAACTCTTCAGGGAGTCAGCAATGAATTCGCAATTTCCAGCGCTCAATTTGAAGGCCTGATCAGGTTCTTGGAAAAAAGAGATCAGAAGTTTTTTGTCTTCCCCGTATCTACAATTCTCTATGGTCTTTTGAACAAGCCTTCTCCCGCCCCCTGGCTTTTCTTTTATGAAGGACATAGCTTCGCGAAGGAAGACTTACCCAGACTAGACAATCAGGCGATAGCGAACTTTCAAGAGCTTCCAGTTTGCATCTGGGTCAAGGAGTCCGATTCTTGGATTGGAGAGCACAAGGAACTCTATAAGCTCCCCAAGACCTTCGCCTGGCTGAATCAGAACTTCAAAAAGGTCCAACAATTCGGCCCCTACGAAGTTCTCGAAAACACAAGCTGCCCCAAATAAACTTCCCCCCAACTTCAACCAACCCGTCATCCAACCTTCACCAAATCCAAACTTTAGCCCTCTAGCCTAGCTACTACATGCTCCTTCGCTGGCATTGGAAAGCGGCGTTGTTTAGCGCCCTCATTCGTTGCGCGATCTTCTTCGCTGTCAACTTTACGTCCGGCTGGAAAGTCGCCTCAGGTGCCGCCCTGGCCGAATTTCTTTACCGCCTCACAGCCTCCGGCTACTACGGCTCCATCACGCAAGCACTCTCCCGCATGCAGCCCGCCTGGCGCGCCAATTGACCTGCCCCCAATGACTCCTCCAGCCATAACCCTAAATTCGGCAGTTGACCTCCGCGTGGGGGCGCAGTTTTCCGCGCAAGTTTCAGATAATGGGGCACATGGAGCAGCGCGGGAAGGAATCGACGGCTCACCC
>JBIITX010000001.1:0-301278 GCA_044340255.1 Bryobacter sp. | reverse complement strand
CGTCACATGCCCCAACTCATAGCTTCTTTGCAGGCTGCCTGCAAGCTGCGTTCCCATGCTAAGACAAAAGCTGCTTAGCTAGTTTCTAGAGAGTTGCCTACTTTCAACGGAAAAGCGGACATCCTCCGCGTCGTAACAGAAATTTTCCGCCTGGATCTCCCCACCCATCAATCACTTACACAAACCCATGGTTCGGAATTGACTTTCGATTTGGTAGTTTGTGCCCGGAGTCAATCCTATGCCTCCATCACAACTTCAACCTAAGGATGTTCACAATGAGTACCCAAGCCCAAATAGATGCAAACCGAGCCAATGCGCAGAATTCAACAGGCCCCAAGACCGAAGAAGGCAAGGCCAAATCTGCAGCCAACGCCCGCCGTCACGGCCTCCTCTCCGCCTCCGGCGCCTACTTCACCGCAGCCGAACAGCGCGACTACGAAGAACTCGAAAACAATCTCCTCAAAGAATGCCTCCCCGGCTCTGAGCTCGAACACCAGGCCTTCCTCCGCTACGCCTTCAACACCTACCAGGTCATGCGCGCCCAGCGACTCGAAGTCGAAGCGCAAGACAACTTCCTCGACAACCCCGGCGACGAAAAGTACTTCGCTCAAATGGAACGCATGGTCAAGATCACCGGCATGCTCGAACGACGCGCCGACAAAGCCCTAAATGAACTAAGACGCCTGCAGCGCGACCGCATCTCTGCCCTGGACATCCACAACGAGCTCTACCTGCTCGAAAAGAAAGTCCCGCTCCCCCTAACCCTACCCGTCGCCGAAATGCGAAAAACCAAACAAAGCCAAACCTCACCCTTCGTCCTCGCCATGATGGCGCTGAACACAACGGCAGAAGCCCGCTCCATCGTCGAAAACCAAACGAAGCCAAACGGCGTCCCCCACGTCACAGCAACTCAAATCGCCGAACTCGCCCGCCAACAAGGCCGCTAGAAACAAACGAAGCCAATCGATCTTTGACAACTGAATATTCCCTGGGCTAACTGCCCCTGGCATGGGTACTCTCGATTTCTGCCCATGCCAGTTTGAGCTTGGCCACTCAAATCAGCTAAACTGAAGGTTTATGTCGAAAGCACCCCTTTACAGCGCTGAATACATTGGCAGCGGCACCTTCATCATTTCCAAGCCCGGCCGCAAGAAGAAGAAGCTCCGCCAGAGCCGCGTCAAGTCCCCCCAACGCGGCGCTCGCAAGTAGCACCCAGCCTCACAGATAAATCAGTATGACGATCAAGGAACTGCGCCTCCACCCGCAGGCGATCGCGGATGGCCCTCTACGCAGTTCCTATGGCCTCCACGCTCCCTACGCCCTTCGCACCATCGTTGAAGTAGTCACCACCGACGGCATCACCGGCATCAGTGAGACTTACGGGGGAGACCGTCCCTTGGCCGCCCTCAATGCCGTGCGCTCCCGCCTCGTCGGTATGGATCCCTTCGATCTCACCCGCTTCTGGCAAGATCTGAACGGCGATTCCGACAAAGCCATCGACCCCTCCGGCGCTCGCTCCCAAACCATGCTGGTCCCCGGCGAGAACCCCCTCGATGAATCCGCCCGCACCTTCGCCGCCATCGAAGTGGCCTGCCTCGATGCCATCGGTCAAGCCGTAAACAAACCCCTTTGCGACCTCGTCGGCGGTCGCGCCCGCGACGCCGCCCCCTTCTCTGCCTACCTTTTCTATAAACACGGTGGCGGCGGTGGCATCGGTGCCGATGCCCGCGAAGATAAATACGGCGAATGCCTCAGCCCCGAAACCATCGTCGCCCAGTGCAAAGCCTTCATCGCCGAATACGGCTTCAAAGAAATCAAGCTCAAGGGCGGCGTCCTCGATCCTGAAGTTGAAATCGAAACCATCCGCCAACTCCGCGTCGCCTTCGGTCCGGCTCTCCCGCTCCGCATTGACCCCAATTGCGCCTGGTCCGTCGACACCAGCGTCAAGGTCGGCCTCGCCCTCCGCGAGGAACTCAGCGGCGGCGGCTACCTCGAAGACCCCTGCGCTGCCCTCGAAGGCATGGCCGAAGTCCGCCAGCGCCTCCTCGCCGAAGGCGTCAACACCCTCTTCGCCTCCAATGTCGCCACAACCTGCTTCGCCCACGTCCCGCAGGCCAAGAATCTCGACGCCGTTCAGATCATCCTCAGCGACCCCCACTATTGGGGCGGCATCCGCAAGCAAAAACAACTCAGCGAACTCTGTGAAGTGCTCGGCCTCGGCCTCTCCATGCACTCCAACAATCACCTCGGCGTCTCCATGATGACCATGGCCCACGCCGCCTGCGCCTCGCCCCATCTCACCCACGCCTGCGATACTCACTATCCCTGGCAAACCAAGATCGACGAAGTCATCGTCGGCGGCCGTGTCAAATTCACCAATGGCACCGTCCCCATTCCCGATCGCCCCGGCCTCGGCGTCACCCTCGACTATGACCAACTCGCGCGCGGCGTAGAACGCTACAACAACCTCCCCTTCCGCAAGCGCGACGATGAACTCGAAATGCAAAAGCACGTCGACCCCAACTGGAAGCGCGTCCTTCCTCGCTGGTAGCTCGTGCGCCTCACCCTGCTTTACCCTGCCGAGCAGGAAGACTTGGCAAAGCAAGCCGCTGAACGGCTATCCCACTTTCGCAACCTCGACCTCACCCTGGTCGCGACCGAACCAGACACCTTCACCGAAGACCTCGATGAAGTCGCCGAAGCCGAAGAACCCTTAGCCCTCTTCATCACGCCGTCTCTGGTCAAATCCAGCAAAACCGCCCGCCAGCTTTGGGCCCCGCTTTTGCAACGCATTGAACGCGGCACCGCCAGCCAGGTCGGCCTCCTCCTGCTCGACGCCTGCCCACTGCCTCCGCTTCTGGCCAAACTCAAAACAGCCGAAGGCCCCCTCGCTCTGCGCCAACTCCAGCGCTGGGTCGTCGAGTGGCTCACACTCCCCAGGCAATCCTTCCCAAGCCCCATGGTTCTCTCTGCCGACCTCATCGCATCGGCAATCGATCAACCCGGCACCATCGCCTTCGCCTGCCCCTGCCCGCAAACTCAAAAGGCCGCCGCCTCATCGCTAGCCAACCTGGCCGCTCCCTACTTCGAAGAAGTCCACCTCCTCGAAGCCCGCCATCAGGTCGCCGCCCTCCGTGATGCCGTCCTCCAATCCATCAACACCAGCGGACGCATCCTCTGGATCCTTGATGGCTTCGAAGGCAACGAGCCCAATCTCCCCACCGGCGCCTCGCTCATCATCTTGCGCCAGGCCAACGGCCTGCCCCTCGCCCCCGAGCCCATGGCCGCCGAACAAACAAACCCAATCGGCCGCGTCGCCACCTTGCTCCCGCTCATCCCCAATCAGCCAGGCCTCCCCCTTCCCTGCTCCACCTTCGAGTTCGAAACACTCCTCCCCCTCCTCTTCGAACAGAACTGGCCCCTCGCCGAACGCTTCGCCCGCCGCATCGGCACCTTCTTCCGCCTCAACCATCGCGTAAACGAAGCCATTTGGCTCTACACCCTCCTCCAGTCCGAGGCCCTCCGCCAGGGCCATTCCACTTGCGCCAAAGACTGCGAAGACGAACTCTTCTGGCTCCGCGCCGGCGGCGAACGCAAGCAACAATTCCTCAGCGCCGGACAAGCCATCTTCAAGTTCTGACCCTCATCGCGATAAACTCACCAGTGGTGCGAAAACTACGTTCACTCGATTGGTTCGACTCCCGCGAATACTACTCCTTCGCCCGTCGCTCCACCCTCCGGGCCCAGGGCCTCACCCGAGCCATCACCGAGGGCAAACCCGTCATCGGCATCTGCAATACTGCCTCTGACCTCAATCCTTGCAACCGCCACCTCACCCAGATCTCCGAAGCCGTCAAACGCGGCGTCTGGGCCGCCGGTGGTCTCCCCTGCGAGTTCCCGGTCATTAGCCTCGGCGAGATGTTCCTCAAGCCCAGCGCGATGCTCTATCGAAACCTCATGAGCATGGACGTCGAGGAGATGATCCGCGCCAACCCCCTCGACGCCGTCGTCCTCCTCGGTGGCTGTGACAAAACCATCCCCGCCCTCCTCATGGGTGCCGCCAGCGCCGATGTCCCCGCCATCGTTGTCCCCGGTGGACCCATGCTCTCCGGCACCTTCCGCGGCAAGACCCTCGGCAGCGGCACCGATGGCCGCAAGCACTTCGACCTCTTCCGCGAAGGCAAGCTCGACGAAGACGACATGGCCGAACTCGAGTGCTCCATCGCCCGCTCCTCAGGCAGTTGCATGGTCATGGGCACCGCCTCTTCCATGGCCCTCGTCACAGAAGCCCTAGGCATGAGCCTCCCCGGTGCCGCCGCCTGGCCCGCTGTCGATGCCCGTCGTTATGCCATTGCCGAACAAAGCGGCACCCGCGCCGTCGCCATGGCCACCGCAGGCCCCACCCCACGCGAGGTCCTAACCCCCGCCGCCTTCCACAACGCCATCACCGCTCTCATGGCCGCCGGGGCCTCCACCAACGCGGTCGTTCACCTCCTCGCCATCGCCGGCCGCCTCGGCCTACGTTTGAATCTCGATGACTTCGAGCGCATCTCCGCCGCCTCACCCTTGCTGCTCGACCTCAAACCCCACGGCCAATACCTCATGGAAGACTTCGCCTACGCCGGCGGAGCCCAAACCCTCCTCCAGCACTTGCTCCCACTCCTGAAGACCGATGCCATCACGGTGGGCGGCACCTCCATCGGAGATCAAGTCCGCAACTTCACTCCCCACCCCCAACAAGTCATTCGCCCCCTCGCCGACCCCCTCTCCCCAGACGGCGGCATCAAGATCCTCCGCGGCAACCTTTCGCCAAACGGCGCTCTCATCAAGACCAGTGCCGCCTCCGAGTCCCTCCTCGTCAGCCGTGGCCGCGCCATCGTCTTCGACTCCAAAGACGACATGCTCGCCAAGGTCAATGACGAGTCCTTCCTCGTCGAGCCCGATAACGTCCTCGTCCTCCGCAATGCCGGTCCCCACGGCGGACCTGGCTTCCCCGAATGGGGTCAGATCCCCATGCCCAAGTCGCTGATGGCCCGCGGCATCAAAGACGTCGTTCGCATCTCCGATGCCCGCATGTCCGGCACCAGCTTTGGCACCGTCGTCCTCCACATCAGCCCCGAATCCGCCATCGGCGGCCCCCTCGGCGCCGTCCGCGACGGAGACTCGATCTCCCTCAACGTCCCCGAGCGAACACTCACCCTCGAAGTCCCCGCCAATGAAATGGCCGCTCGTCTGGAGGCAATGCCCCCGCGCAAACCCTATTACGAACGCGGCTACGGCAGCCTCTTCCTGAAGCACGTCGAACAGGCCCACCTCGGCTGCGACTTTGACTTCCTCAAACACCGCGAATGATCCAACGAGCCCTTGCAGCCTGTGCCATCCTCGCCCTCTTCCTGATCGCCAACCGCGCGGCCTTCGAGGGCTACTTCTCCGACGACGACCTCGACAACCTCAGTTGGGCTACCGTCGCCGGCATCGACTCCTTCGCCAAAGAGCTCGTCACTCCCGTCTTCTCGAAGACCAATACCCGCCCCACCGGCGGCCTTTACTACCGCTGGTTCGGCCAGCGCTTCGGCTTCCAGTTTGAGCGCTACCTGCCACTCCTCTTCGCCCTCCACCTCGCCAACGCCGCCTTACTGTTCTGGCTCGCCCGCCGCAAGGGCATCAGTGAATTCTCAGCCCTGGCCGCAGCCCTATTCTTCCTCTTCCATTCCGCCCTCCTCGAAGCCTGGTGGAAGCCGATGTACATCTTCGACCTGCTGGCCTGCACCTTCTGCATCCTCACCTGGCTACTCTTCGGCACCCGCTACTGGCTCTTGGCGCTACCCACCTTCTGGCTCGCTTATAAGTCCAAGGAAGTCGCTCTCTTCTTCCCCGTCGTCCTGGCCTTCGACCACTGGCGCCGCGCCATCCCCTTCTTCCTCATTAGCGCCAGCTTCGGCCTCCAGGCCCTCCGTGTGAACTCGGGCCGCGACACCGTCTACACCCTGCGCTTCAGCCCTCAGTCTCTGCTCACCACCATCCCCTTCTACGGCAAGCACGCCGTCCTCAACAAGTTCGGCGCGCTCCTGCTCGCCCCCCTCGCCTACTTCGCCGCCAACCGCAGCTTTCTTCCAGCCCTACTCGGAACTCTGGCGCTGATGATCCCACTGCTCTTCCTGCCCGGCCGCCTCTTCAGCGTCTACCTCTACGTCCCCTTCATCCCCCTCACGATCGGCCTCGCCGCAGTCTTCGAAAAGCTCCCCAGACGCTACCTCACCGCTGGCCTGGCCGCCTTCCTCGTCCTCAGCTACGGCGTCCTGCGCGAGAAGCGCAGGGTAGAGCTCGCCCTCGGCCAGGAAGCCCGCTCCTACACCGAACAACTCCTGGCCGCCAACGCCATGAAGCCCCTCCCCAACATCGCCTTCTATGAGAACGCCCCCGCAGCCTACCGCCTCCACGGCATGACCGGCGCGCTCCGCCTCATCACCAAAGATCCAAACGCCCGCGTCCTCAACCCCGAACTCGAAGCAAACCGTCTCCTCGCCCGTGACCGCGACCTGCCTACGCTCTCCTGGTTCAGCCCAAAGCAACAACTCAGCATCCTCTCTCACCGCTACGGCGAAGCAAGGCTAAGCACTGTTGACTGCTCAATCCCTGCCTCAGGCTGGCAACTGATCAACGGCTGGTTCGACCGGGAAGGACATTTCCGCTGGGCTGGCCCCTCCGCGCGGCTGGCACTCCTCGCCGCTCCCGAGCATACTCAGCTTCGTGTCCGCTTCAACCTCAACCCCAGCCGCCAACTTCGCGTCAACCTCCTGCTCAATGGCGAACCAGTCGGTCAATCCGACTTCACCACCGCTGGCACGCCAACGGTCGACTATCGCTTACCCCATCGCTTCGAAGGACGCACCGAGCTCGAAATTCGCTCCAGTCCGCCACTCGTCCCTCCCGGCGATGATCGCCAACTCGGCGTAGCAATCCTCTCCGTCGCCTTGATTCGCTAAGCTCAGGAGGATGGTTCTTGCCCTCCTCTTACTTCTCTTCGCCGACAAGGTCTACGTCCAGTCACAAGGCACAGCGCCTAACACGATCGTCTTCGTCCACGGCTGGGCCGCCGACCACACCTTCTTCGACAAGCAGTACGAAGACTTCTCCAAGACCCATCGCGTCATCAGCTTCGACCTCCCCGGCCATGGCCAATCCGCAATCGCCGAGCCAGCGAACATGGACTCTTACGTCAAAGCCCTAAACGACCTGCGCCTCCAAACCAAAACCACCAAATGGATCCTCGTCGGCCACGCCCTCGGAGGCCTCATTGCCCGCGAGTACGCTCGCCGCTACCCGCAGCAAACACAAGCCCTCATTCTGCTCGACGGCTCCATCTTCCAGCTCCCCCCTGGTGCCACCGACCGCAGTCGCTGGGCCGAGAACATCACCAACATGGCTCGCAACTTCGGCCCCGGCCAGGAGAGGCAAGTCCGCGAACGCAACATCAGCGTCTTCCTGTCCAACCTTTACACCGACTCGACACCACGCGAACTCCAGATGAACATCCTCCGCAAGATCCTGTCCACCAAACCGCAAACCGCAGAGTCTGCACTGGTCGCCATGGCAGACCTGAACTTGTGGAAAGAAGAACCTCTTCCGATCCCGGTTCTCGCTTTACGTGCTGGACGACAACAGCCGCCAAATGATGAGGCTTACCTCAAGACCCTCTTTCCGCGCTTACAATACAAGTTCCTGCCCGGCCTCAGTCACTTCCTGATGATGGAGGCTCCGGCGCAAGTCAACACCGAGATCCATGAGTTCCTGAAGGGAAGAAAACTACAATGAGCCTCTTGATCCGCTGGGCCGCGAGCGCCATCGCTCTCTACATCGTCACCATGCTGGTTCCGGGCGTCAGCGTCAACGGCATCACGGCAACCCTGATCGCTGCTCTGGCAATCGGCCTGGTCAACGCCACCCTGGGAGGATTGCTCAAACTACTCACTCTCCCGATCGGCTGCCTGACGCTCGGCATCTCGAGCCTCATCATCAACGCATTGATGTTCTGGCTGGCCTCTTCGCTCGTCAACGGCTTTCACGTGACAGGCTTCATCCCTGCCTTCCTGGGATCGATCGCCCTGTCGCTGGTGGGAGCAGCCGTTGATTTTGTTCTCAAACAGATGCTCACCAGCAGCGACGAAAAGAAGTAAAGCCTAAGCCTTGATGCGGATGTTGCGGAACTCTACCCGGGTTCCGTGACCGAGAAATCCGATGTGTCCGCTCTTGTTCGCCAGACCGGGATGCTTCTTGAGAACCGCTTCGTCCTTTACGGAATCCAGATCGACATCAGTGACAACCACATCGTTTAGAGTGACCTTGATCTTGCGACCCTTGGCAGCGATCTCGTAGGTATTCCAAACTCCATCGCGTTTCACATGCCCACTCTTGGCGGCGAAGACATCGTAGACCGATCCGGTCATCTGCGTTGGCTTCAAGGCAGTAACCTTCTCGCCTTTCTTCATGTACTTCTCAGAGGTTTCGTCAAGAACCTGGATCTCCATGCCCACATAGGCCGCATCTCCTTCGAGCGGAGCGCGAATCCCTACTCCGTTGTTGCCGCCATCCCAGAGCCGCCATTCCAGCCGCAGCACGAAATCGGAATACTCCTTCTCGGTGAACAGGTTGCCGCCACCATCTTCCGGGCAAACCAAAACTCCGTTCTCTACCACATAGCCTTTGCCTCTACCTTTGATCAGGGTCCAACCAGTTAAATCCTTCCCGTTGAACAGGGGGGTAAAGCCTTTCTCAGCAGCAGGCAGGAGGGCCGCTCCACTCAGGAGCATTGTCATTTCACGACGAGTCATATTTGGAGCCTATCACGATGATAAAATCCAGCCATGCTCCACCGATGCGTCCTGGCGCTTTTCTCTTCCGCTCTGCTGGGTTTCGCCCAGGAGGACGGGGCTGCATTCTTCGAGAAAAACATCCGCCCGGTACTGGTGGCCAAGTGTCTCAATTGCCACTCAGCAACCAGTCAGCCCATCATGGGTGGCCTGCGCCTCGACACCAGAGAGCAGATGCTGAGGGGTGGCAGCCGTGGAACCTCCGTCGTGGTCGGCAAGCCCGAAGATAGCTTGCTCATGAAGGTCATGATGCACACGGCGGGTCCGCTCAAGATGCCTCCGGGGCCGAAAATGAAGGATGCTGAGACAGCGCTCTTCGCACAGTGGATTGCCATGGGAGCTCCCTGGGGCAACAACCCCGTGGTGAGCAGCAACACCAAGCCCAAGAAACACTGGTCCCTGATTCCTCCTGCTGAGCCATCCATCCCCAAAGTTGCGAACGCCGCTTGGGTGAAGTCACCAATTGATGCCTTCATCGCCTCAGCCCTCGAAGCAAAAGGAATAAAGCCTTCAGCACCCGCCTCCCGCAGGACCCTGATTCGACGCGCCACTTATGACCTGACAGGCCTTCCTCCGACGACTGAAGAAGTGGATGCCTTTCTCAATGACAGCTCACCGGAGGCGTATTCGAAAGTCATCGACCGTCTGCTCGCCTCCCCGCGCTATGGCGAACGCTGGGGCCGTCACTGGCTCGACGTGGCCCGCTATGCCGACTCCAATGGTCTCGATGAGAATCTCGTCTACAAGAACGCCTTCCGCTACCGCGACTACGTCATTGCAGCTTTTAATGCCGACAAGCCCTATAACCAGTTTGTGACCGAGCAGCTTGCTGGCGACTTGCTGCCTCCAACCGATAACCTCAAGCAACAGTTCGAGCGTTGGACCGCAACCGGCTTTCTGAGTCTGGGAGCCAAGATGCTCGCCGAAGACGACCCGATGAAGATGCAGATGGATATCGTCGATGAGCAAGTCGACACCATGGCTAAGGCATTCATGGGCCTCACCGTCGGATGCGCCCGCTGCCACGATCATAAGTTCGACCCGATCCCGACGGCTGATTACTATGCCTTGGCAGGCATCTTCAAGAGCACCAAAACGATGGACCACTTCAAGGTGGTTGCCAAGTGGCACGAACACGTTCTGGCACCCAAAGAGGACCGTGACCGGCTTGCCGCGCATGAGACTCTCATTGAAGGCAAGCGCAAAGAGATCTCAACCCTCACCAAGGCCGAGAACAACAAGCTGGCCGAAGTGGCGATGCGTCGCGTCGGAGCTTACTTGCTGGCGGCACGAGACTACGAGCGCGATGCCAAGATTCAGGTAGCAGCCATTGAAGAGGAGCGGGGTGCAATTGTCAGGACGTCTATCAGCTTTGATCAAGGCAACATCCCCAAAACTCTGGAGAAGGGCAAGCCGAATACTCCAAAGGATTCCAAGGGTCCTTACTTCGCCGAGTATCAGATCGAAGCACCAACAGCAGGTTTGTACCAGTTGGACGTCCTCAACCAGGAAAAGGGCTCGGGCACAGCCGACCTCTGGGTGAACGGCGTGTGGATGAAGCAAGGGGCAGGCCCAGTGCAGAATCGCGCGGCTTCACCCGAAGCACCGGGCTGGAGCTACCTCGCCATTGTGCCTCTGCAGAAGGGCCGCAATCAGATCCGCTTCGAACACGCCAACCGCTTTCCTTATTTTGAGAAGTTGCTGGTCGCCAAACATACCGGCCAGCAGACCCCGAAAACCACGGTTCAGATTGCCAATCAGTATGGGGTAAACCCCAGCTTCCTCGACCAACTGATCGAGTTCTTTGACCGCTCGCAAGCGGCATCATCCTCGGTGCTTTACGCCTGGGAGATCCAAGGTCGGGGATTGCCTCTCAGCGCCTGGTCTTCGCCAGCGGCGAGCCTCTTTACGGGTAACGTCCCGAAGACGGCGGAAGAAGTTGCCAAGCGCTACGAATTACTCTTTCAACAGGCTCTCGATGCAGGCAAGGATGTCAAAGATCCTGGCTTGAAGGCGCTTTATGACTTCTTGAAAGAGAAGTTCGGCCCCTTCAGCGGGCCAGACAACGCACGGCGCTACTACAGCAAAGAGGTTCGTGCGCAGCTTGAAGTTCTGGAAGCCGAGGCCAAAAAGCTCGAAGCCGCAACGCCCGATTTTCCGAAGTCCATGGGTGTGCTCGACTACGAAAAGGCAGAAGATATTCCAATCCATATCCGTGGGAGCCACTGGACACTGGGTGAAAAGGTTCCACGTGGCTTCTTGCGCACCATCGAGACCAGCAAGATGCCCACGCTGACGGACAACCAAAGCGGGAGATTACAACTGGCTGAATGGTTAACCCAGAAGGATCACCCGCTCACCAGCCGCGTGATGGCAAACCGGATCTGGCGCGGCCACTTCGGGCGTGGCATTGTAGCGAGCGTAGACAACTTCGGCCGTCTTGGCGATAAGCCCTCTCATCCGGAACTGTTGGACTGGCTGGCGCTTCGATTTGTCGAGCAGGGCTGGTCGATGAAGCAGATGCACCGCATGATTCTGTTGTCGAATACCTATCAGATGAGCAGCGATCATGATGCCAAGGGCGTGGAAGTAGACCCGGAGAATGTACTGCTCTGGAGAATGCCGAGACGGCGACTGGAAGCAGAGTCGATTCGCGATGCCGTGATGAGTGCTTCTGGCGGACTGGAGTTTACGATGGGAGGCAGCCTTCTCACCTACAAAGACCGCCAGTATGTTGCGAATACAGCCAAGGGCAGCACGGTCGACTACGATCGGCAAATCCGATCCATCTATGTCCCTGTGCTGCGGAGTTCGATGTACGAAGTGTTCTCAGCCTTTGATCTCCCAGATTCGACCATGTCGAACGGAGATCGGGATTCGACAGTCGTCGCACCGCAAGCCTTGTTTATGATGAACAGCTCTGTCGTCCTCAACCACAGTAAAAAGATGGCAGAGAGCCTGAAGGGTGAGGCTAGCGAGAAAGTAAAGACAGCCTATCAGCGGGCCCTTTCGCGGCCGGCAACCCCTGCTGAAGTGGATCAAGCATTGAGCTTCATTTCGAAAATGCAAAAGGAGTGGAAGGGCGATGAATTGAAGGCGTGGCAAAGCTTCTGCAAGTCACTGCTGGCATCAAGCGAATTCATCTACCTCAACTAAAACAATGAACAGACACTGGAACTCCTATCTGAATCAAACGCTGTCCCGCAGAGATTTGCTTCGCGTCTCAAGCGCCGGATTTGGCAACCTCGCACTGGCGGGATTGCTGCAAGGTGGCGCTACGGATCCGCTTGCCGTGAAGCCACCTCACTTCCCTGCCCGAGCCAAGCGTGTCATCTTCCTGTTCATGCACGGCGGCCCCGGGCAGATGGATACCTTCGATTACAAGCCCCTGTTGAAGCGTGACCACGGTAAGCCTCTCCCGTTTGCCCGCCCCAAGGTTGTCTCGAGTGAAACCTTCAATTTGCTTCAGTCGCCCTGGGCCTTCAAGCAGTATGGCCAGAGTGGAGCCTGGGTGAGTGACCTGTTTCCTGAGACGGCCAAATGCGTTGATGACATGTGCTTCATCAAGTCCATGCACGGGTCGAACTCGCGCCATGGTGGCGCATTGCTCGAACTACATACAGGCTCTGACACCTTCATTCGCCCGAGTATGGGTTCGTGGATTACCTATGGCCTCGGAACGGAAAACTCTTCGATGCCAGGCTTCCTGACCATCTGCCCCACGCAGTCGCATGGTGGTGCAAACAACTTCGGCTCAGCATTTCTCCCGGCACCCTACGCCGGAACCGCCATCGGTTCGGTAGGCATTGCGGCCAAGGATGCGCGGATTCCGTTCATCACCAACAAAGAGACTCCCCGCGAGATACAGCGCATGGAGATCGACTACAGCCAGACTTTGAACCGGAAGCAGTTGGAGTTGACTGGCCCGGACCGGGCGCTCGAAGGCCGTATTGAGAGCTTTGAGCTGGCCTTCCGGATGCAGACCGAGGCCCCTGATTTGCAGGATTTGAGCAATGAATCCGAGGCCACCAAGAAACTGTACGGGCTGGATAACCCGATCACTGAGGACTTTGGCCGACAGTGTCTCATGGCGCGGCGATTCTCTGAGAAGGGTGTTCGGTTCGTGCAGGTCAGCCACACCTACAAGTGGGACCAACACGAGAATCTGAAGCGGGATCATGCGCAAAATGCGGCTGAGGTGGACAAGCCGATTGCCGGCTTGCTTAAGGATTTGAAGGCAAGAGGGTTGCTCAAAGATACGCTGGTGCTGTGGGGCGGAGAGTTTGGCCGTACCCCGACCGCGCAAGGCTCGGATGGAAGAGACCACAACCCGGAAGCGTTCACGGTTTGGATGGCCGGAGGCGGAGTTAAGCCCGGCCTTTCTTATGGAGCGACCGACGACTACAGCTATTACTCAGTAGAAAACAAGGTGCACTTCCACGACCTACACGCCACCATACTGCATCTGTTGGGCTTAGACCATTTGAAGTTGACCTATCGCTATGCCGGCCGGGATTTTCGACTCACCGATGTCCACGGCAATGTAGTGAAGGATATTTTGGCTTAGGCGGAACGATCTGGCTTGCGGTGCGTAATCCCATAAGCATGTTGCGTCGCTCCTTTCTTGCCAGCCCCCTGTTACTTGCTCAAGACCCTCCACCCATCAGGGTGGAAGTCAACCTTGTCAATGTTCCTTTCTCGGTACGAGACTCGCGGGGGCAATGGGTCACCAACCTCAATGCCAGTGACTTCGAAGTACTGGAAGACGGAGTGCCGCAGAAGGTCTCTTTCTTCTCGCGGGCATCGGAATCTCCGCTTTCTATCGCGGTGGTTTCTGATGTGTCAGGGTCGCAGGCAGACTTCCTCAAAGACCATCGAAGGGATCTGAGGGACTTTCTCAAGACCGTAATGACCAAGAGAGATCAGGCGATGCTGGTCTGCTTTGGGAACTCGGTCCGGCTGGCTTCGCCCCCCAACCAAAAGGCAGACGATCTGGACGACGCCTTGAAGGAGTATCAGAAGACGAAGAATGCGAACCAGTTTCCACGGCTAGGCCCGGCTGAGATTCGAAGTGCAGGTACGGCTTTCTATGATGCGGTTTACTACACCGCCGAGGAGATGATGGGCAAGGAAGGGCGGCGGGCGATGATTCTCTTCTCTGATGGGGAAGACAATTCGAGCGCCAAGAACCTGCTCGATACGATCGAGAAGGCACAAGAGGCAGGGGTGACCATCTTCACGTTGCGCTATACCGAGATCAAGAAGGGCGTCTGGAATTCACGCAACAAATATGGGCGTTCGGTGATGGCCCGGCTGGCGGCGGAGACCGGGGGGCTTGAGTTTGACGCCACCGAGAGCGATGACCTGCGAGATCAGTTCCGGCAGATTGCTGATATGTTGCGGTCTACCTACGACTTGGCTTATACGAGCAGCCAAGCGGAACGGGATGGCAGCTTCCGGAAGATCCGCATCCGTGCCAAGCAGCCCGGCCTTACGCTGCGGCACAAGACCGGATACTTCGCCAAACAGATCTAATCTTCGAGGGGTACATTTGGCTTTCAGGTTTCTTTAAAGGACAATGCCTGGACCAAGGGTGGCTTGGTTGGGGCCAGTGTAAAGGTTACCTCTACCTGCCCTTCGGTGCAGGCCAACTGGAAGCGGCCGCGCAGCCAATTCTCAGGTGTGATTGCACCTTGAGGCTGGCAATTGGTGAGTTTCTTTTTGAGGTCGGCGATTCGTTTTGCGATTAGGGCGCGAGGTTGGTCGAGGTAGAGGTTATCGGCTGCGATGCGATCCATGTCGGCATCGCTCCAGTTGTTCCACAGTTGGGTTAGGACTTTTTGGGTTTGTTCGAGGATGGGTGAGGGAGCAAGAACCCGGGGCTTGAGGGCACCGGCCTCGGCCATCATTTCCAAGGCTTCGCGCATCGGGGCGGCGGGGCCGGCATAAGTAAGGTTGGCCATGGCGAACATACCAACGCCATATTCAGGCAGCCACATCATGTAGGAACCAAAGCCAGGCAGACCGCCGCCGTGGGCGACGATACGGGAGAAGCGGGAGTTTCGGCTGACACTTAGGCCGTAGCCGTAGCCTGAAGTTTGGCTAGAGGTACGCCAATGGCGCTGCATCTCACGGAGGGAACTGCGGCGGACAGGGCCGTTGTCGGCATCGTCGCGGGCGGGCTCGGCGGAGAGTTGATAGGCGACATAGCGGCCCATGTCTTTGGCGTCGATGACCAAACCGCCCATGGCACCGAAGGAGCCGTGGGCGAGCGAGGGAATCTCAAAGAGTTCGCCGTCGCGACGGCCATAGCCGTTGGCGCGGACGGAGGCGGGGACTTTGGCGGGTTCGAGGGAGGCAGAGCTCAGACCGAGAGGCTTCAAGATTTCTTTGTCGAGGTATTGCTCGTAGCTTTGGCCGGAGGCTTTGGCGACGATGCGGCCGAGCAAGGCGAAACCGTAATTGGAGTATTCGTAGCTGGAGTCTGGCGGGGTGGAAAAGGGGATGCCGCGGTCGATCCACTTGGACATCTCCGCGTCGGGGATTGCAAGTTGGCGATCGCCCCAGGGGTTGTCTTCCGGGAAGCCCGCGCCGTGGGTTAGCAATTGACGGACGGTGAGGGGCGCTGTGTCCCGGGTGGGGTAGGCGAGACCCGCGATTTCAGGGATCCACTTTGAGACCTTGTCGTCGAGCGAGAGCGTGCCTGCATCGCGCAGTTTGAGAATCGCCAGAGCGGTAAAACTTTTGGTCATGGATGCAATGCGAAAGGCGGTATCCGCCGTGACGGGTGCCTTGGAGACGGTGTCTCGAACGCCCCAGGATTTCACGTGGACCAGGTCCTGATCGATGACGAGGCCGTAGACCAGGCCGGGTACTTGCTGGCGTTGGAAGTACTTTTCAAAAATCGCGTCGGCCTGCGCGGTCAAGGCCATGATTTTCTGCCGGCGGGCGGTGTCGGTAAAGCGAGGAGTTTGCGCTGGAAGCAATTGGCACAGCAGGAGGGAGGCCAGAAGAATTTTCATGACCCTTACAGAATACCTGTGCGAAGCGTGTCAGAATCTGAGCTTGGCCTTATGCCTGACTTCTCACTAAGCCCCTTGCAGATTGCTGCCTCTTTTGCCGGTGCCTTCACGGCAGGGGCGATCAATTCGGTCGCCGGTGGCGGCACGCTGGTTTCGTTCCCGGCACTGGTTTGGCTGGGAGTGCCTTCCGTCATTGCCAACGCTACCAACACGGTAGCGATGTGGCCGGGGTCGATGGGTTCGCTGTGGGGCTACCGCGAGGAGATGAAGAGCGTAGACCGGCGGATGCTGCTGCTGATTGTGCCGAGCTTGGTGGGTGGAATTCTGGGAGCGTTGCTGCTGCGGGTGACACCGGCTGCAGTGTTTGACCGATTGGTTCCGTTTCTGATCTTTTTTGCGACGTTGCTGTTTTTGGTACAGGAGCCGTTACAGCGAAGGATGAAGGCCGGGCAGCAGGCGGGGCACTGGATCTATGGGGCGATTGGATTCCAATTGCTGGTGGCCTTGTATGGTGGCTACTTCGGGGCGGGAATCGGAATTTTGATGCTGGCGGCGTTGAGCATCATGGGGCTCACCGACATCCACCAGATGAACGGCCTCAAGAATGTCTTTGCCAGTTGCATCAATGGGATTGCGGCGATCTACTTCATCTTTTCTGGACTGGTGTCCTGGCCCTACGCCATCGTGATGATTGCCGGGGCGGTGTGCGGCGGCTATCTGGGCGCTGGGGCGGCAAGAAGAATTGGGAGAAGTGCCGTCCGGAAAATCGTCATTGGAATCGGATTCGCCATGACGGCCCTGCTCTTTGTGCGGAGTTGGTTTTAGCTGGCTGCGGCGAGACGGATGTCGTCTTCGATTTCGTAAATGCGATCTTCGATGGCTTTGGTGGGTTTGTTTGCCGCTTTGGCTTCTGCCAGTTTCTTCTGTTGGAGCTCCAGCTTCTTTTGGAGGGCGGCTACGGCTGGGGATACCTTAGGGGCAGCAGGAGCAGCAGGAGCGGGAGTTGCTTTCTTTGCGGCGGCCTTCTTGGGCTTGGTGGGCAGGGAGACCTTTTCGCCAAAGTCTTCGAGGAGTTCACGCTGGATCTGATGCAGTTCTGCAGCGACTTCGTGGAATCTGGTAATCAGTTCTTTCTTGGCCTGATTGCGCAACTTCATCCAGCTTTGCTTTGCTTCGCGGTATTGATCAAGGGTTGAGGACATAGAGAGGGGAAATTGTCATTATAGGCTGCTAGGCGGCGCGAGCGGTGGCAAAAGCGGAATCGGTGAGAGTACGAAGGATTTCGAGGTTGGCCGGAGTGACCAGAACGAAGTACGGATCGAGATTGGTATAGCGGCGCAAGTGGGCGAGCAGAGCGTCTGTGGGAATTTCACTGGTGGCAATCAGCAGGTCGTTTTCACGATTGCGAATGGGTTGGAGGCGCGCCTCATTCATGAGGCCACGGGGGAGGCAGCGGGCCACCTCGATGTCGAGGTCTTCGATCGGAACTGGCTGTGTGGGGTAGCCCGACATCACCGAGAGCCCTTCGTAGAGCTGCTCCCAGGTGAGCAGGTATTCGGCGATGAGGAATTCGCCGAGGCGCAGGCCTGCAGGTTTGCTTGCGACTGCTGCTTCCAGCTGATCGAAGCCAATCAGACGCAGGTCGACGAGCACTTCACCGATGCGACGTTTATAGAGGCAGAGGGCCTGGCGGTTCGGGTAGGAGTGTTCGGTCTTCAGCCAGACCAGCGGCTCGTTGCGCCATCGGGCGAGGGCGAAGCGGTGCAGTGCCGAGAGTGTTGCGAGAGTATTCACAAGATTGGACCAGGGGACACGAAGGGGGACCCAGAGAGCATAAGCGACTCCGTAGACTTTCGCTGAGAAATAGGCGCGGCAACTCATGCGGATCAATTGCAGACAGAGCCCGATGGAAGTGACCATCAGCAAGTGGCCTTCGAGGAGCGGAACAAAGCCAAACAGAGCAAGGACTAACAAAAGATTCGCCAGCAGGCTGAGAGGGTTGCCGACCAGGCCCTTGCGATCTCGCCAGAGCCAGTAGTTCTCTTGCCAACGGTGGCTCCAACCGATCTTCTGCCAGGTTTGGAGGGCAATGCCGGTCACCCATCGACTACGCTGGCGGACGGCGGCATGAAAGTTTCGCGGGAAGTATTCGCGGGTTGCGACCGGCTGGGAGTTGACCCAGGCGACAGGCAGATAAATCTGCTTCATGCCGAGACGGTGCATGCGCAGGCCGTTCAAATAGTCTTCGGTCAGACTGTCAGGCTCGAAGAGCCGATTGGACTCGGCTTCAGCCAGGCTGGCCAGAGCGTCGCGGCGATAGCCGGTGCCGACACCGCAAGAGGGGGCGAAGCCGCCCATACGATTTCTGGTGGGAAGGTCTTTCTGCTGGGTTTCGGCAAACTCATCACAATAGATGCCGTGAGTCAGTTCCCACCAGGGAGTGGGGAGTGCGAGCACGGGGATTTGCACGAAGTCATAATCGCGGCAGTAGTAATTGAGCCAGCGAAACTCTTCGGGATGGATGAGGTCTTCACTGTCATGGATGACGATGATGCCGAACTTCTCGCCGATGCGCTCTTCGACGAGGCAGAGGTTCTGGTAGACCCAGTTGAGGTTGTCTGCCTTTGAGGTGGGGCCATCATGAGGGGTGAGCGAGACGTGGAGATTGGGGTACTGGAGTTCGAGTTGTCGGAGGACGTCGAGTGTGGCTTCGTCGTTGGGATAGGTGCCAGCAAAGATGTGGTAGCGGCGGTAGCGAATGGAAGCCACGTTGTGAGCGACCATGTGGGCCAGCACCGTGTCCTCGCGCCAGGCGGGAATCCAGAGTGCGATGAGAGTTTCATCCAGCGCTGCAGGGTCGCCTGACGGAGGAACGGCTGTGGTGGAGGGGTGATGCTCAGTAGCGGGGCGTGGTTTGGAGATCCGACCCGCCAGATAACAAAAGTCGAGCCAGAGATCGTCAATTCCACTAACGATCATCCAGCAAGCAAGCAGGAGATAGATCGCTTCAACCAATACAGACTAGTTGGTTGAAAGGGGGAAAACTCTCAGGATTTATTGCGCAGGAGTTTGGTGGCAGCTTCGTCAGTAAACCACTCGGTCGGATAGGGAGGCTTGGCTGCGATCTGGCAGGGATGCGCCATTTCGTCTTTTTTGCCTTCGAGAACATCCCACAAGGCACCAGCCTTGTCGGCCCCGGGAGCAAGAATGACCGTGTGGCGCGCCGCCTTGAGAACGCCTGGGAGCAAGGTAACGCGATGCGAGTTGAATTTCTCAACGAAGGTATTGGCGGCAATCTCGTAGTCGTCTTCGATCAAGGGGTCGTCGGGAAAGAGACTAGCGGTGTGGGAGTCGGGCCCCATGCCGCGATGGATCAGGTCGAAGACAGGGAGTTCGCCTTCTTTCAATTTGAAGTCGACTTGAATTTCTGAGATGTAGTGGGCGGCGGCTTCTTCCGGGTAGCGCTCTCCGGCAATGCGATTGAGATGCTGGATGGGAATGCCGGCGGGGAGAATCAAATTCTCCATTGCCATTTTGTAGTTGGAATCTGGATGGTCTGGGGGAACCACGCGTTCATCCACCCAGTACAGCCACACATGCTCGTAATCAATCGGGAGCTTGGCCAACTCGGCAAACATCAGCTTCGGGGAGGAGCCGCCAGAGAGGGCGATGCGGGCTACGCCACGCTGCTCGAGGCTGTCCTTAATGATTTCGGCGATACGAAGGGCGCAGGCTTTAGCGGCTGCTTCGGCGGTAGGAAAGATATTGAGATAGGACGACATGCTTAACTTTGACTAACGATTTCAACGGCTCGAGCAAAGATTGGGTCTCGCTCGAAAATAGATAACTCTTCGCGGACCAGGCGCGCTTCGTCGAGAACTTCGAAGACGCTGCGGGCAGTGAATTGTTTGATGTGTGCTTCCACGATCCCCTTCTCGGAGCGATCAATCACGACATCGGTCAGGGGAGTTTGAAAGCGGATGGCACGAATCTGCCAACTGATATCGGACGGCACCAAATCGCGCCTGACTGCACATTGGGGCCCCAAGACGGACTTGAGCCAGGCAGCCAAATAGACGGAAGCCATTGGCTCGGGACTATGAGAATACTCGATCACGGCAGTATGAATCGCGCCCAGGAAACCCTGGCAATCGATGCGCTCGAAGACGCCGGAGACGGTCTCGCGCCAGCGCGTGAGGCGGGTCCAGGTGAGGTCACTATAGAGATGCCCGAGCTTGAGCTGCTGATCGATAAACTTAGTGGTTGCGATGGGGTCGGGATGGTTGCGGGAATCGAGGATGACCTTGTCGGCCATGGCTGCGACCTGGGCAAAGGCGGGGTGATCGAACAACCTGGGGCTGCGACACCAGAAGACGACGGGAAGGTCTGGGGCAACCAAGCCACGCAGCAAAGAGATGATGTCGGCGAAGGACTGCTGGCCGGCGCTGAGTTCAATTTGTTCGCAGCAAATCTGTTGCCTGCGGCCGAAGGGCATCCAGCACTGGGCGAAGGCGCGGCCTTCGATTTGAGAATCGGACTGTTTTTTCAGCTTGAGGACAATGGCGCGGCTGGGATGCTCGTGCATCAACTGGGCCAGAGCTTCGCCGGCGGCTGTCTCGTCATCGCCTTCATCGACGGCTAGCAGGAAGGTCATGGTGACGGCGCGCAGGACGCCTGCGGAGCGGTCGGAGCCTTCGACTTCTTCTTTGCCAAGCTGGGTCCAAAGACCACTCAGTTCTTTGAGGAGTTGCTCAGGACGAACGGCCGTGGAACTCAAGGGATCCTCCACTCGTGGCCCCGGCGGGCCAGCATTTCGTCACTGGCTTTGGGGCCCCAACTGCCTGCGTCGTAATTGGGAAAGTCGAATTTCGTTTCGTTCCAGCGATTCAAAATCGGTTCGACAGCGCGCCAACTGGCTTCGACCATGTCCTGGCGGGTGTAGAGGGTGCTGTCTCCGGCCAGAGCGTCGAGCAGTAGTGTCTCGTAAGCGGAAGGAGTACGAGAACCGAAGCTGGAGCCATAGTTGAAATCCATGGAGACGGGCCGGAGCTTCATGCCGCCGCCAGCGGGGTCTTTCGATTGGAAGCGGAGAGAGATGCCTTCGTCGGGCTGGATTCTGAGGATCAGAAGGTTGGGTGCGGCGAGAGGAGATTCTGAAGCGCCCGGGCTCGAATTGAACAGAGAGAGCGGTGCAGCGTGGAAGCGGATGGCGATGTCGGTAACACGCTTGGGCAGGCGCTTGCCAGTGCGAACGTAGAAGGGGACACCGGCCCAACGCCAGTTGTCGACAAAGAAAGTCACGGCGGCGTAGGTGTCGGTTTGCGCCTCGGGGTTGACGCCTTTTTCCTGGCGGAAGCCAGGGACGTTTTCATTGCCGATGCGGGCTGGGCCGTACTGGCCTTTGACGGCGTTGGCATCGACTTCTTCGGGTTTCATGATGCGGATGGAACGGAGTAGCTTGGCACGTTCGTCGCGGACGGCATCTGAATCAAAGTAGGGAGGGGCTTCCATGGTGACCGTGGCCATGACTTGCAGAAGGTGATTCTGAATCATGTCGCGGAGGGCACCGGCTTCCTGGTAGTAGGCACCGCGGCCTTCGACACCGATGCTCTCGGCAGCGGTGACCTGGACATGGCTGATGTAGCTGCGATTCCAGAGAGGTTCGAAGATGGTGTTGCCGAAGCGGAAGGCGAGAACGTTTTGGACGGTCTCTTTGCCGAGGTAATGATCGATGCGATAGATGTCACGCTCGGGCAAGACCTTGCTGATACGGTTGTTGAGTTCCTGGGCCGAGGCTGAGTCGTGACCGAAGGGCTTTTCAATGACAACGCGACGCCAGCCGCCGCCATCATGATGGGCGAGACCGGAGGCACCGATGTGTTCTACGACGCTCGCGTAAAAGCTGGGCTGGGTGGAGAGGTAGAAGAGGACATTGCCGCCGGTGCCACGCTCTTTCTCGATGGTGTCGAGCTGGAGCTTCAGTGCGGCGTAGCAATTGGGATCGCTGAGATCGCCGGGGACATAAAAAATGCCCTTTGCGAAGTCTTCCCAAAGGGCGGCATCAAATGGTGAATTTTCGATGAACTTCTCGACGCTCACCCGCATTTTTTCGCGGAACTGATCGTGAGACATCTCGGTGCGGGAGTTGCCCACGATGGAAAATCCAGAAGGCAATTTGCGCTCGTAAGCCAGCCGGAACAACGCCGGCAAGAGCTTTCGCATTGTCAGATCGCCATTAGCGCCAAAAATCAGGACGCTACAGGGCGGGATCCGCCGCTCGAAACGAAGCGCGTCATGAAAGGGGTTGGCAGAATCGGAAGTCTGCTGCATGAATCATTGAGCATAGCAGGAGCGAGGCCAGGCCATCGTGTCCGCGATACACTAAAAACGTCCAATTATGAGCAATCGGAATTCCTTTGGGGCGGCATCGACGCTGAGTGTCGGTGGCCGCAATTACGAGATATACAAACTGGCGGCACTTTCGCGAGCTGGATTCAACATGCAAAGGATTCCGGTATCGATCCGTATCCTGATCGAGAACCTGCTTCGTTTTGAAGATGACCTGACCGTCAAGAAGAGCGACATCGAATATGTTGCCAAGTGGGACCTGAAGGCAGAAGCGCAGGAGATCAACTATCGTCCGTCGCGCGTTCTGCTGCAGGACTTTACCGGCGTGCCCTGCGTGGTGGACCTTGCGGCCATGCGCGATGCGCTACTGAAGATGGGTGCCGATCCGAAGCTGGCGAATCCGTTGATCCCGGTGGATCTGGTGATTGACCACTCGGTGCAGGTAGATAACTACGGGGCGAAAGATTCGTTTGACCTGAATGTGCTGCTGGAGTTTCAACGCAACAGTGAGCGCTACGCGCTGCTGCGCTGGGCGCAGACGGCGTTTCGCAACTTCCGCGCCGTGCCGCCGGGAACTGGCATTGTGCACCAGGTGAACCTGGAATATCTGGCACCGGTTGTGTTTGTGAACGAAGACAAGCAAGTGCCGCAGGCCTACCCGGACACTCTGGTGGGAACGGACTCGCACACGACGATGATCAATGGCCTGGGTGTTGTGGGCTGGGGTGTGGGCGGCATTGAAGCCGAGGCTTGCATGCTGGGTCAGCCGATGTCGATGCTGCTGCCGCAGGTGGTTGGATTCAAGCTGCATGGCAAGCTGGCATCTGGGGCGACGGCCACCGACCTGGTGTTGACGGTGACGCAGATGCTGCGCAAGCGCGGTGTTGTTGGAAAGTTTGTCGAATTTTTCGGACCTGGCATGCCGGCATTGAGCCTGGCGGACCGGGCCACGATTGCCAACATGGCACCTGAGTATGGGGCGACGATCGGGTTCTTCCCGATTGACGTGAAGAGCCTCGATTACATGCGGCTCTCGAACCGACCGAAGCAACTGGTGGAGTTGGCGGAGGCTTATTACAAGGAGCAGGGTATGTTCCTTGAGGCGGGTACGCCGGAGCCGGAATTCAATGATGTTCTGGAACTGGACCTTGGCAGCGTGGAGCCTTCGCTGGCCGGGCCGAAGCGGCCGCAGGACCGGATTTCGCTGTCTGGAGTGAAGTCGAACTTCCTCGCTACGCTGACGGCTGAGCCGAAGAGTGTTGACGTTACGATGTTCAACGAGACGGCGAGCATGCCGGAAGGCGCGGTGGTGATTGCGGCGATTACGAGCTGCACGAACACTTCGAACCCGAGCGTGATGATTGGTGCCGGGTTGCTGGCCAAGAAGGCCGTTGAGAAGGGTTTGATGTCGAAGCCTTGGGTGAAGAGCTCGCTCGCGCCTGGGTCGAAGGTTGTGACCGAGTACCTGCAGGATAGCGGGCTGATGCCTTACCTCGATGCGTTGCGCTTCAATCTGGTGGGCTACGGCTGCACGACTTGCATTGGAAATAGCGGCCCGCTGCCGGAGCCGGTGAGCCAGGCAGTGGCTGACAACAATCTGGTGGTGGCGGCCGTGCTGAGCGGCAACCGTAACTTTGAAGGCCGTGTGAATGCGCAGGTACGTGCGAACTATCTTGCTTCCCCGCCCCTGGTGGTTGCTTATGCGCTGGCTGGGCGCGTGGATATGGACTTGACCACGGAGCCGCTGGGCAAGGGCAAGGACGGCGAAGATGTTTATCTGAAGGACATCTGGCCGAGCCAGGAAGAAGTGAACGCGGCGGTGGGGCAGTTTGTCACATCGGAGCAGTTTGCGCGTGAATATGCAGACGTGTTTGAAGGCACCGAGCAATGGCGCAGCATGAAGACTCCGACTGGCGACCTGTTTGCCTGGGATGAGAATTCGACCTACATCAAGCATCCGCCGTACTTCGTGAACATGAAGGACCCGAATGCTCCGATTGAGGATCTGCCGGGCATGTATGCTCTTTGCATGCTGGGTGATTCGATCACTACGGACCACATTTCACCGGCGGGTTCGTTTAAGAAGGATTCTCCGGCTGGTGCTTATCTTATGAGCCTCGGCGTTGCTCCGGTGGACTTCAATGGCTATGGTGCGCGGCGCGGCAATGATGAAGTAATGACGCGCGGAACCTTTGCCAATGTGCGGCTGAAGAACGAGATGCTGAGTGGCGTGGAAGGCGGCTTTACCAAGCATGTGCCGAGCGACGCGCAGATGAGCATTTATGATGCCTCGGTGAAGTATCAGGCGGAAGGAACTTCGCTGGTTGTGATTGCGGGTAAGGAATACGGCTCTGGATCGTCGCGTGACTGGGCGGCAAAGGGTACGAACCTGTTGGGCGTCAAGGCGGTCATTGCTGAGAGCTTTGAGCGGATTCACCGTTCGAACCTGGTTGGCATGGGCGTGTTGCCTTGCGAGTTTCTGCCTGGTGAGAGCCGGCAGACGCTGGGGCTTACTGGTTACGAGACCTTCTCGATCAGTGGCGTTTCTGATGCCGTGCAAGGATCGAAGCAGGCGCAGGTGGTTGCCAAGGCAGCCGACGGCTCGACGAAGACCTTTACGGTGAAGGTGCGCATTGACACTCCGGTGGAGGCGATTTACTTCCGCAACGGAGGGATTCTGCCTTACGTGCTGCGGAATATTGCCAAGGCGCCGGTGGCTGCTGCCAGCTAAGTAAAAGTCACAACTGAAAAAGCGATAGAGTTGCACTGCCTGTGCAGCTCTATTGCTTTTGGGGGCCTTGCTTTGGTTAGGGGTTGCAGAAAACGCGGAGCCGAGAGTCTAACCTTACGGTTGCAGCTGCCGGAAGCGATTCTCTTCCCAGACCCAATAGCGGACGTCTGGAACCTTCTGCTTCATGGGACCGGGGGACAGATCATGGCCGCAGCGAACCACCATAAGTCGGCTGTCAATTCGGAATTCGACGTCCGATTTTTCATCGGCTCTGCCACAAACCATCCACTCCATACGCGGGGTTCCATTTGGCGACGCAAAGGGGATCGGAAACACATCTCCTGTTTGCAAATCAACGAGCGCACCTGCAAAGCAATTTGATCCGCACCCCCAGATGGTAACGGTGTAATGCTGCGCAAAATTTGGGGGCTGGTTGGCAGCGCTCTGCAGTCGTGTCCTAAACTTCCGCTTTGACTGTGTATCCAGTTTCGGTGGCATCATTTTGAGATTTCCCTTTGGAGCTATTGGAAAATCTTCAAATTGAGGCGGTAGTTGTGAGTCGTGCTTGATCGTTACGGATGGACGAGGCTTTTCAGGTTGTGGCGAAGCCAAGATCAGCAATGCCAGATACAAAAAAAATATGACTTGCGAGAGAACTCTCACATCACCAGCATAAGCAGAAAAAGCGATAGAGTTGCATTGTGCGTGCAGCTCTATTGTTTTTTGGGGCCCTGATTTCTGTGCGAGCCGCAGAAGACTTTGGCCGTGACATCAAGCCTGTGCTGAGCCAGAATTGTGCGGCTTGCCATAACCCTGCCTCGCCGCGGAACCGGGTTGATTTTCTGAAGGCGAATACGGCTGAGGATTTGAATGCGAGCCGATTGCTGTGGCGTGATGTGGCGACGCAGTTGCGGAACCGGACGATGCCGCCGATGGCGTCGAAGCTGACCGAGGCGGACCGGCTGCGAATTGCAACTTGGATCGATGAGCGGTTGCGAACTACGGCTTGTGCGACGGGGGAAGATGCTGTAGCCATTGGGCCGAGGCGGATGAATCGCCGGGAGTACCGCAATACGATTCGGGATTTGCTGGGCATTGATGTGGTGGCGGCCGATTTGTTTCCGGCGGATGAATCGGGTGGCAATGGGTTTGATACCAATGGCGATACGCTCTACCTGCCGCCGATGCTGCTGGAGCGTTATCTTGAGGCAGCGCAGAAGGTGTTAGACCGGGTGATCATTGCGCCGCCGGCGACCAAGCTGTATCTGTCGGCGGAGATGAACCCCGCCAAGCCATCGGTGAAGGCAGGCCGGATGCTTGGGGCGGACGAAGCGGTGAGTGCGGAGACGACGGTGTTTGTGGAAGGGCCCTACAATCTGAAGGTTTCGATTGACCGGCCCAAGCTGGCTCCGGTGCAGGTGAGTGTGCAGGTGGATGAGGGGCAGCCGATGATGCTGTTTTATGCACGGGATTCAAATGGGGGAGCAACGACCCGTGTGGCGACGCAGACTTTGACGCGGGGGGTGCATCGCGTCGTTGTAAAAGCAGCGGGGACGCCGATTGAGTTTTTCAGTTTGACGGTGGAGCAGAAGACGGAGGTTCCACCGCAGGACAAGCGTGCCTTTCACTACCGGCTCTTTGGGCTGGAAGCAGGAGAGTCGCCGGTGGACCCGAATGGAGCAGCGCGGGCGCTGCTGCAGCGCTTCTTGAGCAAGGCGTACCGAAGGCCGGCGATGAAGGCAGATACAGATCGCTTCTATGCGATTTACCTGCGTGCGGTGGAGCGCGGTGACCCTTACGAAGAATCGGTGAAGATGGCGCTGAAGGCGGTGCTGGTTTCGCCGCGCTTTCTGTTTCGCGTGGAGGACCGGAATGCGAATTTGAAGACCGAGCCGGTGGGGCACTTTGATATGGCTTCGCGGCTTTCGTATTTTTTGTGGTCGACGATGCCGGATGAGGAGTTGCTGGGTCTGGCGGCGAAGGGGCAATTGCAGGATGCGGCAGTGTTGCGGCAAGAGGTGGACCGGATGCTTGATGACCCGCGGTCGCGGGCGTTTTCGAGCAGCTTTGTGGGGCAGTGGTTGAACACGCAAGAAGTGGGTGGACGGGTGGTGCCGTTGCTGACGGAGCTGCAGCATTTTTATACGCCGGAGGTGGCGGCTGATTTGCGTGAAGAGCCAGTGCTGTTGTTTCATCACATCCTGAGTGGGGGGCGCAGTTTACTGGAGTTGATCCAGGCGAACTATACGTTTCTTACGGCGCGGCTGGCGAAGTTCTATCAAGTGGAAGATCGCATTCGCGAGCCACTGGGGAATCATTTTCAAAAGGTGACCTGGCCGGATGAGCGAAGGGCGGGCGTGTTGGGGATGGCGTCGGTATTGGCGATGACATCGCATTACAAGCAGACCAGCCCGGTGCTGCGTGGAGCCTGGGTGCTGGATACGTTGCTGGGTACGCCGGTGCCGCCGCCACCGCCGGATGTGCCGCCGCTGGAGGCGGCAGCGAAGTCAGAAAAGGGCCTGGCGATGAAGACGATTCTGGCGCGACATCGGGCCGATGCGGCCTGTGCTTCGTGTCATAACCTGATGGACCCGATTGGTTATGGACTGGAGCATTTCGACTGGATGGGGCGATGGAGAGATGAGGAGTTTGCGGGGCGAGCCGTGGATGCCAAGGGGACGCTGCCGTCGGGCGAGAGCTTTGACGGGGCGGTGGAGTTGCGTCGGGTGCTGCTGAGCCGTAAGGAAGAATTCTTGCGGCATGTGAGCGGGAAGATGCTTGGCTATGCGCTGGGGCGCGTGGTGGAAGATGCTGATCAGTGCACGATTCAGAAGCTGGTTGAGAAGCTGGAAGCCAACCAATTCAGTGCGCGCGTGCTGGTGCATGAAGTGGTACAGAGTAGTGCGTTTCGTAACCATCATTCGACACCGCCGGCAGCACAGACTTCGTCTTCGAACGCGAAGCGTGTTCGGACGAGGCTTCTCGGCGATAAGTGATTTTGGTAGTCTGGAGCAAATTATGGGCCGCAAACTTTCGCGTCGATTGATCCTGCGTGGAGCTGGTGCAACGCTAGCTTTGCCGTGGCTGGAGTCTGTTCAGGCTGCGACGCCTGACTCTGGGGATTTGCGGCTGAAAGAACCGCCACTGCGCATGGCGTTTCTGTTTATGCCGAACGGGACGCGGCCCGATTACTGGACGCCAGCCGGGGATGGCGAGCAGTATGAGATCACGCCGCATCTGAAGCCGCTGGAGGCGTTGCGGAATGATTTTCTGTTGGTTGAGAATCTTTGGAATAAGAATACGATTGGGCGCAATGGGCATTGGCCCAAGGTGCCGGCGTGGCTTTCTGGTGGTTATGTGGAGCGGACGGTTGGCAGTGATCTCGACTCGGGAGGCACGACTGTCGATCAGATGACGGCACAGCGGATTGGGTTGAATACGCCGTTGCCGAGTCTGGAGTTGGGTATTGATTCGCCGCGCACGGGGATTGATACGGCGGGGGGTGGATTTCCGCGGGCGTTGGGTTCGTTTCTGTCCTGGGCCGACCCGAAGACGCCGGTGCCGAAAGAGATCATTCCGCAGTTGGCGTTTGACCGGTTGTTTCGGAACCCGAAGGCGAAGGTAGTTTCAGGTAGGGATCCGAAGCATCAGTCGCTGATTGAATCGCTGCAGCGTGATGATGCGAGTGTGCTGGATGCGGTGCTGGATCAGACGCGGTCTTTGCGGCAGCGCACGAGCCATGGGGATCAGGCTCGGCTGGAAGAATACTTTGAGTCGGTGCGGTCTGTGGAGCGAAGGCTGGAGGCGTCGTTGCGACCGCAGAAGCGATGGATCAATCAGGGGAAATTGCCGATGGACCGGCCGCGGCCGGGCATCCCTGAGACGCATCTCGAGCATGTGCGGTTGATGCTGGATATTTTGGTGCTGGCTTTCTGGACCGACAATACGCGCATTGCGACGTTCATGATGGGAGATGCGCAGAGCTCGCAGGACTATTCGTTTTTGAATGGCGTGAAGGGGAACTTCCACGGGCTGTCGCACCACCGCAACATCCCGGAAACGCGGGAGCAGTACGAGAAGATCATCAACTGGCATACGGAGCAATTGGCGTATTTGCTGAACCGGATGAAGAGTCTTGATGAAGGTGGCACTTCGCTGCTGGACAATTCGATGATCCTGTTTGGGGCGTCAATCAAGGATGGCAATACGCATGCGGTGGAGAACTTGCCGCTGCTGCTGGCTGGGCGGGGCAAGGGCACGATCCGCAGTGGGAGAAGGCTACGGGCGCCGGAGAAGACTCCGCTTTGCAACCTGCATCTGGCGCTGATGCAGCGCATGGGCGTCGATGAGAAATCGTTTGGAGATAGCACGGGAGTGCTGGAAGGTCTGGCATGAAGCGCTTGATGTTGTTGCTGGCGATGAGTCTTTACGGCGGCGAGTACGGGCCGGAACAAGGGAGCCTGGTGATTGTTGGAGGCGGGGCGATTGGCCCTGAGATCTGGCAACGATTTATGGCGCTGGCGGGCGGGCCGGATGCTCCGATTGTTTACGTGCCGACGGCTGGGGAAACGGAACCCGGCGAGAAGGCAGCGGAGTTTTTGAAGCGGGCCGGATTCACTCACGTGACGGTGCTGCATACGCGCGATAAGAAGGTGGCCGATACGGAGGCCTTTGTGGAACCGCTGCGGAAGGCGAAGGGGATCTGGTTTGGTGGGGGACGGCAGTGGAGGATTGTCGACAGCTATGAAGGGACCAAGACCGAGGCAGCGATGCAGGCGGTGCTTGCGCGCGGTGGGGTGATTGGAGGGACTTCGGCAGGGGCGACGATCCAGGGGTCTTATCTGGTGCGCGGGGCCAAGACGGGTAACGAGATCATGATGGCACCGGGTTATGAGAAGGGGTTTGGCTACCTGCGTAATGCGGCTATCGACCAGCACCTATTGAAACGGGGCCGGGAGAAGGATCTTTGGCAGGTGATTGCGAAGTATCCGAAGTTGCTTGGGATTGGCCTGGATGAGGGGACGGCAGTTGTGGTTACGAAGGATCGCTTTGATGTGGTGGGCGTGAGCAAGGTGGCGATTTACGATTCGGCGCAAACGACGCACTACTTTCTGGAAGCGGGTGATGCCTTTGACATGAGCACGCGCCGCAAGCTGCCGCGCAAGCCCTAGCGGAAGGGTTGGTCGCAGGCGAGGCGATTGGGGTTGACTTCTTTGCAATTGCCGGAGAACTTGAGAACCGAATCGAGCAAGATGGCGGGGCTGGGGGCGGACTTCAAGTACGTGATGGCCTTGAGCTTGAGATTTACTACGTGCCGGAAGAAGAAGGCCGAAGCGGGGATGGAGCCGAACTGGATGGGTTCCGGATAGGCGGCGCGGGTTTCGGGTACGGGACGCTTGGCATCGAAGATTCCGGCCTGGCCGACAGGGTCGACGGCAATCGATTCGAGAGTGAGGTTGCGGATGGGGGCATCGGAAAGGCCGGCGATGACGCTGGCGTAGCGCGTGGATTTGGCGGTGATGCGGGCGAGGCGAATGGCGCTCATCTCGCCGGGAGAATTGCGGCGATTGCCGATGCGCAGGAAGATGGGGGTGCCTACCTGATCCATCTCGATGTCTTCGATGGTGACGTTGCGGATGGTGCCGCCGTCGACCGTCTCGAGGGCGATGCCAGGGTTGCCGTGGCGGTTGCCGATGCCGCCGGTTAGCTTTAGATTTCTGGCACGGATGCCAATGAAGTCGCCTACCGATTCTGTACCAAGCTTGAAGAAGACGCTGGCAGTTTTGAGCTGGCAGCGTTCGACGGTGACGTTCTTTGTGGATTGCTTTTGACCGAGGGAGCCGCTGGCTTTGAGGCAGATGGCATCGTCGTGGGACTCAACTACAGAGTCGTGGATCAGTACGTCGCTGCTGGCGTCAATATCGATTCCGTCGGAGAGACTGCCGGTGATTTTGACGTTGCCGATATCTATGTTGGAGGAGGCAATAAAGCTGATGGCGTAGTTGGGCGCTCTATCGATGGTGAAGCCTTTGAGGGTTACTTTGCGGCAACGGCGCATGGAGATGGGTTTGGGGCCGCCACGGGATTGGCGGTTGCAGGCGATGAGGCCGGGGCCTTCGATGGTGATGCGCTCGGCGTCGCTGGCGAAGAAGAGGGCGTGTTCAAAACGAGAGGTCTCGATGTCGGCGTGGGGATCGAAGGAGAGTTTTTCGATGGGAGCAAAGTCGGCATTGGAAGGAAGCATTTCGAGGACGGCTCCCTGGGCGAACTGGATGTGGGAGCCAGTGGCAAGGCGCAGCGTTGCGACACGATGGGTGCCAGCGGGGATGAGGTAGGGCTTGCCTGCTTTGGTTGCTGCGTCAATGCCGGCCTGGATGTTATTGGTATCGAGCGCAGTAAGAAGGGCGACAAAGAGATTGGAAATTAGCATGCGGTTGCTGCCCCCTAGTATTGCAATCGGAGGGCAGAACAGTATAGAGTCTGCAAATATGCTTCGTGGATTGCTTGCCCTTGTGGCCCTAATGACTGCGTCGTTGCTCCAGGCGCAAAGTGAACGCGGCTTAATCGCCGGAACAGTAACTGACCAGTCTGGTGCGGCACTGGCTGCTGCAGAAGTGGTGGTCGTGAATCGCGACACCAATGCGACCTTTAAGGTGAATACGTCAGCCAGTGGAGAGTTCACAGCACCGAACCTGATTCCCGGGGCGTACACAGTGACGGTGACAGCGAGCGGGTTTAAACGGTTTATCCAACAGAATGTGGTGGTGGCGGCTTCGTCGTCGGTGCGCTTGACGTTGCAATTGCAACTGGGGCAGGTGTCAGAACAGATTGAGGTTTCGGCCAGTGCGGCGGCGATACAGACTGATACGGCGAAGGTGTCGACGTCGGTACAGAACAAGTTGGTAGATGAGTTGCCACTGGTGGTGGCGGGGTCGATGCGGAGCCCGTTCAATCTGGTGGCAGTGGCGGCGGAAGCGCGTGGAGATGGCCAGCGGCTGTCGCTGGGCGGCGGTCAGGCAGCGGCGTGGGACGCAACGCTCGATGGACATAGCGTGGGCACGAACCGATCTGGCGATACGGCTGAGGCTGCGCTGAATACGCCTTCGGTAGAGGGGCTGACAGAGTTTTCGGTGGATACGAATGGATTCAAGGCGGAGTACGGGCAGGCAGGTGGCGGCGTGATGACATTTGCCTCGAAGTCAGGGACGAACGATATTCACGGCACCGTGTACAACTTCCTGCGCAACGATGCGATGGATGCGCGTGGGTTCTTTGCGGCTCGGCGGTCGGTGTACCGGCAGAACGATTTTGGTGGAACGTTTAGCGGACCGGTGCGGATTCCGAAGATTTATGACGGACGGAACAAGACCTTCTTCTTTGCGGCGTTTGAAGGGTTTCGAAATCGTGTGGGTGCGAACGATGCCATTTTGTCGGTACCGACGCCTGAGATGTATCGCGGAGATTTCAGCAACTGGGTGGATCAGGCGAACCGGCTGATTCCGATCTATGATCCTTCTACAACGCGAGCGAACCCGAACGGCGCGGGTAGTATTCGCAACGTGTTTCCGAACAATCAAATTCCCGCGAACCGCTTCTCTAACACTGCGAATTCGATTGCCCGGTTTGGATCGGCAGTGACGCCGAATCGTGGATTTGCCCCAGGGACGAGCGGTTATGTGCGTCAGAATTATCTGGTTTCGGGGGGCACGGAAATTACGCCGACCGATAAATGGTCTGTGAAAGGCGACCAGTTGTTTGGGGCTAATCACCGGTTGAGCTTTCTTTGGAACACGACGGAGTTTCGACGCAAGCCGGGCCCGGCGGGTGCACCCGGGTTGCCGCAGCCATTGTGGAATGGACAATTGCAGGCCTGGGATACAGAAGCATATCGGTTGACTCATGACTGGACGATTTCGCCGACGATGATCAACCACTTGTCGTTTGCCAAGAATACATTTACGAAGAATAGCTTTTCGGCAAACGTAGATCAGAACTGGAAGGACAAGGTTTGCATCGCCAATGTAGTGGACTGTAACCAGAACTTCCCGACTATCAACTTCACGGAGTTCACTTCTTGGGGCGGCGCTTCCTATAACGGAACCAACCAGCCTGGCTGGGGGCTCAAGAACGACTTGAGCTACATCCGTGGCAAGCACACCTTCAAGTTTGGCTTCGCTTATCAGGATCAGAATGCCGATGGGTTTGGGCAACAGGATATTGCCGGACGCGCAGACTTTAACTTCCTGGGCACTTCGATTCCTGGGGCTACGGCGTTTCCGGCAAGCGGCGGGAGCTCGTTTGCTTCATTCCTGTTGGGTGATGCGCACCTGGGCCGCACGGAGACGATTCGTAATGTGACGCAGCGGTTTCCTTATTACGGCTTCTATGCACAGGATGACTACCGGATCAGCAAGAAGCTGACGATCAACTACGGCATTCGCTATGACGTGACGATGCCGCCGACGAATTTGAAGGATGAGTACTCGGATTTCAATCCGGACCGTCCGAATCCAGGGGCGAACGGGCGTCTGGGCGCTTTGTGGTTTGCCGGGTTTGGGCAGGGGCGCGAGAACCGACGGAGCCTCGTCCCGGGTTGGTATGGAGGCATCGGGCCGCGCATAGGTCTTGCCTATACGCTGGATTCGAAGACGACGATTCGCTCGGGTTATGGGCGGTCGTTCTCTCGTGTCACTGCGGTGCAGGGCTCGGGCCACTTTGCGGGCTTCATCGGGCAGTACCAGTTTGAAAACAATTCGCAGGGCTTGCAGCCCACCTTCCGGCTGGATCAGGGGTTGCCTGCTTATGCGCTGCCACCTTCGCTCGACCCGGCATTTTCCAACGGCTTGAATGTGGATTACTGGCAAGGACAAGAGGCGACACGGGCACCCGAGAATTCGTTCTGGACGCTCACGATTCAACGCCAGGTCTCGCCGAGCCTGGTGCTTGAGGTTGGATATAACGGCAGCGCCGGATCGCATTTGCAAACCGGTTTGCTGAATATGAATCAGGTGCCGACGTCGATCTACAATGACCTGGTTTCGCGGTTTGGCGGAGTGCAGGCTGGGAACATCCTGCGGGCTGATATTACGTCAGCGCTGGCTGTGAATGCCGGAATTACGCCGCCCTATGCGGCCTTTACTTCGCAGCGTATTCGCACGGT
This sequence comes from Bryobacter sp., assembly GCA_044340255.1. Lineage (GTDB taxonomy): Bacteria > Acidobacteriota > Terriglobia > Bryobacterales > Bryobacteraceae > Bryobacter. Next base: position 267,147 of record JBIITX010000001.1, on the reverse strand, counting down.
GGCACAGGCGCTGCGACCGTATCCGCAGTATCAGAACATCGTGACCGGTGTACAGAATGGTGACAAGTCGGGCCACTCGACCTATCACGCTTTCATTCTGAAAGCGGATCGACGGATGTCTGGCGGCTTGACGTTCAACTGGAATTACGTGTTCTCGAAGCTCCTGACGGATTCTGACACCTACTTTGCGAACGGAGCGGCGGCCATGGATCACTACAACCGACGGCTGGAGAAGTCGATCGGCCAGAATGACCAGACGCATTCGCTGAAGTTTTCGACCATCTATGAGCTGCCTTTTGGCAAAGGCCGGAAGTGGACCACGGGTGGATTCCTGAATCAGGTGATTGGCGGGTGGCGCATTGCAGCGATCCAAACGTATGCAAGCGGCTTACCGATTGCGTTGCAGCGCAACAACCCGCTGCCGATCTTTAACGGGCAGACGCGACCGGTTGTGGATACCTATGAGAATTGGAGAGCACCCATTGCGGGAGATCAGTTTGACCCGAATGTGGACCGCTTCTTGAAGCCAGCGAATCAGTTTCCGGCACAGCCTGTTTTTGGATTTGGCAACGCGACGCGGTTCAACCCCAAAGTGCGCGGCTTCTGGAATCAATCTGAAAATGTAAGTCTGGCCAAGACATTTCGAATTGGTGAAAATTTGCGCATCGATTTGCGTGGTGAAGCCTTCAATATCTTTAACCGGACTATTTTCGGCACCGGAAGTACGAACCTCAACGCCGGCACGTTTGGCGTAGTGCAAAACCAGGGGAATGACCCCCGGCAAATGCAGGTCGGGTTGAAAATTTACTACTAAATGAATTGCGAATTTAGTCGCTAACCTTTTGCTGACTGCGGCGTCCGATAATAAGTTATCCGCCATGCCGCAGTCCAAAACCCCAGCACCAGCGCAAGCTTTGATTTTGCGCGCCCTTGAAACTGAAATGGAACGGAACTGGAGTGCATTTCAAAAGATGCCGACTCCCCCGTTTTATCTGGCCTATGAAGTTGCAGACTACCAGAGCATCAGCGTAAGTGGCAGCTTTGGTACTTTGACGGCCTCTTCGGCCAACCAGTCGCGCTTTCTGGATATCGACTTACGCGTTGGTTCGCCTACGCTCGACAATTACCACCCGGTGCGGGGCAGCATGTTCAACATGCTGGATAACTTCAATGCCGTGCAGATTCCGATTGAGGATGATCCGGCGGCGATTCGAGCGGCGATCTGGTATCAGACGGACCAACGCTATAAACGGTCGATCGAGCAGTGGATTGCGATCCAGACCAATGTGAAGGTGAAGGCGGAGAACACCGACAAGGCAGGTGATTTTTCTTCCGGGCCCGCGGAGAAGTATGTGGAGCCGGTGGTACGGCTGGCGGCGATTGACCGCAAGCTTTGGGAGGAGAAGGTTCGCAAGTACACGAAGCCCTTCCGCCGATTTGGGAACATTTATCAGGCGGATGCCCGATTGAGCGCTTCGGTAGAGACTCGCAGTTTTGTCAATAGTGAGGGAAGCCGCATCCAGACTTCGCAGCCCTTTTACCGGCTTAGTATCATTGCCTTTGCCAAGGCGGACGATGGGATGGAATTGCCCAAGGCGGAAACCTGGTATGCCTCCACGCTGGCCGGATTGCCATCGGATGAGACTGTGATGGCGATGGTCGAGAAGATGACGAAGGACCTGATGCAGTTGAAGCTGGCACCGGTAATGGAGCCGTATACAGGGCCTGCGATTTTGTCACCACGCGCTACAGGCGTCTTCTTCCACGAGATCTTTGGCCATCGCATTGAGGGGCAGCGGACGAAGAATGAAGATGACGGGCAGACGTTTAAGGATAAGGTGGGGCAGAAGATTCTGCCGGAGTTCTTGAGTGTGTACTCTGACCCGACGATGACGAAACTGGGATCGGTGGAGTTGTCGGGCTTTTACCGCTTTGACAATCAGGGCATCAAGGCGCGGCGGGTAACGGTAGTAGACAAGGGCATTTTCAAGAACTACCTGATGTCGCGGACGCCAATTGACGGCTTCCCTGCCTCGAATGGGCATGGTCGTCGGCAAGCTGGCTACAACGTGGAGGCACGGCAGTCGAATCTGATTGTGGAGGCGACTGGGGCCGTCTCGCGGGATGAGCTGAAAAAGAAGTTGATTGAAGAAGTGGTGAAGGCGAAGCTGCCGTACGGATTGTTCTTTGATGACGTGCAGGGTGGCTTCACGATGCCGGGGCGGCAGGGGCCGAATGCGTTTACGGTGATCCCTGTGATGACCTACCGGATCTATCCGGATGGGCGGGAAGAATTGGTGCGGGGTGTGGATCTGATTGGGACGCCGCTGACTACGTTTGGCCGCATTACGGCGGCAGCCAACGACCCTTCGGTGTTTAACGGGATTTGCGGTGCTACCTCTGGCGGAGTTCCGGTGAGTGCCGGGGGCCCATCGCTGCTGGTGAGCCAGGTTGAGATTCAGAAGAAGCCGAAATCGCAGGAGAGGTCGCCGATTCTCCCGCCACCCTTTGATGACCCGAACCTTGGTTCGTGGACGGAATTCCTGTTTGGAGGCAACTACTAATGCGCCGCCGTTCTTTTCTTTCTGTGCCAGCTTTGGCCGCTGTGGCTCCGAGCGTTTCACGAGCTGCTCTTCCTGAGGATGTGCTGCTGAAATCGATGCGCGACGAGATGCGCCGCTCGCTCAAGAAGCTGCAGCTTGAGAATCTGGATAAGCCTTATTTCTTGAGCTACAAGATCAATGAGACGCAGTCGGCAGATGCAACGGCTTCGTTTGGAGCACTTACCGCATCGAGTGAGGGCAAGCGTCGCATTCTGGCGACAGAGTGCCGCGTGGGTAGCTACGAACTCGACAATACGAACTTTTATTCTGCGCGCAATGCCTTCTCTGGAGTGATTCGGGTGCAGGCCAGCTTTGGGTTGAGCCTGCCGCTCGATGATGACTACGATGAAATTCGCCGGCAGCTTTGGCTCGCGACGGACGGAGCTTATAAGCAAGCTCTGGATGATTTGGCGAAGAAGCGGGCGGCGCTCGAAAACAGGACGCGTACCGGCGCAGCGAAGGCTGACTTTTCAAAAGAAGAGAAGGTGGAGCTTGGGGATGTACAGCCCGTCGAGTTGCTGAGCAAGGCGCAGGCAGAGGCGATGGCCAAGCAGCTTTCGGCACTGTTCAAAGACGTGAAGGGAATTGATAACTCCGGGGTGCGTATTGAGTGCAGCAACACGCTGACGCGCTTTGTCACCAGTGAAGGCACTGAGGTCATGCGGAATTCACCGATGGTGATGGTGAATTGGTATGCCGATGCGCAGGCGGCTGATGGGATGCCAATTGCCGATGTGGAGTCGCTTTACTTTGCCAGCGTGAAGGAGATTCCTCCAGTGGCTGAGTTGACGGCTCGAATCCGGGCCTTCCAAAAGAAGATTCTTGCTCTGCAGACTGGCGCGTCGATCACACGCTATGCCGGGCCGGTGCTGTTTGAAGGACAAGCCGCTGCGGAATTGTTTGCCCAGGGCTTTGCCACGGCCTTGCTCGGTGTGCCGCGCATTGTTGTCGATGACCAACGGTTTGAGGGCATGTTTGCCGCTTCGGCCGGAGTGTTCACCGATAAGATCGCCACACGTGTTTTGCCAAGCCACCTGAAGGTGACGGATGACCCGACGCGAGCCGGATTGCTGGGAAGCTACAAGGTGGACGAAGACGGGGTGAAAACGAAGCCCAATGAAATTGTGCAGAACGGAATCTTGAAGCGGCTGATCAACACGCGGGCGCTGGTGCCTGGAGTGATGGATTCCACGGGGAACCGCCGCGCCGCTGGAGTGAGCCCGTCGAACCTCATTGTGGAATCGAGCAAAGGGGTGCCGATGGCCGAGCTCAAGCAGCAATTGCTGGGACTGGTCAAAGACCGGAATCTGGAGTACGGCGTGATTGTTCGCAAGATCGCCAACCCTGGGGACCAGTTTGCCCGGCCTCGCAGCCGAACCATCATTTTCACCAGCGGAGCCGCTGGGCAATCCCTGCAGCTTTCTCCTGTGGTGGAAGCCGTAAAGGTGTTCGCCGATGGCCGCGAAGAATTGCTGCGAAACCTGGAGATCTCCAGCTTTACCACTGCATCGTTTCGCGACGTGGTGGCGGTATCCAAAGAGGCCACCACATATACGGCACAGTTTCGCAATCCACGTATGTCGCCGCTCATGGGTGGAGCCATCATGACCGGGCGAGTGCTAGTTAGCTACGTCGTGCCCTCGATGTTGTTTGAAGATATTACGCTGCAGCAACCGGCTGGAGAAATTCCGAAACTGCCTTTCATTGCCCATCCTAGCTTTGCTTGATTTTTTTGGTGGCATTGAAACAAAACTGTGAAAGAATAACCGTCGCGTAGACTATGCAACGACGTGTAATGGCTTTTGTACTTGCAGGCGGCAAAGGTACCCGCCTCTATCCGTTGACGAAGGAAAGGGCCAAGCCGGCCGTGCCCTTCGGGGGACGGTATCGCATTTGCGATTTCGTGCTTTCGAACTTTGTCAATTCCGGGATTTACTCGATCTATGTGTTGATTCAGTTCAAGAGCCAATCCCTCCTGCAGCACTTGCGTGATGGTTGGGAGTTCTCTGGATTGCTGAAGAATAACTTCTGCATTCCGGTGCCAGCCCAGATGCGCTCGCCTGGGGAGAGTTGGTACCGGGGTACGGCGGACGCCATCTACCAGAACGTCAACCTGATTGAGCAGGCTGAGCCGGACGTCATTGCGATTTTTGGTGCCGATCATATTTACCGTATGAATATTCGGGAGATGATCGAGTTCCACATCGATAAGGGCTCTGATGCGACGATTGCCGCGATTCCGGTAGAGAAGAAATTTGCCAGTGAATTTGGGGTGATTGAGGCCGCGCCGGGCGGTTCGATTATTGGGTTTCACGAAAAGAACCCCGATGCACCCACCATGCCGGGAGACCCAAGCCGGGTGTATGCGTCGATGGGCAATTACGTGTTCAGCACGGGACTGCTACTCAAAGAACTCTACGCCGACGCGGAAGATCCAGACTCGTCGCACGACTTTGGCAGAGACATTCTGCCGCGACTGGTGGGCAAGGTGCCGATGTATGCCTACGACTTCCAGAAGAATCACATTGCAGGCGACCCGGAAGACCAGGAGCCTTACTGGCGGGATGTGGGAACGATAGATTCGTACTACGAAGCATCGATGGATCTGCGCAGCGTTCACCCGAAGTTGAACCTGTATAACCGCAACTGGCCGCTACGTACGGCAGGGTATGAAGACCCGCCAGCGAAGTTCACGTTTGACGAGAATCAAGTGCGTGGTTCGGCAGTGGACTCGATTGTTTCGGGTGGTTCGATCATCTCGGGTGGCACGATTCGCAACTGCATTATCGGTCGCGGAGTGAAGGTAGCTGGCGGTGCCGAAATTGATGATTCGATCATCTTCGACAATTGCGAGATTGGCAGAGGCGCGAAGATTCGCCGGGCGATTCTCGATAAGAACGTGCGGGTGCCGGATGGGGCCAGGATCGGCTATGACCTTGAGGCTGACAGGAAGCTGTATAGCGTTACCGAGTCGGGCTTGGTGGTTGTGGAAGGCCGTCGTTCGCGGGTGGATGTGAGCTCGATCCAGGTTGCGAGAAGATACTAAGCAGCAAGCCGGTTAGAACCACTACGCCGCAGCCGATGACGTTGTACCAGAGGAAGCCGACCGCACCGGTGGAGTGCGTGTAGAAGATCGCGGCTTCTCCAGCAAGGACACCGAGGAAGGCGGCAGTGCCGCCGACGCGCGGGAAGAAGAAGGCGAGCAGGAATACACCGAGAAGGCCGCCGTAGAAGAGGCTTCCCAGCATGTTCACTGCTTCAACAAGACTGCCTAAGCCGCGGGCGAGCTGGGCACTGCCAATCGCATAAAGACCCCAGAAGACCGTCGCCAGGCGGGAGAACCACAGGTAGTGGAGGTCACTCGATTCACGCCGGACAAAGCGCTGGTAGAAGTCGACCATGGTTACCGTGGCGAGGGAGTTGATCTCACCGGAACTGGCCGACATGGCAGCACCAAAGATCACGGCGATGACCAGGCCGACGAAGCCTGCCGGGAGATGTTGCGTGACGAAAGTCATGAAGACATAATTGGTGTCGTTACCGCCGGCAGTGGCCTCTTTGTGCACCACGTCCATATGCTTTTGCGCCGCCATGAATTTGGCCTGGTGCTCGGCATCGCGATTCTTCAGGAGGTCATAGGCAGCGGCCTGACGCGCGGCGACGGCGTCTTTGTGTTTTTGCTCTACGGCGGTGCCGGTGATCTTCTTCAAGTTCTCAGAGTGGAAGGTGACTGGAGGGACAGTGAAGATGTAGAAGGTGAAAACCATCGCGCCAGTGAGCAGGATGAAGAACTGCATGGGGATCTTGGCGATGGCGTTGAAGAGCAGGCTGACACGGCTTTGCTGGAGGTCTTTGCCGGTAAGGTAGCGCTGCACCTGGCTTTGATCGCAACCGAAGTAGGCGAGGGCGAGGAAGGTGCCGCCGAGGAGGCCACTGAAGAGGTTGTAACGGTCATACCAGTCGAAGTTGGTTGTGACGGCATTGAGCTTGCCGGCACTTGCGGCCAGCAGGAGGGCGTCGCCAAAGCCGATGCCTTCTGGCAGGCCCAGGATGGCCACCAGCAGGGCCGTAAAGAGGCCCACGAGCATGATCATCATCTGCTGGAAGTCAGTCCAAGTAACGGCGCGGATGCCGCCCAGCACGGTATAGAGGATGACGATGAAGCCCATGAGTAGCGTGGTGGTGCGGTCATCCCAGCCGAGGATGACTGTGAGCACGACGGCAGGTGCATAGAGGATCATGCCCACGGCCAGGCCGCGCTGGATGAGGAAAATGAGGCTGACCAAGGCTCTGGTTTTGGCGTCGAAGCGCTTCTCCAGATATTCATACGCCGTGAAGACGTTGGCATTGCGGAAGCGCGGGGCAAAGAAGGCGCTGACGATGATCATTGCAATGGGCAGGCCGAAGTAGAACTGGATGAAGCGCATGCCGTCGGCATAAGCTTGTCCCGTTGTTGAGATGAAGGTGACGGCGCTGGCCTGGGTGGCCATGATTGACAGTGCGACGGCGTACCAGGGTAAGGATCGATCGGCGAGCAGATAGCCGGAAACGGTGGAAGTTTTACGGCTCTTCCAGAGGCCATAGAGAACGATAAAGCCGATGGTTCCCACCAGCACAATCAGGTCAAGAGTTCTCATAAACGGAAGGATGCTGTAAAGACCGCCAAAGCTGCAATGATCAGCACAAGATAAATGAGGACAGCCCCGTAAATTCGCTTCCAGCTACCAAAGAAAGGTGCGCTTTCGGATTCGGGGGGCAGCATTAGTTTTTACCTACACTCAGGAAATTGGCAAAGATGCGGAAGGCCCCGGGAACGCCAGCGGGAAGTTGCCGGAACCAGGCTTCGCCGGTGAAGACATAGTGGCCCTGACCGTACTTGGTGTAGAGGGTGCCGCCCATCATTGGCTTCTCACCGGGGTCATGAACGGAGAAGAGAGATTCGTAACGTTCGTCCCACTTGTTGGCATAATAGAGGCCTCGCTCCTGCACCCAACCTTCGAAGTCTTTGCTCGAGATCTGATTGGGGTATTGGAGCAAGCGGTGGTCGGGCTTGGGGAAAGACATGACGGCCAGCTCATCGGTTACGCGATCTCTGGAGATGGTCATCGGGTAGGGGCCAACCTTGCTCAAGAGGGTGGGGTCACCACCGAAGAAGCCGCCTTCCTGGACGTTGTATTGGACGATGAAGGTGCCGCCTTTGGCAACGTATTCGTCGAAGATGCGCTGGGCATTGGCGCGCAGGTCAGGGCGCGTGTTGTAAGCACGAACACCCGTGACGATGGCATCGAACTGGGAGAGGTTGCCGGTGGTGAGGTCCTGGTCGGTGAGCAGGACGACGTCACTGCCAATCTGGCGCAAGGCATCAGGAACTTCGTCACCAGCGCCCATGACGTAGCCGACACGCTTGGCTAGATTCTTGCCGGTGAAGCGGACGAGTTTTGCGCTTGCCTTCGGAGCGAGAGTTTGCGGAGGAATGTGAGAGTACTGGATGACGCGGGTGCCCTGGGTGATTTCACGACCATCCACGACGGCTACGGCCGTGAGTTCGCCGCCTGTTGTGCCAGCGGGGGGAGTGACGACGAAACTGAGAGTCTTTTCTTCTTCGGCGGCTTTGATCTCGAAATCGAGAGAAGCGGGTTCGGAGCGCCAGCCCGCAGGGAGATTGAGCTTGAGAGTTCCTTTACGGTTAGCCATGCTGGCGGTGAGGATCACCTCTACCTTGCGGGCCTCGGTGGCGGGGAAGATCAGAGCATCCTGCGAGAGACGGACCGAGACCGGAGGCACGATGGTGACGGGACGGGTGAGTTCGCCGACGCTGCGGTCGACATAGCGGTTGGTGATTTCACGAACGAGATCGATCTCGGTGCCATTGATGGAAAACTTGAGGTCTGCGATGACAGGGGCAGGGCTTTGAGGCAAGCCGAGGAGGTTCATGTTAGAGACAGAGAACATTGCTGTGCTGCGCGGCTCTACCAGATAGTAGGGCTGAGATAGGGGAGCGTCGGCAGCCACGTTCCATTCGAGGGGCAGGTTGAGGCTTTTGTTGCGTTCGAGCTTCTTCTCTGTAGCCAGAGGAGCGATGCCGCCCACGCCGCGGAAGGATGCACTCTTGAGAATGACTTCGGCTTCGCTGCGGCCAATCATGGCGAGTTGGGCGGCAGCCTTGCTGCCTTGAATGGCTTTGTGTTTTGGAGCCTGCAATTCCGTCCAGAGGCCCGCTACCATGGCGATGGTTTCATCGAGGTCGCGGCGCTTGAGCACGCTGTAGTGATCTGTTTTGCCGGTGAGGAGTTTGCGGGCTGCCAGGAGGTGGGGGAGCACGGCGGTGGGCTTGGTGCCATCAAATTCGCGTGCGGCACGGGCCAGGAGATCGCCGACGGGTGCGCCACCGGGGACACGGTTCCAGGTAGTATCGATACCTTCCCACAGGTCTTCTTTAGCGGCTTCACCCTTGATGGGGGTGAAGTAATTCATCTGAGAGCCTTTGCGCTCGGCGGCACCCATGGCCTGGCTGCGATGCTGGCTGCGGCTCCAGCCGGCGATCTCGCCGTAGCTGTAGCCGAGGTAGGAATCGAAGTCACCAACGTCCATGGCCACCTTACCGGGCTGCTTGCCTTGATCCTGCTCAATCTGACGCATTGAGCCAAAAGAATTCCACACCAGCCGCTTGGCCTGCCAGGGCTCGACAAACTTCAGCTGCTCTGGAAAGCGCTTGGGGTCTGCAGCAGCTTCGAAGGCCTCGTCGGCAATCAGAGCGGAGGTTTGGTGGTGACCGTGGCCATCGTCGGGAGTGCCCGAGAAGCGGCGGATGATGACGTCGGGACGGTACTTGCGGATGACCCAAACGACATCACGCAGAATGTTTTCGCGGCCCCAGATATCCATGGTTTCTTTGGCAGTTTTGGAGAAGCCAAAGTCGATCATGCGGGTGAAGAACTGTTCGCCACCATCGATCTTGCGAGCGGCCAGGAGCTCTTGCGTTCGAATGACTCCGATTTCAACGCCCTGCTCAGAACCGATCAGATTTTGCCCGCCTTCGCCGCGATTGAGGGACAGATAGGCAGTACGCACCTTCTTGCCGCGAGCGAGCGTTGCGATCACGCCTGTGTTTTCATCGTCGGGGTGAGCCGCAATCATGAGGACGCTGCCAACAACGTTGAGACGGTCTAAGGACTGCTTGATCTCCGGGGCACCTGTGAAGGTGCGCTGAGCCGAGAGCGAGAGAGCTACGACTAAAAACAAAACGGCGGAACGCATACGTAACAGTGTATCGTTCCGCCGTGATGGAAAGACTAGACCAAATCCTGACATCATATAAGGGTGCTGGCGTTCGCTCTAGCAAACAATGGCAAAAGCCTATGACGACGACTTGGGGCTGGACCCTCCGTGCCAACATCAATGAGACACTTCCGGTTTGCCCAATTAGAGTGAAGGGCGGGAAAGAGAACATGCATGAATAGACAACAGGTCAATGATGCTATGCCGGCCCTGGGAGCCGCGAAGAGAAGCCCGGACGTAGTGCTGAGGTCCCCAAGGCCGTGCCGCTTCCGGTGCCGTCTGAGCACTCAGACCTTTCTGGAATAACGCCAACAGTAAGGAATAGTTCGCTTTGGTGGTATATTTATGGCTCAGTGGAGAGGTCATGCATTTTCCAGATTCATCGATTCAATTAATCACTGCCTCCGTCAAAGCTATTTCTTCAATTGTTTCCTCAATCGCTTCGGTCTTCAAATTCTTGCCAAGATCGCTCAGTAACCGAAGCGGGCGCGATAGGAGATCCAATCAAGGTCGACGCCATGCTGATAATTTGGCGCAGAGGTTAAGACGAGGAATGTGGCTCCAATTTCATCGAGATACCGGGCACGGCGAATTTGACAAGTACGGGCTTGATGCTCATCGCCGAACCAAGGTGAAGGACTCATTGCGTCACGAAGCTACAAAATATGAGTTTCGAGAAAGACACGGAAAAAACGAAGTTTCTCCTACTCACGCGCTTGATCTGGCAATCAATAAGGTCTGGGTGAGCCTTGAAAGTGCTCACCCGTCAAGAGTAGACCTGAGAGCAGTTTTTATCATTGAAGCAATTGCCGAAGAATTATATAAGAACTTTGATGTAACAGCTAAAGACAAGCGTGAGGGCGACCGTCGCTCTTCTTCCGCAAAAGCCTAAGCAAGGTTTATGCGAAGCGCCCCGGAGAGTGTGGCTTGAACTGTTTGGATGATTGGGTTGGGGGGGGCGTAGACATCGACACGGCCATCCGAAAGTTTAGGCAAGGTCGATGATAGTAAAGGCTCAAGAGTGAACTCATACACGCCGTATAGACCGATTCCTCACAAAGATTAGCCGCAATGACGGAAGCAAGCTTGGGTGAGCTGAGGGGTGATGTGTTGAGTGCATTGTCGAGAGTGCTATCGAGAGATTTCAGGTTGCGCGGCTTGGCAGGGCGAAGCGCCTGTTTCATGACGAACCCATAAGGCTCAATTGGATTGAAATACGGCTAGTAGGGAGGCAATTAGAGCACAGAGGCACCAAGCTCGGCGATGGCCTCGGATTCGCCATCAACTTTTTGTGCAGCCAAGTTGTCCATAACGACGACTTGTCCTTTTCGGAGTGTTGGCCCCAACACGTCGCGGATGAATGATAGAAACACCTCGCCGTCGGTCGCCGAACTGATTGTCATCGCTACCAGCACGGTGACGGCTTTACAATGCCCGCCGGGTAACGCTTCTTGGATGCGTTGGCCGCGTAAAACTCGGCCGTAACGCCTTCTCATGTCGGTGGTGACTCCGCGCTCATCCGGAAAAACTAAATCTTCGGACCAAATCTCGGCGACGCTCGCTCGCTAAGCCGCGCGCCGTGCGCGGCCCGCCTCCGTTTTCTGTTCCGCAGCGTATAGACTTTTTTTACGCCCCAAACCCGTCTCCAGCAGCACTGCGGACAAGCTCTGAAAGCTGTTCGAAACTTCTTCTTGCTCTCGCAACCATGTCTGGAATTCAAACAGCGTTCGGTCTGGTTGCTTCTCAATCTCGCTGCGGAGGTTAGCGCGGAGTTCAGGCGTTATGCGACTCGGAAATCCCCGAGGCCGACCTTTGCTCCGCTGCGTACTCCCAGTCTTCCAATAGGCGGCCAGGATCTTGTTGACCCATCCGTAGCTAACTACAAACACGACCGCCAGGACCTTTAGCTCCAAGTTTACCTTCTGGTGCGCTTCTATGAAGTCCAGACGCAAGTCGCCATTGGCTTTTGCAATTGTTTGCTAGAGCGAACGCCAGAACCCTTATGTAAAGTCAGGATTTGGCCTAGGCGTTTTCTTTTTCGACCTGTGTCATCAGGTAGTTGGGAAGGCCCATCTGCTCGATCATGGTGAGTTGCGCTTCGAGGAAGTCGACGTGACCTTCTTCATCCTTGAGGATGGATTCGAAGAGTTCGCGGCTGCCATTGTCGCCTGCGGCGACGGCAGAAGCAATTGCCTTGTTGAGACGGTCTACCGCGTCGAATTCGAGAGCGAGATCATTCTCATGCATCTGCTGGACGTTCTGCCCGATGCGGAGCTTGTTGAGATCTTGCATGCTGGGAGTTCCGTCGAGGAAGAGCAGGCGCTCGATGACTGCTTCGGCGTGCTTCATTTCGCCGATGGCTTCCATCTTGGTGTATTTTGCGAGGCCCTTGTAGCCCCAGTTGTCCATCATTTCTGAATGGAGTACGTATTGACTAATGGCCGTCAATTCCGCTTTCAACACCTCTTGGAGGTGGCCGATGACTTCAGGATTACCCTTCATGCTTCCAATCTAACAGGTCGTCAGGCGGAGAGTTCGCGAATGAGGGTTTCTTTCATCACTTTCTCCGGGGCCTTTTGGCCCGTCCAGATTTCAAAACCGATCACCCCTTGATAGACGAGCATGGAAAGTCCATCGAGGGTGGGGAGGCCAAGAGCACGGGCCTGCTTGAGCAGAGCGGTCTCGGCAGGGTTGAAGACGGCATCGCAAACGACGGTGTGCTTTGCAGCCGTGGCGAGATGGACGGCAGGCATAGCGGCGACGTTGGGGTAAAGGCCGATGCTGGTGGCGTTGATCAGGATGTCGACGTCGGTTGTGAGCTCGAGCGCGGGTTGCGGCCAGAGCAGGAAGTCGACCTTGGCACCGGTTTTGCGGACCAGGTCGGCTGCCAGTTCCTCGCCACGAGATTGGGATCGGTTGACGATCAGGAGGCGACTGAGACCGGCGAGGATCAGCTCCGTGGCGATAGCGCGGGCGGCACCGCCGGCACCGAGGATCACAGCGTATTTGCCTTTGGGATCGACCTTGGCGTCTTCGGTCAGGCCACGCAGGAAGCCGCGCCCGTCGGTGTTTTCACCAATCAGAAGATCGCCTTCGCGACGGACTGTGTTGACGGCGCCAATCAGTTCGGCCTCGCGGCTGAGTTGGTCGAGCAGTGGAATGACGGCGACCTTGTGGGGGATGGTGAGGTTGAGTCCACGGAAGCCCATGGCTCGCACCCCATCCATCGCTTTGGCGAGTTGCTCAGGTTGGACTTCCATCGTGAGGTAGCGCCAGTTGAGCCCGAGTGCGGCGAAGGCGGCTTCCTGCATAGCGCCGGTGGGGTTCTCGGCAACGGGTGTCCCCAGGACCCCCACTAGCTCTGCCTGATAATTTTTGGCCATGGATGATTACTTCCCTGCGGCCAGTTTCTGGCCCTTGAGGCGAGCCGCATCGCGGACCCAGACTTCGAGGATCTTATAGGCCTGGTCATTGGGGTTGAAGCGTCGGCCACCCTGATGGCCGTCTTCTTTACCGCTTTGCACATTGAGAGGTTTACGCAGGATCTTGGATTGATCGACGGCGTTCTCGTTGATGCGCTCGAGCAGCGCCTTGTAGTTGCTGACGAGGCCCTGCATCTTGACGTAGCCGAGATCGTCGGCGTTAGCCAGTTCCATGGAGGGGACGCGACCGGCAACACCGTGGCAGCCGAGGCAGCTCATCTGGTCTTCGCGGTTGGGCTTGGTCATTTCCGGGGCCACCCAGTCGCGGAAGTAGGCCCAGTTCTTTTGCCAGTCGGGGCTGAGGCGAGTGATGTCTTCGGGTTCTTTCTCGAAGTATTGCGGGCTTGCCTTGAAGAGAACCGGGGCGATTTTGGGGTGTCGCCGTACGATGGGGTCGCCAGCGAGGCTGAGCGCGGCGCGGCGGGTGCGGCCGTCACTCTTGTTTTCGAGTGCCTTCAGGAAGAGGTCAATCGACTGGTCGCGCACCGTTGCGAATTCTTTGGGGAGTTGCTGCTCGGCCCCGATGGCTGGTACTTCCTGCCCGAAGCGGAGCATCCACTTGACGGCAGGGACCCAGAGGCGCTCCTGCATGGGCGTGTCGAAGGACTTGGGATAGTAGGCGAGCAACATGGGGGTTTGCAGGTCGGGGTTGTTGTGGATGATGCTGGCGATTTGTTGGGAGACGTACCAGTCGACCGGGTCTTTCTCCATCTGGAGGAGTTGGCGGGTATTCTCTTCGAGCTTGCCTCGCTCGGCAGGCCAGGTGGGTAGCATGAGCTTGTAGAAGATGCGCTGTTGCTCGTCGGTCTTGGGGAGATTCCAGCGGGCGCGCTGGAAGAGCTTGACGATGGGGCCGACGAGTTCGGCACGACGCTCGGGCTCATTGGCACCGCGGTGGAATTGTTCGAGGAGTGGCTCAACGAATTCCTGTGTGCCCGGGAGGCTGATTAAGCGGGGGTCGGCGAGCGAAGTCGAGGCAAGGGTGCGGAGATTCTCGGGGCCTGTGGAGGCATAGTCGAGTAGCTTCTTCTGCAAGGGATCGTGGATGATGTTGGCCGAAGCTTCGATGGCGAGCTTCAGGCGCAGCGGGTCTTTCTGTTGCTCACTGCGATTCCAGAAGGCTAGAACGGCTTTGCCCATCATGGGTGCTGAATGCTCGGTGATGTAGCCCATCTGGCCAGGGCCGCCGTCGCCACCGGCTTGCGAGTAATAGGTAGCGGCTATGGCGGTGAGGCGATCGATCATGACATCGGGGACCTTGCCATCGAGGCGCTTGGAGACGGCTTCGAAGAGTTGAGATAGCTCAGGATACTGGTGCTCTTTGCTGGGGTTGGCACGCTGGCCGTTGGCAATGAAGAGCGCTTCGAGCTGATAGCGCAGGGCGTTTTCGGCGAGGATGCTTGGCTCGTCGCGCTCTAGCGCTCGCATGACAGAGGCATTGATGGCGCGTCGTACGGGGGGATTGTAGATCCACCAGTTCCAGGCGGCACGCACCGACCAGGCGCGGACGGCCGGAGAAGGATCCTGATTCATCATGCGATCGAGGTGAGAGGTGAGACGATCAAAGCCAACACTGGAGCGGCTCATTACGGCATCGGCCCGCATAACAAGAGCGCCGGCAATCGTTTCGCGCGTGAGGTCGTCGCCATTGCGAGCCAGATCGAAAAGATAGTCCCAACCTTTGTCGTCAAGCAGGGATTGACGGAGGCCCCAACGGGCGGCCTCGCGGACCATCTTTGAAGGATCGCCAGCGGAGGCCAGTTGGGCGGTGATGCCACGGTCATCGCGCAGAGCACCGAGGGTGAGTTGAGCGAAGTAGCGAACAGCAGCTACGGGATGAGTGGTGCCCGCCATGGCGAGATCTGTAAACTGGCGATCTTCGGCGCGGAGCCCCAATTGGGCCATCGCGCGGAAGCGGGCCAGGGTATCGAGGAGACTTTCGTTGGGCCGTGGCTCGTAGTCGGCGCGCTGCGGGAGCGTGGGTTTGATGGGGTAGAGCCTGGAGAGCGCGTGCTCGACGTAGGCCGTAGTGACAAAGCCGGTGAGGGCTGATTTATTCCAGCGGCCGTAGGGATCCTGATTTTTGAGTAACCACGAGACGCCCTTTTGGACGGCTTCTTCACGGTCATCAAAGCCAAGTGCGGCGAGAGCGGTGAGGGCAAGAGCGGAGGGAGCGGGGTCGCATTCGCCCTTGTCGTCGAAGCCCCAGCAACCTTCCTTGCGTTGGGCCTTGCGCAGACTCAATTCATCGGCGCGGAGTTGGTCGAGAATTTTAGGTTCCAGCTTGTGACCCGCCATAGGGAAGATCTTGCGGAAGAACTCGATGCGGTTGGCATAGTCGTCGGTGTAGCGGGGTTTGAGATCGAGAAGCTTGGTGGCCTTCTCTTCGAGGGCTTCGAAGTACTTGGGGTTCTTTGTGTCGCGCCAGGCACGCTCGAGGATGGTGCCGGCAAAACGGTAGACCACGGCCTGACCGTAATTGGAGCCGGGACCGGCGGCATTGATGCCGCTGGGGTCGGCCGACTGGAGCATGAAGTTGGCGGTGCGCACCTGTTGCGCAGAATGCAGGCGCTTGGGAGCAGTCAGCATTTCGGCCATGACAACGTTGAAGCCAGCGGCGCGAGTGCCAGCCGGGCCGTCGCCGAGATCGAGCGGCGAGAGGCTGGTGTTGTTGGCGGCCTCAACGAGCGTGTTGGTGGGCCGCAGACACTCGTACATCAAGTTCACGAGTTGGCGGAAGTTGTGGGTGGTTTCGAGCGGGTAGCCATTGAGGATCGGCATGGCGGGGCCCCATACGCTCGACTGAGTGTGGCAACTCATGCAGATGGTGCCGAGCAGAGAGCCGGTGTCGCGGATGCGGCGGTCGACGGAGGCACCGCGCGGACGATTGAGCAGCCAGGCGTGAACTTGGGTCATGTGGTCATACATGGCCTGCTTTACGGCCTGTCGCGGATCGGTATACGGTGCCAGATCGAGGACACGCATTTCTACTTCGTAGCCGGGAGAATTGGATTCGACGGCGAGGTAGTAAACGCCGCCGGGCACGAAGCGGCGGGTGAGGGCGGTGCGGTGTTCTTCCAGTTGTTGGTGGACGCGCTCGTTGGCGTTTTGACCCTCTTTGTACTCTTTGCCGTCGGCTGTGAAGACGCGGAGGCGGGCGACGACGTAGGGGTCGGGCAGCATCAGGCTGGCGGTGAAGAGTTGTGGTTTGGAGCCCTTGAATTCGAGGCGGAAGTAGTCGTCCCCTTTGCCTTTGGTGACTTCGCCATTGTCGAAGTATTCAATGTCATCCGAGGAGCCCACGATGTGCTGATTGCCTTCGCGCAGGATGATGGTCTGAGCTTCGGCGATGGAGTTGTTGGGCTCGATGTCAAGCGTCATGCCGCGAGTGGAGGTGCCGAGTGCGACGGGTTTGAGTTCGGCGCGCCAGGGGACGCTGAGGCCCTTGGGCCAGGGGGTAGATTTCGGGTAGGGCTTGAGAAGAGCGACGCTGCCAATTTCGCGCCAACGGGGTTGGTTGAAGAGGGCTTCTTCCGTTTCGATTGCGGTGGCGGTGAGTTTGAAGCTGCCTGCTTTGGGGGCGCGGTAGTAGAAGAAGAAGTCGGGGTCGAGGGCGTGAACGATCTTGCGCATCCCGGCAAAGTCGACGGCAATGCGAGCGTTGGGAGGTAGCTTTGAAACTTGCGGGAGGCCGGCGGAGACCTCAATCACCTGGCCAGCCTGCAGCATGACGGATTTCTCGAACTGTCCGGAAAAGGTGGCTTGCGCCGATACCAGGGCCGGGCAAGCCAGGAGGATCGTGAAAATAAAGTACCGCATAATGGAATTGGAGATTATCTTTTCATATACGAACATGCTTTGGGAAGTCATACTCTTGGTGCTCTCTGTGACTCTGCTGTGCTGCTACTCGATTGCACAGGAGATGCTTCTCAACTGGCGCAATCAGCGGCGGGCGATTGCGATGGGCGAACAACTGAATCAGCTTCCGGGAAAGTCGGCCTGGGATGCAGAAAAATTATTGGGGCCACCGACTGAAATTGTCGAGGGGACCAGTGGCCGACATCTCTACATCTGGAAATCTCTGAACCTGCCGAACATTCCCAAGGGTGGGGGTTTGCTGGTGGTGACTCTTACCGTCGGAGCCGATGGCAGCGTGGCGGAGACTCACTGGCAACAACGAGGCAGAGACTAGCTGACGAGCTGTTTGACGACATTGCCTGCGACATCGGTTAAACGATAGTCGCGACCGCTGTGACGGTAGGTGAGCCTGGTGTGATCGAGGCCCATCTGGTTGAGAACGGTGGCATGCAGATCATGGATGTGGACTTTGTTCTCGACGGCAGCGAAGCCGAACTCGTCGGTTGCCCCGTACACTGTGCCGCCGCGGAAACCACCTCCGGCCACCAGGTAGCTGAAGCCGTGGTTATTGTGATCGCGGCCATTTTGTACCTTCACCAGACCGCCCACTTCGACGGCGGGTGTGCGACCGAATTCCCCACCCACTAGAACGATGGTTTCGTCGAGTAGACCGCTGGCTCTGAGGTCCTGGATCAGGGCGGCGATGGCGCCGTCGCTTTGCTCGGCGAGCGGGCGATGGATCTCGATGTCATCGTGATTGTCCCAGGGTTGGAAGTTGCCGTGATAGACCTGCACCATGCGGACGCCGCGCTCGATCAACCGACGAGCAATGAGGCAGCCTCGGGCAAAATCGCTCTCGCCGTAACGGGCACGGACGGCTTCGCTCTCTTTGGTGATGTCGAAGGCGTCAGGAGCTTCGGCTTGCATACGAAAGGCAATTTCGGCGGACTGGATGGTGGCTTCCAGTTGGGGGTCAGCGCCTTGCTTTGCCATGTGGTGCTGGTTGAGCTTCTCCAGCAGGTCGAGTTCTCGCCGCTGCTTTTCTGGAGTGAGCGAAGAGTTGCGGATGTGAGAGATCAGCTTCTTTGAATCTTTTTCGCCGAGCGGGACATAGGTGCCCTGATAGACGGCGGGCAGAAAATTGGCAGCCCAGTTTTGATGGCCTAGCACGGGCAAGCCGGGACAGAGCACAACGTAGCCGGGTAGGTTTTGATTCTCGCTGCCCAAGCCGTAGGTGAGCCAGGAGCCCATACTGGGGCGACCCGGGAGCTTATCGCCACTGTTGAGCATGAGCAAAGAGGGCTCATGATTGGGGCGATCGGTATACATCGAGCGAATGACGCAGAACTCATCAATGACATTGCCGAGCTTGGGGAAGATCTCGCTGACTTCAATGCCGCTCTTGCCGCAACGGCGAAACTCGAAGGGGCTACGCATGAGATTGCCCGTCTTGCGTTCGGTTTTCAAGTTGCCTGCGGGCATGGGCTTGCCGTGGTACTTAGCCAGCATTGGCTTGGGGTCAAAGGTGTCTACCTGCGAGGGGCCGCCGTTGAGAAAGAGATAGATGATGCGCTTGGCCTTCGCAGGAAAATGCGGTGCCTTCACGGCCATGGGGTTGGCTGCCTCAAGGACGCCGGCCAGGCCATACATGCCGAAGCCCGCGCCTACCGATTTCAGAAAATCACGACGTTCCATAGCTACTCTCTTTCAATTCACAAACAGAAATTCATTCGAGCCCAGCAAGACGCGGGCGTACTGTACGAGGTCGGCATCTGCGAGGTAGTCGGTGCCCAGCTTGAGTTCAGTGGCATCGGGCTCGCGGCTGTAGAGGATGCGGTAGGCCTGCTTTACCTTCTCTTCCTTGGTTCCAGAAAGCCGCTTTGCCAGTGCACTAGCTCGTTGCTCGACAAAAGGACTGTTCATCAGGAAGAGACGCTGCGGCGGCACCAGAGTGGACATGCGGGCTTCGCTGGTTGCCTGCGGATTGGGGAAGTCAAATAGAGCGAGGGTGCCATCTACTTTTCGGCGACTGATGAAACCGTAGACCGTACGTTTTTTGTTGTTGTCGTCATCGAGCTTCAGCGCCTTTTGGGCAGAGCTGAGGTCGAGCTCACCCGCAGCAAAGAGCATCGAGTCGCGGAGAGTCTCGGCATCCACGCGGCGACGATTGGCGCGCCAGAACAGATGGTTGTCGGGATCTTTGTTGAGGTTGGCTTCGACAGTTTCGGCGCTGAGCTGGTAGGTGGCACTGAGCAGAATTTGCTTGTGCAGTTTTTTGAGGCTCCAACCACTCGCGATGAATTCAGAGGCGAGATGATCGAGCAGCTCTGGATGGGAAGGCTTCTCCCCCAGTTGGCCAAAGTTACTTGGGGTGTTGACGATACCGCGGCCAAAGTGTTGCTGCCAGACACGGTTGACGATGACGCGAGCCGTGAGGGGATTGTTGTCGTCGGCAATGGCTTCTGCCAGTTGCAGGCGGCCGCTGCCCTGATGGAAGAGCGGGCGGTCTTTGCCACTGAGGATGGCAAGAAATCTTCGGGGGGCGAGTTCGCCCTGGTTATTGCGATCCCCGCGGACGTAGACCTTCATGTCAGCGGGCTTGGCTTTGTCGGAGATGGTTTGCAAGAAAGGATACTGTTCGGGGAGGGCCTTGCGCGTGGCGGCTTCCAGCTCTTTCTGTTGGGCGAGGTAGGTTTTCCAGTGGCCACTCAAGAAGCGCTCAATGGTGCCTTTGCCGTAGTACATGACGCCACTGCCGTAATTAAAAGCACCACCCGCATCGGTGATGGATCGCTCAAACATGTCGCGCCAGAGGACCGTGCGGTCACGGTCCATCGCCTCGAGTTGCGTTTGCGATAAGTCGTTGCGCGTGGGATCGACACCGAGCAGGACTTTGTTTTTTTCGTCGACGAGTTTTTTCTCTTCGTGGATCGCCAGCAGAAGGGTTTCGAATTTTCTGGCCTCAGCCCAGAGTTCCTCCTGGGGAGCCTTGGCCTTCAGCAACAGACGGAACTGATTCAGAAAGGGATGGTAGAGACGCTCACTTGCGACGTATTTTTTCCAGCGGGCCACGGTTTCCGTATCCAGTTGGGAGGCATCGCCAATGCCCTGCCCTGCCATCAGATAGGCAGCAGTTTGGGAGGCGAGCACTTCACCGAGGATGCGCGACTGATTGTCGTAAAAGTCTTTGATGCGCTTCTCGACGATTTCGAGATCCTTCTTTTGCGCCTTCCAGGCTTGGACAATTTTGTCGTCAGCCAGTGGCGTTTCATGGAGCTCTGAAGAATTCAGGATGCCTTGTAAGGAATAAAAGTCTTTGGTCGGAATCGGATCGAACTTGTGATCGTGGCATTGGGCACAGGCGACCGTGAGCCCGAGAAAGCCTCTGGTGAGCGCGTCCACACGTTCGTCCTGCATCTCCGGGCTGAGCGCAAAGAACCCTGTGCCGGCGGCATACTCTTTGCCGCCCATCAGATCTCCGGCGATCTGCGCTTTCACGAAGGTTTTGTAGGACATGTCCTGATTGAAGGCATCAATCACCCAATTGCGGTAGCGGAAGGAATTGGGGTAGGGTTCGTCCTGGGTCGAGTTCAATTTGTCGTCGGCATAACGGGCGACATCGAGCCAGTAGCGGCCCCAACGTTCTCCGTAATGGGGAGAGGCGAGGAGTTGGTCCACCACTTTTTCCCAGGCGTTGGGAGAGCGGTCGAGTTCGAAGGCTTTGGTTTGCTCGGGAGTGGGAGGCAGACCGGTGAGATCGTAAGTGGCCCGGCGGAGCAGGGTTCTGCGGTCGGCGGACCGTGCCAATTGAAGGCCATCTTTTTCGAGACGGGCCAAGACGAATCGATCGATCCCATTGCGCACCCATTTCTCGTTTTTGACCGAAGGGGGCGTCGATTTGCGTATCGGTTGAAAGCTCCAGAAGGAGCGCTGTTCGGGTGAGATTTCGGTGTCTGGAGTCGATTTGGTGGCGCGGGCGGGATAGACGAGACCGTCTTTGACCCATTTGGAAATTAAGGCAATGTCCGCCTCACTCATCTTGCCGGAGGGTGGCATCTTCAAGCGGTCATGCGAATGGTCAATAACTTTAACGAGGAGACTCGACTCTGGCTGGCCCACAACAACCGCCGCACCGCTCTTGCCTCCCTGCAGGAGAGCTTCGCGCGAATCGATACGCAGGCCACCCATGGCCGATTGCGTATGGCAGCCGTAACAGTTTTTTGCCAGCACAGGGCGCACCTTCATCTCGAAGTGCTCTGCAGGGTCTTGCGCTAGCAATGCCGTCGCCAGCGCCAGTAATCCAAATCGCATGATCCCGATTCTATTGGATTTTGTTCGCCGATGTACTTGCCATGGCTGGAGGGCTTCGATATGTTCAAATGTCCACACATGCCTGTCACCTCATTGTTCCGCGTTGGAATATCACATGACTTTTCGATTGATGCCAAAGGCAAGTATGAAGCTCAGCTCCAGCAGGTTCTGGGCTCGCAAGCCCACATTGAAACCGAACTGATGCCGCCGTGCGAGGATGACCGTCCGAGCATGGAGCAGTTGGATCAATACGATGGGATCCTGGCTTTGGCCACACGCCTGGATGCGGGGAACCTCAAGGGCCTGAAGCGGCTGGGCATCGTTGCCCGCTGGGGCGTCGGATATGACCGGATCGACACAAAGCTGCTTTCTGAGAATGGTGTCGTCCTGGCCATTACGCCGGATGCTGTGAGACGACCGGTGGCGGAGGCGGCTATCGGTTTGGTGTTTGCCACTTCCTTGAACCTGGTACGACAACACAAGATCGTTGTAGACGGGCGCTGGCGGGAAGCGCTGCCGGGATTGGGAAGGAATGTATTGGGCCGGACTTTGGGCTCGATTGGACTCGGCAACATCGCATCGGAGATGTTTCGCATGGCTGCTTCGCTTGGATTTGGCAAGCTCATCGCCCATGACCCCTATGCCTCAGCCGAACATGCCGAGAAACTCAATGTCGAACTGGTCTCGATGGAGGAGTTGGCGCGGCAGTCAGACTTCTTGTGCGTGCACTGCTCACTGAGTGAATCGACGCGCGGCATTGTGAACCGCGATCTGTTGCGCCTGATGAAACCTACGGCGTTTTTGATCAATACCGCCCGCGGCCCGATTGTGCGCGAGGCGGACCTGGTGGAGGCACTGGCAGAAGGGTGGATCGCTGGAGCGGGACTGGATGTGTTTGAAGCCGAGCCCCTGCCGATGAATGCCGCTATTCGCGAATGCCCGAACGTTATTTTTGCTCCGCATGGACTGGCTTGGACGGAAGAATTGGCGCGGGATAATTCGCTCGAAGCTTGTGGCAATCTACTCGCCTTCTCGCGCGGCGACTTACCTGGCGGTATTGTGAACAAGCATGTGCTCGATCATTTGAGCTTTAAACAGAAACTTGGAAGGTGGACCCCGAAATCATGAAGCCGAATCGTCTTCAACAAGTGTTGGCCGAAGGCCGTCGCCCAGTAGGGCATATGGTCTGGGAGTTTGCTTCGCGCGGGATGGCAAGAATTCTTGAATCCGCTGGAGTGGATTTTGCCGTATATGACATGGAGCATTCCGGCTATGACATTTCAACGATCTCAGACCTGTTGGCGTATACGCACGGAACCACATTTGCGCCTTTCGTCCGTGTACCGGAAGGGCGCTATCACTTTCTGGCCCGAGTGCTGGATGCGGGGGCCCTTGGCGTGATGGTGGGCAATGTCAAAACACCAGAGCAGGCTGCCTATATTGTGGACTCGGCCAAGTATCCTCCAGTGGGGCATCGTGGCCTGGGCCTCAGCCATGCCCACAACAATTACATTGCGCCGAATTCGCTGGAGTACCTGGAGTACGCCAACCGCAACACGACGGTGATTTGCCAGATTGAGTCGCCCGAAGGCCTGGCGAATGCAGAAGCCATTGCGGCCACACCGGGCGTAGACGTGCTGTGGATCGGTCATTTCGACCTGTCAGCCAACATGGGCATCGTGGCCCAGTTTGATCATCCTGACTTTGACCAGGCGCTTGAGACGGTGATTGCCGCAGCTCACAAGCACGGCAAATACGCCGCCATTCAGCCCGGATCGCCGCAGCAACTGGAAGCCTGGGGAAAGAAGAGATTTGACATCCTTTCTTATGGCGCAGACTCTGCTGTATATAAGGCAGCCTTGAGCGAGGCCATCGCCAAGACCCGAGGGTAAAATTTATCGTTGAAACAGTGATACATTTACATCACTCATAGCAAGGAGGTCTGAAGTGCATCGTAGTCGCACGTTATTCCTGTTGGTCTTGTCGGTGTCCGCACTCTCTGCGGACCTTCGCAAGGCTCGAGATCTTGAGCTCGCCGGCTCTATCAAAGCCGCCGAGCAGGAATACAAAGCAGATGGCGGGATCGCCTATGCCGAGTTTCTGGAGCGCCGCCATCACCCTGGGGCAATTGCTGCCTACGAAAAACTTACGACCACCTCTGATGCCAAATTGAAGCAGCAGGCGTTGAAGCGTCTTGTCGTGCTTTCTTTGATGGACGGCAAGAAGAAGGCTGCAGAGAACTATCTCAGTGCTTACACTGCAGCAGGTGGCACGAGCCTCAGCTTTAACACTGCCACCAGACCCCCAGTGAGTACGGGGATGACGGAAATTCCCGGGCCCATTCGCAGCTTTTCCCGCATGGCTGCCCTCTCACCCGACCTCACCTCAGAAGAACTGCTGGGAGCCCTGGCGCGCAACATTGTGACCAACGGGTATCAGGCTGCGGGCAATAACGAAGGCCTTGATCAGACGGAATACCTGAAGCTGGTTTACCGCTATTTGTCGCAGGCGAAAGAACTCGAGAAGCTTGCGGTCAAAGATAAAAAAATTGTGATTGAGCAGTGTGATTCTGCCCAAACGGGAGAACTGCTCAAGGTTCTCGGCTATCGCATGCGTGGCGCGTGCGGCGGAGACCTGGTGCTCGAAACGGTAAACGCCTCACGGGCCTTCCTGACGATCGACTCTGGCTTTCCGCTTTCCGACCTTGAAGTCGCCCTCAAGACGGGCCGTCCGTTCAGCTACGATTACTCGCCAACTCCAGTGCAAGTGCTCTATGGCCCGACTTATTGGTCGGAGATCAAAGAGAAAGATAAACCCGAACAGCTCTTCATTGAAGCCTTTATGTCGGACCCGCAACTGTGCCGACTCTATTTGGGCCTCTCCAAGCTGGACCCTTCGACGGCTGAAGACTTAAAGAAGGCCATGCCGGTGCAGCGCCTGAGGGCTTTCTCGCACGTACTCGATTTCTTTGGTGGCATGCTGCAGATCCGCAATGGCAAGGTAACGGTGCCAGGCGACCCGCGCTCGGCCGCTGTCTGGAATGACATGATCGGCGTCAACCCTGACAATGGCCCGGCCTTCCTCGAAAGATTGATTTCGAAAGACGATGGCTGGTTTGCGGCTTACTTTGAGGCACTCTCGCGCATCTCAGGGCCGACCCTGGACTACCTGAGTGAGCCCAATCGACTGCGCCGCTTCTACCTTGCCCTGCGCGGCAAGGTCACATCCCCTGGCCCGGCCCGACCTGTCTTCAGAGCCTCCACCGATCTGATGTTGCTGACCTCCCGTTTGCGGATGGAAGCCAATGGCAAGCCTCATATTCCTGGCACCGTCGAAACCTGGAAAAACCTTTTCATCAACCACCCCCACGGCAAGTACGACGGTAAGCTGACGAAGTCGGCCCAAGGCTGGAAGGACCCCGATGATCTGCTGGAAGCCCTCTTTGCGCTCTCCCGCAAGGCGGTCGACAATGAACCGCTCAAGATCTTCCTGAGCCTGAGCGATGTCAATCGCGACCGCAAAGAAGCCCTGAGCGTCGCCACCGCCGAGCGACTGGTGAAGGATTGGAAGCTACTTGGTGCGCAGTACACGATCTTCTCGGAGATGCCGCAGTTAAGTGAAAAGTCGATCGTTCAATATCTGACGGCAGCAACCGCCCTGAACGGTATCGGCGACATCCAACAAAGAGCGGATGCCGTTGGAAGCTTCCAGGCCTTGATCGGTCTGGCGCAAGTCTTGAACCGAAACCACTTGTTGACGGTACCGGTCGATGCAGCACTGGAGCCGATTCTGACGCAAATACCGGCGTCAAAGAATTCGCGTGACCTGTTTGATGCGGCCAAGAACAGCGTGAAGCACCTGCTGCAATCGGCAGGCGTGGATGTCAAGGCCGACCCCCAGGCCGCCATGCTGGGTTTGCTCGCCGGGGCTTCGCGGCCCACAGATGAAGACACACACCGTGTGTTGATTGCTGAAATGCAAAAGGTCTTTGATGCACAGAGACTGGTTTCGCTCAAGGTGATCTTCGACATTGATGAGAACCTGGAAGCACCGTCCAACGGCGGCAAAACGAACGTGGCGCTGGTCAATCGCCTGAGCTCGCGAATCACGGATCAGCAGCCACCGCGCAGTTCGCTCTCCGGGGCCGAACGCAACGCCATGGCCTTCGGCTACTGGGTCGACAAACACATTGAGAACGAACGCAAGACGAACTTCCGGGCGATTCTCGACAAAGCTGGCACAGACCCGATCAAGCTGAAAGAAGCGCGCGGACAGTTGACGAGCTTTCTCCGCGACACGCTGGTCGGCCTGGCTTACATCCACTATGCACCTCCTGGTGCGCAGGTCTTGTTTACCAATCCGCACTTCGTTCGCAGCCATGATTTTCTTGGAGTACAGGGCAGTAATCAGACATGGCGGACGACGGAAGTTTTTGGAACGGGCTGGCCTTCGAGCGCCGGTGGGCGCCTGGTTGGTTCGCTGGTGAGCCTGCCCTATGCGCTGGCAGAAGCAGAGCAGAACTTTCTGATCCCGACCCGGGAGCAGGCACTGATCTGGGGCGATCTGGTTCCACAGATGATCGTCTCGGCCAAGGTGCCGCGCTACTGGTGCGTCACCCCGGCACAATTGCACTTTGCCAGCCTGCACTATCGTGCTGGAGAGTCATTGATGGCCCAGTCTGCGGTGGACAGCCAGCTTCGCTCGCGCTTTATTGCGGCTCTCATGCGGTTTGCACCGCCAGCCCGGTCTGAAGCTGTGAACGCACTGCTTGAGCTGGGCAATGTTGCCGATGCACTCGACCTGGTCACCCCATCGGAAGCATTCAACGCAGCAACCTACCTGATCGCTACCAATGGTGCCGACCCGTCCTCCCCCTTTGTCGCGGAGATCGCACGCCTCAAACAGGCTCGTCCAGAAGAACTGACAACGGCAGCCATTTCGCAAGCCTTTGGTACGCCGAAACCGACGCTCGCAAATTCTTACCAGCCACAACTGCTAAGCCTGCGAACCTTCCCCACGCTCATGGGCTACTCGAGCCGCATTCTGGCCGAGAGCTGGGAATCATCCAACATCTACTTTGCTTCACTTGCTGATGAGCTCGGCATGAAGCCTTCGGAATTGAATCTGCAAATTCCTCAGTGGACCAAACTGGCGGTAGAGAAAATCTTCGCCACACACCTTGAGGATTGGCCGGCACTGCTGCGCAGCTTGCGCCTGGTAGGGCAGGAAATGCGACAATCAACCAAACAGACCCAGCAAGGGAGCTTCTAATTACCCATGCGTAAGTTCATCGCACTCGTCCTGACGGCAGCCGCTGTAGTCGGCGTCACGCTGTACGCGCAGGATGCCATCTTCAAAGTGAAGGTCGACATGGTCGTCCTCAGCTTCACGGTTACAGACTCCAAGGGTAAGTATGTCAACGGCCTCAAACATACTGACTTCCGGGTACTGGAAGACGGTATCGTGCAAAAGATGGCCACCTTCGCCGAGGGCAACCGGCCGCCCATTCAGATCATGGATGATGGATCGACCAAGCCACTTTCTATCTCTGACAATACATCCAAAGATACGGATCTCAAGGGCCCCTCCGATGCCTTTGTGGGCACCAATGTGTTCGTACTCTTTGATACCTCCAATTACATGTACCGCAGCTTTGTCTATGCCTCCGATGCCATTGCAGACTTTGTGCGCGGCCTGGACAAGGCCGACTCTGTGGCGGTGTACACCTTCTCCAGAAACCTGACGCGTGCCGCTGACCTGACGCGGGATCGCAACTTTGCGATCGCCGGCCTTCGTAAGGCCGTGGCAGGAGATGACTCGGCTCTTTATAACGGACTGCTACTCACCCTGCGCGATGCCGCCAAGGTGCCTGGCCGCAAAGTGGTGATCGTGTTCTCCAATGGCCCGGACAACGGGTCGATGGTGGCCCCGGATGATGTGCGCTCGGTGGCAGAAGATGAAGGCATCCCGATCTACGTCATCTCGACGGCAGAAGTAAACAAGGATCCGATTTCTTCAGGAGTCTTCCGACGTCTCGCCGGCCGCACCGGTGGCAAAGCCTACTTCGCCAAGACCTGGCAGAAGCAGGTAGAAGCATTCGAATCGATCCGCGAAGATCTCGGCAACAGCTATACGATCACCTACTATCCGCAAACGAATCCGAATGAAGGCTTCCGCAAGATCGCGGTAGAGATCAAGTCGGATGCTTCGAAGAAACTTCGAGTCCGGGCACGTCCGGGATATCGCCCGCGCACCAGTTAGGCTAGGGCTTTTGAGCCCTTGTCCGAAGCAGGAAAAATAAAGTCAGGCAGAGCCAACTGAACCAGTCTCCCCAGCGGGCAAAGACAGTGGGAGCTTCTGTTTTGATCGGGAGTCTGGCCAAGAGGCCAACGCCGTTTGCCTCGCTACTTCTCGTTTGCGCCACAACGCGGCCCAAGTGGTCCGTCACGGAAAGTAGCCCCTCGCGCGCCGTTCGGACTACCGCAAAACCACTCTCCACGCCTCGAATCGCAGCTACCGCAGAAGAGACCTTGGCATCATGGTAGAAATCCCAGGCAGGGCTCACTACCACCTGAACACCTAGCTGCCCATAGCGACGAGCAAGACTGGGAAAGAACAAGTCTCTGCAGATCACAACACCGATCTTGTGATTGCCCAATGGAAACTGGAAATCTTTGGACCCAGCTTGTAGATCCGATTCCAGGTAGGGCACCAATTGTTGTTTTTGGTAGGAGCCCAGTAGTGCTCCTGATGCGTTTATGATCCAGGCAACATTACTCGCTTCCTGCTGCACCCCAACCACAATGGGGACCTTGAGTTCTTCTGCGAGCACTTGCAGGGATTGCAAACGATTCTGAGCTGCAGTTCTATCCAGCTTTTCAATCTTCTCTGCCCAGACAATCAGTTCCGCGCCCTGGGCAGACAGTTCCCGGGTCCGTTCTTCATATGCTTTCCAGGCGCCAGACATTTCGTCGACAGCAACCAACCCGACAGTGAGGTTATCGATCGGCTTGGGGGCGGACAGGCGATAGGCACCAAAGAAACTTGCGGCTAACAACACAGCTACCGGCAAGCCGTAAGTAAGCACTGGCTTCTCCACGTCCAATCTGCGCAGCCAGGCCAGAGAAACCACAGAAGCAAACAGTCCCGCTAAAAAGATGGGCCCGGGGCTACCCACCAGCGATGCAACCTGAAGCACGAGGGGGAAGTCTATTTGTGAAGTAGCCAGGCTTCCACATGCCCCATGTGGGGAAAACCTTGCCATCAAACCATCGACCATTGCCATCGAGAGTGGCAGGCGCCACACCACCCACCAGGAGCGTTGAGTCTCCATGAGGAGTCTTGCACTATTGGCATAGAAGCCCCACGCGGCCGCCTGCAACAGCACCAAAATGATCGTGGCCAGTGGGCCGGTTACCTTCCAGTAGTAAGAGACAGTCCCACTCAGTCCTGCCAGAGCGGCCAGCCAGCAGAGGCCTGCTCCAGTTCTCTTGCTGGTGCCACGCGTGGCCAGAATGAGAGCTACCGGGATCAACCAAAGTGCCCACGGCTGCGGTGAAAGTCCTACAGTCCAATGGATCAGAATGGCTGCGAGAGAGAGAGAGAGACAAGGCGAAGGGCATTCACCTTCTCATTAGGGCATATCATCAAGAGCGTATGCATTCGTCCTGGAATCGACGCCACTTTTTGGCGATGGCAGGCTCTGTCCTCAAACCTGTTGAAAACGGAACTACGAGCTTTGCCGGTTGGCCTACGCTGGCCCGACGCAAGAACGGGGAGTTGCTGGTGGTCTACTCCGGATCGAGGGACGGACACATCTGCCCGTTTGGCCGCGTAGAAATGATCCGCTCGAGCGACGAAGGCGAAAGCTGGTCCTCCCCGCAAGTCATCGTCGATACACCGATTGATGATCGCGATGCCGGCATCCTCGAGACGGCCAAAGGCACACTGCTGGCAACTACCTTCACCTCGCTTGTCTACCAGAAGCAGAAGCTCTATAGCTCAGCGCGCTGGCAAGCAGCAGAGAAGGCGATGACACAACAACAGCGGGAGTCGCTGCTGGGATGCTGGATGCTGCGCTCGACCAACGGTGGCCTCACCTGGAGCGAACCTTATCCAGTGCCCGTGAATAGCCCGCACGGACCGATCCAACTGCGGGATGGTCGGATTCTCTATCCCGGCAAGAAGCTCTACGCCAAAGACGAAGCGATTGGCTGTGCCGAATCCAAGGACGATGGCAAGACCTGGAACTGGCTGG
Organism: Bryobacter sp.; assembly: GCA_044340255.1. Classification (GTDB taxonomy): domain Bacteria; phylum Acidobacteriota; class Terriglobia; order Bryobacterales; family Bryobacteraceae; genus Bryobacter. Next base: position 237,358 of record JBIITX010000001.1, on the reverse strand, counting down.
CCGCGATCCCCACTCGACCCGGCGACTCTGTCAGCGAGTATCACGAACTGCACGGGGTGGAAGCAGCCAACGGCGACATCATTGTCCAAATCAGAAACCACAACCCGACACACCACTATGAGACCCTGCAGACGGTTTCCAAAGATGGGGGCAAATCCTGGACGGTGCCAGCTTCCATTGGAGTCTGGGGCTATCCGAGTCATCTATTGCGACTGAACAACGGGACCCTGGTGATGAGCTATAGCCATCGGCGTGCGCCGCGGGGGAATCAGCTTCGCACCAGTAAGGACCATGGCCAGAGCTGGTCGCAGCCCATCCTGCTGAGCGAAGATGGCAGCGGCGACCTTGGGTATCCGTCCAGTGTGGAATTGAGTCATGGCGACTTGTTGACCCTTTGGTATGAAGTGATGCGACCTGGCACCCCCGCCATTCTGCGCACGGCGCGCACAGCAAGGGGCACACTGGCATGACCCGCCGGTCGCTGATCGCCCTGCTGGCCGCCTTCAAGAAAGATCAGCTACAGCCTGTGGAAGATCTGTTGCGGCAGGCCGCAGCACAAGCAAAACCACGGGCGGCCGTCCTGCATGTACGGGAAGGCTCGTCTCAATACTTGCAGGCCTTCGGCGAAGCGAAAATTGACTCGCGCTTCCTCATCGCCTCCATCACCAAACCGATGACAGCCACCGCATTGATGACGCTGGTGGATCAGGGCAAGCTTCGACTGGATGACAAGGTCTCAAGGTTTTATCCGAAGCTGCATCCGGCAATGCAAATTCGTCACCTGCTCACACATAGCTGTGGCCTGCCGGACATGCTACCGGAGAACACTGCCTTGCGGATTCAAAATGCCCCACTGTCTGAATACGTTCGCATCGCTCAAACCACGCCCATGCTGTTTGAGCCCGGCCAGAAGATGAGTTATTCGAGTACGGGGATTCTGCTGGCCTATGAGATCACCCAAATGCTGAGTGGCAAAACGATGGAGCAGCTGGTCTTCGCACCCCTCGGCATGAGATCGAGCACACTGGGCCTTGGTTCGTTGTCGCTGAAAGATGTGGTGCGCAGCCAGACCGAGTATGCCCCTGCCGACCTGGGCAGCAGCGCCGATGCCAAAACCTGGGATTGGAACAGTCAATACTGGCGTGCACTTGGGGCACCCTGGGGCGGCGTACATGCCACGGCCGCAGACATTGCCACGTTCCTTTGGGATTTTCTCAACCCCAGCGGGAAGGTCTTGCGGGAAGCAACTGCAGCCCAGATGATCGTCAATCAGAACCCGAGCGGGATGGGGCCCTATGGCCTCGGTTGGGCTGTTGGCTCGCGGCTCGGAGCTGGAATGGCGCAGCATTACTTCGGACACGGCGGCTCCACAGGTACACTCTGCTGGGCCGACCCGAAGCGGAAGCGAAGCTTTGTTCTTTTGACGTCCTTGCCCGATGTCGTGGCACGCAAAGCCATCATTGAGCCTGTTTCAGGACGAGTGGCTGCGCTTGAATCCCACTAGCGCACCTGCTGCAATGCTCAAGACTCCGGTGAGTCCATGCCAGACCGCAATGTGAGCCCCTTCATGATCGGGACAGACCCACTGCAAGGCAAGGATGCCCGTGAGTCCACTGATCGCCCCCAGCGTGGCACCCGCCAGAGGGCCATTGCGCACATAGCCTCGCCGAGCCAGAGTCCAAATCATGGTGCCTGAAGCAACTGAGGTGATCAAGCCGAAAAGCAGGCAGACCAGGCCTTCGGCGACAAAGCCTTCTTCGATCGGCTTGGTCGGAAACAGCAGCGAGGCCAGCACTGGATACCCTACCGTGACTCCGCCCAGGAGGATCGCTGGGGAAATCGGTCGCGGTGCGGCAGGACGCATCAGACGCGACAGCGAGACGCCGAGCAGGATGAGCAGCACGAAGGAGTACACCGTCAGCGCCAGCCTTCTCATGTGGTCCAGACGGTTGTACCCAGGGATGCCCATCAGCAGGGTCCAGAGCAAAACGCTACCCGAGGTCACACCCACAATACCCAGCACGATACGGGGTGTACTGCCAAGCGGGCGTGACGGCTGGAGGCTTGCTCGCAGGCTCGACTGAATGCGGTTTTGCGATTGCTCTTCATCGTAAGGAGCTGTGATCGGGGCAGCCATCAGATCGAGCAACTGCGTACACCGGTCGCAAGTGTTGATGTGGTCGGCGGCTATGGACTGGACCTGTTCTACGGTAAGGCCCTCGCTCAACATGCGGTCGACATCAGAGCACTTCATCGTTGACCTCCTTGCGGTCCAGACCTAATTCTTTTCGAAGCGACTGGTAAGCACGGTAGGCTTTCTGCTTTACCGCTGCGGGAGTAGAACCGGTGACAAGGGCGACTTCCTGAATGCTCATTCCGGTGAGCTTGAGCATGACCACAACTTCTCTTTGGGCTTCCGGCAGGATCTTCATGACGGCGATCAACCGCTCAGCCGCAATGGCACGATCCCAAGAGCCCTGAGGGCTCCGGCCCAATTCTTCGAGCTGCGGCTCGATGTCAATCTCGCGAGCGCTGGTCCTCTTCCATCTTCGGTAAGAATCGATCCGCGTGTGTCGGGCAATGGCCAGCACCCACGGCATCACGGGCTCACCGGGCCGATAGCTGGAGCGGGCTTTGTGAATTCGCAGCCAACACTCCTGCAGCAGATCATCGAGATTGGGGGCCCCAAGCGATGTCGCATATAGATAGCGGCCGAGCGTGCGATTGAGCCTTCCTACCAGTTCATCCGCAGCACTGGCTTCACCAAGTTGATAGCGAACCATCAAGTCCTTCAGGGTTTGCGCTTCACAGTCTTTCAATTCGTTCTCAGGGGGATTCAAGGGTCGATGCTCGTTCAGGGTCTGCTATCCATTCGCTGCAGAGAGGCATCTGGTTACGGAGAATTCTTCTTATCTAAGACCGTTACTTTTTGAACAGCAGCAGCGAATTGGAGGGAGAACCTATGACCAGGCAACACCCGACCCATGAGGAGATTGCAGCTCTTGCTTATCAATATTGGAAGGATCGCCAAGGCGACGAAGGGAACGCCGAAGACGATTGGCTGCGAGCCGAACAAGACCTGTTGTTTACCGAAGACTCTGAAGTCGAAGGCACTGACTAAACAGTGCACCGCATTTACTGTTCTGAGATTTGGGGAGGCAACGGCAGCGCGGATGATGATGTCTGCACTACCGGAATTACGGCAACTCTACTTTCCTGCCCGGCTGATGCGGCCAAGGGCGGAGACATCTATTACTTCAGTGTTTGCTCGCACGACATTCTGACGCGGGTGGTGCTGGCCGACATGCGCGGCCATGGTGCTGCAGCCGCGCCGCTCAGCGATTGGCTCTATGAATTGATGCTGCAGTACATGAACTCACTGGACGGAGCGGGGATCTTGACGGAACTGAATCAGATGGTGGTGGATCGCGGCCATGCTGCAATCTCCACGGCGACCGTGCTGACTTATAACCGTCAGGACAACCGCTTGCATTACGCCAGTGCCGGACACCCCTCGCCTTTGTGTTGGGGTGAGGGTGTGGGTTGGCGAGGGCTCACAATCCCTGAGACTGCGGGCCCGGCCAACCTTCCCTTAGGGATTGTCCGCACGGCGCAGTATCACCAGCAGGAGGTCCAACTTCAGCCCGGAAATCGGCTCTTCGTGTACACCGATGGCATTGTGGAATGCACTAACCCCGAGGGAGAATTCTTTGACGAGGCGCGGCTCGAGACAGCACTTGCGGTGAATCAGAATGTGTCTCTGTTTGAGCTCAAGCGAGATCTTTGGCAAACGCTTGGCTATTTTGCGCAAGGCAACCGGGGCCAGGACGACTGCAGCTTTATTTGCCTCGAGTTGAACGAGGCGTAGCTTTATTTTTCGGTTTCGATTTCAGCGCCCAGGCGGTCTGTAACGCACCACGCAGCAGGTCTTCGCTGGCGGCATCCAGCCGGATGTGTGTGATGCCCATGCGGCCCCAACCACCTTTTACTGGCAGAAACAATTCTGGAGCATCGGCAATGAATTCAGCCTGTTGCTCCGGGGTGAGCATCAGGTTGCCGTAGCCGTCTTTGACAGAGGCGAGGGTAGCGAAGATCTTGCCATTGACGCGAAAGTCCACCGCGCCCATGTGGCTGCCTTCAATGGCGCCTGGTAGAGCTAACGCAAGACGACGGAAGTCTTCGGCAGTCATGCCGCTATTGTATGGCTTTGGTTAGTCGGCCTTTAGTAAGGCTTCCAGACGCATATAGGCATCATTCGCACCAGCAATCATGTCTGCCGTAGACCCAGGACGGGTGGAGCCCACACGCTCCAGCAGATCCTGACAGGCCCGCCACATCCGCGTCGCACGGTCGCCATAAGAAGCCAGATACGCCCCACCCGTCGAGACACCAATACCCAACTTGCGACTTAAGATCCGGAACTGATTCTGCCCAATCAAGGTCGCACTTTCAATGACGTAAAGATAGCCGCAAATGAAGCCGAAGGAGGCACCCTCCAAGGGAAGATCGAGGACCGAGGATCGCGTTGCCGGAGCACCCAGGTAAGCCAAGTCTTTCTCAAGCTGGCTGATCTTGGAACGCTCGTCGAAATCAAAGCCATAGCCGTCCCACTCCCTGCGTTCTGCAACCTGGAGTTCGAAGCTGAGCTGAAAAGACCACATACGCTGTAGCAGGTCAAGATACCCTTCTGGTGTCCCTTTCCCCTCCACAATGGCCCGATGCAATGGATTCTGTTCGATCTTCTTCGGCCAATGACTCGTTTGACGGCGCAAACGATCGATGACTTCGTTTCCAGCTTCAACAGGCATAGTGCTGCTGCTCCATCCTCCGTGGTGACGATCTAAGGCAGATACCTAGTCCTATCTGCTTGGCGGCTTATCGGCCTGGCTTTCTTCCTCTTTAACGAAAATGATAAAAAGTCAGCCGGGCTTCGCCAGACTACACTAAAGCGATGCTTCTCTGTCCTGTTCGCGATTGCCAGCAAAGTCTGGTGCGCGAGCCCCGTCGCCTGGTTTGTTCGCGCGGCCACAGCTTCGACATTGCCCGTAGTGGCTATGCGAATTTGCTGCAGCCACAAGACCGTCGCTCCAAACAACCCGGAGATACCCCGCAAGCGGTAGCCGCCCGCCGTCGGCTGCACGACCTCGGGGTGAGTGCACCGCTCAATGAGGCGATCGGCAAGCTGGCGGCACCCACGGCAAGCGATGTGGTGCTGGACGCGGGTTGTGGAGACGGCTACCACCTGGGCACACTCGCCGCACTCCACAAATTTGCCGGGCAGGGTGTGGACATTTCGATCCCCGCCATTGACGCGGCTGCCAAGCGCTATCCCTATTGCGAGTGGGTGGTGGCCAATGCCGACCGCGTGCTTCCCTATGAAGACAACAGCTTCTCACTGGTGCTCTCGATTACGGCGCGGATGAACCCCGAGGAGTTCTACCGCGTCTTGCAACCCACGGGACGTTTGCTGATTGCCATTCCTGCACCTGATGACCTGATTGAAGTGCGCGGGGCCGGACGCGACCGGGTGGAGCGCACCATCGAGAGCTTTCAGGCCCAATTCAGCTTGATCCACAGCGGTCGCGCTACCCACCGCATGGCACTCCGTGCAGCAGCGGTCGAAGACATTCGCCACGCGGTATACCGCCCGTTGCAAGCGGAACCAGCCGCAGATACAACAATCACCTTCAGCCTCGATCTGCTCTTGTTTCACCCGCGCGGCGCTATGCTGAAAGCATGATGCGTGCCACTCTTGCGTTTCTGTCCTTGAGCCTGCTCTCGGCAGCCCCCTCGCCACTCCAGATGACGGTATACAAAACACCGACGTGCGGGTGTTGCGCCAAATGGGTAGAACATTTGCGGGCGGCAGGCATCAAGGTGAGCGTCAAGGAAGTTCCCTCCACGGCACAGGCCCGGCAACAGGCGGGTATCAAAGAAAAGTACGGATCCTGCCATACGGGCCTGATCAACGGCTATGCGATTGAAGGGCATGTGCCGGTAGCCGACATTCAGCGGCTGCTCAAAGAGAAGCCCAAGGCCATTGGCCTGGCCGTGCCGGGGATGCCCATGGGCTCGCCGGGGATGGAAGGCCCCTACAAGGACGCCTACAAGGTATTGCTGGTCACCAGCGAAGGCTCAGAGACCTTCCACGCTTACCCCGCATCGCGCTAGCCCTTCGAGGCTCAAGCGGCGCTTGGGCTGACGCTCCAGTGCCTTCTCAAATTGCACGCGGGCTTCCGCAGGCTTACCCATTTCGAGCAGCATCTCTCCCGCCAATTCATGGGAGGGCTTGATGATGTCGGGTGGACCACTCACCATGGTTTCTTTCTCTTCAAGAACAGATGCCTTGGCCAACATCGAAATCGCTTCTTCCAGCTTGCCGGCCTTTCGGGCCACGACTGCCTTCACCATCCATTGCTGTGCTTCAGCGCGGGCAGCGGCGACGTCCTGCTTGCGCTGCACTGCGGTCAGGCGGCCCTGTTCGATCAGGTCAAGCCAGGGGGCGGTATCTTCGCCGAGCTCGGCTGCCGCCAAGGCGCGGGCAAAGCCTTCGATGGCGCGGGCCGAACCCTCGGGCGTGTGGGCGTGCCCTTCGCCTGCAGCGCGACGGGCGGCCATCGGATTTTCAAACACATCCCTGGCGCGCTTCCAATCCTTGGTGTGGACCACCAGGAGTGCCCCCAGGTCGTACCAGTAGCGGTACACCTCGCCGGCACCTTTGGAGTCGAGGATGTCCTGCTTCTTGGTCTCCCAGACCTTCCAGGCCTCGGCTATTTTGCCCTGCTGCAGATAGCCGTAGGCGAGCCAATACTGGCTGTGATAGTCGCGCAGGCCGAGACTCAGGTTCTTGCGGGTTTGCCAGGCGACGGAGGCGGCCCAGGATTTCTCGTTCGAGCGCACGGTCTCAGGCCACATGCCCAACTGCAGAAAGATGTGCGACGGCATGTGGAGGGCGTGGTGCGCCTCAGGGGCAATCTGCGCGTAGCGTTTGGCGGCGGGCAGGGCCAGGATGGCATGTTCCGGGTCATCGAAAGCGTGGATGATGTAGTGGGCAGCTCCGGGATGCTCGGGCTGCTTGCCGTACACATCAAGGGCGAGCGCACCGGCGCGCATCCGCTTGTTGGTGGCAATCAGGGAGAGAGCGTAGAAGGTCTCGGCCTCCAAGTCGTCCGGGTACATGGCGTAGATCTCGCCCATGGCCTTGGCATAGGCCAGTTCGCGCTCCTTCTTGCTCCCTTTGCCAAAGAGTAGATTGATGGCACCAACATAGGCCTGCTCGCGAGGACTGAGTTTTGTGGGGGCAGTGATCTTGGCCAGAGCAGCGCGGGCTTCTTCCGGCCAGACCCGATTCCACAACGAGTGATTGTGCGTCATGGCCACGCCCCACCAGGCCATCTGGAATCCCGGTTCGCTCGCAGCGCAGCTTTCAAAGGTCTCGCGTGCTTCTTCAAACCAGAAGTTATGGAGCATCGCAACGGCGCGGTTGAAGCAGGTCTTGGTTTCAGCCTTCGAGGCAGTAACCGGGAAGTCCACCACGCCGACGGTGGCAGCAGGCAAGCTGAGGCTGATAACCAGCACAAGAGTCGAGAGACGCATGGGGCTATTCTACGCCCATTCAGGCAGCACCGCAAACACCTGATTCCAAGCAACTTCTCAACTTCGTTCTAGTACCGTTGGAAGTTTTGCGGCTTCAAAAGCTCTGGTACGAAACTGAAATAGACACAGCACCAACTAGGACCTAAATACATCGTTTTCAATGACTTATCGGGTTAAGCTTTTGAAGTCAGGAGGAGGATCTGACATTCGAATGCGCTTTTCAAAATATCTACTTTTCGCACTCTTGGGGATTTCCCCAACTTTAACCCAGGCGGCTATGATTAGTTTGGGTGCAAGTGTCCCCAGCTCCAACCCTGGAACGTCCATATCGGCATCAACAAGCAATTTTTCCCCGTCTTTGATCAATGGCGGTGGGACCGTTTCTGGGTTTACAAGCAATACGCTCAACAGCACTCACGTGCTCAATACAACTTCGCTCAACACAATCACCACTACTGTTTCAAGCGTCATCGTCACAATAACAGGTTGGACACTCGACCCCACTCAAGGAATTTGGCAGCGAGCCCCGCTGTATGTATTCAGTTCTGGACTTGGTGTATGTAGTGCTAGTGAAACAAGTTGTACATCTGACCCTCAGCACCGCGTCGACAACAATGGAGCCTTGGAAGCCGTACTGTTTCAGTTCTCTAACTCTGCCGGTACATCCGTTCAAGTAGATGTCAATACAGTCTACCTTTCTGCAACGAGTTCGACCGGTGATACGGATGCTTCTTTTTGGGCAAGAAACTTCACCAACATTGCAGGTCCGAATGTCACCTTGGCGGGACTGACGCTTGCACAGCTTCAGACCCAATGGGGCCTGAACCAAAATCTCGACAGCATCGGTGGTGGCAACCGCGCTGCCAATATCCCCAATAACTTCTCAGACACTTTCCTTCTTTCGGCCAGAGTTGGCCAGAGCGACGATTACTTCAAGATTCGCGGTCTGGAAATCTTCACCAACAGCCCGCCGACCACGCCCGGCAACGACCCTGGTGTTCCGGAACCCTCCACCTATGCCACCCTTGGCGCGGCTCTCCTCGCCCTGGGCTACTACCGCCGCAAGACGGCCAAGTAGTTCGATTTCTCCTGAAGCCCCTCTCTACCAGGAGAGGGGCTTTTTTTCGTTTCTAATTAACTCGAAAGTACCATTTAAAATAGTACTTTTATCAACGATACCAGTACCAATTTGCCATTAACGCCGTTGATTATCAGGTCGGTTCCCATAAACTAAATAGACAGGCAATTACCTCAACCGAAAGGATACGACTTGAACTTAAGCAAACTGGCACAAATTGCCGCAGCAGGCTTTCTTACACTGGCACCCTCTTTTGCCGCGCAGATCAATTTCTTCAGCAACGCCTCTAACCCCGATGGTCTCGGAGCACCCACCTCACATAGTGAAACCATTGGAGGCGCAAATAACACCCGAGTCTTCGGCATTCCCCCGATTACCCCCTCGTTTACGGTCACCGCAACCGCCTGGGGCAAGACCGGCAACGTCTACGGCATCGACACCACCCTGGAACAAGCCAACCTGGGCCGCTACTCCAACGGCCTCGGAGTTTGCAATGACGAAGAAGTTCCGTGCGTCGTCGGCATCGGCACCATAATCGACAATCTCTTTGAAGACGATTATGTCCTGCTAGAGTTCAGCGCCGCGATCAATATCACTTCAATCACGGTGTATTCTTCCGGTTTTGATCGCGATATCAGCTTTTGGACCCGAAATAACGGCAGCGCTCCTACGCTGAGTGGTAGAAAACCTTCCACCAGTGCAGTAGCTGGAGACGACATTATTGACGAAGGATTTGTTTATGGCGGGCACATCAACAACAGCAACACCCCAGACCCCTTGACTATCGCCCTGAATCAAGGTTCTGCACTGTCCACAGAACTCTTGATCGGTGGCAAGCTGGGGGACATCAATGACCGCTTTTTACTGGCCGCTCTCAACTTTAAATACAGCGATGACCCGACCATCCCTGGCAACACCGCAGTGCCTGAGCCCACCACCTATGTGACCCTTGGCACTTCCTTGCTTGGTTTGGCAATTTACAGTCATCGCAGACGCCGCTAAGCGGCTTTTCAAGTTCCATTTCCTCGCTGGTGGCTCCGGCGTGGTTGGACGGCATACTCAGATTCCGGATCATTTCGGGTTTGAGTATGCCTTTATTTTTTGGGTCGTGGCCCTGGCGGCAAACCACAACATGAAAGTAACCAAATCTTTGGCTATCGCGCCGAACCAAACAGTAATAGAATCAACGTGAGGACTCCATGACGCTCCCACTTCTTGTGCTGCTGCTCCCCTTGGGAATGGCCGCTGCCGCCTCCCACCCGGTCATCGAACAGTACTGCACACAATGCCACGGCAAGGCTGCCATGGGGGGTTTGAATTTCCAACAAATTTCCTCCATGACGGAGCACTTTCAGCATTGGCAGAAAGTGGCCGACGCGCTCGAGCAAAAGCTGATGCCCCCTGCAAAGATGCCGCAACCGAGCGACGAGCAGCGACAGCAAGCGATCCAGTGGATTCGCACTAACCTCAGCCAGGCCGCCCTCAAAACGGCCGGAGACCCCGGACGCGTTACCGTACGTCGACTCACCAGCGGCGAATACAGCTATACCATCAAGGACCTCACCGGCCTCGACTTCCGCAGCAGTGGCGACTCTGCCAGCGACTCGGTAGGCGGTGAGGGCTTTACCAACTTCGGTGATGTCCAGTTCATGCAGGATGCCAACCTGGAGCGCTATCTCGAAAACGCCAAGCGCGTAGCCTCCCATGCCGTCATCGGCTCTGGCCCACTCCAGTTCTTTGCCGACCCCGGCAAGAGCGGCCTGGAGCTTTCTGCCATCAGCCGCATCCAGGCTATCTACCATGCCAATGGCTTTCGCTCTGCCTCTGGGGAAGGAGGCAAGCCCTACAGCCTCGACCGTTACGGCAAAGCCATTCTGACCTGCTGGCGCGTAGCCCAAAGCAAAGGCAAACTGACTCTTGAGGCGGCCGCCCGCAAAGACGGCGTGAGCCCCCGCTTCGCCCAACACCTTTGGAACGTCTTCCACGAACCCACTTCCACTTACCCCACCAGCGGAGCGATCGCGCTCTGGAAGAAAATGCCCAGCGACGAAGCGGGAGCCACCAAGGCAGCAAAAGAATTACAAGCTTACATCGTCGATTGGCCGCGCGTCCTCTTCGGCGCTGGTGCCCCGGCCGAAGGTGGTGCCGGCGACGAGCGCAACTTCTTCCTCAGTGAAGATTCCCTACGCGCCAAGACCGAGAACCGCTTCCGCTATCCGGTGCGAGAGCCCAAGAGCGGCCCGCCACGGGTTTACTTCTCCGTCAAGAGCATGAACCCCGCGGCACAAGACAAACCTTTCGTCATTTGGAAAAACGCAACGGTAGTCTACCGGGATGCCAAGCGCGGCGTTGGCAAGCCACAGCCCCTGCGAACCGCCCTCACCCCGGAGACAGCTTCCAAGCTGAACTTCGGCCAGTTGCCCGACGGCACCAGCACCGACCCTCTCGACTTTGCTTTGACGGAAGGGCAAACCGCCTTTCTCGAATTCCTGCTGCCTGAGGGCATGACGGGCGTGGCCATCTCGGTGGATTCCGTGCTCGCCGGCCCTTCCCCCAATGGCGATGCCGTGTTGCGGGCCATGATTTCCAACAGTGACCAGCCCTTCAGCGGTGTGCCCATGTCGGTCCTGCTCGGCCAACCCAAGGGTGCCGGCTTTGCCGCCTGGAAGAACAACGTGCTGGCCTTCAACGATAAACTTCCCGCCAGCAGCCACGGCGAACCCACGCCCGCCGACAAAGACCCCATTCCCGCTCCCTACAACAACGTCTATAACCAGCCCGAGCGGGACTCTTATCACATCAACGTCAAGTACTATCGCGATGATCGCTTTCTCGTCGAAAAGATCCTCGACGACAAAAGCCGCGTCGAGCTGAACCATGCCTGGAACGACCTGCTCGGCAGCTTCGGCTACCACGAAGCCTTCTTCCGCTTCGTCAACGAAAAGTACAAGCTGAATATCACCAAGCGGATCGACCAGTTGACCCCAGCCGAGATTGAGGCAATCCCCGCCGAGCCGCGCCAATACGTCAAGGCGATGCGCACCGAATATGATGCCGTGCAGAAGGCGAAGCTCACCGCGCAACCACGCCACATCGAAGACACTCTGCGCTTCGCGGCCAAGGCATGGCGACGCGATCTCAGCCCGGTCGAGAAAGACCGCCTGCGCGGCTTCTACGTCAATGCCCGTGAAGTCCAGAAGCTCGACCACGAAGGTGCCATCCGCACCACCCTGGCCCGGGTGCTGGTCTCTCCAGCCTTCCTCTACCGCATGGAGACCTCCACCACGCTCAGCGGAACAGAGCTGGCCAGCCGCCTCAGCTATCTGCTGTGGTCTTCCCTGCCCGATGAAGAATTGCTGCGAGCGGCCCGTGCGGGAGAACTCTCGAGCCCCGTCAAGCTGGAAGCCCAGGTGCGCCGCATGATCGCCGACCCCAAGGCCCGCCGCTTCGCTACCGAGTTCTTCGGCCAGTGGCTCGGCTTCTACCGCTTTGACCAATACGCAGGTGTCGATACCAGCCGCTACCCCGAGTTCACCGACGAAGTGAAGTCGGCAATGTATGACGAAGCCGTCTCTTTCTTTGAACACATCGTGCGTAAAGATCGCCCGATCCGCGAGATGTTCTCGGCCAACTACACCTTCCTCAATCAAACCCTCGCCAAGCACTATGGCGTGAAAAAGGAAATCGCAGCGATACGCGAAGCAGAGCGCGTCGAAGGGGCCAATGAGTTTGGACGCGGCGGCATGCTGAGCCTCGGTGCCGTGCTCACTGCGACCTCCGCCCCGCTGCGCACCAGCCCCGTCAAGCGCGGCGACTGGGTACTGCGGCGCATCCTCGGCACCCCCACGCCACCCCCGCCCGCCAACGCCGGCACCATCCCGGCCGACGACAAGAACTTCGGCGGCATGACGCTCAAAGAACGCCTCGCCTCGCACCAGCGGAACGCCACCTGCGCCGGCTGCCACTCCCGCATTGACCCACTGGGCTTTCCGCTCGAACGCTTTGATGCCGTAGGCCGCTTGCGCGAATCCTACTCTGATGGCAAGCCCATCGACCAGAACAGCGTCACGCACACCGGCAAAGAACTCAAAGGCGTCGAAGGCCTCACCGCCTACCTCACTGGACAAGAGACGCTCGTCGTGAAAAACTTTTCAAAGAAGCTGCTCGGCTATGCACTCGGTCGAACCATGATCGTCTCGGATCAACCTCTGATCGACGAGATGACAAAGCTCGGCAGCAATGGCAACATTTCTCAACTGCTCACCCAGATTGTGACCAGTAAACAGTTCCGCAACCGCCGCGCAACCCCAGTCGGCACACAGGAGAGTGGATTATGATCCAGCATTCAAAATCGCGTCGTCATTTCTTGCGTGGCACCGGCGTAGCCCTGGCACTCCCGTGGCTGGAATCGATGCCGCTGCTCGGTGCAGTTAACACCAAGCCGCCCGTACGCCTGGCCACCATCTTCTTCTCCAACGGTGTGGAGCCCGCCCACTGGTGGGCCAAGGGCGAGGGTGCCACGATGGAGCTTGGGCCCTGCCTGGAGGCCATGAAGCCCCACAGAGGCGACTTCAGCTTCCTGCGCGGCCTCTACAACCAACAGGCCTTCAAATCGTCCAGCCCCCATCTCGGCCGCATGCCGAACGTGCTCTCTGGCGCCTGGGTCAGCCTCGACCCGAGCGACATCCGCGTCGGCACCACCTTCGACCAGGTTCTCGCCCGCGAGATTGGCAACCACACCGCCGTCTCCAGCCTCGTCCTTGGCATTGAGCCGAACGAGCTCCGCCTCGAAGATGGCCTCTCGATGATCTACGGCTCCAGCCTTTCCTGGACTTCCCCCGTCAAGCCGGCCACCAAAGAAATCTACCCCGCCCGCGCCTTCGACCTCTTGGTCGGCGATGGGAGCGGTCGCAAGCTCGACCGAAGCATCCTCGATGCCGTCCTGCGCGAAAGCCACGACCTGCAACCCAAAATCAGCCGCGGCGACCGCGCCAAGCTCGACGAATACCTCGAATCGATTCGCGACATTGAAAAGCGCATCGAGAAAGCCAACCGCGAAGAACGCATTGAAGGCTGGCGCCCGACCCTCAGCAAGCCCAACATGCCGCGTCCCGCCGACGAGATCCCGCAAAACGTCCCAGATCACATGAAGCTCATGCTCGACCTGATCGTGCTCGGCTTCCAGATGGACAAGACCCGCATCTCGACGCTGATGCTCAACAACGACCTCTCCCAGATGAACTTCAAGTTTGTCGAAGGCGTCAAGGGTGCCTTGCACCTCGATCTCACCCACAACGGCAAGGCTGCGGCGGCCGAGGCCATGTACCTCAAGACCAACCAGTTCCACATCGCTCAGTTCGCCTACCTGATCGACCGCATGAAGAAGATCGACGAAGGCGGCTCCACCCTGCTCGACAATTCGATGTTGCTGCTTTGCTCCAACCTCTTCGACGGCGACACGCACAGTGCCGAACAGATGCCGATGCTGCTGGCAGGCAAGGGTGGCGGAACACTCAAGCCCGGTCAAAACCTCGATTTCCTCGACAAGGGTGATGACAATCGTCGCGCCTGCAGCCTCTACCTCTCCCTCATGGACCGCATGGGCGTGAAGCTGGAGCGCTTCGGCGACAGCGACAAACGATTAATCAATCTTTAGATTGAGCCGCTTCAGCCCCTCAAACACACGTGTAGGTTAGTGCCTGCTAAGTTAGCTGAAACTTTTGGGCATTCACCGAATCTGAGTCATAAAGGGGTCCTTCATGGAAGTCGTAAAAGCAAACCAGACCACCGGTAGCGGGGTCCGGACTGCTTCCTCACAATTGCCGCCACTGTTGCTCGAGAAAGCAGCCGAGCGCCTGTGCTGGATTACGATCATCTCTGCGGTCTCCACGGTTGTTTTCTTCGGGCTCGAACAATTCCTCCAGCCTGAGATGCAACCCGCAGCCGCGCTGCCCTCCTTCCGCCTCGCCCTGCTTGGGGTCTTCGTACTGGCGGGAGCCTTCTTTATCGTGCAGCGCAATGGGTGGGTCCGCAAAGAAACGCTGCTCGATCTCGGCATCGTCTTTCAGATCTACGTCGGCTTTGCCATCGGAGTGATGGAAACCACGATGCCCTGGAAAGACGATGTGGTGCTCGGCCATTCTGCGGTTGCCATCTGGCTCTCCATCTGCGGCATGGTGCTCCCCAACGTCCCCTGGAAGGCCGGCGTGGCTGCCCTGGCAACGGCCAGCATGTGGCCTGCAGCCTACTTCTTCAATCTCAACCTCCACGGCTTCGACCCGCTGCCCTGGAATCGTCTCGCCGTCTGGATGTTTCCCAACTATGTCATGGCCGTCTGGATGTATCTGCTCAACAAACGCATGTTCCAGATGCAGATCCAGCAGGTGAAGGCCGAAGAGCTCGGCAGCTACCAGTTGGACTATCTGATCGGCAAGGGCGGCATGGGCGAAGTATGGCGCGCCCGCCACAAAATGCTGGCTCGCGATGCGGCCATCAAGCTCATCCGTGCCGACGTGCTGGCCGATGTCAATGCCCGCCAGGAAAACGTCATGCGCAAGCGCTTTGAGCGCGAAGCCCGCGCCACGGCCAGCCTGCGCTCGCCCCACACTGTAGCCCTTTATGATTTCGGCCGCACGCAGGACAACACGTTCTATTACGTGATGGAGCTCCTCGATGGCATCGACCTCCAGACCCTGGTCGATCGCTACGGGCCGCTGCCTCCATCCCGTGTCGTACACATCCTGATGCAGGCCGCCGAAAGCCTCGAAGAAGCGCACCGCGCCGGCCTGGTTCATCGCGACATCAAACCGCGCAACCTGATGCTGGCTCGCATGGGCATGCAATACGACTTCACCAAAATCCTCGACTTTGGCCTCGTCAAAACCAGCATGGTCAATGATGCTTCGATGATGACCCTCGACGGCGTTGCCACCGGCACCCCGGCCTACCTGCCGCCTGAAATCGCCCTGGGCGAATCAAAGATCGATGGCCGCGCCGACCTGTATAGCCTCGGCTGTGTCGCCTACTTCCTGCTGACAGGCCAGATGGTCTTCACCGAATCGACCCCCACAGCCCTCGCGCTGGCCCACGTCCAAAAAATGGTTGTCCCGATGTCAGAGCGTACAGAACTACCGATTCCAGAAGGTCTCGAGTCGATCATCCTGCAGTTGCTTGAAAAGAAACCAGACAACCGGTTGCGCAGCGCTCAGGAGTTGCAGCGTCGGCTGCGGGCTCTTTCGCTCGAACCCTACACCCAGGACGATGCCGCCAACTGGTGGCACACCAACCTGCCTGAAACCGCAGCGCGAATCCAACCCGTACTCGAAGACACCACCCCAACCCACGACGCCTTCGTGGCAAGGCCAGGCGTCGAAGGGCTAAGCCGCGCTTAAGATCAGGCACAATCAATAGGAGTGCTTTCCTCCGCCCCCATCCAGCGGCTCACGTTGTTGGCCATGTCCTGCGCCGCCTTATTGGTAGCCCATCAGGTCGCAGCAAAGGCCGCCCGGGACGGTCTGTTTCTCTCCCGCTTTCCCATCACCGATCTGCCAAAGGCCGTCGGCGTCGCGGCACTCCTGTCGATCCTGCTGGGCCTGGTTTTCTCTCGCCTGCTCAGCCGCTATAGCCCGGCCCGCGTCGTACCCTTCGCAGTGCTGCTCTCGGGCTTGCTCCATGGCCTGGAATACGCTGCCCTCGATTGGGACCGCAGCATCGTGGTGGGCTTCGTCTACCTGCACATTGTCGGCTTCGGGGCCATCCTGCTCAGCGGCTTCTGGTCGGTAGCCAGTGAAGCCTTTGACCCGCGGGAAGCCAAGCTCCGCTTCGGTCGCATTGCCGGGGCTGGTACCGCCGGGGGCATCGCAGGAGGCCTCGCCGCCGAGCGTACGGTTTACTTTTGGAATGCTGATAGCCTGCTGCTCGTGCTGGCTGCCTTACATGGGCTCGCCTTCCTGCTGCTACTGGTCATCCGTGGCCTCGCGGACCCGGTAACCAAATCCGCCCCCGAGCCCGGCTTTGCCGCAGCCAGAGGCGCTTTCGCACGCGCCCCGTTTCTCCTCTCCCTGGCTGGTCTGGTCCTGCTCGGCACCACCAGTGCCGCCTTGCTGGATTACCTGTTCAAAAGTGGTGCCGCCCAGAACTTCGCCAAAGGCCCGG
The DNA here is from genome assembly GCA_044340255.1 of Bryobacter sp. Taxonomy (GTDB): domain Bacteria; phylum Acidobacteriota; class Terriglobia; order Bryobacterales; family Bryobacteraceae; genus Bryobacter. The sequence continues at coordinate 220,530 of JBIITX010000001.1, read as the reverse complement.
AGCTCACCCGCTACTTTGCCATCTTCTACACCGGCGCTCAGGTACTGACCTTCCTCGTCCAAAGCATTCTCACGCCCATCGCACTCCAGCGCCTGGGCCTGGGCCGCACGGTGATGAGCCTGGGCCTTGCTATTATCGGCGGTGCCTCGGCTGCGCTTGCGGTACCTGCCTTTGGGATGGCAGCCAGCGTCAGGGCGCTCGAGCTGATCCTGCGCGGCTCCTTCTTCCGCTCCGGTTACGAGCTCTTCTTTACCCCCATCCCGCCGCAAGATAAACGCGCCGTCAAGACGGTCATCGACGTCGGCTGCGACCGCTTCGGTGATGCTCTCGGGGCATTACTGCTGCAACTCTTGCTGCTCATGGGCCCCATGTACGCCAGAGTGGAAATCCTCCTGGTCACCATTGGCCTCGCCGCCGCCAGTATCTGGATCACCAAGCGCATGGACCGAGCCTATGTCCAGGTTCTCGAACAAGGTCTCGTAAACCGCGCCTTCGAACTCGACCTCGCCGACGTGCAGGATTCCACCACCATGTCGGCCGTCCTTGCCACCACCAGACTCAAGACCGTCGGGGAAGACCGTCCCGCCGCCAAGGCCGAACCGACCCCGCTCGAGAGCCAGGACCCTGTAGTGAACCAACTGGCACGCTTGCGCAGCGGCAATCTATCTCAGGTGCGCAGCACCATTGCCGAGCTGGCCGAGAACGACCTCAATCACGTCACACAGTTAATCCGCCTGCTCGCCTGGGATGAAGTGTCCCCACTGGCCCGCGAGGCCCTGCTTCGCAATGTGGGAGCCATCAGCGGACAGCTTGCCGACGTTCTGCTCGATGAACGTCAGGATTTCGCCGTCCGTCGCCGCATCCCCCGCATCCTCGCCCGTTGTGGATCTCCGCGCACCTTCCAAAGCCTGCTCCTCGCCCAGGGCGATCCCCGCTTTGAGATTCGCTTCCAGGCCTCGCGCGCACTCGACTACCTGCATCAGAATCATCCTGAGCTTGAAGTACCGGCGGGCAAAATCATCGAGTTGGTTTCGAAAGAGCTCTCCGTTTCAAAACCCATTTGGGAGGGCCGTAAACTGCTCGACTCCCGCGATGTCACCGACAGCGGCTTCACCTTCCTCGATGAAGTGCTGAAAGAACGCTCCAATCAGGGCCTCGAACATGTCTTCAGTCTCTTATCGCTGGAATTACCAAGGGAACCCCTCAAGATCGCCTTCCGCGCCCTCCACACCGAAGACCGGCACTTGCAGGGCCTCGGTCTCGAGTACCTGGCCAGCACCCTGCCCGATGCCATCTTCAAACAACTGACGCAACTGCTCGAAGCCACCCCAATACTGAGTGAACGCAGCAAGCAGGAAGTGCTCGATCAGCTCATGCTCGAGTCGGGCAACAGTATTGTGATGGAGCTCAAGCGGCGCAACAACTAGCGCGTATAGGCCAGTCGCCGCAGACCTTCAATCTCACGCAACGACTCTTCCTGCCGCAGTCGCAACGTAACCAGCACCGCACACAGCAGCAGAAAGGCGAAAAAGTTATGGAAGGTCATCCCTTCCATCGCCGGATCAATGTTGCCGCCCCCGGTGCGAAAGCTCATCACAGCTCCAGGGTGCTGCGTACGCCACCAGTCGATGGCCTTGTAGCAAATCACCACACTGGCAAACGAAAACACGTTCAGGGCACCACTCACGCGGCGGCGCTCGCTGGGGTCAGGAATCATGTTGCGCATCATCAAATAGCCGGCATAGGTAAGAGCGGTAATGAAGGCCCAGGTGAGGCGCGCATCCCATGTCCACCAGATGCCCCAGATAATCTTGGCCCAGATCATGCCCGTGGCCAGACCGACAAACGTGAAGGCAAGTCCCACTTCTGTGGCCGCAACAGCAACCGAATCGGCCTTGAAGCTCCGCTTGCTGATGGCATACGCACTGGCCACCCCACCGACGAAGAAGCAAAGAAAACAGGTCCACCAACTGGGGATGTGAAAAAACATGATCCGGTAAATCATGCCCTGCGCCGCCTCATCCGGCAGCACCATCAACATCACATAGAGGTTGCGCACCAGATACAGGCCGCTGCTCAAACCAACCGCAAGCAGGATCTTGTCAATCATCGTTTTCTGTTCCTAGTCTACAAGGATCGTATCAATCAGGCCCAGCGCAAGCGTCGTGAAAATCACATTGAAGCCAACCAGCAGGCGGATCCAGATCAGGTCATCTCCAACCGGCACCTTGCCCACAGCCACAATATTGGTCAGGTACATCGCCGCCGCCAGTGCCGGAATAATCATCGGGTACAAGATCACCGGCAGCATCAACTCGCGCAAGCGCAGGTTCACCGTCATCGCCGCAAAGACCGTACCGAGAATCGCAATCGCCCAGGAGGCCAGCAGGCAGATCCCCAGCAGCCACCAGGGAAGCTGAAAGAGATTGATGTTGTACAGCACGCTGAACACAGGCAGGCAAACGGCCTCAATCATCAAAATGAAGATGAGATTGGCCAGCGTCTTGCCGAGCAGCAGTGCCGAAGCCGGCACCCGGTTCACCAGCAGAATGTCCAGGCAGTCATTGCCCTGCTCGCGCACAAAGCTCCGGTTCACCAGCAGCACCCCAGAGAAGGCAAACAGAATCCACAACAACCCACCAGTAATCTCGCGGATCTGCTCGCTCGTCGGGTCAATGGCAAAGCTGAACAGAATCAGGACAACCAGCGCAAACGCCAGAGCCGCATTCAACGCTTCTTTGCCGCGAAACTCCATCCGCACATCTTTGAGAAAGATCTTCCAGGCCAGCCGCAGCACTACAGCACCGTCCCGTAATTGCGATACATCCAGGTGCTGTCGCCAAGCATTTCTTCAGGCCGTACCCCAAAGTAAGCCAGCTTGCCGCGCTCCAAAAAAAGCACCCGGTTGGCCAGCGCCATCGCCTCAGGAATTTGATGGGTCGAGAGCACAATCGTGGCCTGCCGCGCCAGTGCTTCCGACAGCAGGCTCTGCAGCAGCGCCGTAGCTTTGTCGTCCAGCGAAGTAAAAGGCTCGTCGAGCAGCAGCAACTCGGGCTCGCCCATAAAGGCCCGGGCCAGCGCCAGCCGCTGCCGCATCCCGCGCGAATACTCCCGCAACGGTGCATGCGCCACTTCACGCAAATTCACGCGCTCGAGCCACGCCTCGACATCAATAGGCCGATCCGTGAGGCTGGCAAAAAAGTTCAGGTTCTCGCGTGCACTCAGCTCGTCGTAGACACCAATCCCGTGCCCCAGCAAACTAATGCGGCGCGTGCTGGTGAGCGAGCCATCGGTCGGCCGGGTCAAGCCAGCCATCAGTTGCAGCAAGGTCGTCTTCCCCGCCCCGTTGCGCCCCAGCAGGGCCACACAATCCCCCGCCTGTAGTTCAAAACTCAACTGGCGCAACGCCGGGAAGTTACCGAAAAACTTGCTGACCGACTGGACCGAAAGCACACTCATCGTTGCCCTCAGCCGCGCGTCGAAGGCTTCTTCAGCAGATTCACAAAACCAATGGCAAGGGCAACCAGGCTCAAGCCCACAATCCACCACATGCGCTCATGCACTTTCGGCGGAATCGCCTGCGGCTCCGGCATCCCACCTTCATCGGCCTCGAGCGCCCGCAGTGACCCTGTACCCGTCACCTCAATCTCATAGTCGCCCTTGGTCAGCGCATACACCTCAGCCTGCGTTTGCGGTTCTGCGCCCAGATCTTCAAGACCTGCGCCAGACAGCTTGACACCACTCGGCGTCACCAGCCGCGTCTGACCCTCCTTCTCTCCAATCGGATGCAGGATGCGCCCGCGGAACTTTCCCGGGCTCGTAAAGGGTAGGCTGTACTGCAGGTCGAAGCGCGATTCTCCCGGCTTCAACGCATAATCCACCTTGAAAACATTCGCCGGGCCGGCCGCCTCGGGGTCCTTCTTCACGGGCATGTTACCAGGGCCAGACACGCGCAACTGCAGCGAATCCTTCGCCTCCGGCAACAGGAAAAATCGGTAGGTACCGTTCACAGGGTCTGAGAAGCTGGCCTTCCCTTCATTGCGGAAGATCACACTTTCATTGATCGAAAGCTTACCGTCGCCAGGCTCCACCAGCATCATGTGCTGCACAATCTTTGTGGAACTCCCTTGCCGGGTCGTGTTGAAAATCTCGAGCTCCAGCTTCGTGCCCTTCTCGCCCGGTCGCAGCAGCTTGTTGTAAGTCACCCCATCAAAAATCGCCTGCAGCAGCAGTGGCCCATCCACCCCTTGCGGAAACTGAAACGTCCCATCCGCAGCCGACTTCGCATTCCCTGCTGGCATCATGCCGCCATCCCCAAGGCGCATCAACAAAATCGGAACATCGGCAGCGGGCTTGCCCGTCGTCTTGTTCACCACCGTGCCGTCAATGGCCAGCAGTGTAGTAGCGCAAAGCAACAACAGTGATTTCATTTTGCGCTCCCCAGCGTCGCCTTCAGGGCATCCACCTCAGCCAGCACCTGCGCCAGTTCGCTCTGCAAACTGGTTTTCGATTTGGCATAGTCTTCGTCCGACAACTTACCCAGACGCAATTCAAACTGCAGGTCCCGCAGGTTCTCATAAATGCGCGCCTTGCGCTCATCAAAGACCTTAAAGGGATTTTCTGGGGGAAGAACCGGCAAGTCCGACTCTCGAATAAACAGGCTGAGTGCGATCACGACAATCGTCAACCCTATGGCAATCGCAATGATCATGGCAGCGCTCTAGGATTCCATTCGGTCAAGTTCTTTGGCAGCGGTACTTTCATACTCGGCAAGCCGCTCGGTCGGCACCGCGACGACTGGGGCCGGCATCGGCGCACGAAACCGCTTCACATACACAGCAATCGCAATCATGCCCAGTGCAATCGCAAACCCAGGCATCAGCCATCCCAGCAGGCCGAAGCCAGTCGTCTCCGGCTCCACCAGCGCCTTCTTGCCCTGCTCTTTCACAAAGCGGCCAATGATGTTCTGATCGCTGGCACCCATCGTCTGCAGTTGTTTGATTTTCTGCTTGGCAGGGAAGGCGTAGCCGCAGGCAATCATCGAGCAATCCCCCACCGAATTGCGACAACTGCCGCAAAGGCAGGCCAGCTTCATCCCCACCCTGCGAATCTCAGGCGAGATGAAATCCATCGGGTTCTGGGCAATCGAAAGCCCCGTCAGCAGGCCAAGCAGCGCGAGGGTTCTAAGTCTTTGCATGAGCCTCCGTTTTGCCAACTCCAGTACCGGCACCCAGCACTTCCGTGCGGGCGTAGCTGTACTTGATCTTCGAGGGCACCAGGCAAACCAGCGTCCCGATCAGCACCACCCAGAAGCCAACCCAAACCCAAGAAACCAGCGGAAACACATAGGCCTGAATCACGGCCCCTTGTCCCTGCGTCGCCATTGCGGCAAAGTTCAAGAACAGGTCTTCGTGCAGGCGGCGGCGAATGTCAACATGACTGGTTGGCTGTCGGCTCGCCTTATAAATGCGGCGCTCCGGTGCCATCGTGTCGATCTTCTCGCCATTCACCATCACATCGATCGAAGCCTTCATCCAGGCAAAGTTTTCATTCTCTCCATCCTTCAGATCGGTCACCTTCAATTCATAGCGACCAATGTTGAAAGACTTGCCCATCGATGCTTCCACCGTCGCATCCTGGTTAAAGGCTGTACCCGTAAAGCCGACAAACATCACCACAATGCCCATGTGCACCAGATAGCCGCCATAGCGGCGCGTGTTGCGATGCGTCAGCTCAATGATGGCGCGAGCAAAGTTCATCGTTTCCTTCTGGGCGATCGCACTGGCACCCTTAAAGAATTCTGTAAAGATGGTCACCATCACAAACAGGCTCAAGCCGAAACTCATCAGCGCATAGGCGCTCCGAATGCCAGCGCCATAGAGGCCGGCCATCAGAGCAAACATCGCAATCGTCGGCCAGAGGAAGTTCCGCTGCAAACTGTCCAGCGAACTGCGCCGCCAGGCGATCAACGGGCCCACGCCCGTCAGGAAGAGCAGAAAGAGTCCAATCGGAATATTCACGCGGTTGAAGAACGGCGCATCGACGCTGATCTTCTCGCCCGTCACTGCTTCGCTGATCACCGGGAACAAGGTGCCCCACAGCACCGCAAAGCAGCTTGCCAGCAACACCAGGTTGTTAAACAGAAATCCAGACTCACGGCTCACCACCGACTCCAGATGCGATTCGCTCTTGAGGAAGTCCAACCGGTCCAGAATCAGCCACACCGTGGCCGCAATGCTGATGGCGAGAAAGGCCGTGAAGTAGTTGCCGATCGAAGAGATGCCAAAGGCATGAACACTCTGCACCAGGCCACTCCGAGTGAGCATGGTTCCGAAGATGCAAAGGAAGAACGTGCTCGATACCAGCACCATGTTCCACACCTTCATCATGCCCTTCTTCTCCTGCATCATGACGCTATGCAGGAAGGCCGTCGCCGTAATCCAGGGCAGCAGGCTTGCATTCTCCACCGGGTCCCAGGCCCAATAGCCGCCCCAGCCAAGAACATAGTAAGCCCAGCCCATACCCAGCGTGATTCCAACCGTTTGAAACAACCAGGTCACCAACGTCCACCGCCGCGTCGTGTGGATCCACTCATCACCCGGCTGCTTGCTGATCAGCGAACCAATCGCAAACGCAAAGGGCACAATGAAGCCAACGTAGCCCAGGTAAAGCATTGGCGGATGAATCGCCATTGAAGGCGTCTGCAGCAGCGGGTTCAGCCCCTGCCCGTCCGGCAGAGTAATGATGCCGCGACCAATCGCCCAAACCTGAAACGGAGGCACAACAAAGTTATTGAGAATCAGAAAGAAGACTTGCGTAAACATCATCACGCCAATCACCCACGGCATGATGCGCTTGAACTGCTTGCGGTTGGTAAACACCACCACTGCCGAATAGCAGGCAAGAATCCAGCTCCAGAACAGCAGCGAGCCTTCCTGGCCGCCCCACCACGCCGTCACCTTATACAACGTGGGCATGGCCTTGTTGGCATGCAGTGCCACATACTGCAGGCGATAGTCACCTTCGATCAATCCGTAAAGAAGTAAGCCGCTGGCAGTGGTAATCAGGGCCCAGACAATATAGACCGCCCGTTGTGCGGCAGCAACGAGAAACAGGTTGTTTCTCCAGCCACCCACCACAGCGCTAATCAGGGCAAACAGGGCTACGCAAAAAGCCAACAGCAGCGAGAGGGCGCCGACGTTTTCCATGTCTTTGAGATACTCCAGTGGCCGCTAGCTGCGGCTCGGCTTCGGGGTGTTGTAGGTAGGTTCGGTACCCGGCTTGATCTGTCCAGGCTTGGCTTCATATTTAGAGGCACATTTGGCTTGGATCTTGTTGGCATTGAAAGTTCCGTCCGCGTTCAGATGCCCGTCCGCCAGAGCCTGCGCGTTATCGCGAAACGTATCCGGCAAGGGCTCGAGGCCAGAATAAGTGACCTTCAACATCTGTCCTTTAGAGGCTCCATCCTGTTGCATCAGATGGAAACTGACTTCTTTTCCATTGCGCTGAATCGAACCTTTCACTACATCGCCGCCCACGCGCAAACGTTTCCCCTGGGCCTTATCCCCCATTTGCTGCAGCTCGGCAACCGTCTTGTAGTAGGTCTTCGTTTCGTCTACCCCGCCGATGGCAAGCCAACCCAATGTGGCGATCACAATACCGATGACGAGGCCAAATTTCATGTAGGGCTTCATAGGGAATTCCTCTTGCCCTAATCATATCGCCAAACAAGAATGATTGCTGTCTTGCAGTAAAACAATTCTCTACGCCAGAATGCGGTTTTGCGCCAGCGCACGCTGCACCAGGCGTTGCAATTCCTTCGGCTGAATCGGCTTGCTCAGAAAATCATCCATCCCCGCAGCGCGACACTCTTCCCTCTCATTGGCCATGGCCGAAGCCGTGAGTGCAAGGATGGGAATCCGCCTCCGACCTCCCTCCCTCTCTCGAATCACCCTGGCCGCCTGGTAGCCATCCATCCTGGGCATCTGACAGTCCATCAGAATCAGATCAAACTCACCCTGGCTCCAAATCTCCACCCCTTGCACACCATCACAAGCCACCGTCACGGTATGGCCGCACATCTCAAGCAAAGAACACGCCACGATCCGGTTCACTTCATTGTCTTCGACCAATAGGATCTTTCCTTGCAAGGCCAAGGCTGTTGGCTCGGGACTCTCGCTCGGAGCCGTCACAGCACGTTGTACAGCCAGCAATGGCAACTGCACCCAAAAGCACGAACTCTTACCCGGCTCGCTCTCCACCGCAATGCTGCCCCCCATGGCATTCACAATCTCTTTTGTTATCGAAAGTCCAAGGCCAGTCCCGCCAAATCGCCGGGAGATCGAAGCATCCGCCTGATAGAACTTTTCAAATAGCCGCTCCTGAGCTTCTGCAGAAATACCAATGCCCGAATCTGTGATCGCGATGGAAAACATCGGCTCGCCCGGCTTCAAGCCTTCTGCCTCCACCTGAGCAAAGCGCACCGACACCGACCCCACATCCGTGAACTTGATCGCATTGCCGACAAGATTCACCAATACCTGACGCAGACGGCCCGCATCTGCCAGAATTTGCTCCGGCAGCGTCTCCAGCCCTTCCAGCTTCCAACCAATTTTCTTCTCCCTGGCAGAGATCACAAAAGGCAGGCAAGCCTCCTCGACAAAGCTCTTCACACAGATCGCCTCGGGCTTAAGCTCAATGCGTCCCCGCGCCACCGCAGCAAGATCCAGCACATCATTCACGATGCACAGCAGGTTCTTACCTGAGCTGCGAATCGTGCGCACCAGATCCTGGTCTTGCTGTGGCAAACTGCTTTTCGAAAGCACTTCCGCCAGCCCGAGAATTCCATTCAGCGGCGTCCGAATCTCATGGCTCATATTGGCCAGAAATTGAGTTTTCGCTTCGTTCGCGGCATTGGCCTTGCGGTTGGCACTCCGCATTCGCACGTACAACACACTCACCATCAGCAGGGCGATCGCAAGCAGCAGGGCCAACCCCATGGAGGTTGTCTTTTGCCGATGCGCCACCGCGGCATTGTGGATGATCTCCATCTCGGCATGCGAAAAGAAGGCCCATCGCTTCAAGATCGGCTGTGCAGTGCCATCCGACAACATGGCATCAATTTCATCGCGCAAACGGTTCGCGACGGCGCTCGCCTGCGGTGTAGATCCGATGCCAAGTTCCAGAACCGGAATATCGATACCGCTCGGGTAGAGCGCCACATTCGCACAGGCGGCAGGCCGGTCCAGAAGTAAAGACTGTAAGGGTCGCGATTCCACCAGCAAAAACTCTGCCTTCCCCAGGCACAGATCGGCCAGACCCGCAGCCCGGTCCTGAATCATCAGCAACTCCCACTCCGGACGCAATGCCAACACATAGGGACGTACCCACCCTCCCCGCACCAGAGCCCGCGCTCGCTGCGGAAGGGCTTCCATCCGCTGCAAATTCGGATTCAGCGAAACCACCACGTATGAATTACGTAGCAGCGACTCGCTCACCCGCACCGGCTCCGATGAAGTATTCATCTTCGTATTCAGAGGCCAAAGGTCTACCTTCCCTTCCCCCAGCCTCTTCACCGGCATCACACTCCACTGCAGCCGAATCCCAGCGCGCGCAGCAGCGATTTCAATCAACTCAGCAGCAATCCCCCAGGGCTTATCCGGCTTCCCTGGCCTCTGCAGCAACCCATGCAAAGGCAACGTATTGTCAGTACCAATCGTCCAAACGCGATTTCTGTCGAAGGACTCTCTCGTCCCATGATGCAGCAATGGCGCTGCAATCACGATTGCAGCCGCACACAACACCCAACGCATCTGAAGCCATCGAATCTTTGTCAAGACATTTGGACATATCGGCCAATTCGGTCGTTGGAACGAGAAAACTTCAAAACAGAGGGGTAGTATTTGAATCAGTGCTTCGTCGTAGCCTCATTCGATTTCCATGGCTAGCGGCTGCCCTTCCCGCGTCATGGCACAAACTGCTTCAATCGAATCGTCAGTCCCCAGTGGCTCAATGCCGCCTCGGCTGCCAGCATCGCAACAGTAATGCTGAGCTACGAGAAATGGGGTGGCCAGGATTTCCTGCTCGGTTCCGCTCACCCTGCCCGGCGCACGCTGGCGTCAGAGGCATGGCGACAAGAGAGACGGCCGTCATTGGCCTAAACCTTCTCAATGAACCCGCCCCGGAGCGCGAATCCGGCCGCAACACCTTTTGGCTTGGCTCACAAACCGGCTGGCACCAAATTGTCGATTCCCAGGTGCCGGTCATCCTCGATGCAGGTCTCTAAGCCACTCCCTGGGCCCTTCCCAGCACTGAACCCCTACCCGATACAAAAGTCCTCTACTCCGTCCACAGGTACGAACCCTACGAGTACACCACCTGGCGCAAACACCAGGGCAAACTGCGCTACCCCGGAGAGGTCCCCCTCGAAGACGCCAATCGCTCCATCCGAACCTCAGCCACCTGGCTCCATCAATTCTTTGAGCCCGCACGCCAATGGTTACGCCACCATCAACTGGGGCCCGACCGTTTGCTCAACGGCGAGTTTGGCTGCGGTCTCTTCTACAGCTTCCGCGAAGACAACTGGGACGGCATGGACTACGAACTGGGCACACAGCCACCACCCGCCTGGTACTGGGATCTATCCGAGAAAGGCGGCCTCGAAGCCCGCTACAACGACCTCTAGCGCCGCACAGGCAGGAAGAGCGTCTGCGGAATCGGCTGCCCGTTCTGCACCATCTCGAAGCTCAAATCCCCGCTTGGTGCATCCGGCGGCACCACGATGTTGAACTGGTAAAGCCCCACAAACGGCGGCACCACACCACCAAAAGAAACCGTCGCGTCAATGCCGCCAATCCTCACCGTGACCGGGAATTGCAGCCGCCCCAGCGTCTGCGGAATCTGCCCGGCAATCGGAATGTTGAACGGCGACATGTCACCAAAACCGGTGCCATAAAGAATCAACGTTTCCCCAGGGCTGGCCGGGGCCGCGGCAACACCGGGGATCGAACCATTGCTCACCACCGTGCCCGTATTCCCTTTCGTCGCATAAACAAACTGACGGTCGCCCACCCGGAAGGAAGGAGGGGCCAACAGCCCACCCGCTAATCGCCGAATGCTGAACGGAATCGCCGCCGTCGTCTGCCCATTCTGCGTCAGCACCACATTCAGGTTCTGATTGATCGCCACCGTCGCCGGCACCTGCACATTCACCTGCGTCGGGCTCACAAACGATACAAACGCCCGCTGCCCACCCACCGTCACCGACACCCCACCGAGCGAGGTCGGCGCACTATTGCCATTAAACGATTGCCCCCAATCGAGCGTCGTGTCCGTCAGGTTCGAGCCAAAGATCTCAAGATACGATCCCGGGGCCGCAAAGCGGTAACCACCAAAAGCTGCAGCCGACACAATCGAGTTTTCACTGATCGCCGGCGGCGGTGCCGTCGGAACTTCAGTAATCGAAGTCACCACAATCAGGTTCGAGGCCTGCACCGTGCCGCCCGTATAGTTCTGCAGCGGGATTTCATTGAAAGGCGCAGCCAGCGGGCCCGGGCTCGGCACAGGCACGGCCGCCAGCCGGTCCATCACCGCCAGGCTCGCATTATCAGCCACGCGCCCAAAGACAGTAAAGCCACCATTCTGGTTATTCAAATTCGCCGCATTATTGTTCGACAAGTTGAAGAACCACTGGTTGGTAGCGCTGTTCGGGTCATCGCCCAGCTTCGCCATCGCCACAGTCCCTCGAATATTGGACTCCCGGTATTCATTCACCACGGGCGGGTCGGCCGGAATCGGCGGCAAGTTCGGCAGTGTCGCCTGAAACCCGCCCCCCTGCACAATAAAGCCCGGCACAGAACGATGGAAAACAGACCCGTCATAGGCCTTGCGGCGCATATAACGCAAAAAGTTTTCAACCGTCCTCGGAGCAGAATTGGGGAGCAGCACCACATCGATATCGCCCACTGTCGTCTTGAAACGAACCGTCGGGCCATTCACCGTCTGGGCAGAAATCGAAAAGAGCGTAACGCAGAAAAGAAGAAGGAATCGAAGAAACATGAAACTATTTGGAGTCTAACGCATGTGACGCAATCGCTTCGGCAAACAGGTACACCTCAAACTGCGGTTTTAGGCTTCCCCGCCCCCAACGGTTCGGCCGCCAGCGAGCCCGCACAAACTTCAACTCCCCCTGCGCCGTCCAATCGCAAACCAGCACCGAGGCTCCGGCATAAAACTTCTGCGGAAACGCCGCCACCGGCTTCTCCTGCCACTGCTCCCCATCCGCCGAACCTTCCAGCCACACATCAAGCGACTGCTGCTCCACCGTCTTTTCAATCACCAGAGTCAACTGCAGCAAACCAACCTGCTGCGCGCTCAAGTCAAACGAGGTGCCAACTCCAGCCGCCTCCAGACTCGTCTTCGGAATCAAAAACTGGGCAAACATAGCGACTAGGCGCGCAAGGCGCGCAATCGCTCCCGGGCTGCTTCCAGCGTCTCAGTCTTCTTGCAGAAGCAGAAGCGAACCCACTGGTCGCCCACCCCCGGCGTCTCAAAAAAGCTCGAACCCGGCACACAGGATACGCCAATCTTCTCCACCAGATGACGCGCAAAATCACGGTCATTGGCAAACCCGAAAGCCGAAATATCGGCCATCACGTAATAGGCCCCCTGCGGCCGCAGCGGCTTAAATCCACTCTCCGTAAGGATGTCCAAAATCAAATCCCGCCGCTCCCCGTAATGATTCGACAGCTCTGCATAGTAAGCCGCGTCACTCGCCAGCGCATGCACCCCGGCCTGCTGCATCGGCGAAGCCGCACCCACCGTCAAAAAGTCATGCACCTTGCGGATCGATGCTGTCAGATCTGGTGCCGCCAGCGTCCAGCCCACCCGCCAGCCGGTCACAGAATACGTCTTCGACATCGAGTTGATCAGCACAGTCCGATCCCGCATCCCCGGCAAGCTCAAAATCGGAATATGCTGCAGGCCGTCATACAGGATGTGCTCGTAAATCTCATCGGTAATCGCCAGGCAATCAAACTCCTGGCACAGCTCGGCAATATAGGTCAGCTCTTCCAGGCTGAACACCCGCCCCGTCGGATTATTCGGCGTATTGATGATGATCGCCTTCGTCTTCGCGTTGAAGGCCCGTCGTAGCTCATCCCGGTCAAAGCCCCAGTGCGGCGGATGCAGCGTCACCAGCTTTCGCGTCGCCGAGCAAAGTTGCGTATCAGGAAAGTAGTTCTCGTAGAACGGCTCAAAGACAATCACTTCATCGCCAGGATTGGTCGTCGCCAGCAGCGTCGCAATCATCGCCTCGGTCGATCCGCAGGTCACAGTGATCTCCCGCTCCGGATCAAGCGTCAGGCCATAGCTGCTTTCATACTTGCGCGCAATCGCATCACGCAACGGCTTGGCACCCCAGGTAATCGAATACTGGTTGATATCGGCTTCGATCGCTGCAATCGCCGCCTGCTTGATACTGGCCGGTGCTGGAAAATCAGGAAAGCCCTGCGCCAGATTCACGGCCCCATGCAGGTGCGCCAACCGCGACATCTCGCGAATCACGCTCTCGACAAAATGCTCCGTCCGATCAGACGCAAACCGCGCTCGACGCTCCAAGCTACTGTTTGGCTGGACTGCGCTGCGCTGCACTGGAATCACCATTTCCCGATGGTAAACCGGGAGCAGGCAAAATGGCAGCATCATTGCCGTAAAGCCTGCGGTAGATCCCGGCATTTCGCATCACGCTCTGCACATAGCCCCGCGTTTCATTGAACGGGATCGACTCCACAAACTCGGCCGGATCCCGATATTCCCCCCGCTCCAGCCACTGCGTCACCCGGCCCTTCCCCGCGTTGTAGCTGGCCAGCGCCTGCTCGAGACTCCCACCCAGGCTATTGATCAAACTTCGCAAATAATAGCTGCCCATCTGCAAATTGACGGTTGGCTCCAGCAGCATCTTCGTCGTAAAGCCCTTGATGCCGAGCCGCCGCGCCAACTCCCTCCCCGTAGCCGGCATGATCTGCGTCAGACCATGGGCATTGGCCCGCGACAAAACCTTCGCACTAAACTCACTCTCCTGACGGATCAATCCCGCCAGCAAATACGGGTCCAGCTCATTCTTGAACGAATACGTCAGCAGCGGATCCTTATACGGCATCGGATAAGCCAACTTCCACAACGGCAGCGTCGCCGCATTGATCGGCAAGTTCAGGTAGGCCGGAAAAATACTCTTCATGTAGCGGATCCCCTGATCGGGTGCCCCGCGCCGGTTCGCAATCCGCGCCGCCGCCATCGCCAGCAAATGCGACTGCTCCGTCCCCCGCGCCTCAAAGCGCAACTCCAGCTCGGCATAATCATAAAGCGCTCCCCGCGCCAGCAGTTCCGCCCTTGCCATCCTCCGCTTGGTCGCCGCATTCGCCTCAAAATTCAAATGCAGGCTGTCGAGCGGAAACCGCAACTCCTTGAGCATCGCCTCCACTGTGGGCGAACTGTTCTGCCCCTGCAAGCCCCCCTGCACGATCCGGTCACGGCTGAGTTCGGCATAAAAATGATTCGGAAAACTCTCAATGGCCCGTTGGTAATAACTCTTGGCCGCAGCCCGATCCCGCCGTCCCTCGGCCGACTTCCCCAGAAAATACAACGCCGCCGAAGCGTGTTCCCCACCCGGGTCAGAACGCAGGTGCGCTTCGAGCTTCTTCTCCGCCCCAGGCTTCTGCAGAATGTAGTGCTGCACCGCCACCTTCCAGTCGCAGTCCTTCCCTTCCGGCTTCGCCGCAAAGTCGACAGCACAGGCTTCATACAGCGGCAGGCTCTTCGTGTGATCGCCCATCACCCAATACTGGCTGGCAGCATTGGCCAAGCCTTCCAACCGGAAGCTCGATTTCGGATGCTTCTCGCTCAACTCCCGCATCGCCACACCCATCGAGTCATAAGCCTTGGCGCGACGCGCCGACATCACCGCATAGAACAACCGCTCGGCATCTGCATTCGCATCCGACACCTTCACCTCAGTCAGCGAAGCCAGCGCAGTAGGTTTCCGCAAGCGGTAATCACAAACACCGATCCGAACCCGCGCCTGATCTGCCGCAGCCCCATCCAGCCGGGGCAGGATTGCCACAAACTCTGCCCGCGCTCCCCCAGCGTCACCCTGCTCCAGCAACTGATTGGCCCGCTCCAGCCGCTCCACCGGCTTCAAATCTGCCAGCGGCAAATACTTGAGACTTTCTGCTGCCTCGGGCGATCGCGGCCACTGCGTCAACACCCGAACAAACTGCTTCCGCGCCGCCTCTGTCTGGTCGCGCTTTTGCGCCACTACGCCGCTGTAGTGCGCCACTTGCGCCCCCGTCAGTTGCTTGGCATGCCTGGCAAGCATCGCCTCTACCTTGGTGAGTTCCCCCATCTCCACAGCGCTCTTGATCCCAATCAACGCCGCCCGCCCCACCAGCGGACTGTCTGCCACCCGCAGCACCTTCTCCACTTCCAGCAACGCCGCCGGAAAATCCTTCGCTGCAAACTCCGTCGACCCCACCATCCAGTCCACGTAATCGCCAATCTCGGGCAGGCTCGGCCGCGCAGCACGCAGCTTTTCAATCGAGGCGGAAGTCGTGTCCCCGTTAAACAGCAAAAGGCGCGCAAGCGCACCTTCTGCATCTTTCGGATGTTTCATCAGGAACTGTTCAAGGGCCGCCCGTGTTACCGGACTCGGCTTGTCTCGAAAGCTCCTGGCAATCGGTTCCAGCGTCTGCGCCATCGCCCCCAGGTTCAAAACCAGGGCCAGTGGCACCAGACAAGCCAGCTTAATGAGCGAGCGGACCGGGATAGTCAGGGCCCATGAGTTGCGGGTTATCGATGGCGAGGGTTTCAACCAGCTCTCCATGTAGATAGTCTCTCATGTGCTGCTGTCCATCGAGGAACTGCGCCATGTAGCGTTCGCGCGCTTCGTCAATCTCATCGCGCAAGCGCAGGTAGATATTGGAATCCCGTCGACCGGCTTTCACCGCATCGTCCTTGTACAGTCGCATCTCGGCTACCTGTACCCGGGCAAAGCGCTGGGCGCGCATATGCAGCTCACGCTCTTCTTGCGAAAGGTCATCCCAGTTGAAAGCCCGCTCCGGCATCACAGCTACCGCAGCAGCCCCATCTCCATTGGCAACCAGATTCCCAACAGGGACAGGCATCGGCACAAACGGATCTTTCGGCATGTCACTGGCATCTTCGGGGTTCATCGCCGCTGCAATGTTCACCAGGCTCGTCGCCTGCACCGCCCGCGCGGCCCGAATTCCCAACAACGTGAGTCCAGCAGCAGTCACCAGCGTTTCCACAGCACCCACTTCGAGCGGCTGTTCATTCGGCTCGATGTAGAGCAGCGCCGCCACGGTGTCGTGCACCATCACTGGGAACAGGAAGCACTTGCCAGGCGTCGCATCCGGACGCAGGCTCATCACATAAGGCGACACTTCCGAGTCGCTACGCACGGCCACCACAACGTCCTTCGATTCCAGAGAATTGTAAAACGCGGCCGCTTCTTCAAACTCAAGGTCAAAGCCGGTTTCCAGCTCACCAGCCATTCCGCGTACACCTTCCAGGCTGAACCGGTCCTTCGTCACCAGGAACAACGCACTCAGCGCACCGTAAGGCTGCACCGCATCAAGAAACGCTTCTTTCCATTCGATTCCATCGCTGGCCCGGCGGAACACCCGCAATGCCTGGCTCAACTGCAGGCCCAACTCACGTCGCGCCGCATCACGCGTCTTCTCTGCGGTCTCCACCCGAACGGCCTCGCGGGCCTGATCCACCATCGGGAGAAACTCTTCTTCCCAGATCGAGCGTTCTTTCGCAACCTGGGCCGGCACTTCCTCGGCCAACCGCAGCGCCACGCTCTCCTGCACCCGCTCGGGCAGCAGCGCATTCAACTGCTCTTGCACCCCAAGCTCAATCTTCTCGGGCAGCACCTGCGCCAGCCGCAGAGCCACTTCGTCTTCGAGCCTCGCCGCAACCTGGGTCTCTACCTGTTGGCGGACTTCGTTCTCAATCCGGCCCGGCACTTCGGCCTCAAAACGTTCAGCGACGCGTCCCTCGACAGCCTCGCTCACACGTTGCTCAAACTCTTCGTTGATCGTCTGGCTCTTGTGCTCTTCGAGCTTGGCTTGCCATTCCCCATCCAGGCGAGCCTGTACATCTTGCTCCACCTTCTCGGCAAGATACTGCTCATTAGCCGCCAGCAGATCCGTCTTCAGGCTCTGGAAGCGCTGCTCGACCACCCGCGCAATGTGGTCGCGCCAGCCTGTCTCCAGTGTTTCGTGCACACGGTCAACATGCAGCTTCCATGCCGCTTCAAATTGTTCGCCAGCTTGCCGCTGGGCATCGTCAAAAAGGGAGTTCCATTCCGCCATAGCAATTCCTTCTTTATCCCAATCGCCGGAATGCGAGATTCTCGGAATGAGATAAATACCTTAGATCGGCCTAGGTAACTTACGAAGACTTTTTCTCCGCGACCCCAGGCACCCTATTCTTTGTTCTGTTTTTCGAGAAAGGTCTTCAGCCGATAGCTACGGCTCGGGTGCCGCAACTTCCGCAACGCCTTGGCCTCAATCTGGCGAATCCGCTCCCGCGTCACCGCAAAATATTGGCCCACTTCCTCAAGCGTATGCTCGCTGCCATCCTGCAGCCCAAACCGCATCTTTACGATCTTCTCTTCACGAGGGCTCAGCGTCTTCAACACCTCTGCCGTCTGCTCTCTCAAATTCAGATTGATCACAGAGTCCGAAGGCGACCCCACCCGCTTATCCACCAGAAAGTCACCCAGGTGCGATTCATCCTCTTCGCCCACCGGCGTCTCGAGCGAAATCGGTTCCTGCGCAATCTTCATCACCTTGCGCACCTTATGAATCGGCAACTCCAGCCGCTTGGCCAGCTCTTCGGTCGATGGCTCTCGGCCCAATTCCTGCTGCATGGCCCGCTGCGTGCGGATCAGCTTGTTGATCGTCTCAATCATGTGCACTGGCACACGAATCGTCCGCGCCTGATCGGCAATGGCACGCGTAATCGCCTGCCTCACCCACCACGTCGCATACGTCGAAAACTTGAATCCCCGCCGATGGTCAAACTTCTCCACCGCTCGCATCAACCCGATATTGCCTTCCTGAATCACATCCAGAAACTGCAATCCACGGTTCGTGTAGCGCTTGGCAATCGAAACCACCAATCGAAGATTCGCTTCAATCAATTGCTTCTTCGCCGCTGTCGCCTCGGCTTCACTCCGGTCCACCACTTGCACCGTCCGCTTCAGTTCGGTACTGGTGGCACCAGACTCTTCTTCAATCTGCTGGATCTTCGACGTCAGCGTCTTCAGATCTTTGCGGAAGTCCCCTTTGAGCGATCCTTCTTCGGCCCGCCGCTGCAAGCGCGAAACTTCCCACTCGAGCGACTTCAACTGATCTACCGTCTTGCGCAATTGCGACACCAGTCGCTGCTGTAGCCAGCTACTCAGTGGATGTTTGCGAATCTCAAGCGACGCCTCGATGATCGTCCGCGATAGCAGAAACCGCAGCTTGCGATGCTCTTTCGGCTTCATCCCCCGCGAAATCGAACTCAGCTTCTGCCGCGTCTGTTGCGCCCGCCGCGCCAGCTTGGAGAGTTCTTCCACACTCAACAGCAGCGCTTCATGCTCCGGCCGTACGGTGTCTTCCTCGATCTCCTCAATCTCTTCTTCGGTGATGTCGCTCTCCGGCCCCACTCCCTCGTTCAGGCTCAGCAGGTCATAGATGGAAACTTCACCCGATTCCAGCTCTTCCTTCAACTCAATGAACCCCGCCACCACCAGCGGCGACCGCGAAAGAGCTTTGAGCACAGCCTTCTGCCCCCGCTCAATCTTACGGGCCAGAGAAATTTCGCCTTCCCGCGTCAACAGCGCCACCGTCCCCATCTCACGCAAATACATGCGGACCGGGTCATTGGTCTTCTCAATCAATTCGAGCGAATCTTCACCCTCTGCCTCGGCTTCCCCCAATTCGGCAGACACCTCATCGAGTGCCGTTTCTTCCAGGTCTCCATCGCGCTCAAGGAAAGGCTCCACTGCTTCCAGTGATTCCATTTCATCGATGCGACGAATCACCTGTTCGGCAACTCCTTCGCTCATCTGATCGCCTTTGCTGAAATCCTCTTCCATAAGTAAACTAACCTGGACAACGGCTCCAGTTCTATCCCCTGATTGGCCACTCTAGCAAAATTATTGGCCCATCAACACCCTCACTTGGTTAGGGATTTACTTCCGGCCCCTCTCTAAATTACGCTCTACTTCCATCAACCGCATCGCTTCCGCCAGATCTCCGCGCGCCTCGGCCTCTCGCACTTGCATACGCAATTCTTTGCGCCGCTTCTCAAGGTCATCCCTTTCGAGTTTCTCGAGACAGGCGCGTAGCTGTGCCGCTGGGTCATCATGATTGCGTTCGACATCTTCTGTATCGGAAGAAAACAGCGCCGCCAATAGGTTCGCATCCGATTCACTCAACCGCCCCTGCAATGCCGAGAAGTCCAGCGTCCCATCCGCTTCTAGTAAACGCAGCGCCGTCTCCAGGATCTTGTGGCTCTCCATCCGCGGCAGCGCCTCCAGCCCCAGAATCATCTCGGCAAAGCCAGCCACCACCCCAGGATGATGCAAAATCAGCCGGATCAAGACCCGCTCATGGTCGGGCAAATGACGCTCCGGCTTCACTTCAATCGCCTTCGGCATACTGCGATCACCAGCCGACTTACGAAACTGGTCCAGCATTTCTCCAGGCTCTACCCGCAAGTAACTCGCCATATCGTTCACCACCGCAAGACGCTCCAGCTTGTCGGGGAGTTTCTGAATCGCAGGCAACAAAAATCGAAACGCCTCCATCCGCCCTTCCGCACCCCGCATATCAAAGCGCCCGCGCGCACGCTCTGCCAGCCAGTGAAAGTACCCCGGGCTCCGCTCCAACTCTTTGCCGTAAGCTTCGGCCCCATTCTGCTTCACATACTCATCCGGGTCCAACCCGCCCGGCAAAGAACACACGCGGATCTGCAAACTCTCTTCGAGCAAAATCTGGATACTCCGCTCGGTGGCATTCGCCCCGGCATTGTCAGGGTCAAAGTTCACCACTACCCGGTCCGCATGTCGTTTGATCGAACCCACCTGCTGGCTCGTCAGCGCCGTCCCACAACTGGCCACCACTTCCTTCACCCCCGCCGCATGCACCCCAATCACATCCATGTACCCTTCCACCAGCACCATCCGCCCACTCTTGCGCGCGCCTTCTCTTGCCCGGTGAAGGTTGTAAAGCACATGGCTCTTGCGGTAAATCGGCGTCTCCGGCGAATTCAGATACTTCGGCTGGTCTTCTCCCAGCGTCCGCCCCCCAAACGCAATCACCTTCCCACTCTCATTCCAGATCGGAAACATCAGCCGGTTCCGAAATCGGTCAAAATAACCAGTCCCTTCATTGCGCTTCAGACACAGGCCAGACTCCTCCAGCAGCGCCTCCTCTACACCCTGTTTCTGAAACACCCGCGTCAGCCCACCCGTCGGGTCGCTGAACCCCAACACAAACTCCTCAGCCAGCTTCTGCCCCAAGCCACGCCTCTTCAAATACTCACGCGCCGGCTCGCCCGCACTCGAATACAAAACTTCGCGAAAATGTTTTGCGGCAATTTCGTGCAGATCCTGCAGCGACGCCTTCTTCCGGCTGGCCGGGTCAAAGTCGGCCTTCGGTGCCGGCATCGCAATCCCGTTCTTTTCTGCCAGCAACTTCATCGCCTCGTAAAATCCAAGGCCCTCAATCTCCATCACAAACGTGAAAGCATCACCACCCTTGGAACAACCAAAACACTTGAAGAACTGCCGGTCCGCATGCACATAAAAGCTCGGCGTCTTCTCGTTATGAAAGGGACACAAACCCCGGTACCGCGCACTCCCGCCCAGCTTCTGCAAACGCACGTATTCCCCGATCACCCTTACAATATCGATCGAGTTCTTCAACGTGTCTTTGAATTCAAAACTGCTCACAGTGCTCCAAGCCGCTCAAAGTATCGCACCAGTGCCTTGATGCCGCGATAGACATTCGGCAAATACACCTTCTCGTTGGGAGCATGCAGGTTGTCATCCGGCAAGCCAAATCCCGTCATCACACTCGGCACTCCCAGCGCCGTCTGAAACAACCCCACAATCGGAATCGATCCACCACTGCGCGTATACACCGTGCGTTGCCCAAACACTTCGCTCATCGCCTCCGAGGCTTCCGCAATGAACGGGCTCGCCGGGTCCACCACGCTCGCCTTGGCCCCATGCAAAACGTTCAGTGTCAGCTTGGCCCCCTCCGGGGCCAGCGACTGCAAGGCCTGACTTAGCAGATACCCAATGCGCTCCGGCTCCTGCCCCGGTGCCAGTCGGCAACTCAGCTTCACCAATGCCTCACAAGGGATCACCGTCTTGGCGCCCTCTCCCGTAAAGCCACCCGCTATGCCGTGCGTCTCCAGCGTCGGCCGCGCCCAGCTCTGCTGCAACACACCATACTCGGGCTCGCCATGGAGATAGAACACCTTGGCTTCCGTCTCCTGATACGCCTTGGCGTCAAAAGGCAGCGCCTCCCAACTCGCAAGCTCCGCCGCACTGGGCTCCAGGACGTCGGCATAAAAACCAGGGATCCGCACCCGCCCCTCTTTGTCCTTCAATTGCGACATCAGCCAGGCCGCCAGCTCCACCGCATTCGGCACAGCACCACCGTATGAACCGGAATGCAAATCGGTCTCCCCCGTCTGCACCTTCAACTCGGCATAGACAATACCCCGCAGCCCCACACAGATCGTCGGCAATTCAGGAGCAAACATCTCGGTGTCACAAATCAGCGCCGCATCGCAAGCAAGCTCTTCCTTGTGCGCCTGTAGGTATTCCGAAATATGGTCCCCACCCGATTCCTCCTCCCCTTCAAAGAGAAATCGCACATTCACCGGCAACGCTCGCCCGTGCCGCAAGTAAGCACCCACAGCCTCAATCAGAATCAGCGCCAGCCCCTTGTCGTCCGCAGCCCCCCGCGCGTAAAGGTTGTCACCAATCACCGTCGGCTCAAAGGGCGGCGTACGCCAAAGCTCCAGCGGCTCAGCAGGCTGCACATCATAGTGCCCATAGCAAAGCAGCGTCGGCTTGCCCGGTGCATGCAGCCAGTCCCCAGCTACCAGCGGATTCCCATTGCCTTCAATCAGGCGCACGTTCTCAAGGCCCGCTTTCTGAAAGAGCTGCGCCGTAAACTCGGCCGCCTCACGCACCTGCGGCGCCGCCATCGGATTCGCACTCACGCTGGCAATCCGCAGCCAGGCTTTCAAATCATTCAGAACTTCTTCCACTGAGCCTCCAATTGACGCACGGCATCGGCACAAAGTACAGCAGCGTGTTTCGACTCCGCAATCAATCCTCCCACTGCCTCTTCCACCTCTTTGGCCCCAACCGCCTGCAGCGCCAACCGTGTCTTCCCAGCCAGCAATTCCGTCAGCGCACTCGCACAGGCAATCGAGGCGGTACAACCCCGCGCCTTAAACCGGATCTCCGCAATTTCGTCGGCCTCACACCGCACGGTCAGGCGCAGTTGGTCACCGCAAACCGGGTTCTCGCAAGCCACTCGCAAGCTCGGGTTTTCGAGCTCACCGGCATTGCGGGGATTCGAAAAGTGATCCAACAATTTCTCGCTGTACAAAGTTCTTTTATTTTCGCCGATCCCCACCCGAAAGGGATAAGCTATGGAGATTCATGGCGAAAGTTGTCTCCGTCG
Source organism: Bryobacter sp. (assembly GCA_044340255.1). Lineage (GTDB taxonomy): Bacteria > Acidobacteriota > Terriglobia > Bryobacterales > Bryobacteraceae > Bryobacter. Next base: position 197,746 of record JBIITX010000001.1, on the reverse strand, counting down.
TCGCGGGTGTCGTAACCCATGCGGGCAAAATTCTGATCGGCCAGCGCAAGAGAAACGACTGGCATGGCCTCAAGTGGGAATTCCCCGGAGGCAAGATCGAACCGGGCGAAGCCCCGGAAGCCGCTCTCGCCCGCGAACTCCGTGAAGAACTCGGCATCGAAGCCGTCATCGGCGACATGCTCCAGCGCTATCAGTTCAGCTACAACGAACGCCCCCCAGTCGAACTCCTCTTCTTCCACGTCACCCAGTTCACTGGCGTCCCAGTCAACTACGAATTCGAACAAATCCTCTGGGAAGCCGCCCACGCCCTCCCCGGCTACGACTTCCTCGAAGGCGACAAAGAATTCATCGCCTGGCTAGCCGCCAACTACTCCGCCTGAGACTGCCAGCTTTACCATTGCGGCTGCACAGCACTGCATGGATATGATCTCGATTAGACTGAAGGTGAGCTTATGAGAATTCGTGTGATTGTCCATAAAGCCGAGGAGGGAGGGTATTGGGCAGAGGTGCCTTCCATACCCGGCTGCTCAACCCAAGGCGAGACAATGGAGGAGATTGAAGTCAACATTCGCGAGGCGATCGAAGGCTGCCTTTCCGCGGAAGTTGAGGAGCCTCTTCTTCAATTGGACGATCAGGTGATCGAACTGGCGTTGTGACACTCCTTTCAGGCAAGGAGCTAGCCAAGCTGGTCGAATCCAAGGGCTGGACTCTGCTTCGAATCAACGGCAGCCACCACATTTACGCAAAGCCCGGAGTGAGTGTTCGCCTCTCCATCCCAATACATGGTTCGACCAAACTCAAGGCAGGATTGCAGCGCCACTTGATGAAGCTCGCCGGTTTATCAATCTGAACTCCCCCCAATCTCACTCATAGCGCAGCGCCTCCACCGGGTCCAACCTCGCCGCCTTATTCGCCGGCCAAATCCCAAAAAACAATCCCACCCCTACACTCACACAAACCCCCAAACCTGCCGCCCACAGCGGCACACTCATCGGCAATTCCGGAAACACCAACCCACCCAGCACCGGAATCATCCACCCCACCGCCATCCCCGCCAGGCCCCCCAAAAACGTCAACACCACCGCCTCCGTCATAAACTGCGTCACAATCTCGCTGCGCCTCGCCCCCAGCGCCTTCCTCACCCCAATCTCCCGCGTCCGCTCCGTCACGCTCACCAACATAATATTCATCACTCCAATCCCACCCACCAGCAACCCGATCGACGACAACACCACCATCACCAATGCCGTAATCGACATGATCTTCCGGAAGTCTTCAATCATCTGCTCACTCGTCGAAATCGAAAAACTATCCGGCTGGTCATACTTCACCTGCCGCTCCTGCCGCAGCACCCCGCGCACCTCATCCATCGCCGCCGCCAGCTTCCCCTTCATCGGCTTCACAAACAACATATGCTCTTCCGCCGCCGGTTGAAACTTCCGCATGCTCCAGTAAGGCATCACAACACGGCTATCGCGGCCACCCGGCTCATTGGCGCTGCTCGCCTTCATCGTCCCAATCACTTCCATCATCTGCCCATCCACATCCACCCATTTGCCAGTCGGATCAGCACTCGAAAACAACCCCTTCGCCACGTCCTGCCCCAACACCACCACCTTGGCCCGATGTTGGTTATCCACTTCATTGAAGAAGCGCCCATGAATCATGTCTACCTGCCACACCTCGGCGTAGCTCGGGTCGGCCCCCCACAAATCCACACCGGCATAATCGTTGGCCTGGTAGCGGATCTTCTGCACCCCCCGCCACGGCATCAGCCCGGTAGTCACCCGCTGCACACTCGGGCATCGCTCCCGAATCGCCTGCGCCTGCTCATACGTCAGCGGCTTGCGCATCCGCTCTTCCGCACTGCGGTTCCCCATCCGCGGCCCCATCGAAAACTTGAACACCACCATCGTGTCGGATCCAAACGTCCGCATCGCATTGGCAAAGGCCTCATCCATGCCAGTGATAATCGATCCCACACCAATAATCGTCCCCGTCCCGATAATCACTCCCAGCACCGTCAAAAAGGACCGCAGCTTGTAACTCCGCAAAGTATCAAGGGCCATTCCCACGCTCGACCAGAACACATTCTGAAACATTTCTCTATCGCTCCGTTCTCATCGCTTCGATCGGATCCATCTTCGAGGCCTGCCGCGCCGGATAGATTCCAAAGAACAACCCCACCGTCATCGAAAGCCCCACCCCCAGCAACACACTCCCGATCGGCATCGACATCGGCACCGGCGTCACATTCCGGATCACCACCGCAAACAGCCACGCAATCACCACCCCAAACACCCCGCCACTGGCAGCCAGCACCGCACTCTCCACCAGAAACTGATTCAGAATGTCGCTCCGCCGCGCCCCCAGACTCTTGCGGATCCCAATCTCCTGCGTCCGCTCGCTCACCACCGCCAGCATGATGTTCATAATCACCACCCCGCCCACCACCATGAAGACACTCACCACCGCCATCGCCGTCGCCGCAATCGCCCCCGTCATCTGACTCCACGCATTCGACAGCGAATCCGAGTTGAAGATCGCAAAGTTATCTTCCTGCGCCGGCCCCAACCGCCGGAAAGACCGAATCAACATCTTCACTTCCTCTTGCGCCTGCATCAGCTTGTCATGCCCAATCGCCACCACGCTGTAGCTAATCCCCTTCCTCGCCCCATAACTCTTGAAATACGTCTCGGCAGGAATCGTCACAAAGCTATCCCGAGTCTGCCCAAACACACTCCCCTTCGACTTAGCCACACCAATCACCTCATACGGCCGGCCATCCACCAGGACCACCTTCCCCACCGCATCCACATTCGGAAACCAGCGATCCTTCAAGTCGTGCCCCAGAAACGCCACCATCAAATGCCTCTGGTTATCGATATCCGTGAAGTAGCGCCCGCTCTCAATCTGCGTATTCTCAATCGCCGCCAGATTCGGCGATCCCCCCTCCACCGTCACTAAGTCCAGCCGATCCCCTTCATACGCCACCGCCCCACGCCGCGAAACCTGAATCGCAATCTCCTTCACCAGCGTCGCTTTCGCCCGCACAAACTCATACTCTTCCCGCCGCAATTCCGGGTTCTTGCGCAACAGCTCCAGATACTTCTTCGGGTCCCAATCCCCAATGAATGCCATCCGCACCACGCGAAACCCATCCGCCCCCATCGAGCTCACCTTCTCGGCAATATAAACATCCATGCCATGAATCAGGCTCATCACCGCAATCAGTGTGGTCGTCGCCAGAATGATTCCCAGCAAAGTCAAAAAGCTGCGCAGCTTACTCGACCGTAAGCTCGAGATCGCAACCTTCACCGCTTCCCAAAACGCGCTCGTCCTCTGCTGCTTCATCAGCGGTTAAGACGAAGTTCTGCTACGACATGTTCCCCGAAATCCAATCCGCCGCACATTCCTCTGCCCAAAACCTCGCCCCACGCCGCGCCAGAAAGCCCACATGCCCGCCATACCGCGTCAAAATCAATTTCAGATTCCGATTCTTTTCCGGGTCCGCCTTCTCATAAACCCACTTGGGAATCAGCGGATCATCCTCGGAATGAATTAAAAGCCCCGGAACTGAAATTCCTTGTAAGAAATGCTGGCTCGATTGCGTCCCATAGTAATTGGCTGCATCACCAAAGCCAAAAGCCTTCGAGGTGAACTTGTCATCAAACTCCAGCACACTCTTCACCGCATCTAATCCATCGAGAGGAAACAGGTCAGGAAACTCCACCGCTCTCCGCCGGTAGCGCGCCTTCAACCTCTCAATGAACTTGTTCGAGTAAATGAAGTTGCGCTTCTCCTGCATCCGCAGACAGCAAGCCATCAAATCCAGTGGCGTAGAAACCGACACAACACCGCGCACCCCCAACTCCGCCGCGCGCTCCCCCAATTCCCCCGCCAGCTTCAACACCACATTTCCACCTAGCGAATACCCCATCAGGAAAATCGGGCCCCGCCCAGCCGCATGCAAACTCTCTACAATCCGCAACAGGTCCTGCGTCAACCCCGCATGATAAAGCGTCGGCGCCAGGCCTTCCGTCCCACCGCAAGTCCGCATGTTCAAGCGATGCACCCGCAGCCCCCGCTCCAGCCCCGCCTGCGCCATGCTCTTCATGTAGCCAGACTCGTGCGATCCTTCAAGCCCATGCAGCACAATCAGCTCTCCCCGCGCACTCTGCGCCGGCTCATGCCTCACCGCCAGCACTTGCACATCGGCTTCCGTGCGGTGCAATTCCCGCACACCAGCAAAACGGGCCTCGTCTAAATTACGAGGCCAGAAGTTTGCTGCGATCGTAGCCAGATCGCCGTTTCGGAATAAGGGTTCGAAAGAGTCCAACTCTACTAGGCTAAAGCCAACTAGGCCGTCTCGTCATCCGGATCATCGCTCTTTCGCGCCAGCTCTTCAGCCAGGATGATCGCCTCGGCCAATTCCTTCATCGGCTTCCGGTGACGGCGGCTCTCATTGCGCAACCGCAAATAAGCTTCTTCTTCAGTCAGCTTGTAGCGCGATTGCAGAATTCCCTTGGCCCGCTCCACCAGCTTCCGAGTCTCAAGCTGCCGCTTCATCTCTTCGGTCTCGCTCAGCAGCCGCTGGTTCTCTTCACTCAGCACCTGCTTGGAAATCGCAATCCCCATCTGCTCCCCAATAAAGGTCAGCAGCGAGATCTCTTCAGCCGTGTGCGGATGCGCTTCCCGGTGATGTACGTTGATGACGCCGATAATCTCACCCTGATTAATCAGTGGCACCGACAGGAAGGCTTCATAGGTATCCTCCACGAGACCTTGAAACCGCTTGAACCGATGGTCCAGGCCAGAATTCGCCGCCAGTGCCACAACCGACTTGTGCTCGGCTACCCAGCCCGTCACACCTTCACCAACCTTCATGCGCAACAGGTTCAAATCCTGGGCATGAGGCACCTGTGAGGCGCGCAACACAATTTCATTCGCTTCCTTCTCGATCAGGTAAACCAGCGCCGCGTCGCAGTTCGTTACCTGCACCGTCAAGCCAATGATTTCACCCAACATTTCGTCCAACGAACGTTGAGAACTGACAATGCTCGAAATACGGTGCAACAATGCTACTTGAGAGGTTTGGGGTTCGGTCATAGTGCTAGATCCCATATTGCAATGCTAGGGAATCTCTCCTTCTTAAACAATCCATTCTTTTTATCAGTGCGATGGTTCGCCGCCATTTTCTGGCTCTTTGCGCCAGCCTTGAACGGTCAAACCGCTCTTCGATCGCAGAACTTCATTTTTTACAGTGCCGCTGCATCTTTGCAGCTTGTCGAACAAGGACTCTTCCGTCTGGAACATCTCCGTGCCGCCATTCAGGCAATCCACGGTGCCGATTGGGTCGCTTCGAGCCCACTCCGGCTCTGGCTACCGCGCAAGGAAGCCGACTGGCTCAAACTGGTCGACAATAAACTGGAACAGGGCCAATTTCTCTCAGGCCCGCGTCACGATTGGATAATCGCCAATCCTGCCGCCCCCAATTTCCTCGAGGTGCTCAGCCATGAGTACATCCACGCGGTACTCCATCAAAAGCTCCCGAATTTACCAACGTGGTTCGAGGAAGGTATCTGTGAATATTACTCTACCCTCGCCCTTCGCAACAAGGGGCATTCTACAGAACTCATCCTCGGCCTTACCCCAACTCGCCACAAGGGGCCCCTCAGCCGCCTGAAATCGCTAACGATCCCGACCCTAGAGAACCAGCCACCCACTGCAAGCGACTACGCACTCTACTGGGCCCTCGCCTACCATCTCTGGCCTACCTGGCAGCCCACTACGCCCTTCCCCACCACCATCGCCATCAACAAATTTCCAGTGCGCATCAGGACTGTCGATCTGCTCAATCCCAACTCCACAACCGCCACCCTCACCCCGCAGGAAATCAAAGAAATCCAGATAGAGTTCCACAACCAGTTCCCGGCCTGGAATCCAGCAACCTTAGGCCCGGACGATGCCGCCGAGCCCACCTTCCTCGAAGGCCTCCGCCTCTCCGATTCCGGGCAACACAAAGACGCCATCCCAAAGCTCGAGCGCGCCTGCCAGCTACGCCCCTCGAGCAGCAGTTGTTGGTACGCTCTCGGCTTTGCCTACAGCGAAGCCAACCAACCCACCGAAGCCAGGCAAGCCCTCCAACGCGCTATCTCCACCGCCGCCAATGACACCGAACGCACCTCCGCCCAAACCCTCCTCAACTCCCTCCGCAAACTACCATAGAGAAATGGCCACCAGCAGAAGCCGCAAAGCCCGCGCGGCAAAGCGGCGAAAGGTCCGCATGAGTCGCGTCGATCACGACCTCAGCGAAGACCAATGGGCCACCCTCAAGCAGTCCTGGGGCGGCTGCGCCTACTGCGGCACCACCGACAAGCCGCTCCAAAAAGACTGCGTAATGGCCATCTCCCGCGGCGGTCGCTACACCCTCGCCAACGTCGTCCCGGCCTGCGCTGCCTGCAACACCAGCAAGTGCAACGAAGAGGTCACCGCCTGGCTCCGCCGCAAGCGCCTCAACGAGAGCATGTTCCTCCTCCGCTACTCCCAGATCAAAAAATCTCTCCAGCCACCAGACGTGCGATCATAACCCCTACCAGCGCGTGGAACCCTCTTCAGTAAGCTGCAACGCCGTCTTGCCAGCCCTCTAGGAACTCGCCCAGGCCGACATGCCCCTCCAAAACCGGGTAACGCCCTTCTCGACCATCATCGCCGACCCCGCCCGTGGCCTCTTCACCGGCAATCGCGGCATCCTCCACAACGACCAGCAACAACTCGTAACCACCCGCTGGCGCACCAAAGCTTGGATCGTCTGCCTCCTCCAATACAAAAACATGCGCCGCCCCCTAATGGAGCCCCGCCGCTGGACCCAGCTCTTCTTCCTCGACGAAGTCACTGCCTTCGCCGCAGGCCACCGTCCCTGCGCCTACTGCCGTCGCGAGGCCTACAATCAATTCCTCAAGCTCTCCGGCTGCCAGTCAGCCAAACAGCTCGACCAAAGCCTCCACGCCCAGCGCCTCACCCCGCAACCACTCATACCTTTCGGCGATCTCCCCAACTACGCGATGTACGCCATCAACCAACAGGCCTTCCTCAAACACGAAGGCAGCGCCTACCTTTGGACCCCCAGCGGCTACCAACCCACCAACCTCCCCACCACCAGCATCCAACCCCTCACGCCGCCCCTCACCCAACTCGTCCTCTCCTCCGGCTACCAGCCCATCACCTTCATCGCGTAACCAGCCCCCGCTCCTCCATCCAGTCCGTCAGCCGCTCCAGCCAGCTCCGCCCCACCAGCGACTTCGCATTCGGCCTCACCCCAAACCCATGCCCACCCTTCTCAAAAATATGCACCTCCGCCGGCACCCCCGCCTTCTTCAAACTCTCATACAAATTCATCACCCCAACCGTCGGCGTTTTATCATCATCGGCCATCAGCAAGAATGCCGGCGGTGCATTCTTCCCGTACGTCACCGCACCTGATCCAGACCCCGGGTACATCAACACCTGAAAGTCCGGCCGCGAACCCTCATCAAAGCGAGAAGACACCAATGCCGCCAGCTCCCCTCCCGCCGAGAATCCCATCACCCCCAACTTCCCTTCCCCCACACCCCACTTCAGCCCATTCTTCCGCACCACCTTCATCGCCTGCTTCGCATCCGCCAGCGCATGCTCTTCCACCGTATACTTCGACCCCTCGGCCCGCGCCAGCCTGTACTTCAATACAAACACCGCCACTCCCAGACGATTGAAATACTGCGCCACATTCCGCCCCTCATGCTCCACGGCCAAATGCCGATGCCCACCCCCAGGACAAACCACAATCCCCGTCCCATTCCCTTTTTGAGGCAAATAAACAGTCAGCGACGGATTGTGCACATTCGTCACTCGCTCCATATCGCCAGCCCCGGTCGGCTTCTCGCGCTCCGCGCTCATCGTCTCAGGCCACAGGTACACCACCTCCTGGCCCGTCAAAATCATCGAGATCAAAAAGAGTAGGAAAGCGCTTTTCACGCCTCTAGCTTACAGCCCCAGCCGCGACACTGCATACAACCCGGCCCCAAAAAACGCTGCACCTAAAAACACGCAAACCGGCAACGTCAATACCCAGGCCAGCAACATATTGCGCACCGTCTTCATTTGCACACCGCTCTTGTTGGCTGCCATCGTACCCGCCACACCGCTCGTCAGCACATGCGTTGTACTCACCGGCAACCCCAATTGATCGGCCGCTCCAATCGTCACCATCGCCACCAGTTCCGCACTCGCACCCTGCGCATACGTCAAATGGTCTTTCCCAATCTTCTCACCCACCGTCACCACAATCCGCTTCCACCCCACCATCGTTCCAATACCCAAAGCAAGCGCCACCGCTACCTTCACCCAAAGCGGAATAAATCGAGTACTCTTGTCCAGTTCCTTCTTATATCGCCCGGCAGCAGCCTTCATATCCGCCGGCATCTGCTTGTTTTGCTTCACCATCTTGCCCAGCGCTTCATCCACCAGATACATATCGCTGCGCAATTTGGTCCGCGCTGCCCTCGGCACATCGCTCAACCGCTTCATGCCCTCAAGTCGGCCCATCACATCCTGGTTCAGCATCAATACCGCCGCCCCAGTTTCCTTCGTCGGCGAAACATTCGGCTTCAGATAGTTCGACAATTCCAGTGCAGCTTCAGCAGCAGTCATGCTAACTCTCGGATAGCCGCTGTCCAACCGCTGATTCACTTCCACCCCTGCACTCCGCAACGCCAGCATATCCTTCTCATTCGCACCCTCATTCAAAGCAAACGAAGCCGGAATCACCCCAATCAGAATCAGCATCAACAAGCCCATGCCCTTCTGACCATCGTTCGAACCATGTGCAAAGCTAACCCCAGTGCAGGTAAAGATCAAAATCCCGCGAATCCACCACGGTGGCGGCTGTCCATCTTTCGGGGCTTCATAAAGGGCCGGGTTCTTGATCAGCGCCTTGCACAGCAACAATAACAATGCTGCAGCACCAAACCCAATCAAAGGCGAAACCATCAGGCTGCCAAATACTTCCTGCACCTTGCTCCAATTCACCCCGCGTCCAAACACCTCAGAATTCATCACCGAGTGCGCCAGCCCAACACCAAGAATTGACCCGATCAGCGTATGCGAACTCGAAGCCGGCAAGCCAAAATACCAGGTCCCCAAATTCCAGAGGATGGCCGAAACCAGCAAAGAGAACACCATCGCCATCCCTGCCGCCGACCCAACATTCAAAACAAGCTCAACTGGCAACAACGCCACCACCCCAAACGCCACGGCTCCAGAACTCGCCAACACCCCAATTAAATTCCAAACCCCGGACCATACTACAGCCACATTCGGCTTTAACGTGTTCGTATAAATGACGGTCGCCACGGCATTCGCAGTATCGTGAAAGCCGTTCACCATTTCAAATCCCAACGCTAAGGCCAACGCTGTCAATAAGAGTATTGCCGTCGACAACGCAACCGGCTCGCCAAATAGTTCCACTTGAGCTACCTCTAGCAGTGGACCAAATCAGGGGGGTCCACGGCAATGGATTCATCAAATATTCATACAAACTTGACCTTGCTGCATTATTCACTTGCGAGTCTTGAAAGAAGTAGCTTTATGTCTAGATTTATTACAACTCTATTACTGTCAGCGCTTTACGCCCTGGCCCAATTTGACTCTGCCGCCGTCGTCGGCTCCGTCCGCGACGAAAAAGGAGGGGCAATTTCTGGGGCCAAGGTTGTACTCCGCAACAACGACACCGGCATCACCCAGACCACCACTTCCACCGATTCCGGCGACTTCAGCTTCCCCACCGTCCGTATCGGCAACTACAAACTCACCGCAGAAATGCAGGGCTTCACCACCGCCGCCGCCGACAACATCAGCCTCACCGTCAATGCCCGCCAACGCGTCGATCTCTCCCTCCGCGTCGGCACTGTCGCTGAAGTCGTCAATGTCGAAGCAGCCACTCCCCTGCTCGAAACCGACAGCTCCTCCAAGGGCCAGGTCATTGCCGCAAAGCAGGTCGTCGAGCTCCCCCTGCAGGGCCGTAGCTACGCCAACCTCGCGCTTCTCTCCCCCGGCGTCCGCCAGTCACAATCCGGCAATCAAGGCTCCATCGCCTTCCGTCGCGAAGGCTCCTACAATGTCAATGGCCTCCGCAGCGTCTGGAACAACTTCCTCCTCGACGGCGTCGACAACAACTTCTACGGCACCACCAACCAGGGCTTCTCCAACCAGGCCACTCAGCCTTCTCCAGATTCAGTCGCCGAGTTCCGTCTCATCGTCAATGCCTACTCCGCCGAATTCGGCCGTAGCGGTGGCGCTGTGATGAACGTCGCCTCCAAGTCCGGCACCAACTCCTTCCACGGCGCCGTCTGGGAATTCCTCCAAAACGAAAAGCTCAACGCCACCGGCTTCTTCAAGCCCACTCTCAATCAGAAGCCCATCAACAAGCGCAATCAGTTCGGTGCCGCTGTCGGTGGTCCTATCATCAAAGACCGTACCTTCTTCTTTGCCGACTACGAAGGCTCCCGCTGGTCCATCGCTCCCTTCGCACTCACTTCCGTACCCAGCACTGACATGCGTCGCGGTATTCTTCCCCTCGACGTCCGGGCACCCTTTACCTTTACCGACGACACCGGTCGCTCGATCCCGGCCGGCACCGTCTTCCCTGCTGGCTCCACCATCCCCATGACCCGCTTTGCCCGCCGCGTTCTGGCCGAACTTCCCCAGGCCAATCGCGCCGGTGGCGGCGCACTCAGCATTGGCACCAACTTCGGTGGCTTCGACAGCAATAGGCTCACCGACAACAAAGGTGCCATCAAGGTCGACCACAAAATCTCCAACAACCTCAACAGCTTCTTCCGCTTCGCCCAGCGTCGCCAGAACATCGTAGCCCCCGGCCTCATCACAGGCTTTGCCGGTGGCAACAACCTCGGCAACCTCGAGACACCTTCAACCAGCAAGGCATCGCTGGCCTTACCTGGACCAAATCCGCCTCCGAAGTCATCGAGTATCGCTTCGCTGTCACCCGCCTCGGTATGGATCGTCTCCCCGCCGCCGTCGGTGGCCCCTCCATGCGAGAACTCTTCGGCATCACTGGCCTCCCTGAAGGTCCGCGCATCCAGGGTGGCATCACCCCGCAGGACATCCAGGGCTTCCCCCGCTTCGGCCGCCAGTCCACCAACCCCCAGGCGCAGTTCCCCACCACCATCAATTCCCGCATGAACCTGTCCAAGATCGTCAATCGCCACAATCTCAAGATGGGCTACGAGCTGCTCTTCATGAACATCCTCGTCGATGACACCAACCCTCTCTATGGCATCGATGGCTATGGTGGCTTCTATTCCCGCCTCCCCGGTCAGAACCTCGGCGCTCTCGCCGGTGGCAACGCCAACACAGTGCACTCCCTGGCCGACTTCTACTTCGGCGCTCGCTCCTCCTACCAGCTCGCCACCCAGGTGCAAGCCAAGGTGCGCCAGCAGGCTCACTGGTTCTATTTGCAGGACGACTTTAAGGTCAACAACAAGCTCACCCTCAACATGGGTCTCCGCTATGAAATGACCACCCCTGCCTACGACGCCGACAATCGCCTCTCCAACTTCGACCCCACCCAGAACCGCCTCATCCAGGCCTCCGGTGGCGGCATCTCTAACCGCACCCTCCAGCGCCAAACCTGGAACAACTTCGCCCCCCGCCTCGGTGCCGCCTACCAGCTCAACTCCAAGACCGTCCTCCGCGGCGGCTACGGCTTCGGCTGGAACTACTGGAACCGCATGGCTTCCGCCGAATACCTCAGCACCAACGCTCCTTTCGTCACTCGCTTCTCGGCCCAGAACAGCCCGGCCCAGCTCGGCAATCTCTGCACGGCCAATAATTTCAACAACTGCTTCCGCACCCGCGAACAAGGCTACCCCGTCAACCCCGGCTCCAACGTCATCCTCTACATGGATCGCAATACGCCCTGGGGCTACGTGCAAAACTGGCACTTCACCATCCAGCGCAACCTCTTCAAGAACACCCTGCTTGATGTCGCCTACGTCGGCAACCGTGCCGACCATCTCCCGGTGCTCGGCGACTTCAACCAGGCCCGTCCCATCACCCAGGCTGAGCTGTCCCAGGGTCTCACCACCATCGGGACCCTCCTCGCCCGCCGTCCCATCCAGGGCTTCGGTAACATCACCGCCGTCGTCCCCTCGGCGTTCTCCAACTACAACTCCTTCCAGTTGAAGTTCGAGCACCGCGGCAACTGGATCACCTTCCTCAACTCCTTCACCTACGGCAAAGCCATTGACACCGTCGGCCAGGTCCTCGAAGGTACCGTCGGTGGCAGCCCCAATCCGCAGGACATCCGCAACGTCGCTAACGACAAGGGTGCCTCTTCCTTCGACCAACGCTGGAACAACACCACCAGCTTCGTGGTCGACCTCCCCTTCGGCAAAGGCCGCAAATTCGGTCGTGACATCAACGGTGCCCTCGATGCCATCCTCGGTGGCTGGCAGGCCAGTGCGATCGTAAATTCCCAAAGCGGTCTCCCGCTCAACCTGCGCTACCCGGACCCCTCCGGTATCCTCTCCGATGGCCAGCCGGACTTCCTCGGCAACGTCGCTCTCCGCCCCAACGTCATCAACGGTTCGATTGGTGTTCTCGCTCCCGAATCCGAGCGCAACTTCAACAACTACTTCAACCGCGCCAACCTCGCCGTTCCGCCCGTCACTGCCCCCTTCGGCAACCTCGGTCGTAACGTCGCCTACGGCTTCCCGCTCTACCAGACCGACTTCGTTCTCTCCAAGAGCTTCGCCATGCGCTTCATCAATGAAGGGGCTCGCCTGCAGTTCCGCAGCGAGTTCTACAACTTCTTCAACAAAACCAATTTCGCCCAGCCCGAAGTCAATCTGGCCAGCGCAAATTTCGGTCGTGTCGGGGCAACTCTCGATCCCCGCTTTGTCCAGTTCGCTCTGAAACTGCAGTTCTAATCAGTTCTCAGGTCACAACATTTGCATCTGTCTAGAGCAGGTGTGCATCAATAAAAAGTGAAGTGTGTAGCCTTACTTTTTATTGTCACTGCACACCTGCTCTTTTCTCAGGACACCGCTGGCGTCGGCGCACTCAGCGGTACCGTCTTCAACGCATCCAAACAGCCGCAATCCGGAGTAGATCTCTGCCTCCTCGGTACTACCACTTGCACCAAATCTGACTCCCAAGGCCGCTTCCGCTTCACCGGTCTCCGCCCCGATTCCTATACGGTCAACGTCAAGAGCGACAAGATCGAACTCAAGGCCAATCCCATTCAGGTCCGCGCTGGCATCGAAGACCGCATCGAGATCACCCTCCCCGCCATCGAGACCAATACCCAATCCCTCACCGTCACAGAATCCGCTCTCGTAGCCCCCGAAGAAATCAAAACCTCCGCCTATGTCGTCACCGGCCAGGATGTCTTCAAGAATGCCGGCTCCCTCCAGGACGTCTCCCGCTTTGTCCAGGTCCTTCCCGGTGTTGCCATCGGCTCCGATGACTTCCGCAACGACATCATCGTCCGCGGCGGTTCCCCGCTCGAGAACCTTTTCATTGTCGACAACATCGAAGTCCCCAACATCAACTCCTTCGCCAACTTTGCTTCCGCCGGCGGCACCATCAGCATCCTCGACGCCAACCTCCTCCAGGACGTCACTTTTCTGACCGGCGGCTTCCCCGCCCCCTTCATCAACCGCGCCAGCTCCGTCCTCCAGGTCACCCAGCGCGAAGGCGATCGCGACAAATACGGTGGCCGCGCCACCCTCGGCTTCGCCGGTGCTGGCCTCATCTTCGAAGGCCCCCTCGGCAAGTCCAAAAAGGGCAGCTTTGTCACCAGCTTCCGCCGCACCTTTCTCGATCTCTTCACAAAAGACGTCGGCTTCGGCGGCGTCCCCGTCGCTTACACCTTCAACACCAAGCTCCTCTATGACCTCACCTCGCGCGACCGTGTCTGGCTCGTCAACCTCACCGGCGTCGACAACATTCGACTCGGTGCCCGCGATGGCCAAACCGCCGAAGACCGCCAGGAAGAAGTCACCAATTTCGACATCCGCTATCGTGGCCGCCGCGCTGCCACCGGCCTCAACTGGCAGCACGTCTTCAACGACCGCGCCGTCGGCCTCCTCGGCGTCACCTACTCAGCCGCCCGCGTCACCTCCTCCGTTCGCGACCTCCTCAGCACCACCAGAAACATCCCCCTCACCGGCAACCTCGACGACCTCATCGCGCGCAGCCGCCAGCTCTACAGCGAGAACTCCCGCGAAGGCGAAACCACCATCAAGTACGATTACACCCGCTACATGGGTGAATCCCTCAAGCTCCAGGCCGGTGGCAACTTCAAGTCCTTCGGCGTCAGCTACAATTCCCAATCCCCCTTCGGCGATGACTCTCCCTTCTCCGTCCGCCCGAATCTAAACCCCTTCTCTCTCGACCGGCAGTTCCGCACTTCCCAGTCCAGCGGCTACACCCAAATCACTGGCGACTTCAAAAGGCGCTTCAACTACACCATCGGCGGCCGTTGGGACAATTACGGTTTCATCAGCCGCAACCGCTTCAGCCCCCGCGCCTCACTCAGCTACCGCCTCACCCAGCGCATGCAACTCCGCGCCAGCTACGGCCAATACTTCCAGCAGCCCGCCCTGCTCTTCCTCGCCGTCTTTCCGCAAAATCAGAACACCCTACCCTTCCGCGCCGATCACTATGTCGCCGGCCTCAGCTACCGCCTCAAGGGCGGTGTGCTCTTCACCGTCGAAGGCTATCGCAAGAACTACAAAGACTACCCCGTAGCAAGCCAGTTCCCCTCCCTCTCGCTGGCCAATCTCGGCGACACCTTCGCCGTCCGCACCATCCTCTTCCCGCTCGAGAGCGCCGGTCGCGGCTCGGCCCAGGGTGTCGAAATTTATACCGAAAAGCGCTTCGGCGAAAAGTGGTTCGCCATCGCCAATATCAGTATTTCCAAATCCCTCCAAGCCGGCCTCGACGGCGTCCAGCGCCCCTCCAGCTTCGACTACAACCGCATCGCCAACTTCACCGGCGGCTACCGCCTCACCAAACAGTGGGAACTTTCCGTACGCGCCTCCTACCTCTCCGGCCGCCCCTTCACGCCCTTCGACACCACCCTGTCCACCCAGCAAAGCCGCGCCATCTTCGACCTCAACCGCGTCAACGCCGAGCGCCTCCCCGACTACTTCCGCCTCGACCTCCGCGCCGACCGTCGCTTCACCATCAAAGGCAAACCCGTCCTCTTCTTCATCGGTGCCCAAAACATCACCAACCGCAAGAACGTCGCCGGCTTCACCTGGAATCGCCGCCTCAACACCTCCTCGGTCAACGAGCAAATCGGCCTCTTCCCCACCATCGGCCTCGACTGGCGCTTCTAGTATGTTCTCCTAGAGAAATGCCTGAGCGTCGCGACTTTCTGATCGGCCTCTCCGCCATGCTGGCCATGGACGAAGAGGCCTCCGCCGCAGATACCATCTACATCCCCGAGCGTCACGCCGAAAAGGACCGCCCCTTCCTGATCGATTTCATGGAAGAATTCGCCTTCGCCATGATCATCACCTCCAAGGGCGGCATAAGGGTCACCAACGTTCCCACCCTGTTCAACCGCGACGCAAACGGCTGGGGCAGCATCTGGTGGCATCTGGCCAAATCAAACCCGCAGAACAACTCGCTCGACGGCACCGAAGAAGCTCTCGTAGTCTTCCACGGCCCCCACGGCTACATCTCGCCCAATTGGTACACCACCAAAAACGCCGTCCCCACCTGGAACTTCGCCGTGGTTCATGTCAAAGGCACACCGACCCGCATCGACGACGACAAAGCCTTCGCCGGCAACCTCACCAGGCTAGTCAACAAGAACGAAGGCCAATACGGCGGCGGCGACACCTGGGATTACAGCAAGCTCCCCGAGAGCTATCTCAAAGGCATGCGCCAGGGCATCGTCCCCTACGAAATGAAAATCGAATCGGTCGAAGCCAAATTCAAACTAGGCCACGAACGCACCGAAAAAGACCGCGAAGGCGTCATCGCCGGCCTCACCGCCAACAAAGGCGAGCGAACCCTCCTCGAACTCACCCGCGACTACTATAACCGCCGCAAAGCCTGACCATTACAGCCAAATTCGCCAAACAAGACCGACGCTACTTACCCTCCTTGAGTCGCATTACAACGCTCACATCAGCTTTCCGGTCAGCCACATCGACAACAGCACTACCAACAAGTTCCCGTATTTTTCCACCTTCCGAATAGATGTGGGAGAGCTTCACATTGTAACGTTGCCCAACGTAGGCGGGTGCAATGATTTCTCCTTGCTCATTAGTCTTCTCCCCCGTGGACCAGCGTTGTACTCCAGCTACAGTTTCCAAAACAACCCTTGCGCCCTGGAAAGGCGATCCATCCGGCCCAAGAGCTTTCACATGCAACTGGGCAGGCGTTCTCGCCGCAGGCACGGTAAGGTCGATCCCTGTAACAGACTCTGACTCCATCAGATGGATCGGCCGGCCATTAGCATGCAGTGTTGCGGGATAAGCATTGTCGTCATCGTAAGGACGGGCGTTGACTCCAACGATGTATCTTCCGGCAGGAAGTGGTTGCGCTTTATATTGCCCTTCACTATCAGTTGTAGCCGTCTGCAGCGGCGATGACTCAAGCTCACCTCGACGATCAAATCCGAACACCTGCACCGGCAAGCTCGCAATTGGCTTCCCGTCCAAGCCCCGAACAGTGCCTCGAACGCTTCCATCTGGCCACATAGAAAAATCACGAATCAAGCAGGACTTCGGCCTGATTTCCACTTCGCCAGGCCTATCCCTTTCGTACTCAATTTTGCTGCTTCCCGGCTTCGTCCTGAGCAGTCCAGGAGGAAAGTCATTGAACTTGCTGTCGGGTACATATCCATCCTTCAAGATCCGGTATTGGTATACCCCAGGCTCCAGCTTGTCAATCAGGAACCGGCCGCCGTGATCTGTCATAGCATTGAGAACCAATTCACCTTTCTTCAGTTCCACTCTGGCGGTTGGGATTGCGACATCACTAGCAAAATTTCCGGTGCGCTTTAGAATCCTTCCCGCCAGGCTGGACAAACCCTTCGCAAACGGGGCTCGCATCGCCTCAAGGATGTGTTCATTGCCTCGCAGCCGAAAGGATGGATTGCATCCCCACACGCTCAAACGAGGGCCATCAGATATGATGACGTACCGCTCCCCAGCTACCAGCCTCCGGTAACAACTCGAACCAGCACCCGTTTCAATCGTGGCTCTTTTCAATCCTTCCGGTACGTTCTGTAGCGGCTCAACAATCACGACCTCCCCAGGACCTTTGCCCCAGCCCTCTCCGCTGTCGCCAATCACCTCAGCCACAAAAATAACCGACGAATCCCCAATGCTTGTACAGGCTGTCACGGTGCTAGAACAAGAGCAAGCCCAGGCACTCGGCAGAAACAAGAAAAGCAGTAAGATTTGCTTCATGATTACAGAGTACATCTCCAGAAAAACTCGGCCAAGAGCGCAAAGCCTGGCGACCGCATACCGCCACCTAACCGGATAAGGTCAACGCAAAAACCCGCCAACACCTCTTTACTTCCCAATCTTCAGTTGGTGCTCCAATTGCTCCTCTCTGAAGAGACTGCATCCAACCTGCCCACCATGGATGAGTCTCGAATTAGAAAAGAGAAGTAAATCATGCAATCAACCACCCAACGCGCAGTAGCTTTAGTCGACATCGTCGACACTGCCATTGCCGGCAAGTTCAACACGCTGGTCGCCGCCGTCAAGGCTGCCGGCCTCGTAGAAACGCTGAAGGGCCCCGGTCCCTTCACGGTCTTCGCCCCGACCGACGAAGCCTTCGCCAAACTCCCCAAGGGCACCTTGGACGATCTGCTGAAGCCTGCCAACCAAGCCAAGCTCAAGACCATCCTCACCGGCCATGTAGTCTCCGGCAAGGTCATGGCCGCCGACGTAGTAAAGCTGCACAAAGCGAAGACGGTAGAAGGCCGCGAAGTGGCCATCAAAACAACCAACGGGCACGTCATGATCGACAACGCAAACGTCACCAAAACGGATATCGCCGCCTCCAACGGCGTCATCCACGTGATCGATGCAGTCATTCTGCCCAAATAGCTTTGCGCAGATTCTCAACTCCCATCACCACAGCCACAAAAACCAAATGCCTCCCGCCCGGAAGGGCGGAAAGCATTGAAGGTCTTCACTCCGAATCTCAGATTAGAAGTAATACTTCAGACCAAACTGCATATTGCGAGGCCCAACTCCACTACGCAGCCCCGTAATCTGTCCAAAGTTCACGGCACCAAAAGCCGTCGCCGGATCTCCAAACATCGGGGTGTTCGTGAAATTGGTGGCTTCCATGCGAATCTCAAGCCGATGACCTTCACGCACGATCACACTCTTGAGCAGTGCAGCATCGAGCGTCGAGATCCCAGGGCCACGGTAGCCCAGCGTGCGCGGCGCCGTCCCCGGCTTGTCAACGTCCGGCTGCGAGAAGGCCGCCGGGTTGAAGTAAGTATTGATTCGGTCCTGTACGCTACCACTCGTGCTGGGGTCGCCAATCAGGTTCGGACGCTGTGTGCCGTCCCAAATGTTTCCACCGTTTTGGGTGATATGCAACGGCATGCCGCTCTGAAACAAAGCCATGCCACTGAGGTCCCAGTTACCAGCAATCCAGTTCAACACCTTCGGCATCCGCGAAGCAAACTTGCGACCGTTGCCGAAAGGCAATTCATAGGCTCCCGTCAAAACAATACGGCTCGCAATGTCATGGGCCGACAGCGCACGCTCCCCACGCAAATCCCAAATGTTCTGGATGTTCGTCGAACCGCCAAGCCACGACACATTGCCCGAAGTATGGGAAACGTTGTCGATCATCTTGGACCACGTGTAGTGTCCCAGGAAGGTCAACCCGGAGCTATAGCGCTTCTCCCACTTGATCTGGAGTGCGTGATAGTTGGAGTCGCCACGCGCCGGCTCCGCCGTACCAACGCTGGTTCCGGCAAAGTGCGGCATCGGGCGCAGCAAACGCTGCAATTGCACAGTGGGCTGCGAGTAAACCGAGCGGGTATCGCGAATCTGACCAAAGAACGGATTCGTCACCAGCCCGTTCAGAGCATTGCGACCGCGCGTCCAGTCGTTGGGGTGCAGCGGCGACAGCGTCGTAATCGGCATAAAGAGATGCGTACCGCGGCTCCCCGTGTAGTTCAACTCCAACACCGAGCGCAGCGGCAATTCCCGCTGGATCGAAAAGTTCCAGGAGTGATACTCCGGGTTGCGATTGTTTTCCCGCACAATCGTGCCCGTGCCAAAGCCAAGAAACGTGTCATCGCCCTGGCTGCGTCCCGGCGGCAACAGCACACCATTCGGGAACGGATTGTTCAGTCGGGCGCTCAGCGTCGCATTCGAGTCAAGCGTCCAGATGGCGGGCGAGTTGATCGTGAATCCAGTTCCAGGACGGCCAAACACCGTCGCCCGGCTCAGCGTGTAGAACAACCCATAACCAGCCCGGATCGCCGTCTTCGAATTCGCCGCATACGCCAGGCCAACGCGAGGCTGCCAGTTATTCATATCCGCATCAAAGGGCGAGCGGTTGTCCTTGTCTACAAACTTGATCACGCCACGCGTGTCATAGCCGGGAGCACGCACCGAACTCTGTGCATTGAGGTCCCAATAACTATAGCGGTCCTGCACTTCCCAGCGCGGAACGTCGAAGTCATAGCGCAAACCAAGGTTGATCGTCAGCTTGCGTGAAACCTTCCAGTCGTCCTGGAAGTAAAAGCCCCAGTATGCCGAGCGCGAGAAAGCCTTCGGTTCAATATGGTAGTCGCTGCCTGAGGTCCAGCCCAGCAACATCGTCGCCAGCCCGTTCCCCTGATTGCCAGGGCAGGTGAAGCGATCAAGGCAAGTGATACCACGGCCAAACGAATACCCACCCGAGGGGAAGCCCGGCTGCAGGTAGTCAAGCTGATTGAACCGTCGCTCACCGCCCACCTTGATATTGTGGCCGCCAAGGATTTTCGTCATCGCACCAGCCCAGTGGTGCACACCCTCCTCGCGGTCCATGATCCAGAAGCCTTCCGTACCAAATTCCTGGAAGCCCTCCGGCCGGAAGCGCGGAAACACCAGGTTCGTTGCATTCGTTTTGATATTCGACGCAAAGCCAAGGCTCGTCGGGTCAAAACTATCAAAGAACGGATTCCGGAAGAAGTCAGAATAAGTCCACCCATAGCGGAACGTAAACAGCGTGGTCGCGTTCGCAACGTGTGTATAGTCACCTACCACCGACTGCGTATTGGTCCCGTTCACGCCGCCAGTAAAGTAAGAAGGGTTGCCTTCCCCAAACAGGTTCGGATTCTGACCATTGCCCCGGCTATTGCTCCAGCGTGCGCTAAAGCGGTTGTTCGCGTTGAAGTTGTGATCCATCTTGACCGTCGATTGGTGCGCCGTGCTCTGATTGATGCCCTGCCCAAACCAGTTGGCCGTATTCGTAAATGCCGCTCCGGCCTGATTCGACGTCGGCAAAAAGGACAGTGCCTTCACTGCCACGGGATCCAAGCTCGATGCCGGGAGGATATTGCCCGGGATCGGTTGCCGCGTAATCGTGCCATTGGCCGAAGTCGTCGTAGCAAACGGGTCAAACAACTGCATCAGCTGACCAGCCGCATTGAAGGTCTGCGAGAAATTCCCAGCCCGTTGCAGATTGGTCGGCACACTGATCAAACTCGATGTCGGGCTTTCCTGCTTCGTGTATTCGTAAGCTCCAAAAAAGAAGGTCTTGTTCTTGATCACAGGGCCACCCAGCACCCCACCGTATTGGTCGCGGTGAAAGGCCGGGATCGCACGACCCGCACGATTCGAAAACCAGTCATTCGCATTCAGCGCTGCGTCACGCAAAAAATAATACCCGGTGCCATGAAATGCATTGGTGCCAGATCGCGTCACCATATTCACCACCGCCCCACCCGTCTGTCCAAATTCCGCCGAAAAGAAGTTCGTCTGAATCTTGAATTCCTGCACCACGTCGATCGAGGGCGAGAACTTCAGATCCGTAACACCGGAGTTCTGTTCCACCGTCGTTACCGTCACACCATCCACCAGCACGTCAGACGTCGAATTCCGCGACCCATTGGCCACAAAGTTCGTATTGTTATCGCCGCGGCGTCCACCAGACCCAACCACACCCGGCGTCAGATACGCCAGGCTCAACGAATTACGAGCCAGGTTAGGCAGCTTCAAAATCGTATCGTTGTCAATCACCTGCCCAAGGTTCGCAATCGTCGTATTCACCAGCGCAGCCGATCCACTGACTTCCACCGTCGTGTTCACATCACCCACCTGCAGCCGCGCATCAATCGTGATTTGCTGCTGCACCGCAACCACAAACTTGCCACTCGAAAACTTCTTGAAGCCCGGCGCTTCCGCCGTCAGTACATAATTTCCAGGCGGCAACGCCGTAATCACATAGCGTCCCGCGCTATCGGCCTCTGAACGTAAAGAGGTGCCGCGATCCTGATCGGTGACAACGATCTTCGCTCCTCCAACCAGCGCTCCCGAATCATCGGCCACTACGCCGCGAATGCCCCCAGTAAACGACTGTGCCCAAATGCTAGCGGCAAACAGTGCCATGGCCCCAGCCAACTTGGCTGTTGAATGTATCTTCACTAGAATCCTCCAAGACAGTGTGAATTTTGAATCACGATCGGGCCGATTCTATAACACGCCCGCCACAATTGCAAAAGGCCACCGTCAAGAAAATCCGCAAGAAACATCAAGAGTCGCTTCTCGCCCACCGCTACACTAATCGCATGTGGCAAAGCATCCTCGCCGTCCTCGCCGGCATCCTCACCCTCAGCATCACCTCATTCGCCATTGAGGCCGCAGCAAACCCGATCCTCATGCGCCTCCTCGGCCTGCCCGATGAAGCCGCCCTCGCCCGCCATCCCGGAGTCAGAAACGCCACCCTCGCCTACAGCATGCTTTGCGTTGCTCTCGGCGGCTATGTCTGCGCCAGGCTTGCCCCCAAACGCCCCCTCCACCACGCCATCGTCATGGGCGCTCTCCAAAGCGGCATGACTCTTTTCGCCATGCAATCCATGCCGGAACTCGCCTCCCCCACCCAGTGGCTCGTAATCGCAGCCCTCTCCTTCCCCGCCGCTGCACTCGGCGGTTTCGTTCATGTCAGGCGCACCAGGGCCGCCGCGTGAAGAACTGGCCCAACAGGCTACAGACCCTGCAAACCCGGGCCGCCAATCCCCCTTCTCACGCCCACCGCAGTCTTCTGGCCCCTCCAACCACAATCCAACGCCTAGCTCAATCCTTCTTCCTCATCTGCTCATACACCATATTCGGAAAATCCAAAGGGTCGTCCTTATCCGACACCCTCACCCGCGTCGCCACCACACCCCACTCCGGAAACACCACCAGCCAGCTCCCCCCATCCCCACTATGCTGGATCACCGTCGGCACCTTCTCCGCAGGCCTTCCCTCCTGAAACCTCCACACCAGCCCCTGCCCCCCCTTCACCTCCGCAAACGCCGCCGTCCTCGTCGACAACCTCATATACTCCGCCGAAATCAGTTGCTTCCCCTGCCACTTCCCCTCATCCAGCACCAGCTGCCCCAGCTTCGCCAGATCCCCCGCCCCAATCCCCAACCCCATGTACCCATACACATTCCCTGCCCCATCCTTCATCCACCCCTGCGGCTTCACCCCCATCGGCCCAAGTAGCCGCCGCTCCAGATATTTCGGCAGCGGCTCCCCCGCAATCGCCTCAATCATCATCACCGTCAAAATCATCCCCGTGTTGTTGTAAAACCACTTCTTCCCCGGCTCACTCTCCAGCCCACGCCCCAGCGCATACGCCCGCGTATCCTTCACCCGCTTAAACTCCTCGCTGTTCTGCCCCTTCTCATTCTTCAGGTGCGCCACCCCCGACACATGCGACATCAATTGCCGCAACGTCACCTTCTCCTTCACATCCCCCTTCAACCGGGGCAACACCTCCCCCAGCGTCACATCCAGATTCGGCAGCTTCCCATCCGTCTGCAAACACCCCGCCGCCAGACTCAGCATCACCTTCGATACCGATTGCACATGCCCCTTCTTCGTCGGCTCATACTCCACCACCGTCTGCCCACCCCGCAGGATCACCATCCCGGTCGTATCAGACGCCTTCGCCTGCGCAATCATCGCTGCCGGGTCCTGCGCCAGCACCACTAACATCGAAACTAACATCGTCATATCTGGTACTTATATCAAATCAATCTCCTCCACCACCACAATCTCCCTCGGCCCACTAGCAGCCTTCACCATCGTGTCCGCCGCCGCCAGGCTTCCAAAGTTCAACCCGCTCATCTTCGCCAGATCCGCAATCGAAATCTGGAACACTCTCGCCTCCGCCGCACTCAGCACCTCCAGCAGGTCAGCCTCCTTCACACGGTCAATCCCCAACACATGATCCTGCTGACTCAGCAGATAAGCCGATGCCGCCAGCTTCCCACCCTTGGCCGCAATCATCACCTTCCAGAAAAACTTCGGGATCGGCAATCCCCCAAACTTCGGGTCCGCCGACTTCTTCCCCGCAGGCTTCGGCAACTTACCTGCCGGCGCCAACGGCCCGTCAAAGATCGGCCCATTGAACACACTCAACTTACTCTGCCCATCCACCGCCTGCCGCAACACAAACTCTTCCAATCCCAGCCAAAGCTTCGCTCCCTGATTGAACTTAAAGAACTGCGGCGAACAGTTCGTGAAGTGAAAGGAATCATCCCCATTCCGCTTCGCCTCTGCCACCGTCGCACCCCACGTCGCATCCAGCCGCCGCACCAGATGCCCCCGGTCAAACGGATTCTTCGTCCGGTCCGCCTCAAACTTGCTCTGTTTCCCGTAATACTCTTCCCCTACCTGAGCGCTCGCCTCAATCCGCGGGTCTCGCAACCACGAATCGCCCTCGCGCTTGCCCACCGCCTGCTGCAACCCCCCATCAATATTCACCGCCGCAAAGAACGCCAGCTTCCGTTCCTTATTCATCACCACGCTGTAGTTGAAATACTTCAACTCCATCTCGCCCGGCTTACCCTTCAGCATCGCAACCTTCGCCTTCAGCGAAGCCGGAATCCCCGGCAGCGGCACCGACAACTTCCCGCTACCCAGAAAATTCGCTCGATACCCCGGCCGCGATCCCAGTGTCGACTGATCAATCTTCACCGCCTCCACCAGCGACCCCGCCCCATCCCCCCCCACCGGCACCGGCTCTTCGCTCCCCCGCGGACCCGAAACAAAAGCCCCCAAAGACGTTTGCACCAGATCAATCGGAATCCGCACCGGCACCACCAGCCGCGCCTGATTCCCGTCCTGCTCCACCCACACATCAGTCCGGCTGGGCACACCTTGCGTCCCGCCAATACCCGCAGACTCCACCACCGGGAACGGCCCCGCCTCCAGCGCCGCCTTCACCACCGCATTCGTCGCAAACCTTGCCTTCAGATCCTTCACAATCGAGCTGACGCGAATCCCTTCATTCGCAATCCAGTCCACCAGCGACTCATCCATTCCCTGGCTCCACACCCGTCCATCACGTGTCAGCCACTGCCCCTTCGAATTCGTCTTCGGCACCCCGCTGTGATGCAACGCCACCACCTGCCAGAACCGATTGAACGCCGGCGAACCCGACGACCCACCTAGCGTATCCGTCATGTACCACAACGTATCCGTTTCAAACTTCAGCAGCTTGTTTTCACGCACACAGATCTGTTTCTTCTGTCCTGCCGGATGTTGAATGATCGTCAGATACTCCCCAAGATCCGCCTTGCCCGGTTCCCCATCGAGAAACAGCCAACCATAATCCTTCAACTCCCGCGCCCCATCCACCGACCGTGGCCGCACCGCACAAACCGCAAAATCCAGCTTCTGATTGGCATAGAAGAATCGATTCGGTTCCAGCCCAAACTGCACCATCGGCCGATCCTTACCCCCTAGGTCCTGCTCGTAATCAAAGTCGAGCACCGAGTTCACGGCGTCACTGGCCACACCAAACACATGGTGGTTGGTAATCAACACCCCGGGCCCAATCAGAAACCCCGTCGCATAACCGAGCAACCGCGAATTCCCGTCCTTCAGCTGTATCCGGCAAACCGGCCGCGAAGCGGCCATCCCTCTTGATAGGTAATTAATCCCCATCAGGTCATTGCCACCAACAATCCGCTCCAGCGCCAGGCTCGCATTCTCGGCGCTATCGTTCTCCTCAATCACTTGCCGAAAGCGCTTCGTCCTCTGCGTCGGCGTCAGCTCCAGCGGTCCATCCCCCAGAGCTTGATCCAGCTTGGACGGCGAAAAATTCAATCTCTTGGCAGAGTCTTCAATCAGCGAGCGGTTGATGAGCATGGCGCGAAATCCTTTTCACAAATAAGCCTGCAACAACTTGTACCAGATCCCCCCAGTCGCCGCACCGCTACTGGGTAAATTTCCCGCCAACAAACACCACAAAGGCCTTAGCCCGAACAACCAGCAATCCAGCTGACCAGACAGCAATAGTCGAGCAAGCAAAGCGTCAGGGCAACCTGCGCTAGCCTGTTCGTTTGCCATGTGGAATCTCGAGCAACAACCAGACAAGCGCTTGGCAGTCTACGGCAGCCTGGCCCCTGGCCGTGTCAACAACAACCAGCTTGCGACGTTACAAGGGGGCTGGTTCCGCGGCACCGTTCGGGGCAACCTGAAAGAAGCCGGCTGGGGCACTGCCTTGGGCTTCCCCGGCCTGATCCTCAATCCCGCTGGAACTGAGATTGAGGTCCACGTCTTCGAGTCAGAGGAACTGCCTCACCACTGGCCCCGCCTCGACGACTTCGAAGGTCCAGGTTACCGCCGTGTCATCGCGCGAGTCAGCACAACCTTCGGCGAACTCGATGCCTGGATATATGTCCTGGCCCCCTGACAGCTACGGGACGCTAAACCAGCAGCACGACCGCAACAAATCCCAATCAGGTTCCAGGCGAGTCACGAGCAATTGGCCAATTGACCTATCGCCGACAATCCACTCGGAAGGATCTGGGCCGATGTGTACGAATCTCTCTAGAGCAGATAATCGGTGTAAGAGTGAGGGACCGTCTACTTGTTTTCGCCCACCTGGGGATATCTAAGAAGCCCGAGTTTCCTCAGGCGCTCATCAAAATCACGTGCGAACTCCAGACTATTAATGCGCGGGTCAAGATATCTTACCGAGGGGTGCCCATCGAGTCGTGCAAACATATTGCGCAACTCTTGATTTTCGTAAACAGATTGCGCTTTGTGTACACGTTTGCGCAGCAAGGCGATTGCTTCCTCGTAGTACGGTTGAACAGTTGGCAAGAGCTCCGAGAAGGTTCCGGAGTACAACTGTCCAGTATCTTTCCAAGTGGCAGCGCTTCGGATATACCAGTCATCAATGGCTGGTATATCCGCGCACGACAGCCCAAGCCGCAAGCGAAGCTGGATGAGGTGGTTATAAAAGAGACGACATTTTGTGTCCGTTTCGTCATCCAGCATCGACCACGGGTCGCCCCATCCCACAGTCTCACCAAGTTCTGTGTAGACAGTATGGAAATAAGGTACTTCCCTTAAGATGTTTTCTTGAGAGAATGCACTAAACCATGACTTTAGGAAGCTCATGAGTAGGTCAAAACTTTTTTCAATCGATTGATCTTTATCAAAGCGCAACGAAATCGTATCTGCGGACTGTTTCGGAACCCATGCTAGCGGCAAACTCCAGTAGATGGATTCAGTTTCTATATCGCATAGAAGGGCGATTATGGGTACCGGAAGGGCTTTCCACAAATTGTAGGTAGTGACGGATACTGGTATATGAACGTTGCCGCTCTCCGACCATTTGGTCTTTTCTTGGCCCTTCACTTGGGCCTTTAGAATCCGGCCTGTAACGCAATTCTTTTCTACAATCTCAATCTCGGCATCGATCCCAAAATCACTCCTTCCGTCCTGTCGACGGAACTTGCAGTCCCTCTTCTCAAATGCCACTTGGCATAAGGAAACGGCGAGATCGCCGGTTTTGTCGGTGTCGGGCGTTTGAGGTAGCTGCATATGATCATTATTAGTATCCGATGTCGGCGTTATCGGCCGCACGATCTTTGAGGCCTGGGTCGAATCACGCTCTAGTCGGAAGTTGGCCCCAAGATCCTTTTTGGGAAGTTCCTCCCTTGACGCCTTGGTGGTCGATGATCGCGGTCAAAAGAACTTGCGGAAAGAAGATTGTACTTCACCCGAAAAATTGCAGCTAGCTTCTAAATCAGTTTGGGACGGAGCTGCCTGAGGTGGCTGTCCCCACTGCATCCCGGCCTTAATCGCAGGTTGCAGCCTGAACCAGACACCTTGCATGAAAAGGCTAGATCTCTATCGTAAGTGAGCCCCAAGACCCGTCTTGCGAAGTTTCTCGCCTTCCGGTTTGGTGGTCGGCGATCCCGGTCAAAAGACTTTGCAGAAGGAAGTCTACATTACCACCGAAAATGGCGGCTACCTTCTATGTTGGTTTGGACAGCGCAAACTGACGCGGCTGTCCCCCCTTCCCCCCGTCCCCCGTTCAGTGGATCGACATCAGGTATTCGTTTGCGGAGCAAAGTCATCGATTGCCTTGAAGACATCCCAGAGCTTGTCAACCTTTACATGCTCCTCAAGGTAGTCAGCGTAAGCCTGCTGAGCATTCGTGAGGAGAGCGTCGTAGAAAACAATTCTTGCATTGACCGTCGCCAGACTTTGAGCTACTCCAGATGCGCCAGTCCCGCTTGCATCAGTCCATTCGGGAGGCGGCGTACCCAGAAGTACAATAATCTCTATTGGCCAACTCGAGTAAGTCGTCTTTTCCAGAATCCGCTTAGCCCCATCTCGGTACTTGCGGACTTGCTTCATCAAGTCGTCGACAGGCACGCTCACTGAAGCCCGCTTGAGCTCAATGATGACATGCTTGCCCCCGGTTGCGCGGTAGCCGATGTCGATCCTTGCGGTCTTCTCGTTGCCTTTGAGCGATGAGGTGTTGTCCTTCAAGAAGTTGCTCACCAGCGTCTCAGCATGTTCGGTTCCCTTCGTTCGCTCCCAACTGGGATCAAGTAGCCATAGATGGTCGAAGATGTAGTCGCGCAAAACAAGCTCTTTGTCATTCTGCTTCAGCTTTTTTTGGAGGGTATTGATGACTCCGACTCGGAGCCGCACTATTTGGCCATAGTAGCTGAGTTCCAAGTCGTCGATGTTCCTAAATATGTCAAGGATGTGGTCAAGCCCCTCGTCCTTGATGCCCTCAAGCCGATCAAGTTCTTCCTTTCGGCGGTAGCTCTCAAATGCCAAAATCGACGCCTTGAGGAGTTCCTTTTTGTCGTTATCGTTTTGAGATCGGATCGTATTCAGTCGCCCGATCCATCTTTCGGCCTTCTTTTTCGTGTCTCCTTTTAGCTCGCCGAGCCACTTTGAGACAGCAGGCACGGTAGTCGCCACCTTCACACCGTCGGCGCGACGCCAATCGCTCCACTTGTTCGCGACCTGCCTTAGTTCGGAGAGTACGACCTTGCGAAGGGCCTCGAATCTCGGATCATCTTGTTTCAGCGCCTGCCTGCTGCTGGTCGCAATGTCCCCTTCGGTGTCCTTGTCAAGCTCCTCACAGTGCAGCTCTCCGATCACATAGTCTGCATAAATCTCTTTTTGTCCAAACTCGTCGAGAATGTCTTCTTGCGCAAGCTTACCCCGCATGAACACGGCCAACCGATTAAGGTTGTCACCTTCCTCGTCTTTCAGTTGGTCCGGCTTTGCCACGGTTCCGATCCAGCCTTTCAAGGTTATCCCTGCCTTCTTCAGTTCGGCCTGGATGGATGGGAAACGATTTTCGGCAGGACGTTCGAGGTTCTTGCAAAGCTTGACGAACTCTTGCTGGTGCCCATATGTCCAGAGGTACTGAAGAGTATTGTGGTACCCCCGATCCACGGGCCCGATGGCTGAGTTGTTCACGACGACTTGGAAATCGAACTGTGGCCCGATGATCGAAAAGCGTCTAGCGACCCGACGCTTCAATCCCTCAATGGTCATCCCGGAGAGGCCCTTGGCCAAATTCGCGAGAACTATGCGCGTACCTTTCTTCAGATCGGGAGGCCAGTCAGGTATCTCTTGCGGCTTGTAGGGTTGGTTCGGCGTGCGCGCGATCTGCTTTCGAATTGCCTCTCTATCCATTCTGAAGGCTGTTCTGACGTTGCCGCTTCGAGTGTAAACTTCCGCGATTTGTGCAATTGAGAAGATCGACAGCTTGCCGATCCCCTTCCTGCCCATCGGCTTCCTGCCAGCCTGCGTTTCCGTGCCCATCTGGTCGCGGCGTCTGTACCCGACCGTAAGAAACCGATCAATAACACCATCGCGGTCCATTCCGATACCGTCATCTTGGATGCTAATCGTCTCACCCGCTTTATCGATGGTGACCGTCACCTTCTTCGCATCGGCATCCCAAGCGTTAGCGACGATCTCTGACAAGACCGCAGGTACGTTGCTGTAGAGGTTGATTCCTAAATGCTCTAGGGCATTGAGACTAATGGTCATCACCAATTCGCGTTGCTTCGGCATTCTATCTACTCTCTATGTGAACTCGTACTGCTTGAGCTATGGCGCGTGCTAGCCTAACGGGCACCGCGTTGCCGATTAGTCGCCCTACCAACTTGAATTGCACACGCTCACCGGGTGGAACAAATTCGTACGTTTGCGGAAAGCTCTGCAGCAAAGCGCCTTCGCGGAGGGATAGCGCTCGATCTTGTTGGGGATGACCAAACCGACCGTTACCAAAGCCATAGAATTGCGTCGTAATCGTCGGTGAAGGCTTCTTCCACTCCATCCGGCCATAAACAGCCGCATATCCTCTACCAGACTCTTCCTTGTGACAGGAGGTAACAAGGGCTTCATCCCAATCCCGCCATGTCCCCCCCGGTTTCGCCGCCCTAATTCTAAGCTCATTTGTCGCGGAGAGCCTGCTTGCGCAATGAAGTGGATCGCTAATGCTCGTTTCACCGTGTTTAATTGAGGGCAGATGCCCAATCTCATCTGCAACTGTACGATAGTTTCCTTTATGGCTCTTCTGGGGAAGCGCAATCTCCCCGAGCCGCGAGGCAAGCAACACAAGGCGGGTTCTGTTTTGTGCAAGACCGAAATCTGGGCCATACAGGGTTCCCCACGCCACGTGATACCCATTCTTCTCAAGGAGCCTCACGAATCCTGCGAAAGTCCTTCCACCCTTGAATTGCAGCAAGCGCGGTACGTTTTCCATGGAAACTATATCCGGCAAAACTGCTTCGATCAATTTGGCAAACGAATTGACCAACCGCCATTTGGGATCACTGTTCTTTTGGTTGTACACCGAAAACGGCTGGCATGGCGCACACCCGACCAAAACCCGCTTTCTGCCGGGAGTGAACAATCGCTCAACGTCCGAAGGCTTTAGGGTGGAGATATCTCTTCGAATGAACGGCGCCCCGTTGTTGCTTTCAAAAGCAAACCTGCATGCTTCATCAACATCAATTCCCGCCTCAATAGCAAACCCCTCTCCTTTAAATCCGTGCGACAGCCCACCAGCACCGCAAAACAGGTCAACTACCGATGCCGGAGTGCTCAATGCAGATTCGGCGCAGGTGTCTTTTTTTGGGCTTTGAGCTCTCATTTTGGATTCTCTTGTCACGAAGCTAAAGAACGTGTTTTCATAAGTCTACCAACTCGCGAAAGCCGATAACCATTAAACAGGCTGCCCAACAAATCACTAGTGGGACTGGCCCTTACGCTTTACCCCCGCCCCCAGATCCGATAGTTTCAATTCACGATGCCCTTTGTTCACGTGTAGACGCTAAGTAGGCGTGGTTCGGGATTCATGACGACAGACTAATGGAGTATCTTATTGAAGTCATCGATGGGCCCTATGGGTTTCAGTACTTGAAGGAACTTGTGGTTCGGCGACTATTCGTGAGAGACCACTGGGTGAATTCAATTCGACAGCATTAGTGATGCAGTAGGCCCGATTTCGCGCAAAAATCGACTTTCGGAGTTCTTGAGTAGTTGGCTCCCCACACTGGACGCAATTAGAACTCTCGCGGCTTAAAATCTCCTCCACTCCAACCAAGACAACTCCTTTGCCCAGGCTGTCGTACCGTCCATAGTCGCAATGGTGTCCAGGCTGGGTAACCAGATGGGAACTTCGGAAACCAGAATCATTCCTCTTTCGGACATCCTGAATCCGATCAAGGTAAGATTAGTCGAATCTCGAAAACAGTCTGTTTATGCCAAAGCGTCCAAGGGAACACATTCTCGAAGATTTGGCGCGAGCCGCGCTACTGGAGGCGTTCGCCAGCGTAGGATGGACAACGGAGGACCTCGACGAAGACTACGGCGAGGATATGCTGGTCAGAATCTTCGACGAAAATGCGGCAACGCCATTTGCGTTTTTCATACAATCAAAAGCCACCGACCACATCGAAAGGTTTATGGCAAGAGAAGGCGACCATCTCAGTTTCTCGGTTAAATCTGAGCACGCGGAACACTGGGGCCAGTTCTGGGAGCCCGTTGTGCTAGCAGTTTACGATGCCAAATCCAAGCAGACTTACTGGGAAGTCATCCAGACGTTCCTAGAATCCAAGGCTTCTCAATCGGCTGGCAGTGCCGCACGGTCTATACATGTCCAAGTTCCTCTTGAGAACCGAATGGACGTCGAGGGCTTGAAGCGTCTGAAGAATCGGACCAAACGTCGTTTCGCGAGGTTCGAGTTACAGCAAGAGGGGGCGAAAGTCCTAATCGATGCACTCAAGGAAATGTGGGGTGTTGAAATTATCTACTGCCCCGAAGAAGGCATTCTCATCGTCCCGATTGGGCAATTCGTTGCGGACAGTTCGGGCGGAAGGCGATTGACAGCATTTGGTCGATACGCAGTTCGCCTTGAAGCCATGCAGAGAAAGTTCGCTGTCCCGCCTGAGCATTACGTCGAGCGGAGCCTCGACGTAATGCGACAAGTGGAGGACGGGTTTAAATCGGGGAGAATACTTCAGGTCAGAGATCGAGATGGATCAGTCATCAAAGAGTGGCAAACATTGGAGGACCTCTTTCGTCACGTGGAGCGAGAAGAAGAACTGGAAGATGACTGAGGATGATGACAAACCTCAGGTAGGGTTCGAACCTGAAAACGAAATTCCCATGTTCCGTAGACTCAAACTGGCAACGTCAACCTCAGTGTTTTCAATTCAGTTGGGATTGGCTCCCCGGCATGATTTCGAACCGCGCAGCAGTGTCTGATCTGGTGGATTTCTTCGTGTCTTGAATTTCGGCAATCCGGAAGTTCGCATCAAACGGAGTCGCGGGAAGTTTCCAGCTTCTTCCGTCCGGATCACGCCCGATTCGAAAATTGACCCGACTCGTCGCCTTTGCCAGGATTGCCGTCCATCTGGACAAGGCTCTCGCACGCTGCACTGTTGCTGCAGACCCCGGCAAGCTGGTGCAGCACTCTCTCACTTCACGGTAGTGTCAACGGGCGTTAGCGGAAGACGCCAGTACCCATGAGCTACGTACAGAAAACATGTACAATAGTCGCAGGATGGCAACGGAGACCACTTACACAAGCCTGCGCGCAAATCTCGCCAGCGTTCTCGATCAGGTCACGGATCAGCAGGAGACGATCATCGTCCGCCGCAAAGGCGCGCGGGATGTCGCTCTGGTGCCAGCCGCCGAACTGGCTGGACTCATAGAAACAGCGCACCTCCTTCGTTCTCCAGCAAATGCCCGTCGACTTCTAACCGCCCTGCGGAGATCACAAAAAGGCAAGGGCCAGACTCTCTCCGCCGACTCATTGCGTAAAGAACTACTCGATGAAAGAAAAGGCTAGTCGGCACCTCGCTACCTTCCAACCCGAGTTCCTTGCGGACCTCCGCTACTGGGTGCGAACCGAGCGAAACACAGCACTTCGGATTCTAGACCTGGTGGATGCAGTCCTGAGCGATCCCTTCCAGGGCCTCGGAAAACCCGAGCCGCTGAAATACCAACTGGCGGGATGCTGGTCACGCCGAATCACACAGGAACATCGGCTGGTTTACCGGGTCGACGGACGTTCGGTCCATTTCCTCCAGGCCCGCTATCACTATCAATAACTACCCGTGCACACGAATGCTTCGGGAATCACTTCGCCATGATCGATGCAGTCTGCGGCAACCCGCAGCGCAAGTGCCCGGACAGCGGCAATCGCCGACTCCCGGCTGGCACCCTATGCCATCACGCCTGGCATCGCCTCGATATCAGCCCACAACCGGCCGTCTTCTTCGCGCCCCACAGCAATCGAAATCGAGTCTGGAGTTGTGATTTCCATGCAATCCTCCACTGAATTCTAATCCCTCCGTTTTGCCTGTGCATCCCTCCGGCCAGGAAGGATTCTACCAGTCTTAGCAGGCTCTCTGGCTGGATCACGCTACTCGGAACTTGGCCCCAAGTCCAGAGGATTCCAAGCGATTTTGTACCTAAATCTCCCCACCCCTCAATCACTTACACAAACCCATGGTTCGGATTCGCATTTCCATTTGGTAGCTTGTCCCCGGAGTCACTCCTATGTCTCCGTCAAAATTTCAACCTAAGGATTTTCAATATGTCGACCCAAGCTCAGATCGATGCAAACCGCGCTAATGCGCAACAATCAACCGGTCCCAAGACCGAAGAAGGCAAGGCCAAATCTTCAGCCAATGCCCGCCGTCATGGCCTGCTCTCCGCCTCCGGCGCCTACTTCACCGAAGCCGAACAGCGCGACTACGAAGAACTCGAAAACAATCTCCTCAAAGAATGCCTCCCCGGCTCTGAGCTCGAACACCAGGCATTCCTGAGATACGCCTTCAACACCTACCAGGTCATGCGCGCCCAGCGCCTCGAAGTCGAAGCGCAAGACAACTACCTCGACAACCCCGGCGACGAAAAGTACTTCGCCCAAATGGAACGCATGGTCAAAATCACCGGCATGCTCGAACGCCGCGCCGACAAAGCCCTCAACGAGCTCCGCCGCCTCCAGCGGGACCGCATCTCCGCCCTCGACATCCACAACGAGCTCTACCTGCTCGAGAAAAAAGTCCCCCTACCCCTCACCCTACCCGTCGCCGAAATGCGAAAAACCAAACAAAGCCAAACGTCCCCCTTCGTCCTCGCCATGATGGCCCTCAACACCACCCCCGAGGCCCGCTCTATCGTCGAAAACCAAACGAAGCCAAACGGCGTCCCCCACGTCACCGCCACCCAAATCGCCGAGCTCGCCCGCCAGCAAGGCCGCTAGAAAAAACGAACCCAAAATGCAAAAAAGGCCCACGGGCCTCTCGTTCTTTGAAATTTAAAATCGCCTTCCAAAAATGGAAAAGGGCAGTTACAGTACCATGGGTACCGCTCTGCCCTCCGGGGTAAATAAAGAAGAAACTAAGCGGCCGATGCCTTATTATGCTTCGTGCTCGCTAGGACCGTACGCTGGTGGATTGAAGATTCGCTGGCGCTCTTCAAAAGGGAAGCTGGCGAGGCTTCTAACTTTTGCAGTGCATCCAGCACAATACCTCTTTCCTCTGTGCGGCCTTGTTCCTTCAGTTGATTGTCGAATTGCCTGAGCAATCCGGACAGCGCCTGTACGTCGGCGCGAACGGGTCGTTGGTTGGACATATCTAATGCTACTAGCGTCTTTGAAAAACAGATTGGATCATTTCTCAGATTATTTTTTTAAAGTACTAAGTAGTTTCAGTGAGACGAAATCAGTACCAGCCCTGACTTCAAAGTTTACTGGGATCGATCCTCCACAGATTTTGCTGCCTCAAATTGGATAACCAAATGGACATATGACCATAGCGTATGGCGTCGCCTCCCGGCCCCACCCACTGCTTGGTCACTTGGTTCGTCTTAGCGTCGATAAAAGTGATCGGGATGTCAAAAACCGTCACCCACAAACCGCCACCACCGAAGCTCACCTCCCCGCCACCCCCTGGGATGCCTGCCTCGATCTTGGCCTCAATAGCGTCCGTTTTTGCGTTTACACGGGTCACTGTGCCGTCGCCCTGGTTCACCGTCCAAATACTACCTCCGCCCGCCGTCAAAAAGCGCGGCTGCGGCCCCACCTCAATCTCCTTCAGCACCGTGTTCTTCTTGGCATCCACCTTCACCAGTTTGCCGCGCTTGTTCGCCGTTACCCACACCGCCCCCTCGCTAAACTCCACAGCAACGCTGCCGGCAGGCACCGCAATCTCGGCCTTCATCTGGTTCGTCTTCGGGTCAATCCGCGTCAGCACTCCCTTCGTATCACTAACAATCCAAACGGAATCCTTGCTCACCGTCACCCCGCCCTCGCTGTCGGCCGGCCCGATCGGGATCGTCGCAATCACCTTGTTCGTCTTCATGTCAACACGCGCTAGGCCCTTGCCTTTGCCCGTGCCACGCTCGCCGCACAAAGGAACCCAAACGCTGCCAAAGCCCGCCGTCAGTCCAGAACAAGGCCGCGGCCCGACCTCCACCACCGCCACCACCTGACTCGTTTTCGCGTCAATTCGGTGCACCGTGTTCTTCGGTCCGTTAGAAACCCACAGCGCATCTTTCGTTACCACTTGCCAGTCTGGTACTCCCGGTACGCTGATCTCTGCCACAGGCTGGATCGTGTCCATTCCGCGTTTAACACCAGGAGTACTGATACCCGGTCTCACCACTCTCGGGCCCCCAGGACCCTTCTTCTTCGGAGCCGGCTGCTCTTGCCCAAACAGCACCGCGCCAGCTAATACAAACGAAGCCAATCTCATGTTCATCCTCTTAGTCTCCATGGGCCGCAACGGTTTGTCTTACCTCTACCGTCCGGCCAAATCGCATCATCACCACAAACGCCAACCAACTCAACACAGGCGGCACCAGCGTATCCAGGCCAGCCCATTCCGCCGGTGTCACAAAGTGCGCCACCAGCCGACTCAACGTACCCACCAGAATCGCCGTAATCGCCGCCTCACTCGTCGCCCGCTTCGAGTGCACGCCATAGAACAACGGCACCACACAGCCCGCAAACACAATGTCAAAGGCAATCACCAGCAGGATTCCCGGCTCCGGTTTCCAGTAAGCCATCAGGCAGGCAATCATCGCCGTCGGGATCGCCATCAGCCTCGATAGAGTCAACATCTGCCCGTCGCTCACCGGCGTCTCGCGGTAGCGCTCAAACAGGTTCCGCGCCGCCACCACACTCATCACCAGCATCGCCCCGTTGGCCGTCGACATCGACGCCCCCAGCACTCCGATAAACACCATCACGCCCATCCAGAACGGCAGCACCCCATTGGCCAGTGTCGGCAACACCATCCGCGCATCATCGATCTTCGGCACCAGGCTCACACTGTACAGGCCCATCAAGGTCGCACAAGCGCCAACCACTAACGTCAACCCCGCCGCGTAGTAACAGGCATTGCTCGCCGTCTTCCCGCTCTGGGCGCTAAACACGCGCTCCATAAAGTCGAGTGCCATGGCGTTCCCGATCGCGAGCGAAAGAAAGTTCGCCCAGTTCGGCAGTGCCCCGGCCGACAACTTTGTGATCGCCGCCAGGTCCAGTTTCCCCGCGTCAACCGCCGCCGTCATCGGCGCGGTGCCGTACTGCAACACCAGCCAGACCGCCGCCGCCACAAACCCAATCAAGGCCACATGAATCTGAAAGAAGTCCGTCCAGATCGCAGAGTAAAGCCCCCCGGCCATCGTATAGGCCAGAATCACCGCCGTGCCAATCACCAGCGCCTGCCCATAACTCATGCCACTCACCACACTCAAAATCCAGGCCACCGCACTCAGGTTCCCGGCAATCAGCACGGTAAAGCAGGTCAGCGTAATGAAACTCACCAGCAGCTCTGTCTTTTTGCTGTAGCGCCGATAGAAGAACTCCGGCAACGTCATCAGGTCCATCTCGTTGAGCGGTGCCGCCAGAAACTTACCAACCAGCACCAGACTCACCGCCAGCCCCAACGGAATCAGCAACCCTCCCCAGACATTGGTACTCCAAACCAGCGAAACATTCCCGAGCGTCGCGTTCCCATCCACCGCTTGCGCCAGCAACGCAGTGCCGACGACCAGAAACGGCATCGACTTCCCGCACACCGTATATCGTTCGCTCGACCCTCGCACCTGCGTGTACGTATAAAGGCCAATAGCCAGAGAGATGGCCATAAAGATGACCACCGGCCAAAACATTGCTGTCATGAATTGTTGCGCTCCTTGTGGGTTTCCGACAAGGGAAAGAAGCGCTCAGACGGGGAGACGTTTAGACCTTCTAATCTAGCAAATCAGGGGGCCAGACGCCGCACCGATTCCGCACTTTCCGAGATGTGAAACCGCATATGCCCTTCCCCTGCCAGGTGCAAAGAATCCATCTCGATCACCTCCAGCAAGAGCACCGCGAAGTTCCGATATCCAGCCTCACTCTCAGCTTCCGTCGGCCGCCGCTTCTCCAGCCCCACCGGAAACGCGCTCGCCGCATCCCAATCCAGTTCCCCGCCCGGCGGCGTCGTCGTCAGATACGTCCGCTTGCTCATCGGATGGCACGGCTCCCACGCCGCTCGCGCCACATCATCCTCAAAGTGCAATTCAGCCAGCCCCTTCACCCGCACTTGCCATTTCCCCGCCGCATCATAGAACACCGCTCCGGCAATCGGCTGCCGCATCCAGTGCTCAAACTTCGGACTCCGTCGATCCACGTGGAACCGTAGCTTGCCCCCCACCGCCGCCCGCAGCGTCAGCACCCGCCCGGCCGGGAATCCTTCTTCATCCACACTCATCACCACCGGTTGTCGAAACGCGTGGCCGCGCTCCCGCGTTGCTCGCTCAAACTCAGCCCAGCAAAGGGCCCGTTCATCACTCGTCATGGCTTCACCGCTTCCCCAATCAGATGCGGTCCCGCCAGCCACAAAGGCAGATGGAATCGCTCGCTCCACTTGATATCAAAGCCAGCCCCGGCAATCAAGCCTTTCGTCTCCCGATTCGGATGACAGCCCCCGGCACAACACCGCCAAACCTGCAGCCAGCGCTCCTGTGCCGCCCGCAAAGCGGTTCCACGCTTCGCCGCCACATGCTCCACAAACAGCAGCCGGCCTCCCGGCCGCAGACTCCGGTATAAACCCGCCAGCACCAGTGCCGGATCCTCGACACTACACAACACCAGGCTGCAGATGACTGCATCGTATTCCCCAGCCTGCCCCGAATAGGCTTCGACAAAGAGCTGTCCGCCCTTCGGCACAATAATCCTTCGCGCCAGATGCCGATTCGGTTCATACCCCGTCCATTTCACCCCCTCGGGCAGATAGCGAAGATTCACCCCGTTGCCGGGGCCAATCTCCAGCACCCGGCCACGCAATCCCGCAAACAGCTTCCGCTTCCGCTGCGCAACCATCGGCTCATGAAACCGACTCGCCCAAAGCATCAGCCAGGCAAACCACATCTACTTCAGTTCCACCGTGATCGTCCGGTACGGTGTCGTCCCCTGATTGGTCAACTGCGGCGCGGCTTCCCCCTTGTCATGCCAGATCACCTCACCCGCCTTCCGCTTGCGAATCGTGAGTGCCCCCGTCTCCGGATCCTTCCGCTCATAGGCGCAATCCTCCAGGAATACAATCACCTGATCCGTCTCCCGCACCCCGCGCTCGCGGGGCACCCCCGGCATATATGTCGTTTCTACGACCCTCACCTTTTTATTTTCCAGCACGGTTTTGACAGGCAAAGCGGCTGAAAACAACCATCCGCTCATAAAAACGAGTAATAGAGTGACGCGAGGGTTTTCCATAACGATTGCGTTTATGCTAACCTGAAAGGCGAACAAAAGGTTGATTAAGGAACGAAGAGGAGTACCCCCCTTAAAATGGCATTGGCAGTAGAAGCGAAAAAAGAGATCGTGGCGGCAAACGCCCGTCACAAAAAAGACGTTGGTTCGACGGAAGTCCAGGTGGCACTGCTCAGCGCACGTATTACCCAGCTCACCCAACACTTCCAGACTCACAAGAAAGATCACAGCTCTCGCCGTGGTCTTCTGTTGCTTGTCGCGCAGCGGCGTAAGCTGCTCGACTACCTGAAGGGCCGAAATCCCCAACAGTATCAGGCACTGATCGCAAAGCTCGGGATTCGTAAGTAACCAACAAAAAAACCAACCAGCAGCCGGAAATCGCTTCTCCGGCTGTTGCTATTTTGGGGTATTGCCTGATCTCTGTCCCGGAGGACAGAGCACACAATCAGTATTCAAATCGTCTCCTTGATCTTTGTACAGATCAATAGGAGGAATCACTAGATGATTCACACAGTTGAAATCGATCTCCATGGCCACAAGATCACCATTGAGACCGGTAAGATGGCCAAGCAGGCCAATGGTTCCGTTGTCATCCGTTGTGGAGATAACGTCGTTCTCTCTACCGCCTGCTCGAACCTGAAGCCGAAAGACACCGCAAGCTTTTTCCCCCTCACCTGCGATTACCGCGAGTATACCTACGCGGCTGGTAAGTTCCCCGGTGGCTACATCAAGCGCGAAGGCCGTATGAGCGAAAAAGAAACGCTCAATGCCCGCTTGATGGACCGTCCCCTTCGTCCTCTCTTTCCCGAAGGCTATCTGAATGACACTCAGGTGGTCGGCTACGTCATTTCGGCCGACCCCGAGCGCGACCCCGGTATCCTGGCCCTTTCTGGTGCCGGTGCCGCCCTCGCCATTTCTGATATCCCCTTCCATCACCTTCTCGCCGCAGTGCGTGTTGCCGTTCTGGATGGCAAGTTGATTGCCCTCCCGACCTACGACGAAGCAAAGCGCGCGGAGATCTCCATTGTCGTCGCCGGCACCGAAGCTGGCGTCGTCATGGTAGAAGCCGGCGGAATGGGCGCGGCTGAAGCCGACGTCGTCCGCTGCGTAGATTTCGGTCTCGACTGCTGCAAGACCATCATTGCCGGCATCAAGGAACTGGTCGCCAAGGCTGGCAAAACCAAGCGCACCTACACTCCTCCGGTCATGGATCAGAGCATCTTCGACGCCATTGAAAAGGCAGTCAAGGCCGATCTGACCGATGCCCTCGACACCAAGAAGTACAGCAAGCTCGACTCTTACGCCAAGGTCGACGAGTGCAAGGCCAAAGCCAAGGCATTGTTTGAAGGCGACACCGATGAAGCCAAAGCCAAGCAGGTATTGGCCGGCAAGTACTTCGATGCCCTCAAGGAAAAGATCTTCCGCGAAGAGATGCTCGACAAGCGTCGCCGTCCCGATGGCCGCGCCTTCGATGAAATCCGCAAGCTCGAAATGGAAGTCGGCATCCTGCCCCGCACCCACGGTTCGTGCCTCTTCACCCGCGGTGAAACACAGGCCCTGGTAACGACCACCCTCGGCACCAGCGACGACGAACAAAAGATCGAAATGCTCGACTTTGCTGAGACCAGCAAGCGCTGGATGTTGCACTACAACTTCCCGCCCTTCTCGGTCGGCGAAGTGGGCTTCATGCGTGGTGCCGGCCGCCGCGAAATCGGCCACGGCAACCTGGCCGAACGTGCCATCGCCGCTGTGCTGCCGCCCCCTGAAAAGTTTGGTTACACGATGCGTTGCGTCTCGGACATCCTCGAATCGAACGGCTCGAGCTCGATGGCCAGCATCTGCGGCGGCATCCTGTCGCTGATGGATGCCGGTGTGCCGATCAAGGCTCCCGTAGCCGGTATCGCAATGGGTCTGGTGAAGGAAGGCGACAAGTACGCCATCCTGACCGACATCGCCGGTGCCGAAGATCACTACGGCGACATGGACTTCAAGGTTGCTGGTACCCGTGACACCGTCACCGCCCTGCAGATGGACCTCAAAGTTCAGGACGTATCGAGTGACCTGCTCACCGAAGCCCTCGAACAAGCCCGCCGTGGTCGCATCTACCTGCTCGATGCCATGGACCAGTGCCTGGCAACGCCGCGCACCGAGATGTCGCCGCATGCTCCGCGCATGTACCAGGTGACCATCCCGACCGACAAGATTCGCGAACTGATTGGACCTGGTGGCAAGGTCATCCGTGGCATCGTCGAACAGACCGGTGCCAAGATCGATGTTGAAGATGATGGTTCCGTGAAGGTGTTCGCTTCCGATTCAGCCGCAGCCCAGAAGGCGTTGACGATGATCAACAATATCTGCGCCGTAGCCGAAGTGGGCAAGACCTACCTGGGAACCGTAACGCGAATCGCCGACTTCGGTGCATTCGTCGAAATCATCCCCGGCACCGATGGCCTGCTGCACATCAGCGAAATCAGCGAAGCGCGCGTCCGTCAGGTCCGCGATGAGTTGAACGAAGGCGACCAGATCATGGTTAAGGTCCTCGGCGTTGAAGGCAACAAGATCAAGCTCAGCCGCAAAGCTCTCCTCAAGGAGCAACGCGAAAAGCTCAAAGGCACCGCCGGCGCTTAATCCGCAATAAACCAATAAAGAAGCCCGCCGCCCCCGCGGCGGGCTTCTTCGTTTCCGGGATAAACTTTTTCGAGCGATACAACTGAGATGCCTTCTGTAAAATCTGCACTGATTGCCGTGTTTACGGCCTCAACCCTTTTTGCCAGCGTCATCATCGACGAACGATTTGATCCCGCCAATCCGGTTCTCCGTCTGTTCAAAGGTCGCAGCGGCACGGTTCGCACAGACCAACCCGGTCAGGCAACATTCGACATCACGAACGCGGGAGGCTCAGAGGCAATCTGGGCATTCTTTACGCAACCCAATCGGCCTCTGCGTCTGGAAGCCGGCGACAGGATCAGGGTCGCCATCACGTTCTCGGTATCAGGCTTCCCTGCCAACGCGCAGGACATTCGCTTCGGAATATTCGACTCGCAAGGAACACGAAACACAACCGACCTCACAGGAGGAATGAATCAGGCCACCTTTGTCGGCGACCCCGGCTACGGCTTGCAGTACTTCGCCTCGGGCTCTGGCAGCGCCTTCAACATAGCCCGCCGCACCAACCTGGGTGGAGCCAACATCTTCAACTCCTTTGCAGATTTTCTGTCCCTCTCCCCAGCCCCAGGCTCGGTGAACCCCGGCCGCATCAACCTGGCCGAAAACACGCCCTACACACTGGAATGGACTGTGCACCGTATTTCGTCAACAGAGTCCCGAATCAGCGTCTCGATTGCCGGCCTCACATTCACGGCAACAGACTCGGGGAGCAACCTCCCTGATCAATTCGACTACTTCGGGTTCCGCGTCATCGGGCCTGCCTTTGCCCAGCGCATTGCGTTTTCACGCATCCTCGTCGATTACGATCCAGCTCCTCCGGTCTTCACCCTGCAACCACAACCCACTCGACTCACAGTGCAATCAGGATCGAACATCACGCTCACCGCTGCGGTTGCGCGAGCAACAACCCTGCGCTGGAACAAAGACTCCCAGCCGCTCACGACGACCACGGAGCCGATACTGACCCTCGCTAATGTGCGCCCCGCCGATTCCGGCCGCTACACCCTCAGTGCCTCGAATGCTGGCGGCACTGTCATATCAGACCCCGTGGATCTTCGCGTGGTCAACGAGGCGGTTCCCCCTGCCCCCGTCATCTCTGTGCCCCCAGTGCCTGTTACGGTCAGCTTCGATGACCCTGCGGTGCTGAGTGTAGTCGCCACCGGTCAAAACCTCGCCTACCAATGGTGGCGCGGGCCCAACCCCATCCCTGGGGCAAACGCATCGACGCTGCGTCTGTCTAGAGTAACGCGCGATGACGACAGCCTCTACAGCGTACTGGTCACAAATCCAAGCGGCGCGGTCCGCAGCCGCGAAGTTCGCCTCAGCGTTGTCTCACGCCTGTCTGTTCTCGGCACCACACCCACTCATCGCTCGACTGGCACTTGCCTGGACACGCCTTTAGTCCTGACATTTGATGGACCCGTCCGCCGAGGCTCGAGCGGCTCCGTGCGCCTGTTTCGATCTGACGGCGCGCTGGTGTCTACGTTCAATGTGGCAAGCCCAACGATCACTCGCGTCATCGGTGGTACACCCTACAATAGCCTCCCGATACTTACAGACGGCAACATCGCCCGTTTGTTCTTTCCGCTCCTGCGGCTGCAGCCGGGCGAAGACTATTCGATTGAGATCGAGCCTGGCGTGCTCGTAGATGAACGGGGTGTCCCATACCGCGGCCAGGGCGCACAGGGCTGGAGCTTTCGTACGCGCACCGAATTGCCAACCGCTGGCGACACTTCACTTCTTGTCGATGCGGCTGGCGGCGGCGACTTCTGCACCATTCAATCTGCCATCGACTTTGTACCTGCCAACAACACGCGCCGCACCGTCATTACGGTCAAGCCAG
Source organism: Bryobacter sp. (assembly GCA_044340255.1). Taxonomy (GTDB): domain Bacteria; phylum Acidobacteriota; class Terriglobia; order Bryobacterales; family Bryobacteraceae; genus Bryobacter. The sequence continues at coordinate 154,425 of JBIITX010000001.1, read as the reverse complement.
GTGAGTACGTCGAACAGATTTACGTGCCCTCCAACAAGCCCAATCTCGTTGTGCGTGGCGAAGACCGCAACACCCTGATCCGCTATCCCAACAACGCCAACCTCAACAGCCAGCAGCGCCAGGTCTTTGGAGTTGACGCCCCAGATTTCACGCTCGAATATCTCACCATCCACAACACCACTCCGAAAGGTGGTTCGCAGGCGGAGGCCTTTCGCGGCAACAACCAGCGCATCACCCTCAATTACGTCAACCTGATGTCCTTCCAGGACACGCTCTGGTTGCAGGGGTCGGCATTCGTCAACAGTTCCTACATCGAGGGCGACGTGGATTTTGTCTGGGGCAACGGCGGCGTGTTCGTTCAGGATTCGGAGTTGCGGATGGTTTCTTCCGGCGGCTATCTGACTCAGATCCGGAATCGCGAAAACACACTCGGCAACGTGTTTCTCGACTGCCGGCTCACCGCTGAGCCCGGCGTAAGTGGCGGATGGCTTTCCCGCATTGACCCTGGCGTCTTTCCCTTCAGCCAGGTCTACTTCATCGACACTCGCATGGGCCCTCACATTCGCGCCGAAGGCTGGCTTTTGAACAACGCCACCACAGCACCGCGTGTCCAATTCGGAGAGTTCAATTCACGCAATCTGGACGGCTCACCGCTGAACGTCGCAGGCCGCGCGCCTTTCTCGCGCCAGCTTACGGCTGCGGAAGCAGAACGCTTTCGCAACCCGGCAATCGTCCTCGGCTGGGAACCGACAACCCGCTTGAATGCGGGGATTCAACTGTCAAGCCTTGAAAGAAATTTCAACGGCCAGCCGCAAGCCGTTGTTGCCAGCACCGAGCCGGCCGGGCTCCCCGTACGAATTACATACAACGGATCGTCCGATCCGCCAACACAGGTGGGCACCTACACGGTCAGCGCAGTGATCCACGACGACCGGTACGCCGGGACAGCAACGGGTCAGCTAGTGATCCGGCAGACTCCTGTTGTCATCACCCTCCGCAACCTCACGCAGGTGGCCGACGGCAGCCCCAAAGCGGTTACCGCGACCGCTTTCCCGTTGGTGCCACGACTGGAGATCTCCTACAACGGCTCGCCCACCCCGCCCATCACGCCGGGGCGCTACACCGTTGTGGCGTCGGTTGTGGACTCAAGTTTCCGTGGCAGGGCAACCGCCACACTGAATCTCATCGAGCGCCCGGCCTTGCGGGCGTTTCCGGGAGCCGAAGGAGAGGGTGCTTTCGCCACGGGTGGACGTGGCGGCGAGGTGTACACCGTAACGAATCGCAACGATGCCGGCCCCGGCTCGCTTCGGCAGGGCATACTGAGTGCCACTGGCGCACCGCGTACGATCGTCTTCGCCGTCGCCGGCAACATCGAACTTCGTTCCCGGTTGACCATCAACCGCGACAATCTCACCATTGCCGGCCAGACTGCGCCCGGCGGCGGCATTACGATCTCCGGTTGGCCGGTGGTCGTTTCACGTGCGCGCAACATCATCATTCGCCATCTTCGGATGCGCATGGGCGATGCCAATTGCCCCGCGACGCAGGATGACGCGCTGTGGGTGGATCAATCGCAGAATGTGATCATCGACCACGTATCAGCCTCCTGGAGCGTCGATGAAACGCTTTCGGTTACAGACTCGACCGCAGTCACCGTACAGTGGTCGTTCATTACAGAAAGCCTGCGCAACTCCTGTCACGAGAAAGGGGCGCACGGCTACGGCTCCCTGATCCGTTTCGGTAATGGCAACGTGACCTACTATGGCAATCTTTTTGCGCACCACGACAGCCGCAATCCGCGACTGGGAGATAACATCACTCTCGATTTCGTCAACAACGTGGTCTACAACTGGGGCAGCACTGCCGGATACTCGGGAGCTGCTGATGAAGGCAATACGAGACTCAACCTCGTCGGCAACGCCTACATTGCCGGGCCTGCAAGCTCCAGTCGAAATCGAGCCTTCCTCGGGGGTAGCGCCAACACAGCAGTCTATCTGGAGAACAACACAATCAATGGCGTCAACACAGAATGGCAGATGATCTCGGGCACCTACTCGCGGCGCGAAGACAGCAGGCACGAAACCGTTCAGATCGAAGCAATCGCAACGCCCGAAGAAGCCGCATTGGCCGTGCTGCGAAGCGGTGGAGCCAGCAAGTCCCGTGACAGCGTCGATCAACGCATCGTCGAACAGGTGCAAACTCGAAGCGGCCGAATCATCAACAGCCCCAGGGAAGTGGGCGGTCTACCGACCATCGTCTCTGCAACAGCGCTACCCGATAGCGACAGCGATGGGATGCCCGACGAATGGGAACGCCGCAATGGCCTCAACCCGAATGACCCCTCTGACGGGGCCAGGGCATCCGCATCGGGCTATACCAATCTCGAAGTCTATTGAACAACCTCGTGCCGCAGCCGGAAGAGTTACTCCGTTAGCAGCGTTATAAGATGCTCTCAGCATCTTATGAAGATATTGCTTTGTCTCACAGCCGCCCTGGCTTCGGCTCAAGTAGCGCAGATCCAGCCCGTTCTGGGCTCGCGCACGGTTAGCATTTTGCGTGTCGACGGGCTGCAGTTCAAAGACTTGAACAAGAACGGTCAACTGGACCCCTACGAAGACTGGCGGCTCACAGCCGAGGCACGTGCCCGTGATCTGGCTTCGCGCATGACCATTGAAGAGAAGGCTGGGCTCATGGTTGGCCCTTCCCTGAACCCGGGCCCGACAGGTGGCATCAGCGATCAGCCTACCTATGGCACCAATCCTTTCAATCCAGGGCCGCTGCAACTGTTCTCCCCCGGCACCGAGCAGGCCTTGCACCAGTTACACCTCGCGCAGTTCATCATTCGCGCCAATCTGCCTCCCCGGCAAATGGCCAGCTGGCTTAATGCGGTTCAGGAAGTCGCGGAACGTACGCGGCTGGGAGTGCCTCCTCTGTTTGTCACCAACCCGCGCAATCATCTCGGGGCCGGCACCAACTTCGGCATCATGGAAGCCGCCAGTGCCTTCTCCCAATGGCCGGGAACGTTGGGCCTGGCGGCAACGCGCGACCCGAAACTCGTGGAGGAGTTCGCCTCAATCGCCGCTCGCGAGTATGTCGCCGTCGGCTTGCGTGGGGCCTATCATCCAACGGCCGACGTCGGTACCGAACCGCGTTGGAACCGCTTTTCGGAAACCCTCGGCGAAGACGCAAAGCTCACGGCAGATATGATCAGCGCCCTGATTCGTGGCTTTCAGGGCAAGTCTCTTGGGCCCAATAGCGTGGCGGTGGTAACCAAACACTTCCCTGGCGCAGGGCCCGCCGGCAGCGGGTTCGATGCCCACTTTCCGCACGGCAAGAATCAGGTCTATCCGGGCAACAACCTCGAATACCACCTTCTTCCCTGGAAGGCGGCCATCGCCGCCGGCGCTGCCATGATCATGCCCTACTACGCAGTGCCCAACGGCATTGCCAAAGAGGCCACCGGCATGTCCTACAACCGGGAGATCATCACTGGTCTGCTGCGGGAGAAGCTGGGTTTTGACGGCGTTGTGAATTCCGACACCGGCATCTCGACCGGCATGCCCTGGGGTGTCGAAGTCTTGTCTGTGAAAGAGCGTTACCTCAAGGCGATCGAAGCCGGAGTGGACCGTATGGGCGGCGACGCGACACCCGAGCTCATCGTGCAGTTGGTGAAGGAACAAAAATTGACCGAGGCGCGCGTGGAGGAATCTGCAAGGCGAATCCTTCGCATTCACTTTGCGCTCGGCCTGTTCGAGAATCCGTACGTCAATCCGGAAGAAGCAACCCGCACCGTCCGCAACAAGGAGTTCGAGCAAAAGGCAGCGCTTGCCCAGCGCAAATCGATTGTGCTGCTCAAGAATCGCAATGGGGTGCTGCCCCTGCAACCAGGCGTGAAGATGTACGTCGAAGGTATAGACCCCTCTGTGGCATCCCGTTACGGCTATGCCTCAACAACGAATCCCGAAAAGGCCGATGTGTGCATCGCGCGGGTGGCGGCACGGGCCGAGGGCTTTATGGCCGGACGCAGCAACCGGCCGATCGATCTCACGCTTCCGGCGGAGCAGGTCGGGCAGTTGCAGGCGTTGGCGAAAAAGTGCCCACTCATCACGGTCTTGTACCTCGAGCGGCCTCGCGTCATTCCAGAACTCGCTGGAGATTCAGCGGCCTTGCTCGCTACCTTCGGTGTCAGTGACCAGGCGCTCTTCGATGTGCTCACTGGCAAATTTGCCCCCAGCGGCAAATTGCCCTTTGAAATGCCCTCCTCCATGGATGCGGTCCGCAGCCAGTTGGAAGATATGCCGCATGATTCGAAGAACCCGTTGTTCCCGATCGGCTTTGGATTGGGCTACTCGTCGAGCCCCAAAGCAACCGACCGCTAGAAAAAGATCCGCAGCGAAAGATTGACCTGCCGCGGATTCGGTAAGGACCACAGCTGCCCGAACGTTTCGCGGAATGCCTGCCTTAATCGGTAAAGCTTGAACTGGTCTGGATTGGTGATGTCATAGCTCAGGGCGCTTGACCGCGCGAAGCCGGTCGGCACAGGGACTGTGAAAAACGAATCAGGCAGTACGCCAGCCGTATTGCGGTTGTTGAGGATCATGTTGCGAGCCTGCTGGAACAATGCCGCGCCCTCTGCGGTGGTACTCAGAGGTTTGCTATTGAAGCGAGCCCAGGCATCGTACTCGGCTGCCGTCACCGGGTTCTCGCTGGGCAGTGAATAGTTGGCCATGGCGGTGTTGTTGTGGACCGTGCGAAACACCGGACGGTTCAGCGCATTGTTGAAGTCAGCCCGGAATTGCCAGCGAAATCTTTCCCCAGTGCGAAAGTTCTTCTGCACAGACAGATTCAGATACTGCTGCCAGGGTCCTCTTGCCTGGTCGAGCGTGCGGGCCGCATTACCAAGTTCGCCCTTTGGCGGTCTCATGAAAGCGGCCGGATTCAGATACGGTTCGCAGGAATTGCTTAAGGGACACTCGCGCTGCCATAAAGGATTCACCAGCGGTACGCCGGGCACCACATCGGGCCGCACATTGTAATTTCCCTCACCCAGTTTGTTGGCATCCACGAGCATCGCGGTGAAGGGGAAGCCCGTCATCATGCGCCCCAAGCCACCGACTGTCCAGCCCCCAGCGAGCCATTCCACCATTCGGGGCGACTGCTTGAGATACTGGCGGCCACGGCCGAATGGCAGGTCATAAAGCGCTGTCATGTTGAAGTTGTGCTTCACATCGAACGACGAGACAGAGCGGTCGTTGCGCCGGGTGGCACCATAGCCGGCCTGCCCCAGCGAACTGGGCGATGTCAGCACGCCCGCATCTGTACCGGCGTCGGAGGCATCATCGATCGATTTGCCAAAGGTATAGTTGCCGGTGAGCGTCAGGCCAGTGCGTGCGCGGCGAGTCACGTTCACGAAGCCTGCATGGCGGATGGCATTGGCCGAAGAATCCATTACAATCGGCAACCGATTGAAGCCAAGATAGGTGCTGCCCAGAGTGGCTTGCTGCACGCGGATAATGGCACCGGCCGGAGTGCGTCGCCCCAGAGGATCGTTCACCGTCAAATCGGGATCTCCATTGGCCGCTTGAATCGCATCAATCAACCGGAAGTTGCGCGGATTCGTGTTGAGGGCTGGCATGAAGAGGTGAGTGCTCTTATTGCCCACATAGGAGAGCTCAATCACCGTGCCTCGTCCAATCGGCCGGCTCAGCGATACATTCCAGTTCTGGCTATAGGGCGTGCGAACATTCGGGGAAACCACGAATCCCTGCCCACCCATATTGATGCTGTCGAGATAGACAAGCCCGTCGGCGGGAGCCGCAATCACCTGTTCTGGACTCAGTGCGGTCAGCAGTGGTGGGTTGCTCGACATGCGCAACGCAAAGTCCGGGTTGGTCTGTCCGGAGTTCGGCCCAAAGGCCTGAGTCGGCACTGTGAAATCTGGATTCGCCGCCCGCGAGTTGCCCGTCAGCGGCGCATGGGAAAGACCATAACCCGCGCGCAAGGTCACCTTCTTACCCGGAGACCAAGCGAGGCCAAATCGCGGCTCGAAATTGAGCCGGTTCACGGGAGTCAAATAGCGGCTGCGGCCCCCGACCCCGCTAAAGGCAAAGGGAGGCACGGTGACTGAACTTACTGTGCTGCCGTCAGGCAGATTGAGCGGCGTCGCCAGCGGATACTCTCGTGACAGTTCGGGAAGAAAAGCACCCTGGCGATTGAACTTCTCTGTGCGCGGCGTTTGCAACGAATATCGCATCCCAATGTTGAGCGTCAAGTTTCGCCGCACCTTCCAATCGTTTTGGACAAAGGCGGCGTAGCTGTTCCATCGGTAGTAATACGGAATCACAGCATTTCGTAACTGCACCGAGTTGGGAACTCCAAGCAGAAAACTGGCAAAGCCGATGCCACCGGATGATGCCGCCCCGCCGCTGGCCGTCTGGAGAGAACGGAAGTCCCACAAACCTCCCGAAGCAAGAAAGAGACTCATCGTTTTCATCCGCGCATGGCTGAGATCGACACCAAACTTCCATGACATGTTTCCACGCGTGAAGTACACAATATCGGTGAGTCCATAGCGTTCCTCCACGTTCTCTCTCAAGCCCGAGCCCACTGAGCCAATGCCACCAAAGGCACCGAGCTCAAAGGCCAAGCTCGGCATCCCTCCCGGCGTGATGTTCGGCAATCCAAGTTCGGCATTGAGGTTGCGACCCGTCAAGGGATCAAACTCTTCGGTCAGAGTGCCGCTGAAACGTCCCCGGGTATAGTTCAAGCGCAGATCATTCAAGATGCGCGGCGAGAAGGTATGGGTGTCTGACATCATCAACTGACGGGATTGGCCATAGTCGGCGTAGTTTCCATTGACTGGATGGCCAAAACCCTTCTCTCCAACAACAGGCAGAAAGGAAAGTCTGAAGTTGAATCGATTGTTCTGGCTGAGGGTGTGATCGAAGCGCGCCAGCACCCGCTTTTCGTTCTGGCGGACAAAGCGCAAGACCTGGTAGTTGACGAGTTGGCCGTTGGCGTTCAGAAAGTAAGAACCAGCTTCGGGAAGATACGAGAGGGCCTTCATCGCCGAGGCATCCAGAAAGCTCGTGGGAATGCGGTTGCCTGGGAACGGCTCGAATGTCTGCCCGGGCCCGAGGGTGATGCGCGCCAGTTGATTGTTCACACGGTCGAATTGCCGGTAGATCGTGGAGTCGCGGAGTTGGCTCAAGCCAAAGCGCCTGACTTCGGCGGCCGGAGCCCAACCGCCAGTCACAGCCACTGCATCGCTGAAGTCACCCTGCCGCATGGCCGCAGTTGGCAGCAAGGCTTCGGCCTGCACATAATCGACGCGATACCTGGGCTCAAAGGCCGCAAAGAAGAAGGTGCGGTTGCGGCCATTGTAGAGTTTTGGAATCACGACAGGGCCACCGACGCTTGCGTGAAACTGGTTGGATCGAGCCGTCGCCCGAGGCCGGTTTACGGTCGCCAACGTCCACGGCGCGGCATTCAGGGCGGGATTGATCGCATTCCACAAGAGCGTCCCCGCCAGCTTGTTTGTGCCCGAGCGTGTTGTCGCATTGATGACTCCGCCACCGGTGTTGCCGTACTCCGCCGAATACGCGGCGGTTTGCACGGTTACCTCCTGCACGGTTTCTGGCGAGAAATTCGCAATGGCACGGGCCAGCCCCACACCGGTGTTGTTGACGCCATCGGCGAGGATGGCGGTACTGCCTGGACGGCCGCCATTCAGGCTGACATTGAACCCGGGCGCGGTCACGGTGGCGGCCACAGTCGGGTCTTCCGACCCAACGTCGCCCGTGGTGTTCGGCATCGCCATCGCCAGTTCCATCACGTTGCGGTTGCTGAGCGGAGCATTCAGGATGTCCCTCTCTGAAATGGTGTGGCTCACAGTGCCGGACTCCGTGTTGATCGCACTTGCCGTGGCGGTCACCTCGACAGTTGTTTCCACGGACTGTGGCTTCAAGACCAATTTCACGGCCGCACTGCTTGCGGTATCCACCTTTACCTGTTTCACCAACGCGGACTGGAAGCCGGCAGCCTTCACCTCAACTGAATAGTCCACCGGGTCGAGCGCAGGCGCAGAGAATAGACCCGCCTGCGAGGTGGTCAGCTTCATCACCTGGCCGGTAGCCAGATTTCGGATGGTCACCGTGGCACTGGGAATTGCCGCGCCACTGGAATCTTCCACAGAGCCACTGAGGGAACCACGGTTTGTCTGTCCCACAAGACTCAGGCCTGTAAGAAGCAACAACAGACTGAACGCTCGCATAAGTGCATTCCAATTTACTAAACTCAGCAATCGATCGTTGATCCGCGCCTGCCGGTTTTGTTGTAATCTTGAGGTTCCTGCACCTGTAGCTCAGCTGGATAGAGCATTTGGCTTCGAACCAAAGGGTCGGGGGTTCGAATCCCTCCGGGTGCACCACAGATCAGCCCGGCGAGCCATCGCCGGGCTTTCGTTTGTAGACACGTCAACAGAAATCTGAAATAATTTTTCAGACTATGTCCCTGAACAGACTGATTCTTCCCCTCCTGCTTTGTAGCGCCTTATTGGCACAACAGGACAGCGCCACGATCACCGGAACGGTGACTGATCCGCAAGGAGCGCTGGTTCCAGGGGCGAAGGTCGATGTCGTGCAAGTGGACACGAGCGCGAAGTTCCGGGCGACTACCAATGAGAGTGGCAACTACATTGCCCCCGGCCTTGCCGTGGGACGCTATGAGATCCGCGTCGAGCAGACTGGTTTCAAGAAGTTCGTCCGCTCCGGGGTGACTTTGCAGGTCGGGCAGAATGCCCGCGTCGACATCCGGCTCGAGTTGGGGCAGCAGGCTGATACGGTGACTGTCAGCGGCGAGGCCACGATGGTTGACACCGGTAGTGCGACGCTGGGGCAGGTGGTCGACAATCGGCGACTGCAGGAGTTACCGCTCAACGGGCGTAGCGCGCTGGCCTTTACCTTTCTCACTGCTGGCGTTGTCTCGAATTCAGGCCCAGCCCAGTCGGGCTTTGGAGATCGCGGTATTGCCCTCTCTTCGGTGAGTATCAACGGTGGGCCGAATGCGCTGAACTCGCAGATGCTTGATGGAAACAACAACACACTGAGCTATGTCGGGGAAGTCTCGATTCCGCCGGCGGTGGACGCGGTGGAGGAGTTCAAAGTCCAGAGCGGGCCCATGTCAGCCGAGTTTGGCTTCACAGCGGGTGGGGCGATCAACCTGGTGACCAAGTCTGGCACGAACCAGGTGCGCGGCACCTTGTATGAGTTCTTGCGCAATGACAAGATGGACGCTCGCAACACCTTTGCCGCGACGCGGCTCCCTTTGCGCTACAACCAGTTTGGAGGCGCAGTTGGAGCACCGATCCTCAAGAATCGCCTCTTTGGATTCATCAACTATGAACGGTATCTGCTGAGAAGGTCTTCCCCGCGCATCGCCTCGGTACCGATCCAGGAATGGCGCGATGGCAACTTCTCCAACCTGCGGACCGCACAAGGTTTGCTGGTGCCGATTTTTGATCCGGCCACCACGATCCAGAACCCAAGCGGAGCGGGTCTGGTGCGTACACTCTTCCCCGGCAACATTGTGCCGCAAAGCCGATTTGACCGCGCCACTCCAAAGATATTGGCTTTTTATCCCCAGCCCAACAAACCGGCCATCAACAACTTCACGCAGCAACAAAACTATCAGGATGGCAACCCTTCACGGATTGACTGGACACAGTGGAACTGGCGTGTCGACTACCGTGTGAGTGATCGCCACAGTGTCTTTGTCCGCTACACACAAGCGCAGCATGACCCCTTCAATACGAGTATCTTCACCGAGCAGATTGTTGGTGATGCACGAGACGACAACCAAACCAACCGCAATGCGGTTGCGACCTGGAATTATACGATCTCGGGAACGACCCTCAACAACTTAAGAGTTGGCATCAACCGGCAGGCCTTCACGTTTGCCTCGCAGAGCTCTGGCGACTGGAGTTCCCGTTTGGGGCTACCCGCCAACATGGTTGGGATTGCTTTTCCTCAGATGGACTTTGGGTTTGGAGCTATTGGTGGAGGAGCGCTTGGGTTTCGCGGTTCGATGAATTGGGATGTTCAGGACACGTTCACGAAGATCATTGGCAACCATTCGCTCAAGCTGGGAGTGAATTTTAGAACGCAGCAAGGCAACAACCAACAGGGAACGAACCTGGGTGGAGGCTATAACTTTGGGGGACTGACATCCAACCCGCAAAACCCGGCGGGCACCGGGTCGGCGATGGCTCAGTTTCTGCTGGGCGACGTGGCCAGCGCGAACGCGCAGCGTGTGAGCGGGGCGTCGTTTCAGGGTGATAGCTGGAGCACGTTTGTGCAAGATGATTGGAAGGTCACACGTCGACTGACCCTTAATCTTGGGTTGCGCTGGGATTGGCAGCAGCGGCCTTATGAACGCAATGACGGGCAAATCAATTTCGATCTGACACAGCGAGACCCCGTGAGTGGGCTGGCCGGTGCCATCGTCTTCGCTGGAGTCGGCGGACAGGCACGGAGCTTTCTTGGAGAAAGCTATCGCGATTTTGCCCCGCGCTTTGGCTGGGCCTATGACCTGACCGGTAAAGGCAAGACGGTCTTTCGCGGTGGGTACGGCATCTTTTATCCGAGTATCTTCTGGAGGCCATTCTTTGGGAACACACAGTTCTTCTCGACCTCCAGCACCAACTATGCGGCACTTTCACCAGGAGGGAGGGCGTTTCGATTCCAGGATGGTTTGCCTTTTGAGCCGATCGGGGTGCCGGGACGCGCGACCGCAGTGGGGGCCCTGCTTGGGCAAGGGGTAACGATTCGTGAGGAAGAGAGCCCGACACCGATGACGCAGCAATGGACAGCATCGCTGCAGCACGAGATGAAGGGTTGGTTCTTTGAAGCAGCGTATGCCGGTAACAAGAGGAATCACTTTGCTTCGAGCAGCTATAACATCAATCAGCTTTCGGTGGACCAGCGGCGCGCGCTGGGTAGATCCTCGCAAGACATTCTGCCGAATCCACTGGCAGGCCGGGTGCCCGGAGGGCTTGGTGCAGCGACGGTAACGCGCGAGCGAACACTGCTGCCTTACCCGCAGTATCAAGGGGTCAGCGTCTTGAACCCATTGCTTGGCAACTACACGAGCCACCAGTTGCAGTTGACGATTCGAAGGAATTTCAAATCGGGGCTCTTTGTGAGTGTCGCCTACACGGGCGGCAAGAAGATGAGTGACAGCAACCTGTCGCCGACGAATGACTTCGGGTTTGAGGCGACGGGAGAGTCAGGCTTTCAGGATGGCTTCTTCAACCGCAAGCTGAACCGGTCGATTGACCCGAATGATGTCTCGCAAAGGATGGCGGTCACGCTGCTTTATGAGTTGCCCTTTGGCAAGGGTAGCGGCTTTGTGAACCGGTTGATTGGAGGCTGGCAGGTGAACTCGATTGGCATCATGCAGACGGGCTTGCCGCTGATCGTGCGTGGCGCCAACAACTTCATTTCGGATCGCCCGGACTCTACGGGTGTGAGTGCCAAGCTGGATAACCCGACCAGGGCGCGGTGGTTCAACACGGATGCGTTTATCAACCCTGTGGAGTTCTTCCTCGGCAACGTTGGCCGCACATTGCCTGATGTGCGAACGCCGGGGACGATCAATTGGGACTTGTCGATGCTCAAAAACACAAAGTTCAAAGAACGTTTTACGCTGCAGTTTCGCGCTGAAGCCTTCAACTTCCTGAATAAAGTAAATTGGGGTTCTCCTGCGGGAGGCTTCTCTCCCGGGCCGGACGGCAAGAACATCAGCGCTACCTTTGGCGGCATCTTCTCGGCCCGCGACGCTCGCGTTGCACAATTGGGTCTCAAACTTTTGTTCTAACTTGCCATGAAATCACTTCTATTCCTGCTGGCCCTTCCGCTGCTGGCTGCCCCTCCGGACGGCCAAAGATGGCAGCTTCGCTTCGCCGATGAATTCGACGGGAAAACGCTGGATCGCTCGCGTTGGGATTACCGTCTCGATACGAGATTCTGGAGCCGCCAAACCGAGGCCAATGTCAGTCTTGAGGATGGCATGCTGCGGCTGAAGCTGCGGCGGCAGAAGTCAGGTGATCTGGACTATACGGCGGGTGGGGTGATTTCGAAGCAACGCTTCCGCTATGGTTACTACGAAGCCCGCCTGAGGACGCCGAAGGCCCGTGGCTGGCACACTTCGTTCTGGCTGATGCAGGTTGGCGAGGATCGCACCAATGAGATCGACATCCTGGAGCAGGACAGTGTGAGGCCGACTGCATACAGTGTCAATTGGCACAATTACTGGCCGCACTCTTCGTTTGGCTACAAGCGGATCAACAGCGTCGACCTGGGGGAAGGGTTCCACACTTACGGAGCGAATGTCACACCGAACCGGGTGGACTTTTATCTGGATGACCAATTGGTTCATAGCATCGACATCACGGGGGTGGCCAATGCCCCTGCCAACATCTGGCTTACTTCGATCGCTTCTCCGCTGAGTGGTGCGACCAGCGTCGAGGATGCGGCATTGCCCGCTGAGGCGGTGGTGGATTGGATTCGATTTTACGAAGCGGCGGTGCCCCCGACCAAGACGATACGAGAGCTCGAGTTGTCGAGCCGACTGGGGCCATTGCCGGATACGGCGAAATTCATTGACCCCGATTACTACATCTGGTGTGGGAGTGCCGTTCGCGGGGATGATGGCCAGTATCATCTTTACTATTCACGATGGCCGCGCAAGCTTGGGCATTATGCGTGGGTGACGCACTCTGAGATTGCGCATGCGGTGTCGAGTTCGCCGACGGGGCCTTTCCGGCATGTCAATGTTGTTTTGAAGGCGCGCGGCAAAGAGTATTGGGATGGCTTGTGTACTCATAACCCGACGATTTTGCGGATCGGAGCGAAATACTATCTCTACTACATGGGCAACACCGGTGATGGGGTGGGGATGCCGACGCTGAACTGGACGCATCGCAACCAGCAACGGATTGGTGTGGCTGTGGCAGAGAGTCCGAATGGGCCCTGGCAGCGCTTCGATCAACCGGTGCTGGATATCACGAGTGAGACTTCGGCTGCCGATTCGCTGATGACTTCGAACCCGTCTGTAGCGGTGCGCCCGGATGGTGGGGTATTGATGGTTTATAAGGCAGTCGGCAGGAAGCGGGCGCTCCCGTTTGGTGGGCCGGTGGTGCATCTGACGGCTACGGCTGATTCGCCTACCGGGCCATTTACGAAGCAAAACAAAGCCATCTTTCTGGCACCCGGAGTGGACTTCCCGGCCGAAGACCCCTTCATCTGGTACAGCCATGCCGCGCAGCGCTACTACGCTGTCGTGAAAGACAACAATGGGCACTTCACAAAGGCTGGAAAGTCACTGGCACTGTGGGAGTCTGGCGATGGCTTGGACTGGAAGCTATCGAAACATGCGCTGGTGAGCAGGACGGAATTCAAGCTGCCGGATGGCACCACCAAAACAGTGAATTCGCTGGAGCGACCGCAACTTTTGTTTGGCCCGGACGGTGAGCCGATTGCACTGCTGGCTGCGGTGGATGAAGACTCCAAGCGGGAACACTCTTACAACATACAGATCCCTATTCAACCGCTGCCCAGACTGTGAAAGAATCTTCGTCAGCGTGATGAGATTCTGGATTACAGCTTTATGGACGAGCGCCCTGCTGGCGCAGGGGCCGGACTTCAACCGGGAAGTGCGCCCTATCCTATCGGATAAATGCTGGAGCTGCCATGGGACGGATGCGGCGGGGAAGCTGCGGCTTGACCAGGAGAGTTCGGCGCAGGCGGCACGAAAGGCTGTTGTGGCCCGTGTTGCGTCTCGCACGATGCCGCCCAAGCATACGGGCAAGGTACTCACGGATCTGGAGATACGAACGCTTACGCAATGGGCTGAGGCTGGGGCACCTTGGGAGAAGCACTGGGCTTATGTTGTGCCCAAGCGCAATGCCGGTGAAAGCATTGATGGGTTCGTTCGGGCGCGTCTTGCCAAAGAGGGATTGCAGCCGTCACCGAAGGCGGCGCGGGAGACACTGCTGCGAAGAGTGTATCTGGACCTGACTGGGCTGCCGCCGACGCTGGCAGATCTGGAGCGAGTGGAGAGCTATGAAGCAACGGTGGATCGGCTGCTGGGCTCACCGCGCTACGGCGAGCGGATGACAGCGAGGTGGCTTGATGCGGCGCGGTATGCCGATTCGAATGGGTATCAAACCGATGGAGAGCGGATGATGTGGCGGTGGAGGGATTGGGTGATCGAAGCCTTCCAAAAGAACATGCCGCTTGACCAGTTCATTGTGGAGCAGATGGCAGGAGATCTGTTACCCCATGCGACGCTGTCGCAGCGGATTGCGACGGGATTTCAGAGGAATCATCGTGGGAACGGCGAGGGTGGCATCGTTGCCGAGGAGTATCTGGCGGAGTATGCTGCGGACCGGGTAGAGACGATGTCGACGGTGTTTTTAGGGTCGACTGTTGGGTGTGCGCGATGCCACAACCATAAGTACGATCCGTTTTCGCAGAAGGAGTTCTATCAGCTCTTTGCTTACTTCCACAATATTGGCGAGAGGGGACGTTACTTCAAGTACGGCAATACGCCGCCCTTCATTTCGGCACCAACGCCGGAGCAAGCCGCGAAGTTGAAGTCGATGGATCTTGCCATTGCGGCAGCAGAGGCGCGACTCAAGAAGGGATCGGCCCAGGGAGCGCTGCACTGGAAGCCGAGCCTCGGCCTGATTGCAACGGAGAAGGCAGCCCCAAGCTATACCGACCGCTTTACGATTGCGGCGCGGATGAGTGGACAAGAGGGGGATGTTGTCGCCAAGACGGTAGAGGGTGAGGAGCCGATGGGCTTCAGCTTCCGCATCCATAAGGGGCGGCTGCAGGTGAATCTGGTGCAGCGGTGGCTTGATGATGCCATACGTGTCGAGACCGAGCGCGTGTTTGCCGTCAGGGAGGCGCACCATGTGGCATTCACTTATGACGGCTCGAAGCTGGCAGCCGGGTTGACGATTTATGTGGATGGTAAGCCAGAGAAGTTGAAGATTCTGGTGGATGAACTGAACCAGGATTTCGTGGTGAAGGAAGCCATTCGACTGGGTGGGACGGAGACTCGGATTTTTGGACGGGTTTTGAGTGAGTTGGAAGTCGGGTTTTTGGCGGGTACGGCGAATGGGGATGCGGCGCGGCGGAGACAATTTTTGGAAACAGAAGACAAGGTTGCGTGGGGCGTGTTGACCAAGCTGAGGAGCGAGCGGGAGGCGTTTGTTGATTCGATTCCGACAGTGATGGTGATGCGGCAGATGGAGAAGGAGTTGCCAGCGCATGTGCTGATCCGCGGGGCGTATGACCGACCGGGTGAGGCGGTGCAACCGGGCGTGCCTGCTGTTCTTGGCAAGATTCCTGCTGGTGAGAAGAATGATCGACTGGGGCTGGCGCGCTGGTTGGTGGCCAAGGAGAATCCGCTGACGGCGCGGGTGATGGTGAATCGCCTGTGGCAGGGATTGTTCGGGACCGGACTGGTGAAAACGAGTGAGGATTTTGGCTCGCAAGGAGAGTGGCCGACGCATCCGGAATTACTGGACTGGCTGGCCGTGGAGTTTGTGGAGAGCGGCTGGAATGTGAAGCAGCTGCTGAAGACGATGGTGATGTCGGAGACGTATCAGCAGAGCTCGCAGATGAGCCCGGAATTGCTGGCGCGGGACCCGGAGAATCGGTTACTGGCGCGGGGCCCGCGGTTGCGGCTGGATGCGGGGCAGGTGCGAGATCAGGCATTGTTTGTTTCAGGATTATTGGTGGAAAAAGTGGGTGGACCTTCAGTGAAGCCTTATCAGCCGGCGGGACTCTGGAAGGAACTCTCTGGCGGGGCTGATTACGTGACGGATCAGGGCGAGGGGCTTTGGAGACGGAGCCTGTATACGTTCTGGAAGCGGACTTCCCCGCCCCCTACGATGGCGAACTTTGATGCGGCGGGACGGGAGACTTGCGTGGTGCGTGAGTCTCGAACGAATACGCCGTTGCAGGCATTGAACCTGATGAATGACGTGACGTTTCTTGAAGCTTCGCGGAAGCTGGCCGAACGGATGATGAAGAGTGGGGATGCGATTGGGACTGGGTTTCGGATGGTAACGAGCCGGAAGGCCGATGACAAGGAAGCAGGCATTTTGAAGGCGGCTTACGAGCGGCATCTGGCGACGTTTCAGGCCGACCCGCAAGCGGCAAAGAATCTGCTGGCGCATGGGGATTCGGCGAGGGATGCGAAGCTGGACACGAGAGAGCTGGCAGCCTATACGATGGTGGCGAGTATGTTGTTGAACCTTGATGAGGGGATTACACGGGAATGACACGGCGCGGATTTTTAGCGACTGCGGCGATGGCCGCCACGACGGATTTTGCGCCGAAGGCGAAGCGGGTGATTTACCTGTTTCAAAGCGGGGCGCCTTCGCAGCTTGAGTTGTTTGACTATAAGCCGACGCTGGTGAAGATGCTGGGGCAGGAGTTGCCCGATTCGGTGCGGCGGGGACAGCGGCTGACGGGGATGACCGCGACCCAGACGAGCTTTCCGCTGGTGCCATCGAAGTTCCGGTTTGAGCAGAGGGGGCAATCGGGGGCGTGGGTGAGCGACCTGATGCCGCATGTGGCGAAGATTGCGGATCGGCTTTGTTTCATTAAATCGATGAATACGGAGGCGATCAACCATGACCCGGCGGTGACGTTTTTCCAGACTGGATTCCAGTTGGCGGGAAGGCCCTCGATCGGGTCTTGGCTGTCGTTTGGATTGGGGACGGAGAACCAGGACCTGCCGGCGTTTGTGGTGATGATTTCGCAGGGGACGGGCAATGTCTCAGACCAGCCGCTCTATGACCGCTTGTGGGGGAGTGGCTTTTTGCCGACGAAGTATCAGGGGGTGAAGTTTCGCTCGAACGGCGACCCGGTTTTGTTTTTGAAGAACCCGGAGGGGGTGAGCGCGGCGACGCGGCGGAGTTATCTGGATGATCTGGCGGCCTTGAATCAACTGAAGCAGGAGCAGACGGGAGACCCGGAGATTGCGACGCGGATGGCGCAGTACGAGATGGCTTACAAGATGCAGAGTTCGGTGCCGGAGTTGACGGATCTGTCGAAGGAATCAGAAGCTACTTTGAAGCGGTATGGGCCGGAGGTACGGACACCGGGGTCTTATGCGTCGAATTGTTTGATGGCGCGGAGACTGGCGGAGCGAGGGGTGCGGTTTATCCAGTTGTTCCACCGGGGCTGGGATCAGCATAACCACTTGCCCGGGCAGATTGTGAACCAGTGCCGGGATACGGACCAAGGAACGGCAGCGCTGATTGAGGATCTTGGGGAACGGGGATTGCTTGAGGACACGCTGGTGGTTTGGGGTGGTGAGTTTGGACGGACCGTGTATTGCCAAGGGAAGCTGACGGCGGAGGATTATGGGCGAGACCATCATCCGCGCTGCTTTACGGTGTTTCTGGCTGGGGCTGGAGTGAAGGCCGGGATGAGTTATGGGGAGACGGATGATTTTAGCTACAACATTGTGAAGGACCCGGTGCATGTGCATGATCTGCATGCGACGATCTTGCGGATTCTGGGGATTGATCACACGAAGCTGACGTATAAGTATCAGGGGCGGCACTTTAGGCTGACGGATGTGCATGGGAGTGTGGTGCGGGCGATTCTGGCTTGAGGGGTTGTGTTGGTTGCGCGTGGGGTGGGGTGGGGGCGGTGATTTTCGAGGCATGAGAAGCTACTGATCTGATGTGGGTTCTTTGAGGAGAGCAGAAGAGAAGCCGCTGCGCTGCGATCATCGTCTCGATGCGCCCGCCGGACTATCGCTGCGCAAGGTTGAGTCCCTGCAGTGGCCAAAAACTCTACACTTTGCGACTTCACGCGATCTATCGAAGGAATTGGCGGCCGGGCCGGGCACATCGACTGTTTGGCGACATCTCGCTCATGTGATGTGGTGTTGACTGGCCAAGGCTGGTATAGTCTCTGGTTATATGGAAGCGACGGCGGGACTAGGCCGACCAGCGTCGGATTTGTCCAGGTCAGCCTAAATAGGAGTTGGGCCGCCAACATTTCTTCCGACTTAATTTCACAGAACCGGAGAGTAAGTCCCGTGAAGAATAGATTTCTGGTTTCACTTCTAGTGTTAGGTATGGCAGTTGTTCAGTACGCCAGCAGTCAGTCCAATACAGAGCGACCAGCAGCAACGGAATCGCGCCCGCAGGGCTCGAATCAGTTTAGCGGACGAGACGACGACCTGATCGGAATCTGGGCCTTCGAGGCTAACGTCGGTGTCAGCCTGAGGGGCGACCTTGTTGTTGTGCGCGAGGGTTCAGACTGGCGGGCGAAGCTCTCAGGCACCGAAGCTAACGTGCAAGTAGCCGATCGCGAGGTGCTCATCGACTTCCCCGGTAACCTGGGTCGCTTCCGTGGCACGCTGGCAGGCCCAGGGCGGGCTATCGACGGCTTCTGGATCCAGCCTGGTGTATCGGCGGATCCGCGATTCCCCACCGGCTCGACCCAACCGTTTGCAACACCACTCGTCCTGCAGGGCGCGGGTCGTGGCAAATGGCGCGGCACGGTCCGGCCGCTTGAATCCCCTATGACCCTCTACCTTCGAATCTTCCGCGACGCGGAGGGGGCGTTGCTCGCGGCGTTCCGCAATCCCGAGCAGAACTCAGTTGGCGGAGCCATGCAGTTTCGTGTGACGCGTGAAGGCAAAGCCGTCCGGTTCAGCGCCGGCTCCAACCCTGCGGCGCCCACGTTCCGGCACGAAGGAGTGCTTCTGAGCCGCGACACGTTGCAGATTCACTGGCCCGATCTCGACCGCAGGATAGCGCTGACCCGCCGCACGTTCTCACAGGCAGCCAATTTCTTTCCACGTCCTCCGGGCGATGCACCTTACGTTTACGGTCGCCCGCCGGTGACGGGGGATGGTTGGCGTACCGCCCGGGCCCGAGACGGCGGCATCGACGAGGAAGCGCTTACAAAGCTCGTGCGGCGGCTAGCTGCCGCCGATCCCTCCGTCCGCCGCCCGTCTCTGATACATTCCCTGCTTGTGGCGCATCGTGGGAAGCTTGTGCTCGAAGAGTATTTCTACGGTTTCCATCGCGATGATCTGCACGACACGCGGTCGGTCGGCAAGACCTTTGCCTCGATCATACTCGGTGCCGCAATGATGCAGGGAGCAAAGGTCTCGCCGGAGACGAGCGTCTACGACCTGCTCTCGCGCATGGGCCCGTTCGCGAACCCAGATCCGCGGAAGGCAAGGATTACGGTTGCTCATCTTATGACGCACACCTCCGGGCTTGCCTGTAACGACTACGACGATGCGTCACCAGGACACGAGGGCACCATGCAGTCGCAGCTCCAGCAGCCGGATTGGTGGAAGTACACACTGGATCTTCCAATGGCGCACGACCCCGGAACGCGCTATGCCTACTGCT
Organism: Bryobacter sp.; assembly: GCA_044340255.1. GTDB lineage: Bacteria > Acidobacteriota > Terriglobia > Bryobacterales > Bryobacteraceae > Bryobacter. The sequence goes on along the minus strand of JBIITX010000001.1, from coordinate 134,963 downwards.
CGGCGAACATGAACCTGGTTGGGGCTGTCCTGAAGACCGCAACGAGGACATGGCTGCCCGAGTTTTTCGATCGTACGGTCGCCCGCCCCCTGCAATTCGGCCCTTATCATTGGAATTTGATGCCGACAGATGAAGGCTATTTGGGCGGCGGCGCATACCTGCGACCAAGGGATCTATTGAAGGTCGGGCAGGCCTATCTTGACGGCGGCGCGTGGCGCGGACGGCGCATCGTCGAGCGTTCCTGGGTGGCGCAATCGACAGCGCCCCAGGTCCACATCTCGCCCGCCACGACCGGCCTTGATGCGGAACAGTTCGGGGACGCCTATGGCGAAAGCGATGATGGCCATGCTTGGCATCTGGGCGGTATCCGCTCCGGAGAGCGTATCTATCCGAGCTACACTGCCACGGGTAATGGGGGTCAGATTCTACTCGTGGTTCCCGATCTCGAATTGGCGGTCGTGTTCACCGGCGGGAATTACCGCCAGGGTGGCATTTGGGGGCGCTGGTCCAGCGAGATTGTGGATGGAGATATCGTTCCTGCCATGAGGTTGATTGGCGGCCGTTGACCTGCAAGCGGCCCAACCACGGGTGGGAGCAGCTTCTGGGAAGGATTGCCAGGTAGATCACGATCAACGGCATAGCGTAGAGTTTCATTGCGACGGGACACCAAAGGGGATTGCGGAAGGTTCTCAGCGCGTTTTGGCGGATGGCGTGATATTCGAAGCTTATCCTTTCAGTCGGGCGGATCTGAGCGTACTCGTTTACGGTGTTTCTGGCAGGCGCTGGAGTGAAGCCGGGATGAGTTATGGGGAGACGAATGACTTCAGCTACAACATTGTGAAGGACCCGGTGCATGTGCATGATCTGCATGCGACGATCTTGCGGATTCTGGGGATTGATCACACGAAGCTGACGTATAAGTATCAGGGGCGGCACTTTCGGCTGACGGATGTACATGGGAGTGTGGTGCGGGCGATTTTGGCCTGAGGGGTTGAGTTGGTTGCGCGTGAGGAAGGTTCTTTGAGGAGCGCAGCAGAGAAGAAGCTGCGGTCCGTTCCTCGTCTCGATGCGCCCACCGGACTATCGCTGAGCAAGGTTGAGTCCCTGCAGTGGCGAAAACTTTACACTCTGCGACAGGGCAGGAATCATTCCTTACAACCGCTGTTTTCAGCGGTCACATAAATTCACGCAAAACTGGCTCTGGCGCTTCGTTAGCCCGGCTCGGCGATTGAGGTTTGGAGCGTTGCAAGAGCGGTCGTTTCCATGGCTGGTTACCAACCCGTCACTTTTGAGATCGTTCCATACCCGTTTTGAGGTGAAGTTGGGGTTGGGCACGACCGAGCCGCCAGCGTGGCTATGCGCTTGAACGACTCGGTCAACGAGGTCGCTACTCTTCCATCAGTCTTATTCGCTGAACAATCGTTCGATGAGGCGTCGAACGACCGGTCGCACGAAAGGTGATGTTTCAGAACTTATGATCACAATCCTTCTGGAGCGGTGCCGATGCCGCTAGGAAGCCCGCCGCTGGCCCAGACCTTCTGCGATCATCGCGGTGACCAGCGTGTTCAAGCTAACGCCTTCCTCACGGGCCTTGGCGACCAGCCGAGAGTGCAGGCTTCGGGGCACACGCTGCCGCCATTGGCCGCTAGCCGCGCTCGGCTTTGGAACTGCTTCACCGTGCTTCATGCAATTCAGGATGTAAGCCTTGACTGCGTCTGAACCGCATTTCAAGGCTTCTTCCGGGGTTTCCCCATCGGAGATGCACCCAGGCAGGTCCGGATACTCGATAGCAAATCCGCCCCCATCCGCTTCGGACAGCGGACGAATCGTGAACGGATAGGATTGAATCAGGGACTTGTCAATTTTCATGATTTTTACCTACGGTGTCGACGAACTCTACAAACAGACGGACGTACACTGGCTTGATGGGACGGTGCGCAGGAACGGAGAGACGCCCCGCAGAAGCGTGTCGGAAAATCATGTGGCTTGTTCCGTGCTGATCATGATCAATGCCCAAGCTGAGCGCGACCACCTTCAGATCCTCGATACGCCAATCGCGCGGATTCCTGCGCATTTTGGCGATCAGCTTCGCCGCGTTTGACACACCTAGAAGGTACCACAGGCGGTACCATCGAGGAAGCTTGGACGCACCTGATTTGGGATAGATCCACATCAACGGCACAGCGTAGAGTTTCATGGCGACGGGACATCAAAGGGCGTTGCGGAAGGTTCTCAGCGCGTACTCGTTTACTGTGTTTTTGGCAGGGGCTGGGGTGAAGGCCGGGATGAGTTATGGAGAGACGGATGATTTCAGCTACAACATTGTGACGGACCCGGTGCACGTGCATGGGAGTGTGGTGCGAGCGATTCTGGCTTGAGTTATTTGCGAGATCCGTAGAGCCAGCGGTCTAGCCAAATGCTGCTGACCAATCGGGCAGATGGGTAACACTGAGGCTGACAGATTTGACTTCAATGAGGGCACCAGAAGGGAGCCTCATGGGGGCTCGCCAGAGCGAATCCAGCCACTGAAGATAGTACATCAACCGGCCACACTACGCGCTTCGTGGGAGAGCGCGCACCTTGGGCCCCATTCGGCGCGCCTGCATGGCGTGCCACAGGTCCCACTTCGCCTGCAATTGCAGCCAGATCTCTGCGTCCCATCTCGTCAGGTCCTGAAGGAGCAGAGCTGTCTCGGCACTTACGGCACGGCGGCCATTGACAATGGCGTTGAGGCGCTGGAACGGAATGTCCATCCGGGCTGCGGCGTCGGACTGCGAAACTCCGAGTGGCTCGAGGAACTCTTTGAGCAACATCTCTCCGGGATGGGTGGGGGGGCGATTGGTCGGCAACATAGTCATCTCCTCAGTGGTAGTCTGCACACCGCACATCGTGCGCGTCTTGCCCTTCGAAACGGAAAACCACCCGATACTGATCATTGACGCGGATTGCGTAATGCCCAGCGAGGTCGTCGGTCAGCGCGTGTAAGCGATTGCCGGGAGGTATTCGCAAATCTTCAATTCTGGTCACAGCGTCAATCTGGTCCAGCTTGCGACGTACCACTGGCCACAGTGCTTGTGGTATTCGTCGCGCAGCTTTGCTGTTAACGCCATTCCAGATGTCCCGCGTGACCCCGTCACCAAACGAGCGGATCATACCCAACACGTTAGCACGCCTAGTGTGCTAACCGGGCTTCACGGCGGCTCAATCTCTAGCTGCCCGATCGGATCTGTTCCGTCGACACCGCGCGCCGTTGTTGGTTCTATTCGGCGAAGCGCACTGATACCATCAACGGTGGCAGTTCAGTCGTAGCAACAATCCCGATGCCTGGAAAACTCTTTACTGGTCCGGCTTACTATCGCGATCAACCCCTTAACGAACTGGCGCAAATCCGACAATGGTGGGAGGCGCGGCGTTGGTATTTCAACAAAGTTGTAGGATGCGTCGGGATCTTTAGCTGCATACTCATGATTTCGTGCGGCATCATCTCCGAGCCACTGGTAGGCGTGCCAATCGGAATACCGGATCCTCCAATGGTAGTTCCCCTTGCGATCATCGTTTATGGCATTGGCGCGAACGTATGTTTCACTGGTGGGTGGATTCTTGAGTGTCTACTAAGAAGCGGGATGTCCGTTGATACGACCGCGTTTGCTGTTTGGGCTTTCCGAGCCGGTATGAAATTCTCGGTGATACTAACACTCATTCCCGCGATACTCTCCTGGGTAGGATTTGGCTTTGCGGTGGCGAGTGGGCAGCATGCAAATTCGCCCTAAACCATCGAATCGCACAGGCGCTTTCTTTTCCGGGCTGGATAGCTCCCGCAAAACGGTATCGCTTAGAGTTTCCCTTTGACTTTCGCGGGTGTGAGCGCCGAATCGTAGTTCTTCACGCTGTCTTCTGACTACCCTGGCGATGAACTGTGACTGAAGGCGGAGATGATCGGTGGGCTGAGGGCGGCAGAAGTTACCGGGTGTAACCGTTGAGCCAGCGGCCTAGCCAGGTGCGGCGGACTGCCCAGTGGTAGGTGGCGAGGAGGATTCCGAAGGAGATGAGGTTGATTGCGGGTACTTGCAGCCACCAGGGCCAGCCGGATTGATGCAGTGCGAGTTGGAGTGCGACGACGAGGGGGAGATGGACAATGTAGAGACAGTAGGAGGAGTCGGCGAGGTAGCGTAGACGCGGGGAGGGTGCCGAGAAGAAGTGAAGGAAGGTGCCGAGCCAACCGTAGACGGAATGGGTCATGGCGAGGGCGAGCAGGAGGGCGCTCGCCCAGCGGAGTTCGGTGGAATAGGGAACCACGGTTAGGACGGCCGCTACCGTCGCGAAGATCTGGCCGAGGAGGAGGCGGGAACGCCAGGATTTGGTGAAGGTTGGGAGGAGAGATTTGTTTTGGAAGAGCGAGTAGCCGAGCGTGAAGAAAAGGGCGTAGAGCAAGACGGGGGGCCAGGTGAAGACGAAGCTCTGGTCAGGCGTGTCGACGTCCATGCCTCGCATGTTGGCTAGTAAGAGAGTAAGTGGTAACACCAGTGGCCAGGGACCGAAGCGGAAGATCACGGCAGGGAATTTCACCTGATGGAGGAGTATCGCCAGGGGAGAAATGAGAGCGAGGATGTAGAGGAACCAGAGATGGGTGAGCGTGAGATGCGGGAAGGTTTCTGATTGGAGGGCCTGGAGGCCGAGTTGGTACCAGGGGAGCCTGGGGGCGTTGGGCCAGACGGACATCCAGAGGGAGGCGAGGAGGAATTTAGTGGGGTAAAGGAAGACTGCAAAGACGAGCGCAATGCGGAGGGCACGGCTGCGAAGGTAGGCGGCGATGCCGCGGCGCTCGATGGTGAGGCAGGCGAAGGCACCCGCCAGCAGGAAGAAGAGTTCGAGCCGAAAGCTGTGCAAGTAGAAGGCGAGCCAGCCGAGGAAGGGTTGGGGCTGTTTGACACCGACCGCCCAGATGCCAGGGGGGAGAACAAAGGCCAGAGTGGAGTGGAGCAAGATGCCGCCGAGTAGGGCAAAGGCACGGAGGGCATCGAGAGCATGAAGACGCTCGGCGGGTGGGGATGGTGGCTTGGAGTGTTTGCTTGCAGCGCGGTAGGCGAGGATGCCGAGGGGAATGAGGATTGCGGCAAGAATGATGGCGGGTAAGGCGAGCACCAGGAGTTTGATGGGGACAAAGAGCGAAACGGGCATGGGCCCCGGGAAGAGGGTGATGACGGAGGCACCGGTAGCGGATTGCCAACCGAGAGCGGCCATGCCGAAGGCCCAATATCCGGCGGCGATGCTGCCCAGGGCGAGTCCGCCGAGGGCGATGCCGCCCAGGCTTAGGCTGACCAGGCCGACGGTGATGCCACCGATGGCAATGGGGGCGATGGCGAGGCCGCCGATGGCGAGGAGGGGACTGATGGCCAGGTCGCCGATGGCGAGCCAGGCGCAGGCGGGCGAAGCAGTTCTATTGGTGGCCTTGAGGCCGCTGGTGGAGATGGCGAAGAGAGGGAGGCCGAGCAGCCGCCATTGGGAGCGGACCGGCGTGGGAGTGTGTCGCTCAATGGAGCGGCCCAAGGAGAGGAGATAGGCCAGGAGGGTGAGAGTCCAGAGGGTGGTGGCCGGAATGAGAAAGGCGGGCGTGTTGCGACCGAAGTAGACGATGACCAGAAGGAGGAGGATCGCAGGGAGGCAGAAGCGGAGGGCGCGACGGAAGGCGGATGCGACGAGGGTGCGATCGTGGTCGGTGTCGAGGTTTGCGGCAACCAGTTTTGAGGCGAGCCAAGCCGTGCTGAGGCCTGCGGCGGGGCCGAGGATTGCTGCGGCGGCGGAACCGGAAGCGGCCTTGGTGAGAGCGAGGCTGGCCGCAGTGGCGGAGCTTGGGGCGCTGAGGGAGATGGCCGCGATGACGGCAGTGGTGAAGGTGCTGTCGGGTTTGGTGCGGGTGAGATTGCGTTCGATGAGCGTGGTGAGTTCCTGGCGGAGGAGGGCACGGCCACGGGAGAGGCGCTGGCGGACGGTGTCTTCAGAGAGGTCGAGTTGGGTGGCGACTTCGGTGATGGAGCAATCGTTGCGATAGAAGAGAATCAGGGGTTCGCGGTAGTTTTCGGGGAGGGTGGAAAGGGTTTGCCAGAGCAGGGATTCTTCCTGCTGCGAAACGGCGGTTGCTTCGGGGTTATCGGGGGAAGTGAGGGTATCGGGGAGGGCCTCATGCTTGTGCTCGCTGCGGTAAGCACTGGCCGAGAGATTGCGCAGGATGCCGCAGAGCCAGGCTTTGAGGTTTCTGGCATCGCTGAGCGAGTTGAGGTTGCGCCAGGCAGTGAGGAAGGTGTCTTGCGCCAGGTCTTGTGAGGTGCTGAGGTTGCCGGTGCGGCTGTAGGCGAGCGAACAGATCAGAGATTGGTAGCGGGAGACAATGGCGCTGAAGGCATTGAGGTCACCGGAGAGGGAGTGGCGCAGGAGGACTTCGTCGGTAGGATCGATTTGTATGCTGCTCATGCCCTCTGAGTGGTTCGATCTGCCTAAAAGGTGACGGGGCATTGGCAGAAAGTTTAGTTGTCGGTGTTCTCGTAGAGCTTGGTGGAATTGACGATGGAGCCCAGGTCGCGGAGAGTTTTGCCTTCGACGGGGATCGTTTTGTGAGAACTGCGAATGAGCTCGAAGGCTTCGCGAATGCCTTCGTAGCCGCGTTCGTCCTTGTAGGTAACGGAGACGAGGAGATTCCAGGGGCCGTCGTCGGAGCCGGAATCGAGGATCTTGTAGGAATGCATGAGCCCCTTTGACACGGCAGTTGCGTCCATGGCGAACCAGTTGAGGGTGATGAAGCGTTTGAGATTGTCGCGTTGGCCGGGGAGAGATTTGAGGAAGGTGAGCTCGACCGCTCTGCGCGTGGATTGAGCGGCAGCAAGAGGAAGGCTTACAAGCAATGATCGCCGGCTGAGTAGCATTTTCTTAATGATAGCATGCGGTTGATTTCGATAGAGTATGTGGCATGAATTTGCGCTTCGTGATTGGGCTTTGGGTGGGGATGGTTTGTTTATTTGGGCAAGCTCCGACGGCTACGCTGACGGGGAGAGTTAGTGATGCGAGCGGGGCGGTGATTCCGGCAGCGGCGTTGCGGTTGCGGAGCCTTGATACGAATCAGATTCGTAATGCGGCGTCGAGTGGTGAGGGGGAGTATACGATTCCGTTTGTGCCGCCGGGGAAGTATGCGCTGGAGGCGACGGCGCAGGGGTTTCGCGGGTACAAGAATGGGGCAGTGGAGTTGGCGGTGGGGCAGGTGTTACGCATCGACGTGATGCTGGAGGTGGGGGCAGTGGGGGAGGCGATTACGGTCACGGATGCGGCGCCGGTGTTGAATACAGAGTCTGGCACTCGTGGCGAGGTGATTGGGAAGGAAGAGATTTCGGACATTCCGCTGGCGGGGCGGAATTTCAATGATCTGGCGTTCTTGACGGGTGGGGTGATTCCGAAGGGGGATGGTGGGGATGGGGCGTTTGCGGTGAATGGAGCGCGGGCGGATAACACGGGATTTCTGCTGGACGGGATGAACAATACGCAGCGGCGGAATACGGGGGCGGTGATCAATCCGCCGATTGAAGGGGTGCAGGAATTCAAGATGATCACCTCGGGATTTGCAGCGGAGTATGGGCGGTTTGCCGGTGGAATGTTGACAGTGGCAACAAAGTCTGGATCGAACCGGTTTCGCGGTTCGCTGTATGAGTTTGTGCGCAATGATGTTTGGGATGCGACGGGGTACTTTGATGTGAACCGGGCGAAGTTGCGGAGGAATCAGTTTGGGGCGACGCTGTCAGGGCCGGTGATCAAGGATAAGACTTTCTTTCTGTTCACCTGGGAATCGTTGCGGTTGGTGGACGGGAAGACGCAGCGCGGGATTGTGCCGCGGCCGGAGTATTTGCAGGGGGATTTCTCGCGGGTGACGGATGCGTTTGGAAGGCCGCTGACGCTGGTGGACCCGCTCAATGCGCGGAGGGCTTTCCCTGGCAACCAGGTGCCAGTATCGAGGCTGGACCCGGTGGCGTTGAAGCTGGCAGCGTTTTATCCAGCGCCGAATCTGGGGACGTCGGTGAACAACTATATTGCGGCTGGCAATGGGACGACGTCGAACAACAACATGGGCGTGAAGGTGGATCACAATTTTTCGCCCAAGGACCGGCTGACACTGTCGACGTTCTGGCGGCCGAATACGAGCTACGACCCGATTGTGAGTGGCCGCTCGCCAGTGCCGTTGTTTGGACTGGGGAATAACAGTATCGATATTTTGAGTTATGCGCGGTATTTGCGCACACTGACGCCGAGTTTGTATGTGGAGCTGAGTGCGAATTTCTCGCGCAAGACGAATAACCAAAGATGGCCGCTGTCGGAGGAACGGGATTGGGGCGCGGAAGTGGGCTTTGTGGGAGGGACGCAGAACCCGGCGTCGCGGGGGCTGCCGCAGTTGGATGTGGCTGGATACATACCGTTGGGGCCAGCTTATGATTACCCGAAGGTTTGGTCATTCAACAACTTTCAATATGCAGGGTCGACGACCTGGATCAAGGGGAAGCACACGGTGAAGTTTGGAGCGGACTTTTTGCGGATGCAGTATTTCTCGCGGAACTTTGGGGACACGCGGGGAAGATTGACGTTTCTGGGGCGGTATACGAATGAGCCGATGGCAGACGTGTTGCTGGGGTGGCCGACTTCGACGCGACGGCAGCTGGATGCGGCGGGACCGTATCATCTGATTTCGAATTACTCGGGGTTTGTGCAGGACGACTTCAAGGTGTCGCGGTCGCTGACGTTGAACATTGGCTTGCGGTATGAGCTGATGAAGCCACCGCAGGAGAAGTTTGGGGCGTGGTCAATGTTTGTGCCGGAACTGGGGAAGATCGTGATCTCGGGTAAGGGAGTGCTGTCGAATTTTGACCAGTTGATTTCTTCGTCGGCGATTGCGAATTCGGTGGTGATGGCGGAGGCGGCAGGATTGCCGCGGACGATTACACAGACGGACCGCAATGATTTTGCGCCGCGGTTTGGATTTGCCTGGAGGCCTTTTAAGGGGAACCGGAGTGTGATCCGTGGTGGTTATGGAATTTTCTATGGGTCGAGTTCGATCTATCGGCTTGATGAGTTTGGGGATACTTATCCCTTCTCGATCAATGAAAGCTACCAGGGGGTGACGAATGACCCGACCGTCGTGACAGTGTCGAACCCCTTCCCTGCCTCGCGGCGATCTGTGGGTGGCATCACGAACACGAATGGGCAACAGAACAAGCCGCAGTCGCAGTATTTGCAGAGCTGGAATTTGACGGTGGAACATGAGTTTGCCAAGGACACGGTGTTGGAGGTGGCGTATGCGGGGTCGAAGGGGACGCACTTGCAGCGGCGTTATGATTTGAATCAGCAGTTGCGTGGGGTGCCGGGGAACCCGAGGCCTTACCCATCGTTTGCGACGATCAACTTTATCAATGACGGGTCGAATTCGAGTTACAACTCGGGGGCGGTGACGCTGCGGCGGAGGTTTAACCGGAGCTTCTTTGTGCGGTTGGCTTATACGTATTCGAAGTCGATTGATGAGAGTTCGAATACGGGTGGGACGGTGGCTTATAACTTTGCAGCGGCGCAGGACTCGCGGAATTTGAAGGGGGAGCGCGGGCGGTCGGACTTTGATATCGGCCATGCGTTTACTGGGAGCTTTATTTTTCAGCCGCGGTTGTCGAAGCAAGTGGCGCTGCGGAACTGGCAGATCTCGGGAACCACGACGCTCTATACGGGGCCGCCGTTTACGCCGCGCGTGGCGAACTTCAATTACCTGAATGGGGAGGCATCGAGGCCGGACCGTGTTGGCAAGGGGACGATTGAGAACCCGAGTGTGGAGCAGTGGTTTGACCGGAGGCAGTTTCCTGTGGTGCCGGTGGGTGGGTTTCGGTTTGGGTCTTCGGGGCGGAACATTCTGGATGGGCCGGGGACGTTTAATCTGAATTCGAGTTTGTCGCGGCGCTTCAAGATTGCCGAGACGTGGGCCGCGCAGTTTCGCTTTGAATCGTTCAATGTGTTGAACCGTCCGAATTTCAATCTGCCGGAGAACCGGGTGGATATTATTTCGGGTGGACTGATTCAGAGGGCGAAGGATCAGCGGGTATTGCAGATGGGGATGCGACTGGAATTTTGATAGTTTAGTGGCATGAAAAAGCTACTGCTATCGATTTGCCTGATTGGAATGAGCATGAGTGCGCAACTTGCGACGAAGAAGACGATGACGCTGGAGGCAGCGAAGAAGATTGCTGCGGCGGCGCAGGTGGAGGCGAAGAAGAACAACTGGAATGTTGTGATCAGTGTTGTGGATGACGGGGCGAATCTGGTGTATCTGGAGAAGATGGATGGGACACAGATTGGGTCGATTGAAATTGCGCAGATGAAGGCGCGGACGGCGATCAAGATGAAGCGGCCGTCGAAGGCGTTTGAGGACATGATTGCGGGTGGGCGGAATGCGGTACTGAAGTTGCCGGACGTGTTGGGTGTTGAGGGCGGGTTGCCGCTGGTGGTGGATGGACAGTTTGTGGGAGCGATTGGGGTGAGCGGGGTGACGTCGGCGCAGGATGGGCAGATTGCGGCGGCTGGGGTGAAGGCGCTGGAGGATCTCAAATAAGAAGCCCGCCGTTAGGCGGGCTGAAAGTTGAGATCAAAACGAAAGGAACCGAAGAAGATCAGGCAGAGAGTCCTTCACTCCAGCGAAGGAGTGCGCTCAAGACGTCTTGCCAGAAATTCTTCATCCATATGGAGTATAGGGTGATTGAGAAATTCGGTCAAGGGATTTCTGCGTCACGCATTGCAAACTGTTGAAAAAAGGGCGATTATTTCTCTTGCCGGAATCCCTAGTTGTCACTCGACATTTAGATTTAGTTGAGCCATTGGCGTCCGGTGGCCTGGCCGTGCTCGGCGAGGTAGGACTGGATGGCCTTGGCGATGCGGGGATCTTCGGAGCGGGCCATGGATTCGAGGACGGGGCGGAGGAGCTCTACGTTTTCAGGGATGTTGGTGGCGGTCATGAGGGCGAGGTCGTCGCGGCCCATTTCGAGCATTTCTTCGATGGCGGCACCGTCGGAGGAGAGGAATTCCTGGGCGTAGAATTCGAGGGCCTGGGCTTCTGGCCAGTCGGGCTCTTTGCCGGAATTGCGGAGGGTGTCGAGGAACCACTGGCGGATGTCGAAGCCATCGAGCAGATCGTCCCAATCGTCGATGCCCCAGTCGCTGCCTTCGAGGAAGGGGCCGGCGACGCCGGGGGTTTGGGATTCGAGGTTGCCGACGAGGGTGAGAAGGTCGGGTAGGGAGGGTGTTTCGTGTTTGCCCCTGGTGCCGGTGAAGAGGCGGCCGAGGCATTTGGCGGAGGCGGCGCGGACGAGCGAGCTGGAGTGGGTGAGGAAGTGAAGGTAGGGTTTGGAGGCAGCGGGCCAGTCGACCAGTTGCCAGCGCTCATCGGGCCACCAGAACATGGAAGTCTCTTCGTCGGTGAGGGCGACGGCGAGTTCCATAGCAGCCATTTCGATGTCGCCCTTGAGGCGGCCCTGCCGCATGAGCCAGTAGACGGGGACCTGGGCGGTGCTGCCCTGGCGGCGGGGCTGCGCGCGGAGGAGGGCCCAGCAGAAGGAGCAGACGCGTTCATCGGATTGGGTGGCGAGCCAGGTGACGTAGAAACCGATGAGGGACTTGAGTTCTTCTTCTTCGATGGCTTCGCGTTGGTAGGGCCAGCAATCGGTAAGCGCGATCGCAACCTGACGGCCGGCACCGAAGCGTAGGAGTGAGGCTTCGGCGGGTGTTAGCCAGGAGTAGGATTCGCTGCCGAGGCGGGCGAGGGCACCGAGGGAATCTTTCCAGTCAGCGGGAGGCATACCAGCGCGCATTTGGCAGACTGCGGCGAAGCTGGCGAATTCGTTAGCGGTAGCGTGGCGACCGATGAGCGACTCGAGCTCACGGCGCAAAGATCCTTCAACCATCTCTAAACACCCTATCGCAAGCGGAGTAGAGTTGGGGCATGCTATTATGAAATTCGGCTAACCGCGGCTTTGCTTAGTTGTTCCCACTCCTTTGTTCCTGGCTGCTATTAGAACCTTCCTTTGAAAGCATCAGGAGTCCCCTAATGACAAACCTTTATGTCGGAAACCTTAGTTTCCACACGACTGAAGATCAACTTATGTCGATCTTCCAAGAATTTGGCGCCGTTGAGCGCGTAAACGTTGTAACCGATCGTATGACCGGCCAGCCGCGTGGATTTGCCTTTGTCGAAATGACGAACCGTAATGAAGCCGAGAATGCAATTTCATCGCTTGATGGACGCGAGCTTGACGGCCGCAACCTGAGCGTGAACGAAGCACGTCCCAAGACTGACGGACCCCGCGGTGGCGGTGGTGGTCGTCCTGGTGGCGGTCGCCCCGGCGGAGGCGGTGGACGTCCTGGCGGTGGTGGCGGCGGGTTCCGCAAGGGTCGCTACTAAACAAAAATGAACTTCTCCGAATTACCCCTATCTGAGGTTTTGCAGCGCAATTTAGCGGCTAACAACCTCACCAAACCGACCCCGGTACAGGCGGGAGCCATCCCGCCGGCCCTGGCCGGATCGAATGTTGTTGCTACCGCACAGACAGGTACAGGCAAGACGCTTGCGTTCCTGTTACCGATTCTGCAATCGCTCTCGCAGAACCCCGTTAAGGGTGTTCAGGCAGTCATCATGACGCCGACGCGCGAGCTGGCCATCCAGATCCAGGAAGCTTTTCAGAAGCTTTCGAAGGATACTGGCTTGCGCGCCACGGTTGTTGTTGGTGGCTTGAATGAAAGTAAGCAGTTGTTTGAAATCCAGCGTGGAAGCCAGGTACTGGTTTGCACCCCCGGACGACTTCAGGACTTTATCAACCGACGGTTGGTGAAGCTGGGTTCGACGAAATTCGTCGTGCTTGATGAAGCGGACCGGATGCTGGATATGGGCTTTTTGCCGACCATTGAACAGATTCTGCAGCAGATTCCGATCCAGCGGCAGACGTTGTTCTTCTCAGCGACGATTGAACGTTCGATTATCCCGTTGATTGCCAAGCATGTGCCGAACCCGGTGCGTGTTGAAATTGGCGCGACGACGAAGCCGGGCGTGGACATCGACCTTCACCTTTATGAGGTGGAAGGGCATCGCAAGCTTGGTTTGTTGCGGCATTTGCTGGCGGAGAAGCCGGGATCGTTCCTGGTTTTTGCGCGGACAAAGCATGCTACGGACCGACTGGCGAAGAAGCTGGCGAAGACGGGCGTGAAGACGGCAGCCATTCATGGCGACCGTACGCAGAGTCAACGGCGGCAGGCTCTTGAAGGCTTCAAAGACGGATATTACCGTGTGCTGGTAGCGACTGACGTTGCTGCGCGCGGAATTCACGTCGATCACATCGAGCATGTGGTGAATTTCGATTTGCCGCAGGCTCCGGAAGACTTCATCCATCGTGCAGGCCGGACTGGCCGCGCGGGCAATAAGGGCACAGCTTCGACGTTTGCCACTCGTGGTGAGCGTGGAGCAGTGCGCCAGATTGAGCGCGCGATCAAGACGCAGATGCCGATGCAGCAGACTCCGATGAACTTGCCTGAGGACCCGATTGAAACCGCAGGGAGCTTTGATGAGCAGGATTACCAACCGGCTCGGACGCCCTATGCGATCAAGAAGGCTGTAAAGGGTGCGAAGCAGTTTGCGCCCAAGCCGAAGCATTCGTTTGTGAAGTCCAAGAAAATTGGTGGCTTTGCAGCGAAGAAGAAAAAGACTTTCGCTTAAGAAGCGGATTTAAGTTGAGTGGAGAGGGCGAGCCTGCGGGCTCGCCCTTTTTGCGTTTGTGGGGTGGGCCAGGGAATCGTGCGTTGGGAGGTCAAATGGAGTTTTGACCTGATGACGGCAGTCAGTAAGCGAATGTAAGGCCAGTATCGGTTGGAACCGATCACTGTGAGCTGCGGACGCGGACTGGGAGGGTCTCGCGCGGTCGATTTATGATTTGACGCGAGTCTCGCTACTATGAAGTTATGGCACAGGTTCCGGCATTTGACCGAATTACCATCGAGCCCGGCAAGTGCGGGGGTAAACCTTGTATCCGAGGTATGCGGATCACGGTGAGACGCGTACTTGAGATTCTAGCTACCGCTCCGAATCGCGATGACATCTTCCGCGACTATCCGTATTTGGTCGAGGAGGATTTGAAGCAAGCTCTTCAATATGCCGCAGTCGCCGTTGACGATGATGTTCACGATTTTCATCGCGTGGCATGAGGCGAGTTCTGCTTGATCAAGGTCTTTCACCTAACGCTGCGGTGTTTCTGCGGAGTCAGGGCTGGGATGCGTTGCATGTGATGGATGTCGGCCTTGATCGCTCCGAAGATTTGGAGATCATGGAGTTTGCAGAGCGTGACGCCAGAGCTTGCGTGACGCTGGATCATGACTTTCATGCACATCTCGCAATGGCACAGCGAGGTCGGCCTTCTGTGGTGTTTCTCCGAATTGAAGGACATGCAGCCGTAGAGCAGGCTGAACTGATCCAGAAGGTGTGGGCGAGTTGCCAGGAAGACATCGAAAGTGGCGCTGCGGTGTCAGTGGACTTGAACTCAATCCGCGTTCGCAAACTGCCCCTCAGATAAGTCGGCTCCGAGGTCGGCTGACCTGAGCGTTCTATCGTTTCTACTTGAGGCTAGGCCTTGGCGTATTCTTCGATGGGGACGCAGCTGCAGACTAGATTTCTGTCGCCGTAGACGTTGTCGATGCGGGAGACGGGGCTCCAGTATTTGTCGACGCGGGCGGTGCCTTTTGGGAAGCAGCCTTCTTCGCGGGTGTATTTGCGGGTCCAGTCTTCTACCAGGTCGTGAACGGTGTGGGGAAGTGTGGACTCGGTGATGGTGAGCTTACCCGCTACGACTTCCGCTGCCTACTCACGAATCTGGATCATCGCGTCGCAGTAGCGGTTTTGTTCTTTGGTTCAGAACTTACATTCACAAGGGTGAGCTCAGATTGACAGAAAGTTCAGCAAACGCTAAACTCCAGGAGTGAATGTGATCAGCAAGCCGAAACTGTTTGAGGCAGTTCGCTTGCTTCGCAATCCGGAACTGGTTGAAAAAGTGGCGCGCTGGTATGAGTTGGCGTCGAAGAACGATTTTGCTAATTTCGTCGAATTGAAGCAGGTGTTTCCTACAGCAGACATGGTTGGGGAGAGGCTGGTTTTCAACGTGGGATCATACCGGTTGATTTGTGGTGTGTCCTTCTTGCGCCGGGCACTTTACTTTAAGGAGCTTCTGAGCCACGCGGCTTATGAGCAAGGAGGTTGGAAGCTGTGATCGTGGATCTCGACTATACCGAATTGTTAGTTGCCCATCAGCCGGCGAAACCTCGCAATCGAGAAGAGCTGGCTGAAATGACGGCCCTGCTTGAAAAGTTGGCGTGCAATGAGGATGTGCAATCGCCGGCGATGGAACGGTTTATCGAAACGATTACCGCGCTTGTTCTCCAGTATGAAGATGAAGTTGAACCAGGCCTGGAAGAATCTCCGGTCGGAGTTCTGAAGTTTCTGATGGAAGAGAGAGGGCTACGGCAAGTTGACATGGTGCCGATTTTGGGAAGTAAGTCCTATGTCAGTCAAATCCTGTCGGGACATCGGCCCATTAGCCGAGAGGCGGCCAGAAAACTGGCCGCCCACTTTCGGGTCAGCTTGAGAAGCTTTCTCTAGGCTTTGGCGTATTCTTCGATGGGGACGCAGCTGCAGACTAGATTTCTGTCGCCGTAGACGTTGTCGATGCGGGAGACGGGGCTCCAGTATTTGTCGACGCGGGCGGTGCCTTTGGGGAAGCAGCCTTCTTCGCGGGTGTATTTGCGGGTCCAGTCTTCTACCAGGTCGTGGACGGTGTGGGGGGCGTGGCGGAGTGGGGACTCGGTGATGTTGAGCTTGCCCGCTTCGACGTCCGCTACTTCCTGACGGATCTGGATCATGGCGTCGCAGAAGCGGTCGAGTTCGTACTTCGATTCGCTCTCGGTGGGTTCGATCATGAGGGTGCCCGCGACGGGGAAGCTCATGGTGGGGGCGTGGAAGCCGTAGTCGATGAGGCGCTTGGCGAGGTCGTCGACCGTTACGCCGCAGGCGTCTTTGAGAGGACGGGGATCGAGGATGCACTCGTGGGCGACGCGGCCATTGGCGTTGCGGTAGAGGACCGGGAAGGAGTCTCCGACACGCTTGGCGATGTAGTTGGCGTTTAGGATGGCGATCTCGGTGGCGCGTTGCAGGCCCTCGCCGCCCATCATCAGGATGTACATGTAGGAGATGGGCAGGATAGAAGCAGAGCCGAAGGGAGCCGCAGAGACGGGGCCGACCGGGGCCTTGCCGCCGTCGAGGAAGGGGTGGCCGGGGAGGAAGGGAGTGAGGTGGGCTTTGACGCCGATGGGGCCCATGCCAGGACCGCCGCCACCGTGGGGGATGCAGAAGGTCTTGTGGAGGTTGAGGTGGCTGACGTCGGCGCCGTAGTCGCCGGGGCGTGAGATGCCGACCTGGGCGTTCATGTTCGCGCCGTCGAGGTAGACCTGACCGCCTTTGTCGTGGACGATCTGACAGATTTCGGAGATGCGCTCTTCAAAGACACCGTGCGTCGAAGGGTAGGTGACCATGAGGGCGGCTAGTTTGGTGGCGTGCAGTTCGGCCTTGGCGCGGAGGTCGTCGACATCGACGTTGCCGTCTTTGTCGCAGGCGACGACGATGACGTCCATACCGACCATGGAGGCGGAGGCAGGATTGGTGCCGTGGGCCGAGGAGGGGATGAGACAGATGGTGCGGTGGTTGTCGCCACGGCTGCGGTGGTAGCCACGGATGGCAAGCAGGCCGGCATATTCGCCTTGTGCGCCGGAGTTGGGTTGCAGGGAGACAGCATCGTAGCCGGTGACTTCGCAGAGCTTGGCCTTGAGGTCTTCAAACATCAGGGTGTAGCCTGCGGCCTGGTCGAGGGGGGCGAAGGGGTGGAGGCCGCCGAATTCGGGCCAGGTGACGGGCATCATTTCGGCGGTGGCGTTGAGCTTCATGGTGCAGGAGCCGAGGGGGATCATGGCACGGTCGAGGGCGAGGTCGCGGTCGACGAGTTTGCGCATGTAGCGGAGGATTTCGGTTTCGCTGCGGTAGCGATGGAAGACGGGGTGGGTGAGGATTTCGCTGGTGCGGAGGAGGTTGGTGGGAAGAGCGGGAGCCTCGCTGAAGTCAGCGAAGGAGAAGGTGCCGCCGAAGATGGACCAGAGAGTTTCGATGAGCTGGGGTGTGGTGGTTTCGTCGAGGGAGATGCCGAGGTTGCCATCGGGGTAGACGCGGAAGTTGATCTTGTGGGCTTTGGCCTTGGCGATGAGGGCGGCCTGCTGGTCGCCGGCTTCAATGGTGAGGGTGTCGAAACTGGTACTCGAAGAGAGCTTGAAGCCAAGCTTGCGCAGACCGGCGGCGAGGATCGCGGTGTTGGTGGCGACGGTGAGGGCGATGTGCTTCAAGCCCTCGGGGCCGTGGTAGACGGCGTACATCGAGGCGATGACGGCGAGGAGGACCTGAGCGGTGCAGATGTTCGAAGTGGCCTTCTCGCGGCGGATGTGTTGCTCGCGGGTTTGGAGGGCGAGACGGTAAGCGGAGTGGCCTTTGGCATCGATGGAGACGCCGACGAGGCGGCCGGGCATGGAGCGCTTGTAGGCGTCCTTGACGGCCATGTAAGCGGCGTGGGGGCCACCGTAGCCCATTGGGACGCCGAAGCGCTGGGTGGAGCCGATGGCGATGTCGGCACCCATTTCGCCGGGGCTCTTGAGGAGGGTGAGGGCGAGGGGGTCGGCGGCAACGACGGCGATGGCGCCTTTGGCCTGGAGGGCGGCGATGTGAGGGGTGAAATCCTGGATCGAGCCATTGGAGCCAGGGTATTGGAAGATGGCACCGAAGACGTCGGCGGTGGCGAGGTCGGTGTTGGGGTCGCCGGAGATGACAGACCAGCCGAGGGCTTCGGCGCGGGTCTGGATGAGGGCGAGGGTTTGGGGGTGGACGTTGGAATCGACGAAGAAGGTGAGGGAGGTGGACTTGGCGACGCGCTGGGCGAGGGTCATGGCTTCGGCAGCGGCGGTGGCTTCATCGAGGAGGGAGGCATTGGAAACGTCGAGGCCGGTGAGGTCGCAGATCATCGTCTGGTAGTTGAGGAGGGCTTCGAGGCGGCCCTGGCTGATCTCAGGCTGGTAAGGAGTGTAGGCGGTGTACCAGGCGGGGTTTTCTAGGATGTTGCGCTGGATGACGAAGGGGAGGAGGGTGCCGTAGTAGCCAGTGCCGATGAGGGAGGTGAAGAGCTGGTTTTGGTTGGCGATCTCGCGCATGCGGGCGATGGCGGCGACTTCAGAGAGGGCATCGCCGAAGGCGAGGGGGGACTTTTGGCGGATGGAGCCGGGGACGGTTTGCGAGATCAGATCTTCGAGGGATTTGGCGCCGATTGTGGCGAGCATGGACTCGATGTCGAGGGGTGAGGGACCGTTGTGACGTCGCTCAAAGGTGGTGGCAGCAGAATTTTGACGCATGTGCGCTTTCCTCCGGTAAAGTGAAGCGCCCCATCTGTCGTTGCTGCCTGAGAGTGTTATCCCGTCGGCGGACTGCTGGCGGTGCCAGCGGGTCTCTTTCCAGATTTCCAACCGCGAAAGGTTCGTTTGCCTGAGAGTTTCCGGGGCGGTTGCTCCTTCGGCGCTGCGTGTACAGTCTCTCCCGTTCGCGTGTTTTTATTATGGCAAATGCGGGGTGGGATTGTGGCGGTGATCGAACGGCGGGGGTCGAGAAAAAATCGTGAACATGGTGTGCCGTTGGAATTAGCGTTGACGAGACGGCAAATCCAAATGGCACTTTTGCGCCAGTGCTTCTGCAAGCTTTTTGAAATCGCTATAGCAATCGCGGACGGCCAGGTTATGAGCTCCGATGGCCCCATCTGAAGGGGTAAGCTTGAAGATTGGCTTTCTAGCCTCCATGGCCATCGGCATCAATGAGCGGTAGTGCTTCAGAATCGCTAAGCAATTGGGATCGTCAACTGGAATTTCTCCCTGCGGATTCTTTCCGAGCACAGATACCTCATATTCGACAGGAATGCGCTTCATCCAAACGTCATAGGCTTTTGTTGGCCGACTAGCACGAACCGCATGCTGCATCACGATGTACCCCGCTGGTTCCATCGCACCTGTGGGCAGCGAAGGGAGTTTTGACTTGATTTCATCAGCAAGATCAAGCCGCGATTTCCACTGTTTTCGCCAACTTCGTAATGTTGGCCCAAGATTCCGCAGGCCTTGAAGTGAGAACAAGTCCGGGACTAATGGTACGGCAACATTGTCTGCCGCGATCAAAGCAGCTCTATTAATAGCACCCAGATTGGGGCCGACATCCACTAAAGTCAGATCTGCTTTGAAAGCCGCTCCAGCAGCCTGGATGATTCTGTAGAATCCGGAAATCACCCTGAAAGCTCTCTCCTTGCCATCACTGCAAAGCGGCCATTGCGAGCTAAACTCATCTTCCATCCTGGCCAATGCCAGATTGCCAACTACTAATCCGAGGTTGCCAGTGATATTTTCAACGTGCGGTGGAACTATATCCCCAGTACCCTCGGTCAGAGGCCGGAGCGCAGCGGTAAGACTCTGCGTATCTTCAGATCTATTCCAAATTTCATCCAGGCGGTCAGGATCCAAAAACATTGACGACAAATTGGATTGCGGGTCGAGATCAATCGCAACAACGCGAAGGCCAAGATCTGCATACATATAAGCGAGGTGGTAGAGAAGGGTAGTCTTACCAACACCTCCTTTGTTGTTGAAAAATGCGATCGTTTTCATGCGAGTGCGCGAACCGTGACTCCAAAGTAAGTATCGCCGAATTCAAACTCCGCAGGCAGACTCCCATTTCTGGCCAAGACACTTTGTGCCCTCTCAATGCCTCGGCCGAATCGATTGATTGCCCCAAGTGTTCGCATCGCTTCAGCGATCACTGGATTCCGATAGCTCGTTTGCTTTGGGAAATTCTCCTGACGAGCCGCCCCATATAAAGGGCCGGGATTCTGAATTTCGATACGGTCGGTAAACTGCAAGATCCTGACAGGCGCTGGCATCTCATACGACCGGTGTAACAACGCATTCATTAAAAACTCGCGCAGAGCAACTTCCGGATAGTCTGCAACCTGAACCTCTTCCATTGGGCTGCTTCGAACTGGCCGCGTTGTTGTAATCAACCCAACAAACGAATTGAGATCTCTTACAACAGAAAGCAAGTCCCCTTGAAATCGCTTTTCAGCAGTGACGTCGCTCCCCATAGTCGTGCCATCAAATCGAACGTATTGCACGTAAGCATTGGGCAACCAGAACAACAGATCTTTTGCAAACAAAATCAAGCCAGCATAAGTAGGGCAACTCTTTGTTGCATCGAAAAATCGTAAAGACGCGAGCTGATGATCCAGAGTCCGATGATTTTCCTCAATCGTCTCGGCATCAACCGCAATGGGGCGGTATGTATTTGTGAACAAGTCTAACGATAAATCACCGAGCTTGGCATCCACGCAAGCTCTCGCATCAAAGCTTCGAGCAGAGGCTGTGCGGCGTTCAATCAGCAACGATTCTTCCGTCTCGTTGGCTGTCCCCTTTCTCGGGCCTCGCCGGATCCAGACACTCCCTTTGTAGCGAACGGGAGGCAAGTCAGAAGGTTGGACTTCAACTACAACAATGTCACCTTCTCCTGAACTCAACGGAACATGGCTCACCTGGATCGCAGGCGGTGGCAAGATATTCCCGTTGCTAGTTAAGCCTGCAAGATCGCGAAGGAGTTCATCGTTTGCCTTGAGCCCCGTTGGCCGTCCGCTCTTGTCGTCGGCACCGATCAAGAGATAGCCGGGCAACTTTGACCCGGCCATATCGTTGGCAAAAGCACACACGGCCTGACTGAATTTGTCGGTATCTTTGGTCGAGACCGTTCTCTCGATACGAGACGATTCGAGGTCCGATAGGAGTGCCAACACTTCTGCTTCAGTGATCATTCGTCTTCTATCATCGTCTCATTCCTGCGCATGCAACGCTTTGAGCCGGAGGACTAGATTTGTGGCAGGGATGCTGCTGCTGCTGCCTGGCCGACGCGGCGGCTGGCTTCGTCGGGGAGGCGGACGTCGATTTGTAGGTGAGGGAACTCGGTGGTTAGGACTTCGTTGGCCACGCGGAGGATGATGTCGCCGCCTTCGCCTGTTGTGACGCGGCCCATTACTAGAACTGTGCCGATGTCGTAGTAGTTGGCGTAGTGGGCCAGGGCGTAGCCGAAATAGGCGCCGATGGTTTGGTAGATTTTTGCCGGGCGCGGGTCTCCCTGTTTTTGCAGGGCCTGGACTTGCTCTAGACGTTCGGGGACGCCCATCTCGGCGGGAAAGTCGATGCCGGCTGGGGCGAGGAGACGATTGACGGCTTGCTGGGAGAGGTACTGGACGCCGCAGCCGCGGTCGTTCGACCACTCGTCGGGTGGGGCCTGGGGATTGACATCGATGGGGACGAAGGCGAGTTCGTCGAGCCACGTTGTGATGTTGCCCGAAGCATCGACGTAGCCTGCGGCGAGGCTGCTGCCGAAGGCGAGGCCGAGGACGCGGTTGGTATTGAGCGACATGGAACCGGCCAGGGCAGAGACAGAGCCGTCGTTGGCGACTACAAGAGGAATGCCATTGTATTCTGCCTGGATGCGGTGGTAGAGGAGAACAATTTCGCTTTCGAACTTGTCGCGGGAGAGACCACGGAATAGAGAAGCGACGCGGGGTTCGTTGGCGATGTAGACACCGGCAGAGCTGACGCCGATGGCGTCCACGCGGGGGAGGGAGGCCGCCGCGGTGTTGATGGCGTTGCGGATGTGGTGGTAGTGGTAGGCGGGGTCGGTTTGGGGTTTGGGGTCCCATTTGAATTCGGCGGCGAAGGTGGGTTTGCCGTCCTGCTCGGCGTAGGCCTTGATGTCAGAGGCACCCTTGTCGATGGCGACGCGGCAGCCGCCGGTGTGACGGCCCAGAGGGAGGGTGACGTGTTTGGCGGCAGGAAATCTGGAGGCTGGGGCGTAGACGATTTCGCAAGGTCGCCCATAGATGGTGGGCCCCATGACTTCCATGTCGAAGAGGCGGTTGGCATCGTAGCGGTAGATGTAATTGCGCAGGAGAGCCACCAGATTTTCAGGAGCGTCGATGTGGATGCGGAAGCCACCAACGGCCCAAAGGAGGAACTTCAGTTCGCGCTCGAGGAAACGAAGGTTCACGGCAATGTCGTGAGATGAGATATTGCGCTCAAAGACGTAAATCGATCCGTCGCCCTGTTCGATGGCAATTCGGACGGGGATCGGGTTGTCGGCGATCGAGGCGGCGAAGGCTCGCCAGGCGAGGGCGGCGGGGCGGAAGTCTGGATCGAGAGAGGGAGCGATGGCAGGGGCGATCAGTTGCATTGGTAAATTCCGTCTTTGAAGATGAGGCCGTGTGTGTGGGTTGGTTCCTGGTTGAGATCGATGCCGAAGCGGTTGAGGGCGGGGGCCAGGAAGGCGGCGGCGTTGGTGGTGACTGCCTGCTCGACCGTCTCGCGGGGGATGCCCCAGGAGAGCGCGATGTTCATGCAGTCGGTGAGAGAGGTGCAGGACCCGCTGAGATCATAGGAGCGGATGTGGCCGGCCTCGTCGCGACGGATCTCGAAGGTGCGGCCCCAGAGATCGACCGTGGTGCCGATGGGAGCACCGATAAGCGGGCTTTCGTCGGAGACGAAGATGAGCTTGTCGGGGCCTTTGCTTTGCGCCATCAACTGGACGGCGTAGGCGGGGACGTGGACGGCATCGGGGATGATCATCGAGTAGGCGCGACGGTCGGTGAACTGGGCGACCATGCGGAGGTCTTTGGCGGAGAGGCGGTCGCGGGTGGCGGCGTTGAGGACGTGGGTGAAGGCAGTGGCCCCGGCTTCGATGCCGGCCTGGATTTGTTCGACGACGGGATCCATGTGGCCCATGCTGACGCTGACGCCCTGGCTGACGAGGTAGGGGATTACGTCGAGTGCACCGGGGAGCTCTGGAGCCATGGTGAGGAAACCGATGAAGCCGGAGGACCAGTCGATGAGTTGTCTGGCGAAGGCGAGAGTTGGGTCTTGCCGGTAGGCGGGGTTATGGGCGCCCATGCAGTTGGGTGAGAAGAAGGGGCCTTCGAGATGCGGGGGGAGAATTCCCTGCCCCCAATCGTGTTGGCGGGCGGCGAGAAAGACGGGGAGATTGGATTGGTAGGCCTCCGGGCTGGAGGTGACCATGGTGGGACAGAAGTAGCCGTAGCCGAGGCTGTAGTAGTAACGAGCGACGGATTCCAGTTGAGCGAGAGTCAGGCCGGGGGTGTCAAAAGAGACGAAGCCGGACCATTGTCCGTTGGTAAAGATGGGGCCACCGTTGGCCTGTAGGGAAAGAGGGAAGCACTTCTGAGTCAAATTCCAAGATAACAATGGCTCAGAGAGAACGGAAGTCATAGTTGTGTTCGACTTTGGCGATGCGGACGACGTATTGGGAGTACCACTGGGCGCGGCCACGGTTGCGAGCGGTGGTGTGGTTGAGTTGGAGCTTCCAGGCTTTGATGTCGTCGAGGGTTCGCCAGTAGGAGACCGTGATGCCGATGTTTTGGCGGGCGGAGTCGATGCCGAGGTAGCCGGGCTGGAGTTGGGCGAGACGCTCCATCTCTGATGCCGTGGCGGAGTAATCTTCGAGATTGTCGGTCTGGAGACTCGTAAAGACGACGGCGTAGTAGGGGGTCTCGAAAATGGGGGCGAGTTCCATACAACCAGTTTGCTAGATTGGGGAGACGAAATGAGTGAAGCAGTGAGCTTGAAAGTAACGCCGTTAAATGCCGTGCATCGGCAGATGGGCGCCAAGATGGTGGATTTTGGCGGCTGGGATATGCCTGTGCAGTACAAGGGCATTCTGGATGAACATAAGGCGGTACGGACCGGGGTTGGCGTATTTGACGTAAGCCACATGGGGGAGATTGTGATTCGTGGGCCGCAGGCGCTGGAGCTTGTGAACCGGATCTCATCGAACGATGCGGCGAAGCTGAAGACGGGGCAGATTCATTACAGCGGGTTGCTGTATGAGCATGGCGGGTTTGTGGACGATATTCTGGTGCACAAGGTCGCTGACGATGAGTTCTTTATCTGTGTGAACGCTTCGAATCAGGATAAGGATTTTGAGCATATCGTTTCGCACAATACGTTTCAGGCGACGGTAGAGAATGCGGGAGCGCGGTATGCGCAGATTGCGGTGCAGGGACCGAAGGCGCTGGCGGTGTGTCAGAAGCTGACAGAGACGGAGTTGGCACCGATCAAGTATTACTGGTTTGCGGACGGTGAGTTTGCGGGTGCGCCGGCGCGGATCGCACGGACGGGTTATACGGGCGAGAATGGATTTGAAGTGTATGTGTCGCCGGACAAGGCGGTGACGGTATGGGAGGCGATTCTCGAGGCAGGTGCGGAGTTTGGAATTCTGGCCTGTGGGCTTGGAGCGCGGAATACGCTGCGGCTTGAGGCGAAGATGGCTCTGTATGGGCATGAGATTGATGCGTCGATTTCGCCGCTCGAGGCGGACCTCGGGTGGATGGTGAAGTTGGACAAGGCGGACTTTGTTGGTAAGGCGGCGCTGGTGGCGCAGGAGAGCGCTGGGGTGAGCCGCAAGCTGGTGGGATTTGAAATGCGCGGGCGAGGGATCGGCCGTGATGGTTATGAAGTGATGGTGAATGGACAGAAGGCCGGATGGGTGACGAGTGGAGGCCCTGGGCCGACCGTGGGTCAGAACATCGGGCTTTGCTATTTGCCAGTGGAATTGGCGGTGCCTGGCACGGCCATTCAGATTGTGATTCGCGGGGTTGGCGTGGATGCCGAAACCGTTGCAACACCTTTCTACAAGCGAGCGAAATAAGACATGTATCCAGAGAATTACATTTACACCAAAGAGCATGAATGGGTCTTGGTAGATGGTGATACCGGCACGATCGGCATTACGCATCACGCCCAGAGTGAGTTGGGCGACATCGTTTATGTGGACCTGCCGAAGGTGGGTTCGAGCGTGGCGCAGCACTCGACGTTTGGAAGCGTCGAGAGCGTGAAAGCGGTCAGTGACATCTATAGCCCTGTCAGCGGCGAAGTGATTGCTGTGAATGATGCGCTGAGTTCTGCCCCTGAGAAGTTGAATGCCGACCCGCATGGGGAAGCGTGGCTGATCAAGGTGAAATTGAAGGATGCCGCCGAGTTGACGAGTGCAGGGATGATGACTGCTGCAGATTACACCAAACACATCGGCGCGTAACGTGCTTCGGGACTTGTTGCTTATTGTCGCCCTGGTATTGGCATTGCGTTTGCCTTTTCTGACGCAGCCAATCCAGGGCGATGACATTTACTATCTGGCTGGGGCACAGTATGCGCAGACGAATCCGGCGCATCCGCATCAGGCATCGTACCTGTTTCAAGGCAGGCTGGTGTCGATGGCGGGGCATCCGCATCCACCGCTGAATGCTTTTGTGCTGGCGGGGTTGTTGTGGTTGGTAGGGGATGTGCGGGAAGTGCCGTTTCATGCGGCTTATGCGCTGTTCAGCCTGATGGCGGCGTTGGGGATGTACTTTGTGGCGCGGCGATTTTGTGGGCAGCCTTTGATTGCGACGTTGTTGTTTTGTGTGGTGCCGGCGTTTGTGGTGAACGGGAATTCGCTAGAGAGCGATTTGCCTTTTCTGGCGTTCTGGATGTTGGCGATGGCGGCGTTTGTGGAGGCGCTCGAGAGGGAGTCTGCGGGGTGGTTGCTAGTGTCGTGCGTGCCGTTGGGTTTGGCAGGACTGGCGGCTTATCAGAGCGTGGTGATCATCCCCATTCTTTGGTTTCTGGTGGCGCGGAAGAAGCCTGTGTGGTGGTTGGCTTATGTCGTTGCGATGGTGCCAGCGGTGGTGTTGATTGGCTATCAGGTGGTTGAGGCGGGAGCAGGAAAAGCGCCGCCGCTGGCGGTAACGGCTGGCTACTTCAAGGAATATGGTTTGCAGCAGTTGGCACCGAAGCTGCGAAATGCCAAGGCGCTGGTGGGGCATTTGGGATGGATGGTGTTTCCGGTATTGCCGCTGGTGGCGTTTGCTTCGAAGTGGATGCTGCTGGCTTTGCTGTGGGCTGCGTTTGATTGGAGCCCGCTTTACCTGGTGGGAGTGGCGGCAGGGATTGGGCTGCTGACGCAAGAGACGAGGAAGTATGGATGGTGGCCGCATGTGTTCTTTGCGGCTTCGCTGGTGTTGTTTTTTGCGGGGTCGGCAAGGTACTTGTTGCCAATGGCGGCACCGGTGGTGCTGTTGGTTGTGGAGAAGCTGCAGGGTCGGCCGATGTGGCTCTATGCGGGGTTCGTGGGGAACCTGCTGCTGGGGTTGGGATTGGCGTTTGCCAATTACCAGCACTGGGATGGGTATCGACAGTTTGTGGATCAGCATAGGGCGGAGATCGGCTCGCATCGGGTCTGGGTGAATGGGGAGTTTGCGCGGTTTTATGCCGAAGAGATTGGGGCGCTACCGCTGGAGCGCGGGCAGGCGGTGCGGCCCGGAGAGATGGTGTTGACGAGTGAGTTGGGGTTTCCGGTTTCGCTGACGGTTGGTGGGGGACAGTTGGTGGAGGTAGCGAAGCAGGATATTGTGACGACGTTGCCGTTGCGGCTGATTGGGTTGGGGTCTAAGAGTGGATACTCGGATGCGAGTGCGGGCTTGCGGCCCTTTGATGTGCGTGGCGGGGCAGTGGATCGATTGCGGCTGGAACGTGTGATCGAGAGGAAGCCGACGTTGAGCTATGTGCCGATGGGGGCGGCAGAGGCCGAGCAGCATCTGCTGAGTGGGGTGTATCAGGTGGAGGACGGGAAGACGCGCTGGATGGGGAAGCAGGCGCGGTTGATTGTGCAGCCGAAGGCGGAAGTGAATGAGGTGAGTGCGACGGTGTATGTGCCGGGGATGGCGAAGGCGCGGAGAGTTTGGTTGGAGTGGAATGGAGTGCGGGTGGCGGAGTTGCCGTTTGCCAAAGATGGGCTGTATACGGTGAGTGCCAAGGGGGTGAAGACGGGAATGGAGCAGGGGGTGTTGACGGTGGAATGTGATGCGACGTTTGTGGCGGCTGGGGATACGCGGGAGTTGGGGGTGGTACTGGTGGAGGCGGGGCTGCGATGAGCCGTTTTGCATATGAGTTTACAGGGCGGGTAGCGAAGCACTCGTTTGGGGATTGGAGCTATACCGTGGTTTGGTTGCCGCCTGAATTGGCGGAGCAATTGCCGTTTGACGAAAATCCAAGGTTGCGCGTGCGGGGTGAAATGGATGACTATCCGTTTCATGGAGCATGGCAGCCGACGGGTGGCAAGTGGTACATCATGATTAACAAGCCAGTGTTGAAGCACGGAGGCTATGCGCTGGGGGATTGGATCAACGTGCGCTTCAACATCGATGATCAGGATGCAGTGGACGTACCGGAGGCTTTGGCGACGGCTTTGAAGGCGGATCGTAAGTTTCGTTTGGCTTGGGAGAAATTGACGCCCGGCAAGAAGCGCGGGTTGTCTTATATGGTGTCCACTGCGAAGACTACGCCGACCATCGAAAAGCGAATTGAAAAAGTCAAAGAGATGGTGCTGGGTCAGTAAAGCCGGTTTGCGCCAAAGCGGCGTCGAGGACGCGCTCGACGCTGAGTTGGTCGAGGTTGTCGGCGTGGAGGACTTTTGCTCGTTCGCCTCTTGGGGCCCAGACAGCAGGGTTGGTGGGGCCGAAGATGGCGAGAGTGTTGGCGCCGGAGGCGGCGGCGAGGTGGGTGATGCCGGTGTCGTTGCCGATGTAGAGGGAGGCACCGGCGAGGAGGGATGCTAGTTCCGCCAAGTCTTCGACGACTCTGGCACCGGGGATGCGCTGGTGGGGAGCGACGATGAATTGTACGGAGCGGCCCGTGGTTTCAAGCCAACGCTGGAGGAGGGTGAAGTTCTCGAGGTGCCAGTTCTTTTTGGCGGAGCCGCTGAAGGGATGAATCAGGATGAGTCGGTTGCTGGCGGGGTTGACTTTGATTTTGGGAGTTGCGGGTAGAGGTGCGCCAACCTGGGTGGCGAAGTAGTCGGCGGCGTGGAGGGAATCATCGGTCGGGAGGGCAGGTAGGAATTTAACTGCCGGGTGGAGGGTGGAGAGGGCTTCACGGAAGTCTTCGCGTGCGGAGCCGTACCAGGTGTAGATCTCATCAAAGTGCTGGAGGCGTTCGATGAGTTGCTGGCCTGAGGGTTCGATGCCGAGCAGACCGAGGCCAGTGCCTTCGATGGTGTTTGTAGTGGCGAAGTGAATCAGCGGGAGGACTTCGCTGCGGGCCCAGACTTCGAGGCTGGCGTCGTGGGCGAGATGCTCGAGGGCCGGGAAGCCGAGGATCGAATCGCCGATGCCGCCGGGACGAATGGCGAGCCGACGCATGCTAGCGGACGTCGGCAGTGACGCGGATTTCGATGGTCTTGGGAGTGAGGCAGGCCTTATCACTGCAAGCCTGATAGCGGAGCTTGCCGAGGAGGACGTGCATCTGTGGCTCGAGTTTTTCGGGAGCTTTGACGGTGACGAGGATGTCGAAGTTGCCTGTCAGGACGTTGAGTGGCTTGTCGGAAAAGCTGTACTTTTCGTCGTGGCCGGCAGGGTACTTTACCGCTTCGACGATGAGGGGGTCGGCAGCCATTGTCAAACGCAGGGGGATGAGATAGTCTTCGTTCGGCTTGTTCGAATTGACGTGGTAGCCAGCGAGGATCTTGCCCTGGAGCTTGATGGTGGTGCTCTTACCGCGCTCGACGAAGACCTTCTGGAGAGGCTCGATCGTGAGCGGGGTGATGGACTGTGCGAAGCAGCTACTTGCCAGCAGGGCTGTCAAGCAAAGCAAGGATATCTTTTTCATATTCACTCTTGGAAACGAGACCAACGTGGACGCCGGCAATCATGCCTGTTTTGTCGATTAGGAAAGTGGTCGGCAGGGAGTCTACTCCGCCATAGAGCTGGGCCGTGGCGTCATCGCCGGCGATGATGCGGTAGTTGACCTTCTTGTCGGTGATGTAAGGCTTGATGACTTCCCAACCTTCTTCGTCCATGGCAACACCGAGGACGACGAAGCCTTTGTCTTTGAACTTCTGCTCGAACTCGATGAACCAGGGGATCTCCACTTTGCAGGGGCCGCACCAGGTGGCCCAGAAGTTGAGGAGGACGGCCTTGCCCTTATAGTCGGCGAGGGAGACGAGCTTGCCGTCGGAATCCTTCAACTTGAATTCGGGGGCTTTTTTGCGGTCTTTGGCAGGACGGACGCTGGCGGCGTCGACCTTGGGCTCTGTGGAGCAAGACAAGAGCCCGAGAGAGAGGGCGAGGATGGTTGCTGCAGATGCGAGTTTCATGTTGTTGCTCCTGAGATCAGTTTATACCGGCAACCTTCTCTTGTCGGTGAGATGAGAAAAGTAACGGCGACGTTGCGAAGAAATTTTTGCTGACTGGGAATGGAAGGCGGCGGCGGTATCGCAAAAGGCCTCGCAGACATAGTCTTTGGATTGGGTGGTGGCATCGGGTTGGTAGCGGAGTCGCGAGGAGAGGCCGGCATGAATGGGTCGAGTTTCTTTGGCCAGGAGATCGGCCCAGGCTTTTCTTTCGGCATTGGAGAGACGTCGCCAGACGAAATGATAGAGCTCATGCGCGACGATGTTGAGAAAGTCTGGAGCATGGGCTAGCAGGTCTGTGTCGAAGACAATTTCGCGGCGAGGGATAAAGCTCGCCGCGAAGACTTCGTCACCGGGGCCCGGCCCGAATTCCAACTTGCCTCTATGCGCGCGCATCTGGCGAGCAAAGGAAATGGTTAGGGCTTGGGGGCTGCGGGTGCTGCTGGAGCCTTGCCGAAGAAGGTTGGGTCTTCGACTTTGGCGTCGGCTGTTTCCTGAGTTGTTTTGAGCCATTCCTGGAAAATCTGGTCGCGAAGCTGGCTGGTGAGGATGCTCTTGACCTCTTCGAGAGGTTGGGCAGTGTACTCGGCGACTTTGAAAATGTAGAAGCCGTTGGGCTGCTTGACGGGATCACTATATTCGCCAGCTTTGAGAGCAAAGATCGCTTTCTTGAGTTCGTCTGGGATTTGGTCGGAGCGACGGATGGTGCCGAAGTCACCACCTTTGGCTTTGGAGGCGGCATCGTCGGAAGCTTCGGCAACGAGCTTCTTGAAATCAGCGCCGGCGCGGAGTTGCTTGACGAGGCCTTCTGACTTCTTGAGGGCTTCTTCTTCGGTCAGCTTGGGCTTCTCGCCGGGCTTGGCCGGGGAGTCAGCGTAGCCGACGAGGATGACTTGGAGCTTGGCCTGAGTGTAGTTGTCTTTGTTCTTCTCGTAGAAGCCGGTGATGTCTGCGTCTTTGACGGTGATCTTGTTGCGATAGTCTTCGACGTAGGCCTGAGAGAGAATCTGGAGGCGGGTGAACTCAAGGCGCTGCTTATAGGGGGCAGCCTGGTCGACCTTGGCGTCTTCGGCGAGCTTCGAGAACTTGAGCAGAACCGCGTACTGCTTGAGGAAGCCTTCTTTGTCCTGTTGGTAATACTGCTGGAACTGCGCGGGGAGCCCCTTGGAGAACTCGTCCATTTCTTTGCCCGTGACGGGCTTGCCATTGACGGTTGCGACTACCTTGTCAGCTTGCGCCATGGCGAGTGTTGCGCCCAGGGTGAGCGCGAGAACTGATTTTTTCACTTGTCCTTTTAGACTACCAAGATTCAGAAAGGTTACTTCGAGATGGGGAGCGGGCCGAAGACGGGAGCGCCCAGGCCGATTTCATCGCGGAGATTGGCGTAGGGGTCTTTGCCATTGCCGTAGCTGAGTTGCGCGCCTTCGGGGAGTTTGCCCTGGAAGTGGAGGATGACACTGGATGGGTCGCGCGGATCGATGGTGGCTTTGTAGAACAAGGGGAGCAGGTCGCCTTGCGGAGTGTGAGCGGTGAAGCCGCCGATGCGGCCGGCGCTGGTGAGCTTGCCGTTGACTTCGGAGAACTTGACGCGAACGGTTTGGCCTTCGACCGAGATTGCATCAAGGTGGGGGCCTTTCTTCGCTTTGCCAGAAGCGGCGGCGGCCATGCCACGGCCGATGCGCTTGAGGTCAGAAGTCGAGACGTGGATGCCGTCATCGAGATCGCTATCGACGGCAGAGAACATCACAGAGTTGCCGAGGCGGGCTTCGGCGAGGCGCTGGGCTTCCTGAACGAGGTTCCAGGGTTGGACATTGGTTGCGTTGACGTGACGGCCGATCTGGACGTAGTGGAAGGGGAGGTCGGGCTGGTTGAAATCTTTGCGGAAGGCGGCTACCATCTTCTCGAACTTCTCCTGGAAGAGAGGGCCGGCTTTGGGATTGGCGTCGGATTCGCCCTGGTACCAGAGGATGCCTTTGATTTTGCCTACGAGCGCGGCGCGGCGGATGGTGGCACCGTAGAGAGAATCACCGAGCTTGTCTTTGAGATCGGGCGACCATTGGTCCATCGAGGTGCCGCCGTGGGCGCAGGGGAAGAGGCCGACGGGGATGCCGGTGCGCTTTTCGTATTCAATGGCGAAGGGGAGACCGAGGCCTGCGCCCTTCTTGCGGTCGGCGCGGAATTTGTCGAGGTCGGTGCCGGTGAGGCGTTCGATGACGCCAGCGGCGTTCTTGCGCCAGTGGACGCGGTCGGTGGCGGAGGGGAGCTCGTGGAGGGGTTCTTTGGCGGCGACCCACTCGTCGGACTGGTTGAAGGAATTCACCTTGTCGGAGGGCTTTTCGACGTCGATGAGATCGCCAACGCCTTCCATGTTGGATTGCCCGGCGAGGAGCCAGATGTCGCCGACGAGAATGTTGGAGCGGGCGGCAGCGGCTGAGCCCATGCGGGAGGTTCTTAGTTCGAAGCGATAGGGGCCGCCGGTGGGGACGCCTTTGATGGTGACCGAGAGCTTGCCGCCTTCGACCTTGCCGAGGTTGTTTGCAATGAAGCCGGGGACAGGGACGACACCGCGCTTCAGGCTGAGGAAGACGTCTTTGCCGTCGCCGTCGGTGACGCTGAGTTCGAGGGGGATGTCGACTTTGCCGTCTGCGCCGCGCTGGTAGACCTGGTAGTCGACGGGGCCTTTGACGATGGAGATGGCCTGGGAGAAGAGCAGAGTTGCCGAGAGGGCGAAGAGGCTTATTGTGCGCACAGGTGCGATTGTATCAAGTGGCCCATGCTAGAAGATGGAGACTGGATAGGCGGTCGTGAAAACCTCTCGCGTCCCTGGGCTCAGTGAAGCGAGTATCTGGCGAGATGCTGGATCGATCATACGGACGGCTCTGTCTGTGGTGTGAAGCAGGTAGTCTCCACCATCGACGGTGTAGAGGCGGTAAACGCTCTCGCCGCGTGGGATGGCGATGGAGCCGGCCAGGGTCATTGTGGCGGTATCGATAATGGCGATCCCGTCGGTTGACACGCAATAGACTTCTTTGCCGGTGGAATGAAAGACACATGGGATCTGCGAGAAAAGAAACGCCCGCCCCGTGTTTGCACCAACAGTGAACGAACGAGTGGTGATGTCAAAAATGAGGGTGGAAGTTGGGCCGCCTCCGCGAATGAATAGATAGTCGCCATCCGGACTCATGGCCGAAGAATCGAACTGGGCAAAGGCAGAAGGCATGGGAATGACTTCGACCGTCGTCAGGCTTGCGACCTGAACGATGCGAATACCGGCGGCCCTGTCGATCAAGTACAGTAGTGTGCCGTCCGAAGAATAATGAATGCTCTGGACCGAGGAACCAGAAGGGAGTGCGAGGGAACGGGCGATGCGATTGGTGAGGACATCAATGAGGATCAACTGGTTGGCGGAGGGGGCTGCGATAGTGAGGCCATCGGGGGATGCCGCAAGGCTCGAAGTAAGGCCTGGCACGAGGATCCGGCTAACGGGGGCGAGCGTCCTAGCGTCGATGACGATGACGGTGTTGTTGCCGCTGTTGTCGGCGATGTAGACGTAGGCCGGGGTAGTTATGGAGGCTGAATTAGGGGGATTTGAGGCATCCCCCTGATAACCAGTCAAATTGGCAAGTTCGGCCTTGGAATCACCGTTTAAAATATCCCTTGGGGCGCCGACAGGGATCCAGGTCTTAAATTCGGGGACATAATCAAAGCCCTGAATGATGCGGCTCGATTTGTTTCCGTCGGAATCGAATTTTGTGACGATTATCTTTTGGAAGGGGCGACCGTTTCTCTTGCCACGAAAGACTTCACGCTCATCTGGCTTACAACTGAAGAGCAACAAGAGCAGAAGGGCTAGCGCGAGAACTTTGGGGGTGCTCATCGGAATTGCACACTCCTGGACTGAAGATTCAAGTGAAAGACCGAGGCGGCATCAAAGCCCGGGAGGGTTCGAAGGCCACCCTCGGTATTGGGGATGGTGATCAGAGAGAGATAGCCAGTAGGCGCATCGTAGCTGGCGGGGTCTCTGGGGAGTGTGTTGGCGATGTAAGCAGGCACAGTGAGGGCGGCGTCCTCAGAGCGCGCCACGCAGGCGAAGAGACTGCTGGCATTTTTTGCCCGATTGAAATTGGAACCCATCGCTACGACCAAGCCACCCTGCTGTGGAGCCCAAGTGAGGTTGATGGGATGGCCTGCGCGGAAGCGGAAGTTTGCATTGCGGTTGGTCCAGCTTGAGGAGAGGTTGGGAGTGGTACGGACGCTGATTGCCGGTAATTCTGCGGAGGCGGCGGAAGTGATCAGCAATTCTCGATTGACCGGAAAGAATAGGGATACGGGTGAAGATGTGGGGTAATTGCCGCCTAACTTCGCGAAGAAGATGTTTCTCAGGTTGAGGACCTGATTGAGAACCGCCGTTGAGACAGCCTGAATAGAAATGGGCGCGCCGATATTTAGAGCAGCACCGGAGAGGCCGGGCAGGACGGAAGCAAATTCCTGGACCATGCCGCGGGTAGTGTGGGTGGCGCAGGAGCCTGGGGGTGGCAGCGAGTCGAGGAGTTGCCAGGCGAAGGGATTGGCAGCATATTGGGCGAATTGCGCAAAGCCGGTATCGGAGTTGAACTCAAAGGGTTCTGGATTGGCAACGTCGATTAGAACGGAAGAACGAGCTGTTACGATGCGGGCCAGCTTGCCGCCCTTTCTGATCACCGAGGACGAAGGACTGTGCGGATCGGCGCAGGCGTCTGGTTGGGTGGCAATGGCGATAGTGGCGGTGTTGGAGGTGATGCCGCCTGCCAGAACTTGAATCGGAACCCAGCAGCCCTGAGGGACGTTGGGCGGGATGGTGACGACAAGCTGGTCCAGACCGGAGCAACAGGGGGCTCGACCCGCGTAGAGGCGCTGGGCGGGGACCCCGCCGATGAAGACTGACACGTTGCCGGGCAGGTCGCCTGCCGTCGGGGCCACGTTGTCGGGGAAGGAGACGGGGCCGAGGCCGGAACCCCAAATGGTGATGACTTGCCCTGGCTGGGCCGCCTGCTCCAAAGAGTTGATGGGCTGGGTGCCTGCATCGATGAAGTTGGTGACGATGGCCGGGCCGAAACCGCCGGAGTTGATCGAGAAGATGCCGAAGTTTGATTGGACCACTTCGACGGGGATGATGTTGGAGGTGTTGGCGTTGAACTGAAGGCGAAGGACGGATTTACCCAGGGGGGCGTTACTGGGGAGGATGGCGTTGATTTGCCCGGCGGAGACGAAGACAGGGAAGGCATCGAAGGTTTGCGTGCCCCGCAGAAGCTGGAGGCGGACACCGGCGAGGTTTGTGTTCAAAGGGAAAGCGGAAGCAGAGGCCGGAGTGGCGGGGCCGAGGTTGCGGCCGAAGACGGTGAAGAGGCCGCCGCGCGGGAGACCGGAGTTGGGTAGTCCTGCCGGGGAGTAGGTGGCGGCGTGATAGGCACCACCGTAATAGAGGAAGGGTTGGTTCGCCTGAGCGGCAAGGATCGCGGGCAATAAGATTAGAAGAAAACGCATTGGGCTTACCTTGGCTGCCCGATGCCTCCGGACAGACCTCTGAGGACGCTAATCATAGCAGGACCGAGGGTGATTGCAAAGAGCACCGGGAAAATGAAGATGATGATGGGGAAGAGCATCTTGATGCCGGCTTTGGCGATGGCGGATTCGGCACGGAGGCGGCGGCGCATGCGGAGCTCGTCGGCGTAAACCTTCATGGCCTTGGACAAACTGGTGCCGAAGCGTTCGCTTTGGATGATCATGGCGGCGAGGCTCTTGATGTCGTCAATGCCGGTGCGACGGACGAGGGCGTTGAAGGCGCGGCTGCGTTCTTGCCCGGCTTTGACCTGCATGACTACGGTGTAGAATTCGTTGGCCAGCTCGGGGTAGATGTACTGCATTTCTTCGCTGACGCGGATCATGGCCTGATCGAGGGCGAGGCCGGTGCCGAGTACGATGCCAAGGAGATCGATGGTGTCGGGGAGGGCTTCCTGCAGCTTGCGCTTGTAGCGAGCGACGAGGCGATAGAGGACCTGGCGCGGTAGGAGGTAGCCGAGCAGGATGGGGGCAATGAGGGCGAGGAGCTTATCAGTGATGGTGCCGTCGCGCTGGAGATAGAGGGCACCGGCGATCATGGCCAGCATGACGGCCAGATTAAAGAGGACATACATGGCGGTCGCTTCTCTACGGCGGATGCCGGCTTCGCGCAGCGACTTTTCGATATCTCGCAGAAAGTCTTCGCCGCCGAGGGCACTGACGAAGTAGAGGATGCTCTCCCAGAAGCCGCCGCCGAGACGGCGCTTGGGGCCGCGTTGGACGGTGGGGCCGCCGCCTAATTTTTGGAGGTCATCGAGGCGATCGCCAAGGGGATCTTCCTTGGGCTGGAACAGGAGCAGCCCACTCCAGGCAATGGCACTGAAGGTGATTGCGCAAGCCAGAAAGTAGAGGAGAGTGAGCATGGTTAGAACTTTGGACTCGAGAGCTTTCTGAGGATGAGGATGCCAATGATTTCGGAGACGATGGCGTAGGTGAGGATGATGTTGCCGGTTTCGTCTTCGAGGAGGAGGCGGAAATATTCGGGCTTGAGGAAGGCGTAGATTGCGCCCATGAAGATGGGGACGCTGCAGAAGATGGCGGCTGAGAAGCGCTGCTGGGCTGTGCCGGCTTTCAGTTTTTCATTGAGGTTGAGTCGTTCGCGGATGAGGATTGCGAGGTTTTCGAGGACCTCGACCATGTTGGCACCGGTTTGGCGCTGGAGGATCAGGCCAGTGATGAAGAACTTGAGGTCGATGATCGGGACCCGTTCGCCGAGGTTGTGGAGGGCGGTCTCGGTGGTGGAGCCTAGCGATAATTCTTCGAGGAGTTTTTTGAATTCTTTGCGGACGGGATCGAGGCTCTCTTCGGCGATTGTGGCGAGGCCGCTTTGGATGTTGTGACCGGCCTTCATGGAGCGGTTGAAGAGGTTGATGGCTTCTGGGAGCTGGTGCTCGAATTTGCCGAGACGGCGCGAGCGCATGAAGTTGATGAAGGCGATGGGGAGATAGCCGACCAGGAGGGCAATGACGGCGTTGACGAGGCGAATGGGGATGCCGATGAGGCCGCAGAAGAAATACGTACCGAGGGCGAGGATGAGGCAAAGGGCAAGGATGTTGCCTGCCTTGTAGGTGAGGTCGGCTTGCTCGATGAGCTTTTGGAGGCGGCGCTGCAGGCCGATCCAAGCAAAGAAGCGACCGACAGCGTTGAGACCTTCCTGCTGTTGGAGGAGGTCTCCGCCCCCGCGAATACGAGCGGGGCCGGTGCGGGAGCGCAGTTCACGCAAGCGCCCGATCAAGGCCTGATTTTCTACGCGCTGCGGCACGATGAAGGCGTAGTAGGCGGCACCGAAGAAAGCTGCACTGAAGATTAGGAAGGCGACGAAGAGAAACATCAGGCCTGGTCTCCTACATGAAGGACTTCGGTGAAGATGCTCTCGTCAATGTGTTGGCCATAAGCGCGGAGGCGCTCGAGACAGAGTGGCTTGTAACCGGTGGCGCGGAAGGTGCCGATGGCGCGGCCGCGGGCGTCAACGCCTTCGCGCTCGAAGACCCAGATGTCTTTGAGCTCGACAAAGTCTTCTTCGACGCCGGTGACTTCGCTAATCGACAGGATTTTGCGAGTGCCATCAATGAGGCGGAGGACCTGCACGACGATCTGCACGGCACTGGCGAGCATTTGACGGATGACACGATCGGGGATGGCGGAACTGGCCATCATGACCATCGTCTCGAGACGGGAGAAGGCGTCGCGGGCGGTGTTGGCGTGGCAGGTGGTCATCGAACCGTCGTGACCCGTATTCATAGCCTGCATCATGTCGAGGGCTTCCCCGCCCCGGCATTCGCCGATGAGAATGCGGTCTGGGCGCATGCGGAGGGCGTTGATGACGAGGTCACGCTGGGCGATGCCGCCGGCGCCTTCGATATTGGTGGGGCGGCTTTCGAGGCGGACGATGTGTTCCTGTTGTACCTGCAGTTCGGCGACGTCTTCGATGGTGACGATGCGCTCTTCTTCGGGAATGAAGCGGGAAAGATTGTTGAGCAAGGTTGTCTTGCCGGAGCCGGAACCACCGCTGATGATGATGTTGAGACGGGCCTTGACGGCGGCCTGGAGGAAGAGCAGCATGCCTGGAGTCAGGGTGTTGTTTTTGACAAGGTCATCGGCGGTAAGCAGCTTTTTGCCGAAGCGGCGAATGCTCATGACGGGGCCGATCAAAGAGAGCGGCGGGATGACGGCGCAGACACGGGAACCGTCGGCGAGACGGGCGTCGACGATGGGGGAGCTATCGTCGATGCGGCGGCCGATGTTGGAGACGATGCGATCGATGGTCATGCGGACGTGGGCCTGGTCTTTGAAGCGGACCGGAGTCTCAACCAACATGCCGGCGCGCTCGACATAGACGCTATCGAAACCGTTGACCATGATGTCGGAGACGGTGGGGTCCTGCATTAGGGGTTCGAGCGGACCGAGACCAAAGACTTCATCGAGGACTTCTTCGATGAGGCGATCTTTTTCGGCCGTGGTCATGGGGAGGCCGGAGTCCTGGACGAGGCGATCGGTGACGGTGGCGATCTGATCGCGGACGCCGTCTTTGGACAGGTTCTTGAGCTGCTCGGGAGTCAGAGCGCTGACGAGTTTGCCGTGGAGCTGGGTTCGAAGCTGATTCCAGCGGTCGACGCCGGCGGTGGGCCGGGCGGCGGGACGCGGGATGGGGCGGGTTCCCATGGATTAGGCAGTCTTTCCGAAGATGGGAGCGGCTTCGGCGCGGGCTCCGGTGGCTTTGGTGACGAAGGCGCGGAAGACCTTGTCGAGATCGCCAGCGGCTTGGCGGTCGGCGACGAAGGGTCGGCCTTTGTTGATGGACTGGAGGACGGCCTGCGATTGCGGAATGCCGTAGAAGACGCTCTGGTTGAGTGTCTGCTGCATCTGCTCGAGCGAGGCGATGTCGCTTGATGCCTTCTTGCGGTATTGGTTGACGACGATCTTGATCTGATCTTGCGTGAAGCCCATGCGGGTGAGGAAGCCGAGGTAGCGCTGGGCGTTGCGCAGGGCTGGGAATTCCTGGGTGGTGACGACGAAGATGGTGCCGGCAGTCTGGAGGGCGGCGAGGACGGCTTCATCGACGATGGTGCGACCGCAATCGACGACGATCGATTCGTACTTCTCTACGAGGAAGGTGGAGAAGTCGCGGAACATGGCTTCGGTGAAGTAGACAGAATGTTCGAGGGCATCGGGTGGGCCGACGACGTAGAAGCCGAGGTTGTCGCGGGTGACGAAGCCTTCAAAGAGAGACTGGTCCATGCGGTCGAGATTCTCACCGACTTCGGCCAGGGTGTACTGGGGATTGACGCCGAGCTGCATGCAAACGTCGTTGGAGATCCAGTCGAGATCCATGAGGACGGTGGGTTGCTTGCGTTGGGCGAGGACGCCAGCGAAGTTGGTGGCCAGAGTGGTGGTGCCGACGCCGCCTTTGACGCCGAGGAACGCGTAGATTTTGCCGAGGCGGCTGCCACCGGAGATGTCACGGCGGGGGGCACGCTCAAGGCGGGACATGGCTTCGCGGAAGTCGAGACGCTTGAAGGGTTGCAGGAGATAGTCGTTGGCACCGGCGCGCAGTGCGGCGATGACGGCTTCGCCTTCGGCGTGAATGTTGGAGGCGATGACGTAAAGATCGGGGATGGCCTGTTTGATTTTTTCGAGGGACTTGAGGGCGGCATCCTGGTCTCCGGAGATGTCGATGACGAGGGCAGCATCGGGATGGCGTTCGGCGTCCTGGAGGATGCGGATGTAGAGATTGGCGCTGACTTCGGAATACTCGCCGACGACGCGAGCGCCGCTGAGGGAGGCGAGGTTTTCCTTCACACTCTCGCGAAATGCTTCATCACTGGATGCGACCAAAAGGGTAATTGACATAGGTTTCCTTTAGGGGTTGCAGGAGCCCGTATCGGGATCACAGCCTGCCCCTTCCATGGCGAGGGTAGTTTGAAAATCGGGAAGTTGCACTGGGGGAATGCCCCAGTAGATCAAGAAATTCCGGTACTCGTAATTGCGGACCTGAACCTTGACGACATCGGGAATGCAGCCGAGGCTGCATTCGGTATCACAGGAGAACTCGGTGAGTTCATTGCTTTCGGCGGAGCGGCCGTAATAAGTCACTGCAATCTCTGCTGCGCCGTTGATGAACTGATCGCGGTCTGGCATGGCGGGGGCAGCGCGCTGCATGTAATTTCTGACGTTCGAACCGTTCTGGTAGCAGTGGGTGGCCGCATAGCGAGCGCCTTCGCGGGTCATTTCGGCGACGCTATGCCAGATCCAAAGAATTTGCGCAGTGAAGAACATGGCGAAGCAGAGCGGGAGAACGAGCGTCATACCCACCACGAGGAACTCGACGGCGGTGGCACCTTTTTCGAGATGGCGTGGGTTGCGCATCTAGGTGCCTCCGAAGGGTAGCCGGACGCTGGGCCGGAGGATGATGGGGTCTGGGGAGACGAAGGGGATGCGCAGGGTTACGGGGTAACCGTTGGCCAAGTCGACATAGAGAAAGTCGGGGCGGCCACCACCCTGGGTGGTATCGCAGCCGTCGGAGGAGCAATCACATTCGGCGAGAGAATCGGTGTCGGGATTGTAGCGCTCGATGCGCACGCGGAAGTCGGCGGCCTGGAGGCCGAGAACGACAGCTTCGGCACCGGAGTCGCCCGTGCCTGTGCGGGCCACGGTGGCAGCCTGGGTGAGGACATCGTTGTTGGAATCGCAGAGGTTGATGTTCTGCTGGGTGCCCGCCACGCGGGCAAAGGCGTACATTACTTTTTGGAGCTGGTAGTAGGTGTAGGTGATGCGACCGAACTCCATCATGCCGAGTAGCAGCAGGATGACGAGGGGAATGAAGATGGCACCTTCAATGAGGCTGGTGCCTTTGCGGGAGCCGAGTCTCATTGATCTCACTGGTGGAGGACTACCTTTCCCGGGCCCGAGGTGACACCACAGGAGCCGAAGCGGCCTTGCTTGAGAGGCATGGGGTTGCCGATGTAGGTGGCAATGAAGCGGCCTGGGCCATCGGTGGGAGCGAGGCTGGTCAGGCTGGGATTGGGAATGAGCAGGAACTGCCGGAAGCCGAGGACGTTCATGTCGGCGGAGGCAGTAAGGGATTCGACGACGCTTACGGTGATGACGCGTCGACCGCGCCCGGAATAAGCGGAATAGTCGTCGACATCGGTGAGGTCGGAATCGACGGGAGTGCCGAGGGAGAGGGTTGAGCTATCTGTGATGGCAGCGCAGACTGGCTCTGAGAGGCTGGCATCAAAGCGGTTGTTGAGGCCGCACAGGAATTGCTGCAACGGTGGGCTTACGCCAGGCTGAGCGCAAGCACGAGGAGCGACGGTAGCCCAAAGGGCTTCTGGTTGGCCGATGGTGACGCAGGCTCTTGTGAGGTTGGAGCTGGGCGGGATACCCGTGTTGCCGTTGCGGAAGAGTTGCGTATCT
Source organism: Bryobacter sp. (assembly GCA_044340255.1). Classification (GTDB taxonomy): domain Bacteria; phylum Acidobacteriota; class Terriglobia; order Bryobacterales; family Bryobacteraceae; genus Bryobacter. The sequence continues at coordinate 94,006 of JBIITX010000001.1, read as the reverse complement.
TCGGTGTTGAATGTGGTGGCCTCGGGATCCAAGCGATTGATGAGGAGATAGGGCAAGCGGGTGGCAGCATCGCCCAGGGCCTGAGGAAGGGGTTGGCCAGTGCATTGGTAGTGGAGCGTGTAGCGGGTGCCGCGGGTGAGGCCGAAGTCGACGGTGTCTTCCGCATTCAGAGCGGCGATGGCGATGGGCTCAATGCCACAGGCACTGCAAACCGGACCGCTGACGCCGGCGACGGCGGCGGCGGCGATGGGGACTTTTCGATCTTGTGCGACGGAGAGAAGGCCAAAGAAAACGAGTGGGGCTTCGGCGAGGGCCTCGATGCGCGCAAAGCGGGCAGCGGAACCGCTGGCCTGCTGGCCGACGCCACTGTCGCCTTCGCCGGTAGCGCCGGCCATGTTGTCGTAGAAGGCAGGCTCTGGAATTTCACTGTTGAGGTTGGAGGTGCTTTCGCCCAGGGTGATGCCACCGAAGTCATAACGATTGCCGCGGCCATCGACGGTACGCGCTGCAGCGCGGGCGGCAGCGGCGGCATTGGTGGTGGAAAGCTCGGTACCGATGAGTTGCTGGGCAGCGGCGAGGGCCATGGCATTGGCAATGGTCTTGACTTCGGCGCGGTTTAAGTAGAGGCGGCCGAGATCGAAGGCAAAGCCCATGAAGACAATCATGATGGTGCCCAGCAGCACGAGCATGTGCAGGGCCACGGCACCAACCTGGGAACCCAGGTTATTTTTTCTTCTCAGGTTCCTGATACCCACTGGAGCCTACCGTTTGCGGTTTGCCGGAAGATTTCTTGCCTTTGCCTTTGGCGTCCTTGAGGGCCTTGATCTCGCGAGACGAGGCCTGGAAGGATTCGAGCATGGCTGGGAGGTCGATCTTTTCGTCGGGGGCCACGGGACGAACGAATTTCGGAGTGATGACTACAACCAGCTCGTCGGTGGTTTTCTTGGTGCTGCGGCTGCGGAAGAGTTGGCCAAGAATGGGGATGTCGCCGAGGCCGCGGATGCGAGCCATGGTTTGCAGAACACGGTTGTCGATGAGACCGGCGATGGCGAAACTTTCGCCGTCCTTGAGGACGACTTCGGTTTCGGCGCGGCGGGTGACGAGGGCTGGGATCTGAACGCCTTGCAGCGTGATGGCGTTGGAGTAATCGAGGGAGCTGACTTCAGGCCGGACCTTGAGGTGGATGGCCCCGGTATCGGTGATGGTGGGGGTGAAGTTGAGCTGGACACCGAAGGGACGGAACTGTACCGTGATGACGGGAGAGATGGCGCCACCGGTGGAGGTGGCGTTGAGCATCGGGAAGGGGAACTCGCCGCCCGCAACGAAGTTCGCTTCTTTGCCTTCGACTACGATGAGGTTCGGCTCGGCCAGGATTTGCAGGAGGTTCTGATTGGCCAAGGCGCGGATGGTGGCACCGATGTTGAGGTCTGGCCGGAAGGCAAACATGTTGAGGAGGTCGGCGAAGTTGATGGTGGTGTTGGCGAATTCCTGATTTTGGAACTGCAGGGCGCTGATGCGCGGTTGCTGGAACTGCTGGGTGGAGAGTGCGCCGAGGAACTTGGGGTTGCGAGAGAAGTAGTTGAAACCGATCTCGGTCATGGCAGCGCGGTCGATGCTGGCGAACTTCACTTGCAGCATGATCTGGCGGGGGTCAACCTTCTTGGGCAGCTCAATGAGATTGATGACGTTCTTGGTGCGGGTTTGAGCGAGGGCGGCGGCGCGCTTGGCGCTGTCGGCGTTCTTGACCGAACCGGTGAGGACGATCGTCTCGCTGTTGCCGTTGAAATCGATTGCGTCTTCGGGAAGGTCGCGCTTGAGATCCTGCTTCAAGGTGAGATTGAAATCATCTGTGGGGCTGGAATCGAATACAACTTGCACGTCATAGCGGGAGGGGGCTTTGCCTTCTTCCCAGATCACGAGAGTTGTTTTGCCAGCGCCTTTGGCGGTGACCATGACTTCGCGAGGACCGACTACGATGGCGTCGGCGATTTTGGGTTCAGCTACAACGACTTTAGAAATATCCTGTTCGAACTGGACGAGTTCTCCCTGGCCGACAGTGAGGCGAACGGTTTTGGGGCTAGATTGCGCGAATACAGCGACAGCGACGCATGCCAGCAGGGCAGTGATGGAGGCGAGGGTCTGTTTCATTTGGTCTTTTCAAACACCTCTTGGACGTGCTTGTCGCCGCGGAAAACGTCGACTACTTTCTGAGGTGGCTTCGCAGGATCTTCTTCCTTGTCTTTTAACTTTTTGGGTGTGGACTTCTGGCCGGTGAGGTTGTTCCAGGATTTGTCGTCGGTGACAGTTTTGAAAGTACCCTGGAGGTTGGGATTCAAGCCCGGGTTGAGCTTGGCCATTCTTTCTTTTCGTGCGCCAAGGTAGGGGTCGAGGGCGTCGGCGTAAATGGGTTGGTCCTGGTTGATTTTGGAAGAGTCGAGGGGATTGCGCAGGACCAGACCGATCTTGCCGTTGTTTTTGGCGAGTTCCAGCTTGGCGGCTTCTTCGGGAGTGACGAGGAGAGTGACGGCGCGTTGGGCAGTGGTGTTGGTGGTAGCGCCGGCGGCAGCGGCTGCAGCGGCGGCCTTAGGATCGGTTGCGGACAGCTCTGTGTTGCGCCCGACGCTGAGAACGGAGATGTCTTCGAGGATTACTTTCGAGAGTGCTTCGGCCATGGAGCCGGTGCGCGTGAAGATGACGTCGACATGGGAGCGCGGGAGAATGAGGCCCGCGGCGCTGGTAGAGTCTGTGACCTGGACACTGACGGCGCGCTTGCCCTGGGGGATGGTTGCGGAGACACCTTCAATGCCGCCCATCGCAGCGAGCTTGAATTGGGTGATTGGCTCGTTTTGTGAGACCGGAAAGAGCAGAGTTTTGTCGAGCAGGATTTTCTCGTCGGCATAGACGCCGCGAGGCTGTTCGCGCTCGGGGACCTGGACCATGCGGAGATCGCTTTTCTTGAGACGAGTTCCAGCGGAGAGGTCGCGGGAGGCAGCTTGTACCTTGACCAGTTTCGTTTGCTTGGCGGAGGAAGTTGTGGAGTAGAGAATCCAGGTCAGCAGAGCTGCCGAGACCCATGCGCCACCGAAGATGAGTAAGAGCTTTTGGCGGTCCATTTATTGAGGGCCCTTTTCAAACAAGATTGCCGTTTCGTCCTTGCCGATTTGGCGCCAGCCTTTGAGGGGCAGCACCACGGCGAGAGAGTTTTCTTTGGGGATGAGTGCGTGCGTAAAATTCCAACGCTTCCATTGCTCTTCCCAGCCTGGCTTGGCGTCGGGAAGAACCAGATAGTTTTGGAGGAATTCGGAGCCGTAGTAGTCGCTGCGGCCATCGAAGAAGACTTTGCGTTTGCCGGCGAAGCGATAGATCATGTAGCCGCCGAATTTGTCGCTCGAAAACAAGCGCGCGTCGGCGGGCAGGGCTTCGATTTGCGGGGCGAGCTTGACGGGGAAGTTCTGCTCTGGGAAGCCGGCGGGCTTGGAGAAGAGCGGCGACCGGCCGATGAAGATGAAGAGGGCGAGGATGATTGGCATGAAAGCCCAACCGCGGAAGCCGGATTCCATCTGGCGGAGATTCACGTTGTACTGGAACACACCTTTGAGTTGGGGCAGTGTTTCGAGAACGCGGCAAATGGCGCTGAGGGCGAGCGGTAGGGCGACCAAAACCATCATGGGGAGACCACGTGCGGAGCGCAGGGCCCCCGTGAAGAGAACAATGCAAAGGATGGCGCGAGCGAAGTTGCCTTGTACGAAGTTGAGGCTGATACCGGCAGCTACGACGAGCATGCCGAGGACGAGAGCTTCGGCACCCTCGACATGGAAGTTGAAGGTTTGAAATTCACCGATGCGGGAGAGGAGCTCTTTGTCGGCGAGATATTTGAGGATGTGTTCGTGGACGTGCCAGCCGTAAGGATTGATGAAGCTGGCGAGCAAGGTGGTGAAGCCGTAAGCAGCGAGAGGCTTCCAGCCGGGATTGGACTTCAGCCACTTTTCGGCACCGTAGAGAAGGAAGATGGCTGAGCCGAGGAAGAAGCTGCCGTGGATGTTGGCCCAGAGGATGCCGACGATGAAGACGATGGAGAGATTGCGAGCGCTGAGTTTGTCAGGAGCGCGCTCGGCGGTGAGTGCAGCCCAAAGCAGGAAGACCCAACTGATGAGGTGGGGTCTGGCGAGCCAATGGATGTTGCAGGTAGTGAGCATGATCCAAGTCGAAATCGCGCCGAGCAGGAACCACGTATTGGTGGCCCATAGCAGTTGAAACCAAAGCCAACTGACGACGCCAATGACCGTGAGATAGAGGAAGAAGACCCCTCGCATTCCATCCCAGTCGTGGGCCTTGGCCATCAGGCAATCAGCAAGCCATTCCCAGGCGAACCAAGGCTGGGCGGGTTTTGAAAACGAATAGGGCTCCGTGTGCGGGACTTGGCCGGTAGCGAGGACTTGTTCGCCATTGCGGATATGCCAACCGGTGTCGGAATCACGAAAGAGCATCTGCATGCCGTTGAATGAACTCAGGCAATAGAGCATCGTGATGGTCGACAGGATGAGAGCGATATCCGGAACGAACCAGCGGCGCAGGAGCGATGACAAGAGCTTCAGGGACCGTGCTTACTGCTGGGTACCGATGGAGCCGAGACCCTGGGTCATGCTCTGGTACAAGCTGACGACGGCCTGAGTCAACTGATTGACCGTGGTGATGAGGGCGAGGCCGACTGCGGCGACGATCAAAGCGTATTCGACCAAGTCCTGGCCAGCTTCATCTTTCCAGAGTTTGAGGGCAAGGGCCTTCGATTTGACGGCTAGTGATTGAAAATTCATGGACGACTCCTTCGGGTTTTCGACATTTGCGATTCGTCCTCTTCAGAGATGAAGGCGTGACGAAATGCTTTTGCTAATTTTGACAGGCCGGACTGCTTCTTGTCGCGGTCCAGTTTGAGTTCTACGGTACCACCAGTACGGGCAGCGACCAGTTGTAAATTTTGAATTGCTTCGGGGAATTGGAAGCGGAGGGCGAGGGCTTTTTCGAGCTCGGCCTTGGCTTCGGGCCATTTCTCCTGCTCCATGTAGGTAGCGGCGAGATTGTTATGGGCGGCGGCGGGGCCGCTGATGGCTTTCCAGTGGAGGAGAGCTTCCTCTGGTTGATGGAGCTGGGTGGCGTAGAGTGTGGCGAGATTGTTGCGGGCCACCTCATAGGAGGGCTTGGTGCGGAGGATCTGGCGGAAGAGTTGTTCGGCTTCGGAGGCGCGCTGTTGGCGCAGCCAGTTGTAGGCGAGGTTGTTGGCCAGAAGGAGGCTGGCGGGGTCGAGCGCCAGGGCTTTCTTGTGGAGGATTTCGCCTTCTTTCAGATTGACGAGAGTATCGGTGAGGATAGCGGCGCGAGACAGTTGCGCGGTAGTGGGGGATGGGTTGCGCAGGGTGGCTTCGAGCACTTGCAGGGCTTGTGTTGGCAAGCCTTGCTGCTTGAGGGCGACGGCGAGGTCGAGACCGAGCTGGGTGTCGGCAGGAGCGAGTTCGAAGGCGATGCGGAGGTGCTCGAGGGCAAGATCGGGATAGCCGGTGGATTCAAAGCGATCGGCCAGGCGACGGCGGATGGATGCGTCACGGGGATTTTCGAGGAGACGCTTGCGGAGGGCCTGGACTTCGAGGTCGCCATCTCCGAGGTTGGCCGCATTGCGGACCTGAGAATCGAACACGGTGGGCAGGCGCGAGGAGGCTGACTGCTGGCGGGCACAAGAAGTGGCCAACAAGGAGAGCAGAATCCAGAGAGCGAGACGCATCATACTTTTTCAAAATCCAGGTCGTCGCCAACCAGGGTGCCCGATTTTTCTACCGTTCCGGCAGGTAATTCCAGCACGCTATGGGCGCGCAAACAGAAGCTTATCCGGTTCTTGCCCATGTTGGGTCTGATCTTCAGAATTTTCTTTTGTTTGCTCAAGTAGATCACGTCGATTGCGAATTTCATGCCGAAGCAATGGACGGCCTCACAAGGGGCAATCCAAAGCCCGTCGCCAGGCTCCAAAGAAGTATGCTGCAAGAGGCCACGGCGGCGCAACTCACTGGTGTTGGCAATTCCTGCATGAGTTGTCAGGACTTCGCCAGATCGGCGGTTGGTGACACGTAGGCGCTTTTCGGATGAATCCATTGAACCCATGCTAAACAAAAATGTTTCGGGTCCTCGAAGAAACTTCTTAGACCATGAAGCGTTAGAGTACATTAGGTTCAGATGCGGATGCAATTTGTGTTGTCAAACATTAACAAATCTCTCTATTTTTCTCTGGTTCTGGTTGGCTTGATGGTGGCAGTTCCTGTGTCGCTTCCGGCGCAGATTGGAACGTTTGGGACAGTGACGGCGCTGGGGGAAACGCCGGGAGATCTGGTGCTGGATGAATTGCGGGGATTGTTGTACCTGGTGCGGTCGAATGCGAACCGGATTGATGTTTACGATTACGTGAATAAGCGGATGCAGAACCCGATTTCGGTGGGCAACTTTCCGGTGAGTGCAGCCATGTCGCCGGACGGGGCCACTCTTTATGTGACGAATGCGACGTCGACCAGCGTGAGTGTGATTCGACTGGGCGATAACCAGGTGATTAAGACGTTGAGCTTGCCGGTGAGACCGGAGGGGATTGCGGTTGGAGCGGATGGACGGGTGCTGATCACGACGCAAGGAACCGGGTTGAACAATGCACAGCAGACGCTGCTGCTTTATGACCCGCGGCAGGATGCGGCGCTGCAGTTGACAGCGGTGACTTCACCGGCGACGATTTCGACGGCGAACATCAATCAGAACGTGTTTTTTGGGACGCGGCCGACGACGGCATTTCCTGGCAAGCTGATCACGACGCCGGATGGGAATTTCATTGTTGGGATGGTGGCGATCAACCAGTCGCTGAACAATGCGCAAACGACGATGTTTGTTTATGAGGCGGCGAGCGGAACGGTGTTGCGGACGCGGACGGTTACGGGGCAATCGACGGTGCTGGCGATGTCGCCGGATGGGGCAAGACTGATGGCGGGTTCGTCGCAGTATGACTTTGGAACGTTGAATGTGCGGGGAATTATGAATACGGCCAACCTGCCATTTACGTTGACTGGGTCGGTGGGATTTCCGGCTGGGGTCAACTTTGGGGGCAGCGTGTTCTCGCCCGATGGCAAGACGCTGTATTCAGCGTTCAATTACACGGCGCTGGCCGCCAATCAAAGGCCGACGGCAAATGTGTTGTTTATTGGCAACCCTTCGAACCTGGGAGTTCGGCTGGGAATCAAGATGCCGGAGTCGGTGTTGGGGCGTATGGTGATGACGGCTGACGGCAGCCAGATCTTCGCTCTTTCTGAATCAGGTTTTATGACTTTGCCGGTGGGTAGCTTGTTTGACTACCCTATTCTTGACCCGGAATCGACGCAGATTTTCTTGGCCACAGACCCCTGCAACAAGGGGATTGCGCGAGCGACGATGAAGGTTTCGAATTTGGGCAAGGGTAAGCTGACGTTCAGCCTGCCGACTGGAATTACGGCAGCTCTTGTGGCACAGGTTACGAGTGGGCTTGCGCCCTCTTCCATCACCTTTACGATGGACCCGGGGCGCGTGAACGTGAATCGACGTCCTGGGACCAATGTCTATAACGGCAACAATGGCGGGGCTGTTGCGATTAACCTGAATTCGCTGGAGGCGATCAACATTCCGAACACGGTGCGCGTGTTTATGAATAACCGCCTGAACGATCAGCGGGGATTGATCTTCCCGATACCCACCCTGGCCAATGGCATCAATCCTGGCCGAGGGTTGCGTGATCTCGTGCTCGATGAAAAGCGGAATCGAATTTACATTTCGAATTCGGCACTGAACCGGATTGAAGTTTTCGATACGGCGAAGCAGAAATTTCAAGACCCGATTGAGGCAGGGCAGTTTCCGCAAAATCTTGCGATGTCGCTCGACGGAAATACTCTTTATGTTGCCAATGTCGGCGGGGAGACGATTCAAACGATTGATCTGGAGAACCTGACTACGCTCGGGAATATCGAGTTTCCTCCTAGCCCACGGAATGCGGCGCAGGCACCGATTACGGTGGATTCGATGGCGATGACGCTGGCTGGTCTTCAGTTCACGACAACGAATGGGAATGTTTGGCGGACACTGGGCAACCAGGCTGTGGTGCGACCCGGTGGTGGCGTATTTAACGCTGCCGGAACGGTGGGCGGAAACCGATTTATGACTGCCTCGCCGAATGGAGAGTATGCGATGTTGCTGGCCAGCGTGGCAGGTACGACGACCGCGAATGGGTATTTGTTTGACGCGACTATTGATGCCTACACCGCAACCAGAACGGTATTCCAGAACCCCTATGCGAGCTATGTGGCACCTACTGCTGCTGGGCCGAGGGGTGAGTATTTTCTTGCTGGGGGATTGATTTTGGGCTCGTCGTTGACGCCGATTGGTGGTGTGGAGCGACCGGGCACGACGCAGTTCATCCCTGGGCAGAACGGACAGGTGACGCAGATTAGTGTGAGCGCTGGAAACCGGAATGTTTACTCGGTTTGGCCTTTGGATTCGCAGCGCTTCATCCGGGCGACTACGCCGGTTCGGACTGTAGCGACGGCAGCCACACGCGATGAGGAACGCACGACGCTGGAAGTGGTTGATATCAGAACGCAGTCGGAGAGCATTGCAGGAATTCTGCCGGAGAACCCGGTGTTCTTTGTGTCTGGCAGCACGCAGCAGATCAATATCCCGGGGCGACAGATGGCTGTCGACTCGAAGGGGAATGTTTACATTCTGACCGTGTCCGGATTGACGATGGTTCCGACAACGCCCACGACGACAGCGACCGCGCCCGCAGTGACGGCTGGGGTGCGCGGGATTGTGAATGCCAATGACGGCAGCACTAATATTCGCGTGGGTTCGTTTGTGACTATCAATGGAACGGGGCTGGCAACGGCGAGCACGGCTGACACAGTGCCGCTGCCCAGTGTGCTGGGTGGAAGCTGCGTGACGTTTAATGACGTGCCGCTGTCGATCATTTCTGCTTCGCCGACCCAGATTGTGGCGCAGATTCCGCCGGATGTACGGGCTGGGCTGAACGTCGTACAGGTGCGCTCGCTGCTGAACGCGCAGCAGAGCACACCCGTTACGATTACCGTGCTTCGGTAGGGAGATGGGCTATGACCTGCTGGGTTCAGCAGTTGTCCTGGTTGCCGGTAACATTGTGTTCCGCCGGTTCTACCGTCGCGGTATGGTTGGCATACGCGTCGTCAAGGCCATTGGAACCCTGCTGTTGACGGCATTGATCTCTTACTGGTTTGGTCATCTGGGGGTTTGTGTGTTCTGGGGCGCGGCGCTGATCGCCCTCGTCTATGTTCATGGAGTTGTGCTGCCAAGAAGAGGGATCCATGGACTCACAACCGAGCCCCGAGCCAGGTACTTTGCCATGCGCGGTTGGGAAGCGCCGGAAGACTAGCTTCCGCAGCCTCCGCCACCTCCGCAGCCTCCACCGCCACAGCCGCCACCCCCATCACCACCTCCATCAGCTCCAGAGTCGCCACCAGAGTCTGCACTGAAGCTGGCGGAGCAGCCGCTCGAGGAGGAGCTTCCATCGGCTTTCTTGCGACTGGCCTGGAACGCGGAGGGGGCCTTGATTGCGAAGAAGATCAGGAGGGCGGCGGTGACGATCGCCATCCCGAGGATGACCGGTGCCGCTGAGGAGAGGAGCAGGAAGGGGATGGCTGAGGGGAGTACCAGTTGCCAGTTGGGCTTGGGCATGATCCAGTAGCGGGAGGTGTCGAGCCAGCGCCAGCGTTGCGTGGGGAGGAAGCGCTGTTCGGTGGGGGGCCAGATCTCTCGTGGGGGATTGGTTGAGAATTCGTCCTGGTAGAGAGCGAGGGTGCGGTCATACCAGTTTTCGAATTTTTGATTTTCCTGTTCGCCTCCAGCGGTGGGGCCGTGGTGGATGGGTTGTGGGAGGATGTGCTGGCAGAGGTCTTCCCAGTAGGAGCGGGTGTAGATGAGGTGGAGGTGCCAGGCCTGGTCGACGGCGATGGAGGGAGTGACGGGGTGAGGGGAGGTGGCAGCCAGGTAGAGGAAGCGGCGGTACTCGGCGAGGACGGCCTTTCCGTGTGAGGCAGACCAAGAGTTTTCGCGGCAGAGCCTGGGAAGGAAGCTGGCCGGGAAGGTGAAGGCTTCGAGTTGGTCGAAGAGTGTTTTGTTTTGCATCATGTTTCTCTGCCTTCATTGAAACGGAAATGCAAGAAGGCTTCGATTGTTTCCATTTTTCTGGAATACTATTTCCATGACGATGGATAATGAGGCTGTGCGGCTGCTGGGCCCTTTTCAGTCGCGACTGCGGGCATTCGCCTTTGGGCCAGAGCTAGACGAGATGGGCGCGACGCTACTGCGCTTGATGGCGAGCCACCGGCGGCGCAGGGTGGACCTTGGCGACCGCATGCGGCTGAAGGCACTGGCGCTGCTGGCGGAATATCTGGACGCCCATGGAAGGTCGCAGGAAGCAGCAGCGCTGTTGCAGCCGAGCGTGGAGGAATTGCTGGACGGGGGGCTTGAGGACGGGGAGGATGTGAAGCTATGGCGGCAAAGGGTGTGGTGTTGTCTCGCCTTTGCGCTGGCTTATTTGCGGGCACAGAGGTTGAGCGAGGCGGGGGCAGTGCTGGTGAGGGTTCGTCGGTTTGTTGAGGGGAAATTGGTGCGGGAGGACTTTCCCTGCCACGGTACGGTGGCATTGCTGCGCTACTACGAGGGGTTGTGGCAGCGCAACCTGGGGAAGCTGGATGAGGCAGCACGGCACTTTGACGCGGCTCTCGATCAAACGCGGATGCGCTATGAAGACAAGAAGCTGAAGTACGAGGGAGTGGACCCGGAGCGCTTGCGCCGGGAGCTGATTTACAGCCGGGTGATGACAGCGCGGATTTTGGGGTTTGGACAGGGAGGGATTGCGCTGGCGCGGGGACGCTATCTTGAGGCGCGCGGGTGGATGGTGGGCTCGTCGCTGATTCTTTCGCAATTGGGGCAGGAGACTTGGAGGAAGGGGCTGGAGGTGTATGCGCGTAGTGCAGCAGTGCTGGTGACGGAGTTGACTGTTGCTTCGCAGGCCAGGCTGCGCGAGGAGGGCCAGCGATTGGGGGAACTGGCGAAGTGGTTTGCCGCGCGAAACCAACGGAATGCGTTTGTGGCTGAGGCGTTCTCGATCGTGGCGGAAGTGCGTGTGCGGCAGTGCGCGAGTGGACGAGTACGACACGTGGATTTGAGTGGGTTGCAGCGGCGCATTGATGGATGCCTGCGTGGGGCTTATGCGGATGCGGGCCCGCTGACGGGAAGCGCGGCACTGGGGCTGGTGGAGTGTTTGTTGCGTGGGCGGGCTTATGCGCGGTGCGAGAAGGAGCTGGTTCGCCTGGAAGGAGCCTTTGAGATGGGCGACGAAGTGCTGGCAGAGAAGATCGTTTTGCGGGCGGAGCTTTGGATGGAGACGGGTCGGGAAGAGGAAGCACGCGGGGTATTGCAGCGCCTGGTGAGCGAGCGCGTTGCGCATCGAGGGTACCGGGCCAGAGCGTGGGGGCTGCTCGCGCTTTGCGAGAAACGGGCTGGGAGAACCGCGTGGGCGGAGAGGGCTATTGCGGCAGCGCAGGAAGCCTTGGGGATGGTGCAAGACGGGTTTGCCAGGGCGCTGGTGGAGGAGTTGGCACTGGAGGTGGAGCGGCGTGAAGAAGTGGTGCTGGCGATGCCCTATCAAACGATGGGGAGCGATGAGCGGTGGTGCGATGTGGATTACAACCTGGAGATGGCACGGTTGAATGTGGTGGCGGCAGTGCATGCGCGCCACCCGGATTATGGTGTGGAACAACTGGCTGCGGTGATGAACCGCGGGCAATCGTGGCTCTATGCACTGCTGGGGCGGCACAGAGATCAGGAGTGGGTGCAGCGGTTGATGACTAGTCGTTCAGCGTGAAGGCGAGGATGTTGCCACCGGCGGCGATGGCGACGTGCTGCTTGCCGTGGACGGTGTAGGTCATGGGTGAAGCCTTCCAGACGGCTCCGGTATTGAAGTGCCAGAGGGTCTTGCCGGTTTTGGCATCGGCAGCGGCGAAGCTGCCCCCACTTTCGCCGTAGAAGAGGAGGTTGCCCGCGGTGGAAAGAACACCGGTGTAATTGGATTCCGGGGCACCGATTTGTACTTGTTCCCAGGCGATCTTGCCGGTTTGGATGTCGATGGCGCGGAGAATCTTCTGCGGAGGGTTTGCCGGGTCGTTGTAGGGGACAAACCAGGAGCCGGCCTGGCGGTAGAGGTTGCAATCTTCAACAGCCATGACATAGAAGAGTTTCGCCTGGGGATTGTAAGCGGTGGAGTACCAATTGGTGGCACCGCGAACGGCCGGGCAAGTGACGGTGCCGCCCATGGTGGGTTTGGCTTTTTCGTTGACGATGGGGCGGCCTTTGGGGTCGAGGCCGGTGGCCCAGGTGAGGCGCTTGACGAAGGGCTTGCCGAGGAGGAATTCTCCCGTCACGCGATCGAGCACGTAGAAGTAGCCGTTGCGATTGGCCTGGAGCAGGAGCTTGCGTGGTTTGCCTTGAAAGACTTCGTCGACGAGCACGAGGGGCTCGGTGGCATCCCAATCCCAGAGGTCGTGGGGAGTGAACTGGAAGTGCCACTTGAGCTGGCCTGTTTTGGGGTTGAGCGCCACGACGGAATCGGTGTAGAGGTTGTCGCCTTTGCGCTCGGTGCCATCGGTGTCTGGGTAGGGGTTACCGACGGGCCAGTAGAGGATGTCGAGTTGGGGGTCGTAGGAACCGGTGAGCCAGGTGGCACCGCCGCCGACTTCGAGGGCGTTGCCGACCCAGGTTTCTGAGGCCGGTTCGCCGCGCTTGGGGATGGTCCAAAAGCGCCAGGCTTCGCGGCCGGTGTCGGCCTTGTAGGCAGCTAGGAAGCCGCGCAGGGGGGCGTCGCCGCCGCCTACACCGGCAACTACCAGATCACCGACAACCAGAGGGGCCGCGGTGGCGCCATAAGCGCCGGGTAGGCCCTCGGGCATGAAGACCTGCCACATGAGGGCGCCGGTGAGTCGATTTAAGGCGATCAGGTGGGCGTCATCGGTGGAGAAGAAAATTCGATTGCCGAGCATGGCGACACCGCGCTGTGCGCCCTTGGCGGCATCGCCGGAGATTTTGGTGGAGTCGCCACGGGGACGGGTGTAGCACCAGATCTCGCGGCCGGTGTCGCTGGAGAGGGCGCAGACCTGATTGGGAGCGGTGACGTACATGATGCCGTCGACTACGAGGGGCGTGGTTTGCAGGCCGAGGTGGGGGAGTGAGTACGACCAGGCGAGCTTGAGCTTTGTGGCGTTGGTGGCGTTGATCTGACTGAGAGGGCTGTGACGATTGGCAGAGGGTGCGCCATGGTAGCCGGGCCAATCGCCGGGCTTGGGTTGCTGGACCTGCTGGATCTCGCTGGTGGAGGGCGGGGCGGCTGAGGGGAGAGTTCCGGTGGGGATGCCGCCGAGGCTGCTTAAGTAGGCGATAAGATTGGTGCGCTGCTCGGGGGTGGCTTTGAGGGGCGGCATCAGGGAAGATTTCTCTTCGGTGACGGCAGCGGGGTTTTGGATGAGGTGGAGCTTGCCGTCGAGGGTTTGCAGTTGGATGTCGTGGCGGCCACGGGCGCGAGCGAAGCCGCGCAGGGATTTACCGTCGGCGAGTTTCACGTTGACGAGGCCCCAGGGATTGTCGGGGCAGAAGGCCCAGGAGGGGCAGGAGGCAGAGTTGCGTTTGCCGCGACGGGAATTGGGGTCTGTCAGTTGGGCTTCGATTTCGCGGACGGTGAGTTCGCGGCCGATGTTGGAAAGATCGGGGCCGTTTGATTTGCCCTGGCCGAGAGCCATGTGGCAGGAGAGGCAATTGGACTCGAAGAATTGACGGCCCTGGGCGAGGTCTCCAGCGGGATGGGCGTCGAAGGCGGAGGCGTTCCAGTTGCGAACGGTTTTGGCCAGGAGATTCAGGTCGGCTGCTTTGAGGTTGGCGAAGGCGGGCATGCCGCCGGAGGTGCCTTTCTGGATCAGGTTACGAATCGATTCTTCGCTGGAGGCGCGGAGGCTGCGAGTGTCGATGAGATTGGGGCCGCGGTCGGTGCCGGTGGCGGATTCGCCGTGGCAGGCTGCGCAATATTGGCGGTAGGGTACGGGGAGAGTCTGCGCGGAAAGGGTGACTGCAAGAAAAACTAGAGCACGAAACATTACTGCCTGATTCTATCGAAGGAAGGATTAGAGTCGGGCGATGCGGCGCTGGGTGAGCCAGAAGATGCCACTGAGGACGACGAGGAGGATGCCGTTGGCGGCTAGAACCTGCGGGGCGGAAAAGGACTCGATGAGGCGGCCGGCGGCGAAGGCACCGAAGGGCATGCCGCCGCGGAAGGCGACGTTGTAGATGCTCATGACGCGGCCCCGCATGGAATCTTCGACCTGCGATTGGACCAGAGAGCTGACGAGGCCGAAGCAGGCAATGAGGGCAGCACCGCCAAGGAAGAGCATCAGACAGGCGAAGTAGAAATTGGTTGAGACAGCGAAGCCAAAGATGAAGGCACCCAGAGCCATGAGTGAGGCAAGGGAGAGAACGCCTTTGCGCTGGATATGGCTGGTGGCGGCGACGAAGACGCCGCCGAGCACGCTGCCAAGACCGGAGATGACGAGCATCTCGGAATAGGCTTCTTTGCCGAGGTGGAAGACGCGTTCGGCAAAGACCGGGAGGAAGGTCATGATGGGGATGCCGAGGAGCGTCATGAGGAAGGCAAGGACGACGAGGCCACCCATGACGGAGTTGTCGCGCACGAAGCGAAGGCCGACCTTCATGCTTTCGAGCACTGGTTCTTTACCCGTCATTGCGGGAGGGCGCGGGGCGACGCGCAGGAGGGTAAAGATGACAGCAAAGAAGCTCAGCGCGTTGAGGCTGAAACACCAGGCGGCACCGAGGCTGGTGAGCGCGAGGCCGCCGAGGGTAGGACCAATGACGCGGGCGACATTGAACTGGATGGAGTTCATGGCGATGGCGTTCTGGAGGTCTTCTTTTTTGACGAGGCTGGGAATCATGGCCTGGTAGGCGGGGCCGCCGAAGGCCTGCGCCGTACCGACGGTGAAAGAGAGTAGCAGGATGTGCCAGACCTGAACGATGTTGTACCAGGCGAGCAGGGCGAGGATGATGGCGCAGCTCATCTGGATGAGCTGCGAGACGACGAGGATCTTGCGGCGGTCTTTACGATCGGCGACGACGCCACCTAACATGCTGAACAGGAAGATGGGGATCTGGCCGAGGAAGGCATCGAGACCGAGATACCAGGCAGACTTGGTGAGCTCATAGACGAGCCAGCTTTGCGCCAGATTCTGCATCCAGGTTCCGATGGACGAGGTGCATGCACCCAGCCACATGAGGCGGAACTCTGGATACTCGAATGCCTTGAAGATCTGACGTTTCAATGCGTGGAATTCTTACGGTAGGGGTTTCTCACGCTGGATCAGGTGACAGAGGTTGCCGTCGGCGTCTTCAAAGAAGACGAGGCGATTGCCCTGATTGGTGAAGGGTTCGGCCTTGAACTTGACGCCCTTGGACTGGAGCTGCGCGTAGGCTGCATCGAAGTCATCGATGGCGATGGCGAGGTGACGAATGCCGGGCGTCTTCATTTCGTTGGGGCCGGGTTCGCCATCGCTGGGGATGATTTCCAGCATGGAGCCGTTCTGGGCCTTGACGAAGTAATTGCCGGCGTATTCGAAATTGATATGGAACTCGAGGTGAGCAACGTACCAGTCGGCGAGGCGCTTCGGGTTGGGCGAAGCAATTGCGGTGTGTTCTAATCCTTGGAACATAGAATTCACCAGTTTAGCAAGGTGGTCTAGTAGACGGCGAAACAGAATACGGCATTGGAGCCGCCAGGGGACAGGCAATACTCACCGTTTTCGAGAGGTTCCTGCACTTCGAGCTTGTAGAGGCCGCTGGTGAGGGGCTCGAGCGAGAGGCGAACCGCGCGGGGCCCATTCTTTTTGGGCTTCTGGGGAAGTGACAATACGCGTTGGCCGCCCTTCGGCTCCATTTTGTACAACTGCATCTGCTGGATGTTCAGTTTGTCGACCTTGACGATGAAGGCGGGCTCGGTGAGGGGAGTTTTGGCAGTGGCGTTTGAACCGGGGACGGTGTAGATGGTGTCGCCTTTGGCGGATTCGTCTTTGGCTTCGCCGGTGTCGGTGGCCACAAGTTTATTGGCGTGGCGGATGAAGGGCAAATCGGATTTGTCGGGAACGGGCCCCTTATAGGCCTCTTGCGCAAATAGTCCCAGTGCGAGGGATGCCAACAGAATAAATCTCACGATGCTCATTCTATCTCCAGTCTAAGGCCCCTCCCGTAGTTCCGGGAGAAAAGCCACTGCTGTATAAAGACGGCCTGGAAAGCGCCGATGGATTCATCAGAGCGCAAAAAAGAAAGGAGGCGATTTATGTCAAGAGCATTGAAGTTTTACGATCTACTGAATCGCCTGCCGTTTGCGACTTCCTTTCGGGGAAAAGTTGTATTCGCAGTGGTGGTGAGTGTTTTGTTGCCGGTGACCGCGATGGAGATCTACTTTATTGGTTTTTCTTCGCTGCAGGGCCGGGAACTGGAGCAGGCGATCCTGATTAGCGGACTGGCGGCAGCGGCAGCGGCGGTATTTGCCTATTGGGCGTTGTCGACGATCTTGCGGCCCATTTTGTATACGTCCCGGCAGTTGAATCACTTTTTGAACGACAAGGTGCTGCCGGATCTTCCGATGCACTACCGGGATGAAGTGGGCAGCCTGATGTCGAATGTGAACTACCTTGCGAGATCGATGCAGGACCTGCTGGAGACGGCTAACCAGAATGGGGCCATCGACCATCTGACGGGGATCTACAACCGGCGGAGTGCAGAGAACCGGCTGAGGGACTCGATTGAATTGACGCGGATCCGGCAGACGAGCCTGAGTTTTGCGATTCTCGACATCGATAAATTCAAGATGCTGAATGACACTTATGGCCATGAATTTGGGGATGCCGTGCTGCGGCAGATTGGCGATTTGCTGCGGACGAACGTCCGGAGGACAGACTGGGTGGGGCGCTGGGGTGGTGATGAATTTGTGATCTCGATCCAGGGGGGAGAGCGGGAAGCCACGGCGATGCTCTCGCGGATTTGTGAATTGGGAAGGCGCGAGTTGTTTGTGGCACCGGACCAGAGCGTACACAAGATTACGTTCTCTTGCGGAGTTTGTGAGTGGCAAGAGGTGATGGATTCGCAATCGTTGTTCAGCAAGGCGGACGAGGCCTTGTATGTTGCCAAACGGGCGGGTCGGGACCAAGTGCAGGTGTGGAGCGAAATGGCGACAGCTTAGGGTAGACTCTCACCATGAGATTGCCCTGGTTGTTGTTGGTTGCAGGTACACTCGCTGGTGCTGAGTGGACACCAGCATTGTCGATGAAGCTGAAGACAGTTGCCGGAGTGGTGCCTTCTCCCGACGGGAAAAGCGTGATCTGGCTGGAGACGCGGGCCGTCATCGACACCGAGAAAAGCGAGATGCTGACGCAGGTGTTTCTGGCGCGCATTGATGGGAGTGAACGCCGACAGCTGACGCAAGGGGAAAAGAGCGCAAGTGCGGCGGAGTGGGCACCGGACAGCAAGTCGATCTTTTTCGTCTCGGACAGAGGGGGGAAGCGAAACCTGTTTCGTTTGCCAGTAGACGGGGGTGAAGCGGAGAAGCTGACGGACTGGAAAGGGTCACTCGGGAGCTACAAGGTTTCCCCAGATGGGAAACAGGTGGCATTTACGGCCACCGAAGAAGACAAGGACCTCGAGAAACGACGTAAGGAAAAACTGGATTTTCGGATCGTGGATTCGAATCCGCCGCGGCAGGCGCTTTGGGTGATGGAAGCCAGAGAGGGGGCGAAGCCGAAGGTAGTGCTGAAGGGCGACTTTCATGTCGCCAGCATGGACTGGTCACCGGATGGAAAGTTTCTTGCCGTCGACCGACGCTTTTCGAGCGAGCCGAATGAGAGCTATTCGGCCGATGTGGTGGAAGTTGAGGTTGCCAGCGGAGCAGTGAAGGGGATTGCAGCGACGGGAGCTTATGAATCGGAACCGCTTTATTCACCCGATGGGCGCTACATCGCTATCCAGCGAAGGATGAAGAAGTCGAGCCACGATGCGGAGCGGGTGAGCCTGTTTACGAGAGCGAGTGGCGAGTTGCGGGACCTGGCGGCGACACCGAATGACAACCCTAGCGTTGCGGGCTGGGCACCGGATTCGAAATCGCTGCTTGTGTTTGAACCGAAGGGGACACGTGCGGCAATCTACCGACTGCCGGTAGACGGGCCTTTGGCAAATGCGTTTGTGCCGGAGCGCGGTGTGCTGGCTGGGGCGCGACTGAATGATGGCGGGACACATTTGGGCTTTACCATGCAGAGCCTGGACCAAGCAGTGGAGGCTTATGTGATGGCGGTGGGAGGACGCCCTGTGAAGGTGAGTGCTGCGAATGAAGGCTTGGGGCTGCCGGCAGCGCCGCGCTCGGAGGTGGTGCGCTGGAAAGGGAAGGATGGCCTGGCCATCGAAGGGATCTTGACGTATCCCGCGAAGTATCAGGCGGGGACGAAAGTGCCGCTGATCTTGAATATTCACGGTGGGCCGTCGGGGGTTTTCAGCGAGACGTTTGTGGGGGCGGACCGGTTGTACCCGGTGGCAACCTTTGCGGAAAAGGGCTTTGCGGTTTTGCGGCCTAACCCGCGCGGGTCGACTGCCTATGGGGCGGCGTTTCGCAACAAGGTGGATCAGGATTGGGGAGGGCTTGATTTTCAGGACATTGAAGCGGGCGTGGACCATGTGATTGGGATGGGTGTGGCGGATGCGGCGCGGATGTGTGTGATGGGCTGGAGCTATGGCGGGTACATGACAGCGTGGACGGTGACGCAGACGGCACGCTATCGATGTGCCGCGATTGGAGCTGGCATTACGAATCACGTTTCGATGTATGGGACACAGGACATTCCGGCCGTGTATGAGGACTACTTTGGTGGGCCGCCGTGGGAGTTGCCTGAGGTGTACCGGCGGAGTTCTCCGATGAACTACATCCAGAATGTGAAGACGCCGACACTGATTCTGCATGGAGAGAATGACCCGCGGGTGCCGCCGACACAGGGCTATGAGTTTCATCGGGCGCTGAAGCGTCGCGGGGTGCCGGTGAAGATGATTGTGTACCCGCGAACACAGCATGGCCCGAATGAGCCGAAGTTCACGCAGAACATCATGGAGCAGCACCTGGCATGGGCTGAAACTTATTTGAAGTAAGTTTTGATACGCTGCTAGGGTAATGAAACGCCGCACGATTTTGAGTTCTGTATTGGCTGGGACAGCCGCTTTCGCCCAAGAGAAGAAACCGAACCGGTTTAATCAACCTACGGGTTATAGCGATACGCCAGTGATCCCGTTTCAGCGCTGGAAGGTACATGACATTGACCGGCCCAAGCCGACGGTGGTGACACCGGCTGAAGTGGCTGGTGGAGCGCCTTCAGATGCCATCGTGCTGCTGGACGGCAAGAATCTTTCGCAGTGGACTTTCGCCGGGAAGAAAGGCAAGCCCAAAGCGGATTGGAAGCTTGAGAACGGCTACATGGAAGTGGTGCCTGGGGCCGGGGATGCAATGACCAAAGAGAAGTTTGGCGATATGCAGTTGCATATCGAGTGGTCGGCGCCGACGGAGCCTTCGGGGGATTCGCAGTGGCGCGCCAATTCGGGCGTTTTGATTATGGGGATGTATGAGATCCAGGTGCTGGATAGTTACAACAATCCGACGTATGCCGATGGGCAGGCTGGGTCTGTGTATGGGCAGTATCCACCGCTGGTGAACCCGATCCGCAAGCCTGGCGACTGGAATGTTTACGACATCATCTGGGAGGCACCGCGATTCAACGGTGAAGACCTGGCCAAGCCTGCTTATGTCTCAGTGATTTTCAATGGGGTGGTGGTGCAGCATCGCAAGGAAGTGATTGGACGGATGGCGCACAAGGTGGTAGCGACGTATAAGGCCCATGCGCCGGAGATGCCGCTGGGACTGCAGGATCATGATGTGCCGGTGCGCTATCGCAATATCTGGGCACGCAGACTCTCTTTGTAGTCGAGAATGATTCGACGCCTCGTCGATTAATTTGCGACAATTTCCGGATATGCAGCACTTCCGGATCTGGATTCTTCTCTCGGCTCTTTGCCTCAGCGCGTTTGGGCAACGCAAGATCAGCTCGCCCAAAGATGTGTTCGGTAGCAATGTTACCGACGACTACTTTTTGGCGACCTATACACAATACGAGCAGTATGTGAAGAAGGTGGCTGGCGAATCAGACCGGATGAAACTGGTCGATATCGGCAAGACCGAAGAGGGTCGGACACAGTACATGTCGATTGTGTCTTCGCCGGAGAACATTCGCAACCTCGCACGGCTCAAAGAGATTTCCAAGCGCATGGCGCTCGCTGAGGGCTTGACCGAAGAACAAGCGCGCGGGCTCGCCAAAGAAGGCAAGGCGGTGGTTTGGATCGACGGTGGGCTGCATGCTTCGGAAGTATTGGGGGCAGCGCAGTTGATCGAGATGACACACCAACTGTTGACCCGTAACGACGAAGAAACGCTGCGGATGCTACGGGACTGTGTGATTCTGCTGGTGCATGCCAATCCGGATGGGATGGAGTTGGTGAGCTCGAATTACATGCGCAACCCGGACCCGACCAAGCGGCGCTATACGCCGGAGCGCTTGTACCAGAAGTATGTGGGGCACGATAACAATCGCGACTTCTTCATGAGCACACAGAAGGAGACGCAGAATGTGAATCGCCAGCTTTACCTGGAATGGATTCCGCAGATTTTGTATAACCACCATCAGCAGGGCCCGGCTGGAACGACGCTGTTTTGCCCGCCGTTTCGTGACCCTTCGAGCTACCTGTTTGACCCGCTGATGATGATTGGCGTGGATCAGATTGGATCGGCCATGCATTCGCGATTTGCAGTCGAAGGCAAGGGTGGATTTACAACGCGCGAGGGAGCCAGCTTTTCGGTCTGGTACAACGGCGGGCTGCGCACCACTTCTTACTTCCACAACATGATTGGCATTTTGACGGAGTCGGCTGGGAACCCGACGCCGATGAACATTCCGTTTGTGCCGTCGCGCATTTTGCAGAACAAGACGAACCCGGCACCGATTGCACCGCAGGCGAAGTGGCATTTCTGGCAGGCGATTGAGTATTCGATTACGGCGAATCGGGCGATTCTTGATTACGCTTCGCGCCACAAGGATGATCTGCTTTACAACATCTACCGGATGGGCAAGAACTCGATTGACCGGGGCAGCAAGGACAACTGGACCATACAGCCGAAGCGGCTGGAGTGGTTGAACGAGAAGATGGCCAAGGATGGCGTGACGGCAGGCGAAGGTCGCAGCGGTGGTGTGGTGCCGATGAAGTATTACCAGGAATTGCTGAAGCCGGAGTGGCGTGACCCGCGGGGCTACATTCTGCCGGCAGATCAGGCTGACTTCAACACGGCCGTGAAGTTTACACAGACCTTGCAATGGATGGGCCTCACGGTGCATCGGGCGACCAGTGATTTTGAGGTGGGAGGCAAGAAGTATGCGAAGGGTTCGATTGTGTTCAAGTCGGCCCAGGCGTTTCGGCCTCACCTGCTCGATATGTTTGAGCCGCAGGATCACCCCAATGATTTCAAGTATGCGGGTGGGCCGCCCGTGGCTCCGTACGATAGCGCTGGATGGACGCTGGCCTATCTGATGGGGATTCAGTTTGACCGGATCCTGGAAGACTTTAGCGGCCCGTTTGAAAAGTTGAATGGGTTTATTGAGATGCCTGCGGGCAAGGTAAGCGGCAACGGCGCTGCTGGATATCTGCTGAGCCACAAGGTGAATGATTCGTTTAAGGCGATCAACAAATTGCTGGCGGCTGGGGAAGATGTTTACTGGCTGAAGGGCGGCAACGGGATGGATGCCGGGACGATCTATGTGCCGGCCAAGGGCAAGACAGCGAGCGTGGTTGCTACGGTTGCCAAGGAGGCGGCAGTGACGTTTACGACTGCGGACAAGAAGCCCGCAGGCGAGGCACTGAAGCTGAAGCCGATTCGGATTGGGCTTTGGGATAACGTGGGTGGTTCGATGCCTTCGGGCTGGACGCGCTGGTTGTTTGAGCAGTTCCAGTTTCCGTTTGAGGTGGTGTACCCACCGACGCTCGATCAAGGGGATTTGCGCTCGAAGTTTGATGTGCTGGTGTTTGTTACTGGCGGGATCTCAGAGCGGGCCCGGTTTGGCGGGATGGCAGCGGGCGTGGGAGATGCTTCGAACCTGCTACCGGAATGGAAAGACCGGCAGGGCCGGGTAACGAGCGAAAAGACGGTGCCGCAACTGAAGAAATTTATGGAGAGCGGCGGCACGGTGCTGACCATTGGCAGCTCGACGGCGCTGGCGCAAATGTTGGGCTTGCCGATTAGCGACCAGATGGTGGAACGGATGGCCAACGGGACGGAGCGCAAGCTGCCGAACGAGAAATACTATGTGCCGGGATCGGTGCTGGAGATGGCCGTCGACAATACGAATCCGCTGGCTTACGGGCTGGACAAGAAGGTGGATATCTTCTTTGACGATAGCCCTGTGTTTAAGCTGAAGCCCGATGCGGCGATGCAGAATGTGAAGCCGGTTGCCTGGTTTGCCAATGGCAAGCCGTTGCGCAGTGGTTGGGCCTGGGGCCAGCATTACCTGGAAGGTGGAGTGACGGTTGCCGAGGCGAAAGTTGGTGAAGGCAAGCTGTTTCTGTACGGGCCAGAGGTGAGCTTCCGGGCGCAGCCGCATGGCACGTTCAAACTGCTGTTTAACGGACTCTACTATGGGACCGCTGAACCCGTGAAGTTTGACTAGCGAAACTCTTCGAGGAACTGGCGTGCATTGCAGATGCGCGCCAGTGGCCAATCGAGGGGGAAGTGTTTCAGGTTGCCAGTGATGATGTAGGAGGCCTGGCCGGCCTGAGCGCATTCGAGGATCAGATTGTCATCGGGGTCGAGGGCCAGCAGGAGCTTTTGGGTCGGCGTTACCCAAAGCAAGATGGGTTCGAGATTGGCCAGCAGAAGATCGACGCGCGGCTTGAGGCTGGAGAACTTGGGACGGCGCAGTACCTCCTGATACTCGGCCCAAAGGGCAGGACTCACGGCGGCATGGAAGTGGCCGGCGAGGCAGCGGTTGACGACCTGCTCTTCGAGACCGCCCGCCTTCCAACAGGCGGAAATTAGTATGTTGGTATCGAGGACGACCCGCATTACATCCCCAAGCTAGCGCATGAAAGACGAACTCGGCGAGAGAATCAAGCGATATTACGAAGACGCGCTGCGCATCCAGTTGCCGCGGCAGACACATGTGGTGCTGCGGATTGATGGGCGGAGCTTTCATCAATTCACCAAAGGACTGGAGCGGCCGTATTGCCGGGGACTGGCCGATGCACTGGATGCAGCGGCGCTGGCCTTGTGCCAGGAGATGACGGGCTGTTGCTTTGCTTATGGGCAAAGTGATGAGTATTCGTTTTTGCTGCGGGATTTTGACCGTGAAAAAAGCCCGATGTGGTTTGATGGGAACCTTCAAAAGATTGTCTCGGTGAGTGCCAGTGTGTTTACCGCTGCCTTTGCGCGGCACTTCCCTTCCCCGAAGTTGGCTAGCTTTGATTGCCGGGCGCTGGTGATCGCACAGGCGACGGAGGTGGAAAAGTACTTTATCTGGCGGCAACTGGATGCTTCGGCCAACAGCTTGAATATGCTGGCGTCGGCTCATTATTCGCATGAAGAACTGCTGGGCAAGAGCGAGGCCGAAAAGCATGACCTGTTGCATGCCAAGGGATTGAACTGGGCCAAGGAGCCGGCGGACTTCAAACGGGGTCGCGCGATCCATCGCAATGGACAGGGGGAGTGGGTGGTGGACAGGGAGCCACCGATTTTTCAGCGAGAGATGAGCTATTTGCGGAATTTTTAGCGCTTGTTCCAGTGTGAAGGTGCTTCTTGCTGGAGCAGGAGGACAGGTCGGTCGCCGGGTGCTTGCCTTGCTGCATGAGGCCGGGCACGAGGTCTGCGCCGTTTCTGGAAGAGATCGGGATCTCACGGTAGCTGGCTCGGCTGTGGGCCTGGCCGAGGGATGCTCGGTGGTGATGTCGTGCGCTGGTGCCAGCGTATCCATAGGTGCTGCGGACAAGCGCGGCTATGGGCAGGTGGACCCGGTGATTCACGATGCATTGCTCAAGGAAAGTATTCGGGCCGGGGCCCAACGTTTTGTTTACCTGAGCGTCCATGTGGAAGCAGGATACGCACAGACGGCTTATGTGCGGGCGCATGAGAGCTTTGTGGAGAAGTTGCAGAAAGCGCCGCTCAGTTCGACCGTAGTTCGACCGACGGGAATTTATAGTGCGTTTAAAGACTTGTTGCCGTTGGCCCGGAAGGGGATTGTGCCATTGATTGGCAGTGGACTTTCCCGTACCAATCCCATCGATCCGCAGGATGTTGCGGAGTTGATGGTGAACCATTTGGAAACCGGGCCAGCGGAACTGCCTTGTGGAGGACCAGAGGTGCTCACGCGAGGGCAGATCAACGAGATTGTGGCGCGGGCGGCGGGCAGGCCAGGAGCCTGGATGCCGAAGGCACCCGCTGGGTTGATCCGGATGGAGGCGAAAGCGGTTGGCCTGTTTCATCCCCGGCTGGCAGAGCTGATGGAGTTCTTCAGCTACGTGGCGACACAGGATTGCATTGCGCCGAGGCTCGGCAAGCGCAGGATGGCCGCGTACTTTGGTGTTGATCCTGCTAGACTAGCGGTTCAAGCCAACTGAGTGTCCTCACCTGTACGATTTCTGATTCTCGCCAGCTCGAGCGCTGGCAATTCCGCCTTCATTAGCGACGGTGCGACGCATCTACTGGTGGATTGTGGCTTGTCGCGCAAGGAGACGTTTGCACGGCTTGAAGCCAATGGCGTGGACCCTGGTTGTATTGATGCGATTCTGGTGACCCATGAGCATTGCGACCATGTATCGGGTTTACCTGCGATTGCCAAGAAGTTACAGAAGCCGGTTTATCTGACACAACCGACCGCCGAGGCGCTGGAGACGGGCAAGGAAGCGGAGTACTTTAGGCCGTTTCAAGCCGGGGCATCGTTTGTGATTGGGTCGATCGAGGTGCAGTCGTTCTCGTTGCCGCATGATGCGCAAGACCCTGTGGGTTATACGTTTCAATCGGAGGGGCGCAAGGTGGGGATCTGTACGGATTTGGGGTACATGCCGGATTCGATTCGTTACCATTTGCAGGATTGCGATATTTTG
Source organism: Bryobacter sp. (assembly GCA_044340255.1). Lineage (GTDB taxonomy): Bacteria > Acidobacteriota > Terriglobia > Bryobacterales > Bryobacteraceae > Bryobacter. The sequence continues at coordinate 68,647 of JBIITX010000001.1, read as the reverse complement.
CTGCTCGAGTCGAATCACGATCTGGAGATGTTGAAGGTGGGGCCGTACCCGTGGAGCTTGAAGCAGAGGGTGATGTCGCGGCGGGGGCACCTTTCGAACGAAGTGGTAAGCCAGTATATTCTGGATGACCTTTCGCCACGAACCCGGAAGCTGGTGCTGGGGCACCTGAGTGAACAGAATAATCTGCCCGCGCTGGCGCACATGGTGGCAGCACAGGCGATAGACCGGCGGGGCTTGACGAAACTCGATCTCGTCGTATCGGAACCTCGACAAGTATCTTCTATTTTTGAAATTTAGGTTTGAATTATGATCCAACGTTATACGCGCCCGGAGATGGGCAGAATCTGGTCTGAACACAATAAGTACCAATGCTGGCTGGATGTGGAACTGGCGGCATCGGAAGCACTGGCGCATCTGGGCCTGGTGCCGGTAGAGGCGGCGACCGCTCTCCGCCAACATGCAGGATTTTCGGTAGACCGGATTGGCGAAATTGAGCGCGAGGTGAAGCACGATGTCATTGCGTTTACCACCGCTGTAGCAGAGACGCTCAAGGACAAAGGCCAGGCAGAGCACTCCCGCTGGCTGCACTATGGGCTGACGTCGAATGATGTGGTGGATACCGCACAGGCATTGCAGATCAAGCAGGCCAGCGCGGTGATCGCCAAAGGGCTTGCAGGGTTACTCGAGGCGCTCAAGAAGCGGGCTTACGAGCACAAAGATACGATCCAGATCGGGCGTACGCACGGGGTTCATGCCGAGCCGATTACGTTTGGCCTGAAACTGGCGAATTTCTATGACGAGTTGAAGCGCAACATCGAACGGTTTGAGCGCGCCGCAGAGGAAATTCGAGTTGGTAAGACCTCAGGAGCGGTGGGGGCGTTTGCCCATCTGTCTCCGGAATCGGAAGAGCTGATTTGTGAAGGGTTGGGGCTTAAGGCAGCGCCGGTTTCGAGCCAGGTGCTCTCGCGGGATCTGCATGCGAACTATGTGGCGGTGCTGGCTTTGATTTGCGCGACGCTCGAGAAGATCGCCCTTGAGGTGCGGCATTTGCAGCGGACCGAAGTCCGTGAGGCCGAGGAGCCGTTTGCCCCTGGACAGAAGGGGTCGAGTGCGATGCCGCATAAGAAGAACCCGATTGTTTGCGAGCAGATTTGTGGACTGGCGCGGATAGTACGCTCGAATCTGCAGGCTGCATTTGAAAACATCGCGTTGTGGCATGAACGCGATATTTCGCATAGTTCGGTGGAGCGGGTGATTTTGCCGGATTCGACGATTCTGACGGATTATCTGCTGGCCAAGACGACCTGGCTGGTGGAAGGAATGCGCGTCAATGAGGAACGGATGATGGCGAACTTCAACGCGACGCTGGGGATTGTCTTCAGTGGACAGTTGTTGCTGGATTTGGCTGAGGCGGGGATGCTGCGCGAAACAGCCTACCGCCTGGTACAGGGCCACGCCATGCAGTGCTGGGAGAGCGGCACCAGTTTCAAGACTGCAGTCAGTGCCGATGCAGAGGTCACGAAATACCTGAGCGCCGAGAAGCTGGAAGAAACGTTCTCAGCAGCCCGGCAGCTCAAGAATATCGATAAGCTCTTTGCGCGGGTATTCGCCTAGAGCTAGGGAAGCATGCGATTGAGGTCGCGGACGTCGAAAGTGATGCGCTTGTCGGAGATCAACTGCTTGGCAGAGATGGCTTCTTTGGCGAGCGAACCATCGGCATTGTGCTCATGGGTTTTGCCGAGTATGTGGTAAAGCTCATGGGCCAGAACGCGACCGAGGGCGCGGCCGAGGAGACGGTCGGCCTCTTTGCGCTCGCCCCCCCACATGGCAGTGGCAACAGCCTTTGCAATGCGGTCACAGGAGACTTCGGCAAAGGGCAGCACTGTGCCATCGGTTGCATGAGTCCAGGCCAAAGGCCCTCGCTCGTCCATCAATTGGACCAGGCGCTCCATTTTGCAGGTGCCGTTGAGCTTGACCAGGACCACGTCTTCGAAGGTCTCTGAGGGGGCTGCCTGGCTGCGCAAACGGACGTCGAGCTTGCGACCGGTGTCCTTCATGATGGAGTTGAGCTCGGATTTGAGTTCTGAAATAGCTTTGGGGGAAGCTTTGCCGTCCACAGACAGCAAAACTGTGAGATTGGGGATCGAATCGGCGCGGAGCGCGATGGGTGAGCACAAGCAGAGTGCAAGAATGGCGGTCGACAGTGAACGCATATGGCTAACAGGGCCTCGCATATAAAGATACGCGCAAACGCGGCGCGTTGTACTTTTTTTATCGACCAGAATAGATTTTTCTATTAGGGTGTTTTTTCAGTATGAATGACATTGTTTGAAGAAAGATGTTTATAGAAGCCCAGGTCGATGTCGAGGTAGAGCTTGGTGAGGAGAATAATCTGGCCACCGTGGTGGTAGAAGTGCTCTGTTATGTGCGTGATAACCTCCATGACGGGCAACGAATAGCCCTGGGGACTGACCATCTCGAGCAGGCGTGAGGCAGGGACTGCTTCGATGACGGCAATCACTTCGTTGAGGCGGGACTCGAAGCGGGCGACCAATTCTACCCGGGTGATTCCTGAGCGGGTTGCGAATTCGGAATCGCGGTCGCGGGTGTCGGGCAGGCCACCAATGCCGGAAAGTACCCATTGGCCGAGATTCCCATTGAGGTGAAGAATGAGGTTGCCAATGGAATTGGAATGCTCATTGCCCCGGGACCAAATCTGATCGTCGGAGAGGCGGGAAAGACAGTCGAGAATGCGGGACTCTTGTTGGCGCAGACGGGCTACGGCGGCGGTGAGGAAGGCCTGATGGATTGCACTGACTTCGGGATTCATAGTGATAGGATAGGCGCAAAGGAAAGGTGTAAATGAGTTCCCGAAGAATGTTTTTGATGGGCGCGATGGCGGCGCCGCTGGTGCATGCAGCGAAATCGCCAAACGATAAAGTTCGCGTTGTGACACTTGGCGTCAACGGCCGTGGCAAGGATCACATTGCTGGGTTTATGGGTTTGAAGGATGCCGAGATTGTGGGCATTTGCGATCCGGATGGAGATTTGCTGGCCAAGCGCGCCGACGAATTTCAAAGCAAGTACGGCAAGAAGATCAAGACCTATAAGGACCTTCGGAAGGTATACGAAGACAAGGATGTGGATGCGGTTTCGATTGCGACACCGAACCACTGGCACTCACTGGCGGCGATCTGGGCCTGCCAGGCAGGCAAGGATGTTTATGTAGAAAAGCCTGGGAGCCACAACATTTATGAGGGTCGCAAGATGGTGGAAGCGGCCAAGAAGTACAACCGGATTGTGCAGCATGGGGTGCAGTTGCGCTCGAGCGAAGCCTTGCAGGAAGCAGTGGCGCTGATGCGCAAGGGCGTGATTGGCAACGTGTACATGTCGCGGGGTCTGGTGTTTCGCTGGAGGCCCTCGATCGGCAATAAGAAGCCAGAAGCGGTGCCTGCCAATTTTGACTACGATTTGTGGGAAGGGCCGGCGCAGCACACGCCGTTTAGCCGGCGCCATGTTCACTACAACTGGCACTGGCACTGGGAGTGGGGCAACGGGGACGTTGGCAACCAGGGAATCCACGAGACCGATATGTGTATGTGGGGCCTGGGGGTAGAGAGCTTCCCGGAGAAGATTACTTCGCTGGGTGGCAAGTTCACGTTTGACGATGACAAGGAAACGCCAGAGGTGCAGACCTCGCTGTACCACTACCCGAAAGAAAAGAAGATGATCCAGTTTGAAGTACGCCACTGGATGACGAACGATGAGGGTGGGGCCAGTGTCGGCAATCTGTTCTATGGCACGGAAGGCTATCTGGTGGTGAAGGGTTACGATACCTTTGAAACGTACCTGGGCCAGAAGAAGGAGAAGGGCCCGGCGCGCAAAGCAGGCGGGAACCACTATCAAAACTTCATCAAGGCCGTTTATAGCCGCAAGACGAGCGACCAGAACGGGCCGGTGAAGACGGCGCATCTGGCCAGCGGTCTGGCACATCTGGGGAACATCTCGTATCGCCTGCAGCGGCAGCTCACTTTCGACCCCACCAAGGAGAAGTTTGTCGGCGACAGCGAAGCGGACAAGATGTTGCGGCGCAACTACCGCAAGCCCTACGTGGTTCCAGAAAAAGTGTAAGCAGCGACGGCGCGCTCTGAGCCACTTGGCGTGGTGGATTGCGCGTTGTCAGTATGCGGTATCTGATTGCAATTTTTATTTCGGCCGGCTCTTTACTGAGTGCGGCCGATTTTTTTCCTTTGTCGCCTGGAAACTACTGGCGATTGCGAAGTAGCGAGGGAGCAACCCAGGAGATTCGCGTCGGCTTTACGCTGCTTTCGCATGGCCAGCAAGACTACTTTCGCTTGAGTGGGTATCGGGCCGAACGAAGCTGGCTTACGCGCGAGCCGAGCGGCGATCTGAAGTGGCTGGACCTGGAGAATGAGAGCACGGAGGTTCTGACTCGGTTTGGTCTGGAGCCCGGTAGTTATTGGACGCGGTTGGGAGCATGTCCGCAACGGGCTCAAGTGAAGGAACAGCGGGTCGAGTGGGGACAAGCGGGGCGGAGACTCCCGGCCTTGCAGATCCAGTATGAAGGTGGCTGTGCCGACAACGCGATCCTCGAAGAACTGTATCTCGAGAACATTGGATTGGTGAGACGGGTTGTGAGCACGCTGGCAGGGCCGGTCCGCTATGAGTTGGCCGAAGCGCGAATCGGAAATCTGGTCTATGCCGATCAAGCGGGCAGCATGTTTGATGTGTCGCTGCCTCAGGCCACTTACCAGAGCAAGGACGGGACGGTAGAGACAAAGGTAAACATCAGACTGTCCATCCGAAACACAGAGCCGATGCGGTTGTTTTTTGGGTCGATCCAGGAATTTGAACTGAAGCTATTTGATCCGAGTGGCACCCTGATTTGGCGGTGGAGTGAAGATCGGGCTTTTTTGCCGGTGATTCGCGAGGAAATGCTGCTCGAGAAGAGCTGGAATCAGGATGTGAGCTGGAAGGGGCTGAGACCGGGCATTTACACGGTGGAAGGCTCGCTCACCAATTCCGGGCCCTATCGATTTGCCTCGACCACACAGATCCGTATCGACTAGGGAATCCGAGTGGTCTGGTGGGCTACCAGGCGCCAGGTTTTTCCTTTTTTGACCCAGAAGTGAATCATCATGAGGTGATCGTTAAAGGCACCCGAGTCATTCTTGCCGGTGAAGCGCGTGATGGCATGAAGAACGACGGAGGAGCCATGTACGGTCACCTTCGTCTTTTCATAGGTCATGGTGTCGTATCGTTGCTTGCCGGATTTGAGACGGGTGAGGTAGTCTTCTCGTGTCTCGATGTTACCGGTGGAGTGGGCATAGATCAAGTCGTCGGAGAAGAGGCCTTCAAGGGCGGCAAAGTCACGCTTCATGACGGCTTCACTCCAGGACTTTTCTGCGGCACGAACTTCTTCTTCCGGGGAAGCCGCCAGGAGCGGGAGCGTCAGGAGTAAAACAACGGGGAGCAATTTGAGCACCTGCCTTTGATATCGCAGGCACAGGGTAAGAGTCAAGGCCGCAGCAGCCAGACCGCGCGGCGGCGTCCGTTGAAGGAGAGCAACGTAGAGCCGATGCTGGTTTCGCCCCTTGGGTGATTTCGCTGCAAGGAGAACTCGATTCGAGTTACGCCGATGGGTTTGGGAGCAAAGCGGAAACGGATGCTGGATTTGAAGCCAAGACAGTCGATCGAGCCCGATGCGGGTTTGAGCTTCCAGCCGGCGGCCTGCAACTGGGCGGCGCGGAGGCGGACACCGGGTTCTGGAGCGGCAATCTCGATGTGGCTTACATCTTGCAGCAGACAGGATTCACGCTGCCGGGTGAGTTGGAGTTTGGCACAGTAGGCGGCCAGGATGGCATTGCGAGCGATGGAAGTGGGACCGGCTGGGTGCCAGCGCTGGGCGAAGCCGGGAGCGTACTGCATGGCAAAGAGGCGCAGACCTTCGACGGCAGAGATGGCGCGAGTTTCTTCAAAACTGGTCATCTCAAACCAGTCGACGGCCTGGCCGTCGAGTTGGCGAGTGACCATCGTGGTGAGACTGGGGCGGAGTTGCTGCCAACTGGCACGGAGGGTGGCGGAACCGGAAGCAGATTCAAGAGCGAGGGCGAGGCCGGCGTCGCCGGGTTTTCGATCGCCCTGGTTTTCTTCGAAGAATTCAAAGTAGGTTTGCTGGCCGTAAAAGTAAAAGCCGGAGTAAGTGCTGTCGTTGCGAACAGTGGTGCGCTTCTCGAAAGGGGCGAAGGTGTCGCGCAAAAACGAGGAAGCTTCGATGGCCGCATAGGTTTGCGGGCTCACGGTTGCGTAGAAGTGGTTGAGGAGGGGCGGAAGAGGGCTGGCCGCAGAGGCCAGGAGGGAAGCGAAGGCGCGCCGGGAGATCACCGCTTGGGTGGGTCTACCTTGATGACAATTTCACCCTTGCGGGCTTTACCCAACTGGCGGCGGACTTCCAGTTCCTGAGTTTGTGCATCGCGGTCGAGGGCATCGACGCGGTAGCGCAACTCGTCGCGCTCACGCGCGAGATTCGCATTTTGAGTTTCGAGAGTTTTCAGGTCATGGCGCTGCTTGAGCAAAGCAGGGACGCCGTTAGGACCGAGTAGTACGACGACTACATACACACTTGCCGTCAATAGCCCAATGGCTAGACCGGCGCGGCGGATGATCGTGGATTCAAACATCGAAAAAATGGCTACTCTTGTTTATAAACCTTAAGAAGCAAGAAGGCAAATAGTGTTTCAGGAAAACGGCGAAATCAGAGTGATTATTTCGACTTGTGCCTCGATGGAAGAAGGTCGGAGGATTAGTGCAGCCTTAGTGGAGGAGGGGCTGGTGGCCTGCGTCAATCTGCTTGGCGGGGTGGAGAGTGTCTATCGTTGGCAGGGCAAGGTTGAAACCAGCACGGAAGTGTTGCTGATGATGAAGACGACGATTGCCAGGCAGAGCGAAGCGTTGGCCAGACTGAAGGCGCTGCACCCCTATGATGTGCCGGAGGGGATTGTGTTGCCGGTACTGGGCGGACTGGCCGAATATTTGGGCTGGGTGAGCGCCAGTACAAGTGGAGACTATGATAGTCTCGGCTAGTTTATGCAAGCTAGCAATACTCGCCATTGGGTTATCGTTTTTGCCGTAGTTCTGTCGATCATCACCTACATCGACCGGGTGTCTATCTCCTTTGCCGGGCCAAAGATGAGAGAGGATTTGGGGCTCGATTCGACACAGTTTGGGTGGGTGCTTGCCGCCTTTGCCTGGGCTTATGCTTTGTTTGAGATTCCTGGTGGATGGATGGGGGACAAACTGGGTGCACGCAAAGTTTTGATGCGGATTGTGTTGTGGTGGAGCTTCTTCACGGCAGCGACGGGTTGGGCGATGAGCTACACCTATCTGCTGGTGGTGAGGGCGCTGTTTGGAGCGGGAGAAGCAGGTGCGTTCCCGAACATTACCAAGGCGTTTTCGACCTGGCTACCGGCGGCAGAGAAGAGCCGGGCGCAAGGCATTGTCTGGATGAGTGCCCGTTGGGGCGGAGCATTTACGCCGTTGCTGATGGCCGCGCTGTTTCAGATGATTGACTGGCGTACGGCATTCCAGATCTTTGGTTCCCTGGGAGTCGTCTGGGCGGCAGTCTTTTACTACTGGTACCGGGATAACCCCAAGGATCATCCGCGCGTGAATGCTCAGGAGTTGGCCATCATCGGGGACAGCATCAAGATGGCCGATGATCATGGCAGTGTGCCGTGGGGACGTTTTTCAGGCTCGGCCAGTGTCTGGCTGCTGTGGGTGCAGTACTTCATGCTGAGCTACGGCTGGTATTTCTACATCACCTGGTTCCCGACCTATTTGAAGGATTCTCTGAACTTTGATTTGAAGGCCGGTGGGGCAGTGTTGAGTGGAATGCCATTGTTTCTGGGTGGCATTGGATGTCTGGTGAGTGGCTTCATTACGCCCAAGCTGGCGGCGATGTTGGGCGATGCACGCCGCGCCCGCAAAATTGTTGCAGTGACGGGTATGACGATGGCTGGCATTCTGCTGATTGTGGCGATGCAATTGAGGGAGCCGCTGGTTATTGTGGGGGTCATTGCCATGGCAAGCTTCTGCAACGATCTTGTGATGCCGCCAGCGTGGAATACCTGCATGGACGTGGGTGGTAAGTTCGCCGGGACGCTGTCGGGCAGCATGAACATGATGGGGAATTTCGCCGGTGGAGTGGCTCCGGTGGTGATCGGATATGTTTTGAAACAGACGGGGAATGACTTCACGATCACGGTTTACATCTCGGCCACGGCTTACTTTATCGGGGCACTTTGCTGGCTGGGAATCGACTCGACCAAAGCGCTCGACCATAAGGAGTAGCAGGAGGTGAACCGCTGGCTGCGGCGGGCTTCACGCTGGATTCTACTGGCTGTCCTCGGGCTGGTTTTGGCCTATGAGGAAGTGCAGTGGCGGCTGTCGATTGTCTTTGCGCTGCTTGGCAAGCTTCCTGTACTGCGTGCTGTTGAGAATCGTGTGAAGTGCCTGCCACCATACGGGGCACTGGCACTTTTTGTTTTGCCGTCAGCGATTCTGTTTCCGCTGAAGATGCTGGCGCTCTATTGGCTGGCTGGTGGGAAGAAGACACTCGGGATCGGCACGATTCTCATCGCCAAGGTGATGGGCACGGCACTGGTGGCACGTATCTTCCAATTGACACGAGAGGCGTTGCTGACGATTGGATGGTGCCAGTGGCTGTACGGCAAGGTGATGTCGTTGCGGCAAGCGGCATACGCGATCTGGCAGAGCCTGCCGGTAGTGCGTTGGTGGAGGGCGAGATGGGCGAAGGAGAAGGCCCTGGGCGGCTTTTGGCAAAGGCGTTGGAAGGCGCTGCGGGAACGATTTGGGAATCGAGCTGTAAAGATCAGGTAAAGCCTGCCTCAGGCGGGTAACCAGCACTTTGGATGGGGGCGTCGACTCAGAGGAATCATGCAAAACAAAATTGGGATGTTGCGTCGCAGTTGGCTGATGGGATCTCTGGCCGGGATCGGTTATGGGAGCACCTCAAGGATCGAAACCTTTCACAAAGAGCACGTACTGGGGACGGCCCTCGAACTGCAAGTAGATGGAGAAGGAGCAGAGGATGCGTTTAAGGCCTGCTGTGAGGAAGTGGAGCGGCTGAGACGAATTCTGAGCACATACGACGACAGCAGTGTGATCTCGCGCTGGAGAGAGAGTGGCCAAGTGGGAAGGCCTGCGGGCGAGGCTGGCGAGTTACTGTCCTGCTATGAGGCCTGGGGCGAGAGAAGCGGCGGGGTGATCGCGCACCAGATACAGGGGCGACTGGATGTGAATGCGCTGGGCAAGAGCTGGATTGTGGATCGGGCCCTGGCCGCAGCGCGTGCGGCAGCACCGAAGGCCAGAGGCATTCTGCTGAACATTGGCGGTGATATTGCCGTTAGTGGTGGGGCTTGGAGTGTTGGGGTTGCCGATCCGCAGCGTTGGCACGAGAATGCACCCTTGATGACGACCGTATCGATGACGTCTGGCGCGGTGGCAACGAGCGGCGGCTATGAGCGAGGGGCCTCGCATCTGGTGGACCCGCGGACGGGGCAGGGTGCGAAGGGGGCCAGGAGCGCCACTGTGTTTGCCTGCGATGCCGTGACGGCCAATGCGTTGTCGACGGCGTTGTGCGTACTGGGGCGGCAAGAGGGAGAGGCACTGTTGCAGAACTTTCCTCAAGTGCAATGGGCGGTCGTTGATTGGAATGGGCAGACCTGGACGAGCAGTGGGATGCAGCCGGGGCGGCGGCTTGTAAGTGCTGCGGCCTGGCCCAAGGGTCAGCAGCTCACCATCACGCTGACGCTTCGGGCCATGGAGGGTTATCGAGTGAGAAGACCCTATGTCGCGGTTTGGGCCGAGGACATGAGCGGCAAGGTAGTAAAGACGATTAGTGTCTGGACTGAAAAACGACGTTGGCTGCCAGACCTTTATGAGTGGTGGAAGAAAGCAGGGAGCAGTGGTGGCGGGGCCAGCGTGACGCGGGCCACCAGACCGCCGGGGCGCTACCAATTGCGCTGGGATGGGCTGGATGATCAAGGACAACCTGTCGGAGTGGGCAAATACAGGATTGTTGTGGAGAGCAACCGGGAACATGGCAGCTACGCCAAGGAAAGTGGCGTGATTGAGTGTGGTGCGAATGCTGCGACGGTCAAGATGAGGGAGAACGGAGAGTTTGAAGCTGTGGAGCTGAGCTATGGAATCGGCGGCCAGAAGGCATGAGCGTTTGGGGCAAAGAGCTGATGAAGTGGAGCCGGACGCTCCACATTTACATATCGCTGCTTGGTATGAGCCTGTTTCTGTTTTTTGCGATCAGCGGCATTCAATTGACGCATGAATCCTTTGGGATGGACGAGGCGAAGATGAGTGAAGAAGTGCGGTCAATTCCAGCAAGCATCGCGAAGTTAGCTCAAAGGGAGGCGGTGATTGCGGCCTTGCAGCCAGGGATGGGAGTGGACCGATTCGAGGTGCGTACGGACGAAATTGAGATCTCTCTGATGCGGCCGGGCGAACGCGCACAGGCGAGGATTGATCGAGGTAGCGGCCGGGTGGAGATTCATCGCGAACGGCGGGGGTGGGTCGGCGCATTGGCCGACTTGCATAAGGGCGCAGCGACAGGCTGGGTATGGAGACTGCTGATGGACTTGACCTGCGTATGGATTGTTCTGAGCTCGATTACCGGTTTTCTGATGGTGCTGGCATTGCCGAAGAGAAAGGCTTGGGGACTGATCAGCATTGCGATTGGAACGGTTGCTGCGGTGGCGGCCTACGCGCTTATTCCGGTGGGATGAGGCGCAGCATTCCGAAGTTGACGCTGAGCTCGCGATCATCATTGGGGGCCTTCCAAACGGGACTGACGCGAATCTCCAGATCATAGCGAGGGGCATCGGGGAGATTGGTTTCGAGAGCGAAGAGGCCATTGCGCTCGAGGGGCCAAGCCTTGTGTGGCAAGCCATTGACAAAGACTTCGACTACGGGACGCGGACTAGCTTGAAGGATCGACTCCGGTGCAAAGCCACGCAGGCGCAGGCGTTGTTCGCCGCCCTTGACATTCTCGAGCCAGGCTGAGGCGCGGGCCCCAATCCAGCGGTACTTGTTGCCATAGACGCCTTCGAGATTGTGCCAGCCATGACCGAGGTGCTTTTCGTGCGAGGGGAGAGAGAAGTCAATGATGTCGGCCCGATCACCGGGGTAGAGTTCTCGCTTGTCCTGTGAGGGAAGCAGGTTGTAGACGCCTTCATTGAGGGGGGCCTCGTAATTGCAACTGGAGCAGCAGAGGGCCTGGGTGGGTGACAGTTTCAGATCGCCGCTACAGTCTGGACAACGCAGCAGAGACTCAAAGGGTGCGGCTGGGTCGATTTGCGGGGCTTGCCCGGCCTTGCGACAGGTTGCCGAAAGGGTGCCACCCATGAGGCGGGCGGCGCGCCATTCGGATTTGTGAGGGTCGAGTTGAATCGCGATTTTCTTAACGAGCCGCTCGGCCCAGCCACGTTCTGGAACGAAGAGCTTATAGCGTTGTTCGGCAAAGTGCTTCTGGATCAAGCGATGCCAATCGCTCAAATACATGCGGTGGTTCTGGTGGATGCCGAAGGATTCTTCCTGGTGGGCACCGATGACGTCTTTGACCAGAAAACCGAGCAGGCCCCAATCATAGAGTTTGCGCTCCCATGGCTTGAGGGTGTCGTAGTAGGGGCAACGGTAGAGCCGCGCGGTGAGCATGCGGCGCATGGGTTCTTCGGCAAAGAGGAAAATGCCGCCGGGGGCGAGTACGCGCTTGACCTCGAGGATGACGCTCTCGATATCCATGAACTGCGAGAGCATCTGGAAGGCGACGACCATCCGCAGAGAGTTGTCCTTGAAGGGAAGGTGGAGAGCGTCACCCGCTGCCAGGACCGGGCTTTTATCGAGCTTCCACTTCTCGCGTAAGGCGATGCCATAGCGGAGGGAGTCTTCCGAGATATCCAGGGCGTAGCCGGTTGCTCCGTACTGGTTCGCCAGCATGTAGCTGGAGTGGCCCGCGTTGGCCCCTATTTCAAGGAAGGGAGACATCGGCCCAATGAACTCGCGGAGTTCATTGATGATGGCACCACGGCGGTCGTTCTCTTCGGAGTAGATGCGGGCGGCGCGCTCAGGCTCGCCGAGACTGGCGAAATTGTGAAATTCAACTTCAGCTCGCTTGACGGAGAGGGATTGCGCGTGGTCTTCGTGAGGAAGAGGTATGGGCAACTTATTTTCTGTTGGCATCCAGCCATTCTCCGTTCTGCATTACGCGCATTGGAGTTGCCAGGACGAGAGGATTATCGAGGGGATTGCCCTGAAGAAGAAATAGATCTGCGGCTGCCCCATATTCCAATCGCGAGCCTGGCTTGGAGGGTGTGATGTAGAGGCCTGTGGCGTTGGTACGAACCGCATTTTCAGGGACTTTGATACCAGGCGAAGCTGTTGCTACCAAGACCTTACCCAAATCGACAATGACAATAGCATCCGGAATGGGTGGCCTTCCGGTACCGTCGATCAAGGTACCACCAACAATGACTTTGGGTGGCGGTGGTGGGGAGTCCGCTGAAAAATTACCGCATGAGGCAAAGAGCAGCATGGTCCCGCAAGCAAGGGCTCGAAGAAAAAACATTTAAGCCTTTATTATCTCTGATGGAAGGTCGCAAATGTCATCTAAGAGGAAATCAGGGGAAAACGCAGACAATTCCTCGCGCGTCATTGGGCCTGTGGTTACGCTAATGATGGAGATCCCGTTCTCGCGGGCGGCGCGGATGTCGTTGAGATGATCGCCCACAAGGTAGATCGGGGTGTCGGCATGGCATAAGCCCTGCTTGCGGGCCTGCTCGATGGCGAGGGCTGCGAGTTCGGTTCTCGTCTTGCCCATATCGGCGAAGGCACCAAAACGGAAGAAGTGCCGCAGGCCAGCCTGGCGCATTTTGTGCCAGCCAATTCGGGAGAGATTGCCGGTGACCAGGCCGGCAGCAATGTTTCGTCGTGACAGCCGAGCGAGGAATGGCCGTACGCCGGGGCAGATGCGATGGCGCAAGTCTGGGCAGATGCGCGGGTAGATGCGCTGGGCACCAGCCACGATGGCGGGCAGCGCTGGGTTGATGCGCTTTTCTGCGACATCGGCCTGACGAAGCATCAGCCGGATAATGTCGCGGTCGAGCATCCCCGCGACTGGGACGCCCTCGGTGGTGACAGGGCGGCCAACAATTTCTGAGGCGGCACGTTCTAGAGCGAGCCGATGGTGTGGGCCGGCCTTCGAGAGCAGGGTGCCGTCGATATCGAAAAGAAATAAGGGTTTGAGAGAAGTCACCATTCTCGATAGTAAGATAGTGAGTACGAATGCAGGTTTTGCAGGCAGCAGGAGAGAAGTACATTCTTCTCGAATTGGAATCTGAAGCGCTGGGTGGGATCGCCAGCCAAGCCGGTTTTGATTTGAAACTGGAAGAGACAGAACGAGCCTGGATCGTCGAGTTGACGGCGCAGGAACGGCAATCACCACTGCTGTTGTTTGATGCGGCAGACCCGGGGAACCTGGGCTGGTTTTCGCGTTGCCAATTCTATGTAGACGGTGCCAGCGGCAATGTATTGCAGACGCCGATTGCCATTGCCAATATCCGGGATCGTCGGGGAAATCTGCAGCCGAATGGCTTGCGCATGCACATTGCCAAAGAGATCTCGGCTCGATTCAAGATGCCGGGGCGAGTAGCAGTTAATGAGCAGATGATTTACCAGGTCTTCTACAACCTGCTGCATGCGTTGCAGAATGTTGGAGTTGGACTGTGCGGGGGCCCGAGTGTGAGGGCTTTGGCGGGCCGGGGCGAGAACGTAGCACTGCGTTCCTAGTTGTGGTCAGAAGATGCGGGTCTCGGTCATAGTACCCGTTCTCAATGAGGCAGGGGGGATCCGGTCTCTCATCCAGATGGTGGGCAAGCTGGGGGCCCATGAATTGATTGTGGTGGATGGGGGCTCTACCGATGGCAGTGCAGAAATTGCATCAGAAAGCGGCGTGATTTTGGTGCGGAGTGAGCCTGGACGAGGCCCACAAATGAACGCCGGGGCTGCGGTAGCCAGTGGGGATGTTCTCTTGTTTCTGCATGCGGATGTGGAGCTGCGTGTGGGGGCACTTGAAGAAATTTCCAAGGCTCTGCAGGATCCCAGTAAGAAAGGGGGTATCTTCGACGTCTACTTTAGTGGCGGAGACTGGGTTGCCCGCAGCTTCAACTGGATCTACCACTGGCGGCGCTATGTCGGGATTTTTTATGGTGATGCTGGCATTTTTGTCCGAAGAGATGTCTTTCAGCAAATGGGGGGATTCAAGGCTTACCCGATCATGGAGGACTACGAGTTCGGCCGAAGGTTGTTTGGAAGAGGCGGAAGAATGGCGATGTTGCTGGAGCCGATTTTCGTTTCGGATCGAAGGTGGCGAAAAGCTGGCTTGAGTAGAACTGTATTTGTATGGGTTGTCATTCAGACTGCCTTCAGCCTTGGATATCCGGCGGAACGTTTGGGTCGGCTTTATCGTCAGATTCGTTGAGGAGAAATTGATGTTTTTGCTGTTTTTGGTTGCCGGGCTTGCCTGGGGTCAGGATGCGAGAGAGATCGTCAAGAAGGCGATGGAGCGGGACGAGCGCAATCTGGCGTTGGTTGACACGTACATGTTTGAGAGAACGACGCGCCAGAAGACCTTTGAAAAGGATGGCCGGCTCAAGCAGGACACCGAGAAAGTGCATGAGGTGTTTCATGTGGACGGGGCTGAAATTGAAAGACTGATTCGACAAGACGGCAAGGAGTTGAAAGAGAAAGAACAGGCGGCTGAGCAGAGGCGCGTCGACAAAGAGATCGCCAAGATCAAGAACGAAAGCCCGAAAGACCGAGCCAAGAGGAGAGGCGAAACCGAGAAGGACAAAAAGGAAGAAGTGGAGGCGCGGCGGGAAGTCCTGGAAGCCTTTGATTTTCAATTGACCGGAGAACAGGTGATTCGCGGCAGGAAATGCTGGGGAGTCAAGGGTGAGCCGCGGAGTGGGTTTGTTGGCAAGGGAAGGCGAGCCGACCAGATGAAGAAAGTGCGAGGGGTGGTGTGGATCGATCAGGCAACTTATGAATTCACGCGCATGGAACTGGACACGCACGACACGATTTCGTTTGGGTGGTTTTTGGTTCGGCTGCAACCGGGAGCGAAGATCCGACTGGACCAGACGCTGGTAAATGATGAGGTCTGGCTTCCGAAGGAGATTGATATTCGGGCCGATGCGAGGTTGCTTGGGAAAATGCTGCGGGTGGGAATCGAGATGCGCTACGACAAGTTTCGGAAGTTCAGCACCGATTCCAAACTGCTGGTGGGAGAGCAGTAAGGGCAGGCTTAGCTGAAGCGGGCGAGGATGTTGCGCAGTTCTTCGAGTTGAACTGGCTTGGGGAGGAAGGCATCCATACCGGCTTCAAAGCAACGGGTGCGCTCTTCATTGAGCACACCGGCAGAAAGCGCGATGACAGGGATGTGCGCCTTGGAATTGCGCTCAAACTCTCTGATTTTTTGGGTGGCAGAAATGCCATCGAGGACCGGCATGTGGATATCCATGAGGACGATGTCATATGGATCACGGCAAAGGGCCTCGAAGGCGAGGGCACCATCCACCGCGACGGCAACGGTATGGCCATCTCGCTCCAGTAGTTTGGTGACCACCATTTGATTGACGCGATTGTCTTCCGCCAGGAGAATGCGAAGGGGACGATTCGGCCGCTTTGATGGCGAGAGCATGGGGGTTGGTTGCGAGGGCGAGTCGGCAGCCGGCAAACGAAGTTGGAATGAGAATTTGCTGCCCAAGCCCAACTCGCTCTCCACAGAGAGATCGCCCCCCATCAACTCCACGATGCGCCTGGAAATCGCGAGGCCCAAACCGGTGCCGCCAAAGCGGCGGGTGGTAGAGCCATCGGCCTGACGAAATGGCTCAAAGATGAGCTTGCGCTTGTTCTCTGGAATGCCAATTCCTGAGTCTTCAATCAAAAAACTAATCTCTGAACCGGAGGAGGGGAACACACTCAAACTCACGTAGCCAGCCTCGGTAAATTTAATGGCATTTCCGACAAGATTGACCAGGACCTGCTGGAGACGAGTCCGATCGCCCAACACGAGAGCGGGAATTGCCGGATTGACCGAAGAACGGAGTTCGATCCCTTTCTGGATGGCATTGGGTTCGAGGAGAGCACAGACATGCGCGACACTATCGAACAGTGAAAAGGGTGCGCTTTCCAGTTCCATGAAGCCACTTTCGACCTTGGACAGATCGAGGATTTCATTCAACAAGGTCAGCAAGTTCTCAGCCGAGCGCTGGGCCAATTGCACAAAGTTTCGCTGCTCCGAATTGAGGTCTGTTGTGGATGTCAGTTGGAGCATTCCCAATACGCCATTCATCGGCGTGCGGATCTCGTGACTCATGTTGGCCAGAAACTCTGTCTTGAGCCGACTGGCTTCGCGGGCTTGTTCGAGAAGACGGGCGATCTCACTGGTGCGTGTAGCGACCGCTTCGGCCAGTTTAGTTTTCTCCTCGATCAGCTTTTGATTGCGATGACGCCAGAACAGCACCAGCGCAAGCAGCGCAACCAGGAACTCGATTGTTCTGCCGAGCCAACTCTGCCAGAAGGGAATTGCCACTTCAACCGGAAGATCGAGAAGAATCTCACTCCAGGGCTGGGAGTCATAGCGGATGCGAGCCTGGAAGCGGTTGAGGCCGCCGGCAACTCCGGTAAAGATAGCTTTGGCCGTTTTCTGATCCACCCATTGATCCGTTTCCCCGCCCAAGCGAAATTGGTAGTCGATACGGTTTCCAAAGCGATAGCTTAAGGGTGCGACTGAGACTTCGAGAGAGTTCGGCTTAGCAGGCAACAGCAGTTTTGACAGATCTGTGACCAGCCTGCTGTTGGCATGGACTGCGGTGATTCGCAGTTGGGGATGGGGGAGCGGAATCGGATTGGAAACCCGCCCATGAGCCAGGCCACGCGTGGTTCCAATCCAGACCGAGCTGTCAGTATCTGCAAAGAAAGCGTTGGAGTTGCAATCGTTCCAGGGCAAGCCATCCTGATCGGTCAGGTGAAGGGTTCGCCAGGCACCTGAGACAAAAACGCCTTTGTCTGTTCCGACCCAGCGAAGGCCGCTGCGATCTTTGCCGACGAAGTAGGCCATGTATCCAGCCACATCCGGTTGCGGGGATTCGTGCCGCCAGGCAGAAGGGGCCTGGGCCAGATTGATTCTGGTGAAGCCGATACTCTCGAAATAGCCAACATTTACCTCATCGCGGTCAATTTCGCGGGCGAACCAGGCGCTGTTTGACAGCAAGCCGGAACGAGCGTCGATGCGACTGACTTTGTCGCCCTCGACCAGAAGTACCCCCGCATTGCCGGCGGCCCAGATGCGACCGCGTGCGTCCTGGGTGATGGTATAGATGGTCTCGGGTTCTTCGCCGCTGGCCGCTCCAACTGGAGACCATACCGTTGGTGTCGAGTGGTTGGCCTTGAATAAGCCACTGGTGGTGCCAAACCACAGATTTGCCTGGCGATCCTGCAAGACCCAGTACATTTGCCTGATTCTCGCTTGCAGGGGAAAGCCAAGAATTTGCGCGGTTCGGGACCTTGTATCAATCCGAACGAGCCCCTGAGACTGGGAGGCAGCCCACAAGTCACCATGAGAAGCCGCTGACAAACTCATGACCCTACCAATCCGCTTTGCTTCACTCCCCATGAGTGGAAGCCAACGACGACGGAGCGAATCAAAGTAATTTACGCCTCCATCCCCAGCCGCCCAGAGTGTGCCGCTATGGTCACGTAGGATCGACCAAACCGTATTGCTATGCAGGCCCTCCTGTTTGGTCCATGTCTCCCAGTCGTCATGGCCAATCCAGCGCATCAGACCATCTCCGAGAAAGGTCAGCCAGATATTGTCTTCGCGATCTTGCAGTACTGCGGTGAGAGTCTCGGCACGGAGCCCATTTTCGGGGCCAACCTTTCGCCATGTTCCGCGTGAGGGCAAGTAGATGTGAAGAGAATCCTGAGTAGGAAGAAACAGCTGCCCCTGATTGCCCTGGTATGAGGAGAGATAAGTCTGTGGCAATTGGTGCCTGCGGGATCGATCGAAAATGACTGGCAGACGCAGGTTTGGAAAGGAAGCGCTCCTTTGACCGCAGCCAGACCGTATTGGCACGATCAATCAGGATGCCATCCCAGTTGTCTGGGGGAATCGCAAGATCGTGCTGGTGCACTTTCAGAAGCCCCTGGGGAGATAGCTCGCACAGGCCAGCCCCACATCCGAACCAGGCATTCTGCCTTGAGTCAATCGCGATTTGAAAGAGAGCTTTCGGCGCCAGGGACTGAGGAAGGAAGATCAGCCTGAATACATAGGTAAAGGAGCGGCCCGTCTTGCGACCCAGAACAATCCCACTTGGAGTCGCAGCGAAAATGTCTCCTTCGGAATTGATCGCCAATCCCATACCGGCACTATCTGCAGATTTGGAATAGGTATGCTCGGCGAGGAATCGCCCCTGATAGAACCGGGCAATTCCAAGATGAGTATTGACCCAGATCGTCCCGTCCGGTGCTTGTGCGATGGAAAGAACGAAAGAACCGGGAAGCCCCTGGCTTATGCCGAAGGCGACAAACTCTGTGCCGTCGTAGCGAAACAGGCCATTCTGAGTGCCGATCCAAAGAAAATTGTCACGGTCCTGCATCATAGCGGTGGCCGCCATGTTGCCAAGTCCGTTTTCCTGTCGGAATTCCTCGAACTTGTAGTGTTGTGCAAGCAACGTGCACAGATTGGAGCTAACGAGTATGAATAACCAAATCGGCAGGCAATGCCGCATCAGGATTCCACCACTCTACTTTATCGTCTAGATCGTGGAAACAATGCAAGCTATTCCGCAGGCAGTGGCGCCGCCAAGAGAATCGGGAGCGTGGGGGATGTGGACCCTGCCTCCGGCTCAAGGGTTACCGCAATGGCCGCAATCGATGAGGGGTCTACAGCGCCAGGGCGAAAGTGAACACCCTGACCGGCTTCTGCCCGGAAGAGTCCGGCAGGAATGGGGGCCCCGCCTGCTTTGGGAACGAACCACATCTCAAAGATCTTTCCCGCCGGCATGTTCGGCAGGTTTCCAGCAAAGAGCAGGACGCCCCGATCCCGATTGATAAAGACCTGGCCTCGCGGTGGGGCTGGTTGGCCATCCCCAAACTTGACGTTGATCGTGGAGGGCTGCCGCAGGAAGTCGTATAGATCTTTGGCTTGAGCAACCAATTGCTCGCTCGAGGCCAATTGCCTTCTCAAATCTGCGATCTGGGTTTCTCTCACCGCAACGTCCTGCCGGATGTTGAATGTGATAGCCAGCAATGCAGCGCAGACTGCGCCCAGACCCAAGATCCAGCCCCAGCTTCGACCTTGCTCCTTCACGCCAGAGGCGAGCAGCAGTCTCCTTCGCAAGGGAGCGGGAGGTTTGACCTCAGGGGCCACGTAGGCCAAAGAGCTGGTAAGTTGTGTTGCCTTGCGCAAGCCCTCCACGGTTGCAGGGTCGCCGGCTTCAAGGCGTGCGCGCACTTCAGCCATTTGCTCGGGTTCGAGCAGGCCGAGTGAAAACAGCTCGTAGAGGAGATCGCGATCTTGCGGATCGAGGTTGTCAAGCGACATGGAAGCTCTCTCTCAATGAAACCAGGGCCGTTCTCACCCAGGTCTTGATCGTGCCGAGGGGCTGACCCAACCTTTCAGCCATCTCCGATTGTGACAGCCCTTCAAAATAGGCCAACTCGAGAACCTGCCGCTGATTCTCGCTCAATTGCGAGAAAGCGGAGCGAATTCTGCGGGCTTGTTCCTGATCGAGCATCCTGTCTTCTGTATTGACGAATAAGGTGAGGCGTTCGGATGAGACCAGCTCAAAAGTATTGGCTTGCTGCTGTCCGGCGGTGGACCGTAAAAAGTCGATGGCACGATTGCGGGCAATGGTGAGGAGCCAGGAGCCAAGACGACCACGAGCAGCATCAAAGTCGGAGGCGCGGTTCCAGGCGCGCAAGAAGGCTTCTTGCGTTAGCTCTTCGGCCACTGCAGCGTTTTTGACAATCCGCAGGATCACCGAGTAAACAACGCGGGAGTAGCGATCGTATAAGTCAGACATCGCATCAGGGTCGCGACGACGCAGGCGCTCGACCAGTTCCTGATCGTTGCCAGTGAGGATGTCGGCAAAGAGAATCAGGAAATGCCAGATCACGCCAAATCCCCTGCGCTTCGGAACTGATACAGACCTTGTAGCAAAATGTATTCTTTCACAGCAGGACAAAGCCCTGTGGGCTCAACCCCACTGGCAAGCTGCGCACGAATCTGGGTTGAACTCTGATCAAAGGCCAGCGTGTCGAGCCGATGCACTCGGGCACCGGGAGGCACCTGATACTCAAAGCCAGGCCTTGCGGCCACAATGAAATCAGTCATCGAGAAGACCTCGCCGACTCGATACCAGGTGAGGACTTCAGAAAAAGCGTCGGCACCGATAAGGAAGTAAAACTGAGTTGCGTCACCGTATTGAATACGTAAACGCTCGAGCGTTTGGATTGTGTAACTCTTGCCTTCGCGATTTTCGATGTCGCAGGCATCTACTTTCGCTTCTTGTTCGCAGGCCAATCTCACCATGGCAAGACGGTGCGCAAAGCTGGCCCCGGTTGCCGATTGCTTGTGCGGCGGCAGGCGATTGGGGATGAGTAACAACTGATCGAGTGAGAAGTGGTCAATGGCAGCTCTGGCCACAGCCAGATGAGCGTTGTGGATGGGATCAAAAGTACCACCGTAAAGACCAAGACGCAGAATCGGAGCCATAGCTTGATCGGGGACGAATCCTATTCCAGCCGCCAGGAAACGAGCTTGGTCTGACTCATCTCTTCGATCGAATAGCGTGGGCCTTCCTTGCCGATCCCGCTTTGCTTCCAGCCCCCGTAGGGCATGGAATCGACACGAAACGTGGAGGCATCGTTGATCATGACTCCTCCGGTTTCCAGTTCGTTCGCGCAACGCCAGGCGGTACGCAGGTTGTTTGTGAAGACACCAGCCTGCAGACCATAGCTCGATTGGTTTGCTTGGAGAATCGCCTCGTCTACGGTGTCGAAGGAATTGATGCCGACCACGGGGCCGAAGGCTTCGTGGGTATAGAGCTTGCTCGACCGATTCACGTTTGCCAACACCGTTGGCTGCAGGGTGGCCAGATTGCGGCCCCCGCCAGAAAGCAGTAAGGCACCTTCGCGGACGGCCTCGCCGATCCAGCCTTGCACTCGCTGCGCCTCGGTTTCAGAGATCAGACTGGAGATGTCGCAATCTTCTTCCAGCGGGTTGGCAATTTTGAGCTTGCGAGTCAGATCTACAAACCGATCGCGGAACTGATCTTCAATGCTACGCTCCACAAGAATTCGCTGGACGCTAATGCAGGTTTGACCGGAATTGGCAAATGCACCGGCAACGCAGGCAGAGATGGCCAGATCGAGATCGGCATCGGCGAAGACCAGTACCGCGCTGTTGTTGCCTAACTCCAGGGTGACGCGTTTCATGCCTGCCTTAGCTTGCAGCCCCAGACCCACTTCAGCGCTACCCGTAAAGCTGACCATCCGCGTAGTAGGAGCACTGACCAGGGGGTCACCAATCGCGGAGCCCGAACCCACCAACACCTGAAGCGCATCGGGAGGCAAGCCTGCTGCCGCGAAGATGCTGGCGGCATGGAGGGCCGAGAGCGGTGTTGCCGAAGCGGGCTTATGGAGAATTGCGTTACCCGCCGCGATCGCCGGGCCAACTTTATGCATGCTGAGGTTCAAGGGGAAGTTGAACGGAGTAATCGCGGCAACCACGCCCATCGGTTTACGCATGGTGTAGGCAACTCGGCCTTTGCCGTTGGCGGCCGCATCCATCGGGACCTCCTCACCGGCCAATCGGTGGGCTTCTTCAGCACTGCACCAGAGCGTGGAGGCAGCGCGATCCACCTCAGTGCGGGCTTCACGAATCGGCTTGCCACTTTCGAGGGCAATCGTGCGGGCCAAGTCGGGCTTGGCCTCCAGCATTTTCTGACTGGCCCGAAACAAAATGGTGGCTCGCTCATTTCGCGTGAGCCGTGCCATGACTTGTGCTGCCGCCTCTGCTCTGGTGAAGATGGCTGGCAGCTCTGAAACCTGAGTTTCAGGAACCTCTGCCACCACCGCCCCATCAAAAGCCAGTTGAACCTTTCGAACGCTCATACACCTCCGACTGTATCGCGAGTCGCTCATCCAGGCGAATCACCACCCGGGGACGAGTCTTGTTTACGTCTGCTACCAGGTCTTCAAAGACAACCACCCAGCGGGTTGCGCCGTCATAGCGAGTCACGCTTGGCCGCGGCCACCGCGCCCAGGCGAGAAAGACCTGAGCCGAATGGGTGGTGGACGCAATGCGAAGGGCTTTCCCGGCCTCAACGCTCGGCACTTCATCAAACAGGGTTTGCCCATCTTCGGGATCAAAGAATTCGAGCAAGTTGACAGGAATGATCTTCTGAAACGAATCCCCAGCAACGAAGCCTGTGAACTTCAGCGGGTGAAAAGAAGGCAGAACATCGATGCGACGAGGGGCAACTCCGTTGTAGATGCGGGAAGAAAGTTCACTCAATGCCTGCTCGCGAAAACTGTAGCGGATACCAAACCAGCCTAGGCAGAGCACCAGAATGATCGAGGCGGTGATGGCACCAGAACTACGCCGCCCCCCGATTTCGCCACTGACCAGATTCGACAGGAAAGGGATGGCGAAGGCCAAGGCGAGAAGCAGGTAAAGAACGGGATCGAAAAAAGACTGAATCTGGACTGCGTAAAACTCGTCAGAGAATGGCAGCAAAATCCGGGTACCACGGAAGGTGAGCAGGTCTACTGCATCGTGTGCCAGAACCCCAAGGAGAGCAAGCAAAAAGGCCCCACGAAAGTGAATCTCTCTTCTGAGCACATACTTTACCCCGATGACCGTGGCCAGAGCCATCAAGGGTGCAAAAAAAATGGAATGCGTAAAGTGTCTGTGACCGTCGAGAATGTTGACATTGCCTGGCAAGAAGAAGATGCCGTCGACGTCTGGTGCACTGGCGGCAAAAAACATGACCCAGGCCCAGTTGGGCGTGAGACGCTTGGCTCCCGTTTGGGCGATGGCAAATCCAACGGCAGTGTGCGTAACTGGATCCATGCACTAACCCCTGGCAGGCATCAGTAAGCTCAGAGCGTCTGGCACAATCTGAAGTTCCGCTGGGAGTTGGCCGAAGCCTTCCCCGTCCAGTTGCAGGTAGATTGGCTTGCCATTGACGGCGCTGAGTTGCAGGCGGTCCAGGCGATGCACATGGACACCGCTCATGCCACGATGCTGGTTGATTAATACGCCAGCCAGATACTTTAGATAGCGAACCGCAAAGCGCCCCTCAAAAAGAACAATCTCAAAGTAAGGGTCCTGCAGTCGGATGGACTTGGCAATCTCTAAATCTCCGCCATAATTTTTCACCCGGCTTGCCAAGGCGAAAGAGACGGTAGATTCCCCGTGAGTTGACTGCACGCGGAGTTCCGGCAAGACGCGAAAGCTGGCCGTAAAGCCGGCAAGCCAATAAGCAACTTTCCCCAACTTCTTCTTGATACCGGGATCTACATCCCGAACAATTTGGGCATCGACACCAGCACCGGCCATGGCAATAAAGTAGCGGGACGGGGAATCGGCTGGCTTGCAGAGCCCCAATGGAATTCGCTGGGGCTGCCAATTGCCGCTCTCGGCGGCCGCTCGCATGATGTTGGTTCCAATGCCTAACTCGACAGCCAGGCAATTGGCTGTGCCGCCGGGAAGCACACCGAGCGCTGTATTTGAGCCAGCCAGGCCATTGACCACCTCATTGATGGTTCCATCACCTCCGGCAACAAAAACGACCTCAGCACCCTGTGCGACGCAGTCTCTTGCCAGCTGACCCGCAGTGTCTGGACCTGTTGTGGGGAGGAGTTGGATTGTTGGGTAGGCGGCCTGCAACGTGGCCAGCACTGAGGGAATCAACTTCGGATTGCGCTGAATTTTTCCAGCAACAGGGTTATAAATTAATGAATGAGTCAAGAGAGGTCGCTAAACTTATAGTTTAGCCTTCTCATGGCCCCAGCCGCGTCCCCCATCGAACAGCGCATCCAGGAATTGCGCGAACTCATCCAACACCACGAACATCAATACTATGTTCTGGATCATCCCGAGATCACAGACGGCCAGTATGATGCGCTGCTGCGGGAGCTTAAAGAATTGGAGATGGCTCACCCACAATGGGTCAGCCCGGACTCCCCTACCCAGCGCGTAGGAGGCAAGCCCAGGGAAGGCTTTGTGAAGCGCTATCATTCCGCGCCCATGCTCAGTCTCGACAATGCGTTGAATGAAGGCGAGCTAAGAGACTTTGACCGGCGGGTGAAAGAGTTGTTGGGCGAGGAAGAATATCGCTACGTTGCCGAGCTGAAGCTGGATGGCCTTTCCCTCGCCGTGCATTACGATGTGGGCCAACTCAACTACGCCATCACGAGGGGTGATGGAAGCGTGGGCGAAGAAGTGACCGAGAATGCCCGCACAATCCGAAGCTTGCCCCTGCGCGTCACCCAGACGTCTGCGTTTGAAACCAGAGGCGAGGCGATTATGGGGCGACGTGCCTTTGAAGCGCTCAATGAGCAAAGAGCGCTGGCTGGGCTGTCACTTTACGCCAACCCACGTAACTCTGCCGCTGGTTCCCTGCGTGTGCTTGACCCCACAATTACAGCCGAGCGGCAACTGGAGTACATGGCTTACTTCTTCCTCGTAGACGGGCAGCCAGCGCACGAGAGTCATTGGGAGAGCCTGGACCGGCTCAGTGCACTGGGCTTCAAAGTAAACCCTATGCGGCGGCTGTGTTCGAACGTGGAAGAACTGCTTGCTTTCTGCAATGAATTTGAGCAGCGCCGTGAAAGCCTGCCCTATGAGATCGATGGCGTGGTGGCCAAGGTCGATTCGATCACACAGCAAAAGAAGCTGGGCTACACCGCCCGGGCTCCGCGCTGGGCGATTGCTTATAAATATGCGGCGCGAGAAGCCGAGACCGTGGTCGAGAACATCATCGTGCAGGTGGGCCGCACCGGGGCGCTGACGCCAGTCGCAGAATTGCGCGAAGTAGAAGTGGGCGGCGTCAAGGTAAGCCGGGCCACACTGCACAACGAAGAGGAAATTGCTCGGCTGGGACTCAAGATTGGAGATCAGGTTCGCGTGGAGAGATCTGGCGATGTGATCCCCAAAGTGGTTTGCGTCACCGCACCGGCTGTTGACGGCAAGCCCTTTGTGATGCCAGAGCATTGTCCAATCTGCGAAAGCAGGCTGGTGAAGCTGGAGGGCGAGGTAGCAGTACGCTGCCTGAACGTGAACTGCCCAGCCCGACTCAAACAAAGTATCGAACACTTTGCCTCCCGCAGCGTGATGGATATTGACGGGATGGGCGAAGTGCTGGTGGGCCAACTGGTAGACCAGGGGTTGGTCAAGAATGTCGCCGACCTCTATGAGCTCAAGCAGGACCAACTGGAAGCCCTGGAGCGCATGGGTAAAAAGAGTGCCGAGAAGATCATCCAGAACCTGGAGGCATCGAAGCGACGGCCTCTGGCGCGGGTCATCAGCGGACTTGGCATCAGCTTTGTCGGAGAGCGTACAGCGCAAATCCTGGCCGATACCTTTGGGGATCTGGAAAAGATTGCGAAGCTACCGCTTGATCAACTTCAAGTTGCCGAAGAGGTGGGCCCCAAGGTCGCTACGGCGATTCGGCTCTATTTTGATGATGAGCGCAACCTGGAGTTATTGGGTCGCCTGAAACAGGCAGGGCTGATTTTTGAGCAGGAAGTGCGCGGCAAAGTGCTGGGTCCCATGGCGGGTCTCACCTTTGTGTTGACTGGCACGTTTCCAACTCTGAAGCGTGAAGAAGCGAAAGAACTGCTCGAGGCGGCTGGAGCCAAAGTGGCAGGGAGTGTATCGAAAAAAACAAGCGTTGTCGTTGCCGGTGAAGACGCCGGCTCGAAGCTGGAGAAAGCGAAGGAACTTGGGGTTGAAGTCATTGATGAGGCAGAGATGCTGCGTAGGTTGGGACGGTAGAAGAATATGAAGGGCTTTTTTGCAAAGCTGGTCGCGATGGGTCCAGTGGGAGTTTTCTTTCTGGCTTTGCTGGATTCTGCGGGGATTCCATTGCCGGGTGGGGTAGACGCTTTGCTGGTGGTGGTAGCAAACCGCGCGCCCTCTCTGGGTTATCTTTGCGCGGGGTTGGCAACATTGGGATCGCTGATCGGATCGATGGTCCTGTTCTGGCTGGCACGACGCGGTGGGCAACGCTACCTTGAAAAGATTGCTGATGGCCCGCGAGGACGCAGGTTCCGGAATTGGTTTGCACGCTACGGCCTGGTCACTGTATTTGTACCTTGCATCTCCGTGATCCCGATGCCGATGAAGGCGTTTGTGGCCTGTGCCGGAGCGTTTGGAATTCGCCCGCTTCAGTTTGCTGCAATCGTGTTGGCGGCGCGCATTCCCAGGTACTTCTTTCTGGCCTGGCTGGGACAAGAGATGGGAGAGAATGCTTCGGTTTGGATTAAGCAGCACACTCTCCCTTTTGCTCTTGGATTGCTGGCGATTGCGTTGATTTCGGTGCTGGTGGCGCGAGCCATTGATCGACCGGACCCTCTTAGCGCCCCAGAGTGAAGCGAACTTCAATCGGGGCCTCTACTTCAACCGCTACCTGATTCAGCAAGGTGGGGCTGTAGCGCCACTGGCTGACCGCATCAAAGGCTGCCTTCACCAGGAGAGGATGGCCGCTCAAGACCCGCAACTGCGAGATCTGTCCATCGCGTGAGATCACTCCATGGAGTTGCACAACGCCTTCGATCCGCGCCCGTCGGGCGAGCTCGGGGTAGACGGGTTGCACTTTGAAAATCAACTTCGAGGCGAGCACATTGCCTCCAACCGTGAGCCGTGCCGCGGACTCGGGCTTGGGTGCTTCCACTGGCTTGGGCCTGGCAGCGGGAGGCGGAGCAGCTTTGGAGAAGTCGAATCCACCGACGACGCCATCCACATAATCGCGCGGGGATCCTTCGATGGTCGGCAAGCCGACCAACATGTCTTCCATACTTTTCGAACTCAATGGCGACGGAGATGCATTGACGCTTGGCGGCGTGTAAGTGAAGCGAGGCCGCACTGGGGTGGCGGCAACACTGCGCTCTATGGTGGTGGAGAGAATGCGCATCGCATCACGGAAGCGAGGCGCGGGCGGTGGCACGTGAATTTCTGGCACTTCCGGCAAAGCGACAGGCAACAGGAGCCCCAGACCAAGAGCACCCGAGAGCAAAGCGCATTGCAGCAGCAGCGAACCAGAAAAGCTGAGTGCCCCACGCGGATCTTGCTGGTCTAACAAAGTGTTTTCGAACATGGTGAATACCTCCTGCCCGATCAGACACCCGCTGTCTCATTAGAGTTCCCGGCTTGAAGCAGAGAAGTTTGGCATGGGGATTGCAATACAGCAATGCAGGAGACAGAGATTCTTTATGAATACTTCAATTCGCAGTACCGATGTGGATATCGACCTGAGCCGTTTTGACCAAGCGGTTCAAACTGAAACAAAGCCTCGAACCCAATTTCAAGAAATCCCGGATGGGCGCTACGACGTTCGCATCGAAGACGTAGAGCTCTATAAGTCGCCGAGCAGCGGCAACCCGGTTTTGAAATACACGCTCCGTGTCCTTGGGCCTACGCATGCCAATCAGTTGATGTGGAAGCGGCGAGCCATCACCGAAAAGACTCGTCAGTATGTGATGGAAGAGCTGGAAACCTGCGGCCTGGAACTCGAAAAGTTCTCTGACCTGAAATACCACCTGCATGATTTGATCGGCGTGGAATTACAGGTGACGCGAAAGTCCCGCGGCGAAGATGTGAACATCTACTTCAACGACCAACTGGACGGGTCGGGCAACAAGAGCGCTGACGACGATCTTCCGTTCTAGTAACCGAGTACCTTGCCGCCGCGACGACCGTCGCTCCAGCCAAGACGCCATCCGGTTTTCTCTTCAATCATGACGGCGTGAACGTCGCCCTGGCTGCGGTAGCGGTTGCTGAGGATCTGCCCGTAAGATTTCAGCTTTTGGGATACCTCATAGGGGATCGCACCCGGTTCGGCCTCTACGCGATCCGGCAGATACTGATGGTGAATGCGTGGATACTCGATGGCGTCACGCAAGCTCATGCGGAAGTCCAGAACGTTCGTGATCACCTCGACGAGCGTGTTCGGGATGGTAGAACCACCGGGGCTCCCCAGGGCGAACCAGGGCTTCTTGTCCTTGGTGAGAACGATGGTGGGGGTCATGGTGCTGGGCGGGCGATGACCGGCAGGAAGCACTTTCCTGCCGGAATTCGAGAAGGCACCGTAGATATTGCCCATCAGGACGCCGGTACCCTTCACTACCACCTGGCTGCCGTAGAAGCCACTGAGCGTGTAGGTGTTGGTGATGATGTTCCCTTCCCCATCCACAATGCTGAAATGCGTGGTGTCAGAGCTCTCCCCGATGAGCGCTTCGACATCAGAGGGCAGTTGTCCAAGATCGGCAGAAGGGGTGGCTTTCTCGGGCGAGATGGAGGCAGCCAGCGTTTTGGCATAGTCCTTGCTGGTCAGCTTCGCAACGGGGATCTCTTTGTAGCTGGGGTCTCCGGCATAAAGTAGCCGATCCCGAAAGGCGCGCTTCATAGCCTCAACGTGAATGTGGCGGTGTTGCGCACTGCCCTCCATGCCAAGCGGCATTGGGAAGTTCTCAATGATGTTGAGCATCTCCACAATGGCCATGCCACCGCTGGAACTCGGCGCGCTGGTGAGAATAGGGTAGCCACGGTAGCTGGTTTCGAGTGGCTCACGCGCAATCGCCTTATAGTCTTTGAGGTCTGCCGCGGTAATGATTCCACCGCTAGCCTGAATGTCGGCAACCAGGCGGCGAGCCGTCTCGCCTTCATAGAACTCACGCCCACCCGACTTTTGCATGCGAGCAATCGTGGCAGCCAGTTCCGGCTGCTTTACCAATTCCCCCTGCTTGAGCGGCTGATCTGAGCCATGAAGAAAGATTTTGGCTGAATCCGCAAAGGGCTTCATCACGGGGACTTGCAGCTTGAGGATCAATTCCATCCGCTGCGACGCAGCAAAGCCGTCTTTGGCCAGTCGGCGGGAGGGTTCCAGAACCGTCTTCCAGGGCAGCTTGCCGAAAAGTTGATGAGCCAGCGCCATCCCGTCCGGTGTACCCGGGACGGGCATGCTCTTGTAGCCGGTGGCCGCCTCTTTGGCATTCGCAAAGACACCTTGCTTTGATGCCATGGGGGCACGAGCGCCATAGTCAATCAGTTTGGCGCGTCCATCGGCCATACGAACCAGCAAGTACCCTCCACCGCCCAGATTGCCCGCCTCGGGGTGAACCACTGCCAGGGCGAAGGCCACTGCAATGGCAGCATCGACAGCATTCCCACCCTTTTTGAGAACTTCAATTCCAGCCTGCGTTGCATACTCATTGCAGGACGTCACCATGGCTTTCGGTGCGCGCTCAGGCTGCGAAATCATTGCCCGGTCTGCTTCAAGACGCAAACCAGATTGGGACACTTCCTGGCCGAGCAGGGCAAGCGAGAGGAAAAGACTAAGCGGGATCCGGAGCTTCATTAACGCCCATCGTCGCATGAGTTGGTGCCGGATTCATAGCCCGGGAAATCAGGCGCACCAGTTTTCGGTACGGGATCTCAGCGCGGCTGGCAAAAGGGAGCCACTCCGAATCTCGCCACGAAGAGAAGAACCACCGGGAGAGGATTGCCAGGTGCTCTTCCCGCTCGCGCAGTGTCGGCCGCGGAACAGGCAACGTTTCTACCAGTTGGCGCAAACGCCGATCCATCGATTCTCCTGCCTGCATCTTCATGTCGAGTTCGATCGGAGCTTGCCAAACACCATCAAGAAGAAAGTAGAGCGCGACGCCCGAGCCAGAACGAAGGGCGCTGACCCCGTTGGCATGACGAATGTCGGTCGTGATCTCGCTCACCAGGCGCAGCAGCGCTTCCACCTTCTCATGGCGCTTGTGCTGCCGCATTGCTTCTTCAAATTCCATTTGATCGCTGGCTCTGTCTCGGGCGTGTGCAATGGCCTCAATCAGCGTCTTGCCCTGACTTTCGATAAAGCTTGTCAGACGCTTGACCTCCGAACCGTACTCCGTAACCCCAACCACATCCTGACAGGGCCGCAGGCATTGGTTCATCTCGCCGTAGATGCAGCCGGGATGCTCGGGATTAGGCACCAGCTCTTCTTCGCAACGCCGGATCTGGAAGAAATCCAGCGTCTCGCCCTCCCATCGTTCGGCCTCTGCCCGATTGCGAAAGGGGCCAAAGAAGAGGCTTTCCCGACCGCTCAGCCGCGAAGTCACCATCGTGCGTGGAAACGGATTATTGAGAAGCACCTTGAGGTACGAAGGCGAGGGCAGCCGCACGATCTTGCGGTATGTATCCGGAAAATGAAGCTTGGCCAGCCCGTAGAAGGTGAGCGCCTGCTCAAGGCGCGACGGCGTCCACCAGATTTCGACCCGCGTGGCAATCGCGCTGAGATCGAGCAAGCGGCTACCCGTTTTGGGTGCAAGCAGCCTGCTCAGCCGCCTGCGGAGCATCGTCGTGCGCGCCATGTAAGGTTGGCCTTGCCGCAAGTGAATCAGAAAGACAGCCGATTCATTCGCCACTGTGGGCACTTCCCCTTGCCAGTCGAAGGCCAGATGCGGTTCAGAGATCAAGCTGGATGCTGCGTCCTCACATCCTTCAGAGTCTCACGATTGACTAGAATTTAGCGTTTTCGATGCGGAGGGCCAGTTGCTGATTGAGGCCTTCGCGCTTTTTGTTTTCGGCAGCAATCTGGTCGCGCAACGTCACGATGCGGCCATCCAGATTGGCAAGATCGGCGGCATACTTCTGCACGCGCTCTTGCTGCCCGGACACTGAGTTCAGGCTTGAGATGTTGCGCCGCAAGCGCTCCTGATCGGCAATGGCTTCGGTGGATTGCTGGTTGAGATTTTTGATCAGGACGCCAGATTCGTTGATCTGGCGCCGCAAAGAACCAATAGCGGCCAGGGTTTGCCGCGCCTCCGCACTCAAACGATTGGAAGAAACCCACATGCCAATCTGATCTTCGCTCGAGTCGGCGATGCCGAACTGTTCGGTGTACTGGCGCTCCTCCTTGACCACAAAATTCTGGGTTGGCTCGCCAGTCAATTTCACTTCAAAGCGATAGTGAGTTTGCGTTTGCTCAGAGGGCTTCAGCGTTTGCAGTTTATGGTCATAGCGAATGCCGTGCTCCAGAATGAGGGTTTTGGGCTTCCGGTCCACGTTGGTGATTTTGTAGGTCTTGGTCGTCTCGCTCGTCAATTCTGTCGTCACTACACCACCACTCGCCTTGATCGTGCGCAACACAGCAGGAGCTTCATTGGCATCTTCTATCACGCGTGTTCCCAGATCGCTGGCATAGCTCAGTAGCCTCTTGTCGCCCGGCTTGAAGGTATTGATCAAAGCTTCCCCGGCATAGACCCCGCCATCATAGACACTCAGCGGACCACCATCGAGAGTCTTCCCCGTCGAGTTCGTAAGCTCCGCAGAATTCAGTGGATTTTGTGAGGAGGAGCGTTCGCTGTAAATCAGGAGCTTGCGGGCGTTGATCTCCTGCTGCACGAAGGGCAGCATTGCAGACTCATTCCGTTTCACCGTAACGGGTTGGCCAAACTTATACTCAAACAATTCACCGGCCTCACGCGCCGCAGTGTTGACGCTCAGCGTCGAAACGTCGGCAGTGACAGCGAGCGATTCAGCCATTTCCATCCTTGCCGCGTTGCGTCCGGCCCCTAGCATTCGTTTCTCTGCAGGGGGAGCAGCGGCAAGGCCTGCCGACGCTGCATAAACAGTCGGTGCCAGTGCTTGCTGGTCTTCGAGCTCCGCCACTTGCCGATTGAGAAACTTGGGTTCGTAGAGTTTTGAGATGAAGCTGATCGGGCGACCGGAGATGACGCTGAGGTCCACCTTGGTCCAGTCCTCGCTGGTGGTGTTATCGATGATGGCCCAGCCTTCGAGCATGGGCTTTTTCGCCGCACCAGAATCGAGCACAAGACGATAGCTGGACTTCCAGATCGGCATCGGAATCGTGTAGGCCACGTTGAGCTTTCTTGAGGCATCTTTGGCCGAATCCACGTAAACGCTCTTTTGTTCCCGGCTGCGACTAACGTTCAGGCTACGCAGGTAGTCGCTGAGTTGAAGCTGCAGTTCCGGATCGCTCAAGCGCATCGAGGTAACAGAGCCCAGGTCATAGGTGGCCAAGTCTCCCGAACTGGTCAGCAGGCTCAACACATCGGTGCTGGTCTGTGCACGGTCCCGGCTTTGGGCAACACGGGCCCCTACAATCTGACCCGTCACTGAAGTGGCCCCTGTCTTCAGTTCAATCTTAGCTCCCTTTAACTGATCGAGAAAGTCAGTGATCGATGCCCGTTCTCCGAGTTTGAATGGGAACTCAGCGAGCTTCGAGTTCAGCGGCATGCTGGAGTCATAGCGAACGCCAGCCACGGAGTTTCCCGTCAGGTCATTGATGGTGAGGGACTTCAACACATCGTTCATCTCGTTCGCCTTGAAATCCAGGCGAGCCGATTGCCCAGCCGGGATTTCCCCGCCCCGCTCAAAATAGCCAATCCCGTGCTTGTACAGAATCACCTTGCGAACGGGAAGTTCCGCAGCAGGCAGCCCTTGAACCAGCAGAGCGATCGAAAGAAGACTTACAGTTTGGCGCATAATTACCCTGTGACGATTTTGACACCGCGTGAGCTGCATCTGTTTCCTATCGACGCATTACTGCGCCTCAGCGTTGCAGCAGGCTGGAACCAAACAGAAGCAGACTGGCGCCGAATGCTCCGTCTCAGCCCAGGTCTTTGTTGGGGAATCGAGGTGGATGGACAACTGGCAGCATCCGCCACGGGCTTTGCCATTCAAGAGGACCTGGCCTGGATTGGGATGGTCTTGACGCTTCCTGAGTTTCGTGGTCGCGGGCTTGCAGGACAACTGGTTGGCTTGCTGATCGAGGAGCTCCGCGCACGCGGCTATCAACGCATTGGCCTCGATGCAACCGCGATGGGTGCCCCGCTGTATCGGAAGTTTGGCTTCCGTGAGCAAGGACAACTGGAGCGCTGGGTGCGCTCCGGCGAAACCATGGTCACTCCCCCATCAGATCCACTGCCTGCCACAGCGAACGAATTCTGTCGGGCCCTTGCCCTGGATGGAAGCTTCTTCGGTGCGGCCCAATCTGTTTGCTTCTTGCGGCTTGGGGCGCAAGCAAACTATCTGGGTCCTTTCGAGGCCAGCCATATCGCGGCAGCGCAGTCGATGCTGGCGCGATTACCGCTGCATTGGTCGCTAGCCTGGGATTTGTTTCCCGACCATCCCTATGCCAGC
This sequence comes from Bryobacter sp., assembly GCA_044340255.1. Taxonomy (GTDB): domain Bacteria; phylum Acidobacteriota; class Terriglobia; order Bryobacterales; family Bryobacteraceae; genus Bryobacter. The sequence continues at coordinate 35,097 of JBIITX010000001.1, read as the reverse complement.
CAACTGGCGCAGAGCATCGGGCTACAGCCCAGCCGCAGCTTGCTCCGCATGGGGTTGGGGCCTTCGCTCGACCCTCTCGATCAAAGCTGTCTTGGCATTGCAGGATTCGAATATGGGGTGGGCAGTCAGTTGCTGCAGAAGGATCCGTTAGGCTAGAAATCATGCAAGGCTTTCGCGACGAGACTGAACTGGAGGAATTCCTATCAAGGCCCACTGAGGCCGATGTTGAGGCAATCCGCGCCCATCCTGGAGATGTTCTGATCTTGGGGGCGGGCGGCAAAATGGGGCCGAGTCTTGCGATGCGGGTTCGGCGGGCCATGGATCTGGCGGGATCCAAAGATCGCGTCATCGCGGCTTCCCGGTTTAGCGAGCTAGAGGTCGAGAAGAATCTCGAAGCTTGCGGCGTGGAAATCTGCAAAGTGGACCTGCTGGAATCGGGCGCACTCGATTCCCTGCCCGACGCCCCGAATGTCTTGTATCTGGCTGGGAGGAAGTTCGGCTCATCCGGAAACGCAGCGCTCACCTGGGCCATGAACGTCTTGCTTCCAGGCCGTGTCGTAGAGCGATTTGCCCAGTCGAGAATTGCTGCTCTATCGAGTGGGAATATTTATCCGCTGGTCCCAGCCAACTCCGCAGGAGCAAACGAAGAGACACCCGTAGGGCCAGTGGGCGAGTATGCTCAATCGGTGTTGGGCAGAGAGAGGGCCTTCGAGTATGGGGCGCAAGCCTACGGTGCACGTGTGGTGAATCTTCGATTGAATTATGCACTCGAACCGCGTTACGGAGTATTGGCAGACCTGGGCCTCAAAGTCTGGAATGGCGAGACGATCGATGTTTCCATGCCTGCAGTCAACTTCATCTGGCAGGGAGACGCCAATTCTTATGTGCTGCAATCGTTGCGGCTGGCCAGTTCCCCCGCCGCCGTCCTTAACATTGCCGGGCCGGACATTGTGCGTGTCCGTGAGATTGTCGAGTCATTCTCCAAACGTTGGAACCGGCCCTTGCAGCTCGAAGGTACCGAGGCAGCGACGGCACTTCTGAATGATGGTTCCCGCGGGCACCAACTCTTTGGGCCTCCCTCAGTCCACTGGAAGCAGCTCCTCGACTGGACCGCCCATTGGATTGAAAGCGGCGGAAGGTCACTCGGCAAGCCGACACATTTTGAAGCACGGGATGGAAAGTTCTAATGAGTTTGCGCACGAAGCTAATGCAGGGCATGGTGATTCCAGCCCACCCACTGGCACTTAAGGCAGACCGTAGCCTCGACGAGAATCGGCAGCGCGGCCTGACCCGCTACTACAAGAGCTCCGGGGCGGGCGGAGTGGCAGTGGGAGTGCACACCACACAGTTCGCCATCCGCGAGCATGGCCTGTTTGAAACCGTTTTGCGCATGGGCATCGAAGAGTGGGTGCGCGGCCACGGAGTAGCTGTTGCAGGAGTGTGCGGTCTCACGCAGCAAGCCTTGGCAGAGGCGGCCACTGCCGCTGACCTCGGGTATGATGCCGGACTACTGAGCCTGGCAGCATTTCGAAGCCAAAGCGAAGACGAGATGATTGCCCATGCCAAAGCGGTGGCCGGGGTCCTGCCGATTGTCGGTTTCTATTTGCAGCCAGCCGTCGGCGGCAGAGTATTGACGCATTCGTTTTGGCGTCGCTTCGCTGAGATTGAGCAGGTGGTGGCAATCAAAGTAGCGCCCTTTCATCGCTACCAAACGATCGATGTCATGCGGGCTGTAGCCGAAAGCGGTCGGGCCCATGAGATCGCGATTTATACGGGCAACGACGACAACATCATCAATGACTTGCTGACCGTGTATGAGTTCCAGGGGGTGCGCCTTCGCATGGTGGGAGGCTTACTGGGACAGTGGGCAGTCTGGACGGCAGCAGCGGTCAGAATCCTGAGTGAGATCCAGCATCTGCACGAAAAGAACCTGCCGATTCCTGCCGAATTGCTGACACTGAACGCACAACTCACCGATGCCAATGCCGCCGTCTTCGACGTGGCAAATCAGTTCCACGGCTGCATTGCCGGCATCCATGAGGTCCTGCGTCGGCAAGGACTTCTCGATGGGTTGTGGTGCCTTGACCCGGCTGAGGGTCTTGGGCCCGGCCAAATGGAAGAAATTGACCGCGTGATGCAGGCTTACCCGCAGCTACAGGATTAAACCGGCTGCCCTTCGTAACTGGCAAGGCGGGCTTCAATCAAGGGGGCCTTCGCCTGCTGTGCGGCACTCACAAGGGTTGCTCCCTGTAGAACCAGCAGTTCCGCTTTGCTGACGGCGAGCGTAGGGTCGCCATCCGGAGTTGCGCCGGGGGTCAGATGCAGCCGGTCGGGTGCGATCCAGCAACTCCCCTTCGGAGCCGGGCCATTGACAGCTTCGAGCATTTTTCCAGCAAGAGATGCGGGCATCATCGAACTGGAGTCGAGGATCAGGTGATAGTTGCGCCAGTCTTCGCAATCGATGCCGTAATACTGCTGGAACCGTTCGTTCTCAATCGTCTGACGTTGCTCGTTGGCCGCGTACGCATCTGCGGGAGTGGCATAGGTTTCGTCGCTTCTCTGTGCACGAAACACGCGGTCGGCAGCAATCGCAGTATCAACCACCAAATGGATCTTGTAAGAATTCGGAATAAAGTGCCACGCCAGACGCGAGTCAACGATCAACGGTTCCGGGGAGCTTTGCAGGGAGATCAAGTGGTCGTCGATGAGCTTGTCGATCGATTTGTCTGTCTTTGCAATCTCGTTTAACTCAATGACGGAGAGACCGCGATCTTCGGCCATGCGGCGCAAGATCGTCCCGGCAGAAACGACTTTCCAGCCAGTGAGGGCAGACAGCTCGCGGCAGACGCTGGTTTTGCCGCTGCCGATCAGGCCAGAGACAGTGAGGATGATGGAGGTGGGGGCGGAGGCCATGAATTTTGAAAGGAAAAAAAGAGTCTAAGTACGCAGTCTAGCCAAAAGCCAGGCTCCGATGAGTGAAAAGAGTGCGTCGGGGCTCCAGGCAGCCAGTGCCGGCGGGAGCTGTCCGACATTGCCAACCTGTTCAAACACTGAGGATACCGTCCAATAGGCGATCGCAATTCCAAGGCTGACACCAACCCCGGCCATGGCACCCCGGTTGCCCGTCATAAAGGCAAAAGGGACGCTCAGGAGGGCCATGATGAAGGCAAAGAGTGGAACCGCAAACTTCTTGTGATATTGCACTTGCAGCCGCGTTGTATCGAGCCCGGATTGCTGCAGGGTTTGAATATAGTTCCAGAGCTGATGGAAGTTCATCTGCTTGTCCTGGATCAGCTCTTGGAGGAAGTAATCCGGCGTTTCCGTCAATTCCGGGAAGGTCGCCGTGGAATCAAGAAACGGATCGTACTTCGCCATCCGTATGCCGTTATAGTCTCGCTTGTAGCCACTTTGGAAGACCCAGCGGCGGAGGTTCGGCTCCCAGCGCGCGCGTTCGGCGGCGATCATTCTGGTCATCGAGAAGGTATTGCAATCCAGCTCGTACACACGGGGATTCACCATCACCTTCTGGACCGGATCGAGAAACTTGTAATAGAAAATGCGGCAGCCTTCCCCGAAAATAAACTTCCGATCCGGCTGGACGTAAGTTTGCGGGGCCTTGCCCTTGATCTCACTTCGTAAGGCATCCTGCTTGCGATTGGCTTCAGGAACATAGTAGTAATCGAAGGCAAACAGACTGGCGCTCAACACGAGGCTCATCAATAGAATCGACATCGAAAGTCGATGGACACTCACGCCGCAAGCCTTGAACGCCGTCACTTCGTTCGACTTGCTCAAGATTCCGAAGGTAACAAGAACGCCCACCAGAACGCTGACTGGCGTTGTCTGGTAGATCAACTGGGGTGACAGGAAGATCAGGTAAGAGGTCGTCTTTGAGGTCTCGATGTTGTTGCGGATGATGTCACCCAGAAGTTCGAAGAACGTAAAGACTTCCGTCATCATCACAAAGCTCACCAGCAACAGAACAAAGTAGAACAGGAAGGTGCGCAGCACATACGCGTCCATGATGGTGCTCAATAGTGAGACACCTGGTACCTTCACTACCCGGTAAAACCCGGACTCAAAGGCCTGTGCCGCCGTGCGCTTTGAGAGTTGATCTTTCGTGCCTCGCCAGCGTACCCAAATGCGATCAATCAGGATTTGGATGTTCCCGACAAGATCATGATCGCCCGGTCGCTCCAGGCGCGTCAGAAGAACCGTCGCCAGAATGATGAAAAGGAAATTGGGCCCCCAGGCAGCCACTTCGACAGCCAGCCCGCCGCGACGCGCCATCTGCTGCAGGCTGATCATGGTGGTGTAGTAGAGGAAGGCAAGCAGCACCGTTACGACAAAGGCTGCACTCTTGCCCGATTTTCGTCGTGAAACTCCGAGAGGGACACCCACGAGAGCGAGCAGTAGACAGGCAAAGGGAAGGGCGATGCGCTGGTGAAATTCCAGGCGGGCATCGACAGTCTCTTTGCGTGCATGCGACTGGATCCATTTCCAGAGCGGTATCGTGTCCATCTCCACGAAGTTGTTCGAGCGTCGATACTCATTCGGCTCTTTCGCTTGTAAGCCCATGTCACTGGTTGGGGCAAACGATGTCGCATCCTGGGCCGGGTCTTTGCCGATCTCATAGGTACTGCCATTTTTCATGGCAAGCTGAATGCGGTTGTTCTTCACATCAGAGACAGCCAGGGCTTCTTCACCCAGGAGAATACGCGGCTCATCAGACCGTTCTCGTGCACCGGTGCTGCGCTGATCTGCTGACCGAAGATCGGCCATGAAGATCTTGCGCCACTTCACGGTGGGGCCGGCAATGACATCTCCAACGTACAGGATCGTATTGGGAAAGCCTTCTTCAAACACCCGCGGCTGAATTTCAGCCGTCACCTGAGCGGCCAGGGCTTTATTCATCAAACGGGTGGAAAGGCGCAGGCTCCACGGCGTGAGCCAGGTGGTGGAAGCCGCTGTCAGTAGGAAGCCGAGGAAGCCAAATGTAAGTACCGGGCCCACGACACGCCATGCCGGAGAACCGGTGGCCCGCAGTGCCGTAATCTCGTTGTCGCCCGACATGCGACTCAAGCCGATCAGCACACCCACCAGAACGCCAACCGGAATCGTAAACGGTGAAGTGGGTGGAACGATCAGAAAAAACAGATAGACCGCAGTTTGCCAATCGGTCGAATTGCGCAATACCAGCTCGAAAATTTTGCCGCTACCCAGGCGCTGCAAAAACAGCACGAAAGTAAACAGCAGCACACCCAGAAGCGCACTGGAGGCGATTTCCCGAAAAATGGCCCTGGAGAGAATTTTCACGAGTGGCGAAAAGGGTCCTCTTAAGCGGTCATCGGCGGCGGCGGCACCACCGGCAACTTCGGCAATTCCATCTGTGGCCGCTCTAATTCAAGGTCTTCAAAGAGGATGCTGGGGGCCACGGTGCTGCAACCGAAAACATAGTTGCCACCACCGACAATGGCAAACGGTGCGCCGTTGCCCAGGAAGTCAAATTGAACTTCATCGTTGCCAGCGGCCACGATGTCCTTAAGAGCCCGCACATTCAGGCTGCGGAAGCGAAGTCCACGCACCAACTCTTCGCGGCCATCGGGATATACGCGGTAGGCGAGCAGCGGCAGCGGCGCCGGTCGGCCACTGACACCATTGAGCACACCACGCAACTCATCAAACGAAGCCGTGGAGGGGTAATCGAGCTTGCGGATGAGCATTCCATAGGGCTTGTTGCGTTGCTTGATGAGATCTACAAGCTTGGTCTTCATCTCGGAGGCAGGTACCGCCTCTTCCGATTTGACAAAGAGATTGCTCGAATAAGCTACGTAGCCACCAAACGAACCGGGCAAGCGCGCATGACCATTCGAAGCCTTCGAATCTCTGGTCGGAACACGTGTCGAAAGATAATTCTTGAAGGTGCCTTTATCCACCAGAACGACCGGAGCTGGTGTGACCCCTTCGAGGTCGACCGGATAGTGCCCCATCAATTGCCGCCCCTTATATTGCTTCTGTGTCGGGTCATCGACAACGGTGAACGAAGAGGGCAGCACACGAGAGTTCAACCGGCCTTCCATGTCGCCAGAAGGAATGTTCATGGGTCGGCTGGGCTCGGCCACTGGCTTGCGGAACACGGCCGATTGACCACCGATCAAGTCTGAGAACAACTGCGCCGAGGCTTCGGCCTCAAACAAAACCGGGCCGGAATAGCTTTCGCCAACCGGTGCCTGAATCAGAGCCTTGAGGTTGTCGGCACAAAGCCGCACCTCCTTCTCCATTTCGCTCTCTGCCTGAAGCTTATTGATGTCATTTGCGAAGAAGAAAGCATGATCCCGCAAGCGCATTCCATCTGCGGCCTGCCCATTGGCACGAACGCGCACATAATGCAGCATCTCGGTATAGCGGAGTTCAGTGCCTTCCGAGTTGGCGAGGTAATAGATGTCCCGTGAAGACTCAAAGTCCACGCTTGAAGTGTAGATTTCCGGATAGGCCGTAAACACCTTCGACAACTTGGTGATGCGGGCCTTCCATACGCTTTCGTCGACACTCCAGGCGGGGATGGGCTCAAGCATTTTCACCGGAGCTGCATCGGAGAAGTCAGGTAATTCTTCGGCCTGCGTAATGTTGCGCAGCGCAGCCCGCTTGCGCCCGAGTGCCTCAAGGGCCGTCTTGTAGGCGCGATCAATGGCTAGCCAATACACTTGCCGCATGGCAGATGGATTGTTGTCTAGCGGAAACTGATCGGGGTCAAAACGGGTCCCCATGAAGAGTTCCGAGAAGACGTAGTTGGTGTTGTCAAACTTCTTGTCACCAATTCGCACACCAACACGAGGCACGCGAAATGCAGAATTGCTGGAGCTGAACAATGCACCCAGACTTGCAGTAGCGCGGAAGGCCTGCGCATCGTCGAGGGTACATTCGACGAAGTAAATCGGTTGCCCGCCCACGACATTGAGTGGGCGTGTACGACCCATCTCATCCTGCATCGCTTTCAGAATCGGGTCCCCAGCCACCACACCAGGTCGTTGCGCCAGGGCAGCCGCTGGCAGGAGAAAAGCAAACTCGCGACGGCGCATTAGAAGCCACCTCCGCTGATCGTCGATGAGGCAGGCCGATCCAGATAAGGGGGCCGCTCCTGCGAGCGTTCTCGCAGCGAGACTTCAATTTCGCTCACCATCACCGCGGGGGAAGAGGCCGATACAGGCACTTGACCCGATTCCGCTCCGCAGTAGCCATTGAATACTGTGGTTTCGTTTGAAGTTTGCACAATCTTGGAAAAGCTGGTCAGTGGGGTGCCCACGATATCCGCACCACGAATCAATTGATCGGGCCTTCCATCGGCAAACACCTTGTAAACCATGACCGGGAAAACGCTGAAGGCCTGCAGGCCTCGGCGGCTGGTGATCGTGAAGCCACTGGAAACTTCTTCGAAGAACAAACCATAGGGCTTATTCTGCTTCTTGATCTCCTCCATCAACTGCTTGCGCAGTTCGGCATTAGAGACGGCCTTGGAGCTTTCCACCACCAGATTCGATTGCCGCGCTACCACCTCGGCTCCCGCCTGCTTGCGGCCATGTCCATTGCTTACAGGAAATCCATTGATCGGAGACCGCGACATCAGGAAGTTCTCGAGCACTCCAGCCTTTACGACGCTCAGCGGCTTGGCTTCCACGCCCTCGTCATCGAAGTTGTACCAGCCATAGAGATCGATACCCGCCAGGCGATGCAAGGTCGGGTCCATCTTCACCGTCAAAAACTCAGGAAGAATCTTCTGCCCCACCATCTTGGTGAAGGTTTGCCCTTCGCTCTCATCCTTCTGGCGATGACCCTCAATGCGATGGCCGAAGATTTCATGGAAGAATACGCCTGCTGATTTGCCAGAGAGGATCGCCGGGCCGGTGAAGGGCTCAGCAAGCGGTGCCTTGAGCAGCGCAGAGAGCTTCTGGTACACCTTCTCCACTGCCTTTTGTACGGTCTTCTCATCGGGCAGCCGCCCCATGTCCTCTGCCTCAAAGGTTTCACTGGCAGCCAGGTTCATGCCGTCGCTGGCCTTACCCCTCGCACTGATCAGAATGCGCGCAAATTGTCGGCCATGCTGTAGCTTCGTGCCTTCGGTAGTGACCAGGGTCTTGAGTTCTCTTTGTCCCACAACGACAACACTGCTGGCGAGTACTTCCGGCTTGTCGGCAAAGTACTGGCTCCACTTTCGCGCGCGGTCCTGCCAAACTTTCTTGTCGAACTGTAGCGGAGCCACTGCCTCGTACTTGACGATAGGAGGAGCGGAGGAGAAGTCTCCCGATTTGTCATCGCTCTCCAGCTTCACCTGCTGGTTGGTCTTGATGTTAATCAGGCGCTGCGCCCCAGCCCGAAACACCCGATCAGTCTCCAGCCAAAGCCGTCTGCGCAGGGCATTCGGTTCGTCTTCGAGCGGCATTGGAATCGCACCAGAAAACTGCGGTCGATCGCCGCGGATTTGGCGGTAGTTATCAAGCTTCGGGTCTCCAACCCGAACCGTCACATCAACAGTTCTGCTTTTGCCAGACGTCGAATTCTGCAAAGCTCCGAGAGTGGCACTGACTGAAGTGGCCTCCTGCTCCACCATCTGGTAGGCAAGGAAGTAAGCGGCTGGATCAGTTTTCTTCAGGGCCGCGAAGTTTCGATTCAATTCTTCATCCAGAACCTGAACCACTTTCGGCTGGGCCTTGAGAGTAACAACCAGGACAGGAATCAATGCAAAAATGCGCAAAAACAGGCGTGAATTGTGCTTAAACACACCCTGAGCATACCACGCAGCACTTTCTCACTCGTCTCCTCACATCAATGCACGATTGGTATATCTTAAGGATCATGAAACGTGTTCTGATGCCTGTCGATTTTTCTCCGCGAGATGCCGCAGCGGCACATTATGTCAAGCAATTGGCGGATCGGCTGCAGTTGGAGACGATTCTCATGCACGTAGTTCCTCCCCCGGACTATGAAGCTGCCGTGCTGGAAGCTGGGGGCCCGGTTTTGCAGGAACTCATGGAGACACGCCGTAAGTTGGCAATGGATCGCCTGGCCTCGACCTGTCTGAAAGAGCTGGAAGGCGTGCCCGTAGAGCGTGTGCTTCTCGAAGGCTTTCCCAGCGAACGGATTGTCGAGTACGCCAAAGAGCGTGGGGTCGATTGGATTCTCCTGCCGACACATGGCTACGGGCCATTTCGTCGCTTCCTGCTCGGCAGCGTCACAACCAAAGTGCTGCATGATGCGGAATGTGCGGTGCTCACGGGTGCTCACATGGAAACTCCAAAACTGGAGGACATCCACTTTCGCAAAATCGCCGCAGCGATCGACTTGAGTGATTCTTCAACCAAGGTAATTGCCGAAGCCAAGGCGCTGGCAGACCAACTGGGAGCCAAACTCGTCGTCATGCATGCCATGCAAGGCCTCAGTGGACACGTCGGATTCAACTTTGAAAAATCTAGTGATCTGCACTTCGAAAGTGCCGTCAAAGAAAAAGTTGCAGAGTTCACCAAAGGGATGGATGTCGAGGTTCTCATTGAGACCGGCGACCCCGGCAAGACAATTGCCGCACTCGTCAAGAGTTCCCATACAGACCTGGTTGTCATTGCACGCAGTACCTCGCACGGCCTGGCTGCCATGCGCTCCTACACCTATGCCATCGTGCGCGAAAGCGGAGTCCCCGTACTGAGCGTTTAGTGCGCCGAAACCAACAGCACACCACCCAGCACCAGAGCAGTCCCTAACAACTGCGTCGGCGTGATTGCCTCGCTAAGAAACAGGTAGCCCAACCAGATGGTGAACACGGGCCCAACCGAGGCCACGATCGAGGTTCGATTCGATCCGATTCGCTTGATCGCCTCTGAGGTGAAGTAGATCGGCAAAATCGTAGAGAACACGGCGAGTGCTGCTGCGATCCAGTAGATCGACGTCGGCTGCCGCAAGTCGCTGACCGAATGCGTCAACAGGAAATGAGCAATCGTGAAGCCTGAGGCCACGCTGACCACAATGCCCGTAAGGCGCACCGTACCGATCCGGTGAATTACACGCCCAGAGCCCACCAGGTAAAGCGCGTAGGTAATCGAAGCCAGAAAGACGAAGGCCGCTCCCTTCCAAACCTCCCCGGGCTGTGTACTCATGGTGAGGTCGTTATAGAAAACCAGAGCGATCCCCAGCCAGGACAAGCCAAGAGCTCCGTACTCCTGGGCACGGATTTTGCGCTGAAACCAGACAGCATTGAGCACCAGTACAATGCCGGGGTAAGTGAATAGAATCAGGCGCTCCAACGCGGCAGTGATGTACTGCAAACCAAGAAAATCGAAAAAGCTCGCCACGTAATAGCCATTGAAACCAAGCCAGGCGAGTACCAGTCGATCCCGCCAGGAAAGCGCCTCATTGTCACGATTCCCCTGCCAGGCCATCAACAGAAACGTCGGCACGGAGAAGAGAACCCTCAAGGCCAACAATGTGGTGGAATCAACCGGTGCGAGTTGGTAAGCAACTTTAATTAAAATCGACTTCGCGGCAAAGCCTAGCGCGCCAAGGGCGGCGAAGACTGAGCCAAGCCAGATACCCCTGGGCATTGCCATAATCTATATATGAGTTTGACACTACCGCAGATGCCTCTCACCGTTGAGGGTGCAGCTTTACTTCATCAGATGTTCCGGATTCGCTGGAGCGCCTGGAGGAATCTGGAGACGGCAACGCGGACAGAGATCATTGAGGAACTCTGCACCAAGCTGGAGCAAATGGGCGCAGGCACAGCTATTTTCAGCATGTATGGCCACAAGGGCGACTTCATGCTGGTTCACTTCAGGAAGGACTTTGAAGAGCTGAGTGCCGCCGAGTGGGTGGTTCGCAAATCGAGAATCTGGGAGTACTGCGAACAGACCACTTCGTACGTGAGCATCGTCGAGTTAGGCCTCTACGAAAGCACCGGCAAAGTCTATGGAGCGCTGGCAGCCGAGGGAGTGCCCGCCCATACCGAGCCCTGGAAGGCATCGATCGCCGAGACGCTGGAGCGCCAAAAGACAGCCATGGCTCCGCGTCTATTCCCCGAAGTACCACCCGCCAAGTATTGCTGTTTTTACCCCATGGATCGGCGGCGTGGTGAGGACAAGAATTGGTACAGTCTGCCGCTCGAAGAGCGAGCGGCATTGATGCATGAGCATGGCCTGGTAGGACGTCGCTATGCAGGCGAAGTGCGCCAGATCATTTCTGGCTCGATCGGCTTTGATGATTGGGAATGGGGTGTTGACCTGTTTGCCGAAGATGCGCTGGTGTTCAAGAAGCTGATTTATGAAATGCGCTTTGACCCCGTCAGTGCCATCTACGCCCAGTTCGGATCGTTCTATCTCGGAATTCGTTGCAACTATTCTGAGCTGCGATCAGTCTTACAACTATGAGGAGACGCGCGTTCGTTGCTGGGGCAATGGCTTCGCTGGTGAGCGGCCAGGACTGGAGGCATTCCCCCGCCTTTGAACGGCTCTACAATCTGGACTTTGATCGGGCCATTCCTCTTCTTGAAAAGGATTGCCTGCGCCAGCCCGCTGAGCCCGATCACCACAACAATCTGGCCTACGCGATTTTGTACCGCACGCTGTTCCAAGCCGATGCCCTCGACGGCGGCGTTGCCTTGAGCGTGTCAGATTTTTTGGGAAAACCCAAAGTCGCCATGGACCCCAAAGACCGTGATCGCTTTCATCAGGCATTGGGTAAAGCCGAGTCAGCGGCCTGGGCCAAACCGGAATCGGCCACAACGCTCTATGCCCTGGGCGTCAGCCAAACGCACCGGGCCAATTTGTCTTTACTGGTAGATAAGCAATGGCGCACGGCTCTCAAAACCGGCGGCGAAGCAAGGCGACTTCATGCAGTGGCTCTGACGAAAGATCCAAACTTTGTCGATGCCATGCTCGTGCCAAGCTTTCACGAATACATCGTAGGGAGCCTGCCAATCTATCTGCGAGCCTTGGGCTTCCTCGTCGGGTTCTCCGGTGAAAAAGAGAAGGGGCTGAGCGGCTTGAGAGTGGTTGCCCAGAAGGGCAGTAGGGCCAAGCTGGAAGCTCAGGTACTGCTGGCCTTAGTGGAGAGCCGGGAGGAGCGACCAGAGCGCTCCGTGGAGATCATGCGTGGGCTGGAGAATGAGTTCCCAACCAATCACCTATACCGGAAAGAACTCAGCAGCTTCCTCATCGCGGCAAAGCGCAAAGAAGAAGCTCGCCGTGAGTTTTCCGAATTAAGCCACCCGAGGTATCAGCACTTGAAACCATCACGTCTCGAAATTTACCGGAAAGAATTTGAGGCCAAAATCAAGGCGTGAAGTATTGGATCTGGCTGCCTTTACTGCTGGCAGGTTGTGGCAGCAACCCCGGGCTGACACCGATCGAGCAGGATGGCCTGCAAACCGTTCATCAGAGCGTCGAAGCGCCTATCCTCTATACCGTAGAAGGAGACGGCAAAGCACCTGAACTGCTGATGCCAATCTTTACGGAGTACAAAAAAACGCCATTGGTCCTGCATGTGGTTTGGAGACTAGTCACGCCGCCAACCACGCAACAACTGGCCCAGTTTGGTGGCAAAAGGGTGAAGCAGTATTGGGACCCGGAAATGAAAATACCTTCGACCGGGGGCAAATTGAAAGTCAACCAGCGCTTGATCGCCATGGATCGCCTGGGCCTGCGAATGGCGCTGGCCCAGGCTGCCGCATTTCCAAACCCATAAACAAAGGGCAAACCTTGTTACAGGGGGCTAAGCCATCAAAGCCTCGCCTGGATTAAAACTTCCACCGGATTCCAGCCGTACCCCAGAAGCCAGGAGTCTGGTAGCCAGCCTCATAGTAGGTCTGATTGTTGATGTTTTCGAGGCGAGTAAAGAACTCCAGTTGCTGACGATCCGTCAGCGGATGACGATAGCGGCCTGATACATCCAGCTTCCGTGGCCCCTCAAAGCGGAACGCACGGCTTCCCGTTGCTACAAAAAATGGCACCAGATAGCTGGAGGCTTGAAAGTAGTCGACGCTGGCATCCAGCCGTGAAGTGAAGAAGTAGGTAGAGCTTAAAGAAAACGTATGCGGGAACACACGTTGCGACTGCAGTTCTCCAGTTAAGAAGATCGGGCGGCGCTCGAGCGTTGCCGTATAGGTGTACGAACTCTGCAGGGAGAGCTTCGAGCTGGCCTGCAAGCTCAAAGAATTTTCAACTCCTCGCGCGAGCGCTCCCCCGGTATTGAAGTAGCCGCTCGTGCGCCCATACGGCTCGCGCGGAACAGGCCCGAAGCCAACCACTTCCTGTAGCCGCGTGTAGAAGTACGTGGCCGCCACCTTCCCCTTCCCGCTCAAGAAATACTGGTCGAAGCCAAAGTCCAGGGACATGGCTCGGTCCGGCCGCAAGTTGGGATCGCCGAAAATGCTGTATCGGCCGGAAAATAGCGCCGTGCCGAAGCGCTCGTAAAGAGAAGGCGCACGGTAGGCTCTTCCTGCATGCGCGCGCAGCTTGGTGCCAAGCCGGGGCAGGATGTAGGCAATAGAAACATCTCCGGTAAGGGCCCGAGGCGGCGAAGATAAATCTCCCCGTGCAAAGAAAGCTCCTGCTCCAAAGAAGTCTGGCTGTCGCAAAGAAAAATCCTGCATTCGTCCACTCAGGCTCAGTGTCAAACCCTCTGCGAGTTGAAATTGTTGCTGGGCATAGAAGGCGTTGGAATACTGTGTGATGCCAACCTTCCTCGTGTTTCGGCTAACGGGATTCGGGTTGTTGTCATCACCAAAATTGAAAAAGTGTTCGCGCTCCAACTCGTAGCCAAACAGCAGCGTCTGACGCTTGCTCCAGGCGAAGGTTCCTCGCGCCGCAACTGTATCCAGCTCGCCCTGAAACTGGTTGTAATCACGAAACCGCGCCTGAAACCCTGTGCCACCTGGGCCGTTGGCGTCATAGCGATTGGAGTAGAGGCGATTGTATTGCAGGCGAAACGACAACTTCGAAGAGACGCGCTGATCCACGCCCACCATTCCCATGAGAGTTCGTGTGGCGCGTCGCGCATCGGGATCATTGGCCTGCGGATTGTAAAACGCCAGCGTGCCCGGGATCGTTCCTGCCGGGAAGGCAATTCCAAATCTTGCTCCGGGAGCCGCGTTGTATTGCGAGAAGGCTTCCGTGCTGAACAGGCGGGCCGAAAATGAAGTGTTGGCATTGAGTGCATAGCGGACAAAGCTCTGCGTTCCCGTGTTCCGGTAACGGTCAGTGCCGTCGATCCCATCGAGAACGTTCAAGTGAATTGCCGCTGCAGTCCACTGCAATCGTCCCTGCCCACCGCTAGCTTTGGCCAAGCCCCGCAACAGCCCCAAACCTCCGCCTTCAAATTCCACTTGGCCGTGAGTTGGTCCACCTCCACTATCGGTGACAAGATTCAACGTGCCGCCAATCGCACTGGTTCCATACAGAGAAGACTCGCTCCCTCGGCACGCTTCAAACCGGTCCGAGTTCAACACCATCAGATCGGACAAAAAACCTCCAGCATCGCCCTGGGTGGATGTAGTATCGCGATAGCGGAAGCCGTCAATCAGCACGGCTGTATCAGCTGTGCGCAGACCCCGAGAAACGATACGGGCAATAGAACCAGGCCCTCCCGTTTGTTGCACCTGCAAGCCGGGGGTATTGCGAAGTGATTCCAAAAAGAAAATCTCATTACGACGCGAGAGCGATTCACTGTCCAGAATGTCGAAGGCCTTACCGGAATCAACAACACTGGTGGCCGCACCCTCGGCTGTAACCACAACCGTTGTCCGCTGCGCCAGCGGCTCCAGCTTCAAGATCAGTTGGGTTGTGGCTGCATCAAGCCGCAGCGCCTCACGCAGCGCCAGGGTCGGGGTATCGGCACTCAACAAGTAGCTCGATGCCGCAGGAGCCATCAGGGAAAATCTTCCCCCAGCATCAGACTTTGTAGTCAGTGCCCCACTCACTCCATTGGGATAAATCTGAATGCGTGCCCCAGGCACAGGTTTCCCCTGCGAATCTTCAACACGTCCAGCAAATTGGAATTCGGCCGCAGCCAGGGAAAGAGTGAAAAGAAATAAAGACAGAATACGGGTGTTCATCCGCGTAGCTCCCCTTCGGAGTATCCGGAAATGCGCACGTAATTTTACGTGGCAGCCATTGGCAGATATTCGGACTTACGGGCGAAGAAAGTTCCTACTGGGCGCGGCTTCCCAGGCTCCCATGAGCCCAGTGCCTCAATTGCGCCGGTCGTTCCCGATTACCGCTGCGGGGCAGTTCTGGATTCCAACCAGATTCCCTGAACCAACAACTGTTTCTAAGCCTAGCGATGATTCGCATGTAGCGTCAAGCAATATTTTTCAGTAGTCATCAACTTGACTTTTGCGAGAATTGAATGAGGTATGGGAGCAAAGCTTCGGAATCAACAGACACTAGAGCAGGCCTGGATTGGGGATGCCATACTCGCGCTCTACGCAAGAAAACACATCCTCGCCGAAGGCCTTGGGATCAACAACGAAAAGGCAATCCGCATGACCTGCAATCGCTTCCTGCAAATCACGGGAGAGGCAAGCGAAGTCGAAGCTCGCATTGGAAGGTTGTATGAAAAGGAAGGGCTCGAAGCAGCCTTCGCCTGGATCGAAGCGACGCTGATTCCTCTCTTTGAAAAGCAAGAGCGGAGGA
The DNA here is from genome assembly GCA_044340255.1 of Bryobacter sp. GTDB lineage: Bacteria > Acidobacteriota > Terriglobia > Bryobacterales > Bryobacteraceae > Bryobacter. Next base: position 19,426 of record JBIITX010000001.1, on the reverse strand, counting down.
TTTCTCCTCCGCCCAGAGCTAAATCAAGATAGTTGAAAACTACCAGCGTGGTTCGCGGCGTTCGCGACCGAAGCCACCACCACCACCGGGGCGTCCTCCGCCACCACCGCCGGGGCGCGGGCCACGTTCTTCACGCGGACGGGCTTCATTCACTTGAAGCGCACGGCCACCAAGGTCCTTTCCATTCATTGACGCAATTGCGCGTTGTGCTTCTTCGGCATTGGACATTTCCACGAACCCGAAGCCGCGGCTGCGGCCGGTTTCGCGCTCTTTCACGATCGTTGCTTTGTCGACCGCACCGTAAGCAGCAAAGGCTGCTTCCAGATCCATCTCGGTCGTACGGAAGGAAAGGTTCCCCACGTAAATATTCGTCATCATGTCTCCTAAACTCTGTACTACTATTGATCGTTCATGAGGGAATCCGCGCCAGCCATTCTCATCGACATACCGACAGGAGCCAACCTCAAAACTATACTCCTATATTAACCATAACTATGCCCAAGCGTTTGCTCCTGGTATTGACAGAATTCCCACCCTCGTTTGGCGGAATGCAAACGCATGCCCTCGAGTTCTGTCATTGGCTGCACCAGCAAGGCTATGAAATCGAAGTGGCTACCTACAGACTCGAAAGCGGACCCGCAAATTGTCCTTCACTTCCCTTCCCGGTTCACCGCATTCTTTCTCGCATTTCCTATCAGGCCAACTTGAAAAAACTCGAAGCACTCGCAAAAGCGATGCAGGCCGAGTTGATCTATTCTTCCACCGTCTACTACGGGGATCTCGCCCACATCCTTGGCCTGCCAGTCTTCTGTCGCAGTGCGGGCAATGACGTACAGCGCCCATGGATCGCCTGGCCATTTCGAATCGGGAGTCGTCTGCTCGATCTGCCCTGGATCGAACGCCATCTCTATCGAAGATGGAAGCACTGGCACTGGCCAGCCTATCTCGAACGTTGGATGCTACACAGACGACGAGCATTGATGCGTCAATCCGCGCAAAGCATGCAATGGATCTTTGCCAATTCAGACTTCACAAAGGCATTGATTGAGGCAGAAGATCTGGCCAAAGGAAAGTTGCTCACCCTCCCGGGCGGCGTCGATACGGGCTTCTTTGCCGCAGGTGGTAGTGACCGCCACACGCTCGGCCTCAACCCCTCCACCTACTACTTGATCACTGCCTGCCGGCTGGTCGAAAAGAAGGGCCTCGACACCCTCATTCAAGCCGTTCAACTGGTTCGTGAGCAAGGCATCCCGATCCAGTTGCTCATCGCAGGCGAAGGCCCTCAACGGCACCAACTCGAGAACCAGGTGCACCTGCAAAAGCTGCAGACCGCCATTCACTTCCTAGGCTATCTCGACAAACACCAGTTACGCAGCTACCTCCATGCGAGCGACCTGTTTGTCCTATCCAGTCGTAACGTGCGAAACCCACGCAATGGCTTCACCGATGCAGAAACGATGGGGCGCGTCCTTTGCGAGGCATCCGCCTGTGGGCTTCCCCTCGTTGCCAGCCGTAGTGGCGGCATTCCCAGCGTCGTCGAGGATGGCTTCAACGGCTTGCTCGCCGAGGAGAATTCTCCCACCGACCTGGCAGGCAAACTCGAACAGATGTGGCGCAACCGCGACTTCGCAAAACAGTTGGGACAAAACGGCGCGAAACGGGCCCGACAGTGGTTTGACTGGCAAGTTCTCTTCGCCGCTCACGAAGAGGCAATAAGGCAACTGTTGCCCTAGCTAAAACTCAATCGCAGCCAAAATCTCAGAAGGCTTCTTTTCAAAGGCCTTGCAAATCGCAAGAAAACTTTCAAGCGAAGGCAAGTGCGCCCCACGCTCAATCGAACTGATCTGACTTACGCTCAGCTTCGTCGCCGCCGCAACATCTTTCAAGCTCCAGTCCTTTTCGACACGAAGTAACTTGATGCGATGCCCCAATCGCTCCCGCAACCGGTCTTGCGCGGCACGCCCCAAACCAAAGGTCTCAATCGCATTGGTTAGGGTTGTGCGCAATTGCACCAGACTAAATGGCTTCGTCAGGTAGTCAAAGGCCTTACGCTTCAAAGCCGACCGCATGTCGTCGAGCGAAGGATACCCCGTCACAATAATCACGCAAAGCGTTGGCCAACGAGTCAACAACTGGTCGAGCACCTGCTCTCCCAAAAAATCACCCATTTTCATATCCAGCAGAACAATATCCGGCAGTCGCTGTTCACAGGCTAAAAAGAGATCTTCCGGATGAGCATACCCGCGGACGGCGAATTGCTGGTCCTCCACCAAAACGTCTTCCATATAATTACGGAAGTCGTTGTCGTCGTCGAGCACGGCGATTTCAACGAGAGCCGGTGAAGGCTGAATTTCCATAACACTACTGTAAATCCAAAGCGATGAGAAACCAAACTCGAAGATCCATACTGGGCTCTATGCTCGGCGGCCTCTTACAGGCCAAAACAAAAAAACCTAATATTGTTCTCATCCTCTTTGATGATCTCGGCTGGAAAGATTTCGCCTGCTACGGCAACTCGACTCACTCCACACCCAACATCGACGCCCTGGCCAAGGAAGGTGTGAAGTTCAATCAGGCCTATGCCGCTTGCCCGGTCTGCAGCCCATCAAGAGCCGCTCTCCTCACCGGAAAGTATCCCCCCAGAAGCGGCGTCACCGATTGGATCCCCGGTCGCGCCCAGTGGCCCACCGCCAAACTCCTGACCCCGCGGACCCAAACCCAACTTGCCCTCGAAGAACAAACCCTGGCCGAACGGCTCAAGCCACTCGGCTACCGAACCGCCTCCATCGGCAAGTGGCATCTGGGCGGTGCCAACGGCTTCCTGCCGACCAACCAGGGCTTTGATGAAAACATTGGCGGCAATCACAAGGGTGCCAATGCCTACTTTGGCCCCTTCGATCTGCCAGGGCTCGAGGGCCGCAACAAAGATCAGTACCTCACCACAGAGCTGGGCACGGCTGCGCGCCGCTTCATAAGCTCCAGCAAAGACCCCTTCTTTCTCTATTGGCCCAACTATGCCGTGCACCTCCCCCTGCAAGCCCCGGAAGTCACGGGCGATGCACAGATCTACGCCGAGATGCTCCGGCTGGCCGACTTGGAGATTGGCAACATGCGGCAGGAATTGAAACGTCGCGGCGACTATGACAATACGATCTGGATCCTAACCTCTGACAACGGCGGCCTCCTCCATGAAGGGAAGAGCCCCCGCGCCATCACCGACAATCGCCCCTTACGCGCCGGCAAAGGGCATCTCTACGAGGGCGGTATCCGCGTCCCTCTTATCGTCAAGGCTCCCGGCATCAGCAAGCCCGGGCTGGAAGTGGAAGACCGCGTCTGCGGCATCGATATCGTTCCCACGGTAATCGACCTGCTGGGGCAGAATCCAGATCCTTCGCTCGACGGAATCTCGCTCCAGCAAAGTCTCAAAGGCAAACGCTCGAGGCGCAGCGCTCCGCTCTACTGGCACTACCCGCACTACTCCAATCAGGGCGGCGTACCTGGCGGTGCCATCATCGAAGACGACTGGAAGCTGATTGAGTTCTACGAAGACCGCCGCCTGGAGCTCTTCCACCTGAAGCAGGATCCTTCAGAATCGCGTAATCTGGCAGCCCAGCAAAAAGCAATGGCCGTCAAGCTAAGAGATAAGTTGGAAGTATGGAGGAAGAATGTTGGGGCAGTAATGCCGACCAACAACCCGGGCTTTGATGCCAACAGGGAAGATCAGGGTTTGTTTGGGAAGGAAAAACCTACTGCCGAGTTCCGCTGAAAACCTAGGGAACCAGCGTAGAAGCGATATGAACCAGCCGACTAAAGACGTGGCTGATTGAAGGCACAATCCCGGCCGGAAAAAACGCCCAAATCGCAATCACCAAAAAGCCACTGAGCAACGCATATTCGATCAAGTCCTGGCCAACGCTATCCTGCTTCAGCTTGAGGAAGAAGGTTCGAATCTGATTGAAACTAAGTTGGGGCATGTTCTAGTACTCCGCGCTCTTTGGTTACCTCAATACTGGGCCAAAAGGAGGACGGCTTCAACTAAGCAAATCACGTAGTAGTACCCCTAATTGCCCCTAGTACTTTGGTCTTCGGAATTCTACCTAAGGTCCGCTATTCGTAGCGCAGGGCTTCTACTGGATCGAGGCGTGCTGCCTTAATCGCGGGCCAGGTCCCAAAGAAGACACCCACCGCCACGCTCATGCCCAGCCCTGCCACAATCGCCCAAATTGGCGTAGAACTGGAAAGAGCCGGCACCAACGCTGCCACCAGCATTGTCACCAGTGACGCAACCGCGATTCCAATCACCCCTCCCAGCACCGTAAGGCTTGAAGCCTCCAGCAAAAACTGAAACACGATGTCAGGCTTGCGCGCCCCGAGCGCTTTGCGAATCCCGATCTCCCGCGTCCTCTCCGTCACACTCACCAGCATGATGTTCATCACACCAATGCCCCCCACCAACAAGCCCAAACCAGAAATAGCCAGCGAAACCACCAGAATCAAACTGGTGATCTTGTCGAACTGCGTGATGATCTGGTCAGCCGTAGAGATATTGAAATCATTCTCTGCCCCATACTTCACGCCACGGATCCGCCGCATCGCGGCCTGCATTTCCTCAAAGGCCTGCTCCCGCATTCCCTCCCGCGCTTTTCCCGTCAAGAAGACATTTTCCGCGAACGGATACTTCTGCTGCGCCACCGACAGTGGAATCTCAATATTGCGATCGAGGCCATTCTCTCCAAAGAACCCGCCTTTCGCCTTTTCAAACACTCCCACCACTCGATACTCCGCACCATCCACTGAGATCATCTTGTCCAGCGATTGTCCATCTGGAAAGAGCGCCTCAGCCAGACTGGCCCCAATCACACAAACCCGCAACCCACGAACCGCCTCATCGGGCGTGAACACTCTTCCCGCTCGCAGCTCCCGCGGCTGCACCAGATAAGAATTCGCACTCCGCCCCTGAAAGCCAATCGAATCACTCTCAAAGCCAGGAACTTTCGCCGTCAGCAGCTTTCGCCCCTGCACGGTCGGAATAAAGATCGAAATCGAAACCCGCTCAATGGCCGGGCTCGTGCGCTCAATAAACTCGGCGTATTCCACCCGGATCGGGCGACGCTTCTGCTCCTTCGACGATCCCCCCGAATTCGGGTCCCCTGAAAAACGCGAGATGAAAATCGAATCAGGCCCGAACTCCTCAAAGAACGTCACAATGCCAGCTCGCAATCCCGTCAACAAACTCGCCACCGTCACCACCGTCGTGATGCCAATGACAATGCCAAGGATCGTAAGGCCCGAACGAAATCGGTTCACCCAAACCGATTCTGCCGCCAGCTTGATGGTTTCTGCTACTGGAACGCTCATCGCTTACTCTGCCCTCAATGCTTCAATCGGATCCAGCTTCGCTGCTTTTCGCGCCGGATACCAACCAGAAATCAATCCCACACCACTCGACACAAACACCGCCAACATCACATAGGGTGCTGTAATCTGCAACTTGGCATCCAGCGCTGTAATCAGCACTTGCACTACACCCCAGGCCAGGCCAATCCCAATCAACCCGCCCATCGCCGAGATCACAAAACTCTCCAGCAAAATCTGCACCTGAATGTCGCTGCTCTTAGCTCCCAGTGACTTACGAATACCAATTTCCTTCGTCCGCTCCGTCACACTCACCAACATGATGTTCATGATCACAATGCCGCCTACCACCAAAGAAATCAGCGTGATCGGCACAACCACCAGACGAATCAGGCCCAGGATGCTATCCACAAAACCTCGAATCGAATCCGGCGTCAGAAAGTCGAAATTATCCTCTTGCTTGGGGCCCAGATGGTTCCGAATGCGCATCGCAGCACGAGTCTCCTCGAGCGCATCCTCGAGAGACAAACCGGTCCCAGCTTTGGCGCGGGCAAAAATGCCCATGCTTTTGGCAGGGCCATAAAGCTTGTCAAAGGTCGTGTCCGGGATGTAAACCGAGTTGTCCTGCGTACGCCCCAGGTTCGACCCCAACTTCTCTTGCACTCCAACAATCAGGAAGTCATAGCCGCGCACCTTGATCGTCTGGCCCAGCGGTGACGCACCCGGAAAGAAGTAGGTTCGAATCTCATCCCCAACCACTGCCACAAAAGCGCGGTTCTTCTCTTCCTGCTCTGTGAAGAAGCGCCCATCTACCACCCCGACGTCACGAATCTCAGCCAGCACCGCCGAGACTCCCAACACGTTGCAAGCCTCCAGCGTCCGATCATCCCGCTTCACATCTTCAATGCGCTGCGAATACGGGCTGTACATCACTTCCGCACCCGTCGACGTCCGAAGGTAATTCAGGTCTTCCCGCCGCAATTGCCGGTTCGTGCGAAGCTTCGCGGCTCTCTGCTTGGCAGTCAGCCGCCCCACATTCGCAACTTGCGCCACCAGATAAGACTCGGTGCCAAACGCCTTCGAGGTCAGATCCGACGCCGTCATCCCAAGCCCTTCAATTCCAGCCCCCACCAGAATTACGCTCGCCACCCCAATCACTACCCCCAGCAACGTCAAAAAGCTACGCAGCCGATGGGCCTTGATTGAATCGAGCGACAACGAAAGTGCGGTAAGGAAGGAAGTAGACACGCCTTTATTATTAGAGTCCGTTTTTCACGAGAAGATCTTCAATCCTTTGAAAATCTGCGGCCTCTACATTCAGCGTAGCTGACTTTACCACCCCGTCGAGTTGTCCCCGATTCCGTAAACCCACAATTGCCGCCGTCACCGCAGGATGCCGCAAGGTCCAGGCAATCGACAATTCGCCTACCGTACAGTTGTACTTCTCGGCGATCGGCTTCATCTCTTCCACCAATTGCAGCGTGTTGCTCAGCCGTGGCTCCTGGAAGTACGGGCTCCGCTTGCGGAAGTCATCTTCCGGAAAGCTCTCCACCCTCGCCTTGCTCATCCGGCCGCTCAACAAGCCATTCTTCATCGGTGAATACACAATCACACCAACATTAGTGGCTGCAACGTGGGGCAGAACCGACTCTTCGATCTCCCGTTGCACCAGCGAGTAAGGCGGCTGCAACGAGGTCACCGGAGCAATGGCCTGCGCCCGCTTCATCTGCTCGGCGCTGAAGTTTGAGACCCCAATCCAGCGAACTTTCCCTTCTTCTTTCAGCTTCGCCATCGTCGCCCAGCCTTCTTCCACATCCTCATCCGGCTCCGGCCAATGGATCTGGTAGAGGTCAATGACATCTACCTTCAAGCGCCGCAAACTCGCCTCCACCTCTTTGCGAATCGAATCCGCCTTCAAACACTTGCCGATCTCCCGATTCTCATTCCAAACCCGCGCACACTTGGTAAAGATGTATGGCTTCTTGCTCATCCCCTCGAGCGCCTTGGCAACTACTTCTTCGGAGTGGCCCAGCCCATAAACCGCTGCCGTATCGATCCAGTTCATCCCCGCATCGATCGCGCCCCGAATCGCGTCCACCGACTCGTTGTCATCCTGAGCGCCCCAACCAAAGGCCCAGCCGCCGCCACCAATCGCCCAAGCCCCCACACCCAGTGGAGTGATTTCCAGATCGCTGTTTCCCAGTTTTTTCGTTTTCATAAAAATTAGCTCAAAGGCTAGTGTATCTAAGGCCTCCTGCCGAAAGTAAAGCAAGATAAGGTAGTTGCCTCATTTTCCACAGTAAGGTGCGTTCAGTACCGGGACTGAGGTTCTAGGAGCAAACCAGTACAAGATGAACCGGTACTGGATTGACTTCGCTGCCCTATAAATCAAACTGGTAACAGGTGATTTGTATGGAGGAGAAAGCCATCCAAATCATGAGTTTGGAGGGAAATCGATGACATCAATCTTGGCTCCGCAGCCAATCAGCTTAAACCGCCCCGAAGGCCTTGGCCCAACCACCTGGTTGGACGGTGCCCAGGGAATTGTCGAATTAAATTGGCGCGCAGGATTACTCGAACAACTACGCTCTTACGTCGGCTCTACGTATATTAGCCGAAGCGGCAAAGGTTCCGATGTCGGTGGAGTTCTCTTCGGGCAACGCAACGGGGAGTCGGTCCAGGTGCTCTCCTGGCGTCCCATCCAGCGCGGTAAAGAAGCAACTTCTCATTTCTACCTCGATTCCAAAGAAGAGCAATCCCTCGTCAAGCTTTTGGATTCTGCCAAGTCTGATGCCACCCTGGGCTCCATGGAAGTCCTCGGCTGGTTCCGCTCCCGCACCAAGGGCGAGCCCCGCCTTGAAGATCACGACATTCGCTTCCATGAAAAGTTCTTTTCTGGCGCTTCCCAATTCGCACTGGTCATTCGCCCGAGCCACCAACGCCCTGCCGAAGCTTCTCTCTACGTCCGTAATGATTCCAATCAGTTTGAGCCCGCCAATCCCTCTGCCAAATTGACGCTCCAGCCCGGCCCGGTCAGCGTAGAGACCTCAGACGCTTCTTCCGTGTCTATCCCCGGCATCCTCCTCGATGAGATTCCAGAAACTCCCAGCAAGCGCTTCCCCTGGCTGAAAGCCATGGCCGTCTTTGCCGTTGCGGCACTCCTTGCCGTAGTCGCTGTCGTCGCACTGCAGTGGAATAACCAACGCGTCGTTTCCGCTGCATCCACGCCCGCTTTGGGCTTTGAAGTCTCCTTCGATGGCACAGACCTGAAAGCACAGTGGAATCCCTCCTCGCAGACCATTCTCAAGGCCGACACCGCCCAACTCCTCCTCGGTGGCGAACGTCTCCAGCTCAGCCAATCCGAACTCGCCCAGGGCTTCCTCCGCGTCCCCATGAAGGCTGATCTGTCCGGTGATACCGAAATCAGCTTCAAAGTAGGCAATGCCGAAGAAGTTGCGCAGTTAATCTTCGCTGCAAGATAATTTATTGCGCCTGAAGCGAATCCTCCTCATCCATCAGTGTGAAAGACAAAGATCTTTCTAATTGATTAGGAGAACTTCGATGAAGAAGGCGTTTCTTGCTACTTTTCTGCTTCTGACCTCTGCGAGCTTCAGCTTCGCTGCTGATATCGTTGACACCGCTGTCGCCGCTGGCAGCTTCAAGACCCTGGTTTCACTCGTCCAGAAGGCTGGCCTCGTGGACACCCTCAAGAGTGCTGGTCCGTTCACTGTATTTGCACCCACCGATGAAGCGTTTGCCAAGGTCCCCAAGGCAACCCTCGACATGCTGGCTGCCAACCCCGACAAGCTCAAGGCTGTATTGACCTATCACGTGGTCGGTGCCAAGGTAATGGCCGCTGATGTAAAGACCGGCCCTGCCAAGACCGTCAATGGCCAGTCCGCCAAGCTGACCGCCAAGGGTGGCAAGGTAATGATCGACAAAGCCAATGTTGTGAAGGCTGACATCGCTTGTGACAACGGTGTGATCCACGTGATCGACGCCGTCATCCTCCCCAAGCTCTAACCTTACTGCTGTAAAGCAAAAGGGCCCACTGCAACCAGAGTGGGCCCTTTTGTTTTGGTACTCAGCTCAAACCCGCAGCGATTCGCCCGACATCTCCGCTGGCTTGGGCAAACCCAGCAGGTCCAGGATGGTCGGCGCCAGATCCCGCAAGCTGCCGCGCAACTCTGCCGCATCCGTACGCAACGCCTTCGCATCACGGGACACCACAATCACCGGCACCGGATTGGTCGTGTGGTAGGTATGAATCCCCTTCGTCACCGGGTCAATCATCGTCTCGGCATTGCCATGGTCTGCGGTAATAATCCAGGCAAAGCTCCCATGAGCCGCCAGTGCCGCCTCAATCCGGCCCAGACAAACGTCCGCCGTCTCCACTGCTTTCACCGCCGCCTCAAACACACCCGAGTGGCCCACCATATCCGGGTTCGCAAAATTCACAATGATCACTCCAAATTCCTTCGAAGCAATCCCGTTCACCACCACATCGCAAACACCCGCGGCCGACATCTCCGGCATCAGGTCGTAAGTAGCCACCTTCGGCGAAGCCACCATCTCGCGCTTCTCGCCCGTGTAAGGCTTCTCCACCCCACCGTTGAAGAAAAACGTGACATGCGGATACTTCTCTGTCTCGGCAACACGCAGGTTCGCGACGCCTTGGGCAGACAGCCATTCGCCCAAAACATTCTGGTGCGATTCTGATTTGAAGACAAACGGATGACTGAAGGTGCGGTCATAGGCCGTCATCATAGTAAACTTCAAATTCCCGTCCCGGGTCAACCGCTCGGTAATCTCACGCGCCCGATCTGCCCGGTAGTTGAAGAAGAGGCAGGAATCCCCCGGCGCGATCAAACCCACCGGGCTCCCGTCAGCATTCACCATCGTCACCGGCTCTACAAACTCATCCGTGATCCCGGCCGCATAACTCTCTTCCATCACCGCTCGTGCCGACTGGTGCGTCTTCGGTGCCCCCGTCGTCATCGCCACCGCCGCCTGCTCCACGCGCTCCCACCGCTTGTCGCGGTCCATCGCATAGTAGCGGCCGATCACAGAGGCAATCCGGGCCGACCCCAGATGCGCTTCGAGCTCCGCAATAAAGCCCGCTCCAGACTGCGGCGGCGTATCACGGCCATCCATAAAGCAGTGCACGTAAATCTCTTCCACGCCCTCACGCTGCGCCATGTCGAGCAGCGCATAAAGATGTGTGTTCATCGAGTGCACACCACCATCACTCACCAGCCCCATCAAATGCAGGCGCTTGGTTTGCATCGCCGCCTTCAATTCGGGCAATGCGAAAAACTCACCCGTCTCAATGGCGTAGTCAATCCGCGAAACATCCATCCGGATAATCCGGCCAGAACCGATATTCAGATGGCCCACTTCGCTATTGCCCATCTGTCCTACCGGCAGGCCCACCCACGGGCCCGAGGCTTCAATCAGCGTATGCGGGTTGGCCGCCCACAACCGGTCAAAGTTCGGTTTGTGGGCGGCCATCACTGCGTTGCCTTCGCTTTCCTCGCGCCAGCCAAAGCCGTCGAGGATGGTCAATACAACCAGATCGGGCTTGGACATTACTGCTTAAACGCCTTCTTGCCCAGGTACTTCGCCGAAGAGCCAAGCTCTTCTTCAATGCGCAGCAATTGGTTGTACTTGGCAATACGGTCCGTGCGGGAAGCCGAACCCGTCTTGATCTGTCCGCAGCCCGTGGCCACCGCCAGGTCAGCAATAAACGTATCTTCCGTCTCACCAGAGCGGTGCGAAGACATCGAGGTGTAGTTGGCCCCGGCAGCCATCGCCATCGCTTCCAGAGTCTCGGTCAGCGTGCCAATCTGGTTCACCTTGATCAGAATCGAGTTGGCGATTCCCTTCTCAATTCCCTTGGCCAAAATTTCGGTGTTGGTCACAAACAGATCATCGCCGACAAGCTGGATCTTCTTACCCAGCTTCTCCGTCAAAGACTTCCAACCCGTCCAGTCGTTTTCATCGAGGCCATCTTCAATCGAAATAATCGGATACTGGTTCACCCAGCTCTCCCACAGCCCAATCATCTCGTCCGAGGTGTATTCGCTGTTGTCGCTCTTCTTGAAGACATACTTTTTCTTGGTCTTGTCGTACATCTCAGAAGCCGCACAATCAAGCGCCAGTGCAATCTGATCGCCCGGCGTATAGCCAGCCTTCACAATCGCCTCCAGAATCACGTCCACCGCTTCCTGGTTCGATTTGAGCGAAGGCGCAAAGCCACCCTCATCGCCCACAGAAGTCGAATAGCCCTTCTTCTTCAACACACCCTTCAGCGTGTGAAACACTTCCGTACCCATGCGCAACGCCTCACGGAAGCTGCTCGCACCAATCGGAGCAATCATGAACTCCTGCGGATCGACAGAATTATCCGCATGCGCGCCACCATTCAAGATGTTCATCATCGGCACCGGCAGAATGCAGGCATTCACCCCACCCAGGTAGCGGTAAAGCGGCGTCATCATGCTGGCCGCTGCGGCCCGGGCCGTTGCCATCGAGACGGCCAACAGCGCATTCGCGCCCAGGTTCGCCTTGTTCGGGGTGCCATCAAGCGCAATCATCAGGCGGTCAATCTCGGCCTGACGCGTCGCATCCAGCCCCACCAGATTCTTACCCAACACCTCATTGATGTTAGCCACTGCCCGCAAGGTACCCTTGCCGAGGTAGCGTTCCTTATCGCCATCACGAAGCTCTACCGCTTCATGTTCCCCCGTGGAGGCCCCACTCGGAACAGCAGCCCGTCCCAAAGAACCATCCGCAAGGATGACATCAGCTTCAACAGTCGGATTGCCGCGCGAATCTAGAATCTCGCGGCCCGTGATTTTCACAATTTCGGTCATTACCACCATTGTCGCGTATGCCGCGACAAAATATGCAGAAGCCAGCCGGCGAACTACTTCAAAAAACTCTGCTAACAGCAGACACGCCAGTCACGACCCTTCAGACATGCTCCTCCTGCTCCTGCTCGCCCTGGCAACACCCGTCATCGAAGACGCCCGCCTCATCCAGGGCCTCCTCGCCGCAGACCTCAACGACGATGGCTGGCCAGACCTCATCACCCAGAATGCCCAGGGCTACCGCGTCTATCTCAACCGCAAAGCCCTCCGCTTCGAACTCATCCAATCCATCGAAAAGATCGGCATCGGCGAACCAGGCGGCGCCACCCTGGCCGACATCAACTCCGACGGCTACCTCGATCTCGTCTCCGGCAGTCACGACAGCTACCGCATTGCCATCCTGCTCGGCAACGGCAAAGGCACCTTCACTCCTGCCGCCAACTCCCCCCTCATCCCGCGCACCCATGGCAAGCCCCACAACCATCGCCTCGCAGTCGCCGACCTCAACGGCGATCACTATCCCGACATCGCCTCAGCCAACATTCAGGATGGCGATCTCACCCTGCTCTGGGGCGACGGCAAGGGCAATTTCCGCCCCGCAGCAAACTCTCCTTTCCCACTGGCCGAAGGCATCTACGACATCCACATCGCCGACATCAATCACGACCAGATTCCCGACCTCGTCGGAGCCAGCACCGCCCCCACCGGGCCGCAGCTTGCCGTCGCCCTCGGCACCGGAAAAGGCCAATTCACCACGCTTGCGGCAACCCCTGCCACCCACAAATGGCGCACCGCCAATCTCCAGCTCACCGACTGGAATCAGGATGGCCACCTCGATGCCATCGTCGGCCCCGGCGAGCGGGACCGCCCCATGCTCCTGCTCGGCAACGGCAAAGGACAGTTCCAACAGGCAGACCTTGGGTGGGCTGCATCAGGTCGCACTTGGGGCTTCATCGTCTCTGGCCGCCACCTCATCGTGGCGGCAGACCATCAACTGGAGATCTTCTCCAGCAAAGGCATCCAGAAAATTCCCGTACGACGCGACACCTGGGGCATGGCCGTGGGAGACTTCGACCACGACGGCAAGCCAGACATCGCCAGCTTTTCGGCAGCCGAAAAATCCGTAGAAATCAATCCGCTCCCTTAGGCATTCAGGTGCGTGTTCATGCGCTCAATGGCTTCATCAATTTCTGCGGTCGACTTGAACCCAATCGTCACCGCATCCACCTTGCCAAACTGCATCACAAACTTCACCGAGGCATCCCGCTGTTCAGGCGTAATGAACTTCCCTTCCCCCATGATCTTCATCCCCAAAACACCCGTACCCTGCGCATGCACCTTCTCAATGGTCGGCAGCACTTCACTGCGATCCCCAGGCACATTCGCCTCATCGCGAAGGTTATCCATCCGCGTCCCATCGTGATTGACGCGCATCAACGCCACATCGAGCCACGGGTTCCCGGCATAGGCACGAATCGGCATCAGGCCATGTCCCGAACAGCCATGGCAGCGCACAATCTGCTTATGCTTGGCCTCGGAGATGGCATCCCGCAGCCGTTCCAACTCCTTGGGCCAGGTCGTCGTCTTCACGTTGTGCAGCAGAAAGACATCGAAGTAATCCGAATTCAACTCCCGACGAAAGCGCTCAATATCGTCCATCGGGTTATACCCTTCCCGAGCCATATTCTGCCAGCGCAACTTCGTCATCAGCCGGTAGTTCTCACGCGGAATCCCCTTCAGCGCCTCCGCCAGCATCTCGTGCATCTGGTCATAGTTGTCAGCGGACTCGAAAAACCGGATCCCCCGCTCATAGGCATGTCGCACCAGCCGGGTAAATTCTTTTTGTCCAAGCTCCCGTTGAATCCTCCCGCCATTGGTCCCGGTGCCAAAAGCAAGGCGAGTCACCTTGACATTCGATTTACCGAGCGTCACCCAGTCGGTCGCGCTCCGCTTGGCCGCCTGCAACGGCAACGCCGCACTGGCAACAGCAGCCCCAACACCGATCTTCAAAAAGTCCCGACGATTGGAATTCGACATGTGGCTATTGTATGGACCCTAAAAGCAAAATGCAAAGGCACAGCAGCGCAACAATCCCGCGCGAGTGTATCTGGAATTCGCAGTCCCCGCGCCAGCCACTTTCTGCCGCTCGGCACTCAAAGCAAAGGCGAGTGAGTGAAACTATCCAGCGGTAAGCCGCACAGCTTGGCAAAAGTGGGCGCAACAGCCAAAGGTGAAATCGGCCCCAGCTCCCCCCGCAACGCGATGTCAGGCCCAGCCAGCGCAAGATACCCACTTTGCGTGTGTTCCGACCCACGGTTGAACACAGGCGTCGGTTGGCGCAGTTCCCCAAGCGGATGCGCCAGACTCCGGCGCAGCACCGCACCAGGTACCCACTCCACAAAAAGATCCGGGAGCTGACGATGCGGTCCAGGCCCAAAGATTTCAGCCGTCCGATGCACCTTCGCTACGGCAGGCAGCTTCGTCAGCGGGTCGGTAATCCGGTAAAGCTCCCTCGTAGCTTCATCGAGCAAGGCCTCGTACTCAGCGCCCGGCTGCACCGTCCCTTCGGGTTCCCTTCCCGCCAGGTTCACCCGCAAAAGCCCCATGTAAAAAGCGGGCAGCGGGAAGAGCCTGGTCCGCGACCAGTCGTAAGAAGTAGCGAACTTCTGGGCGAAGAGTCTCGATTGGGTAGACTTCGGCAGCAATGCGCTCAACCGGTTGCGCAACCCCTCTGGCAGAAGCTTCCTCGCAATCGAAAGTGGATGCATTGAAACGCCAGCAGTCGGCTCGGGAGCCACAGCAAAACCATTCCACCGGCAAAAGTCTTTCAAAAACGCAGCCGCAGGCCATTCGGTGCGCATCCCAACAGAGCCAACAATCGCCACATTCGGCGTCACGGCAAAAGAAGCCAGAAACGCCGCAAGCGCCTCGTCAGCCGCCGCATAGAGGTCGAGAATCGCATGCTGCAGCGGGCTCTTCGGGTCCTCCTGATACCGCCAGAACTGATGACCTCCCGTATGGGTTTCACCCAGTACGATGTAAGCCAGGTGCGGTTGCTGTTCCTCGATTAATGCAGCAATGTGCCTGGTCTTGCGGCGCATACGCTCCAGCAGAGCTTGATAGGTCAGCTCATCTTCCGCCGGCGTCGATTCCGGGTTTTCGTGGATCACCGTTGGCGGGCCGAAAGTGCCAAGTACCGAGGCCGGCATCGCCGATGGCTCCCCCTTCGGATTGTGCGCCGCCCAATCCAGGACTTGCACCCCAGTCAAATCGGCAAGCAGCCTCGTATCAGGAACATCAAAAAGCGCAACCGGACGCTGCGTACCTTCGAACAGTTTCCAGAACGGACTCACAGCCAGACTGCCACCGTGAAAGGGACGTATATCGTAGGTGCCAGCCTCAAGTTGATTGAACCAATAGTAGCCATGTTCTCGGCGTGACACCCCGGAATTCAGGCTGACCCAGACACCGTGCTCCGAGATAAACTCGACACCCGTTGGCACTGCCGAGCAACCTCCTTCGAGCAGTCGTGCAAGGGTAGGCATCCGGCCCGACCCAAGCGTCTGCGCCATCACCTCCGGCCCAGCCGCATCCAGGCCAAGCACAAGCAAAGGTCTATGCTGCATCTTGCAACAATACCAACCCGACACGCTCTACGTACTGGAAAGCCTCCTCCCCCTGTTTACAACGCTCTAGAGCAGGTGCAACCATACGGGAATGACTGTCTTGACCGTCAACGGCGAAGAAATTGAAGAGTCAGCCATCCAGCAGCAGATGGCATCGATGCTCAACATCATGATGGCAGAGATGGAAGGCGAAGACCCCTTGGTGGTGCGCATGCGCGCCCGCGAGTGGGCCGAAGAGAACCTCATCGAAGCCACCCTCCTGCGCCAACTGGCCATGAAAGACCCTCAGCCCCCGGAAGGCTGCTCTGCCGAAAACGAAGTCAGTCTCCGCATGGAGCGGCTCCTGTCCCGCATCACCGCCAAGGCAGAGCCACCACGCCGCAAGGATGTGGTAGCGTTCTACACCAAAAATCGGGAATCCTTCTACCAGCAAGAGCGCATCCGCGCCGCGCATATCGTCAAGAACGTCGATGAAAACAACACCGAAGAATCAGCCCGCGCCGCCATCGAGCGGGCGCAAGAGCAGTTGCAGCAGGGCCGGCCCTTTGCCGAAGTAGCCAACGAACTTTCCGATTGTGCCGGCAAAGGGGGCGACCTCGGCTACTTCGAGAGAGGCAACATGGTGGACGCCTTTGACGACGTGGTCTTCAAGCTCGAAGTAAATCAGGTCAGCGGCATCTTTCGTACCGAGTTCGGCTTTCACATCGCAACCGTGCTAGAGCGCCTGCCAGCAGGCATCCCCCCCTTCGCCGAGGTCTCGCCACAGATCGAAGCACAGTTCCTCGAACAGAACCGGCAGCAAAAGCTCAACGAATTTCTCGATCAATTGCGCCTCGGTGCAGACATTCGCAAACAGAAGAGGCCCGCACTGTGAGCGGTCTCCCCATCATCGGGTCTTGCTGCGCGCCCACCCGGCTTCGAGCGCAGCAACTCGCCGAATCAAGGCTCGTCTCTGCCGCCTTGCCTCGCATCTCCCTGGGGTCAACCGAAGGAATGGTAAAGCTCGACGGCGGCCCATTTCTCATGGGCACCGACTCGGCAGACGCCTTTCCGTCCGACGGAGAAGGGCCCATCCGCACCGTGCACGTCGATCCCTTCTACATCGACGTCAACCCCGTCACCAATGAGCGCTTCGCAGAATTCGTCCACGCTACCGGCTACAAGACAGAAGCCGAGAGAATCGGTTGGTCGTTTGTCTTTGAAGGCCACATCCCTGCCGAACGCCGCAAAGACCTGGTAGACCGCACCGTCCCTGGAGTCCCCTGGTGGTGTCAGGTATGGGGCGCAACCTGGGATCACCCCTTAGGCCCAGACTCCACCATCGAAGGCAAAGACGATTACCCGGTAATTCAGGTCAGTTGGAACGATGCCATCGAGTACTGCCGTTGGGCGCAGAAGCGCCTGCCCACCGAAGCCGAATGGGAATACGCAGCGCGCGGCGGCCTGCAACAGAAGCAATACCCCTGGGGCGACGAACTCACGCCCAATGGCCAACACCGGTGCAACATCTGGCAAGGTGATTTCCCCAACGTCGATCTCGCCGAGGATGGCTATGCAGCGGTGGCCCCCATTAATGCCTTCCCCCCGAACGGCTATGGCCTCAACCTGATCACCGGCAACGCCTGGGAGTGGTGTAGCGATTGGTTTGACACCTCTTACCACGTAGCGGCCACACGCTCCAATCCCGGCGGCCCCCCCTCAGGCACGGCACGCGTCATGAAGGGCGGCTCCTACCTTTGCCACCGCTCCTATTGCAACCGCTACCGCGTGGCCGCCCGCACCTCCAACACCCCCGACAGCGCCACAACACACATGAGCTTTCGCTGCGTCCGAGACAAATAGCCACCAAATGCAATGAGACGGAGAACTCGACGCGACTGCACAAACCCAAACCTCCGATCAGGATTTGGAATGGTGGAAAGTGGATGACCACGCCGACGCACGGACTGTCGCCAATCATGTAAAACTGACCCCTTAGCGATCATCAGGAATTGACCCCTCCAACTGGGCCTGGGGGCGGGTGTGAGGTCCGAGCGAAGCGAGGACCGAACGGCCGCCCCCAGGCGCGCAGACCCCGCGCGGCCTGGACCACCGCCGCGTCTCGTGCAGAGGAACTGATATGGAGGCGAAGCAGAAGAAAAAGCTAAACCGGAAGTGCAAATTATCTGTTGACAGAGGCAGCCGCCTCATGGAAGGCTGTCCCGCACCCGATCGGGAAGTCTGGTAGTCCGCTGAAGCTGCCAATAGGCTAGAAAACCTCAAAAACATTGAGGAAAATAGCAGGATAGCGCTGGGACAGGCCAGGCTGAGGACATTCCGAGGACATTCCGAGAACATTCCCAGGCTGAGGACATTCCCAATCAAGTTCGGGGTTGGGCCAAGTCTGGGCGCTCAAGAACGCTGAGACTATCCTTGTACCAGTCTAGGAGCCGGACACCACACCAAGGGCAAAATTGAATTCCGACCTCAGAGATCAATGACACGGGGGACATTGGATCCGTGGTGACCCTCACGTTTGGCTCCGTCGCCCTGAACTGCAAGACGAAGAAAGCTTGGCCTTCTGGCGACCTCTTTGCGAACACTCCTAATCCCCGCCGGCCTGCCTCCGAATGCCATCCTTGGAACTGCGCACAACACCATTTCATAAAATCCCTCAGTGAAAGAACCTAACTATAAATTCAGTGGCCTGCGGTAAGAACCGAAGTTCGGTGGCCGTTGCAGCGCCCATGCTCGTAATCGATTCTGTCACAAGGCCAGCCTGTTTCATCGCTGAAATTAAGGCGCTCGGGATGTTTGCAACAAATACCTGACCTCCAGGCTGAGCGGCACCGGCTAGCGCCTCTGCGCCATCGCCAACAGCGGTTGAGAGAGCCCGGCCCGCCTGAGGTGCCTGTGTTAGCCGTGTGATAATTCTGATGGTGCTGCCGCCAGAGTTGGCAGCTGCTTCTAGCGCTGCTTTGCTTACTGACCCATATAAGCCCTGGACTAAAACCTCCTCCCCGGCTTTTGCTCCCAGTCTTCCAGCTAACCCTCGACCGAGAGCGAACGCGCCTTTCGCGGCACCATATCCAAGAAGCAAATCTCCAGAGGAACTATCGATCCGACCGCTATGTAGGTCTCCTCGGAGAAAAGCATTTCCATATACTTCCCTTCCCGAGGACCGGCCGTCGCTAGAAACGGTGAGGCCGTGGGACAGATCAAGTCCAGCTTCCGCGCTACAAGCCTTTCCGGGTAGTCCGTCATCACCTTGGCCACCGCCATCGAGGTCCACGCACTTCATCCCAGTGGGGTCGTGCCGTCTGAGTGGATTGTTTCGGACATAAGAAAACAGGTTCCAACTCTGTGGATCTGAAGGAACCTGGTCCACCAACGGTCTATCAGGTGAAGTAAACCGCCCCTGCGCCCCCGACATATACCGAGTCCCAAAGTAATCGAGTCCCGTCTCGGCATCCCGTTCCTTGCCGGTACTACGGGATCTTCTGCGTTCGTCGCACAAGCATCCGGCTATCCCCGGTGCGATCAACACGTTAGCGGCGGCCAGACCCTGACGCGAGGCTAGTGCAAAGCTCTCAC
>JBIITX010000029.1:0-89139 GCA_044340255.1 Bryobacter sp. | reverse complement strand
TAGGTTTTGCTCCTATTAGTGAAGTGGGCTGGGGGCAGCCGACTTCCATTGGACCCTGATGGATCGCCGGAGTCACGACTATGCTCCGCGCGCCGCAGGCGCGCCTGCCGCTACGCGGCTTAGTTCATCGAAAATCTGCTTGATCTACGAAGATCTTAGTAGTAAGATCTTCGTAGATGAGTTTGAAGCAA
The DNA here is from genome assembly GCA_044340255.1 of Bryobacter sp. GTDB lineage: Bacteria > Acidobacteriota > Terriglobia > Bryobacterales > Bryobacteraceae > Bryobacter. The sequence continues at coordinate 88,948 of JBIITX010000029.1, read as the reverse complement.
AACGAAACTCCGCGGCCGACCGAGGCTGAGCTGGAAATCCTGACCGTGCTGTGGAGCAGAGGGGCTTCTACCGTGCGCGAGGTTCACGAGGCGTTGCAGGGCCACAAAGTGTCGCAGTACACAACCGTTCTCAAGACCATGCAGATCATGAGCGAAAAAGGATTGGTGCGTCGCGATGAGAGCGAGCGGGCTCATCGGTATGAAGCGAGCCAGGAGATGGCATGGACACAGAAGCAACTGGCTGGTGACTTACTGCAGCGTGCCTTCGGGGGGTCTGCGGCCAGCTTGTTACTCGGTGCCCTGTCGGCGAAGAAGGCCTCCAAGCAAGAGCTCGCCAAGATGAAGAAATTGATTGAGGACATGGAAGGAGGCTCACGATGATGGTGTGGGAAACTGTCGGACTTGCCCTGGTTCACTTTCTTTGGCAGGGCGTGGGAATCGGACTGCTGGTATGGCTAGCCGCACGGTGGATCGAGGCACCCCGCCTGAGACACGGGATTGCGGTTTCGGCGTTGCTGTTGATGCTGTGCTGCTTTGTGGTGACGCTGCTGGTTTCGATTCCAGAGCCTACTCTGCGCGACAGCCAGGGAGCGATTGTGCCGAGCCGGTTACCGGATCGGGCGATCGGGGTGGGGAAGATCCAGCAGGATTGGACCGAAGTCCTGCCCTGGCTCAGCGCGGCCTGGATTTGTGGCGTACTCGGTTTTGCAGGGTCGAGATTGGGTGGATGGTGGATGACGAGGCGTTTGCGTCGGCAGGGTGTTTGCCTGGCAAGCCCGGAGTGGCGTACCCGTATGGAGGCGCTGCGAAGGCAGATGGGGCTCAGCGCTCCGGTGGTCTGGCTGGAATCGAGCTTGGTGCATACCCCAATGGTGCTTGGCTGGTTGCGCCCCGTTCTGTTGACTCCAGTAGGGATGCTGACCTCGATGCCGGTGTCGCAGGTGGAAGCCATTCTCTTGCATGAGTTGGCGCATCTGTACCGACGAGATCCGCTGGTGAATCTGTTGCAGGCAGTGGTGGAGAGCCTGCTGTTTTACCACCCGGCAGTCTGGTTGGTGTCTGGCATGGTGCGGGTGGAGCGGGAGAAGTGTTGTGACGACATGGTGGTGGCAATGCAGGGTGATGCCAAGGAGTATGCGCGAGCCCTGTTGGTACTGGAAGAGCAACGCGGCGAACGGCTAGAGCCGGCACTCGCTGCCAACGGAGGAGAGCTGATGCAACGCATCGAAAGACTGGCTGGCAAGAAAGAAGAAGCGCGTGGGTTGGGCGGCGTGCTCACCCTGGTTTGCCTTGTGACCCTGATGGGATGCCTGGTTGCCTTTGGGCAGCAGCAAACTGCAGATGACACCTGGCTGAAGAAGGATGTGATCTACATCATCAAGGATGACGAGAAGCAGAGATACAAAAAGTTGAAGACCGATGAGGAGCGCGAGAAGTTCATTGAGCAGTTCTGGGCGAAGCGCGACCCGAGCCCTGCGACGCCGAATGAGAACGAATTCAAGAAAGAGCATTACCGGCGCATAGCCTATGCCAGCGAGCGGTTCGCGACCAAGATCGAGGGCTGGAAAACCGATCAGGGTCGCATGTACATCACCTTCGGCCCGCCGGATGAAATGGAGATGCATCCCGGTGAACGTGCCAATTGGTTGTACCGGCAGATTCCTGGTGTGGGCGAACGCGTGATGATGGAATTCAAGTTTGTCGGCGGGGAGTACGTGATGACAATGGACCCGAATGCGAAGGGAGACGCGAAGAAGTTTAAGAAGTGAGCGGCCTATACTTTGGGTAGGAGAGCTGTTCACAATGAGGACTCGCACCGAAGTGGTTGTTGCCGTATGTCTCGTTTTCCTGTTTGGCTACCTGATGCCGACCCTGTGGTTTCTGCGAGCTCACATCAAGAACCCGGCTCTCCGCCTGGCCCTTGCCATCCTGTTGGCAATCCCGGTCTTGAATATCCCTGTTTACTTTGCCTTTCGCCTGCTCTGCCGCCCTACGCCAATGGAGCTAGTGAGTCATTGAGTACAAGATGTAGTTAATGCCGAAGCGATAGCTGAGGCTGGTCATCTGCTCGGGATACTCAGGCATGTCGGCGTGCTCCCAGGCGTCGCCGATATCCATGTTGAAGTTGATGGCGACGATCATGCGGTCTTTTTCGTCATAGATCGCTCGCCATCGGGGTGGGATGGCAGTGGGTTGGACGGTCGTGGTGCCACTGGGGCCGCGGCGCAAGTGGCGCAGACCTGGTATGAAAGTGCGTTCTTTGATTTGAAAGACAAGGTTCATGACGGGGTCGTCGTCGGGGATATCGAGGATCGGCTTGCCGGGCAGGACGCGGGTCATGGAGGCTTCGAATAACTCCCAGTCGCGGTCGCCATGGAAGTCGTCGACCACGAGGAAGCCGCCGCGATTCAGGTATTCCCGCAGGCGTAGGACTTCCGGTTCAGACAGGTCCCACCAGGCGACCTGGGTGGCGTAGATCCAGGGGTAGTCAAAGACGCGATTGTCAGTGAGCGGGGTGTGGCGAATGTTGCCGATGTGGATGCGCGTGAGGCGCTCGATGCCGCGAGTGAAGTGAATTTCGGCCTCGGGCATGTCCTGCATCCACCAGCCGCGACCCCAGGGGCGACGGACGAAGGGGGCGTCGGTGTATTCGAGGCGCAGGAAGTAAAACTCAGCCTTCTCTGGAAATCCGCTGAGGGCAGCGATCAGGGGGATGGTGAGCAGGAGGAGAAGCCAGCGGCGCATCCAGATCAATCCTTCTTTCTGTCGAGCCCGAACTCGGGGTTGTCCTTGTTGCCGGTGATCTTGATGGGCAAGTAGGTTCCTGCTTCGTTTTTCGCAAAGATCGGATTAAAGGGCTTGAGGGCCCAGCGCTTCCAGCCGCCGAAGGTGTCGCTCATTTTTGAATCGAGGTTGAGCGATCCGTGGAAGTCGAGTGTGCCTGGATTGACGATGTAGTTTCCAGTCAGATCTACCAGTGCACCGGGAACGACGAAGACGACTGGCTCAAAGTCGAGCCTACCGTCAGCCATCTGAAACTGGCCGTTGAACGTTGCCGGGACATTATCGATCTGCTGGTCTTTGGGCTTGCCACGCCCACGATTGGACAAGCCGTCAATCTTATCCTGAATGGCACTCGAGGTGAAGTTGGCCTCGCGGATTTCGAAACGGCCTTTCAAGCGGAGTTTGTCGATGACCTGGATGTTGCCGCGAGGGATGCCGATGGACGACTTGAGGTTGATCTTGCCGTCGAGAAACTGCTTTGTGCCCTTCATGGTGAGTCTTAAGATATCGCTGAGTTCGCCTTTCGGCATGACGACATCGAGGTGAATCGCGCGACCTTGTTGGCCCTGCAGGCCCACTACTTCGCCCTTGGCCGTGAAGCTGGTTTTGCCAAGGCGCGCGTCAATCTGATTGAGGTAGGTGTCACCATCGCTGCCATCGACCAGCGCTTTGTAGGTGACTTTGAGGGGGACGGGGTTGCCTGCCATGCTGAGGCGAAAGTTGGGGACACGGCACTCGCCTTGCGCGTTCACATTCTCGAGTACCCCAGAGAATGTCCCGGTGGATTGCATGATGCCGTCGATGCCGGAGAAGATACCGAGGTCGGCATCCTGAAACTTGTAGGTGCCGTCGAGGCTGGTTTGGCGGGGATCTTTCGCGTTCCAGGGGCCGAAGCTGCCTTGTGCGGTTACGAGGCCTGGTGGCTTGGGAATGGTGAGAGTGGTTTCGTAGTGGAAGGGCTGGCCGGTACCGGTTGAGGTGAGCTTCAACCTGGTGAGGTCAAAATCGAGCGGAGCTTTGCCTGCCTTGGAGGGAAGAATCAGGAGCGTGGCTCCGTCCGCAATGATGGTCTCGACGTGGACGGGATTGGTAGAGGGTGGGGAAGGCCGCGATACGGGGCGCTCACCGCGGGGAGGCATCGTAATTTTAAGACCCTTGACGGTGACGCGGTTGATGATGCGCGGGCCATTGTAGAGCGTGGCCAGGTCGCTTTCGAGGAAGATTTGATCGAAGGCGATGATGGGTGGAATGTCGGTACGGCCTTCAAAGCGCAGCTTGAAGTTTTTGCCTGTGGCTTCGATAGAGGTGCCACCGAGAAGGCGGAAATCCAGTTTCCCAATTTCAACTTTGCTGTCGAAGCGCTCTTCGAGATAGGCAATCAGGCGCTGGCGGGCGAGGGGCTCCCAATCCTGCTGGACCTTGCGGGTGAAAACGTAGAGCCCGCCCAGACCCAAGAGAGTTACCAGGCCGAGAGCAGCGCTCCATTTTTTCATGATGTTCCTATCTATCGCGGTCAGTAATGATGTCGGCTATGGTGAGGACGGCCTTACGATAAGGAGAATCCGGGAAGGTGTCGATGATCTCTCGGGCACGGTCGGTGAATTGGCGGGCTCGCTCTTGTGCGCGCTCTACGCCTTTGTATTTCTCGATGATGTCGAGAACATGAGAAAACGGGACGCGCTCGTAGCTGCGATCTTTGAGGATCGTCTCAATCATACGCGTTTCTTCGCGCGTTGTGTCGGCGAGGGCATAAAGGAGGGGGAGCGTGACTTTCCCTTCGGCGAGATCATTGCCGACCGGCTTGCCGAGAATGTTCTCTTTGGAAGTGAAGTCGAGAATGTCATCGATCAACTGGAAGGCCATGCCAAGATTCCAGGCGAAGTCTCCAAGGCGTGCCGCTTTGGCGTCGTCTGCTCCGCCGGCCATGGCACCCAGGCGGCAGCAGGAGTTGAATAAGCTGGCGGTCTTACGGTCAACCAATTCCATGTAATCGGCTTCGGAGACATCGATGTTACCGAGACGGTCGAGTTGGAGTAATTCGCCTTCGACCATCATCTGGGTGAGGCCAATCAAAATATCGAGGATCGCGAAATTGCGCTGGCGCATGGCGATCTGGAAGGCCTGCATATAGAGCCAATCGCCAGCGAGGATGCTGATCTGATTGCCCCAAAGTGCGTTGGCTGAGGGTCGGCCGCGGCGTGTTTTTGCCTCGTCAATGACGTCGTCATGCACCAGAGTGGATGTGTGAATCAACTCAATGACGGCCGCCATCTGGATGGCTTCGCTTGAGGTTTCATCGCGCTCGGAAACCAGACGGCTGGAGAGCAGCAGCAGGATGGGGCGCAGGCGCTTGCCCCCTGCCGATTGCATGTGGTGAGAGATCGTATTTACGGCTGCGATGGAGCCGATTGTCTCGAGGCCGATTGCTTTTTCGACTTGTGCAAGGTCGTCTCGCAACAGGTCGAGAATCTGTTTCATCGAGACAGCTTGGTTGAGCGATTTCGTCATGCTCGTGGTTCCAGTTTAGCCGAGAAGACCCGGCGGAAATTTTGCGTGGTGAGTTCGTCGAGCTCGCTTAGGGTCAGGCCACGGAGTGCGGCCAGACGCCTGGCAGTATCCATCACGAAGGCGGGCTCGTTGCGACGGCCGCGATGGGGAACGGGCGCCAGATAGGGGGCATCTGTTTCCACCAGCATCCGGTCGAGCGGAATGAAGCTGGCGGCTTCGCGCAGTTTATCGGCCTTGGGGAAAGTGATGACCCCGCCAATGCCGAAGTGGAAGTTGAGGGCGAGAGCCTGCTCTGCCTCTGCAACGCCTTCGCTGAAGCAGTGGAAAATCCCGCCTAGAGCGGTATCCCAATGCTGTTTCAGGATCTCGATCGTTTCCGCCCAGGCTTCCCGGGTATGGATGATGATGGGGAGGCGTAGTTCTTTTGCGAGATCGAGATGTCGAATGAAAACTTCCCGCTGCTCCTCGCGCGGCGAGAAGTCGTAATGATAATCCAAGCCGATTTCTCCGATAGCCACACATTTTGGATGCACGGCAAGTGCCTTTAGCGCTGGATAAGTTTCAGGTGTGACGCGATTGGCATTGTGAGGGTGTACCCCCACGGTGGCCAAAAAGGCTGGATGCTGGTCGGCGAGTTGGAGGGCCGCATCGAGATGCGGGGGGCCCTCGCCCGTCCCGATGGCGAGCAGGGTGGATACTCCTGCTGCAAGGGCACGGGCTATGGCGGCATCGCGGTCTGGATCGAATTGGTCGCTGTCGAGGTGACAGTGGCTATCGATCACTTGAGGCGCGCTCCAATGGGCACCTCTTCGAGGAAAGCGGCCAGGGCAGGGGAGCCACCTTCGAGGCTGGCTGCGACGATCATTCCCTGGCTCTCGATCCCTTTCAACTTGCGTGGGGCGAGATTGGCGACGATCACTACTTTGCGGTTGATGAGTTGTTCTGGGGTGTAGGCTTTTGCGATGCCGGCCACGATGGTGCGTGGGCCGGTGGGCTCGCCGATGTTGATCTTCAGGTGGAGCAGTTTGTCTGCGCCCTTGACGGGTTCGGCGCTCAGTACGACGCCAACGCGCAGATCGACCTTGACGAAGTCATCGATGGAAATCGTCTCGGCGATGGGTGGAATGTTGGAGGGAGCAGCGGGTTCTTCTGCGACCTTGCCGAGGAGCGCATTTTGACGATCGAGCTCAGCGACTTCGAGGGCCTTCATTTGTTCGATGGCGACCTTGGGGTCGAGGCGGGGGAAGATCGGCGAGATCTCTCCGATCGGATGGCCCTGCGGAGTATGGCCCCAGGTCAGCGGCCCTTCAAGGTTGAGTTGCTTGCTGATTCTGGCCGAAGACTCAGGAATGACCGGGGCGACCAGGGCATTGATCAGGCGCAGGCTCTCGAAGCAGCGGTAGAGGACCGCATCGAGGCGAGCCTGGGCTTCTGGAGAGGCATCTTTGGCGAGCTTCCAGGGAGCGTTTTCGACGATGTACTTGTCGAGTTCTCCGATCCAGCGCCAGATGGTTTCCAGTGCCTTGTGGAATTCAAACGCTCCGTAGTGGGCGAGCGTAGTGGCGATGGCGCTCGAATCGGCTTCGACAGGAGCTGGCACTTTGCCTTCACGGTATTGCAGGATCATCGAAAGCGTCCGGCTGAGCAGGTTGCCGAGGCCATTGGCGAGATCGGAATTGTAGCGGGCGACGAGGGCGTCAAAGCTGAAGCTGCCATCGGAGCCAAAAGGAATTTCACGGAAGAGGAAGTAACGCAGCGCGTCGATCCCCATGACCTGCTGGATGGGTGTAGCGCGGACAATGTTGCCGCGGCTCTTGGACATCTTGTTGTCTTCAAACAGGAGCCAGCCGTGCGAGTAGATGCGCTTGGGCAGAGGCCAGCCGGCAGCCATCAGGAAGGCCGGCCAGTAGATGGCATGGAAGCGCACGATCTCTTTGGACATGAGGTGCAGGTCGGCTGGCCAAAGGTCAGTGCCCTCGACGGCCGACCAATAAGTCATCAGTGCATCGAACCAGACGTAGAAAACATGGCCGGGATGGTTGGGTACCGGGATGCCCCACTGGATGGTGGTGCGGCTGATCGAAAGGTCTTGCAGCTTTTCGCTCTTGAGGAAGGAGAGCACTTCGTTGCGGCGTGAATCGGGCTGGAGGAATTGCGGGTTCGATTCGTGCAGCTCGATCAGTTTTTCCTGGAATGCAGAGAGTTTGAAGAAGAGGTTTTCTTCGGTGACGAGTTCGAGGGGCTGGCCGGAGTCCGGGTCGACATCGCCTTCTTTTGCGTCGGCGACAAAGGCTTCACTGGTGACCGAATAGTAACCGGTGTAGCTGCCCTTGTAGATGTAGCCATTGGCTTCGCAGGCAGCGAAGAGTTTGGCGACGGCGGCGGCGTGTTGTGGGGATGTCGTGCGCTGGAACTTGTCGATGGAGAGGCCGAGTTGCTTCCAGGTGCTTTCAAATTCGGCCGCAATGAGGTCTGTGTATTCCTGCGGGGTCTTGCCAATCTTGGTTGCGGCGCGTTCGATCTTTTGACCATGCTCATCAGAGCCGGTGACGAGGTAGGCCTCAATGCCTTGCATGGCCTTGAGGCGCTTGATGGTGTCGGCGACCAGGGTGGTGTATGTGTGCCCGATGTGCGGTGCGGCGTTGACGTAATAGATCGGGGTCGTGAGGTAGTACTTGTTCATTAGGCTTTGGTTTTGAGGTATGCGAAATTGGCAGCGGAGAGGACTTCCTTGAGCGGGACGTTCTTCTCGCGGGCGAGGGCCTGGCAATCGTCGAACTCGGGAGCGAAACCGCTGCCAGTGACTTTGATGCGAATGGGGCCGTAGGGTGTTTTGACTTCGACGAATTCACGGGCGAGAGTACGACGTTCGGCGGAGGAGATGCGCAGGCCGAGTGTTGTGGTTTCGCGAAGAATCAGATTGGAGATGGCGTCTTTGTCTTCTTGTTTGGCTACTACGGTGAGAATGTGGCCGGCGCGATTTTTCTTCATCAACACCGGGGTGAGTGTGACGTCGAGGGCTCCAGCGAGGAAGAGCTGATCCATCGTGTAACCGAGGATGTGCGGTGAAGAATCGTCGATGTTGGCTTCGATGAGGAGGACGGTTTGGGCCTCCGTGGATTCGAGTTTGTCACCGATGGTAATACGGAGCACGTTGGCGCGGTTGGGAAAATCTTTGGTGCCTGCTCCATAGCCGAGCGAGCTGATACTGAGCGAGGGCATGGTACCGTAGCCTTTGGCGAGAGCGGCGACGATTGCTGCGCCCGTGGGTGTGGTGAGCTCAAAGGCCGGGCCATCGACATATACGGGTTTGTTCTTGAGCAGCAGGGCAGTGGCTGGTGCGGGCACAGGCAGGACGCCGTGCGCGGCCTTCACGGTGCCGGAGCCCACGTTGATCGGAGCGCTGTAAACTTCATCGACCTTGAGCAGGTGGAGCCCGTAGCAGGCACCGACGATATCGGCGATGGAGTCGACCGCACCGACTTCGTGAAAGTGAACTTGGTCGATGGGGATGCCGTGGACGGCTGCTTCGGCTTCGCCGAGCACCTGGAAGACGCGGCTCGATGAGGCTTTGACGGGAGCTGGGATTTTAGCCTTGTCGATCAGTTCCAGGATTTGTGTGAGACCACGGTGGCTGTGATCGTGGGTTTGCTCATGGGTGTGATCGTGATCATGATGCTCGTGATCGTGGTGGTGGTGATGGTGCACCTGGTCGGCGGGCTGGTCGCCGATGAGGACTTCAAACTTGGTGGCGGTAATGCCGTAGCGTATGGTCTTGGTGGCTTTGTATCTGGCACCGAGGCCGAGATGTTCGAGACCGTGAATCAGTTTGTGGGCGTCGGCTCCGGCGTCGATGAGCGCGCCAACGGTCATGTCTCCGCTCACGCCGGAGAAGGCGTCAAAATAGGCAACTCGCATTATGTAGGGTCTCTTCTTCTATTGAAGCAGTTTTGGAAGGATTTGACCGCTGGGAGCGAGGAAAGTCGCGTCGGCGTAGCTGGAGACGGCGGTGGCCTCCAGGTTGATTTCAATGACCCTGGCCCCGGACTCTTTGGCGATCGGCACGAGTTGTGCGGCAGGATAGACGACACCACTGGTGCCGATGACGAACAAAATGTCGGCTGAGGAGACGGCTTCTACGCTGGCCTCCCAGGCCATGGGTGGAAGGTTCTCTCCAAACCAGACCACGCCTGGCCGCAACAACGCCTTGCAGTCCGGGCAATGCATGCCCTGGGTGGTGGCGGAGAGGATTTGCTCGCAGCCGGTGCAGCGAGTGCGCCAGATGCTGCCATGGATCTCGATGACGTGGGAGGAGCCAGCGCGGGCGTGGAGGCCGTCAACGTTCTGTGTGATGACGGTGACGTGTTTTGTGGCTTCCAGTTGTGCGAGGGCAAAGTGGCCGGGGTTGGGTTGTGCTGCTGCGATGAGGTCGCGACGCCAGTTGTACCATTCCCAAACGAGAGTCGGGTTGGCGGCGAAGGCTTCGGGTGTGGCGAGCTCTTCGGGTTTGTAGTTGCGCCAGAGACCTTCGAGGCCACGAAAGGTGGGAATGCCAGATTCTGCCGACATGCCAGCGCCGGTCAACGCGATGATGCGATGGGCGCTTTGGAGCCAGAGTCGAACATCGGATACTTGGGGCATGGAGATGATTGTCGCGCGAGACGAAGAGAGGTTGAGCGTGAAGAGCTTTCTGGTGCGACGACTGGCGGGGCTGAGCCAGATGTATTTGCGGGGGAGGGTCTATCAGGGGCTTTGCCTGGTGGATGGGGTTGTCGTTGAGAATTGGGGGCGGAAGTTGCGCGAGGGGCAGCTTGTTGCGATTGACGTGGATTTGGAGGCGGCGACGGCTCGGCGGGCGGAAGAGATCGCACTCAAGATTTTGCATGAAGACGCAGAGATGATTGTGGTGAACAAGCCGGCGGGAATGCTGGTGCATCCGACGATGCATGTGAAGACGGGGACGCTGGCAAATGCTTTGGCCTGGCACCTGAAGGGCGAACGGTTTTGGTTTCCTCATCGGCTGGATCAGGAAACCAGTGGTGTGCTGGTGGTGGCGAAGAGCGAGGTGGGGATGAAGATGCTGACGCGTGCCTGGGTGAGTGGGGCCGTGAAGAAGGAGTATGTGGCACTGGTAGAAGGTGTGGTGGCGAGGGATGAGTTTGAAATTGAGGCGCCGATTGGCCGCGATGCCAGCATGAAGCCTGCCTGGGGCGTGCGCAGTGAAGGGAAGCCAGCCTTGTCTCGATTGTGGGTGATCGAGAGGCTTAATGCACGAACGCGAGTACGGCTGGAGCCTGTGACGGGACGGACGAATCAGTTGCGGATCCATTGCGCGCATGTGGGTCACCCGATTGTGGGAGATCGTTTATACGGGGTGGGGGGAGAGCCGCTGCGCTTGCATGCCCGCCGGCTGGAGGTGCTGGGCCGGAGCTTTGTTGCTGAGGAGAGCTATTGAAAGTAGGGTGTCAGACGGAAGTTAAGAGAGCCTGACGAGCGGCACGGACAATTCCTGCGGCGTGCGCGCCTGATTTTCCAAGTGCCGTGATGTGGCCCATCTTGCGGCCGACCAAGGCTTTCTCTTTTCCGTACAGGTGGAGGCGGGCTTCCGGGAATTGCAGAGCGGCAACCCAGTTCGGCGTGTTGGGATGCCAGAGGTCTCCGAGCAGATTGGCCATGGCGGCGGGGGCATGAAAGTCTGTGTTGCCGAGCGGGAGGCCGCAGACGGCGCGCACCTGTTGTTCAAATTGACTGGTGTTGCAGGCGTCGATCGTGAGGTGGCCCGAATTGTGTGGGCGGGGCGCAATTTCGTTGACGATGACGGTGCCATCGGCTTTGAGGAAGAACTCCACACACGAGGTGCCGACGATGTCGAGTTTTTCAAAGATGCCCTGGGTGATGTCGAGCGCGTCTTTATAGGACTTGGCGGTGATGACGGCTGGGGCGGTGGTGATGTCGAGGATGTGGTTGGCGTGCGAGTTTTCAAAGACGCCGTAATGGACGAAGGCGCCGTCGAGACCACGGGCTGCAACCACGGAGAGTTCGCGTTCAAAGGGGACAAAGGCTTCGAGGACACAGGGCTGACGGTCCAGCTTTTCCCAGGCGGTGATGAGGTCGTCCTGCGAGGCGACCTTGATCTGGCCCTTCCCGTCATAGCCGAAGCCTGCTGTCTTGAGGATGGCCGGGAAGGGAAAGTCTGTGGGCAGCTCTTCTGTGATGGCGGCGAAGTGGGTGACGGGGAAGCCGCTCAGACGAAGAAAACTCTTTTCGCGGAGGCGGTGTTGGGTGGTGTGCAGAACGGCAGGGCCGGGGCGAATCGGGGCCTGCTTTTCGGCGGTCTCGGCCGCGGCAAAAGAAACGTTTTCAAACTCGAGGGTGACGACGTCGACCTTTTTAGCGAAGGCTTTGATGTCGTCGAGGTCATCATAGTCACCGACGACTTCCTTGTCTGCAATTTGGCCTGCGGGAGATTTCTTGTCAGGCGAGTAGACGTGAATGGAATAGCCGAGACGGCGGGCAGCGATGGCAAACATGCGACCGAGTTGGCCGCTACCAAGGATGCCAATGGTGGCTCCTGGGAGGATTGGTTTCATGGGAGGGTATCGCGACGGACTTTGGCAGTTTGCTCTTCTCGGAAGGCCCGCAGCTTCGAGCGGAGTTCGGGGTCGTGGTTGGCGAGGATCGCTACGGCGAGAAGTGCGGCATTGATGGCACCAGCGCGACCGATGGCAAGGGTTCCGACCGGGATGCCGCCGGGCATCTGCACGATCGAGTAGAGAGAATCGAGACCTTTCAAGGCATGCGATTCCACGGGTACACCAAGGACTGGAATGAGGGTTTGGGCTGCGACCATGCCGGGCAGGTGGGCAGCCCCACCGGCACCGGCAATGATCACTTCAATCCCTCTCTCTTCGGCTTCGCGCGCGTAGGCGGACATGTACTCGGGAGTACGGTGGGCGCTGACAACGCGGCACTCATGAGCCACGTTGAAAAAGCTGAGCATGTCGTCGGTGTGACGCATGGTTTCCCAATCGGACTTCGAGCCCATGATGACCGCAACGCGCGGCGGAGCCGTAGACATGATTGCTTACTGGCCTTGGCCCAGAGAGTAGCCGCGTTGGCCGTCGTAGTAGAAGAGGCCTTCGCACTTGATGATGCCGAAGCCACCATCTACCAGGCTCTTGAACAGGTCGAGCACATCGTGTTGGCTGATTTCGCCCACCTTGCCTTCAAAGCGGCAGCGCCACTGGTCGGTCTTCACCGTGTCAGCGAGGCCACCGGGGTAAACCTTGGTGCCGCGGTTCGAGATAAAGACTAACTTCAGTTTGTCGGTTGCCAGACTTTCGATTTGCTTGCCGAGTTCGTTCGCATCGGTCTTGGACCAGTTGACGAAGACGTCGACGCCGATTTGCTCAATCTTGTTGTAGGTCGGCTGAGGCGGTTCGGGAAGCGGCGGCAGAGTCTTGTAGGCGACGCTCTTGAGTTGCTCTGGCATTTTGCCAAGATTGGCGACTACGGCCTGGGCGAATTCTTTGGTGCCGACCTTCGTCTTGGAGACGCCGTCCTTGAAGATGTCGTAGGTATGTGTGCCGTCTTCGAGGGTCTTGAGCCAGGCATTGTGAATGCGCTGGGCGACTTCGGCCTGGCCGATGTGCGCCATCATCATGACGCCGCCGAGGAGGAGGCCTGAAGGGTTGGCGAGGTTCTGACCCGCACGTCGGGGGGCAGACCCGTGGATGGCTTCAAACATGGCGTACTTGGTGCCGATGTTGGAAGAGCCGGCGAGACCGACCGAGCCGGCGATCTGCGCGGCAACGTCAGAGAGGATGTCGCCATACAGATTGGGCATGACGATTACGTCGAAGATGCCTGGGGTGTCGGCAAGCTTGGCGGCGCCGATGTCGACAATCCAGTGCTCTTTCTCGATGTCAGGATATTGTTCACCGATCTCATCGAAGACCTTATGGAAGAGGCCATCGGCGATCTTCATGATGTTGTCTTTGGTGAAGCAGGTGACCTTCTTGCGGCCGTTCGCCTTGGCGTACTCGAAGGCGTAGCGGACAATGCGCTCAGAGCCGCGGCGGGTGATGATCTTCAACGATTCATGGACGTCGGGCGAAAGCTGGTACTCAATGCCCGCATAGAGATCTTCTTCGTTCTCTCGGACGATGACAACGTCCATGCCCTTGTGCTTGGTTTCCACAAAGGGGTGGTAGGCGACGCAGGGACGTACGTTCGCGTAAAGGCCCAGCATCTTGCGCGTGGTGACGTTGAGGCTCTTGAAGCCGCCACCTTGCGGGGTCGTGATCGGTGCCTTGAGGAAGATCTTGGTGCGCAGAAGGCTTTCGAGCGATTCCTGTGAAATGCCAGCGGAATTGCCACTCAGGTAAACCTTTTCACCAATTTCAATCGTTTCGATGTCGAGTTGAGCCCCTGCCTCTTCGAGGATGTGCAGGGTAGCGGCCATGATTTCAGGGCCAATGCCGTCGCCATGAGCGACTGTAATGGGAGTTTTAGACATAAAAATACAGGTAAACTTCCAGCGTACTATATATACGAATGGTGTTGCGTCATCTGCTTCTTGCCGGGGTCTGGTGCGTTGGGCTCGTTTTGTCAGGGTTTGGAACCAGGGATCCCTTCACCTGGTTTCTGGAAGTCGTGCCAGCGATTGTCGGGTTTGGGGTGCTGCTGGCGACCTATCAGAAGTTTCGCTTGACGGAACTTCTCTATGTGCTGATCCTGATCCACTGCCTCATCCTGATGCTGGGCGGACACTACACCTACGCTGAGGTGCCACTGGGTTTTTGGGTCAAGGATGCTTTGGGGCTGGCGCGCAACCACTATGACCGGCTGGGGCACTTCGCACAGGGCTTCGTGCCGGCAATGATTGCGCGGGAGATCTTTCTGCGAAAAAACATTGTGAACGGTGCGGGCTGGCGCTACTTTCTGATCGTGTGTTTCTGTCTGGGGTTCAGTGCCTTTTATGAATTGATCGAGTGGTGGACTGCAATGGCCACCGGAGAAGCTGCGACCGCCTTTCTGGGTACGCAAGGGGATGTCTGGGATACGCAGTGGGATATGTTTCTCGCCTTGTGCGGGGCGAATGTGGCGCTGATCACTTTAGCTCGCTGGCATGACCGCCAACTTGCCGGGCTGTGCGAGAATCGGAAGTTTCCTTATGCCTGAATTGCGACGCGACCCTGTAACTGGACGTTGGGTAATCATCTCGGTGGAGCGGGCCCGACGCCCAAGCGACTTTGTGCGTGAACCCGTGTCCGGGCCGACCCACCGCTTTTGCCCCTTCTGTGCCGGCAATGAAGCCAAGACGCCGCCCGAAATTCTCGCCTTCCGGCCCAATGGCGGACAGGCGAATGATCGCAACTGGTCTTTGCGCGTTGTGCCCAACAAGTTTCCTGCCTTGCGCGTGGAGGGAGCTCTCGATCGCAGTGGGGATGGCCTTTACGACCGGATGAATGGCGTTGGAGCTCATGAGGTCATCATCGAGTCTCCCAACCACGATCTGTTTTTGTCTGATTGCTCGGAGAAGGCAGTGGAAGAACTGTTCTGGGCTTTCCGGGACCGCATCCGTGACCTGAAGCGCGATGCCCGCATGCGATACATCGTTTGCTTCAAGAATCACGGCGAGCTGGGTGGGGCGACGCTGGAACACACCCATTCGCAGATCATCGGGCTACCCATTGTGCCCAAGCGCGTGCAGGAAGAAATCGATGGGGCGCGTCGCTATTTTGAGTTTCGCGAGCGCTGCATCTGGTGTGACATGGTGCGCCAGGAGGTCGAGCAAGGCTCTCGTTTGGTTCTGGAGACCGAACACTTTGTTGCGGCTTCTCCCTATGCTCCCCGGTTTCCCTTTGAGACCTGGGTTGTGCCAAAGCAGCACGGCAGCCATTTCGAAGATTCTTCTGCGCAACTCATCCACAATCTTGCCTGGGTGATGCGCACGCTGCTGCGTCGCATCGATAAAGTGCTGGAACGGCCCAGCTTCAATTTTGTAATCCATACGGCACCTGTCCACGAAGGCACCATGGAGCACTTTCACTGGCACATTGAAGTGATCCCTCGGTTGACGAAAATTGCCGGCTTTGAATGGTGTACCGGCTTCTACATCAATCCGACGCCCCCCGAAGAAGCTGCAAAATTTCTGCGCGACGCCGGGATGGTTTGAAGTGTTAGTGTCTTAGATCATGGGAACGTTTCGTCCAGTACCGCGCCGTGTCGGCATGAAGCCGCCGGCGACTCCCAAGCCGGGCCAGGTGGAGAAGCCTGCTGCCCCCGCCGCTGGAAGCAGTTTGCGGGCTACCAGCCGTACCTTTGAACTGAAGGGTGAGATCCATCGCAAGCTCATCAGCGTCCTGAATCTGGACAAGGTGAATTCGCTGCCGCGTGACCGCGTTCGCATGGAAATCGGCAGGGTTGTCGAGAAGCTGTTGCAGGAGCAGCGCGTCCCGATGACCACGGCCGAAGAGAACCAGATCATTGAAGAAGTTCTCGATGAAGTCTTTGGCCTTGGGCCGCTGGAGCCCCTGCTCAAAGAACCTTCGATCTCTGACATCCTGATCAACGGCCCCAACAAAGTATATGTAGAACGTTTCGGCAAGCTCACCCTGACCGGCATTCGATTCAAGGACAATGCCCACCTGCTGCACGTCATCGAAAAGATTGTGTCGAAGGTAGGGCGGCGAGTGGATGAAGCCAACCCGATCGTCGACGCCCGTCTACAGGACGGCAGCCGCGTCAACGCCATCATTCCGCCGCTGGCTCTCGACGGACCTTCCATGTCCATTCGTCGTTTTGGCAAACATGTCATTACGAGCGAAGAACTGGTGGAAAAGCAGACGATCATGAAATCGATGCTGGAGTTTGTGGCCGCTTGCGTGGCCGCCAAGACCACCATTCTGGTTTCAGGTGGCACCGGTAGTGGCAAGACGACGACTCTCAATGCGATGTCCCGCTTCATCCCCGAAGACGAACGGATTGTCACCATCGAAGATACTGCGGAACTGCAACTGCAGCAGCGACATGTAGTGAAGTTTGAAACGCGCCCGCCCAACCTCAATAAAGAAGGCGGCATCAACCAGCGGCAACTGGTTCGCACTGCGTTGCGTATGCGGCCGGATCGCATCATCATTGGCGAGTGCCGTGGTGGTGAGGCCCTTGATATGTTGCAGGCCATGAATACAGGTGTGGAAGGGTCGATGACTACGATCCACGCCAATACGCCTCGCGATGCCTTCTCACGCCTCGAGGCGATGATGTTGATGGCAGATCTTGAGATTCCTTCAAAGGTGTTGATTCAACAGTTAGCCAGTGCCATCAAAATGGTTTGCCAAGTAGCTCGCCTTCAGGACGGCTCGCGCAAAATCGTATCGATTGCCGAAGTGACGGGTGTCGAAGAAGGCCGTGTGCAGACCCAGGACATCTTCTTTTTTGAGCGTACGGGCATGACGGCCGACGGCAAGGTGCAAGGCCGATTCCGCTGGAGCGGAGTCAAGCCGAAGATATTGGATCGCCTGCGCATGGCGGGGATCTCCTTGCGGCCCGACATCTTTGATGAGGTAGTGGAGGTAAATCAGTAATGACCCGAAGAGAAATGGCAGTCACCAGCCTGGGGGCCGCAGCGGCTCTCAATGCAGCAACTCTACCCGAGCCCCGGTTGGACCCGGTTGCTTATTCCCGCCTGCGCCACCAAAATGCTCCGCTACGGTTTCGCTTTGATTCCACTACGGCTGCCGCAACGCGGGCCTGGCAGCGCAAGCTGCGTCTGAAGCTCCGTGATCTGTTGGGAGGCTTTCCTGAAACGGCTGTCGCCCTCGCACCGCGTGTCGTTGAAACGAAAGATCTTGGCAGTTACACCCGCGAGAAGATCTACTTCACCAGCCGCGAAGGCATGGAAGTTCTGGCCTACCTGCTGAAGCCCAAGGCCACTGCTGGCAAGCAGCCCGTGATGGTTTGTGTTCCTGGCCATGGACGTGGCGTCGACGACATTGTGGGCATTGACGAGAAGGGCCAGCAGCGCGCCGAAAAGTCGGGTTATCAGGCTGACTTCGCGATCCAGTTTGTGGAGCAGGGCTTGGCTGCGCTTGCCATCGAGCCTCTTGCCTTTGGCCACCGCAGAGACCCAATCAACGCTGCCAAGGGCCCCAACAACAACAGTTGCCAGCCCTCGGCAGGCGCGGCTTTGCTGTTTGGCGAAACGATGATCGGCTGGCGGGCCTATGATGTGATGCGCGCCATCGACTACATCGAAACCCGCAAAGATCTGGATGCCAAGCGCGTGGGCTGCGTCGGAATTTCTGGCGGTGGCACTTGCACGCTCTTCGCTTCCGCACTGGATACAAGAATTCAGGCAGCCATGATCTCAGGCTACCTATGCACCTTTAAGGACTGCATTCTGTCTTTAGCGCATTGTATGGATAACTACGTGCCAGGGATTCTCAATTGGGCTGAAATGAGTGATGTGGCCGGCTTGATCGCCCCCCGACCGCTCTTTGTAGAAACAGGTGAGCAGGACAAGATCTTTCCGCTGGCTGGATTCGAAGATGCCTATGCCGCAACCAAAAAAGTGTACGCGGTGTTTGGGGTATCGGAGGCGCTGGGCCGGGAGGTGCACCCCGGCGCGCATTCCTTCCACGGCGTCAAGGGCGTACCCTTTATGGCCCACTATTTGAAAGGGATGTAAGGGATGCGGCTCATTGCCTTGATGTTGCTTGCTGTCGTGCTTCCGGCAGCGGTTGAGAAGATTTACGTCGTGGAGCGAGGCGACTACGGGGAGCGCTATGAGCGCATTGTGGCCAAGGCTTATTTTGCTCTTGATCCCAAGCTTGCAGCCAATCAGATCATCCGCGATCTGGATCGGGCTGCGGTGGATGAGCAGGGGCTGGTTCGCTTCACCGCTGATCTTGTCGTGATCAAACCCAGAGACCCGGCGACGGGGAATGGGAGTATTTTCTTCGAAGTCTCCAACCGGGGCGGCATGGGCTTGGTCGGGATGTTTAGCGACACCTTCCTGATGGATCAGGGCTACACGCTGGTTTGGGTGGGTTGGCAGTGGGACGTGCCGCAGACACAAGGGCTGCTGCGGGTGTATCCGCCGGTGGCCAGCGGCGTCGAGGCAATGATTCGCAGTGAGTTTGTCCCGCATGCCAAAACTACTTCGATGAACCTGGGTGACCGCACCATGCAAGCCTACGTGGCGAGCGGCGCGGTGAAGCTAACTGTTCGCGATGGCCGCGACGGCAAGCGTCAGGAGATTCGTGATGGCTGGCAGTTGAATGCCGCCAAGACACGGATCGAAATGCCTGCGGGCTTTCAGCCCTACCAGATCTATGAAGCGCTCTACCCCACCAAAGATCCTGTTGTAGCGGGCACGGGCCTCGCCGCGATTCGTGATGTGATCAGCTTCCTGCGTTATGAAAACAAGGGAACGGTGCTGCTTGGGGACCAATGCCGCCACATGAAGCGCGCCATCGCCTTTGGCACTTCGCAAAGCGGACGTTTTCTTCGGCAGTACCTCTATGACGGTTTCAACACCGACGAAAAAGGCCGCAAGGTATTTGATGGCGTGTGGGCCAATGTGGCAGGGGCAGGCCGTGGCAGCTTCAATCTGCGTGGCGCACAGCCCAGCCGTGATGGTCACCCCACCTTCAATTTCTTCTACCCGAGCGATATCTTTCCCTTTACCGATCTCGCGATGACTGATCCTGAAACCGGCCTCACTGATGGCCTGCTCGCCAAGGTGAAAGATGCTCCAAAGATTTTCTATACCAATGGGAGCTACGAATATTGGGGGCGTAACGCCGCTCTGATTCACGTGAGCCCCGATGGAGGCCGTGATGCCGAGTTGCCAGCGACCACACGTATTTACTATGTGGCGGGCAGCCAGCACGGGCCGGGGCGCATGCCTCCACCCAAAACAGGCAGTGTGAACTCGGCCAATATGAACGACTACCGCCCGTTGTACCGGGCCTTGCTGGTAGCGATGCAACAGTGGGTGAAGGACGGAGTTGCCCCGCCGGAGAGTCGCTATCCGCGACTGGATCGCAAGGAACTGGTTGCCTTTGATTCGTTGCGTGACCCTGAGGTGCCCAGGCAGCCGATGCGCGCCTGGCGCGCCGACTACAAGACCGAGCCACCGGTATTGGGCAAGCAGTTTCCCTTACTGGTGCCGGCGATTGGCGCGGATGGCAATGAGCTCGGTGGCGTGAAAATGCCTGAAGTCGCAGTGCCCCTGGCTCGTTATCGTGGATGGAACTTTATCGATGACCCGAAGGCCCCGAAAGGCTTTGTCAATGACATGGTTGGGTCTACGCTTCCCTATGCTGCGAGCGAGATCCAGCGACGGTATCAGAGCCGCGAGCAGTATCTGCAATTGGTAAAGGCCAAGGCCACCGGCATGGTGACCGAGAGATTATTGCTCGAGCGCGATGTCGATGCGGTAGTCCAAAGAGCCGGACAGGCCTGGGACTGGTTGTTATCCTCGAAGTAATGCAGGATATTCCAGGAATTCACAACATCGTCGCCATTGGTTCGGGCAAAGGCGGTGTTGGAAAAACCACAGTCAGCGTCAACGTTGCGATTGCGCTCTCCCGATTAGGCAACCGTGTTGGTTTGCTCGATGCCGACGTTTACGGGCCCAATGTGCCCTTAATGATGGGTGTCAGCGAGGCCCCTCTGACGGACGGTCAACGCATTCGGCCGATTCTCAAGGAAGGTCTGCGCGTGATGTCGATGGGCTTCTTGAACCCCGGCGACAAGCCGCTGGTCTGGCGCGGCCCGATGCTCCACAACGTGATGCAGCAGTTCTTGCGGCAGGTAGATTGGGGCGAGCTGGACTATCTGATTATTGACCTGCCCCCCGGTACAGGCGATGTGCAGTTGAGCCTGATGCAGTCGACCAAGCTGACTGGCGCGGTTGTGGTGACCACCCCCAGCGATGTCAGCCTTGAAGACGCCCGCAAGGCCGTGCATATGTTCCAACAGGTAAAAGTGCCAGTGCTTGGCATGGTGGAAAACATGAGCTACCTGATTGCTCCTCAGAGCAAAGAGCGTATCGATGTCTTTGGGTACGGGGCCGGGAAGAAGACCGCTGAAGTGATGGGCATCCCGTTTCTTGGCGAGCTGGCATTGATCCCGGAGATCCGCAAGGGCGGCGACTCAGGCAAGCCGGTCGGCCTTGAAGGCCCGGCCAGTGAACTCGCGGCGGGCTTTTATGCAGTTGCCAAACAGGTGGAAGCCCGTTGCACCGAAGTGAATCAGGTGGCAGGGCCCACCATGACCATTGGCGAGTAAGGCGAGCGCTCTAGCGGCGCAAGGCCTCGTTCAGTTTTTGAGTCAACTCGGGGATTCGCCCCGGGTTGCGCAGGAGCTGCCGGATGGCCTCGCTGCCTTCGGCTTCGAGCCACACTTCGGCCGCCCATAACGCGTAGGCGTAAGCCGTCGCGGCTTGCGCTCCATTGAGCCCTCCCCAGGGCCCAGCCAGTCGCTCCAGGCCTGGCAGCTTACCGCCAGCCACTGCCTGCCGCAACTGCCTTCGGTAGTCTTCGGTTAAGCGCTCGCCACTCAAATGCTGGGCCAGGCCTTCATGCAGCCAGGTGGGAAAGTTGCCAAACCGGGCGATACAGGCATGCACCATTTCATGGGCGAAGACCTTGCGCATTTGTGGGCCGACACGACTCTTCTCATAGACCAGTGGAACCTGGATGCGTCCGTCAAAGAGCCCTCCCGACCAGGGCGAATGGCCTGCCGCCTGCCAGGCATCAAGGGGGATCACCATGGCCGTTACCTTGGCCCCGATCACACAACCCAACTCGTGCCGGATGCGGGCGTACTCTTCATCGAGTGCGTCCAGCATCTCGCGGGCTACAGGCTGCGACACCTGGGCACTGGGATAGTGCAGGGTAAGGTCTGGCGAGGAAGTCGTGGCGTCCTGCGCCAGCACCGACAAGAGCATCATCCACAGCATGCTCCACCTATCGGCAGTTGCAGTGATTTTTCTTACAGGATGCCGTACTTCGCGTAGACGTCCCGCAGGTAAGCGCCTTTTTGCAGTTCGGCCCGAGAATTGTTCTCGCCGGTCACTTTCGTGTTTGCCAGGGCAATGGTTGCATCAATGAGCGCGACTGGAATCACCACGATCCCGTCAAAATCGGCTACAACCAGATCCCCTGGTGCCACAGCGACTTCCCCGCAAACAATCTCTTTGCCCCAGGCGGTCAACTTGCCCCGCCCGTTGGAATCCACCGGCTTCATGCCAGTGGCAAAGACCGGGTAGCCCAGGCCTTCAATGAGCTTCACGTCACGGACAAAGCCGTCCATGATTGCCCCGCGCGAGCCACGCGCTACCGCCGCCGTGGAGAGCAATTCTCCCCAGGGCGCATTCTGTATGGAAAGCCCTGTAGAGATCACCACCATGTCATGGGGCTGGATGGCATCGACGGCTTCAATTTCAGCATCGAAGGGATTTTCAAGCACCTCGTCACTATCGACGAAGGCAATCGTGTGGGCATAGCCAGCAACCACCTGATAGCGGGAATGCACCGGGCGGATGTACTCCCGCATAACCTGACGGCGGTGTCCCAGACTGTCGAGAGAGTCTGAGAGCACCGCCGTGTAGAGGTGTTGCGAGATATGGTCGAGCAGGGCGGGGTTTCTCACCCGGCACCTGCCTCACTGGTAGCGGGCCGTTGCGAGAAACTCGCTTCGACATAGTGGCGGTTCATGATGGCGATGTTTTCGATCGAGATGCCCTTGGGGCAGGTCGCTTCGCACTCCTGCATGTTGGTGCAGGAACCAAACATCTCTTCGTTCATTACAGTAACCATCTTCAGCGCCCGGTCGAGCTTCTCTGGCTGCCCTTGTGGCAGCAGGTTCAAGTGAGCCACCTTGGCAGAGGTGAAGAGGCTGGCAGAGGCGTTCGGGCAACTGGCGACACAGGCCCCGCAGCCAATGCAGGCAGCGGCGTCCATGGCGCGATCGGCGTTCGATTTCGGAATCGGAATGGCATTGCCATCCACTGCGGATCCCGTTGGCACAGAGATAAAACCACCGGCCTGGATGATGCGATCAAAAGCAGATCGATCCACCATCAGATCTTTCACGATCGGAAATGCTGCCGCCCGCCAGGGTTCGATGTAGAGTTCATCGCCGTCCTTGTAGTGGCGCATGTGCAACTGGCATACCGTCGTCTTCGGGAAGCCGCCATGAGCCTTGCCGTCGATCATAAAACCACAAGAGCCGCAAATGCCTTCGCGACAATCATGCTCGAAGGTGATCGGCTCTTCCCCTTTGCCGATCAGGGTTTCGTTGAGCACATCCAGCATTTCGAGGAACGACATGTCGTGATTGACGTTCGGCATCTCGTAGCGCACCATCTTGCCGGGGGCGCTGGGTCCGGTCTGACGCCATACATTGAGAGTTAGCTTCATGTTGGTACTCCTGTTTACTTGTAGCTGCGCTGGGCAGGCTTGACGTATTCAAAGTTCAGCGGCTCTTTGTTCAGGGCCGGTGCCGCGCCTTCGCCTTTGTATTCCCATGCGGCGACGTATGAGTAGTTTTCGTCATCGCGTTGCGCTTCGCCTTCCGAGGTCTGGTACTCCTCGCGGAAGTGGCCACCGCAGCTCTCATTGCGGTCCAGGGCATCGATGCACATCAACTCTCCCAGCTCAATGAAATCGGCCACGCGAGCGGCGTTTTCGAGTTGCTGGTTCAAGTCTTCGCCCGATCCCGGAACGTTGACATTTTTCCAGAACTCTTCTTTCAACTCGCCCACTTTACCGATGGCATGCTGCAAGCCCTTGGCATCGCGCGACATGCCACAGTAGTCCCAAATCGTTTTGCCGAGCTCGCGATGGAACTGCGTGACCGTCTTCTTCCCTTTGATGTTGAGAAGTTTCTTGGTTGTGTTGGCAGCGTTTTCCAGCGCGCCCTTGGCTTCCATGTGGTCACTGGAAACTTTCTCCAGCTTGGTGTCGGCCAGGTAATTGGTGATCGTGTAGGGTGCCACAAAATAGCCGTCGGCCAAGCCCTGCATGAGAGCGCTCGCGCCTAAGCGGTTAGCGCCATGGTCTGAGAAATTCGCCTCTCCCAGTACAAACAAACCGGGGATTGTGGACATCAGGTGATAGTCCACCCAAAGGCCACCCATCGTATAGTGAACGGCCGGGAAGATGCGCATCGGCTGCTTGTAGGGATTCTCGCCCGTGATCCGTTCATAGATCTCAAACAGGTTGCCGTAGCGCTCGCTGATCGTGTTCTCGCCGAGACGCTTGATGGAATCACGGAAGTCCAGATACACACCCAGGCCCGTTTCTCCCACACCGCGACCCTCATCACAAACACGCTTGGCGGCGCGCGAAGAAATATCGCGAGGAGCAAGGTTGCCGAAGCTCGGATAAATCCGCTCCAGATAGTAGTCGCGATCGTCTTCGGGAATCTGTTCAGGGGACCGCTTGTCGTTGGGTTGCTTCGGTGCCCAAATGCGACCGTCGTTGCGTAGAGATTCGCTCATCAGCGTCAACTTCGACTGGTAGTCGCCCGAGACGGGAATGCAGGTGGGGTGAATCTGGGTAAAGCAGGGATTGGCAAAGAACGCACCACGCTTGTGAGCGCGCCAGTTGGCCGTGACATTAGAGCCCTTGGCATTCGTCGAAAGGTAGAACACGTTGCCATAACCGCCAGTGCCGAGCACCACGGCATCTGCCATGTGAATGTCCATCTTGCCGGTTACCAGGTTCCGCGTAATGATGCCGCGGGCCTTGCCATCAATCACAATCAGGTCGAGCATCTCGGTACGGGTCAACATCTTGACCTGTCCGGCAGCTACCTGACGCTCCAGCGCCTGATAGGCACCAATCAGAAGCTGTTGGCCTGTCTGGCCTCGGGCGTAGAAGGTACGTGACACCTGAGCGCCGCCGAAGGATCGGTTGGCAAGGGTCCCGCCGTATTCGCGGGCAAAGGGGACGCCCTGCGCCACGCACTGGTCAATGATGTCCACCGACACCTGCGCCAGCCGGTACACGTTATGCTCGCGGGCGCGGAAGTCGCCGCCCTTCAGCGTGTCGTAGAAGAGCCGATAGATGGAGTCGCCATCGTTGCGGTAGTTCTTCGCCGCATTGATGCCACCCTGCGCGGCGATCGAGTGGGCGCGCCGCGGTGAATCCTGAAAGCAGAAGGCCGTTACGTTGTAGCCCAGTTCACCGAGCGAAGCGGCGCAGGCGCCACCGGCCAATCCTGTACCGACTACGATCACGTGGTATTTGCGCTTGTTGGCTGGATTGACCAGCTTCATGTTGAACTTGGTGGATTCCCAAGCCTTTTCAATCGGTCCAGTAGGAATTCGTGAATTGAGTGTCATGGTTTAGACCAGGTCCTTTCCGATGATGCCGAGCAGGACGCAGACCGGGATCGAGATGTTTCCAAGCGAGATGACGGCTGCGGCGGTGGTCGCAAAGTTGCGCAGCAGATTGCGGTAGCGCGGATGGTTGAACCCAACAGACTGGAACATACTCCAAACGCCGTGTGTCAGGTGCAAGCCAAGCATGCTCATGGCAATGATGTAAAACAGGGAAGCCAGCGGCTGGCGGAATCCAGCAACCAGGTTGTGATACGGGTTCATCTCCACAAAGTTGGGATGGGTGGCACCCGTCGTCAGGTGGCTCAAATGATAGAGCACAAAGAAGAAAAGAATCGGGCCAGACAAGTACATCGTACGCGAGGCGTAGGTGGACAGGGTCGGCGTTTTCTTGACGTAGCCCTGGGGCCGGGCGGCGCGGTTCAGGTTATAAAGCTGAGCGATGGTGACGACGTGCAGCAGAAAGCAGGTCAGCAGGCCAATGCGGATGGCCCACAGCAATTCAGCGGAAGCGTGCAGCAGTTTGGCGTAGTTCATCAACGCTTCTTCTGCATTCGGGAGGTAAATCTGGAGATTGCCAAGCATGTGGCCAATGGTGAAAGCAAACAGGATCGCGCCAGTCACAGCGACGACGTACTTTTTGCCAATGCTCGATTGGTAAAGCGCCAGGGATTGCTGGAGCTTTGAATTTGGGGCAGCAGCGGTTGCCATAGAGTTAGTTTGGGCCTCGGAACTTGTTCAAAAAACGGAGTTTTTGGCTCCACTTTCGTGGATGCAAGACTACCCGTATTGTATAGAAAATTTTACTGTCCGGCAGTAAAACGTACAGAGAACTAAGGAATAGGCCTTATTTGCCCAGGTAGAGGCGGCGAGCAAGCAGTTCTGGCAGCCCGGCCGCCAGGATGGAATGGGCAGCGGCTTCCACATCGTACTTGACCCGGTGAAAGCTGACGGTACGGCTCTGTTCGTCAAAAATACAGTAAGCGGCCCGCCAGTCTCCATCCCTCGGTTGGCCTACACTCCCCGGATTAATCAGGTAAAGAGCCGCCGGATCCAACTGGATCGTCGCACTCTGAGAAAGCTCACCCACCTGGTCGATGCGGTGTACATTCCGTTGCAAGTAGGCGAAGCCACCCTGGCGGTGCGTGTGGCCAAAGAAATTGACTGGGCCCGGCAAAAATTGCTCCATGCCCCGGGCATCACACTCCTGGATCAGGTAAAGGTCCTCATCGACGGGGCTCCCATGCATAAGCCACGCTTCCCCATGAGAAAGCGGTCCCCGGGGCATATTGCGCAAATAGGTCTTGTTGGGTTCTGTAAGAACTCCGCTCGTCCATCCCAACGAGGCCGTAGCCACTGCGTTATAGCCTTCGGTGTCGTCCAGCCCAACCGAGACCTTGTCGTGATTGCCGCGCACCACCGCTTTGACAAACTTTTCGCACCAATCCACCACTTCATTGGGGCAGGCGCCGTAGCCAACCAGATCGCCACAGCAGAGAATCTGATCGTAGTGGCCAGCAGCTGCTTGGACAACGGCATGCAAGGCATGCAGGTTGGCGTGGATGTCACTGAGGATGAGGTGGCGCAGAGGAGTCTCTTTCTTTCAGTATGCCTTGATTGGGGCTGGCTGGAGCGCTCCGCTACAATAGGATGATGTCATTAGTCGTTGTGGGCTCCGTCGCATATGACGGGGTCGAAACTCCCCACGGCAAAGTTGAGCGGATGCTCGGCGGCGCCTGCACCTATATTGCCTTATCGGCCAGCTATTTCACTGCTCCCAAAATCGTAGCTGTCGTTGGTGACGATTTTGATCCCGCCGACCGCGAATTGCTCGCCTCTCGTGGCATTGACCTGGAGGGATTGGAAGTCGCCGATGGCAAGACTTTCTTCTGGCAGGGTGTCTATTCGGAAGACATGAATGATCGTACGACTTTGCGCACCGATCTCAATGTCTTCGCGACCTTCTCGCCGAAGCTTCCCGCCTCCTATAAAGATCAGCCCTATCTGTTTCTGGGCAACATCCAGCCGGCACTGCAGAAGCAGGTACTTTCCCAGATGGCGAACCTCCGCTTCTCTGGTGGCGACACCATGAATTTCTGGATCAATGATTTCCGGGAAGAATTGCTGAAGACGATTGCTGACTGGAACTTCCTGCTGATCAATGATTCCGAAGCGAAACTGTTGAGCGGGGAATCGAATCTGCGCAAGGCCGCAGAAAAGATTATGGCCATGGGGCCCAAAAATCTGGTGATCAAACGCGGCGAATACGGTGCCATGCTCTTCCGTCCGGATGGCATGTTCATGGTGCCCGGCTACCTGCTGGATAGCGTCTTTGATCCTACCGGGGCTGGCGATTGTTTTGCCGGTGGCTTTGTGGGTTATCTGGCCGAAAAGGGCTTTGACCTTCAGGGTGAGATCGACCCGCATGAACTCCATCGGGCTGTGATTTACGGCAGCGTGATGGGGAGCTTCTGCTGCGAAAAATTTGGCGTGGACCGCTTCCGTTCCCTCACCCGTCAGGAAATTGATGCCCGCTTCGAAGAATTCCGCAAATTCACGGCGTTCTAAGCAGGCTCCAGAGCTTGTCCTCTGCGCGGCCGCACTTGTCTTGTGCAGTGCGGCCGCCATCTATTTAGTCCAAACGATGGGCATTGCTCTGCACTATGGGGACGCCGCTGCTCACCTCAACATTGCCCGCCGCCTCTTCGATGGCCGTAACCCGGGTTATGAACAGATCGGCACTGTCTGGCTGCCCCTTCCTCACCTGTTGATGATGCCCTTTGCCCGCGTGGATGCGTGGTGGCAGAACGGCCTGGCCGGTGCCATCCCGGCTGGCATTGCCTGGGTGCTCGGCGGCACATTTCTTTTTGCCTTGCTCCGCCGCCTCTTCGGGCCGGTGGGTGCTGCCACAGGCACTGCTGTCTACGTCGTCCACCTCAACTTGCTCTACCTGCAATCCACCCCAATGACAGAATCAATTTTCTTCATGGCGGCCTTTGGGGTCTTGCTGTTTTCGGTTCGCGTCGTCGAAACCGAGTCTCCTGTCGATGCCATTGCTACCGGAGTTTTCGCCTGCGCTGCGACGTTAACCCGCTATGAAGGCTGGATCCTGCTCCCCTTCATTGCGCTCTATTTACTGGTGGCTGCGGGCTGGCGTCTCGCCTTTTTGTTTTCCAGCGTAGCCGCCATCGGTCCGCTTTATTGGTTCGGTCATAACCACGTCATGTATTCGGACTGGCTGGAATTTTACCGGGGGCCAGGCTCGGCAAAGGACATTCAAAAGCAGATGCCCTATCCCGGGGCTCACAGTTGGTCTGCCGCCGCCCGCCAGTTTGCTTATGCCGTTAAGGCCGTCAATGGCTGGCCTCTGATTGTCGTCGCATCTCTGGGTCTGATTCCGGCTCTCCGGCGCAAAGCATTCTGGCCCATTTTGTTCGGCTGTATTTCGCCCCTGTTCTATGTATGGAGTCTGCAATCCGGCGATACTCCGATCTTCATCCCTGAGATCTTCCCCTTCAGTCACTACAATTCCCGTTACGCTCTCGCCGTGCTGCCTTTGTTTGTGATCTGCTCGGCCGCACTTGCCGATGCCCTGCCGAAATTGCGCTGGGTCATTCCGCCGCTGGTCCTCTGTTGGTTTCTCTACCAGGCTCCCCTGGTAATGACAGAGGGCACTGTCAATTCCGAATCCCGCCGCGGCTGGACTCACGAGGTTGCCGTCCTGCTCAAGAACGAATATCAACCAGGCACTGGTATTTTGATGCCCTTCGGCGACCTGACAGCGATTCTGCAGGAAGCTGGCATTCCGATCCGCGAAGCGATCCATCAGGGAGACAAACTGGAGTTCGATCGCGCCACAGCAAGGCCCGACCTCTTTCTTGATTCAGCCTGGGTTATTGCCCAATCGGGCGACAAGGCTTCAAACGCTATGGCAAGAGCTTATGCCATGGGGCTTCACTATCGCTGCGTGAAACGAATATCCTTGAAGTATGCTCCGGTGATCGAGGTGTGGCGCCGGGTGGGTACTGAATGATTCCTTTTACCAAAGCGCATGGTGCGCAAAATGATTTCCTGCTGACCTGGCAGGGCGACTTGCCTTCGATCCAGAGCTTGTCCGATCTGGCCATTGCCATTTGCCATCGCAATACAGGCGTTGGTGCCGATGGCTGGCTGCTTGTGTCCGATGGCGAACAGGGCTGCGATATCCGAATCCGTTTGTTTAATCCCGATGGTGGCGAAGTAGAGATGTCGGGCAATGGCACACGCTGTGCTGCGGCCTGGGCCATCCTGAACGGGAAAGCCACCGGGCCAGAGGTCAAGATCCTCACCGGTGCCGGGCCAAAATCGATGACGCTGATTGAGCGGGACGAGGAAACCTTTCTGTTCCTCATGAACATGGGCCTGCCGCGTGTGGTGGAAGGAGAACTGGAAACGGCTTTGCAGCTCAGCTCCGGTACCGTGCAGTGCACCATTCTCGAGGTAGGCAATCCGCAATGCGCAGTTTTTGTGGATGACTTCGATTTCGACTGGGTCGCCATGGGTGCTGAAATCGAACGCCATCCCCGTTTTCCCCGACGTACCAATGTCAGCTTTGTCCGCCGCACGGGAGACAGCGAAATCGATGTCCGCTTTTTTGAGCGCGGCGTAGGCGTAACCAATTCCTCCGGTACCGGATCTACGGGAGCCATGGCTGCCAGTGTCCTGCGGGGCATCGTGCATGCACCGGTTACAGTCAATACTCCTGCGGGGCCGCTAAAGCTTTCGTGGGAAGATTCGATCTATCTATTGGGGCCCGCCGAAATTACGGTAACAGGCCAGTTTGTGTATCGCGAAAAATGAAAAATCAAATTCTTGAAAAATTGCATTCAAAGACCGCCCGCGTTGGCGTGGTGGGTCTAGGCTACGTCGGTTTGCCTTTGGCGGTTGAGTTTGCCCATGCGGGCTTCCATGTCACCGGGCTCGATGTGGACCAGCGCAAGATCGACAAGATCAATGCCGGCGAGTCCTATATCCAGGACATCCCCACCTCTGTGTTGAAGCCTCTGGTGGACGCCGGCCTTCTTGATGCCACCTCAGACTTTTCTGCCGTCCGCGATCTCGACACCATCAACATCTGCGTGCCAACGCCTCTTTCTAAGGCCAAAGATCCGGACATGACCTTTGTCAATTCCGCCGTGCAATCCATTGCTGAAAACTTCGGTGGTGGCAAGCTGGTGATTCTCGAATCGACTACCTATCCTGGCACCACCGAAGAACTCGTGCTCCCCAAGCTGGAGCAGGGAGGTCTCAAGGTCGGGGAAGACTTCTTCCTTTGCTTCTCCCCAGAGCGTGTTGATCCCGGCAACAAACAGTTTCAAACCCGCAACATCCCTAAGGTGGTTGGCGGCCACACCGACAATTGCACCGAAGTTGGCGCTGCCTTTTACGGCAAGGCGCTCGATCATGTAGTGCCCGTTAGCGGAACCAAAGTCGCCGAAATGGTGAAGCTCCTCGAGAATACCTTCCGCATGATCAACATTGGCCTCGTCAACGAGATGGCGATCATGTGTGGTCGCATGGGCATCAACGTTTGGGAAGTGATCGACGCTGCGGCAACCAAGCCTTTTGGCTTCATGCCGTTCTATCCAGGCCCAGGGCTTGGCGGCCATTGCATCCCCATTGATCCGTTCTATTTGAGCTGGAAGTCCAAACAGTCCGGCATCGAAGCTCGCTTTATTGAATTGGCCGGCTACATCAACGGCCAGATGCCTCACTTCGTCGTCGATAAAATTCAGAATGCGCTGAATGACCACACCAAGCCGTTGAAGGGCTCGCGCGTCCATATCCTCGGCATGGCCTACAAAAAAGACATCGACGACGTACGCGAATCCCCCGGCCTCGACATTATGCACCTACTGATGCAGCGTGGTGCCAAGGTCTCTTATTCTGATCCGTTCATTCCCAGCCTGCGCATCGAAGACCACCGCCTGGAAAATCAGGACATGCTCAGCTCCTGCCAGCAAGCCGATTGCGTCGTGGTCGTCACCGACCACAGCTCGGTGGACTATGCCAAGGCCATTGAAGTCTCCAGCCTCATCGTCGATACCCGCAACGCGTTGAAGAAGTATAAGTCCGACAAAATCGTTACCCTATAGGGATGTTTTTTGTCCCGTTTCTCCTGGCAGCAAGTCTGTCTGCTGCCTCGCTCGATACTGACGCACTGGCCAAAGACCTGACGCAGATTACCTCGAAGTTTGAAGGCCGTGTCGGCGTCTGTGTGGAAGCGCACGGCAAGCCCGTTTGTCTCAATCGCGACCAGCGCTTCTCCCTCCAAAGCGTCATGAAGATGCTGGTTGGCATGGCCGTGCTCGACGCCGTCGACCATAACGGTTGGAAGCTCGATGACAAAGTTCTAGTCCACCGCAAAGACCTCAGTCTCTTCATGCAGCCCATTGCCGAAAAAGTAGGTCCCAGCGGATTCGAAACGACCATTGGCGACCTGATTCGCCGAGCCAACGTCGATAGCGATTCTGCGGCAGCCGATATCCTCGCCGACCGCCTCGGCGGGATCTCCGCCGTGCAGCGTTTCCTCAATCGCAGCGGCATCCGCGGCATGCGGATCGACCGCACCGAGCGAGATCTGCAAACCGAAATCAATGGGCTGAAATGGCGTCCGGAATTTGTCGAAGCGGAGGTGCTCCGTAGCGCAATTGCCGCCCTCCCACGAGACCAAAAGGCAGCCGCCTACGCCAGGTACCAGAAGGATGTCCGCGACACCTCAACCCCGCTCGCCATGGTCGAGCTATTGCGCAAGCTCTCCTCAGGCAAGCTGCTCTCCCCCTCCAGTACCCGCTTTATGCTTGAAGTCCTGGAGCAAGTCAATACCGGCCAGGACCGCCTGAAAGCTGGCACCAGCAAACCGTGGCGGCTCGCCCATAAGACAGGCACTTCAGGGTCCTTTGAAGGGCTCACCGTGGCCAGCAACGACGTAGGATTATTCCGTGGTCCGAGCGGCGACATTGCCGTTTCCGTCTTTGTCGCCGACTCTCACGCCGCTGATGACACTCGTGCCAAAGTGATCGCTGACATCGCGCGGGCCATCCTCCGGCACGCCCGCCCCTAGCTGCTTAAAAGTTAAACTTGAAGCCCAACTGGATCAGCCGCTGGTCAATCGCGCTGGTCCAGATATAGTTCGGTTGCGCCGTGATCGCCCCGGTCGCATTCACCGTCGCAATCGTATTCACGCCCGTTACGTTGGTGCGATTGAACAGGTTTGTCGACTCGGCAAAGAACTCGGCGCGATACCGCTCCTTGATCGGGAAGATACGGGAGTATCGCATGTCGATCTGGTAGGTCGCCGGGCCACGATAGGTGTTGCGGCCAATAAAGAGCGGACGCTGGAAAGCGCCCGGTGTCGATTGGTCATTGTTCAGCACCAGGTTCGATCCGATATTGAACACGTCCCCGGAGATGGCAGTCGCCGTAAAGCTCAGGCGGTTGTTCTTGATCAGGTACTTCGCCACCTTGTTGTCAAAGGTGAAATCCGGCTGGTACACGCCCGAAGCCTGCAGCGAATGGCGACGATCGGTCAGCGAATTGCCCTTGTCGCGGCGGCGGTTTGAGAGATCGCTCAGGAAGAATGCCCCCGAGTCGATGTTGTTGTGTTCGGGTGCGTCATCAATCGCATGCGACCACGTGTAGCTGGCAAATGTCTCAAAGCCGCGGCTGGCCCGACGGTTGAGCGTCAGCGTCCCGCCCGAATAGCTCGACTGTCCGGAGCTCTCCGCCGAAAGAATGTTATTGAATCTTGGGTCAACGCGCTGCCCGGCCGTCGAGATCCAGGTGGGCCGCCCGTCAGCCAGTACATTGCCCGTCGGCAGTAAGTTAATGTTGCGGTAAATCGGCAAGCGGTTGCCGCGCGTAAAAAGGTAGGTCGCCGTAACCGATGTCTTCGAGGCGATCTCGCGCGTCAGGCTGAAATTGAAGTTCCCTGAATAAAGATTGGCAAAATCTGGATTGATCGTATCCACCGATTGGATCGGCAAGCTGGCACCGGTAGGAAGCGCCGTCAGGATCGTCGGGAAGTTCGGTGTCAGCACGGGATTCTGCACCTGCAGAAAAATCCCCGTCCCATTGTTAAGCAGGGCACGACGGTAGATGTCAGTCTGAGGCGGGTCATAGAACATACCCGCACTGGCTCGCACCACCGTCTTCTGGCTCTTGTCGAGGGCCCACGATATACCAAGGCGCGGAGCGAAATTGTTGCGATCGGTGCGGAAGCTCTGCGAGGGGCCAAACGGAGACCGCGTGTTGGCTTCAGGCATTGAATAAACGTCGTAGCGCAGCCCGTAAGTGATCGTGATGTTGGGCCGCGGCTTGTAGCTATCCTGCGCAAAGAAGCTACTGAACAGCGAGTTGTATTTGATCCTCGGCTCGCCAATCGTCTGCGTGAAGTTCACGTAGCTCCGAAGGTTGATGCTATTGCGCGCATCCAGATACGCCTGCACATTGGCAAACGTATAGCGTCCAAACGTTGCGGCTACCTGCTGGTCTCGAATGTGCCGTGCTGTAAACCCAAACTTGTAGCTGTGCTTGCCAGAATTGATGCTGAGGTTGTTACCGTACTCCGGCGTCATCTCGGTGAAGTCAAAGCCTGTACCTTCCGAGCGTCCAAACTGCACCACGCCGGTGATGTTGATCGAGGGCCCGGTACCGGTGGCTGAAAATTCCTGCTGCTGCTGGCTCCGCCACGGAGTCTGAAAGCGGAACTCATTCACCACATTCGGCGAAAGCGTTGAGATCAACTGTGCTGCACCCACATAGCTGCGATCCACAAAGTTAAACGTTCTTGTGACAACCGATAGGCCACCCCCGCCATTGAACGGCGAATTGTTGCGGTGCCCATTCACCCTCATGCTCAACCGGTGGTTCGCGTTGATCTGATAATCAAGCTTCCCAAAGAAAAACTGCACATTCTGATTGAATGGAATCGGATCTGCAAAGGAAGCCGGCAATCCAATTTGCGCCAGCACCGCCGAACTCACTGTTACCACCTGCGGCAGGTCACGCTTTACCTTCTCATAGGCCCCGTAAAAGAACAGCTTGTCCTTGATTAGACGCCCACCGCCATTGCCGTAAAACGAATCCACATTCGTTTGGGGGACAACTGCGCCTTCCCGCAACAAGGCCGGACGCGCGCTGAAATCCGTACGGCGAAACAGGTACGCTCCCTCTCCGTGATATTCATTCGTGCCGCTCTTGGTAATCGTGTTGGCCACCATCCCAACGGTATTGCCAAACTCTGGCGCAAAGCCATTCGAGACAAACGCAATCTCTTCGACAAACGTATTCGAAATCGGCACCAGCCGAATTCCAGCGCGGTCGCTCTGCACGTTATTGCTGCCGTCCAATTGGTAATTGATACGTCCGTTAAACCCGTTTGCGTTAACCTTTCGCGGTACGCCAAACTCCGTATTGGGCCGACCCGTTACGTTCGGCTGGTAGAACACAAAGTTGAAGGGGTTGCGGCTGACCAGAGGCAGATTCATGATCTGGTTGGCGCTCAGCGTTGAGCCGATATCGGTGCGGCCTGGTTCGGTGACCGGGCCCGAGGCCGAGACGACAATCTCGGTGCTCGCACTCTTGATGCTCAAGTCAATATTGATGGTGGCTGTAGTGCCGGCTCCAATCGTAATGCCGGTCTGCCGCACCGTGTTAAACCCCGCGCTGGCGGCAACCACTTCGTACTCACCGCGTGGCAACACGGAGAACCGGTAGTAGCCGGCCTCGTTGGTCTCGATGTTTCGCTCGAGCCCCGTGCCAAGGTTCTTGGCTTTGACTGTTGCTTTCGCAATCGGTGCGCCAGCAGGATCGCGAACAATACCTTCAATTTGCCCATCAATTGCCGCTGCCTGCGGAAATGCCAGGGCAGCAGAAAGGAGATATGTCGTTAGAAAGACCCGAAGACTCATACTCCACTGTATGACGGATTGATGAACCGGTGGAGCCTAGTCGGCGTCCTTATCATCAATCCCAATCTGGCCCAGCCGGTAGCGCAGTGCGTTCCGCGTGATGCCAAGCAACCTCGCCGCCTGGCTCTTGTTGCCGCTGGCCCGCTTCAGCGCTTCTTTCAGAATGCACTGCTCATACTCGTCCAGCGTCATGCCTGTAGGCAAAAAGCCAGGCTCTGCATTCGCCTGCTTGGCCCTTGGCCCCATATCAATCCGCATGTCCGCCGCGGTCAGATCTTTACTGCCCGCCAGCAGCAGACTGCGCTCCACCACGTTCTCGAGCTCCCGTACATTCCCAGGCCAATCATGAGCCAGCAGCTTGTCCAGCGCGCCCTCCGTGAGTCGCTCTTCGCCGCTTCCATACTTCGTCAGAAAGTGCTTGGCCAGCGCCGGGATATCCTCACGCCGCTCGCGCAACGCCGGAACGTTGATCGGCATCACGTTCAGCCGGTAGAACAGGTCTTCGCGAAAACGGCCCCCTTCGAGCGCCGCCCGCAAATCCACATTCGTTGCCGCAATCACCCGCACATCAATCTGTCGCGTCCGGTTCGACCCTAACCTCTCAAACTCCCGCTCCTGCAGCACTCGCAACAGCTTCACCTGCACCGGCATCGGCACATCCCCAATCTCATCCAGAAACACCGTACCCTGGTCTGCCTGCTCAAACTTCCCCGGCTTCGCGATGGTGGCCCCTGTAAAGGCCCCCTTCTCGTAGCCAAACAACTCACTCTCCATCAGGTTCTCGGGCAGGGCACTACAGTTGATCTTCACCAGCGGTTGCGTCTTGCGTGGCGAATGAAAATGAATCGCCCGCGCCACCATATCCTTACCCACACCGCTTTCTCCACACAGCAGCACCGTCGCCCGGCTTGGTGCCACCTTCTCCACCAGTCGAAACACCTCTTGCATCCCGGCGCTGCGGCCAATCAAATTCCCAAAGGTATGCCGCGTTTCGAGCTCTTCCTGCAGGCGCTGATTCTCCGTCCGCAGCCGCCGCAGCTCCAGGCCCTTCGCCACCACTGTGCTCAGATGATCCAGCGAAAATGGCTTTTGCAAAAAGTCCACCGCGCCCCGCTTCATCGCCTCCACGGCCGTCTCTACATTCCCAAACGCGGTCATCACCACCACAGGCAGGCTCGAATCTTCGCGCCCAATCTTCTCAAGCAGCGTCAATCCGTCCATGCCCGCCATCTTCAGATCGGTCAGCACCAGGTCCACCCCATCCAGCCTGCGCAAGCCTTCTTCTGCCGAAGCTACGGCCACCACTTCATGCTCCTCGCCCAGCAATTGCAGCTCAATGACGCGGCGTAGCTTGTCTTCATCCTCAACCACTAAAATTCGCATCTCGTCCTATTCTGTTGCCTCCTGGCGATCCGGAAGCCAAACGCGAAACGTCGACCCCTGCTGCGGTGCACTCTCCACAAAAATTCGCCCGCGATGTTCATCCACAATCTTTGAGACGATGGCAAGCCCAAGGCCGGTTCCATCTGCTTTGGTGGTGAAGAACGGATTGAAGATACTCGCCTGATTCTCCGGGGCGATCCCAACACCACGATCCACCACCGAGATCTCCACTCCTCCATCTACACGCCGCGTCAACAGCGTCACTGCCCCTCCTTGCGGGCTCGCATCAATCGCATTGCCCAGCAGGTTCGCCATCAACTGCTCAATCCACTGCGCATCCAATGGCATCGGTTCTACATCCGGCGACTCATTCCGGATCAGCGTCACCTGTTTCTGCGCCGCCCGGGACTCCACTTGCAAAATGGCCCGGTCAATAATCTCACTCAACTCGGCAGACTCCACCCGCAGCCGGAATGGTTTGGCAAAATCCAAAAAACGTTTCACCAGCTCATTCGTCCGATCCACTTCCGTCGAAATGTACCCGGAGAGTTCCTTGGCAATGGCATCTTCCGCCGGCACACGCTTGGCCAGCATCTCCGCCGAGTTCTTGATCGTCCCCAGCGGATTGCGCAACTCATGCGCCAGCCCCGCCGTCAGTTGTCCCAGCGCTGCCAGTCGTTCGCTGCGTTGCACCTCCGATTGCGCTGCTTTCAGGTTCACGTTGGCAACAGCAAACTCGCTGGCCAGGCTTTGGTACCGCGCCGCCTGCTCGCGATTCCTCCGGGCCAGCTCATACGTCAGGTAGGCCGCCAAAAAAAGAAAGAGCACCCGAAAGCTGATCTCCTGCTGCTGCTCCAGCGGAATCGTCTCCACCTGAAAATCCAAAAACAGCAGAAACGACAGATAGAGCAGCGAAGCCGCACCCGTCGAAGCCCAAGTGGCCACTGACCCAAACAGCGTAGCCGCCCGCACCACCGGCAGCAGCAGTATCAGGTAATAGCTTGAATTGATCCCACCCGTAACCCCGATCAACAAATAAGAAAGCAACAGCCGCACCACGACTCCAACAATCTTGCCGCGGGCCC
Organism: Bryobacter sp.; assembly: GCA_044340255.1. Lineage (GTDB taxonomy): Bacteria > Acidobacteriota > Terriglobia > Bryobacterales > Bryobacteraceae > Bryobacter. The sequence goes on along the minus strand of JBIITX010000029.1, from coordinate 51,875 downwards.
CTTCGACGAAGAACGCAATGCGCGGCTCCAGGATTTCAAAAAGCGCGAACGCCGCTAAAACCTCTGCCTCGGCATCGTTCTGTATGCGGGAAGAGAAGTGCAGCGCAAGAAACAGCACAACCCATACGGCATCGCGTGAGGTCGGGCGCCAGGTCATTACTCATAAGCTCTCATACTTAGAGCGGGCGCAAACTGAAAGCGTCGATGTTGTGGTCAATCTTTAGTTCCGGCTCAAAGACCACGGCAATCGTATCGAAGCGTACGATCTCCTGTTTCAGCGCGGCATTGCGGCAATACTCCCAGGCTGCAATGCGCAGGCTACGCAACTTCTCCCGGCTCAGATTGCGCTCGGGCGCACCCCCCAACGCATTCTTCCGGCTTTTCACTTCCACCATCACCAGCCGGTCCGGGTCACCCTTGTGCCAGGCTACCAGGTCTACTTCCAGCAGCCCCGCGCTACTCCGCCAATTCCGCTCAATCACGGTATAGCCAAGATCTTCGAGGTAGCGGTGCGCCACGTCTTCTCCCTGCCGGCCCAAAGCTTGGGCAGGGTCCATCGTGCGCCGGTCATGCCACTGCCGCAGCCGGTCGAGGCCCCGCCAAAGAGATTTCGTCAGCAACTTTACTTGATTACTTCAAACTCAAACTCCATCGCCTTGCCCCGCACGACATAGCAGAGATAAAACTCCCACTGTTTCCGCAATCGTGGCGACCAGTTCACCAGGAATTCAAGCCCAAGGTACCTCCACAACGCTAGTAGTTTCACGTAGACTTTTCTCTCACGAAACTTCGCCGCTGTGTAATACCCAAACCCCGCATCATCGTCCCCAAAATAACGAAAGCTGAAGCTGTTCAAGTGATGCTTATGCGTCGGGTCACAAAAGCTCGAAAAATCCGTATAGTGCGGCGTCTCAATCCGCACCAGTCCCCCCGCTCTCACCACCCGGTGAAACTCCTCCATCGTGCGAATCACATCATCGACATGCTCGATCACATGAATCGCCCGCAACTCATCAAACGACGAATCGCGAAATGGATAAGGATGGCGGTCGAGATCTGCGATCACATCGGCCGCCGTCCTCGCATTCCGGTCCAGCCCCACCGCCCCGGGATACTTCTTCACCCCGCAGCCCACATCCAATATTTTTCGTTTCGTTTCGATCAACCCATTAGTGTATCCGCAGCCGCCCATCCAGTCTCTCGAAATCGAGCGAGCCAAGATGTCAATAGTTTAATTAGCCGCAGGGCTTTGTTGATCTGTTATTCACCGTTGAGTCATAGATCCGAAATTTTGTCTGGCTAGCCTATCCAATATGTCAAATTGGACTCGATTCGGGTTGCTCTTATTCTTCAGCGGTCTCACTCTGTGGGGCCAATCGATTTTCGGTGAAATTCGTGGCGTGATCAAGGACGCCTCAGGTGCTGCTGTCACCAAGGCCGATGTAAAGGCCACCCGCCCTTCCACGGGTGAATCGCGCAAAGTAACAACAGACGAATCGGGTGCATACGTCCTCGCCAACCTGGCTGCCGGCGAATGGGATGTCCAGGTCGAGAAGGCCGGCTTTCGTCCCGCTGCCTCCAAGGGCATTGCCTTACGCGCTCGCGAAGTCGCCCGCGTCGACCTCAACCTCGAAGTCGGCCAGTTGGCCACTGAAGTTCAAGTCATCGCCCAGAGCCAGGCCATCCAAACCGAAATGGCGACCCTCATGGATTCCAAGTCCGCCGACGCTCTCACCAAGCTCCCGGTCAACTACCGGGCCGGCTCCACCAACACCTTTTACTCCATCATCTCCACAGCCCCCAACGTCCAGCCCGATACCGGTGGCGGCTACTCCGTTGGCGGCGGCATGCCTTTCCAGACCACTGCTTCCGTCGATGGCATCTCTAACATCAACGTCCGCTCCAACGGCGTCTTACGCGAAATGTTCCCCTCCGCCGACACCGTCGATGAAGTCCGCGTCTCGGCCACAAACAACAACGCCGAATTCGCCCAGGCCGGCGACATCACCGTCACTTCCAAATCCGGCTCCAACACGTTCCACGGCACAGCCTACTGGTATCACCAGAATGGTGCCTTTGACGCCCGCGACTTCTTCGCCGCTCGCACCCCCTTCAAGGTTTCTAACGACTACGGCTTCACCGCCGGCGGTCCCGTCATCAAAAACAAAACCTTCTTCTTCGGTGCCTTCGAAGCTCTGAAGTTCCGGGCCCAACGCGTCATCAACGCCACCGTCCCCACCGCCAACTTCCGCGCTGGCAACTTCTCCTCTCTCACCACCGTCCTCCGCGATCCCTTCAATGGCAACGCTCCCTTCGTTGGCAACATCATTCCGGCTAACCGCATCAACGCTACATCCAGGGGCCTCATGGACGCCATCTTCCCCAACCCCACTCGCGGCGGCGACAACGTCAGTTCCCCTAACTACAGCCTGCTCCGCGGCGCAGCCAACGACAACGACCAGTGGGATCTGCGCGTCGATCACAATTTCTCCGAAGCCCACAAAGTCTTCGGCCGCTACTCTCAAAAAGAACTCAGCGCCGTTTCCCCCAAAACCTTCTATGACACTACGGGCGACAACGTCGCCAGCTCGAATCCCAAGAACCTCGTTGGGGCCTGGAACTGGATCGTCTCTCCAAGCCTTCTCAACGAACTGCGTGGCGGCTTCGCCTCACAGGATTCCCGCAACACCTTCGGCGTCGGCGGCAAGATCTTCGATGGCCCTGCTCTCATGAAGGCCGTCGGCATGCAAGGCATCCGGCCTGATCCTCCTGCCGGCTCCCAGATTCCAGCCATCAGCATCAACGCATTCACCGGCAGCGGCGAAGGCCGCGAGTCGCTCGTCCGCAGCCGCAACCTCCAGTTCGCTGACAACCTCACCTGGATCAAGGGCCGCCACACCTTCAAGTTCGGTACTGACATCCGCCGCTTGCGCACCACTGATATCACCAGCTTCACCTCGGGCGACGACATGGGCACCTATGGCTTCAACGGCCAGTACACCGGCTACGGAGTTGCCGACTACGTCCTCGGCGTTCCCAACCAGACCAACCTTGCCAACACCGGCAAGGACGTCGACGGCGTCACCCTCCATTACGGCTTCTACGCTCAGGATGACTTCAAGATCAACAACCGCCTCACCCTCAACTACGGCGTTCGCTATGAAATCCATCCGATGTTCTACGACAACGCCCTCACAACCACCCAGTTTGACCGCGCCTTCCCCGGCGGTCGCGTCGTCCTTGCCAACGAGGAAGCCAGAAAGTTCACTGCACCGACCTTCCTTGCCTCCATCGGTAACACGCCGGTCGTTCTCGCCAAAGACGTAGGCCTGCCAGAGCGCCTCCGCTACACAGACTTCAATAACTTCGCCCCCCGGTTCGGATTTGCCTACCGCCTCAATCCCAAGACTGTTATCCGTGGCGGCTATGGCATCTTCACTTCCACCATTCTCGGCAGTGTCTTTTACACCATTACCGGCATCCACGTCTCCGACGTCCGCACCTTCCCGAATGCCCTCGGTGCCAACGGCCTGCCTGAGTTGGTCTTCCCCCGTCCCTTCCGCACCGGACTCGGTGCCGCTGGCGGCCGTCCTGACTTCCGCCGCGCCACTCAATTCGACGGTCCCGATCCATACACCCAACAGTGGTCCCTCACCTTCGAGCGCGAACTGCCTTACAGCATTGGCCTACGCCTCTCGTACACGGGTTCTAAGGCGATCAAGTTGTTTAGCTCCCCCGATCTCAACGAAGTTCGTCCCAACACGGTCGGCTACGCCGCCGCTTCCGCCACCCGGCCCTATCCGAACTGGCAAATCATTTACACTCGCGACCCCAACACCCAGAGCTTTTATAGCTCAGGAACAGCCGAAGTCAACAAGCGCTACTCGAACGGTCTCTTCTTCCAATCCTCCTGGGTTTGGGCCAAAGGCACCTCCAACGCCACCGGCTCCGATGGCGGTGGTTTTGCCTCTGAAAACGGCTCCGTCCCTACCTCCCGCTTCAACCTTGCTCTCGACAAGGGCAACCTTCCCGGTACCCGCCGCCATCGTTTCCTCACCACGGCAACCTATGACCTGCCCTTTGACAAATGGGTCAAAGGCAACTACGCCGCCCGCCTTCTCGCTGGCGGCTGGCAGTTGTCCGGCATCCTGCTCTGGCAGACCGGTTTGAATCTCACTCCCAACATCGGCAACGTCACCGATCCTTCCGGCACTGCCCTCAACACCCGCGCCAACAATCGTCCCGATTACACCGGAACTTCTTACGGCAATCTCGATAGCTCCGTCCGCTCCGTGGATCGTTGGTTCGATCCCACAGCCTTCACCGTTCCTGGTCGCGTTAACGGCGTTACTTTGCCCAACAACGGTGCCATTGGCCGCTTTGGCTACGTCGGCCCCGGCTCCCTGGTGGGTCCCCGCACCACCGTGCTCTCCATGAAGATCCTCAAGAAGTTCAGCATCACCGAGCGCGTCTTCGCCACCCTCGAAGGCTCCGCCGCCAACCTCGGCAATACCCCGAACTTCGGCAATCCCCAGCTCAACATCACCAACGCCCAGTTCGGACGCATCACCTCCACTCAGGGCATCGAAAACGCCGGTGCCCGCAGCTTGCAGGTCGGCCTCCGCATCGGATTCTAGTCAAACGCGAGGGTGACAACACAGGAGATTTCATCTAACGCGAAATTTGATCTCTTATGGTCCTCACCCTCAACACACAACGCGAGGCTCTAAAAGCCTTCAGACGTTAACTTCAATCAGCCCTCAGCAACTTTGCAACCTCAACAGGAATCAGCTGTCGCCCTTCACCCACAGCGGTTCATCCAAGTCGTTCTCACAACAAAGGCGCAAGATTTCGCTTCCCATGAAGTACACCCAAAATCTTTACACCATCGACCCGCCTCTCAAAAACAACGAGAAACGAATACATCCTCTGAAATAGAACCTTCTCTTCGGTCAGGTCTGTTCGCCGGTGCCCGCGTTGAGGCATCCGCGCTAGCTTGTCTAACTCCAGGAAAAGTTCCGTCACAATCCGGTCTGCGGTTTCAATCCCCGCCCGGTTCAAAAGATAAAGCCAAATGGAGTCAATATCGGCGATTGCCTCTTCCGCCACCTCATACTCACGCAAGGCTAAGCGTCTCGATTTGCCAAATGCGCTTCCCGCAGCGCTGCAAGTTTCGCCTTGGCAGCCTCTGGGTCATATGATTGTCCCGTTGCGATTTGCGTACGTGCGCGTTCGGGCTTCAAGTCGAGATCACGCCGCTCGACTTCACTCCATTCCGCTTCCGCGTCCTGGCTCTCCAACGCTTGGCGCACCACTTCTTCTACGCTCTCAAACGCCCCTGAAGCGAGGCGCTTTTTGACAAGCGCCTCAAGATCGTCCGAAAGCTGCATCGTAAGCATGTCCCGTTGCCTCCTATCAAAATCTTAGTTCGAATTCCGCAACGAAACCACTGCTCAACTCCAGTTGGGGCAGCTAGCTCTGCCCCAGGCACTCCTCCAGCGTATTCAGCGTCCACTCCGCCTGGTCGCGCGTAAACACCAGCGGCGGGCAAAGCCGGATCGAATTCGGCCCACAACCCAGAATCAACAACCCTCTCTCAAAGGCCATCAGCTCCAGTTTGTCGCGCAATTCCGGGTACCGTTCTTTCCCCACCTGATCCTTTACCAGCTCAAAGCCCAGCATCAGCCCCAGGCCCTGCACACGCCCCACATGCCGGAAGCGTTGCGGCCACTGCTTCATCCGGTCGAGCATATAGCCGCCCACCGCGTTAGCGTTCTCGATCAACTCCTGTTCCAGCAACTCGATCGTCGCCAGCGAACTCGCAATAGCCACCGGGTTCCCGCCAAACGTCGAAGCATGCGCTCCCGGCGTCCACTGCATCCACTCCGGCTTGGTCACAACCGCGCTCAGTGGCATCCCGCTGGCAATACCCTTCGCCAGAGCGAGAATGTCAGGGTTTACACCAAAATGTTCCACTGCAAACATCTTCCCCGTGCGTCCCATCCCGGCCTGCACTTCATCCCAGATAATCGGGATCTGATACTTGGCCGCCACCGTCTGTAGTTCGTCAATAAACTTCTGCGGCGGCACAACATACCCGCCCTCTCCCTGCACCGGCTCCACAATGATCCCCGCAATATCATCTGCCGGTAAGATATGGCGAATCAGTTGGTCTTCAATCACCTTCACGCATTCCACATTGCAGGTCTCCACCTGTTTGCCGTAGCTGCACCGATAGCAGTTCGCATAGGGAATGTGAGCAACCCCGGAAAGCAACGAACCAAACTTCTTCTTCTGCACACTCTTCGATCCTGTCAGCGACAGTGATCCCATCGTCCGGCCATGAAACGCCCCAAGAAACGCAATAAATCGCTCGCGCCCTGTGTGATAGCGAGCCATCTTGAGCGACGCTTCAATGGCTTCCGTGCCCGAGTTGCCAAAGTAAACTCGCCGCGGCCCACCACCAGGCACCAGGCTTTGCAACTTCTCCGCCAGTTGCACCATGTTCTCGTAATAAAAATCAGTCCCCGAGTAGTGAATCAGCTTCGCGGCCTGCTCCTGAATCGCGGCCACTACCTTCGGGTGGCAGTGCCCTGTGGCGCATACAGCGATGCCCGCATTGCAATCCAAAAAGCGATTCCCGTCCAGGTCTTCAATCATCGAGCCTTCCGCTCGCGCTACCGTCAGCGGGTAACCGCGCGTGTAGCTTGGGCTCAGTACAGCTGTGTCACGGGCAATCAATTGCGCCGCCTTCGGCCCCGGCAGTGCCGTGGACAAATGCGGCAGGTCCATCCGATAGAGCGAGGTTGTGCTCATGGGAATCTCCTGAATTCAAATTGTGGTTTTGGGTAAAAACGAAAAGGAGGGAGGACCGGCGCTCTTAGTCAGCACCGAAAAGACCGGGTCGCGAAAGGCTGGGAACTGCTGCCATGCTCCCATTCTAGGCCAGAGCTGAAATCAAAAAAAGAAAAATCTTGTTATCATATCAAATAGTTCCCCGCCTGAATTCTACTTTCACCCAGTTGTTTTCCTTTTGACATCTTCTATCCCTAATCTGAAAGTGAGCTTCCTATGGCTGAAGAAAAACGCATTTCCAAACATTTCCTGTTGGCCAGTGACTTCGATCACACACTGAGCTTCAACGATTCAGGTGTCGTCCTGAGTGAACTCCTCGGTATCGAAGGCTTCTCGGCCAAGATCGCCGAGATCTCCCGCAAAAATTTCATCCAGCAGGGCGGGGAACTCTCCTACCTGCTCCTGCACGATCCGGAATACAAACAGGTGCGCGCGCACCATCTCGTTGAGGTCGGCAAAAAGATCCGCCTCAAATCCAACATCCGTCTGGTCTCGCATTTACTCAACAGCCTCGACGGCTATCGCTTCTCTTTCTACGTCATCAGTGCCGCCCCTGAAGAAGTCATCCAAAGCGCCCTCGAAGGCATCGTCCCCCGCGAAAACATCTTCGGCACCCGCCTCCGCTACGACGAGCAGACCGGCGAGATCTGCGGCATCGACCGCGTCTGCGCCGGCTTCGGCAAAGTAGCAGTCGTCGATGAACTCCAGAGCGGTCTCAAGCTCGGTCGCGATCAGGTCGTCTACATCGGCGATGGCTCGAGCGACATCCACGTCATGCTCCATGTCAATCGCTACGATGGCCTCACCATTGCCGTCTCCGAGGCCAAGTACATCTCGCAAATCGCCAAGCGCACTGTGCTCAGTGAAGACGCCCTCAGCGTGCTCGTTCCCATCCTCGAAGAGATCGCCGGTTGGCAATCCTCCCGCATCCGCGCTCTTTTTGAAGCCCACGGCTTCACCGTCCAGGAATGGGATAAGGTCAAGACCGATTGGCTTACCATTGAGCCTATGGATTCCACCGCCTCCTTCTCGGTGACGCAATGAAGCCCGATTGGATCGGCTGGGTCGCCACCGCTACCTTCACCAGCTCTTACTTCGTGCGCAACCCTTTCCAGATTCGCGCCATCCAGGCCGTGGCCGCTTGCCTCTGGCTCAGCTACGGCGTCGTCATCGGAGCCACGCCCGTCATCATCGCCAATCTTCTGGTCATCACCGCCGCCCTCTTCACCATGTGGCGCGACCGGTCTTCCCAACAGTAATAAACTAGGGGGCATCAACAATGACGCCCCTTTTGTTTCTTCTCGCCTTCGCGCCTACGTTTGACTCGACCGTCGGCCCCTACGTCAAGAAGAACTGCGCCATGTGCCACAACGCCCGCCTCCAGGAAGGCGGCGTTAATCTCCTCGCCTTCAAATCCGCCGCCGACGTCACTGCCAAGCGCGACATCTGGGAAACCGTAGTCCGCAAAATCGAATCCGGCGAGATGCCTCCCGCTCCCCTCCCCAAGCCACCGATACAACAATCGAAAGCCATCACCCACTGGGTCGAACAACACTTTGCCCAGCTCGACAAAAACGCTAAGCCCGACCCAGGCCGCGTCACCGCTCGCCGCCTCAATCGCATGGAGTACAACAACACCATCCGCGACCTGCTCGCCATCGACTTCAAACCCGCCGATGACTTCCCCGCTGATGACTCCGGCTACGGCTTCGACAACATCGGCGACGTCCTCAGCCTCTCTCCCGTGCTGATGGAAAAGTACCTCACCGCTGCCGAGCAAATCACCAGAAGAGCCATCAACACCGAGCCGCTCCCCAAGCCCTCCAAAGTCTCCTTCGGCGCAGGCCGGATGAAGAACCGCCGTGCCAACTACCTCGAGATCACCCACGTCTTTCCCGCCGCAGGCACCTATGAACTCCAGGGTTTCGTCACTGGCTCCAAAGCCGGTGGCCCCGAATGGAAAACCAACCTCACCTTCACCGTCGACAACGCCAGCCCGACTTCCCTTGAAACCACCATGGGCACCGACCGCCCCCGCAGCACCACCTACAAAGCCGACATCAAAACCCCTGGGGTCCACAAGCTGCGCGTCGAGTTCGACTCAACTCTCATCCCCAACTCCGCCGACGAAGTGAACGACAAAACCATCACGCAATTCACCATGCTCATGGATCGTCTCGAAGTCCGCGGCCCCTACGATCCTTACCGCGTCATCCCCGACACCCAGCGCCGCCTCATCACCTGCCAGCCCACCACTCCGGATTGCGACAAGCAGATCCTAACCCGCTTCGCCCGCCGAGCCTGGCGTCGTCCCGTCACTGCCTTCGAAGCACAAGCCCTCACCAACATCGCCATCAAAGCGCGCGAAGCCGGCGACACCTTTGAGCAATCCCTGCAGGCCGCCATGCAGGCCATCCTCGTCAGCCCCCACTTCCTCTTCCGCATCGAACGTGGCACCAGAAAGCTCGATGCCGAAGGTCTTGAATCGATCACCGATCTCGAACTCGCCTCGCGCCTCAGCTACTTCCTCTGGTCCAGCACCCCCGACGAAACTCTCCTCGCCCTGGCCGAACAAAACAACCTCCGCAAGCCTGCCACCCTTGAGGCCCAGGTCCGCCGCATGCTCGCCGACCCCAAGGCCGACGCTCTTGCCGATGGCTTCGCCGGCCAGTGGCTCGAATACCGCAATCTCGATCTTGTCCGCCCCGACCCCGAGCGCTTCCCCTCCTGGACCCCACAACTCAAATCCGCCATGCAGGAAGAAACCCGCCGCTTCTTCCTCGATCTGACCAGAACCAACTCCAGCATCATGAACCTCATCGATGCCAAATACACCTACCTCAACGAGACCCTCGCCAAACACTACGGCATCCCCAACATCACCGGGCCCGACTTCCGCAAAGTCACCCTGCCCGACGGCCGCCGCGGCGGCATCCTCTCGATGGCCAGCGTCCTCACCGTCTCCAGCTATCCCACCCGCACCAGCCCTGTCCTGCGCGGCAAGTGGGTCCTCGAGAACGTGCTCAACGCCCCCCCGCCGCCCCCTCCACCAGACGTACAACTCCTCGACGAAAAAACGGTCGGCACCAAAATGAGCATGCGTGAGCAGCTCAAGCTCCACCGCACCAACGCCACCTGTGCCTCCTGCCACGCCCGCATGGACGTCCTCGGCTTTGGCCTCGAAAACTACGACGCCATCGGTGCCTGGCGCACCAAAGACGGCACCTTCGCACTCGATTCCTCAGGCACTCTCCCGAGCGGTCAGTCCTTCTCTGGCCCCGAGCAACTCAAGCAGATCCTCGCTGCTAACCCACAACCTTTCGCGGAATGCTTCACCGAGAAACTCCTCACCTTCGCCCTCGGTCGTGGCATCGAACGCACAGACCGCCGCAACATCGCCGCCATCGTGAAGGCCGCCACGGCCTCGCAATTCCGTTTGCAAACTTTTATAGTAGAGATAGTCAAAAGCGCACCGTTTCAGAAGCGCCGCCCGGAGGCACCCAAGTCATGAAGCAATTGAATCGACGTACACTCCTGCGTGGTCTCGGAGTTAGCATGGGCTTACCCATGCTCGATGCCATGGCAACAACGTCCTCCACCAAGAGCCCAACCCGCCTCGCTTTCGTCTACGTTCCCAACGGCATCAACATGGCCCACTGGACGCCCCAGGGCCAAGGCAAAAACTTTGAGATCACCCGCGTCCTCACGCCCCTCAAAGACCACAAAGACAAACTGACCATCCTCACCGGCCTCACCCACAACGGCGGCCGCGCCCTCGGCGATGGCCCCGGCGATCACGCCCGCGCCGCTGCCAGCTACCTTACTGGCGCTCACCCTCGCAAGACCGCCGGTGCCGACATCAAGAACGGCACCAGTGTCGATCAACTCGCCGCCATGAGCGTCGGCAAAGAGAACCGCCTCGCCTCTCTCGAACTCGGCATCGAAGACGGCCGCCAGGTCGGCAGTTGCGATTCCGGCTACAGTTGCGCTTACTCCAACAACATCTCCTGGCGCAGTGACTCGAGCCCCATGCCGCCCGAGATCAACCCCAGAAACGTCTTCGCTCGCCTCTTCGGCTCTGGTGCCGCCGGCGAAACTCCTGACATGATCCAGCGCCGCGAGCGCAATCGCCGCAGCATCCTCGACTTCGTTCTCGAAGACAGTAAATCACTTCGCGCCGACCTCGGCTCCACCGACCAGCGCAAGCTCGACGAATACCTCTACTCCATCCGCGACATCGAGCAACGCATTGAACGCGCCAGCAAACAGGACGTAGGCTTTCCCCAACCCGAAGGCACTCCCGCCGATTACGCCGAGCACGTACGCCTCATGTTCGATCTCATGACCGCCGCCTTCAAAACCAACTCCACTCGCATCGCCACCTTCATGATGGCCCGCGAAGGCAGTGCCCGCTCCTACCGTGAAATCGGTGTCCCCGATGGCCACCACCCGCTCACCCACCACCGCAACGATCCCGAGATGATGGAGAAAGTCGCCCAGATCAACTGCTTCCACTTCTCGCTCTTCAGCGAATGGGTCAAGAAGCTCGCCACCATCGAAGACGGCGACGGCACCCTGCTCGATCACAGCGCCATCGTCTACGGCAGCGGCATCTCCGATGGCCACAAGCATCTACACCACGATCTCCCCGTCCTGGTCGCTGGTCGCATGAACGGCAAGATCACCCCGGGCCGCCACATCGTCTACGACAAAGACACCCCCATGACAAACTTCTATTTGTCCATGCTCACCAACTTCGGTGTCAAAGCCGAATCCATCGGCGATTCGAACGGCGAGCTCAAGGGCCTGAGTGAACTGGCTTAGCGCCATCCTCCTCCTGGTTGCCCAACCCACCGTCATCGCCCACCGTGGCGGTGCCGCCCATTGGCCTGAGAACACCATCGAGGCTTTTGAGAAAGCCATCGCCTCCGGCATCAAAGTCCTCGAAACCGACGCCGTCTTATCCAAAGACGGCCGCCTCGTCCTCAACCACGACCTCACCACTCCCCTCGGCCCCATCCGCCTCCACAACTTCAAAGACCTCAACCGCCCCGCCCTCGAAGATCTCCTCACCCTCATCCAGGGCAAGCCCATCACGGTCATGCTCGAAACCAAAATGGCCCAACCCGACGCTCCCGACTATGTCGATCCCCAAACCGTCGTCGAGGCCATCAATAAACAAATCCTCAGCTTCAACGTTTCAAAGCAAATCATCCTCCAGAGCGTCGACCATCGCACCCTTGCCGCAATGCGCAAGCTCAACCCGCAAGTGCGCCTCTGCATGCTGAACCCCCGCACCCGCCTCCCCGACTACGTCGCCCCCGCCAAAGCCCTCGGCGCACACATCCAGTTCATCAACTTCCGCATCATCCAGAAGTCCGACGTCGAAGCCCTCCACGCCGCCGGCATCCAGGTCTATTCCGGCACCACCAGCGACCCCACCGTCTGGAAGCAACTCACCGCAATCGGCGTCGACGCTATCCTCACCGACAACCCCCTCGACCTCCTCCGCTAGCCACGGCATTCATCTCACAGGCCAGATACTTGTCCGTAAGTGACTTCGAGCCCCACCAACTTCTTCGAAGTGACAGACTTCAACTACCACCCTCCTCGATCACAGCGTCATCGACGCAGACAAAGACACCCATACGACAAATTTCCATTTGTCCCTGCTCACCAACCCCATAGTCAAAGCCAACCCAAACGGCGTACTTTAAGGCCTAGTACTTTTCTGGTCCGTTGGCCGGTCCACTTTTTGACGCGTTCCCGCGATGTATCTCCATGCGACACGCTTTTCATCTTAGATTTTGCATCACTCTGGCAGCCCTGGCCTTCTGGGCTGGTTCGGCACCCGCCGCAATCCTGGAATACCGGGCAGAATTCGGTAATCCAACACACACCTATGAACCATTCACATCGAATATTCTAGGGACAAACTATGCCCTCACTCAGCCTCAGCTAATTGGCCCGGTTCCTCTCCTCACTGGGGCAGCCACTGCTGGCGATCAATTCCGAATCGTATTTTCAGCCCCCACCGGCTCGCTTTTTAGTCTCTTACCCCCTCAGCCTGGAGCATTTGAGTATGTGGTTCAGGTGCAGTTTTTCATCGGACAAGTCTTTAACGGTGCAACCGTCTTCACAGACACTACTGCTTCACTAGTGGGTGCTTCCGTCCCACCTCCAGCCCCTTTGTTTGCACAATTTGTTTCTGCGCTAGATGGGGAAAATACAGCCGCTGCTACGTTTGCCGGAATAGGCATCACCTTCAAGTCCATCGTGATAACTACGACGATTCCAGAAGGATTCTTACTCAACTTTAGAGATGTCTCTCCTCGGCTATTTTTTGAAGTCTATTCAAAGTCAACCCAGAATGTTGATCCTGGTCCCCTCATCTCCTTGATCGATGAGCCAACCCCGCAAGTTCCCGAGCCTGCCTCCATCCTCTTGGTCCCCGGAGCCCTCGCCCTCATCGCCGCGCGCAACCCCAAATTCCGCGAAAGCTGTAGCCGCCTTGTAACCAGGACCCAGTAAAATCGACCCGTGCGATTTCCATCCCTCTTGTTCTTCGCCTCGCTTGTCGCTGCTCAGGTCATCCAAAAGACCTTCGAGGCGAAGGACCTGAAGGATCTACCCGTCCCCTCCCGCTTCACTGGTGCCACACCCCTTGACGGCAACGAGGTCAACGCTGCCGAAGTCGAATTCCCCTCCGCTTAGGTCGCCGTGTAATCGCCGCGTCGAGATGGTCCTCCGCTGATACTCTGAAAGAGATGAAAGCCCTGCTCCTCGCCCTCACCCTTTGCCTCGCCGCCTGCACCCAGACCCCCCGCGAGCAGGCCAACTCCAACCGGCCCGTCAAGACCTACCAGCTCACTGGCGAGATCATCGCCATGGACGCCCCCACCCAGGTCATCACCGTCAAGCACGAAGAGATCAAGGGCTGGATGGACGCCATGACCATGGGCTTCCCCATCAAAGAAAAAGCCGAGTTTGAGAAACTCAAACCCGGCACCAAAATTACTGCCGAAGTCAACGTACAAGGCGACGACTTCTGGCTCGCCAAAATTATCCAGCAGCCTTAAGCAGGCTTCCGGCTCGCCTCAATCTCAAGGGTGATCGAGATCTCTTCGCCCACCATCATGCCGCCCGTGTCGAGCGTCTTGTTCCAGCTCAGCCCAAAGTCCTTGCGGTTGATCTTCGTCTTGGCGACCGCCCCACGCACCAGCGATCCCATCGGGTGCTTCACTTCGCCGCTCACTTCTTCCAGCGTCAGCGTCACCGGCTTGGTCACTCCATGCAGGGTCAAGTTGCCATCCACCTTGGTCACGCCGCCGGCCTTATAAACCTTCGTCGATTTGAAGGTCATCGTCGGAAACTTCGCCGCGTCAAAAAAGTCCGGGCTCTTCAAGTGCTCGTCCCGCTTGGGCTCGTTCGTGTTTACGGTACCCACGTCAACGGTGGCTTCAATGCTCGACTTCGCGAGGTTCTTCTCGTCGAAGTTCACAGTGCCTTTCACGTTCGAAAAGCGACCGCTCACATTGGTCACCATCATGTGCTTCACACTGAAGCTCGCCCCAGAGTGAGCGCTGTTAATTTGATAAGTCTGGCCGAAGAGCGCTGCTGCGCTGACGCCGAGGATAAGTGCTGTTTTCAACATATGAAATCTCCTTGATTATGCCTTGCTGTAGTAAAAACGCTCGTGTACGATCTTGCCGTCTTTCCAGCGCCGCACAGCGGTCTGGTTCAACTTCAGACGATAGCCATTCTTAAAGGTCACATCCATTTCCCATTCAGAGAAAGAAACGTCCACGCCAACGCCGCTTGAAAGCACCGATGCCGAATGCAACTCCGCGATGGAATTAAAAAACTCAATCTCGCGGTTCCGGTTGAACTCTTTCCCGACAAAAGGGGCGTCGTTGTTCTCCTGCATCACTACATCGTCGGCGTAAAGTTCGTCAAACGCCTCCAGCGCCTTGCCCGCCAGCACTGCATCGTCGAGCTTCTTGTTCAGTTCAGCCAAATTGGTCATTGTGTATTCTCCTATGTGTGTTATGCCGTTAATTGATCGGTCAACTATTTAGATAAAAAATATCAGTTCGCGTCGCGGATTTTTTCAAGAATCGCAAGCAGCGTCTGCATCTCGCCTTTGGTCAATTTCTTCATGGCTCGTTTCGCGCTCAACTCCACTTCGGGGTCCAGCCGCGACAAAAGATCCAACCCACTCTTGGTGATAAAGCAGTAAACCTGCCGCCGGTCTGTCGATGGCCGATCCCGCTTCACCAGCCCCTTGGTTTCCAGCCGGTCCATCAGGCGCGTAATTCCTGGTGTCCGTTCAATCATTCTCTCGGCGACGGTCAAGGTAGGAATCCCCTCCTTACCCGCACCCCGAAGAATCCGCAGCACATTGTATTGCTGCTCCGTGAGGTCTTCATCAAACGCACCAGCCTTCAGCCGCCGCATATGATCCATCGTCTTCATCATCGCCACCACCGTCTCTTCCTCAATCGAAGCAAACGGCTTCGTTTGCTGAATCTCGGCAACGATGCGGGATGAGCTCACTCTTAAACCTTACGCGATAATAGTTGACTAGTCAACTATTATTCGTACGGCACCTCGACAAAATCGAGAGATGCGGGAAAGTCCTTCGTGTTGCGTGTCGCCAGCTTGAGCTCGTGCTTTTGGGCCAATGCCGCCTGCAGCGCATCGGGCAGCTTCCAACCGTACTCCCGTCGCAAATCCGCCCCCAGGTCTCCGATTTCCTTGGTGATCTCCAGTAAGGGAAACTGCTCTAGAAACCCAACCACCTGTCTCCGCCGAATCGCATCCCGCACTCCGACCAACACCTCCGCGCGCGTAATCACAGACAACACCGCAACCCCCATCGTCTTCAACAAATACGCTTTCGCCTCGCTCCGTCCATTGAAGTGGTCAATCAGGATTACGGAATCCAGCAGCACCTTCAAGACCAGCTCTCCCGTTCCTTCAACTGAAATTCCAACCCGTCGCCCTCCGTCCAGATCCCGCTGGTTTCCGCCAGTTGCTCCTCAAACCGCTGCAAATCCTGATCTCTCAACAGCTTCAGCGCCTGACGAACCAACTCGGTCATTGCTACACCTTCCTTGGCTGCCTTGATATCAAGCCATTGCTTGATATCGTCATCGATATTGATAACGGTTCGTGTCACGCCTCCACGATAACAAACAATGATCCGCCGCTTGCCGTCAATTCTGCAACAGCACGCTGTCAACCCCATGGCTTTGCAAGACGGTTGTTCTCCTTAAGCTACCCCCACACCCACAAATCAGACTTCGTTCTCAAGCAAAGTCATTCCAGCGTCAGGGCCCGCACCGGGTCAAACCGCGCCGCACGCAACGCAGGAATCAAACAGGCAAGAAACCCGACAGCCAGCATCAGGAACGCAAACCCCACAAACAGCAAAGGATGAAAAGCCTCGGTTTGAAACAACAATCCCCGCATCAATCCCCTAGCCACAAAGCAAACCGGCACAGCCAATCCAATTCCAAACAAAATCAGTTGCAGCCCTTCTCTCGACACCAACCACAACAGCGAACTGGGCGTAGCTCCAATCGCCGCACGAATCCCGATCTCACGCATCCTGACATTCACGTTGAAGCTGATCAACCCATGGATCCCCAGTACCGCCAGGATCAACGCTGTACCCGCAAACACACTCAGCAGCACACTCCACAACCTCGGCTGCCAAAGCGTCTCGTCCACCAGCGTCTCCAGCCGCTTCAAATCATTCACTGGGGTTTCGGCATCCACGCTCGCCACGGCGCTTCGAATCTGATTCTCCATCCCTTCAAGTGATCCCACCGTGCGTACCGCAATCGTCGCCGTTCCCCACCCATACTGCTTGTACGGGTAGTAAAACTCCAGGCTCTTTCCCGCCTCTGCGGCATGATACTTTACATTCCCAACTACCCCCACCACCGTCGCATAAGGATCCCAATTCCCGGGTGTTCCCGCTCGTACTTGCCGCCCCACCGCCGGTTGATTTCCAAACAACGTCCGCGCCGACTGCTGACTCAGAATGATCACCCATCCACGCGACAAATCGTCCTGGTTGGTGAAGTCCCGCCCTTCAAGCAAGGGAATCTTCATCGCTTCAAAATAGCCAGGAGACACATCGATAAACGAAGCCGGTGCTCGAACCGCCTTCGCCTCCTCCGAGTCTCCCTTCCCCTCAATGTTCAGAGAATTGCGCTCCGCTTTCCGGTCCCCGGTAAACGGAAAGTTATCCGTTCCGCCCACCGCCACCACTCCAGAAATTTGCCGCAAGCGCTGCAGTACGAGTTCGTAGTAAGCCGTCACCGTCCGAATTCGCTCCTTGTTGTCTCCAGGTCGGTACGGTGAGAGGTTAAACGTCAGGACGCTCTCCCGCTGAAACCCTGTGTCGATCTGCATCAGCTTGTAAAAACTCTCCAGAATCAATCCCGCCGACACCAGCAAAACCAGTGAGAATGCGATTTCCGCCACCACCAGTACCGACCGCAGCTTCGAACCCCGCGCCGCCCCGCGTGACCCCATCCGCAGCGCATCTTGCAAATTCACATTCCCTGAAATCCGCATCGGTGCCAGGCCAAACAGAATCGCGCATCCAATCGTCAGCAAGCCCGTAACTGCCAGCACCTGCGGATTCAAATCCCAACGAATCCAGAACGGTAGCGCCACGGGCACCATTCCAGGCAACATCCGCAACAACACTCCTGCCAAAATCACCCCAACAACTCCCCCAACACTAGCCAGCACAAAACTCTCGGCCAACAGTTGCCGGGCCACATCTCCAAATCTCGCACCCAGCGCTGCCCGTACCGTAAACTCATGTTGCCTCTGTGTCGCCTGCGCCAGCAACAAGCTCGCAAGGTTGAAGCAACAAACCAGCAACACCAGAACAACTGCCGATCCCAGCAGTAGCAGATACGGTCGCAGCGGTCCTACCTCGGCCTCCCGCAACCCAATCAGCCGATGCCGCACCTCTCGATTTTCCGCCGCAAATGTGTTCGCCAGCCACTCACTCACCGGCTCTAACTCCGCCTGCGCCGCCTCCAGACTCGCTCCCTCCGCCAGTCTTCCGATCGCCGCAACCTGCCACCGGTAAGACCGTTTCTCCTTCAGCCGACCCGTTCCTCGCAGCGCCAGTGCCGATTCCTCTGTGATCCATAGTTCGGCCTGCGCCGGAAACGCAAACCCCGCTGGCATCACCCCCACAATTTCGTAGCTGTTCATCGCCGTTCGCACCGTTTTCCCCAACACGGCCCGGTCTGCACCATACTGCTCCCGCCAGATCCGCTCGCTCAGAATCGCCTTTCGAATCGGACCGCCCGCCTGGTTCTCTTCCGGCAAAAACTCCCGCCCCAGTATCGGCTTCACCCCCAAAATGGCAAACAGACCACTGGAAATCTTCGCCAGTTCAATCGTCCGCGCACTTGCTGTCCCCAGCAGGTTCACCCGTTCCACCCCATAGGTTCCAATCCCCGACAGCAAGCGACATTTCTGGCGCAGGTCCTCTGCATCCATATAGGACAGCCCAAGGCTATTCCCAGGATTCTTGAAGGCAAAAGTGTCCACTTTTACCAATTGGTCGGGGTTTCCGTACGGCAGAGGTCGAATCAGAAAGCCATGAATTAACGAGTAGACCGCCGTATTGGCACCAATCCCCACGGCCAGCGTCAGAATCACAACCAGGCTCAATTGCCAACGGTGTATCAGATAGCGTAGCGTCCTCATAGCCTCAATTGTGCTCCGGGACACAATACATCTCATTTCTTTTCTTGCAGATGGGCTAATATTTCCGGTGAGCGGATTTTCGCAATGGCAGATCGTAGTATAGTCTATAGAGAACTATAGATTATGTTATCTGGCCACCTCGACCACCTCGAAGCCGAGTCCATCCACATCCTCCGCGAAGTTGCCGCCAACTTCGCCCGCCCCGTCATCCTGTATTCCGTCGGGAAAGATTCCAGTGTCCTCGTCCACCTCGCCCGCAAAGCCTTCTTCCCCGGTAAGATCCCCTTCCCGCTCGTCCACATCGACACCACCTACGAATACCCCGAACTCATCGAATTCCGCGACTGGTTCGTCAAAGAGATCGACGCCAACCTCATCGTCCACGTCAATGAAGAAGCCGTCGCCGCCGGTACCAACCCCTACGCCCTCGGCACCGCCAAATGCTGCAGCCTCCTCCGCACCCGCGCCCTCGTAGAAGGCCTCCAGAAACTCCAGGCCGACGCCGCCATCGGCGGGGCCCGCCGCGATGAAGAGAAATCCCGCGCCAAAGAACGCGTCTTCTCCTTCCGCAACCAGTTCGGCCAATGGGACCCCAAAGACCAGCGCCCCGAACTCTGGAATCTCTACAACCCCAAAGTCGACCCCGGCGAAAGCATGCGCGTTTTCCCCCTCTCCAACTGGACCGAATTCGACATCTGGAAATACCTCGAGCGCGAGCACATCCCCATCGTCCCCCTCTATTACGCCGCCCCGCGCGAAGTCTACGTCCGCGGCAACACCCTAATCCCCGTCAAAGCGAACGTCCGCCCTCTCCCTGGCGAGACCCCGCAAATCCGCACCTGCCGCATGCGCTCCCTCGGTTGCACCCCCTGCTCCGGTGCCATTGAATCGGACGCCGACACCATCTCCAAAATCATCGACGAGCTCTTCAGCTTCCGTCGCAGCGAACGCGAAAACCGCGTCATCGATCACGATCAGGAAGGCTCCATGGAAATCAAAAAGCGCGAGGGCTATTTCTAAATGCAAACCACTCTCCGCTTCTCCACCGCCGGTAGCGTCGACGACGGCAAGAGCACTCTCATCGGCCGCCTCCTCTTCGATACCAAAGGCGCCTATGAAGATCAGATCGAAGCCGTAAAGAAGTCCAAGGTCAATCGCAGCGGTCGCGAAATCGATCTCTCCCTCCTCACCGACGGTCTCAACGCCGAACGCGAGCAGGGCATCACCATCGATGTCGCCTACCGCTTTTTCGCCACCGCAACGCGCAAGTTCCGCATCGCCGACACCCCGGGTCATGAACAATACACCCGCAACATGGCCACCGGTGCCAGCACCTCCGATGCCGCCATCATCCTCGTCGATGCCATCAAAGGTGTCAGCCGCCAAACCCTGCGCCACGCCACCATCAGCCACCTGCTCGGCATTGAACACCTCATCTTCGCCATCAACAAAATGGACGCCATGGATTGGTCTGAAAGCGTGTTCACCACCATCCAGTCCAAACTCCAGGAGCAATCCAGCCGCTGGCCCGGTGCGAAATTCCACTACCTTCCTGTCAGCGCTCTCGATGGCGATAACGTCGCCTGGCGCAGCGAGAAAGTCACCTGGTACAACGGCCCCAGCCTCCTCGATCTCCTCGAGACCCTGGAGGTCAGCCCCGCCGCCGCCCCCTTCCGTTTCCCCGTGCAATACGTCGTCCGTCCCGGCGATGGCTTCCGCGGCTTTGCCGGTCGCATCGCCAGCGGCAGCGTCCGCCCCGGCGATGCCATCGTAGTCCTCCCCAGCGGTCGCCGCGCCACCGTCAAAGAGATCTCCACCTTCAATGGGCTCCTCGCAGAAGCCAGCGAAGGCCAAAGCATCACGCTGGTCCTTAATGAAGAAGTGGACGTCAGCCGCGGCGACGTAATCGCGCTCGAAACCGCTCGCCCCGAACTCAGCCGCCACTTCGAAGCCGACCTCGTCTGGATGGCCGAAGATCCCCTCGAACCCGGCACCCCCTACCTCCTGCGCTCCGCCACCCGCGAGCTCAGCGCCAAGATCGCCCGCATCGACTGGAGTCTCGATCCCGAAACCGGCAACCACCTCAAGGCCACCGACGCTCATCTCAACGACATCCTTCGCGTCGACATCGAAACCACGCAACCCCTCGCCTTCGACCCCTACGCCAAGTGCCGTGAGACGGGCAGCTTCATCCTCGTCCATCCCCGCACCAATCGCACCATCGCCGCAGGCATGATCGTGCGCGGCGCGCAAAAGACAGTCCGCAACGCCACCAACCTCGCCTTCGACCTCGGCCCCGTCACCGCCGGCGAACGTGTCGAGCGCTACGGCCACATGCCCGCCGTCGTTACCAGCAAGAACCCCGACCTGCTCGAGCGCATCCTCTTCGAACATGGTGCCCTCGTCCTCCGCTGGCAGGGCCCAGTTCCCCAATCGCTCCTCGATTCAGGCGCGATCGTCATCGCCGACTCCGGGCTCGAAGTCCCCGCAGAAGGCCAACTCGAATTCCTCGAAGCCGCAGGCATCCTCCTCCGGCGCAACGATTTCATCTCTGGAGAAGGCATATGAGCCAAGTACTGACCGACATCGATCAAGCAACCACCACCAACGCCTGCTACACCTGCAGCTTCCAACTCGAAGACGTAGTGCTCCTCCACTTGCTTCTGCAGCGTGACCCCAACATCCCGGTCCTTTTCCTCGAAACCGGCTACCACTTCGCTGCCACCTACGCCTACCGCGACCAACTCACCAAAGACTGGAATCTCAACCTCCACAACCTCGTGGCCAAACAATCCGTCGCCGACCAGGAATCACAGTTCGGCATCCTCAATCAATCGGACCCCGCCAAGTGCTGCCAGCTCCGCAAAGTGGAACCCCTCTTCGACGGCCTTGAAGCCTACGATGTCTGGTTCACCGGCCTGCGTCGCGAGCAGTCCCCGACCCGCGCCAAGCTCGAAGTCTTCGAGCAAACCACCCTCAAGTCTGGCAAGCAGATTGCCAAAGTCAGCCCCCTCGCCCACTGGACCTGGAAGCAGGTCTGGCAATACGCCCGCGAGCACAACCTCCCCATCCTCGATCTCTACGATCAGGGCTACACCTCAATCGGCTGCGAACCCTGCACCGCCAAGCCCTCTACCGACGACAACCTCCGCAGCGGCCGCTGGGGCGGCAAGAAGCTGGAGTGCGGCATCCACACCTTCAACACGTAATTCACCCCTATGGAATCGATTCTCGGCTTCTTCATCGCCATGGTTGTCGGCCTCACCGGTGCCGGCGGCGGACCTCTTACGGTCCCCCTGCTGGTGCTGGTCCTCGGCCGTAGCGCTTCAGAAAGCGTCGGTACCTCGCTCGCCTTCGTCTTCGTCACCAAACTCTTCGCCTCGCCGCTCTACATCTTCCAGAAGAACGTGAGCTGGCGTGTCCTGGGGCTCATGCTCCTCGGCGGCATGCCGGGCCTCTTCCTCGGCTCCTGGATCCTGCTCCATCTCAGCAAGCAGCAAATTGAGCCCATCCTCCTACCCCTCGTTGGCGTCACCATCGCCGCCCTCGCCTTCATGCGGATCTTCCGCTCGAAACATGCTCCAAGGCCGACCACCGAAAGCCGCTGGCTGATCCCTCTCGCCACCCTCCCCATTGGTGCCGAAGTCGGCTTCTCCTCCGCAGGTGCCGGTGCTCTCGGCGGTCTCCTTCTGATGTACCGCACCCTCCTGCCCGCCTCCACCATCGTCGGCACAGACCTCCTCTTCGGTATGGCCCTCAGCTTCGTCGGCTCCGGCATCCACGTCATTTTCGGTCATGTCGATCAGGCCCTGGTCTTCAAAATGCTGATTGGTGGTATCCCCGGCGCACTCCTCGGCTCCTGGCTCGGCACCCGCATCCCTGGCCACAAACTGCAGGTCGCCATGAGCCTCGTCTTCGGCTACCTCGGCCTCCACATGAGCTGGAAGGGCCTCGCCCCCCTCTTAGTCCGTTAGTAAGGGCTAGCTCTGGGACTCTTTCGCATTCGGTAACAATCCCGCTAGTACAGTATTTTTTTCATGCGGCTTCGAGCCTTAACCTGACGTCAGCATGAAAAAGTTTTCCGCATTCCTAAGTCTGTCGTTGCTAGGCTTCCTGGCGACGGTTTCCCCCGCAGCAACCATCGTGAATTCTGGTGGCACTCCCCTCCTGAACAATGGTCTGGTGAATTCTCTTGGCGCCACCACCATCGATTTCTCCTCAGGCACCTTAACCCTGCCCACCTACACCGAAGACGGTGTCACCTATTCCGGCCTCAGCTCCGGCAGCATCACCAACACCTCCACATCCGGCCAGTGCGCGCAACCGCCAGCGGATACTACCAGCTATCTCTGCGTTGGCCCCAGCCGCAACACCCCGGTAACCGCCACCTTCGGCAGCCTCATGAACTACTTCGGCTTTTACGTTGGCAGCGTCGATCAATACAACTCCTTGAAGTTCTACGACGGCAACACCTTCAAGTTCACCCTGACCGGCAGCGAGATTGCAACCCGCGCTGGCATCGTTGCTAATGGCAACCAGTCTGTCGGAAGATTCATCAACATCTTCGCCACCACCGTGGGCGACCGCTTCAACAAGGTGGAGTTCATCTCCTCCAGCAACGCTCTCGAAACAGACAACCACGCCTTTGCTCTTCTGCGCGATGTCGACATTCCTACCAACGACGGGAATGTCCCCGAACCCAGCACCTTCCTCACAATCCTCCCCGCAGCGGCCTTCTTCTACTTCCGCCGCAAGCGCTAACATCCTTCCCTCCAAAAGAAGCGGCCCAAAAGCAACCCAGCTTTTGGGCCGTAACTATTTCAGTCCACACCTCCAAATGCCAGGCATGAAGCGCTTACCTGCATTCCTTCTGGCAACCCTCTCCGTTCTCGCGCAAGACTGGCGCTACGAACTCCTCACCCCCACCACCGTCGCTCCCCCAGCCCGCATCGACGGCACCATCTCCTACGTCGCCGACACCGCCACCCTCTATCTCTTCGGCGGCAGCGCGGGCGCCTTCCTCAACGATCTCTGGGCCTTCAACCTCAACACCAAAGCCTGGCTTCGCCTCGAGCCCTCCGGCACCCTCCCCCCAGCCCGCCTCGGCCACACCCTCCTCACCGACCCCAAACGCAATCGCCTCATCCTCTTCGGCGGCCAGTCCCGCAGCTTCTTCTCCGACGTCTGGGCCTACGACATCACCAACAACCGCTGGCAACAACTTGCCACTGACAATGCCGGTCCCAGCAACCGCTACGGCCACTCCTCCGTGCTCGATCCCAACTCCGACCGCATGATCATCTCCCACGGCTTCACCAACTCCGGCCGCTTCGACGACACCTGGGCCTTCGATCTCAACACCAATCGCTGGACCAACATTACCCCCTCCGGCACCAAACCGCTCCGCCGCTGTTTGCACCACGCCGTTCTCGACCCCGCCACCCGTCAGATGTTCCTCTACGGCGGCTGCGCCAGCGGCTTCGGCCCTTGTCCTCTCGGAGACCTCTGGTCCTTCAATCTCAATACCAACACCTGGACCGAACTCACCCCCTCCAGCCGCCCAGCCGCACGGCAACACTACGGTTTCTCCTTCGACACGCGCCGCAACCGCATCGTTCTCAACGGCGGTAGCTCCTTCGGCGACACCTGGTTCTACAACCCATCCACCCGCATCTGGAACCAACTCCCCACCTCCATCCCTGGCCCCACCGCCCGCAGCCGTCATCAGGGTGCCTACGCCGCCGAACGAGGCACCACCTTCTTCTTTGGCGGCGACACCAACACCGGCTCATCAAACGAACTCTGGGCCCTCTCCAGCGGTCTCCCCAACATCCCAACGATCGCATCCAACGGCGTAGTCAACGCCTTCAGCGGCATCGGCGGTGCAGTCGCCCCGGGAGAATACATTTCCGTATTCGGCGGCAGCCTCTCACCCGACCCCATCGTCAGCCTCAACGGCACAGCAGTCCCCGTAGTTTTCGCCGGCCCCACGCAAATCAACCTGCAGGTTCCCTTCAGTTGGACCAACCAGGATCTGACTCTGAAAGTCACGCGCTCCAGCGAATCCAGCAACGAACTCCGCCTACCCGTCGTTCCCGCCCACCCCGGCCTCTTCCCCACAGCGGTCAATCAGGACAACCAACTGAACTCTGCAGCCAACCCGGCAGCTGCCGGCTCCATCGTGGTCTTCTACGCCACCGGCCAGGGGGCAACACCCAATCAGGTCTCCCTCGAAATCGCAGGCCAACCCGCAGAGCTCCTCTTCGCCGCCACCTCCCCCGGCGCAGCAGGCCTCATGCAAATCAACGCCAGAATCCCCGCAGGTCTCCCCTCCGGCCCGGCCTCCGTAAAGCTACGCATCTCCGACGCCGAATCCCAACCCGGCGTCCAGCTCTTTATCCGGTGAAGATCACCATTCTGTGACCAAGGGCTCAAGGTCGGACCATAAAATTGGTTCACCG
Organism: Bryobacter sp.; assembly: GCA_044340255.1. GTDB lineage: Bacteria > Acidobacteriota > Terriglobia > Bryobacterales > Bryobacteraceae > Bryobacter. The sequence continues at coordinate 26,811 of JBIITX010000029.1, read as the reverse complement.
CTGGTTGCTTTCTTATGCAGTTTCGCAATGACTGCGCGTTCCTCAGCGGAGAGACCATTTCTTAACTCAAGTTGCATAAAGAGCTCATGCGCCCGCACATCGCCGAAAATGTGCAAAAGAACAGATGCACTAGCGACTTCAAACAGGCTGCTTTCCTTCTTTTGCAATTTGCTTCGTCTGATGACTGCTCTGATATCATTCGCCAGAGGCTTCTGTGGCCGATCCATCAGCGTGTAGACTACTTCCGATGACAGACCCCTAAGCCGAATCTCATAACGAAGCGTCGAAATGAGTGTGCTTGAATTCATCCAAGGTTGTCGCAATAGCGCCCAAGACTCGCTCGAAAAACTACCGTCATTAGGAACTGCTTCAGAACGACCGATTAGTGGCCAAACCTTCAAAACGACCCTATTTAGGAGGTCCGAATGCAACCAGCCGAAACGAACTACAGACTCATCGCGACTTCCCTTGATTACGCGTTCGAAGTAGTTGGCAACATCGTGCCTCGCGCTGCAAGAAGGGATCAGGCGACTGGAAAATACCCAATCACTTCGGTGAATCGCACCGTATTTATCGAGGGCTGATCTGTCGCGGAAATTCAAGCCTTTGACCTTAGATTCCCAATCAAGACAAGCTTTCTGTTCACCTTGAAGCTGTTGGACAGAGATGGCCCAGCATATGACTGCAAAAGCTATGGAGTAGACATTGGACATTTGATCGATTCTCACGGTTGAGGCCGCTCATCCAATCGAGTTTGGCAGTTGAGCAGGAACAGGCTGAACATTTCGATTGACAACAATTACGGTGATCGCGGTACCTCTACCATTTTGCCGAGTTTCATTCTGCAAAACAGTAAAAACTAGCTTTGAACGAATCTCTCCCCGCTCTACCACCTGGAGGGAGCATACGGCCCCCAATACCCAGGCCCTATATGGATTTCGATATTGAATCGTGCCCCATCAGGTCCAGTGATTTTGCCCGTTCCTACCGTATCAGAGTCACTGAGCTCAATACGAAAACCTCTTGTTCCATCGTTTCGTACAGGTCCTAAGTATACTCCGGGCGGAGCCTCATGCTCTGATCCATGAATTCCTATGGTCTGCTCCACGTCACCAGTTCGATTCGTATCCCTCATCGTTTCTGAGGCAAACGAACTCCCTGAATCGTTTGAGACGAGAACTCTATAGGTTGGCACTTGTTCACGGACATGCTGCAACTGACCTCGGGAGGCCTGGCTTTCTGCTTACGTAAATCGACTCCGTAGCTTCAACGTGCTGGAACATTACTGATTGAAATTCGAATATCACGCCAGTCGGGATCGATGAAGAGGAGGGGGTTGTGACGAGCGTAGCTGTAAAGACACAATTGCTGAGGGTCGCTAATCCACTGCGTCGTCATAAACATAGGGTCTGGACTGGTAAACCTGCCTTGCGCCGGACTCATATACCGCGCCCCAAGGTAATCCAGCCCCGTCTCGGCATCCCGTTCCTTGCCGGTTAAGCAGGCAGCGCTTCCGCAGGCGGCGTCTTCAACGGCGCCGCAACCTTCGTTTTACTCAGTTTCGCCAGATACGTATAAACCACCGGCGTCAAATAAAGCGTCACCAGCTGCGAGAACAACAACCCACCCACAACCACCAAACCCAGTGGCTGCCGTGCCTCGCCACCGGCACCATACCCAACCGCAATCGGCACCGCCCCCAGCAAAGCGCACATCGTCGTCATCATGATCGGCCGAAACCTTACCAGACAACCCTGATAAATCGCCTCTTCCGGCGACATCCCCTCACGCTCAGCCTCAAGCGCAAAGTCAATCTGCATGATCGCGTTCTTCTTCACAATGCCAATCAACATGATCAAACCCACAAACGCATAAATGCTCAAATCCATCTTGAATAAATACAGCGTCAGCAGCGCGCCAAAGCCCGCACTCGGCAACCCCGACAAAATCGTGATCGGGTGAATGAAGCTCTCATACAAGATCCCCAGCACGATATAGACAACCGCAATCGCGACGCCCATCAGGATCCACAAATTCCCCAGCGATCCATAGAATGCCTCCGCCGATCCCTGGAAACTCGCGCTCACCGTCTCCGGCAAAATCTCTTTCGCCGTCTTCGCCACACCCTCCAGCGCCGTCCCCAGCGAAGCGCCCGGCTTCACTCCAAACGACACCGTTACCGCAGTCAACTGCCCATAGTGACTAATCGCCAGCGGCCCGCTATCCAGTTCCACCTTCGCCAGCGAATCGAGTGGAATCAAATTCCCGCTCCCCGCCTTGAAATACAACATCGAAAGCAGCTTCGGGTCAGACTGATACTCCGGCATCAACTCGAGCAACACCTTGTATTCATTCACCGGCGAATAGATCGTCGATGCCCACCTTGGCCCATAAGCATCAAACAGCGCATTCTCGATCTGCGTCACATTCACCTGCATGCTCGCCGCCTTGTCGCGGTTCACTTCGATCTTTACCTGTGGCGACTTGATCATCAAATCATTCGTCACATCTACCAGCGTGTTCAGCTTCTTCAGTTCCTCTGTCAGCTCTGCCGCCGTCTCATACAGCGCATTCTTGTCCGGCGAATACAGCGTGTACTGATACTGGCTCTTCGACACCAATCCACCGATTCGCACCACCGGAGGATTCTGCGGATACACCTTCATCCCGGGATACTGCGAGAGATGCGGCCGAATCCGTTCAATAATCTTGTCCACCAATTCCGTCCGCTCATGCCGTGGCTTCAAGTGCACCACAATCTGCCCGTAGTTATTACCGCCCAGCGTTGCTGCAGCAGATCCACCCACATTCGACACAAGAGAGTCAATCGCCGGGTCCTGCCTCAGATACTCCGCAATCTGGTTCTGATACTCCACCATCTGCGTAAACGAGGTGCCTTCCTGCGCCTCGGTAATCACCGTCAACTGATCCGTATCCTGATCGGGAATGAACCCCTTCGGAACCTCGAGGAACAACCAACCCGTAGCAACAAGAATCCCCAGCGAGAACACCATCGTTGCCACGCGATGCCGCATCACCCACTTCAGGCTCACATCATAGCTGTGCAGCCAGGCCTCAAACCAGCGCTCGGTCACCTGATAAAACTTCGATTCATTCCCGTGATGCGCCTTCAAAAAGCGGCTCGACAGCATCGGCGTCAGCGTCACCGACACCACACCAGAAATCAAAATCGCCACACAAATCGTCACGGCAAATTCCTGGAACAACCGCCCCAGCACTCCACCCATAAACAGAATCGGAATGAACACCGCCGCTAGCGAAATCGTCATCGACACAATCGTGAAGCTGATCTCGCTCGCCCCTTCAATCGCAGCCTGCATCGGAGGCTTACCCATTTCCATATGACGCACGATGTTCTCCAGCATCACAATCGCGTCGTCCACCACAAAGCCAATCGCAAGAATCAAGGCCATCATCGACAGGTTGTCCAGTGAATATCCGCACAGATACATCACCGCAAACGTACCCACGATAGAGAAGGGAAGGGCCAGCGAGGGAATCACCGTTGCCGAGAAATTCCGCAAGAAGATGTAAATCACGGCCACGATCAAAATCAGCGTCAGCAGCATCGTAAACTGCACATCTTTATAGCTCTCGCGAATCGTATCCGACCGGTCGTAGAACACCTTCATCTCAACCGAAGGCGGCAGATCGTTTTTGAACTGCGGCATCAGCTTCTTGATCCCGTCAGTAACCGCAATCGTGTTGGTACCCGGCTGCCGCTGGATTCCAAGTACAATCGACCTCCGGCACCCGGCTTCATCACAAAACCACGAAGCCGTCTTATCGTCTTCCACTCCGTCCACAATCCGGCCAAGCTCCTCCAGCCGCACCGGCGACCCACCCCGGTAATTCACGATCACCGACTTAAACGCCGCCGCATTCATCAACTGTCCGCTCGACTGCAACGTAAACGCGCGTTGCGGGCCATTGATCGTACCCGTCGGCTGGTTCGAATTCCAGTTCCTCAGCGCATTCTCAACTTCATTAATGCCGATCTTCCGCGACGCCATCGCATACGGGTCCATCTGCGCATGCACCGCATAGCGTTGCGACCCAAGAATGGATACCTGCGCCACACCCGTCACCTGCGAGATCCGCTGCGCCACCCGCGTCTCGGCAAATTCATTCAACCCGTAAAGCGGCATCGAAGTCGAAGACAATGCCAGATACAAAATGGGCTGATCCGCCGGATTCACCTTGGCAAACGTAGGCGGCGTCGGCATCCCCGGTGGCATCATGCGCGACGATTGCGTAATCGCCGCCTGCACGTCTACAGCCGCCCCATCCAGACTCCGTGCCAGGTCAAACTCAAGCGTGATCTGCGTCGAGCCCAGCGTGTTGATGCTGGTCATCGAAGCCAGTCCCGCAATCGTCGAGAACTGCGCCTCAAGCGGTGTCGCCACCGCCGAAGCCATCGTCTCCGGGCTCGCCCCAGGCAACTGCGCCGTCACCAGCAGCGTCGGCAAATCGACGTTCGGCAAATCGCTAACAGGCAAATTGCGATAGGCAATCACACCAAACAGACCAATTGCCACCATCAGTAGCGTCGTCGCAATCGGACGCTGAATAAAAATACCGCTTACATTCATGAATGAGCTTCACCAAGTGTGGGCTGTGTAATCGTAACCTTCTTCCGGCTCGTCCACAGTCCCTGTAATTTATCGAGATACACATACACCACCGGAGTCAGATACAGTGTGATCGCCTGTGAAAAAAGCAATCCACCCACTACCACCAGTCCCAGCGGCTTGCGGGAATCTCCACCCGCTCCATATCCAATCGCAATTGGCACCGCCCCAAGCAATGCCGCAGCCGTCGTCATCATGATCGGGCGAAACCGCGTGACGCAACCTTCAAAGATCGCTTCCGCCGCACCAACCCCATGATTGCGCTGTGCCTGCAGTGCAAAATCGATCTGCATGATCGCATTCTTCTTAACCAGTCCAATCAGGAGAATCAAGCCCACAAACGCATAAAGATTCAATTCCACGTTCATGATTGTGAGAGTCACCAGCGCTCCAAACGCAGCCGAAGGCAGCCCCGACAGAATCGTCAAAGGATGAATGAAGCTCTCATACAGCACTCCCAACACGATATAGACAACCAGAATGGCGACAGCCAGCAGCATCGTCATGTTCGCCAGCGAATCCTGAAACACCTTTGCGGTGCCGGCAAAGTTCAGATTGATATTGGATGGCAGCTTCTCCCGCGCCATCTCGGTGATCTCCTCCACCGCCTCACCCAGTGCTACCCCGGGCTTCAGATTGAACGACACTGTGACACTCGGTAACTGCCCTGAGTGATTGATCGTTTGCGGCCCAACATCTTCCGATCGCTTGGTCACTGCATCCAGAGGAATCAACCTGCCATCCCCAGACTTCAAATACAACTTCGCCAACATATCCGAGAACGCCTGATAGCGAGGAGTTACCTCCAGCATCACCCGGTACTGATTATTCGGCGCATAGATCGTGCTCGCAAAGTTATTGCCATAGCCGTTGTAGATCGCCTGTTCAATCATCCTGACATCCAGGTTGTAAGTGGCCGCCTTGTCGCGATCAATCTCGATCTTCACCCTCGGGCTGCGCATCTGAATGTCGCTGTTGATGTCGAGCACGCTGGGCAGCTTGGCCACTTCACGTTCAAATCGCTGGCCTTCGCGATAAAGCTGCACCGTATCAGCCGCTTGCAAGGTCACCTGATAACTCGAACTCGACCCGCGCCCACCCAGCCGCAAAGCGGGAGGCAGCGTCGGTACCGCCCTCACACCAGGAATCGCACCAAGCTTCGGCCGCAACCGGTTCGCGATCTCGGCAGCAGAAGACTTCCGCTCCTTCAGCGGCTTCAGCGCTACAAACAACCTGCCGGTGTTGCCGCCGCCACCGCCACCACCCATCATGCCTCCGCCCACGCTCGACATAAAGCTGTCGACATCCGGGTCGGTCGTGAGAATCTGATTGATCCTCTCCTGATAGCCACGCATCGCGAGATAACTCGTACCCTGCGCCATCTCGGTATTCACATAAATCTGATCGGTATCCACATCCGGGATGAAGCCTTTGGGTACCCGCTCAAACAGCCAGATCGTCGACGCAAACATGGCCACAAAAACGATCACCATCACAAAGTGATGCTTCACCACCCAACGCAAGCTGCCTTCATACATGCGCGTTGCAAACATAAGCGGCGCCTCAATGATTCGAGAAAGCAAGCCCGGCTTCTCTGGTGAATGTGCCCTCAAAATACGGCTCGCCAGCATCGGTGTCAGCGAAATTGACACAAATCCCGAGATCAGCACTGCCGTCGTAATCGTCACTGCAAACTCATGGAACAACCGTCCCAGCACGCCACCCATAAACAGGATCGGAATAAACACAGCCGCCAGTGAGATCGTCATCGAAACAATCGTGAACCAGATTTCCTTCGACCCTCGATAAGCCGCCTCCATAGGCGTCATCCCATTCTCGATGTGCCGCACGATGTTCTCCAGCATTACGATCGCATCGTCCACCACAAACCCGACACTGAGGATGATCGCCATCATCGACAGGTTATTCATTGAATAACCCAACAGATACATCACGGCAAAGGTTCCCACCAGCGACACCGGCAAAGCCAGCGTCGGGATAATCGTTGCCGTCGCCTTGCGCAAGAACAGGAAGATCACCATGATCACCAGCCCCAACGACAACAGCAATGTCATCTGGATATCGGCAAAGGCCTCACGGATATTCTTTGACCGGTCGCTGCGGATCTTCAGATCCACCGTCGGCGGCAACTGCTTTTGAATCGAAGGCAACAGCGCCTTCACGGCATCGTTCACTTCGATGATGTTGCTCCCCGGCTGCCGCATCACCATCAGGTTTACGCCCTGTTCAAACTTCTTCGTCGCCTTGCTCCAGTTCCAGGCCATCGTCCGCTCATCTTCGCTTCCATCACGAACCAAACCCAGATCCGCCAGCCGCACCGGTGCATTATTCCGGTAAGTCACAATCATCTTTGCGTAATCTTCAGCCGTCGGCAATTGTCCATTCGTCTGGATCGAATAGGCCTGCTGCGGCCCCCACATCGTCCCGGTCGGCACATTCGCATTCCAGTTCCGAATCGCATCGCTGACTTCATTGATGCCGATCCCGCGCGATGCCAGTTTCTCCGGGTCCACCTGAATGCGCACCGCATACTTCTGCGATCCCATCAGGTTCACACTAGCCACACCATTGACTGAAGAAATCCTCTGCCCTACAACCACCTGCGCATATTCATCCAGCTTCCACTTCGGCATCGATGTTGTCGTCAATGCCAAAAACAGAATCGGGCTGTCCGAAGGATTTGATTTGCGAAACGAAGGCAACGACGGCATCCCCGGGGGCAGCAACGGCATTGCCGCACTGATCGCCGTCTGCACGTCCACTGCCGCGCCATCAATCTCGCGCGATACATCAAACTGCATCGTCACACTGGTCGAACCCATCGAGTTCGAACTGGTCATCGAATCGATCCCCGCGATGCCGCTAAACTGCCGCTCGAGCGGCGTCGCCACGGCCGACGCCATCGTCGCAGGGTCCGCACCAGGCAACCCGGCCGATACGCTCAACGTCGGAAAGTCCACGTTCGGCAAATCGCTCACCGGCAAAACCGTATAGCTCAAGACGCCAAACATGCTGATGCCCAGCATCAACAGAATTGTGGCCACCGGCCGCTTGATGAAAATCGCGGAGAAGTTCATGTCAAATTATTCCGTTTTCTTGGGCCGGCCTTCACCACCACCCTTACCTTCACCACCACCCTTACCTTCACCCTTACGCCCGCCACCACCCGGCGCACGCACCGTCACCTTCACTCCAGGTGCAATCCTCAACTGCCCCTCGGTCACTACCGTCTCCCCCTCCGCAAGCCCCTTGGCGATCACCAGTTCATTCCCGTTGCGAACCCCCAGCGTCACCGGACGGTTCTCCACCCCACGGTCCGCCTTCACCACATAAACAAACGATCCGTCCTGCCCCGTCTGCACTGCCTGGTTCGGTACCACCACCGCCCCTTCCACAACACCCAGCCGCATCCGGACCCTTACAAACTGCCCAGGCCACATCTTCCGTTCCGCATTCGGGAACGTCGCCCGCAACCGCAGCGTACCCGTCGTTGCATCCACAGCACTCTCAATAAAATTCAACACACCAACGGTCGGCGGCTCGGTCGAATCCTGCTGTGCCGCAAACACAACAATCTTCTCCTTCCCAAACCGGCTCGCAATCCGCTGAAACTGCGATTCCGGTACCGCAAAACTCACATTCACCGGTTGGATCTGACTGATCGTAATCAGCTCGCTCGTATTCCCCTGCACAATATTCCCCGGCTTCACCAGCAGCGTTCCGGTCCGCCCGGAAATCGGTGCCGCAATCGTCGTGAACCCCATCTGCACTTTCAGATTTTCAATCGTCGCCTTATTGGCCGCGATATCTGCCTTGCTGCTCTCAATCGCCGCCCGGTCGGCATCCGTCAATTCCTTTTGCGCCTGCGCCAGCGCGGTCGATTGCGCACCCTGTTCCTTAGACGCAATCCCTTCCTTCATCAGCATCTGATTGCGCTCCGCCACCGACCGCAAATAATCGGCCTGCGCCACATCCTTCGCCAGATTCGCCGTCGCCTGCCGCATCTGCGCCTCACTCCGCGCCAGATTCGCAATAGCTTGATCCAGCTGCGCCGTCAGCGTCCGTCGGTCGATCTCAAACAATTTATCGCCGGCCTTTACAAAGTCGCCTTCCTTGAAGAACGCCGCTTTCAGCTCCCCGCTCACCTGCGGCTTGATGCTGACCGTAGAACTGGCTTCCACGTTCCCAATCACGTCCAGGTCGATCGGAACGTCCTTTGTCGCCGCTTTCACGACAACCACAGGCGCATCGCCGCCTTTCTTTCCGCCTTTTCCCCCGCCACCCGGCGCACTCGCCGTCTGTGTGCCGCAAGAACTCAAGAGTAAAGCAAGAGGGGCTACCAAGCCTGTTGTGTGAAAAATCCGGTTAAGCATGTGAGATTGCAAAGGAATGAACCAAAATAGCAAGACTCTGATTCCTGTGGAAAAGTTACCCCTCTAGTACCAACGTCTAAGGCCCTGGAGCCGTCTTCGCTGCAATCCACACTAGGCAATCTCCCTTACCCCTAAGGTCAACGGGCCTCCACCTTAAGCGCATTTGCCGATCCCTCAGATCTTACATACGCAATACACTGACCTTGCCTACTAGAGTTTCTTGTTTACTTGACACACTTGGTTCCTCAGAATTTCATGCAAGGCACTTCCACCAAACCCGGGCTCCTCAGCGACGCCGTGCAGGCCATCCGCATCGGCCACCGTCGCCTTGCGCGCGAAATCCTCATCCGCGTCATCGAATCCGAACCCCAAAACGAACACGCCTTCCTCTGGCTCGCCGCCATCGCCGACACCCGCGACGAAGCCCTCTCCATCCTCGAGCGCGTCCTCGTCATCAATCCCTCCAACACCCTCGTCTCCAACGCCCTCGGCATCCAGCGCCTCAGTCGCGCCGTCGCTTCCCCAACCTCCTCCCTCCCCAGCTCCGCCAAAGGCAGTTGCCCCGTCTGTCAAACCGCCCGCGCCACCGACGCCGTTCTCTGCCAGGCCTGCGGTGCCCCCTACTCCTTAGACGACTTCCACGCCCTCCAGACCAACGGCGGTGCCAACGAGCGCCGCATCGAAGAAGCCATCAAAACCTGGAAAACCCGCCTCCAGCGCGGTCGCACCTTCGACGCCTCCTTCGCCATCGGCCTCGGCTACCTCAGCATCTACCGTTCCGGCGACGCTCTCCCCTACCTGCGTCAGGCCCGCGACCTCCGTCCCAATACCCACACCCTCGACGCGGCTTGCGAAGAACTCGAACAACGCAAGCTCATCCTCGTCGTCGACGATTCCGCCACCGTCCGCCGCCTCGTCTCGATCACCCTCGAACGCCAGGGCCACCGTGTCCGCGCTGCCGTCAACGGCCTCGAGGGTCTCGAATCCTTCAAACAAGAGCAGCCCGACCTCGTCCTCCTCGACGTCAACATGCCCAAGATGGACGGCTACGAACTCGCCAAATCCATCCGCCGCAGCCCCGGGGCCAAGCTCCTCCCCATCCTCATGCTCTCCGGCAACGACGGCGTCTTCGACAAAGTCCGCGGCAAAATGGCCGGCGCAACTGACTACCTCACCAAACCCTTCCAGGGAGAGGTTCTACTGGCCGCACTCAACAAGCTCCTGCCGGCCGCGTCGCCGTCCCAACCCCATTCCATTCTCAGCAACAGGTAACCCAGCCAAATGCCCAAATCCATCCTCATCGTTGAAGACAGCCCCATGGAAATGAAGCTCCTCCTCGGCCTCCTCGAAGACAAAGGCTTCCAGCTATACAGCGCCACCGACGGCGATCAGGCCGTAGCCGCCGCCCAGCTCCACCACCCCGACCTCATCCTCCTCGACGTCGTCCTCCCCAAGAAAAACGGCTACCAGGTCTGCCGCCAGCTCAAAAACTCTCCCGACACCGCCTCCAGCAAAATCGTCATGGTCTCCAGCAAATCCCTCGAAATGGACCGCTACTGGGGCCTCAAACAGGGTGCCGACGATTACCTCACCAAACCCATTGATCCCGCCGCCGTCATGGCCGCCATCGAGCGAGCAATCTAATGTCGGAAGCCCTCTCACGCCACACTGCCGCCTTCGACCCCGCCGAGCGCTTCATTCAATTCGCGCTCGCCGATCAGTCCTTCGCCATCCCCATTACGCAAGTGCTCGAGAGTGCCTCGCTCCCCCCGATCACTCCACTTCCCGCCGTCCACCCATCGGTCCGCGGCGTCATCAACTACCGCGGCGATATCCTCCCGCTGCTCGATCTCTCAGCCATGCTTGGCACAGAAGCTACGGGGCGCAACGAGAAGCTCCTCGTGGTCCAGTCCCAAGCCTCCCAGGGTCCCTGCGCTTTTGCCGTCGATCAAGTCCTCGGCTTGCGCTCAGCCCCTCTGTCCCCGCACACCAACCTCCTCGACCTCGATCTGCTGTTCCAGCGTCTACTCACTTCCCTACCTGCCCTGAAAGGTGACTCTCATGTTCGATAAGCTAAACAATCTCAAAATCTGGCAAAAGCTACTCCTTGTTACAGGCCTGCTTGCTCTGCCCATCCTCGCCTTGGTGGTCTTCTTCGTCGACGCCCGCCAACGCCAGATCGTTCATAGCCGCGAAGAACTCGATGGCCTCGACTACATCGTCGCCCTCCGTCCCGCCCTCGAACACCTCCTCCAGCACCGCGACGCCTCCTACGCCGTCCTCAACGGCGACGAGGCCCAGCGCGATTCCCTCGACACCCTGCGCAAAAAGATCGATGCCGACATCACCGCCATTGATGCCGTCGATGACCGCCTCGGCAAAGCCCTCCGCCTCTTCGGCAACTGGCAATCCCTCAAAGCCTCCTGGCGTCAGCTCCAGCCCCAGGCCGTCGCCGTCTTCCCCAAAGAGTCCTTCGCGCGCCACACGGCTGTCCTCAATCAAACCCTCGAGCTCTTCCGCCTCGCTGGCGAAAATTCCAATCTTCGCAGCGACCAGCAAATGGAATTCTTCTACCTCGCCGACACCCTCATCGCCCAGGTCCCTCAAATCACCGAACAGCTAAGTCAACTCCGCTCTGCCGGCAGCCTCCTCGCCTTGCGCGGTCGCGCCACCCCAGAAGAATCCGCGCAGATCTCCTTCCTCATGCGTCTCGTCGAAAACACCAACGAGACCATCCAGCGCAACATGGCCAGCGCTCTCCGCTCCGGTCTGCTCGTTGCTGGTGAAACTGCTACCGCCAACCTGAGCGATGCTACTAAAAACGCTGTTGCTTCCTCCGACAAATTCCGCAAAGCAGCCGACCGCGAAATCATCTCCAGGCCCGAAACGATTGCAATCGAAGCGCGAGCCTTCGCCGACATGGGCAAAGTCGCCAGTGAAGACTACTTCGCCCTCCTCGATGACTCCACCGCGCGCATGCGCACCCAGCTCAACCGCCGGATCGGTGACCTCAACGACCAGAAGTACGGCCAGCTTTTCATCGCCGCCCTCGTCCTCCTCCTCACCGGCCTCATCGCCTTCTCCGTCAATCTCGGCATCACCCGCCAAATCAACTCCATCCTAAAAACCTTCGAATCAATCCGCGTTGGCGACTACGCCGCCCGCGCCGACACCTTCTACAACGACGAACTCGGCCAGATGGCCGGGGCTCTCAACACCACCCTCGACAACACCGTCTCTCTCATCCAGTCCCGCGAAGAGCGCGACAACATCCAGCAAAGCATCATGAAGCTCCTCGATGAAGTCTCCGGTGTCGCCGAAGGCGATCTCCGCAAAGAAGCCGAAGTCACCTCCGACATTACTGGTGCCATCGCCGACTCGTTCAACTACATGATCGTCGAGCTCCGCCAGCTCATCAGCTCCGTCCAAACCACCTCTCTTGAGGTCGATCGCTCCGCCCGCCAGATGCAGTCCAGCGCCGAGTCGCTCGCCGAAGGCTCTCACCGTCAGTCCGCTCAAATCGCTGAAGCCTCGCAAACCATCGAGCAGATCAACCACTCCATCCGTCAGGTCGCCACCGCCGCCGGCACCGCCGCCAAGGTCGCCGAGACAGCTCTCCTCAGCGCCCGCGACGGCTCTCTCTCGGTACAGAAAACCATCGATGGCATGGATTCCATCCGCGTCCAGGTGCAAGAGACCTCCAAGCGCGTCAAGCGTCTCGGTGAGAGCTCGCAAGAAATCGGCGAAATCGTCCAGCTCATTGGCGACATCGCTGACCGCACTTCCATCCTCGCCCTCAACGCCTCCATCCAGGCTGCCTCCGCCGGCGACGCTGGCCGCGGCTTCGCCGTCGTCGCCGAAGAAATCGAACGCCTCGCCGAGCGTGCCGCCGAATCCACCAAGCGCATCTCCAATCTCATCCGCGGCGTCCAGAGCGATACCACCGAGGCCGTCACCGCCATGGAGAAAACCACCCGCGAAGTCGTCGGCGGCTCCCAGCTCGCCACCGAAGCCGGCTCTCGCCTTGGTCAGATCGAAACGGTCTCCGGCGAAATCTCCCGCCTCGTCAAAGAGATCCTCGACGCCACGCGCCTCCAGGCCGAAAGCTCCGATTCCGTCACCCGCAAAGTCAGCGGCGTCACTGAGTTCACCTCGCGCACGGCCACCAGCGCCCGCCAGGTCGAATCCTCCGTCCGTCAGCTCGCTTCCCTCGCCGCCGCACTCAACGATTCCATGAGTCGCTTCAAACTCCCACAAAACGAAACCCAGCGCGAAACCACCCACGCCTAACGCAATGGTCGATACGCAAACCATCGCCGGCTTCTACCGTGAGGCCCAGGGCTACCTGGCGCCTCTCGCGGCCTGCCTTGCCCACCTCAAGCAGGACCCCGGCAATAGCGACTCCCTCGCCGAGTTCCACCGCCTCATCCACTTGATCCGTGGTGCCAGCGCCGTCGTCGGCCTGCCTCAAATCACTGCCATGGGCACCGACCTCGAGTCCTACCTTGAAGACCTCATGAACGGCGTCTTCGATTGGGATGATTCCACTCACGACACCCTCGCCGAAGCCGTCGCCCTCATCACCTCTGAATTCAAACCACCCATCGAGAACGACATCCTCGAAGGCTTCCTCATCGAAGCCGACGAAGCCCTCAAAGACATCTCGGCCTACCTCCTCGACCTTCCTCACAACCCTGCCCTCCTGCTCGATCTCCGCCGCGCCGTCCACACCATCAAGGGCTCCTCTGCCATGGTCGGCCTCCCGCACATCGCCTCCGTCGCCCATCGCATGGAAGACCTCCTCGATGCCCTCGCCGCCAACGACCTCACCCTCACCATCCCCATCCAGCATCTGCTCGATGAGTGCACCGATCTCCTTAGCGCCCTTGTAACTTCGGGCGGCTCCAATCCCCAACACGAAGCAACCATCCCCACCCTGCTCTCCGCCTTCGATCCCATCCTCGCCACCCGGCAGGCTCACACTGCCGTCCCGGTCCTCAACGACGACCTCCTCAACTCCTTCGACGCCAGCCGTTACGTCCGCGTCCCGCTCGAGCGCATCGACGATCTCGTCCGCCTCGTCAGCGAACTCTTCGTCCACCGCTTCAGCTTCGAGCAATCCCTCTCCCGGCTCAGCCACGAAATCGGCGAACTCTCCCTCTCCCGCCGCCGTTTCCGCCAACTCAGCACCTCCTTTGAAGAAGACAACCTCCTCATCCAGTCATCCCTCTCCACCCAATCCTCCGACAGCGAATTCGATCCCCTCGAATTCGATCGCTACACCCGCCTCTACACCCACTCCCGCGATCTCAACGAAGCCACTGCCGACGTCACCGTAGCCGAAGCCCAGCTCCGCCTCCTCGCCGGCGATTTCGAATCCTTCCTCGGCCGCGAAAAGCGCCTCAGCTCCCAACTGCAAGACCGCCTCCTCCGCTTCCGCATGGTCCCGCTATCGAGCGTCGCCGCCCGCCTCCACCGCACCGTCCGCGTAGCCGCCGAGCAATCCGGCCACCCCGCCGAGCTCCACATCGAAGGCCTAACCACCGAGCTCGACAAAACCATGCTCGATGCCCTCCTCGGCCCCATCGAGCATCTCCTGCGCAACGCCGTCGGTCACGGCATTGAAGGAAACCGCGTTGGCAAATCATCCATCGGGCAAATCCATCTCAGCGCCCGCCACGTCGGCACTCAAATCCAAATCACCCTTTCCGATGACGGCGCGGGCCTCCCTCTCGATGCCATCCGTGAGCGCGCGGGCCTCCCCGACGCCACCACCGAAGACCTCCACCGCCTCCTCTTCACTCCCGGCTTCTCCACCGCAACCGACATCAGCGAAATCTCCGGCCGCGGCATCGGCCTCGACATCGTCCGCAACGCCGTCGAAGGCCTCAAAGGCAACATCACTCTCGATTCCACACCAGGGCAGGGAACCACCTTCACCCTCAGCCTCCCATTAACGCTCGCCATCACGCGCGTCCTGCTGGTAGAGGTCAGCAACCGCCGCTTCGCCATCCCTCTGGCTTCGGTAGTCGAAGTTTCCCGCGCCATCCCCGATGCCCAAACCCAGTCCCTGGCCCAACTCCTCCAAATCCCGGCAAACCCCGTCGAGCCGGGCACACGCCTCCCCATCGCCACGCTCCGTGGCCCCAACGGAAATTTACCGGTCTACATCGACACCATCCTCGAAGCCCGCGAAGTAGTAGTCAAACCCCTCAGCCCCCTGCTCGGCCGCGTCCCTCATCTGATTGGCGCAACGGTCCTCGCCGACGGCTCCATCGCCCCAATCCTCAATCCCGCAGGTCTGCACACGCTTCCCCCGCCCCGTCTCGAAGCCCCCACGCAACTCACCAAGCCCCTCGACATCCTGATCGTCGATGACTCTCTCAGCGTCCGCCGCGTCATCGCCGCCCTCATAGAGCGCCAAGGCTGGCGCACCTCCCAGGCCAAAGACGGCCTGGAGGCACTGGAGTTCCTCCGCCGCTCCACCCAACTCCCAGACCTGATTCTTCTCGACGTAGAAATGCCCCGCATGGACGGCTTCGAGCTAACCTCCACCCTCCGCGCCGAAGCCCCCTTCGCAAACCTCCCAATCGTAATGCTAACCTCCCGCTCCAGCGACAAATACCGAGCCAAAGCCCAATCCGTCGGCGTCTCCGCCTTTCTCGTCAAGCCCTACCAGGACGACCACCTCCTCCACACCATCCGCACCCTGGCTAAGCATTGAAATGCAGCCCACTCCTCAAAAAAAAAGTTTGGGCCGCCAGCAAGCAGTAACCAAGCCGCCAGCCAAACATGGAGGAGAACTCTACTTTGACAATTTGAATGAATCACTCTATCCATCGCGCAACCCACCCCAATCGATTAGCCGCAACGTTACGCACTGTTACGCAGAGTTACGCAACTAGCTGATTCTGAACCTCATTCCAGCCAATCCCCCACCCCCCACCTGTTAAAATCAAGCCGGGCGTAATAGCGATGCACGCAAAAGAAAACCAGAGCGAGCGCCTCGAAGGCTGGAAAGAAATCGCCGCCTTCTTCAACAAAAGCGTTCGCACCGTCCAGGTCTGGGAATCCGACTTTGGCCTCCCCATCCACCGCGAGATGAAGCGCGTCTGGGCCATCACCACCGAGCTCACCGCCTGGCGCGAAAGCCATCAGGACTTGGCCGTCCCCCCCACCGATCCCCCTCCCCCTCCCCCTCAACCCCCCAGCCGCAACCTCTGGCTCCCCGCCGCAACAGTCCTCGCCGTCCTCGCCCTCGCCGCCTTCGCCTGGCCCCGTCCCGGAACTCCCATCGGCTACCGCACCCTCGGCCCCGTCCTCTCCACCTTCGACGCCTCCCAAAAAACTGTCTGGACCCATACCTTCTCCTCCCCCCTCCACGAGGAAATCCGCTCCGGCCCCAACGCCCTGCAAAATCTCCGTGGTCAATTCCTTGACGTCGATCAGGACGGCAAACCCGAGTTCCTCTACCGCACCTGGCCCTGGGACCTCAGCAAGCAAAACTCTTCCCTCCAGTGCTTCCGCTCCGACGGCACGCTCCGCTGGACCTTCGCTCCCGGTCGACCCACTCTCAAGCTCGCCGACGGTCGCACCATTTCAGGACCCTACACCGTCCAGCACGTCGCGCTCCTCCGCCACCCCCGTCCCGATGGCGGCCGCATCGTCGTCTCCAGCCATCATTCCTGGGACTGGCCCCACCAGGTCGCCATCCTTACCGCCGACGGCAAGCTCGTCGACCAATACTGGCACCCCGGCTGGATCTTCTCCCTCGACATCGCCGATCTCGATAACAATGGCCGCGACGAAATCCTCCTCGGCGGCGTCAACAACGCCTACCTCGCCATAGAAAACCGTGGCGCCACCCTCGTCGTCCTCTCCGCCGATTCCATCCACGGCCAGGGCGACACCCCCAAAAACTCCCGCCTCCTCATCGCCGACTTGCCTCCCTCTCCCAGGCACCGCGCCCTCCTCTTCCCGGAATTCGCAAAGCACCCCAACCCCAACCACTACGCCCACGTCGAGCGCATCTCCACCCTCCCCGACGGCAGTGTCCAAATCGTGTTAACCCAAGGCTTCGGCCCCTCCATCTTCGACGAACCCTACGCCCACCTCCAACTCGACCCCAATCTCAACGTGACCCGCGTCCTCCCCGGAGCCAAACTCAGCGAAATCCTCTCCACCCAACACCCTTCCGCAACCACTCCCGAAGCCCGTGCCAGCCTCTACCGCAAAGTCCTCGCCGACATCCAAAACACAAATCCCTAAACAAAAAACGCCGGAAGTGCGAACCTCGCACCCCCGGCAATCCCCTTCAATCCGCACCCTTTATCGTGGGCTGATGTTCTGTCCGATCATCTCTCCTGAAACGACAATCTCAACCCGACGGTTCTGTTGGCGTCCCGCCGCAGAGTCATTCGAAGCAACAGGCTGGTTCTCGCCCATACCTTTAGACGTCACCGAACTCGACATCATTCCTTGCTCGGTAAGGTAGCTGCGAACGCTCTCGCTGCGCTGCTCGGACAACGTTTGATTGTAGGCCTCGGTGCCAACACTATCCGTATGTCCCTCTACTTCGAGCTTCAATCCCGGATGCCCGGAAATAATGCCCGCAACCTTCGCCAGCTTCTCTCTAGCCAAAGGTCGAAGCGTATGTTTCGCCGTATCAAAAAGCACATCCGGCATGCTCACGATCAATCCTCGTGCCGTATCTTGCGTCGTCAGAATGGCATTGAATTGTTGCAACAACTGCGCACGCATCGCCACCTTATCTGCCTCCAGCTGAGTTTTCTGTTGCAACGCTCTAGCTTCAGCAGCCTGAGCGGCAATCTTCTGGGCCTCGTTGTCCAGCCTCAATTGGTCCGCCTCATTCTTGGCTGCCGCCAGCTTGGCATCTGCTTCGATCTTGGCTGCCGTCAATTTAGAATCTGCCTCCAACGCTCGCAAATTACTTTCGCGCCTGGCCCGGTCGGCTGCGTCAGCACTCGCTAGCGCTTGCGCATCCTTTTCGCGCAACAGGCGATCTTTCTCAAGAGTTGCCCGGCTGCTGGCCAAATCCGCTTCCCGCTTCACGCGGTCCGTTTCATTCTCTGCAGCGTTCTTCGCCAGCAGCGATTGCGTTTCGCGCTCGGCGGCCTGCTGCCGTTCCGCCATCAGAGCATTTTCTTCTTGCCGCTTCACCGCGATGGTTCTCGCGTCTTCTGCCGTCTGAACCGCCTCGCGAGCGGTCATCGTCACAGGCTTGCTGCCAGCTTTACGCGCTTGGTAGGCTTCAGCCTGCGCCAGGCTCTTCTCAGCCTTCAAAAAGGATTCGTTGGCAAATTGAGCGGCGCCCATACCTTTCGCAATCTCTACCGCATTGCGCGCCTCGTACAGCTCCAGCGGCACTTTGGGGTCCAGCTTCAGCGCCAGCGGATTGGTTAACTTCTGGTACTGACCACGTTGCAGCAGTTCATACTTGGCATCAATCTCTTCAATCTTGCCAATCGTATCCTTGCGAACCACATTCTCCATCACAATCAGATCGCTCGGTCGTGTTACCGCAAAATAAGGCTCAGCAGTAACCGCAAGCCCAAACACCTGTAATTCAGTGGTGACATTCAGCTTGCTCTTGGTCCCGTTCAGCAGGATCTCTCCAAGATTTGCAGTCCGCCCCTCCGGCGTAATGGCCCAAAGTACATAAGTCAGATACTCGGCACCCTGAGCATTAGCGGGCTTCAGATCATCAAACTCAACTTCAATTTCAATGTAGCCCTGCTTGCTCTCTACTTTCGCCTCACCCCGCGATCCTGGCATCAGCGCCGTCCCACGGAAGTCGATCTTTGTTGCACCGCTGCGGTGCTGGTAATTGACAGCCTTTGCCGTACGCGCCGTCACAGACACCCGGTACACCGGGTCTTGATCGGCAGCAAACAGGAGCACTCCGAATAACAATAAATGAGTCATATTCTGGTTCTCTCTTTTGACTACTGGTTCGAACTACCAGTGGCCGTCTTTCGCTCATGTGCGGAGTATCGATTCAGCAGCGCCACCAGACGCATCGCCGCTTGCGGCATCTTCATCTTCCCGTCCACGATTTGACGGTTTCCAACACGCTTGCCGTACAACTCCTGGTTGTCATCCATGTCCGGACGCAGAGTTGCCCCTTCAATGGCCAACCCGGCAAAAAGTCCTTGCGACCGCGACCACGACAGGATCTCAGCATGCATCTGTGCATCTGTCTGCGCCGTTGCCGTTCTACCCACCGGTCCCGCCGCCACTGACCCCTCGGCCCCAAGCGTAAACTTACTTTCCATCAGCTTATCCACCCCACGCGCATTCATAACTAACATCACTAAGTCCGTTGTCGATCCCCCAATTTGAAAGCCAACGCTTCCCCCTTCAATGCGCACCGTTCCCGGCGCAGACCAGCCAGTTCCATTCTTCTTGCGGCATGACACATAGCCCTTGCCATACTTTCCGCCGACCACAAAGGCTGCCGTCTTCAAACTGGGCACAATCACAATGCAATGTGCATTAGCCAGTAGTTCCTCCGGAATCCCCTTGTCCGGTGTTGCCATCACTTCCGAGAAAACGGCCGAAGCCTCATTCAGTCTCTGGATCGACTCATTGTCTTTGGCCAGCATTGGCGCAACCGCCAGCGTAGCTATCAGGATCATTCGCATACAAAACCTCTTTGGCCTTCCCGTTTAGGGAGGTACTGGTTACAATGCACTCCTCTGGCCAATCCCCAACTGATTGCAACCTAACGTTCTGCCGCCCCACCAGCCTGACCCCCCATCGTCACCTGCCCACGCGCCGTCGCTCGATGGTGCTCTCTCCCTTTCGCCTCGATGAACTTCTTGGTCAACAACACATACCCCAGATTCTGCGTCCACTCCGACACCAGGTTCCCCACCACCTGTCCCCATTTCCCGTCCGCATCCATCCGCAGATACACTGCCAGCCATCCTGTAAATGTCACTACAAGAAATATTGTCAACGGATGACTTCGCAACCCTTCCCGCCAGCCCTCCCCAGCCCCTCTCCGCCAACTTCTTTCATACAAATGCTTCGTGGCGATCACAGTGACCACCAGTCCTGCCCAGTCCGCGATAGCGTTCCCGAAGAACTGCCCCCATCGTGTTGCCGCGTCTCGTTCCGCATAACAAACAATCCAGATCGCCAATATACCCGCAGAAACAATGCTCAAAGAATGCCGTGCAAACAGATGCATCCTCCAACTCTACTCGTATCAAACCGAAAGCCGCACTACAGGGTGCGGCTTGCCTGTCAAAACTAGTCGCGGTTACTTCTAGTCCTGCTGCGGCGCAGTGCAACAATGCCCACCAGGGCGCTGCCCAACAGTGCCATGCTCGCCGGTTCCGGCACCCCTGTTAGGTCACGGGAATTAACTGTGCCCTGCACGGTGACTTGCCCATTGGTTTCGCCATTAGGCGCTGGGATACCCGTGAATATCGTTGTCGTGAACACCGTCGGTCCAAAATTGCCTGTTAACGCGTTGAACGTCCCAGGTCCCAGCGTTAGGGGTGCCCAGTTGATGGTCAGTGGGCTGACATCACTGAATACAGTTCCTCCGGCGGAAGTTCCCATGAATTTACCGGTAGCACCGTCTGTAACGTCAGTCACCACAAGCTCGAAGGTGAAGGGGCTAAACACGGCCCCCGCAGCAAGCTGCTGTGTAGAACATGTCGCGCAGATCACTTGAAACGTGCCCAGATTGATATTGGAAGGCACGCCTGTCGGGCTATCTGAGGCTACTGTGAAGCTAAGCGTTGCCGCTGCTCCAAAAGAGCTATTCAGCGTCAACCCGTTTCCAGTGAACTTCGTGCCCGCTGAGTTGGTATTGAATGTGATGGTGGCAGCGCCTGCGGTGCCAACCATAAGGGTAGTTGCCATCCCGATGAGGGACAGTAATTGAATCATCGATTTCTTTTTCACGATTGTGTGTTCCTATGCTTGAGTAGCTTGTCGGATCGCTTGGACACCGGCAAGCATCTAGCATGCTGCAACTTCATAACCAGGGAATAAGTCTACCTACGCTACTTACTACCAATACGAAATCGCTCTGACCATTCCACGTCGATTGACCCTATATCGTTAATGGCTGAAGGACGTTTCCGCTTGGACCTCCACTTGCTCATAAAGCACTGGTGATCGGACGATATTTCAGTCCGGTCGCACTTCACCAAAGGATTTCTATCAATATGAACAACGATATTCTTGCCGGCAACTGGATGCAATTCAAAGGCAACATCCTCGAACAATGGGGCAAGCTCACTTCTGATGACCTCGATGTGGCTGCCGGTCGTCGCGACCAGGTCATTGGCAAAATTCAAGAGCGTTACGGTATTGCAAAGGACGCCGCAGAAAAGCAGCTAAAAGACTTTGAGCACCGTATCAGCCTCGAAAAGAAGTAGCCAGCTTCACAATTCCTTGCGGCTGATTCCAAGCTTCTTCATCATGGCATTCAATGTGGTGCGAGGCAGCCCAAGGCGGGTTGCGGCGGTGCTAATCACACCGCTGCATTCCCGCAACACTTTCAAGATATAACCCCGCTCCATCTCCTCCAGCGTCCCGTCGGCAACCGCTTCATGAGTTCCTTCGCCCAACTCCTCTATCGGCGCAAGCAGTGTTCTGCCCGGCGTCAGGATCACCGCCCGCTCAATGAAATTCTCTAGCTCCCTGACATTGCCCGGCCACTTCCACGCCGACAGCGCCTTCATCGTATTGGTCGGAATCTCCTCAATGCGCCGATTCATCTTTTCCGCATACTTCTGAATGAAATGTCGCGCCAGAAGCGGGATGTCTTCCGGTCTTTCCCGCAACGAAGGCGTCTTGATCGGAAACACTTTCAACCGGTAGTAAAGATCACTCCGAAACAACTTATCGCTCATCATTTGATTCAAATCCCGGTTGGTTGCCGCCACCAGCCTCACGTCAATCGGGATGGTCTTCGTCCCACCCAGCCGCTCAAACGACTTCTCCTGCAGTGCCCGCAATAGTTTCGGTTGCAAATCGATCGGGATGTCCCCAACTTCGTCTAAAAAGAGCGTCCCGTGATTGGCCATCTCAAAGCGTCCAATCTTGAGAGAAAGCGCTCCCGTAAATGCGCCACGCTCATACCCAAACAGCTCACTCTCAAGCAATCCCGTAGGGATGGCCGCACAATTCAGCGTGACAAAGGGCATCTTGCTGCGCGGGCTATTCTGGTGTACCGCCCGAGCCACCAACTCTTTACCCGTCCCCGTCTCCCCCAGAATCAGTACCGTGGCATCGGTCGGTGCCACTACCGTCACCTGATGCTGCACCCTCTCAAGTGCTGAGCTTTTGCCAATAATTTCTTGAAACCGCGCTGTCAGCGGCATCGGTTTGCGTTCCAGCGCTTCCACTGCCTCGAGCTTCGGCGCAGGTTGCACAATGCAGATCCACCGAAACGGCGTCAGCCCCAGAATTGCCGTCGTCGCAATCACCCGGATCTTCGTCCCATCCTGCCGGATCATTTCCTTCTCAAAGGGTGTGCATGCCCCATGCAGCAAACTCTCTTCATGAGCCAGCTCCTCAATCACAACGTACTCGGGCGGCGTCAGCTCCGCCCACTTCAGTCGCCCTTCATTCAGGTCTTCCCGCGTATAGCCAAGCAACTCCAGCAGCACATCATTCACTTCCGGGATCGAGTGCTCCACCCCGGATGCGAACCCCGCCAACATCCCTTCCTTCCCCTCCATCGCCAGCACTGCCTCGCTAATGCGCTTCTCTTCAGCGATCTTGTAGCGCTCGCTGAAATCCCGCACCACTCTGGCAAACCCATGCATTTGGCCTTCTGCATCCTTCAGCGGAATCGTGATGCAATTCGCCCAAAACCGCGAGCCATCTACCCGTGCCTGCCAACTCTCTTCAGCCTTGTATCCTTGACGTACTGCTTGCCGCAACTCTTCCTGAACCCTGGCCTCAATCCCGTCTTCCGCCGGATAGAGAAAGCAAAGATCCTGCCCTTTCGCCTCGCCCTCCTTGTAGCCGTAGATTCGCTCCGACCCCGCATACCAGGCAACAATGTCGCCTTCAAGGTTGACGATGCTCAAGGCATAATCTTCTGCCCAGGGCGCTAAACCGGCTTCCAGGGAAAGCAAATGTCGCTTCGGCAAAACATTCGGCTTAATGCGGAACTCGACCTCGCGTTCTCCGTCAACAACTAACGTTCCCCCCGCCTCTCCCAGCTCACGAAACTCCAATCGTGGGCTCCCTGCAGCTTGAATCACTACCTCTCGCGGAGTTCCCAACAGCCGTTCGGCAGCTACGCTCACTTCGAGCGGAGTTTTGTTGTCATCCACAATCAGGATCGGTGCCATGGGTTGGAACACCAGCGCTTGCAGCAGCGCTTCCAGGCCCTCAATCCCATGCGACTCCAGCCAGCGTGTACTCTCCGAATCTCCGCTCGCATCCTGCATGCTTCACCGGCCTTCCCGCTGGCAACGCCAGCCATTCAAGTGGACCATGTAAGTTGCCAATATGCAATGGTCTTTCAATTGCTTCTTAGTTTAAGTAAGGAGATTCACCATGCCGTTGTTAAATCTGGTTCTAATGCTCATCATCGTAGGGGTTGGTTTGTACATGATCAATCGCTACATTCCAATGGCCTCCAGCATTAAGTCCATTCTCAATGTCCTCGTTGTCGTCGTGGTTTGTGTCTGGCTCCTTCAGGCTACCGGCCTCTGGGGCGACATGAATTCTGTTCGCATCGGGCGCTAGCTCTGACCTTAGGGCGTCGCCTGACCGCCGAACGTCAACCATCTCCATCTCACCACCTATAGAAATGACTCCAATGAAACTCCTGATCCCTCTCACTTTCCTCGCCTTGCTTGCGGCACCATCGGCTTCTGCCGACGCCTGGAATCGCAAGACGGTTGTTACCTTCAGCGCTCCGGTTGAAATCCCCGGCGTCCACCTCGCCGGCTGGGGTGTTCTCCCCGCGGGAACTTATGTCTTCAAAATTCTCGATTCCCTCTCAGACCGCCACATCGTCCAGATCTTCAACAAAGAAGAAACAACCATTTACGCCACAATTCTGGCGATCCCCAATTACCGTCTGAAGGCGACAGATAAAACAGTGATGACCTTTGCCGAACGCGCCGCCGGAGAGCCAGAAGCACTCCGTGCCTGGTTCTATCCCGGCCGCAATTGGGGAGAAGAATTTGTCTATCCCAAATCGAAAGCCATCGCCATCGCAAAGGCCACCAACACCCCCGTCCTATACACCCCCATTGAGGTCCCTGTGGAAATTGAAAAGCCTACCAAGTCCGCCTATGAACCCGTAGTTGCCGAGTTCAAGCGCGCTCCCATTCTTGCCATCAACCCCTCTGGTGAAGAAGTCCAGCTGGCTGCCGTAGTCACTCCTCCCCCGCCGGAAGAGCTTCAGGCAGCAGTGGTCGCCGATCCTGCGCCCGCAACAGCTCTCCCCTCCACCTCTACTGCCGTACCCCTTGTCGGCATGCTCGGCCTTTTCTCACTCTTCTGCGCCTTTGTCGTCTCTCGTTTCTCCAAAGAGCTGTAGCAACTCTGTGAGTATCCTCTCCCACCCACCACCTAAGTTGAGCCGCGAGACCCGGTCTCGCGGCAGGGCCGTGCTCACCTCGCCCTCCCTCAACAAGGGTGCCGCTTTCAGCCACCAGGAACGCACCTCTCTCCACCTGAATGGCCTGCTTCCCTCTGTCGTGACACAACTCTCCGATCAGGTTCACAATGCCTTGATTCAGTACGAGCGCCTCCCCGATTCACTCAGTCGAAATCTCTACCTGAGTGAGCTCCACGATCGCAATGAAGTTCTCTTCTTCCGTCTCTTCTCCGAGCACCTTCGCGAGATGATTCCCATCGTCAACGATTTCACCGTTGGCGTGGCCGTCGAACACTATAACCATGAATGCCGGCGTCCGCGTGGCGTCTATCTTTCCATCAATAACCCCGATCCCGCTTCCATCAAAGAAGCCTTCACCAGCTTTGGCGCACCCTCCGGTACCATTGACCTCCTTCTCGCCACAGATGCCGAGCAAATACTCGGCATTGGCGACTGGGGGATTGGTGGCATGGAAGTCGCTATCGGCAAACTCGCCATCCACACCGCCGCTGGTGGCCTCGATCCTGCCCGGCTCATCCCGGTCATGCTCGACACCGGCACCAACAATCAGGCACTCCTCAACGATCCGCTTTATATTGGCAATCGCCACCCCCGCGTCTGCGGAGATCGCTACTACGCTTTCCTCGACGCCTATGTTCAGGTAGTCTCCTCTCTCTTCCCCGGCGTCATGCTCCAGTGGGAAGATTTTTCGGCTTCCAACAGCCGTCACATCGTCAATACCTATCGAAATCAATTACCCAGCTTCAACGATGATTTGCAAGGCACCGGAGCCATTACTCTTGCGGCAGCCATTTCTGCCATCCGCTCCTGCAATACTCCCCTCCGTAACCAGCGTATTGTCATCTTTGGAGCTGGCTCCGCTGGAGTCGGGGCTGCCGACAGTATTCGCTCCGCCATGATGCGTGAAGGCATGTCCCTGATCGATGCCACCAGCCGCTTCTGGCTCATCGATTCCCAGGGGCTCCTCACAACGGCTTCCAGTCAGCCGCTCCTCCCTCACCAAATTCCCTACGCCCGTGCCGCAACAGAATTGGAATCCTGGGGTCAAAATGCAAGCGTGTCCCTCTCCGAAGTCGTCCATCGCATCCAACCCACGATGCTGATTGGTGCTTCTGCTTGCAGCGGTGCCTTCACCGAGGCAATCATTCGCGAACTGGCCAAATCCGTCGTTCGCCCCATCATTCTCATCCTTTCCAATCCTGCCTCACTCGCGGAAGCAACTCCTGCCGATCTCATCAACTGGACGGGTGGTCGCGCACTCATCGCCACTTGTGCGGTATTCCCGCCCGTCACCCACCTTGGCATCACTCATTCCATCGGCCAGATCAATAACTCCATGCTTTACCCTGGTCTGGCCCTCGGCACGATTGTTGCCGGATCCTCCATCATCAGTGAAGCTATGCTCGCGGCCGCCTCGAGCGCCGTCTCCAGCTTGGTCTCCGTGCGGCAACCGGGCTCTTCGCTGCTTCCTTACATTGATGACTTGCGCAAGGTTTCGCTCACCGTCGCAGTGGCCGTTGCTGCCGCCGCGAAGTACGAAGGCCTCGCCCGCAAGCCACTCGATGACATCTTGCAACAGGTAAAAGACGCAATGTGGCTCACAGAGTATCAACCCCTCCTCGCCATATGACACTCCTCCACCTCATCATCCCTGCCTTCCTCCAATATCAGATCTCCGTCAACGTCGATCTCGTGTTGCTGAATGTCAATGTCCACACTCCCACAGGCCAGCAGGTCTCTGATCTCACCGCCCCCGCCTTCACCATCCATGAAAATGGCCAGCTCCAAACTATTCGTCTTTTCGAACACCAGGACATCCCCGCCACCATTGCCATCGTTGTCGATCACAGCGGCAGCATGAGCCGCAAACTCGATGCCGTCGTTGCGGCTGCCGTCGCCTTTCTCTCTGCCAGCAATCCCCTCGATCAAATCTCCATCATCAATTTCAACGACCGCCCCACCCTGGCCCTTGCCCTCACTCGCAACTTGCCGCGCCTCGAAGCCGCCATCAACCTAAATCCGGCAGTTGACCACCGCCAGTGCTCCCTTTTGCGGGTCTGACTGGAACGCGAACCCGCCAAAGTCCGTGAAGATCCGGCGCAGCATCAGACCCCAACGCCTCTGTCCCGGCAAC
>JBIITX010000028.1:0-90936 GCA_044340255.1 Bryobacter sp. | reverse complement strand
CCCAACATGCGTTAGCGGCTTAGCTCAACGCACGTTCACATCACCGAAAACGGGTTCAGCATCCCCTTGCAGCCCCGCCAGCCGACCCCGTTTCGCCGATGAGAACTTTATCATTCACATCGATTTTCAACTTTTTTCAAAGAGATTGAGCATTGTTTTTCAATCACTTAGCGCCATCACCACGATTCTGGGCCTCAATCCCCTTGCTACCGTATCTCCTGTAAGCGGGCCTGACACTTCACACACGAAGTGTTGTGGCCCGCATTTTTTTGAAGGAGACCCCAATGCCGTCCGAACAGCAACTTCAGGCCAATCGTGAGAACGCCCAACTCTCCACCGGCCCCACCAGCCAAGCAGGCAAAGAGGCAGCCAGCCGCAACGCGCTCCGCCATGGCCTGACTGCCACTTCCATCGATCATTTCCCCGCCGAGCTTCGCGAGGAGTATGGCACTTTCCGCGACAAGCTCGAAGCAGAAATGCTACCCGGCTCGGAAATCGAGCTCGTATATTTTGAACATTTCGCCTTCGCCCACTTCCTCGCCCTCCGCTCCCAGGCCCTCGAGGTTCGCTCCATGCAAAGCGCCCTCGAAAATCCCGGTGACGAACAGGCCATGAAGCAGTGGCGCTCCACCTCACGCTATGCCCGCGCCCACACCAAAGCCGCACAGCAGGCGCTCCTCACCTTTCGCGAATTCCAGACAGATCGCTACAACGCCGTGCTCGTTCAGGATGCCATTCTCCATGAGCACGACTCCGACATCGTAGTTCCCTACTCCGCTCCTGTCACGGCCATGCTCAAACCACGGGCACGGCTTCACGACAATCACCAGGCTGGCCTCTGCGTCATCTTCGCCGAATCCAAACGTCTCCGACACAAAAATCGAACTTTACAAAACGAACCCAATTCTGACGCTCCACCCGAAAAGGACTTCTAGTCATGCCCGAGATCATTCACAAACTACAACCGAACCGCACCATGCAACTGCGCGGCTTCGACGCCTTTGGGGCCGCTGCCGCCCTCCATTCCGCCACAGCGAACTCATTCAAAGTGAGTGGTGTGTTTCGAGATGCGGCCGACTTCGCCGTGCTCATTCTCTTCGATGCCGATAACTTCTATGAGCACGCGAGCATCAAGTACCTCCCAGACTTTGACTTCTCCGGGCTGACGCTCCAGTTCGATGTCCACTACGAGGGTCTTCGTCCGTTGCACTCTCCCCGCTTTGCCACCATCGATTGGCCCTATCTCGATGTCATCAAGGCAAACAACGACACAGCACGCATTCGCCTCAGCGACTATGCCACCCTCCAATCCGGTACGCACAGTAAAGCCACGGCTACCTTCACCATCGAAGACAACGAACTGAAAGAGTTTGACCGCGTCACGCTCTGGTACATGAACTTCGCCTTCGATTATCTGGTGCCCAAAGTCGAATGCGCTTACGCCATTAGTGGCGCCGGCGCAGGGACGCAACACCGCATCTCCATCGGTGCCACAGACTACATCTACACCGAGCTCGCAACCGATACCAACACCACCATCGCCACCAATCTTGCTGCGCTGGTAGACGCCTCCACACAACTCAAGGCGACGACAGGCCCGGCAAATCAAATCAATTTGCGCACCAAGATCGACAATGAGCAAAGCTACGTCATCACCTCATCGGCCAGCACTGCCACCTACACTCTGTACGGGATCGGCAAGCAGTCTGTGGCAGCCAATCTCGCCTGGCAGATCAACAGCGTCAATTGGACCGGCCTCGCCATCTCACTCCCCCTCGAAGCCACAGCCTCGAGTGGGGTGATCACCATCCAATGCGCAAAACCGGGAGTCGACGGCAATTCAATCACCATGTATTCGGTAGCGAAAAACACAAGATTGATGGCCACAACAGCAACCAGCTTTGCCACAGCGCAATACCTTGCCCCTTTTGCAGGCGGCTCCTCCGATTGCACCTGGCGCATCACACTCGACTTCTCGGCACTCAACATCCCGAGCATCCGGCAGATGTGGTTCACCTTCGCTCCTCCCATTCCCGATGGCCAAGCCCTGGCCGACACCGAATGGCAAGCGGAATTCTCCAACTGGACTCTGACAGGCCCCTCCGTGAAGCGCGAACTGAAAGTGGCCGGGCCAGATTCCGTCCGCGTCGAAGAAGATTCCCCCTGGTGCCACTACACGGGCATCTGGCATCCACAGGTAGGCTTCTACTCTGGTGCCTTCGCCAAACGCACAGCCGACACGGGGGCAACCGTTGAAATCTTCTATTCGTGCAACTCCACACACGACCTCTACCTCGGCACCACTCTCTTTGCCGACCGGGGTGAAGTCGGCGTCGTTCTCAATGGAGACACTGAAACTACGCATAACTTCGCAGTCTCTGCGGAAGCTCCGATCTACGCCCGACGCAAGCTGCGAAGCAGTGTACCGGCTGGCCGGCACACGGCAACGATCACACTCAAGAACGCTGGCAACTTCGACTTCGACTTCCTCGAAGCCGTCGTACCGACCAACATTCCCGACCCGCTCCCCGCTCGCACTCATGCCTCACCGGCCTTTGACTATTCAACAGACCACACCTTCAAACTCCCGCCCGCGCGCACTCACTGGATTCTTGATCAGTTGGGTTTTGCCGGGCCCATGAATGAATACATCGGGGTCTTCTGGTGGAACCAGCGCCAGCGGGTCAACGCCACCATTCCATCGGTTACTGTCACCCTCAATGGAACCTTCGTTGACGGCGATCAGGTCATCCTCACCATCGGCGGCAGCCCCATCGGCAAGACCGTCTTTCCTGCCGACACCAACGACATCATTGCCAAACACCTGGCTTGCTTCATCAACGAAAATCTGGTCGGTGTTTTCGCCACGGCTTCTGGTAGCGCACTCACCATCATCAACCGCTCACCCACTCCCGCCTACGCGTTCACCTTCTCCACTTCAGTCACCTCCGCCGCTGGCAGCATCTCTGTCACTGGCACGCTCGACAATGGGCAGCCCGGTCGCTGGGATATCGATTTGACACAAAGCCCTCCGCTCAACCGGGCCGCCCGCGATTGGCACGCCGACTTCTGCGCCCAGGCTGCATCGCGAAGCCGCGAACTGGTCATCGCTTGCTCCATGGAATTGGTCAATCCGCCGGCAGGCTTTGCTGCTGTCTACCCGAACGGAGCAGAGGTCGTGACCGATGTCGGCTTCGCCAGCTTGAAATCGACGCACTGCACCTTTAACACCCCCATGCTCAACTTCCAGAAGGCCGTCTATCTGGAGATTGCCGGCATACAGGCTGCGGCCGGGCTTACACCTTCCATTCAGTTCGGCGAATTCCTCTGGTGGTTCTTTACCAACTATCACCCCACAACCAATCCGAATGGCGGCATGGCGCTCTACGATTCAGAAACAACAACGCTGGCAGCAGCGGCGCTCGGTCGCCCGCTTCACATCTTCCGTAGGCCAACAGACGACCCCACCGTGAATGGCAGCGCTGACGCGATTTTCCTGCGCAATCTGCTCCGCGATCACATCAGCGCCCTGCGCGCACA
Organism: Bryobacter sp.; assembly: GCA_044340255.1. Classification (GTDB taxonomy): domain Bacteria; phylum Acidobacteriota; class Terriglobia; order Bryobacterales; family Bryobacteraceae; genus Bryobacter. The sequence continues at coordinate 87,396 of JBIITX010000028.1, read as the reverse complement.
CGTATCGGCAACCTATCCAACTACGAAGTATGAGTTGCTCTATCCCTATGACGTGAATCACCCGGTACCAGCCGGTGTCCACCAAATCGGTGGGGCACTCAATTACTTCCTCAACTTCCCGGAAGAATACCGACTCAAGGCAACTAGCGGCCTCGACACTCTCAAGATGGAAGCACTCGATTTCGGTGCTTGGTCCCGATCACTCGATCTCAGCCGCACCGCCATCGAGTTTCCTATCGACCTCGGTTGGCCCAAAGACTCTCTCCGCTACCTTGTCCCCGTCTTTCGAGGTGGTTCCGCCTGGGAGAAAGAATATCTGGAGGCCAAGGGCCAAGGCATACCGGTGATCAACTTCTGGGCCTTCGACCACTTCAATCTCTATAACTTGAACTGCCGCGAACCGAAACAGTTCGCGGCAGTGCAATCGAGTACCTAACGCAGAATCGTCTCGATAAAACGCTCTGCCTTTGCATCCTTGCTTCGAGCCAGCCAGAAGAATGCTTTCTTCTGGCGGCTCGGGCTTTTGCCGTCCCGGGCGATGGCAATCAGTCGTTCGGCGGCAACAGCGTCCTGATGCGCCGAAATCGCATGAAAGCCTGTGTCATCCTCTCGCGAGGCCAGATAGTCGACGCTCTGCGCTGCTGTGATCCCGGGCAGCATGACTACAGTCTGCCCACCTGCCTCGATCTCACAGTCCTCGGTGGCCAACAGCATTTTTCCAACCTTGCCATGGTCCACACGAAACAGAATGCGCAACTTCTTCGGCCCATCCAGCATCAGCTTGTTCTGTCGGGAAGAATTCCAGCCACACATCGTACCGTAACCCGGCTGCATCGCCACTTCATAGCCAACGTACTTGACGGAATCTCTGGCCGCTCCGCTCAGCAGTGCGGCCAGAGCGAGCTCCATCATTTCAGTAACTCCGCCATGAAGTCGGCTGATTCCTTGCTGTTCATCATGCTCAAGTAGCGGACAGCTTCTTTCTTGAGCTGCGCATCCTTCTCGCCACGTGCTACCTGCACCAGTTCCTTGGCACCGTTGCCGATGAAGAGCCCATTCAGAATCTCCCTTTTGAGCTTGGGGCTGGTCTCGCCAGCGTAAAGCTGCGAGAGCATCTCGCGGCCACCGCTCACCCCCAGCCAGTGAATCGCTGCAGACTTGAGTTCTTCGCTCTTCTCTGTCTTGGCCAAACCAAGCAGGCGCTCTCGATCCTGCATGATCATGAAGCTGTGGAGCACTTCTTTCTTGGTGCCCACATCAGTCGCGGCTTTGTACACTTCTTCGAGAATGGGGCCGTTCCTCTTGCCGCCAATCCCAAGGTTGTGAATCGCCAGCTTCTGCAGCTCAGGGTTCGAGTTTCCCTTGGCGATCCGTCCGACGGTCTCCTGCGCTTTCGGGTTGCCACTCTGCGACATCACAAACAAGGCCTGCTTCTTGAGTCGCAAGCTCTTTTGTGGAGAATTCACGATCGCCTCAAGCAAAGGCAGGCTCCGCTCCGGGTCAGCAGACATGAGACCCTGAATCGCCATCAGCTTCAGATCTTCATCGGCTTGCTCTTCCGGCGAGATCTTCTTCCCCGAAGCCTGGTTGATCTCCAGCTGCAAGGCCTTGGCATCATTCATCCACTTGCTCGTGCTGAACTTCGACTCCAGTTCAGCCAGCCTCTTGAGTGCTGCCGTGCGGTCACCCATCTTGTTGGCCGCGTAAGCGCTCCAGTACATCGCCGCGTCGGCGCGCGAGCCCTGCGACTGAATCTCTGCCCCTAGCTTGATCATCGCTTCCTGGTACTGCTTGCTGTCGATCAGCGAAAGTGCCTGTTGGTAGTTCTTCTCATCGGCGTCCGCGCCGTGTAGGACCATGGTGGCCCAAAGGGCTGCGCCTGCAATCGTGTGCTTCATTCTGCGTTCTCCGCGTTGGTTTTGTTGGTCTGTTCGAGGAGGCGCACACGAAAGAGAAGTCCCTGTTCACGAATTCGTGTCCGGAGCGCCGTGGCCTCCACGTTGGTCATGGTTTCAGAGCTGTGTGCGACCTCGAGCAATACCCGCTCCAGTTCTTCCAGCAACTCTGCTGTCTGTAGTTGTCCTGCCGTCTGGGCACTCCGCCGCAGCAGTCGATTGGTCGAAAGCAGCTCTTCTGCCCGCTGTTGCGTCAACTGCGGCGCACCGTTGGCGGTCTCCATCAGCACTACCTTGCTGCGTTCGAGGTGCTCGGCCGTTGCCGCCTTCAACATCTGTTCCTGGGGCAGATAAGCAATCGCCGTCACCCCATCGGGTGACTTCGTCGCTCGCCCTACAAAGAAGGCAACCACCAGCGCCGCTGGTGCCAGCAGCCAAAGCCAGCGCCAACGGCGCCGCCTCTCGGCTGCAATGTCTGCGGAGACCTTGGCCCAAACCCTCTTCTCAAAGAAGGCATCCGGCTCTGGAATCTTCAACTCTTCATCGTCCAAGTGCATAACGCCTCAATTTCTCTACGGCTCGAAACACGCTGTGCTTGGCAGCACTGACACCGATCGACATCCGCTCACTGATCTCAGGAATCGAGCTACCCTCGACATGGCGCATCAGAAAGGCCTGCCGCTCCTGTTCGCTCAGGGTTTTCATCCCGGCTTCCAGGCGCCTCCGCGCCTCGGCACTCTCGACCAGCCGGTCGGCCTGTGGAGCTCCGTCAATCGCATCGGGCACGTCTCCGCCGGTGTCTGCCACCCACTTGCGACGCCGAACAAGGTCAAGCGCACAATTGGAGGCAATCCGCTGAATCCAGGTCGCAAAACTCGCGCGGTCGTCAAAGCTCGACAGACTGCGGTAAGCCCGCAGAAAGCTCTCCTGCACCACGTCCTCGCTGTCTCCCTCGTTACGTGTAATGCGGTAAGCCACTCGAAACAGAGTTCGGGCGTGACGGTCCACCAGCACCTGATAGGCGTCGGTTTCTCCCTTCCGAATCTGGCCGATTACCTCGGCGTCGCTTCCCGGCATCTAACGGATAGACTGACAGGTCGCGCCGCGGTTAGCCTAATTTTCGGGCAATGTGCGAAATGATGTGATACCCCACCACAAACTTGAAGGGGGTCTCACCCATCGTGTAGTGGCCACAGGGCAAGACCACCAGCTTGTGCGGCGCGCCGCTCTGCTTCACACAGGCCAGGATTTCTTCGCTGTACTGTGGCAGAAACGTCGTGTCGTAGGTGGTGTAGATGAAGAGGTTCTTCTTCTCCTGGTGCTGGGCAAACTGGTCCATATAGAACCGTGGGCTCATCGAGTCCCACACCGTTTGCAACCGCTCGAGAGACAGGTTCTGTTCGAGGCTCGCCTTGATGTGCCGGGTCGAAAGCCCCGTCCAGACCACATCCCCAAATCGGGCCGAGCAGTGGTTGAAGACATTGACCTTCAGGCGCTTGTCAAAGGTGCTGGCAAGAAAGGCAACGGCGGATCCGAGGCTCGTACCCACAATGCCGATGTTCTCGTAGCCCGATTGTTCCAGCCAATCCACGCAGGCCCGGATGTCATGCACCGCCTGCCGGGTGGCATGGAGCGTCCGGCCGATGTTGGATGACACGGCATAGTCGGCCCGTGTCAACGGGGGCGGCATGCGCCGGTCATGATACGGCAGGCTCAGACGCAGCGAAGGGATCCCCAGCTTCTGAAAGCCCTGGCACAATGCCACATGCTGCTGCGCATGGGAGTTCCAGTGTGGCAACACCAGCACAGCCCGCTTGCGCCGATTCTCCTTGCCCTCAGGCATCGGGAACCAGCGGGCCTCCACCAGATTGTTCTCCGGATAGGGCGACTCGAGCGGCGAGGTAAACCGCAGCCATTCTCCATCGAGCGTGAAGTCCTTTGGCGTCTGGTGCTGGAAGTAAATCGGGCCATTGGCGATGGTCGCCTGGTTGACTTCCCGCAGCCATTCCTCCGGGTCGTTTCCGTCAAAAGGCCGCAGGCCTGGCAACTCCAGATCCTTTAGCCACTCCGTGCCCCATTCAAAAGGCCTGACAACACGATCGGTCGAACGGGTTGCCAAGTCTGTTTCCCAACGGTCCAGCCAACGCTCGTAACTCCGTCTCAACATCGCTTAAGCTGCCTTCTCCTTGGTGCCGGCTAGCGGCACATTGTCTTTCACATGATCCATGGTCACCATCTCCGAGATGGCCGCTGTCAGATTCGGATTGCGCAGGTTCCAGATGTAGGCCTTCTGCATCGGCTTCAAGTCTCCCGGCACTGCCGCATTCAGCTTGGCCATGTGCTCGGGTGGAGTCTGCCGGGGTGCGCGGAAGTTAAAGGGTCGCGCCGACTTCATCGAGATGATCCCCAGCCCCGCCTTCTTGGCTGCCGCCATCGCCTGATCGACGTAGGGCGAGTTCACCATGTTGTAAGCCACCATCGCCGCCGAGTACACCTTCGCCTTCACGGCCGCCTCCAGAACGCCGCCCGGATCGGTGTGCGAGCTCAAGCCCAAATGCTTCACCTTCCCGGCCTTCTTCAGCGTCTCAAAGGCTTCAAAGATCTCAGGGTGATTCAAGATCTCATACGGAGTATTGGCTCCATGCGGACACATCAACAGGTCAAGGTGGTCGGTACCGAGCGTCGCCAGCGACTTGTCCACACTATCCAAAATCAATTGCCGGTAGTTCTTGCCGCGATCAATGCGCTCGCCGTACTGCTTGGCCATCACATTGGCCAGCGCTGCGGCATCCAGCTCATCGCGCTGCCCGTTGAAGTAGTTGATGAAGTAGTCCGGAGCATCGGCCTTGCGCCGGGCAATCTCATCGAGTGCCAGCGATCGTAGCCGCTTCTGTTCGGTCTCATCGAGAGACTTGTAAATGTCCTGGTACAGCCGATTGCGGTTGACATCCCACAGAGAGACCTTCGAGTTGATGAAGAAGCGGTCACGCTTGCGCACCTTCAAGACCTCGGCATAACCCAGCTCACTCTGCCCGCCACCGTAGGCCGGAGCCGTATCGAGGTAGTTCAAGCCCATGTCGATGGCCGCCAGGACGTGATCGTAATTCTTGGGTGATATCGTATTGCCGCCCATCACCACCTCGCTCACCATGTAGCCGGTGCGCCCCAACTGGCGGTACGCCATACCCGATTGCTTATTGCGCCATTCCCCTTTGGTCTTGCCCGATGCAGCGTCTGCCTTCAGGGCCAATGCGGATAGAAAAAACTCGCGGCGTCTCATAGCTGTTAGTTTAACTGTTCTGAGACAGCTTCCCACTCCAGCATCAGCTTCTCGATCGCTTCCCGTTCTGCCTGCGCCTCGGTGGCAAGCCGCAAGCTCTCCTCAGCGCTGACATAGCTGCTCAGTTGGGTCTCATAGTCAGCCACAGTGGCTTCCCGCCTGGCAATCTCGGCCTCTACCTGCTGCAACCGGTCTTCCAGTTGCTTCACCTTCATCGGGTTCAATCGTTTGGCCGATTGCGGCCGGTCATCGACCGAAGCCGCTTTCTCAACAACCGGGGCAACCACCTCCGGCTCCACCTGGCGGGACTTGGCCCGCAAGTACTCTTCGTAATTGCCTGGGTATGCAGTTACGGTACCGCCGCCCACTTCGAAGACCTTCTTGGCCAGCTCATCGATGAAGTAGCGGTCGTGGCTCACAAAGACAACGGTGCCCTCGTAGCCTTTGAGCGCCTCGAGCAGGACGTCCTTGGCGCGCATATCCAAGTGGTTGGTTGGCTCGTCGAGGAGAACAAAGTTCGAGGGTTGCGTCAGCAGCTTGCAAAGGGCATAGCGATTCCGCTCGCCGCCGCTCAGAACCCCGATCTTCTTAAAGACATCATCCTCGCGAAAGAGGAAGCAGCCGAGCAGTCCGCGTAGCTCCGTCGCCGTTGCCTTGGGGGCAGTCGCGCAGAGGTCATCGAGAATCTCCGATTCGGGGTCAAGCGCCTTGTACTGGTCCTGGGCAAAGTAGTCGAACTCCACGTTATGCCCCAGCTTGTACTCTCCCGCGCTCAAGCCTTCGAGTCCCGTCAGTAGCTTGATCAACGTCGACTTGCCCGCCCCGTTATGGCCAACCAGAGCGATCCGGTCTCCACGTTCAATCGTAAAGCTGGCGTTGTCGAAAACCTTCTTGGCCCCATAGCTCTTGGCGACGCCTTTGAACTCGGCCACAATGCGGCCACTGGGTTTGGGCGTCGGGAACTTGAAGTGGATCACCGGCTCTTCTTCCGGGATCTCGATCACCTCAATCTTCTCCAGTTCCTTCATGCGACTCTGCGCCTGTTTGGCCTTGGTGGCCTTGGCGCGGAAGCGATCGACGAAGGACTCAATCTGCGCCACCCGCTCCAGTTGGTTCTTCTGTACGGCTCGCATCTGCTCCAGCCGCTCTTCCTTCTGCCGCTGGTAGTGCGTGTAGTTTCCCGAGAAGATCGTGACCTTCTTGTTCCAGACTTCGACGATCTTCGAGACGGTCACATCGAGGAAGTACCGATCGTGGGAGATCAGGATGAAGGCGTTCGGGTAGTTGTGCAGGTATTCCTCTAGCCAGTTGCGGGCTTCGAGATCCAGATGGTTTGTTGGCTCGTCAAGCAGCAGGGCCTCTGGTTGCTCCAGCAGGAGCTTCGCGAGGGCGATACGCATCTGCCAGCCACCGGAGAATTCCTCACAGGGCTTGCCCCACTCGTCCTTGCTGAAGCCAAGACCAGTGAGAATCGTGCCGACCTGCATCTCGATCGTATAGCCGTCCTTTGATCGAAATTCGCTATCCAGGCGATGGAACTTATCCGCGGCAGCAGCATAAGCGGTGCTGTCCGGGTCAAGATCTGACATGCTGGCGAGCGTCGTTTCCATGTCGCGCTCCATCTGGCGCAGATGTTCAAAGACGCTGGCGCACTCAGCAAACACGCTCCGCCCTGCCATCTTCAGGCCATCCTGAGGCAGATAACCCAGGCGCATGTTGCGCATGCGGGACACATCTCCGCCATCGAGTTGCTCGAGGTCCGCGATGATCTTCATCAGCGTGGACTTGCCAGTTCCGTTGGCACCCACCAGCCCGATCCGGTCTTTCGGCCCGATCAGCCAGTTCACTTCATCAAAGAGGACCTTATGCCCAAAACGCTTTGCAGCGTTGGTGAATTGAATCATTACTGCCTGGCGATCACCTGTCCGCCGCGCTCGGTCGTCAGCTTGTCTGCTTCTACAGCAATCTTCCCGTTCACTACCACCAGGTCAAAGCCAGTCGAGTATTGATGGGGGTTCTCAAACGTTGCGTTGTCTCTCACTGTCTCAGGGTCAAACACCACGAGATCAGCGGCAAAGCCTTCGCGGAGCAAGCCGCGGTTCTTGAAGGCAAAAATCTGGGCGGGCAGCGAGGTCATCTTGCGGATGGCATCCTCCAAAGTCAGTACCTTGCGCTGCCGCACGTACTCGTTCAGGATGCGGGCATTGGTGCCGTAGTTGCGGGGATGAGGCCGCCCCACGCCCAGCTCGCGGACCCCGCCATCACTGGCCACTGCAGTGTTGCGGTAGCGCATGATGTTGGCGACATCTTCTTCACTCATGGCACGGGTCACTACCTGGACGCCCCCCTTCTCCATGAGATCAAGCACCGTCTCGACGTCGGCTTCATGGGTGCGCGCGCGGCCATTCATCAGGGAGATCTCGCGGAGGTTCTTGCCCTCGTACTTGCGCTCAAAGCTGCAACTGGCCACGCTGGTGTACTCGAAGTCCTCGTAGCCCTTCTTCTTGTTGGTGGCGAGCACCTCGTCAAAGATTCGCTTCCGGGTGGCTGGGTCTTTGAGGCGTTCCACCAATTTGGAATGCCCACCTGCCAGGGCCCAATCCGGAATCGTGGTACCGAGGCCCGTTGAATAGGCAATGTAGGGGTATTGGTCAACGGTCACGTCGACACCCTTGGCCCGATACTTTTCGAGCAACTCGATCATCTGGGGAGTGTTGCCCCAATACGCTTTGGTGTCCTGCTTGAGATGCGAGATCTGCACCCGTACGTTGGCCAGGCGGCCCACTTCGACGGCTTCGGTCATGGCCTCGAGAACCTTCTCGCCTTCATCGCGCATGTGGGAGGTATAGATGCCGCCGTACTTGGCCGCCACCTTGGCAAGCTCAACCAGTTCTTCGAGCGGCGAGAACATTCCAGGCACATACTCCAGACCGGTCGAGAAACCGACTGCACCGGCCTGCATCGCCTTGTCGACCATCACCTTCATGCGGTCAATTTCTTGCGGGGTCGCCTTGCGATCTTCTGAGCCCATCACTTCGATACGAATCGAGTTGTGCCCGACCAGCGTGGCGACGTTGATGCCGATCTTGAGCCGCTCCAGCTTGGCGAAGAAGTCTTTGAGATCCAGCTCAGAGGCACCGCAGTTGCCGGTCACGATGGTGGTAACGCCACCACGAAGGAAGTTCTCGGCTTGTGGTAGGCGGACGATACCGGATTCAGAGTGGGTATGGACGTCGATGAAACCGGGTGTGACCACCTTGCCCGCAACGTCGATGACGCGGGTCGCCGTCTTACCCGCCAGGGGGCCAATCGCAGCGATCTTACCGGCACTCACGCCGATATCAGCGCGAAACCAGGGGTTGCCGCTGCCGTCGATCACTCTGGCATTGCGCAAGATCAGATCGTAGTCAGCAGCGAGGCAGCCGAAGGCCACCAGAGCTAAGGCAAAAAGGCGCTTCATGGGAGATTAGTTTACGAAAAAGTCGAAGGTTCGCGCCAGAAAAGCAGGAAGTTCCTGACGCTGTACGACGGCGTCGAGGAAGCCATGCTGCAGCAGGAACTCACTGCGCTGGAAGCCTTCGGGTAGCTTTTGACGAATGGTCTGTTCGATGACGCGGGGCCCGGCAAAGCCAATCAGGGCACCCGGCTCGGCGATATTGAGATCACCCAGCATGGCGAAGGAGGCAGTCACGCCACCGGTTGTAGGATCGGTCAGGACGCTGATGTACGGCACACCGGCCTCATCGAGGCGCATCAAAGCGGAAGAGATCTTGGCCATTTGCATGAGGCTGACTACGCCTTCCTGCATGCGCGCTCCACCGGTGGCACTGACTATGACCAATGGTTGCTTGTTCTCGATGGAACGCTCGACAGCGCGGGTAATCTTCTCACCCATCACAGCACCCATGCTGCCGCCGATGAACTTCAACTCCATCGAGCAGACATTCACCGTGTGACTACCAATCTTGCCCTGGCCACTGAGGATGGCGTCTTTCATGCCGAGGCTGGCTTGCATTCCGCTGAGCCGGGCCTTGTAGGGCTTGGAATCAGAGAAGCCCATGGGGTCGGTGGAGGTGAGGCCGGCGTCAAACTCCGTCCAGCCGTCGGGGAAAAGGAGTGCCATGCGCTCGCGGGCGTCGATGCGGAAGTGGAAACTGCATTTGGGGCAGACGCGCCCGTTGTCCTCAAGATCCTGGCGGAAGATGATTTGTCGGCATCCGTCGCACTTGACCCAAAGGCCTTCGGTGCGCACGGTGCGGTCGGAATCGGTGGGGGTATCAAAACCAGGCTTATCGCGCTTGAACCAAGACATGAACTTATAGTTTAGCGAGGATAGGGATGCCCGCGCAGGGTAGCGAAGGCCCGATAGACCTGTTCGGCCAACATGGCACGGGCCAACTCGTGGGGAAAAGTCATGGCCGAGAGGGCCAAAAGCAGGTCAGCACGGGGCCGCCAGAGGGGTGGCAGGCCATCGTGACCACCCAGCAAGAAGACGACGTCGCGGGCCAGTCGCTCACTTTCTTCGACGAAAGAAATAAAGCGGGCCGAATCCCAGGGCTTACCGGCGGGGTCAAGAAACACCTTGTAGGCGGCACTGTGGCGGGTGAACAGATCGTAGCGGTCCGGGTTGATTTCACGCATGGAAACCGTGGCCCAGCGCCCCGTCCGTTTGAGGAACTCTTCGGCGATGGCATTGGAATGCTCGTCGCGTGCTTTTCCGATGTAGAGCAAATCAAGCCGCATGATCGATACTATAGATATTCCCGCACATGTCCATGGAACTTAGTATTCGATTGCAGGACGGCGCCACGCGAACCGTCCCGCTGCTCGACGCCAACATCGGTCTTGGCCGCGCGACGACGAACGACCTCTGCTATCCGGAAGACTTTGGTCTTTCCCGCCAGCACCTGGTGTTTGAGAAAGTAGGCGGCCAATGGCAAGTCCGTGACCTTGGCAGTAAAAATGGCACGGTTGTGAACGGGTTTCGTATTGTGACGGCAACCCCGCTCAGCAATGGCGATTCCATCCATGCCGGTCATTTGCAGATTACCTTTGGCAGCAAAGTCGAAGACACGATGAACCAAACGGTGGTTTTCGTCGAGCAAGCCGATGTCGAATCAGCGCCCAGCAATACCGTAATTTCAAGCCTGCAGGAGGTGACTCCCGCGCAGTCGATGTCGAATGACCGTCATGCCGCCGCTTTGGTGAGGGCAGGACGCGAGTTGGCCGACCATCGTCCGCTGGGTGAATTGTTTCAGTTGATTCTCGACCTTTCAGTGGAAGCGGTGGGCGGATCGCGGGCCGTGCTGATGACTCTTGAAGGCGACGAGTTGATGGCGCGAGCCAACCGTGGGGAAGGCTTCCGCATTTCAAAGACGATCCGCGACCAGGTATTGCGGGAGAAGAACTCGCTGCTGGTGCGCGACACGGCCATGGACGATGTCTTCAAATTGCAGGCGAGCATCGTCATGCAGCGGGTACGCAGCTTTATGGCAGTACCGCTGCAGACCAATGAGAAGGTGATCGGCCTCCTCTACATCGATATGCCGGATATCACGCGGGAGTTCTCCAAGGAAGACCTGAGCCTGCTGACCGTGATGGCCAACGTGGCGGCGATTCGCATTGAGCACGCCCGCCTCAATGAGGTGGAACAAGCCGAGAAGATCATGTCGAAGGAGTTATCGCAGGCTGGAGAGATCCAACGTGGCCTGCTGCCATCAGCGGCGCCAAAAGTTCCCGGTATGGATCTAGCGGGATACAACTTGCCTTGCCGTACGGTCGGTGGGGATTATTTCGACTTCTTCCAGCTATCGGACGGCAAGATCGCCGTGGTGGTAGGCGATGTGGCAGGCAAGGGGATGCCGGCGGCGATGCTGATGTCCAGCCTGCAAGCGCGCCTGCAGATTCTGGTGGAGACGGACGAGAACCCCGCCAGCATTGTGACCCGGCTGAACAAGAGCATTTCGGGCAACTGCCCGGACAATCGATTCATCACATTCTTTCTGGCCATCATCAATCCGGCAACAGGAGAGATTCGCTACTGCAACGCTGGCCACAACCCGCCGCTGCTGGTTAAGGCCAACGGCTTGACCGAGAAGTTGGAAGGTGGCGGCATCATCTTGGGGATTCTGCCGATCGCACAATACACCGAGCATGGATCATCGATTCAATCTGGCGACACGCTAGTACTTTTCAGCGATGGCGTCAGCGAAGCCATGCCGAACGGGAGTGATGAAGAATTCGGGGAGTCTCGCATTTCTACAGCAATCCTGAATCGGACGGGTCTGAATTCACACCAGTTGATTGGCGGTGTGATCGAGGATCTGCAAGTCTGGTGCGCTGGTACTCCCTATGCCGATGATGTCACCCTACTGATTGTTAAAAAGTTGTAAGATGGTCGCGATGTTCTCGCACGGGGTGAGTGTATTTTTTCCGGCCTATAACGATGCGCCGTCCTTGCCAAAACTTTTGGCAAAGACGTTCGACGTTCTTCGGCGTGAAGTAGAAGATTTCGAAGTGATTGTGGTCAACGACGGCAGCCAGGACGACACCGGCTTAGTGTTAGCTCAGCTTGCTTCGCACTATGGCCCGCAGATGCGCATCGTGACTCACGAAGTGAACCGAGGCTATGGCGGTGCTCTGCGTAGCGGCTTTGAGGCCGCGACCAAAGAGTTTGTCTTTTATACCGACGGCGATGGTCAATATGATGTCGGTGAGCTTCCCAAACTGCTGGCGAAGATGAAGCCGGGCGTGAGCTTCGTCAATGGCTACAAGCTGGAACGCAACGACCCATGGCACAGGATTTGGATCGGCAAGACCTATAACCAGTTTGCCCGCCTGCTTTTCAACGTCAGCCTCCGCGATATTGATTGCGATTTTCGACTGATTCGCCGGAGCCTGCTGGAGTCGATTCATCTGGAGTCGACATCGGGCACGATCTGCGTGGAGTTGGTGCGCAAGCTGGAACTCTGCGACATGGATGTGGAAGAGGTAGGGGTTCACCACTACCCACGGCTGCACGGAAAGAGTCAGTTCTTCCGGCTGAAGAGCCTGTTCACGACCCTTTCGCAACTCATCCATCTCTGGTTCTGGTTGCTATTGTTGCCCAGTTTGGGGCTCAAGCGGGCGAATGCGCATACCCATCGTTAATCTGAAGCCGTCCATAGAGCAGACACGGTCGAGTTGGCAGGCCAATCTGGATGGGATGATGGAGCGGGGCTTCTTCATTTTGGGGCCGGAACTGGCAAGCTTTGAACAGGCGCTGGCGAAACAACTTCAGGCAAAATTTGCAGTTGGAGTGAGTACGGGTTCAACCGCGATCGAGCTGAGTTTGCGTGATGCAGGCGTGACAAGTAACTCGCAACAAGTGATTACGTCGGCGCTTACCGCCCCTTTTACTGGTGTTTCGATTCGAGCCGCAGGGGCTAGCCCTCGCTTTGCCGATGTGGATCCAGAGACGTTGCAGGTCAGTGCCAGCGATATGGCATCGAGGATCGGCAAGCGGACAGCGGCGCTGCTACCGGTGCATCTTTACGGACAACCTTGCGAGATTGTCCCTCTCGCCAAAGCAGCCAAGCGGGCCGGAGTGGTGCTGGTGCAGGATGCCTGCCAAGCCCATGGAGCGCTGCCCTTTGCCCAGTATGGCGACTATGTTGCCTTAAGCTTTTATCCGACCAAGAACCTCGGTTGTCTGGGCGATGGCGGTGCGATTTTGACCAATCGTGCCGGAGTGGCAAAACGGCTGCAGCAAATTCGCGACGGTGGGCGCGGCAGCGGCGGTCTGCCGAAGAATCAAATCGCTTATGTGCCGGGAATCAATGCGCGCCTCGATGAATTGCAGTGCTGCTTTCTGAATGCGTTTCTCCCCCGACTCTCGGAGTGGACTGAGCAGCGGCGTCGCCTGGCGGCGCTGTACGACAACGCGCTGGCCGGGATTGACGGAGTGAAGCTGGTACGTCGGACGCCAGAAAGCGTTTGCCACCTCTATGTGATCCGTGCCGAGCGGCGCGACAAGCTGCGCGAGGCGCTGGCCAAACAAGGAATCGGAACCGGCATACACTACCCGGTACCGCTGCACCTGCATCCTGCATTTGCCGATGCCAAGCAGAAGGCCGGGAGTTTGCCGCATGCCGAGCGCGCTGCCAAAGAAATCGTATCCCTGCCGCTGTGGCCGCAACTGCCTGAAGACCACGTCATCGAGGTGGCCGAACGGGTTCGAGATTTTTACCGAGGCTAGGAATTGATGGACTTCAGCGCATATCGGGGACTCCCCGTTCTGGTAACCGGCGGGTTAGGATTTATCGGCAGCAATCTGGCATTGCGGTTGCAGTCTGAAGGCGCTCGTGTGCAGGTGGTGGATGGGCTGCTGGCCGGATGCGGGGCCAACCGCGCCAATCTGGCAGGCAGCGGCATCGAAGTCATCGAAGCAGACCTCAGTGAGCCGGGCTTGTTTGAGGATGCGATCCGTGAGGCTCAGGTGATTTTCAACCTGGCGGGGGAAATCAGTCATATCCACTCGATGGAGTACCCGGAGCGGGATCTTCAAATCAACACGATCTCCCAATTGCGCTTTCTCGATGCGTGCCGGCGCGTGCACCGTGGAGTGCGGGTGGTGTATGCAGGGACCCGGCAGGTCTTTGGCAAGCCACAATACCTGCCTGTCGATGAGGCACATCCGATTCGCCCTGTGGACTTTAATGGAATCCACAAGTACGCGGCAACGATGTATCACACGATGATGAACGACCTCGGCGAACTGGATGCAATCGTACTTCGACTCACCAACGTCTATGGGCCAAGGATGAGCCTGAGTGTGGCGGGGCAGGGATTCCTGGGAGTATTTTTTCGCAAGGCGCTCCTTGGTGAGACCATTGCGGTATTTGGCGAGGGCGAGCAACTCAGGGACCCGGCCTATGTCGATGATGTCGTGGAAGCATTTTTGCGTTCGGGCCTGGCTACTGGCCTGAAGGCAAGAACCCTGAACATCGGCGGGAGGGAAGCTCTTTCCTTAAGTGATATCGCTACCCTGATCAGCGGTCATGTAGAAAAGATTCCGTTTCCGTCGCACCTGGAGGCGATCGACATCGGGAGTTACTATACGGATTCGCGGCTTGCAGGGCAGGAACTGGGCTGGACGCCCAAGACGAGCTTTGCCGAAGGGGTGACGCTGACGCTGGCCTTTTATAAAGCAAATATGCCTCTGTATGTGAACCCCAACGAATCGCTGCGGCGCGAATTGCCCGAACATGCGGGGATCAAGCGGCAATTGCAGTTTAAGGAAATTGTGTGAACCCGGCAGAGTTCCAGAACATTGCGCGGGCCGAGGACGAGATGTGGTGGTTTCGCGGAATGCGAAAGATTCTCGATGCCTGGCTGAGCCGATTGCCAGGTCATCAGTTTGGACTGGTGATGGAGGGCGGCTGCGGCACCGGGTATATGTCACGCTGGCTGGCGCAGCAATATGGATGGAAGATGGTGCCGGTAGATCTGGATTTCGCCGGACTGGCCTATGGGCGGCAAGAAGGCATCCCCAGCATGGTTCAGGCCAACATTGCCGAGCTTCCTTTTCAGACAGAGAATTTTGACGCGCTGATTAGCCTCGATGTCCTGGTGCATTTTCCGAAGGGAGAAGAGGCTCGGGCGCTGCAGGAGTTTCATCGGGTACTCGCTCCGGGTGGAACGCTGGTGATGCGTGTCTCTGCGCTCGATGTCCTTCGCAGTCGGCATTCGATCTTTGCCCATGAGAAGCAACGGTTCACCAGGGGTCGCATCACAGCAGCCTTGAGGAATGCTGGCTTCGAAGTCCTCGATGCCAGTTATGCAAACTCGCTACTGCTGCCAGTTTCTTTGTTCAAGTTTCGGGTCTGGGAAGAGCTCACACAACAAGAGCCACAGAGTGGGGTGGAAGTACCCGGAGGCGGGTTGAATTGGTTGCTCGAGTTGCCATTGCGAATCGAGGCCTGGTGGTTGCGTAGGGGCGGTCGCTTTCCTTTGGGGCAAAGCATTCTGGTACTGGCGCGCAAACAGTTCTAAGGTATTTACCTGGTAAAGGTATCGGGTCAAAATGCCGATCCTAACTTAGGCGGAATTGTGACCGCTGCTATACCTAATGAAAAAAAATGTCTTCCCACTCGTCGTGATTGCCTTGGTGGTCGCCGTGCTTGCGACTGGAATTTTCTACGGCTTGATTGTCAGCCGGATGGACGGATCCTCAAGCGTTGCCGCAGCCTCCAATCGATTTGTCGCAGTAAAGAACTTTGAAAAAGGCCAGGTGCTTCGCGCAGAGGACTTCCGGCTGGCTCCGATGGCAGACCCAGGGGTGCCGACACCGACCAAAGCGGAAGATCTGGTGGGCCGTAGAGTGCTGGATGTTGTTGAGGCAGGCAAGCCAATTTTGGAATCGATACTTTCTCCACTGGCGGAGCGGGGACTGATGAGCGGTGTACCTGAGGGCATGCGTGCTGTTACGGTGCACGTTTCTGATTCTTCGAGCGTAGTGAAACTTCTGCATGCCGGAGATCGCGTGGACATTCAGGCGCTGCTGCCGAGAAACCGCAACGGTGAGGCAGACCTCGAAGTGAAAACGCTGCTGCAGAATACCACCGTATTCAATGTTTCCAGTGAAGTGAATCCTCAGTTGCAGGGCAAGACCGTGCTGACCGTGTTGGTGAGCCCACAGGATGCGGAGCGGCTTAGCGCTGCCGACGCCGGGGCGCGCCTCCGGGTGATCCTGCGCAACCAGAAGGACCAACAAATCGTTCCGCTTGGCGCCGCTTCGCTTTCGAACCTGGGACAGGTGGCAAAACCTGTGGTGACCAGCAGCTTTGTGGCGCAAGCGCCTACAGCCCGCCCAAGCGCGGCGCCCATGGAATTTGAAGTCAGTCTGATTGAGATCTCGGCCGAAGAAGCGAGTGCGATGGCGCCGGGCTGGAAGCAGAATTCCCTGGCAGTGAGTGCTGGCCTGGCACAGAGCGAGGTGGCCGAGAAGCTCAAGGCCTGGCAGAAGGACAACAAAGTGTTGACCAGCTCAAGGCTGGTTGCCCAGCGATCGGCAGAATTCGGGTGGAAGGCATCGGATCAGAATTCGCTCCGAGTGCGGATTGAAACGCTGACAGGAAGCAACGAAACGCTTGCCCAACTGCGCATACAGCCCGAGAGCATGGCTGGGAATGCTTCGCGCAAAACCGAAGCGCAGGTACAGCTCACGCGCCACCAAAGCGCCATTGTCAGTGGCCTAACCGGTGGCGATCAGTTGGCGCAATTGCGCGAAAAGCTCAGACCCGGCTCAGCAGCCGGCGGCGGCGAATTGCTGATGGTCATTACTCCAATCGCCCGGAACTAAGATCATAATGACACCCACGCTGATTCTGCTGCTGATCTTCACGGCTACCTTCGGTCTGGTAATCGCCGGGCTTTACTTTGCCTCGCGCTATCTGAACCTGGGAGCAACCGATGGCCCCAGCACTGAAGTGGGGATTGAGGGCCAGGAGCCGCTGCTGCTGCGAACCGAAAACGTCTCGAGTATCTCTTTCTGGGCCGAGTTGCTGGAGCGATTTCAGTTTGTTCCGAATCTGCGAAAACTGATGGCAGAGGCCGGGATGGGATGGTCGGTGGGTCGGTTTACTTCGATGATGCTGCTCGCCGGAGCCTCCGTTTCTGTACTGCTGTCGCGGATCTCCTGGCTGCCGATGATTGCCATTCTTGGTGGAGGAATCGCGGCGACAGCTGTTCCGTTTTTTTACGTCAGCTATAAGCGCAGCAAGCGGTTTGGTGCGTTTGAAGAAGCGTTTCCGGATGCACTGGATTCGCTCGGTCGCGCCATGCGGGCCGGGCATGCACTGGCAGCTGGAATGGAAATGGTTGCCTATGAAGCACCGCAACCAGTGAGTGGAGAATTTCGCAAGGTACTGGAAGAGTGGAGGCTGGGCAGAAGCTGGGACCAGGCACTGGGGAACCTCGTCAACCGGGTTCCGCTGGTGAGTGTCAGCCTGTTTGTTGCGGCAGTTCGCATGCAAAGCCGCACTGGGGGAAGGCTGCATGAAATCCTGGCTCGCATCTCGGAAAGTTTGCGGGATTCGATGGCCCTCGATGGAGAGATCAAGGCCATCAGCGCGCATGGAAAGTTAACCGGAGGCATCCTCACAGCCCTACCGATCGGCATTGCACTGATGCTCAACTGGACGGCACCTGGCTACCTGGACATCCTGACGGAGCACCCCATCGGGAAGTATCTGATTGTGGCGGCCTTTGTCTTTTTGGGAGCCGCGCACTTTGTGATGCGCAAGATTCTGGACATCAAAATTTAGGCCACGCTATGGAACTCCTTTTACTCGGCGGCTGCTTTCTTTTTGTCCTGCTCACCGTTCTTTGCGGCGGCTACTGGTTCTTGCGAGAACCCGCCGTCCGTGAACCTCAGGCGGTGCCGGAGCAACCGATCAGCCTCGACCAGGACGATGGCCCAATACGCCAAACACTGGAGAAAATAGGGAGCATTCTCCCGGTCGCCAATGATCTGCAGCATCCCATCCGTTCGCGACTGATTGCCGCTGGTTATCGGGAGCCGGATGCCTTGCAGGCTTTTTTTGGGATCAAGGCCGTGTCGGCACTGACGGGGATTTTGGGACTCTACTACGTGAGCTCCCTCCTCGAAGCAGACGGGATGACGGCACTGCTGGTCTCTGTATGTGGAGCAGGCATTGGCTACATGATCCCGGAGCGCATCCTGTCGGCAAAAGAAAATGGGCGCAAGCAGCGGATTCGTCAAGGTCTGCCGGCGGCGCTCGACCTGCTCGTCCTTGGCATTGAAGCGGGGCAAGGGCTGGATACCGCGCTACTCGATACCAGTCGGGAGTTGAAGCTGGTTTATCCGGATCTGAGCGAAGAACTGGCGCTGACGCATTTGGAAACCCGTGCCGGGCAATCGCGAGCCGATGTGCTGGCCCGACTGGCCCAGCGAACCGGGGATAGCGAAGTCAAAAAGCTCACCAATCTATTACTGGATGGGGATCGCTTTGGCACCTCATTGGGGCCTGCCTTACGGAATCACGCCAACTATACAAGATTGCGGCGCCGACAATTGGCTCAGGAAAAAGCTCGTAAGACGAGCGTCAAGCTGGTGTTTCCGGTCTTCTTTCTCATCTTTCCCTGCGTACTGCTGGTGACGCTGGGCCCGGCCGTATTGCGCCTGATGCAAGGCATGGGCCAGATGATGAATGGTACGCCCTAGCGGCTGCGAAGTTCAGCCTGAATTTCTGCAGCAGCTTTGCGGGCCTGCTCCACGGCACCAACCGGGAAGCTGATTGCGCCCACGCGAGGGTGGCCACCACCGCCGTAGCGCTCACAAATCGAAGCGAGGTTGTGATTCACCTCTTTGGCCCAAGGGCTCGACCCCACGCTTACTTTGGTGCGAAACGTCGATTCGCTGACAGAAACGGTGTAGGTAGAGTCAGGGAATAAATAGTAGGGTACAAACTTGTTGTAGCCCTCCAGGTCTTCTCCAACGAGATCGAAGGAAATCACTCCATCCTCGGTGCGGGCCTTCTGCCCAATCACTTCAATGGAGCGTAAGTGCCGGGCATAGAGCGGCTCAAACACAGCAGCAATCTCAGGCAGCGCAATGATCTCATCGAGCGTCATCGACTGCATGGCCCGAATGATGTTCTGTACCATCTCAGAACCTTTGACAGCTTCAATCACAAGCACCAGCTTGGTGGCAGCCGCCTTGAGCTCTACGGCCTCTTTGGGCGTCGCGTATTGGGCACCGTCAATGATGTCGGCCCACTTTACCAGGTCATCCAGATCAGCGGCCTCAAAGCCAAACTGATCGCGAGCGATATCGCGAATGAACTTCGTACAGCTACGATAGCCGGGATCAAAAAAGTGCAGCGGATTGTGGGAGCTGTGAAAGTGATCGGAATCGGCCGGGGTCAGGAATGCGCTTTGGTGGTGGTCAAACCACCAGGTGAGTTTGGGGTTGGGCGAGTATTTGAAATCAACAATGGCATTCACATCCCCGTCGAACATCGATTCGGAAAAAAGCTGGTCAGCAGTATGAGCCATGCCGGTGTAGGTGAAGTCGGCTTCCGGGTAGCGGGTTGCCTTGAGGAACCTGCTGAAGTAAGCCGCGCTGGCAGCGCCGTCGAAGCAATGGTCGTGGTAGAGAACGCGTACTTTCATTCGTGCAATTCCAAATACAGCAGGAAAACCTCTAAGTATCTACCAAGACGCGACATAAAATCAACTTGCCCAGAGAGAAAAACTCTCCGATAGAATCAAGCAATGCGAAGAAGACAGTTTGTCAGCCTGCCAGCTTTCCAGTACGCCGCAGAAGCAGCCGAAGCAAAGGACCCTGAACTGGTACCTGGCTGGCCTGTTTTTGACGGCAGCGAAACAGCAGCTATTCAGAAAGTACTGGATAGTGGCAAGTGGGGACGCGGCAATGGCACGGCTGTTGCTGCCTTTGAGGAGCAGTATCAGAAACTCACCGGGGCGAAGCACTGTCTGGCAGTTGCCAACGGTACCTCCGCCTTGCTGGTCGCGATGGGAGTTCTGGGGATCGGCCCGGGAGACGAAGTGATTGTGCCGCCCTATACCTTCATCGCCACCGTTAATGCCGTGCTGCGATTTCATGCCGTGCCCGTCTTTGCCGATATCGATCCAAAGACTCTGCAAATGGACCCGAAGGCAGTGGCAGCGCAGATTACTCCGCGGACGCGCGCCATCATCATGGTGCACATGGCAGGTGGAGTAGGAGAGCTCGGCGAGGTCTTGGCGATTGGTAAAAAGCACGGGATCCCGGTGATTGAAGATGCCGCGCAGGC
Organism: Bryobacter sp.; assembly: GCA_044340255.1. Taxonomy (GTDB): domain Bacteria; phylum Acidobacteriota; class Terriglobia; order Bryobacterales; family Bryobacteraceae; genus Bryobacter. The sequence goes on along the minus strand of JBIITX010000028.1, from coordinate 67,402 downwards.
TCATCTGGCAGAGTGGCAGGGCAAGCACGTGGGTCCGCATGGCAGCATGGGCTGCTTCAGCTTTCAGGCTTCCAAGAATCTGAATTCAGGCGAAGGCGGGGCGCTGGTCACCAACGATGCCGCAATGGCTGAGAAGGCATTTGCCTTTCACAACAATTCACGTGGCCGTACACAGCCGGGCACGGAGTTTCACTATGAAATGTCAGGCGCCAATCTGCGGCTGACGGAGTTTCAAGGAGCATTGCTCACGGCGCAGATGGGTCGCATTGAAAAGCAGGCCCAGCGGCGGAGCAGCAATGCCAAAAAGCTCGACGCCATTCTGGGCAAGGTGGATGGGCTGACGCCGATGAAAGTCGGTAGCGGTTGCACCCGCAATGCCTACCACCTGTACATGTTCCACTATGACGCCAGCCGCTTTGGAGGCAAGCCCCGCAGCGAGTTTCTGAAGCACCTGAGTAAGAGCAGGATTCCCGTCTCGGGCGGCTACGCGCCGCTGCAGGACGAACCGTTTCTGAAGAATTGTTTTGAATCGCGCGGCTACGAATTTGCTTACGGCAAGAACTACTTTGCCAAGTGGCGCAAGAAGAACGATTGCCCTGCCAATCGCAAGGCCTGTAACGAAGCGGTCTGGTTCACGCAGAACCTGTTGCTCGGTGAGCCGGAACTAATCTTGAAGATCGAAAAGTCGATTGAGTCCTGGGCGAAACTTCGATAGGTTTGATGCTCCTTCTGGGGACCTGTGCCTGGGGCCAGAATGTTTCCAGTTCGATCAGCGGAACAACGGGGCTCATTCAATTTTCCCGACCTCCGTGCGAGTAGCGTTACCTGCGATTTAGCTTCTAGCCCTCGATCAACTCTGGATTGGGTGGAGTGTAACCGCTGTGCTTGGTGCCAAGGTAGCGATCAATGGCGTGGTGTGAGGCGTAGATCAGCGGCGTGAGCGCCACGGCGATCGCAAACTTGTAGGTGTAGTTGGTAAAGGCGAGGTTGAGGAAGGCACTCGTAGGGATCTTGCCGGGCAGCCAAAAGCCGATCCCGAGCACGATGAAGGTATCGATCAACTGGGAGACCGCAGTGGAGCCGGTGGCACGCAGCCAGAGCATTTTGCCGCCAGTGGCTTCGCGGAAAAGCCAGAAGACCGCTACATCAATCAATTGGCTCACCGCAAAGGCCGTGACGCTGCCAATGATGATCCACTGCGATTGGCCAAGCACCGCGTTGAAGGCTTCGTCCTTGACGGGCGAGACGCTGGAGGCAGGAATGCCCATCGCGATGAAGATGACCACGAAGGCATAAAGGATCAGGCCTACCGTCACCAGCGTGAGACGGCGCACTCCGGACTTGCCGTAGTATTCATTGATGAGATCGGTGGTGAGAAAGACGACCGGCCAGGGAATTACTCCGAGGCTCATGATGTAGCCCCCTGCTTCAATCAGCTTGCCGCCGAGAATTTCGCCGAGAATCGCATTGGCCACAAAGAGCCCGGCGAGGATCAGGTATACGAGATCTTTTCTGTTGTTTAAATCCACTGTTGTTTAGACGCCTTGCTATAGGATACTGGTGGAAGGTTTTTGAAAATATGTCAGGCCACTCTAAATGGCACACCATTAAACACAAGAAGGCGGCAATCGACGCCAAACGCGGGAAAGTGTTCACCCGCCTGATCAAAGAAATCGTAATCGCAGCACGCAGCGGCGGCGACGTCGATATGAATCCGCGCTTGCGGACCGCAGTCACTGCGGCCAAGGCCGTATCGATGCCAGCCGACAATATCAAGCGCGCGATCATGCGCGGCACCGGCGAGCTGGAAGGCGCGACGATTGAAGAAGTCACCTATGAGGGCTACGGGCCCGGTGGCGCAGCCGTCATCGTACAGTGCGCCACCGACAACCGCGTCCGCACGGTCAGCGACGTCCGCCATATCTTCTCGAAGGCTGGCGGCAACATGGGCGAACCGAATTCAGTGGCATGGATGTTTGAACGCAAGTCTTCCATTGTGATTGAAGGCGATAAGACCAACGAAGAGCAACTGATGGAAGTGGCGCTTGAGGCCGGGGCCGACGACGTGGTGAATCACGGCGATAGCTGGAGCCTGCTGAGTGCTCCGGAAGCTCACGATGCCGTAGTAGCGGCGCTCGCCAAGGCGAACATTCCGACTCTTTCTGCTGAAGTGGGTTTGATCCCGAAGAACACCATGTCGGTAGAAGCGAAGAATGCTTCGGGCATGATGCGCCTGCTCGAACAACTGGAAGACTACGACGACACGCAAAATGTCTACACCAACTACGAGCCCGACGAAGGTACCGTCGAGGCAATGGCGTAGGCGGCCTTGCGCATTCTTGGCATTGACTGCGGCACAGAACGCACCGGTTATGGAGTGATTGAGAGCGACGGCAAGCGCCATGCTACCGTCGCTTTCGGCGTTTTGAAGACGAACCCGCGTGAGCCGATGGCGGACCGGCTTTGTGTCATCGCTCGCGGCTTGCGCGAAGTGATTGCTGAGTACCGGCCGCAAGAAGCGGTCATCGAAGAAATCTTTGTGGCCAAGAACTCGCAGAGTTCGCTGAAGCTGGCGCAGGTGCGTGGGGTGGCGATGGTGATGGCGCGGGAGGCCCCGATGGAAGTGTACGAGTACAGCCCGCGCGAAATCAAAATGGCGGTTGTGGGCTATGGCAACGCCGAGAAGAATCAGGTGCAGTTGATGGTGCGGGCTTTGCTGGGGCTGGATACGACACCACCCGAGGATGCAGCCGATGCGCTTGCGGCGGCCATCTGTCGCGCGACAATGAAAAGAGTATGATGCGCATTGCAAGCCTGCTTCTGCTGATTTGGCCCCTGGCCGCTCAGGAGGGGACCATCTTCTACTCGAAGAGTTTCCCGAAGTCGAAACCCGAGTACATGGAGATTGTCGTCGAGGCCAGTGGGGAAGCCATCTACAAGGAGAGCGCCGAGGATGAGCAGCCCGTCAAGTTCAAGCTGCAGCCTGAGGAAGTGAAGGCCGTTTGGGAACTAGCGGCCAAGGTGGACTGGTTCAAGAAAAAGCTCGAGAGTGGCCTGCCCGTTGCGCGCATGGGGGAGAAAACGTATCGCTATACGCACGGCGACATCAAGCAGGAAGTGAAGTTCAACTACTCGCAGGATCTCGATGCCCAGGCCCTGCAGGACTGGTTTGAGAAGATGACCGAGACCGTGAACTTGTACTTTGATCTGGAGCGGACGGCGAAGTTTGAGCGACTGGGAGTGGACCGGGCGCTGCTGCACCTCGAAGCGGCCTGGGACCGCAAGCGGCTATTAAGCTACGAGATCTACTATCCTCTCCTCAATCGGATCATCAAAAACGACAGCTATCTGAATATGGCTCGCGATCGTGCAGCCCGGATGAAGGCCATGTTTGAAGAGGCCAGGAAGTAGGCGGGAATGAAGTTCCAACGTGTAATTTGGGTGGTTCTGGACAGTGTGGGTATTGGTGCCATGCCCGATTGGGCAGCCTATGGCGACCCAGAGGGTAGTGACACGCTGGGCAATATCGCCCGGCAGCGACCACTTTCTTTACCTCACCTTAGCCAGCTTGGCCTCGCGAATATTCGGCCCTTTACGGGGCTGGTGCCGAGCAGCAACCCGTCGGCACACTATGGCCGTTGCGCCCTCAAGAGCCCGGGCAAAGACACAACGACCGGCCATTGGGAAATGGTCGGCATCGTACTCGATAAACCCTTTCCGCTCTATCCGCAGGGTTTTCCGCAAGAGTTCCTGGGGCAACTGGAGGCTCAGATTGGGCGCCGTTGTATCGGCAATAAGGCAGCCAGCGGCACCGAGATCATTGCCGAGATGGGCGACGAGCATGTGCGCAGCGGCGATCCGATTGTTTACACCAGCGCCGATAGCGTCTTCCAGATTGCGGCACATGAGGATGTGATCTCGCTGTTTGAGCTGTACAGGATTTGCGAGGCAGCTAGAAAGTTGTTGAGTGGGCCGCTCGAAGTGGGGCGCGTTATTGCCAGACCCTTCACCGGCACCAGCGGCCACTACACTCGCACCGCCAATCGGAAAGACTATGCCGTGGCACCACCGCGGATGCTGCTCGACGAGCTGGATCGCGCCAATGTGCCCGTGCACAGCGTGGGGAAGATCTTTGACATCTTCCTCGGCCGCGGAATTCGCAGCTACGACAAGACGAAGAACAACGCCGAGGGGCTAGCCAAGACCATTGCTACGCTCAAGGACTTTGATCGCGGACTGGTCTTCACCAACCTTGTCGATTTCGATTCGCTCTATGGGCATCGCAACAATGTAGAAGGCTATGCGGCGGCGCTTGAGGCAGCCGATGCAGCACTGCCGGAATTACTGGCTGCCTTGCGGCCCGACGACTTACTGGTGCTGACAGCCGATCATGGCTGCGACCCCACCACGGCCTCAACAGACCATAGCCGTGAGTATGTCCCGCTGCTCGCCTACACACCTTCCGCACCCGCGGGAACTGCACTCGGCACCCGGGACTCTCTAGCCGATATCGGCCAAACCGTGGCTGAGAATTTCGGGGTCTCCTGTGCGAGCGGCACATCGTTCCTGAGTGCCGTTTCCAGTTGACCAAAGTTAATCATGAACCGATTCATTTTTATGCAAACATGCCGTACAATAAGGGACAGTTTCAGGCGAGGTCAAATCATGAAATTGTTTCCCGTGCTCGTATCGGTCTTCTGCGCACTGCTTCCGCTTTCGGCGCAATCTAACTTTGGTTCCATCCGTGGAATCGTAACCGACCCAAGCGGCGCTGCCGTCCCTGGGGCGAAAGTCACTATCACTGATATCGGAACCAATGCCAAGGTGGAAGTGATCACGGCTGGAGATGGCGGCTTCACTTCCCCTCCCTTGCGACCGGTGGTCTTCAATGTGGTTGCGGAATTTCAGGGCTTTCAAAAAACGATCGTGAACAAGGTCAAGGTAGACACGTCCAATGTCACCACCGTCAACATCAACTTGAAAACGGGCGATGTATCGACCTCGATTGAAGTCACCGGCGCGGCCCCGCTGGTACAAACTTCCTCGGGGGCTCTCCAGCAGACCGTCGACCAACGCACCATCAACGAGCTACCCCTGAATGGCCGCAACACGCTGGAGCTGGCGCTCACGCTCCCAGGAGTGGCTGGCAGTGCGGGAACTGAGATCAGTGAGTTTACGACCAACGAGCCAGTGCCGGGGCGCGAGCTTTCCATCAACGGCAGCCGCGTCGGCTCCACACAGTTTCAGGCTGACGGCGCCAACGTCACCTCCATCGCGTTGGGTCGCATGAGCGTTTCGTTCTCACCCGATACCATTCAGGAATTCAGCGTGCAGCAGTCCAACTACTCGGCACAATATGCCCAGGCGGGTGGGGCGATCATCCAGCAAACCACGAAATCGGGTAGCAATGAATTTCACGGCACCGGCTTCTGGTTTCATCGCCAGAAAGCGTTTACGGCTACGCCATTTGATTCCCAGCGCAGCCCCGTCACCAATTTCGACAACCGTCCTCCCTTGCGGCGGCAGCAGCTTGGGGCAGTGCTGACGGGCCCGGTAAAGATTCCAAAGATCTACAACGGCAAGGACAAAACCTTCTTCATGTTCAGCTATGAGCCGACGCGGCAGGTGGCATCCAACCCTGGTGGGGCCACCAACATTCGTGTCCCCACCGAACGGGAAATCGCTGGCGACTTCTCGCAGTCGTTGGTCTACTTCCGCAATGCGGATGGCAGCGTCAGATCAGAGCCCAGTGCGCTGCTTTATAACCAGTTCGTTCGGCAAGGTGACGGTGCACTGGCTTTGCGCAACAATCCAGCTTTTAACCCCGCACTCCCGGCCAGTGCGACAAACTTCACCTACCAGTTCCGGCAGTTCCCTCTCTTCAATCCGAATGACCCAGACCCTGCCCGCCGAGGCCGTGTCCTGGTGAATGAGTTGGGGCAAAGCTTGATCAACCCGGCCGCCCAACGCATTGCCCGTGAGTTGTATCCACAGCCCAACATCACGAACGCCAATTTAATTCGCGATCTGCTGGGCGCCAACTACACCTACTTCCGTCAGACCCGTTTCAATGACGACCGCTACACCGTCAAGATCGATCACAACGTGAGTGAGAAGCACCGGTTTACCGGCCGCTGGACCGAACAACCCCAGTTCGGCAACCGGCAGGAACGCGACACCATCCAGCACGGCTTGATCAGCGATGCCAACAACTCGCGACAGTTGTTGCTCGGCTTGACGTCCACCATCGGTAGCAGCATGACCAACGAGTTCCGTGCGAATTATGTGTACGGCAAATTCGAGCGCGGCTTTCCCGAGCCCTTGCTGCAGGAGGATTTCACGTCGAAGTACCTCAACACAGGGGGAGCTGGGGCAGGTACAGTCAATCTGATTGGGTACGGCATGGCGAGATTCTTCGATGCCGGCGCTCCCTTTGGCGTCAGCGGCCAACAGAGCGGCGCGGCCATCGGTACGCTTGGTTTCAATTCACCACAAGACGTGGGCAAGAACAAAGAACACAGCTATTCGGTGACCAATGATTTTTCGCTGGTTCGCGGCAAGATGACCTGGAAGCTGGGGTTTGCGGCGAGCCACTTGCAGTTGAATCAATCAGCCCTGGGCGTCGGCTCACTGGCGGGTGGACGGTTCTTCTGGGACAGGGCCCAAACCGCAGAGCAGAATTGCAGCGTGAATCCGCTGGCGGGAATAGCGCCCAATTGCGCCGCTGCAGTCACCGGTGGAGACCGGCTGGCGAGTTTTCTGCTCGGCGTACCAACCGGCGTGCAGGTGCAGACGGAGAATCTCTCCGTGCCTTATTACTATCGTTGGGCCAACGTCGGGGGCTATGTGCAGAACGACTGGCGCGTGACTTCGCATCTCACTTTGAATCTCGGCGTCAGGTATCAATACCAATCTCCGCGCTGGGAGAAGTTTGATCGCCAGGGCTTACTGAACATGAATCGCCTCGAAGACAATCCCTTTGTCCTCGACCGGAGTGGTCGCCCTCTGCCAGGCCCGGTGTTTGAATACGCAGGACTCTCTGACCGCTCGAGATATGTCTCGCCCGCAGTGAAGGATGTCTTCGAACCACGTGTCGGCTTTGCCTGGACGCCCAACACTTCGTGGAATGAACGTAAGAACTTCGTCCTTCGTGGCGGCTACGGAATGACGCATGGTGTGCTGATGGGCAATGACCGCGAACCCGTACCCAACCTCGGCTCGCAGACCGGCACCGGGTACCGCCAGATCAGCTACGTCCTCGGCTCAAACGATATCCCTTCACCGAGCAACGTGCCTACCTGCGGGCTCGCACGCTGCAACCAGCCCGCCTTGCCGATGCAATTTGGCTTCAACAATCCGGTGCTGGCCTCTGACTCGACGCTGTTTCAGATCCCGCCAAGCGGCGTCATTCGACCCGGCGACCGCGCAGGCAGTAACGCCCTGGGAACACCCAGAGCCAATGTCCTCTACCAATCCACTGGCGTTGTTCGCAATGATGACTACCGCTTACCCACTGTTCATAACTTCTCGGCCCAGATCGAATACGGGATTGGTCAAAGAAGCGATACCGTGATGCGTCTCGGTTATCAAGGTTCAATTGGGCGCAATCTCTTTGGCCCGAGCTATAGCATTAACCGTCTTGACCAGTTCACCGGCCAATTGCCGGTGCCGGGCTTCGCGGGCCGCCTCGGCAGCGGTATCTTTGTCCTCGACCCCACCAATACCAGCAGCAGCTACCATGCCTTTGTTGCCGAGATCGAGCGGCGATTCTCGAGTGGCCTACAGTTCCGCTTCAACTATGCCTTCTCGAAGAATCTCGATGACAGCTCGGGTGGCATTCGCTTTCCCATCCCCAACAATTCCTTCAACAACTCATCGCTCGACATTCCGTTACTGCGCGCCCAGGACGCTTACAACACCAGGAACGACAAGAGCGTAGGGGCCACCAATACGCCGCACATCATCAACATGACGGCGCTCTACGACCTGCCCTTCGGCCGAGGCCGCAAGTTCTTTGCCGGAGGCGGCTGGAAAGACCACATCATTGGCGGCTGGAATGTGAACGGTCTGGGTCGGCTCCGCAGCGGCTTTCCCCTTGCCGTGCCGCTCGGTATTGGCAATGCGTTCGACCTCGGCACTCCCGGTGGTGCGCAACGGCCTGACATGATCAGCGGAGTGCCCCTGGTGAACCCGGATTGGACCCGCGAGAATGCCTGGCGCGGTGTGCCCTACATCAACCCACGGGCCTTTGCAGTCCCTGAGCCGGGCCGTTATGGCAATGCTCCGCGCAACCTGGACGCCTACTTCCCGTGGGTGCGTACGCTCGACATGAGCGTCTTCAAGCGCATCACTCCCTTTGAGAACCGGCGGCGGTACTTCGAGCTGCGAGCCGAAGTCTTCAATGTGCTCAACATGAAGAACTACTCGCCGAATCCCAATATCACCGGCGTCTTGACAGGTGCAGCACAGAACCCGCTCACCACAGGCACCTCGCCGAACTTCAACACCGTACCCAATGTTCAGAATCGCTTTGCGAATCTGCGGGCCCCTGGGGTGTGGGATGCTGTGGTGGCCAAGTTTAACGGTGTACCTGTGGACACAGCCATTGCCGCCCTGCCGGGCCCGGGAGCCAACGGGGTAGGCTGCCCCGCCAACGCACCCGAACTCGGCGCAGCGAATCAGACCGGATCACTGAGCCCGGCTTGCGTTGCCCGCTCCCTCAACGTGACAGGCGGCTTTGGTCGGATGAATGCGAATACGATCCAATCGAGGATCGTGCAGTTCGCGTTGAAGTTCTATTTTTGAGAAAGCTGCTGGCGCAGCTTTTCGATGGATGCAGCAGTGCCCTTCTGCGGAAAGACGCTGAGCATCTCCAGGCCGTACTCGCGTAATCCCGCAGTGGTGTCGCCAACCGTGATCGCGCGGACACAATTGAGTGCCTGGCGGTATCGCTCTGTGTTCCTTTCGGCGGTCTGTTTCGGAATGATTTCTTTGCGCAGTGTCCGCGCTTCGGCAAGCATTCTGCGTGCTGTCGGGAGATCCCCCCGATCTGCGGCCATCAGAGCCCGATATTCCACCGCAGTCAGCTCATTGGCGGAAAGGGGAGCCAGCAAGCTTTCGGCAGTGGTCTTGGAGCCGACGTAGTAATTCGCAATTCCAAGATAGAGATTGAGATTCGGATTCGGATGCATTGTCGCGCCGAGATAGATCTCTTTGGCACGTGCTGCTGTCTGAATGGCTTGCACTTTGCCACAAAGTGCCTCAGCCATGGCCTTCTCCTGCAGGGTTGAAGTCAAATAGACGAAGCTATTGACATCCTTGCTTCCGGCGTCACGGAAGAACCGTTCTTGCGAGGTTGCACTTTCGCTGAGCTCGTCAATCGCCTGACAAGGTTTCATGTCATTCGGGGTATCTAGATCTACCAGCAAAGAGCCTCGCTCTGAGTGGAGAATTGCCAGACGGCGCATTTCGTCATGGCGCAGCTCTGTCTTCTTGGCTCGAGCCTCGATGAGGGCAATGGCGTGGTCGAGGTAGGATCGGCTGAGCGCAAAATCTCCCAATTGCTTGGCCGATTCACTGGCATACGAAAGCGTCGCGACCGCTCTTGTGGGGTCAGGCAGCGCTTCCGCAACTTCGAGAGCCTCACGGCTGAATCGCAATGATTCTTCGAACTTGCCGTCGAGAAAATTGGCTTTGTTGATGGAAAGCCGTACGTCAACATACGTATTTGGGTCGGTCTTTTCGGCCAAAGCATAAGCCTTCTGCATGAAGCGCTCTGCGATGCTGGCACCACCTCGGCGCGAGTACAAATCCCCCACATGGGCATAACCCATTGCCAGGCTCTTCTTAATCGCCGAATCATTTGGGAAGCGCCGCAGCAAGGGCTCTTCGATCTGAATGGCCTTGGTGTGACTCTCGAGAGATTCGTTAAAGAGCCCGAGGTTGTCGCTTCGCGAATGCCCCTGGATATCGCCAACCCGGTGGTAGGTGCGGGCAAGTTCTTTCTGCAGTTCCACATCCGAGCCTGCTTCCTGCGCAAGACGGTCCAGGTAACCCAGCGACTTTTCCATCAGCAGCTTGCGCATCTTGATGGAGCCCAGAAGCTTTGCCGCCTCCGGATCAATCTCGGTCAGCAAACTATTGGCGAGACTTCTGACTTCATCAAAGCGACATTGGGCACGGAGCCCCTCCCTGACCGTCAGGCCGGCACCCGTGAAAATAGCCAGGACAAGCGACGTTGCCAGCACAAGCGGAACCCGGTTGCGCCGCAAGTACTTTGACCAGCGGTAGCCAAATGTATCGGGCCGGGCAATCACCGTTTCTCCGGCCAGATGGCGTCGGATGTCCTCCGCAAACTGGGCAACCGAGCCATAGCGTCGACCGGCTTCCTTACGCAAGGCCATCAGCAGGATGTTGTCGAGGTCACCTTCAATCTGTTTGCGAAGGCGCGATTCTCCCGTGAGTTGATGAGACGGCGGGTTGATCTCAGTCGTACAAACCAGTTGCTGGATCTCTGCCGGCGCATAGCTCTTCAACTTGTAGGGCCGCTCTCCGGTCAATATCTCGTACAAGACGATGCCCAGGGAGTACACGTCACTGGCAACGGTAATCGATTCGCCGCGCACTTGCTCCGGGCTGGCATAGTCGGGCGTCATCATCCAACCGGTTTGTGTCGATTCACGGCCCTCGGTAATCAATTTGGCAATCCCGAAATCGAGTAGCTTGGGCGTCCCCTCCGCAGTGACGAGAATATTGGAGGGCTTGAGGTCGCGATGGACAATCAGTGCAGCATGCGCATACTGCACGGCATCGCAGACCAGCAGAAACAATTCAAGCCGCTCCCTGACACTCAAGCTCCACTGTTTGCAATAAGCATCAATGGGCAAGCCGTCAATCAACTCCATGACGATGTAGGGGATGCCTGCGTGTTCTCCGCCGTCGATCAAACGGGCGATGTGCGGATGCTGCAACTGCGCGAGCAAACTCCGCTCTTCGAGAAACCGCCGCGCATGAAGTGGACTGGAAGCACCGGCACGAATGATCTTGATGGCGACTTCCTGCTCAAACTGTCCATCGGCACGCTTCGCCTTATAGACGGTGCCCATGCCCCCCTCGCCAATCGGCCCGATCACTTCATAGGCACCAATGCGCTGGCCCTCCAGGCTTGCCAGGCCGGACACCGCTTGTGCCACTTGCTCCAGGGCAGGTGCAGCAAAGCTGATTCCTTCTGAGGCCAGCAAAGACTGCACTTCGGCAAGCAGATCCTCATCGCCTGCACATGCCGTTTTCAGGTATTCATAGCGAGCCTGATCTTCGAGATCCGCAGCCTCTTGAAATACCGCCTCAATTTGACGCCAGCGCTCAGGGGTCATCAGTTCGAAAGTTCCTTTCTCAACTTGAGAATCGTGGGCATCACACCATCCTCAGGAAATACCTGAAGAAGCCGTAGCCCGTCCTCTCGAAGGCCTGTGGTGCGGTCTCCCGCGCGAAGAGCGAGTGCATGATTTCTTGCCAGGCGAAAACGATTCAAATACCATTCGGGATTACGCAGGGCGAGTTCCTTTTGGCGCGCAGCCCGGGCCTCGGCAAGAACAGCTCGCGCTTGAGCCTTCTGATTCCTCATCAGGAATAACTCTGCCTTCAGCTCGAGCATTGGCGCAAAAGCATGGGACACTCGGGCAATCACTGCTTCTGCCTCTTTGTATTGTTTGAGGTGGAAATATGCAAATGCAAGATGGAAGTCGATCGTTGGGTTCTCCCGGCGCTTGCCGCGATTGAAGATCGCATGGGCTTGGCGCACCGAATCAATTGCCTCGGGAAGTCCGCATTGGGCCTGTGCGGCCGAGAGAAACTCATGAGTGCTTGTAGCGGTAATCATGCGATTGATGGAACGCGGGTCTTGCCTCAAAACATCCACCTGGCCTGCAGCAGCCTTGCTCAACCACGGCACGGCTTCGCAGTGGCGTTCGTCGGAGGGGTCATTCGCAAGAGACAATGCCGTGCCGCGCCGCCGGTAGGATTCATAAAGCATCGCCAAGTCGTCGCCTTGCATTTCCGTCTTGGCGTGTAACGCTGCAATCCGCTCATTGTAATCGTGGGTTAGATCAGAGAGGCCGAGAAACGGTGTTTGATCGAGAGCCCATCTCAGAGTGATGCGTTCCAGACGCGGATCCTGCAGCGCTTTCGCCTTGGCGAGGGCATCTTGCAATAACCGGAGTGCCTCTTCCAGCTTCCCCTCAACATGCAGGATTCGAGCCAACGAGAAGCGAGCATCGATGGCAGCTCGCACTGTGGCCCGGTCTCCCATGGAGACGGCAAGCGTCCCCAGCTCGTTCGCTTTTTCCGAGTCTCCTCGCGCCAGGTAGAGCTCGGCCAGGTGCGCGTAGCCTCTGGTCATTTGCGACAACAGTTGGCGGTTGTTTGGGTCGCTGGCTAGCAGACGCTTTTCGATTTCGATACCCTTCCAGTGGTTCTCCAGCGACTCCTGATACAAGCCCAGGTTTTGCCTGCGGCGATGCCCCTGGCTGTCTGCAATCTCGTGATAAGCGCTGGCAATCTCCTGCGCCAAGGCGCGGTCCCCGCTTGAATCTTCTTCCAGACGAGCCAGATAAGTGATCGCTTTCTCGGTCAAGAGTCGGCGCAACTGGGCCGAGCCTACCAAACGGCCCGCCTCGGTTTGCATCTCATTGAACATGCTGCCTACCAGCCCGTGCACTTCATCGAATCGCCGCTTTGCGATGCGACCTTGCCTCCAGACCATCACTGCACCACTGACCACCACCAGGAGCACCATGGCCCCCAGCAGGACAGAAAAGGGGTTTCTTCGGGCGAAAACGGTAGCACGGTAATTCCAAGTGTCAGGACTGGCGATGACCATCTGCCCATCCAGGAACCGCTGGATATCCTCGGCAAACTGCGAGACCGAACCGTAGCGGCGTTGTGGCTCCAGACGCAACGCCATCGCCAGCACGGTGGATAGATCCTTGGGCATCCGATACCCTTCGAGCAATTCGCCAAGCACAACTCCGAGAGAGTAAACATCGGAGGCCACAGTGACCATGGCACCGCTCAACTGCTCCGGGCTGGCATAGCGCGGAGTCAGCATGGCAAGATTCGTTTGCATCGTGTGCTCCGGTCGAGCTACGCCGAAGTCGAGCAGCTTCGGGTTTCCTTCACTGGTGACAAGAATGTTAGCTGGCTTCAAATCTCGATGGACGATCAGGTTGGCATGGGCACATTGCACTGCCTCACACACCTTGATCATCAGTTGCAGTCGGTCGCGCAAGCCGAGGCGGAACTTTCTGGCGTAGACGTCCAGCGGCTGGCCGTCTACCAGTTCCATCACAATGTAGTTGAGCCCATCTACCTGCCCGCCATCGATCAATTGCGCAATATATGGATGCTTGAGTTGCGCCAGAATTTTGCGCTCATTCAGCAGGTGTTCAGGATCGCCAATGCTGGGCCGCAACACTTTGATGGCTACCTTTTGCTCAAACTGACCATCATCACGAACGGCTTCGTAAACCGCCCCCATTCCACCTTCTCCGATCAGCGAAGTGATGCGGTAAGGTCCACAGCGCGTCAGCATCGTCAGGCCTTGTCTGGATTCATAAACCGCCCCAACCAGGCCTCTGCCATGCGTTGTTCGCGGCCGACAGTTGCGACGCTGATGTTCAGCGCCTCAGCTGTTTCTTCAATGCTCATGCCGGCAAAGAAGCGCATCTCCACCACCTTGGCTTTGCGCTCATCAAACTTGGCCAATTCGTTCAATGCATCATCGAGCTCGACAAGAATTTCAGGCCGCTCCTGCGAGGCATCGAGGGCTTCGTTGATCTGCACCTTGTTGGCCCCGGCGCCACGCTTTTCCCGATTGCGGCCCCGCGCGTGGTCCACCAGAATCTGCCGCATCAGGTGAGCGGCAACTCCAAAGAAATGTGCCCTGTCTTTCCAATCCTGATTCGACTGATTGGCCAGCTTCACATAGGCTTCGTGCAGCAGCGCTGTAGGCTGCAGGGTGTGGCCCTCACGCTCCCGGCGCAGGTAACTGGCAGCGAGCCGCCGCAATTCGTCGTAGACGATAGGAGTCAAAAGATCAAGCGCAGCGTTATCGCCTTCTCGCCACTGTTGCAGCAATACGGTTACTTGTTGGGACATGGTGTCAAATGATTCGGATCGCGCTGACCATTCTGCCCGCTGACTCAGCGTCTCTCCGATAGGAGTGAAACAGGTCGGGATTGCATTTGGTGCATTGCTTCGAGATCCAAATATTATCAAGATCGAGACCTGAATCAAGAAGCTGCCGCTCGTTGGCTTCGGCCAGATCCACACAGGTCTTGCCTTCGGCCCCGAAGTGAGGGGAAACTTCCGGGCCCACCTCAAAGCAACAAAGCCCGATCCCAGGGCCAATCGCCGCCCGAATACTGGACAGGTGTGCGCCAAGCTCTACCATCTGCTGCACGGTCTCTGCCGCAATTTGCTCCACAGTGCCTCGCCAGCCAGCATGCACCGCAGCCACAATTCGCGCCTCCGCATCAGCCAGCAAAATTGGAAGGCAGTCGGCAGTCCGAACCGAGACCCACAACTCAGGAGCAGTGGTAATCAGAGCATCGGCTTCACCCTGCAACCCGCTCGACTTGCTACGCACAATCTTGCCCGAGTGAATCTGCTTCAGCCAGGCATGTGCCTCGTCGGTGACCCAGGCTCCGTCAGCAGCAGTTCCGAAGCCGTGTTCGATATCCGCAAGTTCTTTGAGTGGAGGAGCGTGAATCATCCGATTTGAATGAGGTTCACGCGCTTCTCAAAATCAGCCAGCATGTCGGCATTCAGTCGGACATGGGTCGGCTTGCGAGTGAGCGTGTGCATCTGGTCAATTTTGTCCTGCAACTTCATGAGCCCATAAAACAGGTTCTCCGGGCGCGGTGGGCAACCGGTGATGTAAACGTCGACGGGAATAATTTTGTCGACGCCCTGCAGCACAGAGTAGGTGTTGAAGGGTCCGCCCACGCTGGAGCAGGCACCCATCGAAATCACCCACTTGGGCTCGGGCATTTGATCGTAAATGCGTTTGATGACGGGGGCCATCTTCAGGCTGACGGTGCCGGCAACGATCATCAGATCGGCCTGGCGGGGAGAAGGGCGAAAAACTTCGGCACCAAAGCGGGCCATGTCAAAGCGGCCCGTGGTGCTGGCAATCATCTCGATCGCACAGCAGGCAAGACCAAAGCTGAGCGGCCAAATCGCAGATTTGCGAGCCCAGTTAAAGACGTAGTCCACCGAGGTGGTGACGAAGTTTTGCTCGAATTGATTCTGGAGCGTTATCACAAGAGGGAACTTTTAGTTTAACTTGGGATTATGGCAGCAAATTCACACAGCTCAAATGCGTACACCGATCAGGAGAAGAAGTTTCTGGTTGGCCCCCTGGTAATCGGTACAATCGCAGTGACTGTTTTCCTTTACGTGTACTCGACGATCCCGTCACGTCCCTATGAACTGCATGAAGCTTCCCATGGCGCAGCCCAGCATGAAGCCGGGCACGGTGCTGCTCCCGCAGCAGGCCATGAAGCTAAGCACTAAGCCATTGTTTGGCTAGTTCTTCGGCGTCTTCCTCCAGCGTCAGCATTTGCCGCGCTGTTTCCAATTGGTCTAAATAGAACGTCGCCTCGACACCCTGAGCCAATGGCTTCAGGTCGAGGCGGCGTTCTTTTGCTTCCAGCCGCAACGTGGAATCGAGCCAGGTAAAGCGCACCATCGTCCGCTGCTGATGGCCGATCACGCGGCAGGCCGTCAAGAGCTTCTCCGTGAAAGGGCCTGTTTTCAGCGCTGCAGCAATGGGTGCTGCTGCCAGTGCAGCCTGCCGCTCGGCCTCGCGCCGCGCCTGTTCTTCCTTTTGTTTGGCGGGGTCTTTTTCTTCGCGCGACTCCAGCGCCTTCAGGTTGTTCTCGAGATTGTCGAGGAAGCTCATATCCTCACGGTACACTGAGAGTATGTTCTTCCGCCGGGAAAAGCCACGTGAAATCGGATTTGATGAAAAGCTCGAGACGCTCAAGCAGCTTGGAGTTGCCGTTGCCAAAAAGAATTCAGGCAAAGCGGTCATCATGCGCAAGGGTTGCGCTGCAGTTCTGGTGGAGCAGGGCGCAAAGGTAGAAATCGAACGGGCGGGAGTGGTGGTCGGCCACGAGATCGGTGAACTCACCCACGGTGGCTATCAAATGTTTTTCATTACCCCAACAGGGGTCAAGGAACCAGCCTTAGCCGAACAGCTTCGCGAGATGCATGAGTTTCTCGAAGACCTACGGCAAGCTCTGGGCCACGACAGCTTGTACAACACCAGCCTGGGAACCACCAACCAACGACACATGTATGACCGTGTGCGCGGCCGTGATCCCCAAGCCGGGCATCATCACTAAGAAACTTCGATCGTCAGACTGTTGAGCACATCGCCTTGCGCGATCGAGTCCACTACAGACTGGCCTTCCGTCACCTGACCAAACACCGTGTGCTTGCCGTCAAGCCAATCGGTCTTAATGTGTGTGATGAAGAACTGGCTGCCATTGGTGTTGGGGCCGGCATTGGCCATCGACAAGCTGCCCACCTGATGGCGCAGCCATTCATTGCCAGCAAATTCATCCGGGAAGCGATAACCAGGGCCACCACGACCGGTGCCTTCCGGGTCGCCACCCTGCACCATGAAGTCTTTGATCACGCGGTGGAAGAAGGTGCCATTGTAGAAACCTTCGCTCGCAAGATAAACGAAGTTATTGACCGTATTGGGAGCGTTCTTCGGTTTGAGCTCCACAACAATTTTGCCTTTCGTCGTATCGAACGTTGCTACGTATTTCTTGTTGACGTCGATCGACATCGGCGGCGGGGCCGGGTAGGATTTTTGAGCCATATCTTTTCAGTGTAGTCGTTCAGGCCAACGCCCGATGCACGACTTCACCGGCAACATCGGTCAACCGGAAGTCACGACCCTGATAGCGGTAAGTGAGCTTCTTGTGATCGATACCGAGAAGATGCATCAGGGTTGCTTGAATATCATGCACGTGCAGTGGGCCACCCGATGGCGAGAAGCCCAGCTCATCGGTGCCACCAATAATGGCCCCACGCTTCAGCCCGCCGCCGGCCATAAACAGGGAGTACGCATCAATGTGATGATTGCGTCCAATCTTGCCCTTCTCGCGCACCTCGCCCATCGGGGTGCGGCCAAATTCCCCGCCCCAGATCACCAGGGTCCGCTCCAGCAACCCACGCTGCTTGAGATCCTTGATGAGGGCTGCCGTCGCCTGATCGATTTCACGCGTCACTTGATCCAGCGGCTTGGTGAGATCGTCATGATGGTCCCAATCCGTGTGGTAAAGCTGCACGAAGCGAACACCGCGCTCCACCAGACGACGGGCCAGCAGGCAGTTATTGGCAAAGGCATGCTCGGGGGCACCGGGCTTGGCTCCATACATCGCGATCGTCTCTGGCGATTCCTGCCCAAAATTGATCAGCTCAGGCCCTGAGGTCTGCATCCGAAATGCCATCTCGTATTGTGAAATGCGCGTGTCGATTTCGGCATCCCCGGTGAAGTTCTTCTCGAGTGCGTTGAGGTCGCGCAAGGCTTCAATGGTTTGGCGCTGCTGGTCGGCCGTCACGTTTTTTGGCGTCGACAAGTTGAGAATGGGATCACCCGTCGAGCGAAACGGCACTCCCTGAAAACTCGTGGGGAGAAACCCGCTCGACCAAAGCTGCGCCCCGCCACGCGGGCCACGCGGGCCGGATTGCAACACCACAAACCCGGGCAAATCCTTCGATTCACTTCCCAAGCCATAAGTCACCCAGGAGCCGATACTCGGCCTTCCCGCGCGCACCGAACCCGTGTTGGTAAACAGCTTGGCAGGGCCGTGATTGAAGTTGTCCGTCGATACTCCGTGGAACATCGTCAGCTCATCGGCAACCGTCGCAATATTGGGCACCAGTTCTGAAAAGTACATCCCCGCATTGCCACTTTGTTTGAATTGACGACGAGTGCCCAGCATCTTCGGTGGTTCTTTGGAGAACGTATCCATGAAGGCAAAGCGCTTGCCCTTGAGCAGCTCATCGGGAGCCGTCTTGCCGTCATACTTCACCAGCTCGGGCTTGTAGTCGAACAGTTCCAACTGGCTGGGCCCACCGGCCTGAAACAAATAGATGACGTGGTCAATCTTGGCTTCATGATGTCGCGTCGCACCATTCAAATAGCTCGCGGCGAGGCTCAGACTGGAAGCCTTGAAGAAGTGTCGGCGGGTTTGTTGCAGCAGTGGGTTCATGGTCGTGTCAGAAATTCATCAAGGTTCAGCAGTACGCGAGCCACAGCAAGCCAGGGGTCCTGTTGAGAATCCCGTTGTACGCCTATGAAGCGCTGCATGCGCTGCATCTCTTCAGGGCGTGGCGCACGGCTGAGCGCGATCTGGTATCCGGCAGCAAGCCTTGCGGCATCAGAAGCTCCGCCGGCAATCATGCGCTTGGCAAGAGCCTCAGAAAACTCCGTCGTGGTCTCATCGTTCAACTGGGTCAGGGCCTGTAGTGGGGTGTTAGACCGATTGCGGCGCGTACAGGCTACCGAGGAATCGGGCGCATCAAAAACAATCAGGCTGGGGTGCGGAGCCGAGCGCTGGAAGAACGTATACATGCCGCGGCGGTAGCGATCTTCACCCGTCGAAGTCTTCCATTCGCGGCGCACTTGAGTCACTTGGTAGACACCCGCGGGCTGCGGAGGATAGACGCTCTGCCCACCCACCTTCGGCGCAAACAAGCCACTCACCACCAGCGAAGCATCACGAATAATTTCCGCATCGAGACGCAAGCGGTTCTGGCGCGAGAAGAAACGGTTCTCAGGGTCCGCCCCCGTCGCTGTCGAGGATTGCCGGTAGGTGGCAGAAGTGACGATCAGCCGGTGCAGCGCCTTCTGGCTCCAACCCTTCTGCATGAACTCAAGCCCCAGCCAGTCCAGCAATTCCGGGTGCGTGGGCTTGTCGCCTTGCGTGCCAAAATCACTTTCGCTGTCAACGATGCCGCGTCCAAAGTAGGCCTGCCAGATGCGGTTCACCGTCACTCGCGGCGTCAACGGATGCTTGGGGTCCACAAGCCATTCGGCCAGAGCCAGACGGTTCAGGGTGACACCGGGCCGCAAAGGCGGAAGAATCGAAAGCACACCGGGCTCTACCGGTGCCCCCTTACGCATGAAGTCTCCACCCAGATGGATGTAGGCTGGGCGCGGGGTCGGCAAGTCGCGCATGATCATCGTGCGAGGCAGCTTCGGCTTGGCCGCCCGCAAGTCGCGCAGTTCTTTCTCTACCGCCAACAGAATCTCGTCTTTGCTTTGATCACCAGATAACGTCTCGAGCCGCTTCCGCATCCGCTCTTCGGCATTGATGATCTTCGCCTGCCACGCAGCAAATTCAGCCTTTTCAGCTTCGCTGCCAATCTCTAAAAACGGCTTGTTGAAGAACTTGCGCTCCGCTTCTTTATCCACTTCATCCACGTTGTTAAAGAAGGCGAAAAGCTGATAATACTCCCGCTGCGAAACAGGATCGTACTTGTGGTCATGGCAACGGGCACAGCCCAGCGTGAGCCCAAGGAAAGCAGCTCCCGTAGTGGCAACACGATCCGCCACAGCTTCTACGCGGTACTGTTCAAAATCGATGCCACCTTCATAATTCGAAGTGGTGTTGCGATGAAACCCGGTCGCGATCAATTGCGATGTTGTCGGCTTGGGCAGCAGGTCTCCGGCAATCTGCTCCACCACAAATTGATTGAAGGGCATGTCACGATTCACAGCTTCAATCACCCAGTCGCGGTACATCCAGATGTCTCGCGGCGCATCAATCGTGTAGCCATCCGAATCGGCATAGCGCGCGATATCCAGCCAGTTGCGGCCCCACTTCTCGCCGTAATGCGGCGAGGCCAGCAGCCGATCCACTTCCTTCTCATAGGCATCAGGGCTCGGGTCAGCGAGGAATCGATTCAGCTCAGCCATCGTTGGGGGCAGCCCCGTTAGATCTAAACTGGCCCGACGCAGCAACGTGGCCCTGCTGGCCTCTGGCGAGGGTTCCAGTTGATTGGCTTCCATGCGGGCGAGGATGAACGAATCGATCGGATTCCGCGGCCAACTCTTGTTGGCGACAACAGGAAGAGCAGCACGAACCAAAGGTTGAAACGCCCAATGCTGCGAACCAGGCCGCTTCGACTTCGCCAGATTCTCAGGCACCGGCATCCCGGCTGCAACCCACTTCTCAATCGTCCCCACTTGCTCTGCCGTCAACTTCTTGTTGGGCGGCATCTTGAGATCGCCCACATGCCTGGCCGCATTGAGAATGATCTCCACCGAGGCACCACGGTTACCTCCGCGCAAGATGGACTCACGGGTTTGCAAAGACAGGCCGCTGGTCGTATTGGCTTCGCTGTGACAGCCCCAACAGTTAGCGCGCAGGATCGGACGCACCTGCGTTTCAAAATACTGTGCATCAGGGGTCTGCGCGACTGCACTAAGACTAATCAGCGCGAGAAAGAAAAAGAGTGCCACTGCGCATATCTTGTCAAATTTTAAGGTTCAATGGGGGCCGCAGAGGTGGAACCTGCGGCAACTTCTGCAATGAACGCAACGACCGCAGTTCATTTCGAAATGGTCGAAGCGAGCTGAGCACCAAACTCTTTCGACAGTCTCTCATTGGGAAAACGTACCAGGATCTGTCTCGCTTCTTCTCGCGTTCGTTCGGCTTCCTGCCGATCTCCCTTCTCATTCCTCATCCGCAGGAATTGAGTCAGCGAAAAAAGTCCTTCCACAATCTTGTGAGAGGCAAAGGCGCTGCTGCGCGGTGGTGCAGCAGCCAACCGCCAATGCTCAATCGCAAGCCGGGCATGGCGGATTGAATCATCCCGCCGCCCCGCATCAGAATGCACCCAACCCAGATAGTTGTGTGTGGAAGCCAGACCATTCAGGGCCCGCATATTGGTTGGATCCCGATCATAGGTCTTCTGTCGAATGGCCAGCGCTTCCTGATAGAGGACCGTTGCTTCGTCATAGCGGCGAAGCAGACGCGAAGCTAGACCAAGATCAGAGAGCGTAAAGCTCATGTCAAAAGGATCCCCTTTCCTGCTTGCCCTTTCAATCGCCAACGCTTCACGGTAACGTTGGGCCCCAGCCTCAATTTGCCGCTCCGCCAGCAACAACGCCCCCCATCGCTTCAACGCAAATGCCTTTTGTTCAAGCTCTGGATCTTTCAGCGCATCGTGGGTCTGGATCGCCTTTGCATACAAATCCATGCCTTCTTTCCGGTTCTTCTGAGACCTGAAGAAAGCCAGCTCACTGTAACCATAGGCAAGATACCGGGAAGGCCCAAAGGTTTCCAGCTCTTGCAGAAACACCGCCAACTGTCCTGTCAGCGTTGCAACCTTCTGCTTCTCCCCCAGATTCATCTGCACGCGAGAGGCCTCCGCATAGAGCTGCACCAGTAGCGCCGCGCGGATCTTTGCTTCCCCCTGACGGGCTTTCATCGCGGTGGCAATTGCCTTGTCATAGCTGCGTGCCGCCGCATCAAACTCCCCCAGATTCGATGTCGTCGGCAAGCCCTGAAGGGCAGCAAGCGCCCGCCATGACGCCGCCAGCTCGAGCAGCAGCACAGGGTCTGTTTCGTTGCTAGCAACAAAGTCATCCAGCAACCTGGCAGTGCGCTCCACAATCGGCTTTCGAGCCGCCGTTGGTAAATCGGAGAACTCTGTCAGCATCGATCTCGAAAACTTCCGAATCTGCTCAAACTGGCGCATGGCCCGCTGCTTTTCTTGTTCCGCCCGATTCGCTTGCCACGCCACCGAAGCAAGGCCCACAATCACCGCTAACACCAGCGCTGCGCCCAGCGGGTAACGCTGTATCATTTTTCGGACAGGATAGTGCCACGAAGGAGCAATGGCGCTCAGAGGCTTGTGCTCCAGCCAGGCTCGCAAGTCTTCGGCCACACCCGCAGCAGAATCGTAGCGACCCTCAGGCCTCTGCCGCAGGCACTTGGCAATCACTGCCTCAAGCTCAGCACCAGGTTTGGCAAGGTTGTCGCGCAACAGCAATCCCAGCTGAAACACATCACTGGCAGTCGTAATCGGCAACCCAGCCAGTTGCTCCGGGCTCGCGTGATGTGGTGTCAACATCGGTAGGCCCAACGACTCGTCATCCGTCATCACCCGCGCGATGCCAAAGTCAAGCAGGCGCGGTTGCCCGTCAGCAGTCACAAAAATGTTTCCCGGCTTTAAATCCCCATGCACCACCAGGTTGCGATGCGCAAAGCTGATCGCCTCACACAACTTCACAAAGATCTCCACCCGTTGCCGCAATGCCGGGGCGTTCTCGCCCATCCAGGTGTGTATGGGCTTGCCATCCACAAACTCCATGACGAAATAGGGAAAGCCATTGGGAGTCTGCCCCGTATCATAGAGCCGGGCAATCCCCGGATGCTCCAGACGGGCCAGAATCGCCCGCTCCTGCAAGAAGCCTTGCACCAACTCCGGATGAAACCGCCGCGCACCGATCACCTTGATCGCCACCCGCCGGTTCAATGTCGCATCGGTGTGCAGCGCCTCAAAGACCCGCCCCATGCCGCCATGCCCCAACTCTCGTACAATCCGCCACGGGCCCAACTGCTCTGGCATCTCCCCTTCAATCTCCAGAAAGTGGGGATCGTTTTCCCAGGATGCGAGAAGGGCAAGCACTTCTTCAATCACATCCTCCGCCTCACCCTGTGATCGCAACCAACCAACCCGTTCCCCTTCAGGCAACTCCGAAGCGCGAGCCAGCAAGTCGGTGATCAAATCCCATCTAGACATTCGTCCCCTCAACGCACCGCTTGATAAACATCCGCGCCGCAATCCAGTCGCGCTTCACGGTAGCCAGCGACACGCCAAGCGCCTCGGCTGTCTCATCGGCGGTGCATCCAGCAAAGTAACGCAACTCTACCAACCGTGCCTGCCGCTCACACACCAACTCCAATTGCCCCAACGCACGATCCACTTCAATGACATCCACGATAGAGCTGGCAGCAATCGCCACCGGCCAATCCTCAACCGTAGTTCGCTTGGCGGCCTTTTTGGCCCTGGCGCGATCCACCAGAATGTTTCGCATGATAACGGCAACGGCAGCGTAAAAGGGCCCACGATGCTGAAACACCAATCCCTTCGATCGTGACAACCGCAACCATGCCTCATGCAGTAGATCAGTCGGCTCAATGGTGGCATCAGGCCCCTGCCCCTTGAGTCGGCTTGCCGCAATGATCCGCAGTTCCGGATAAATCGCATCCGCCAACTTGGAGAGAACTTGCCGATCTCCGTGCTGCCAGTGCTGCAACAGTTCCGTAATATCGCCCGACTCACCCATAATTCAATACTATCCAATGATCTTTTGCCATTCCCCTAAGGCAAAAGCCTCAAATTTCCAAACTACGCCACATGTACCAGGAAGCAACACTCCTCCAGGGCCGCCACGTTTCCGCAATCGCTTCGTATTCGTCATACTTCGCTTCATTGCTCAACCCATAGACCTTCTTCATACCGTTGCGAACGCCAAGGTCAAGCACCGGAAAGACATCCGGCCGCTCCAGAGCAAACATCAAAAACATCTGTACTGTCCACACCCCAATCCCCTTCACTTGAGTGAGTTCTGCAATCACCTCTTCGTCTGTCATCTTCTTGTGACGGCCAAATCGCACCACCCCGTTCGCTGTCTTTTCCGCCAGATCCCTGACATACTTTGCCTTTTGGCCAGACAGCCCCGCTGCTCGCATCTCAGCTTCCGACACCGCCAGCACGGCCTTGGGAGACAGGATACGTACCCCACACGTCGCGTGGAAGCGTCCGAAAATAGTAGCGGCAGCCTTCCCACTCAACTGCTGGTAGACGATCGATCGCACCAGGGCGTGGAAGGTTGGCGCATGACGGTCCATCGTATAAGGCCCAACTTGAGAGATGATCTGTTTAAGGATCGGATCACGACGACGGAGATGGCGGAGAGCAACTTCCATATGAATACCCATGATAGTTTGACGCGGCGCAACATTCTGACAGCACTGGCCACAGCCCCTCTGGCACTTGCTCAAGACCCCGTCATTCGCGTCGACGTGCAATTGGTCAACATCACCTTCACCGTGCGCAACAAGCAAGGCGGCCTCGTGGGCAACCTCACCAAAGAAGACTTCACCGTCTTTGAGGATGGCAAGCCCCAGGAGATCAATCGCTTCCAGCGCGACACCGACCTGCCGCTCACCATCGGTCTGTTGATCGACATCTCCGGCTCCATGTACAACGTCATCGATACCGGAAAACGCGCGGCTGCCGATTTTTTCCGCAAAGTGCTCCGCCCCAAAGACCTCGCTTTCCTCATCACCTTTGGCTCCGAACTGGAACTCATGCAGGACCTCACTTCCTCCGTCAGCCTGCTCGAGCGCAGTTTGAACAAAGTCGAAGGCCAACGGCCTACCCGCGTCATGACACAAGGCCCGGTCCCCACCACGCCCAGAGGCACCCGCATGTACGACGCCATCTATCTGGCCGCCGAAGAGAAACTTAAGGACGAAGCCGGCCGCAAGGTTATCGTGCTGCTTACCGACGGGGCCGACCAGGGAAGCTTCTACAAGCCCGCTGAAACACTCAAACAAACCCATCTTTCCGATGCTGTGATCTATAGCTTCTTCTACTACGAGCCCATGTACGGCAGCGACGAAGGCTCCCTAAAGCGCTTGAGTGGAGAAACTGGCGGCCGGGTCTTCGATGTCACCAAACGGGGAAGCCTCGACCGCTCCTTCGAGCAACTGCAGGAAGAAATGCGCAGCCAGTACGCCTTGTCTTACTCCCCAACGAATGACAAAAAAGATGGGGCCTTCCGCCGCGTCGAAATCAAAACCAAAGATTCCAGCCTGAAGGTACAAGCCCGGCGCGGCTACTACGCCACCCCGGCCTGAGGGTTCACTGCAAATTTCAGACATGCCCTGGCGCACCGCCGCTTGGCGTTCGCCCCTAGATCGAGGTGATGTCTGTGTTCATTGGAAGCCGTGGTTAGACTCCACGCTGCTGCAAATCACTTGGCGAAAGGGACAACCTCTGGTTACACCTCGCTTGCGCTAACAGAGGGAGAAGCTCGAGTTACAGCCGCTATTTGGTCGAAACCGGGCGGGCCGCGAAGTAGCGTTCAATCTGCTCGTCCAGCGAAGGAAACGGCAAAATACCCGTACGATTCAATC
This sequence comes from Bryobacter sp., assembly GCA_044340255.1. Lineage (GTDB taxonomy): Bacteria > Acidobacteriota > Terriglobia > Bryobacterales > Bryobacteraceae > Bryobacter. Next base: position 42,164 of record JBIITX010000028.1, on the reverse strand, counting down.
GCGCATTCTCCAGCGCCGAATACTTGGGCCGTCGCGCCGCCGTACGGTACTCGCGCTCATTGGTCGGCTTCAGCTCAGGCGAAAGCCCGGCTTTCTTGAAAATCTTGCCAGCATAATCGAACCACGAAATCGGCTGTCCTCCACCGGCATGAAACACACCGGCCTCCTTGCGCTCCACCAGTTCTGCCGTAACCCGAGCCAGTTCCGGCGCATAGGTGGGCGATGCAATGTGATCGTTGACGATACGCAGCGGCCCTCCTTTCGAGGCAAGGCGCAACATCGATTCGATGAAGTTACCCCCAGCCGTATTCACCCCGTGCGGGCCAAACACTCCTGAGGTCCGCAACACCAGGGCGGAGTCGCAATAGGCCTGCGCATAGTATTCACCGGCTAATTTGGAAACCCCATAAGCGCTCGTCGGACGCACCGCATCTTCTTCACGATAGGGCCGCCCGGCGGTCCCATCAAACACATAATCGGTGGAGAAGTGTACGAGCCGTGCATCCAGTTGCCGGCAGGCCACAGCCAGATTTCGAACCGCCAGCCCATTGACAGCATAGGCCACCTGGGGTTCAGACTCGGCGATATCGACCTTGTTATACGCTGCAGAATTCAACACCAGGTCAATATCAAGCGACGCCAGCTTCGCCTCTAGTTGTGCCGTATCCGTGATGTCCACATCGGCCCGACGAAAGCTGTGCACGGTATGGCCGCGCTTCTGAAATTCCTGAACGAGTTCGACTCCGAGTTGGCCTGCGGCCCCGAAAATAGCTACCTGCATGATTTCAACTATCAGGGTATCAATGAGTGCCCACTAGGGCTTGAACTCAACGCTGATTTCAAGCAGGTTCTTCTCTTCCCCAGGTTTTGGGATCGTCCGACAATGCAGTACTTTCCCGCGTGCTGCCTCACTGGGCCCAGCCCACTCCACCACAACTCCAACCGGAATGGCCTCGCTCGATTCGAAGACCGCCACATTGCCATCGCGTTCACGAAGGGAGACGGGGATCGATTTGCCGTTGTCGCTAAACACGTGCAACGTGCGCTGTTTGGCCATCAGAAAGGTCACACTGTTCTTATCGCCGCAACAACTGGAAATTTCAGTAAATCTACTTCAGCGCAAACAGCAGCCAAAGCCCCAGACCCACTGCCCCAGGCAACAACAACTCCGCCCATTGCCGCCAACGCCAGTCGCGCCAGCTATTGCGAACTACCGGTGCAGCTGCCACACTCCGCTCCCCAATACTTCTCTTCAAAAAGTCCGCACGCAATCGGCTCTTCAGCGGACTCGGCTCCCCATTGAGAATCTTTCGAATCTCTTCGCGTCCCCCCCGATCAGCAATCAGAATCGTGGCGCTGTTCATCCCCCGCGTCGACTCCGCCAACTGCTTCTTCAACGGAGTTGGGATGTCATCGGGCGAACGAAAGACCTGTGTCCGGTCGCCAATCGCAATAAAGACTGTGGTTCGCTTGATCGTGTTCAATCGCCCACTCCCACCAAACCAAGAGGCCGCAAATTATCACCAGCCTGATCCAGAATCACCTGGATAAATCCAAGCGCTGCTCGGCTCAGTGCTTTATCTTTGCGATAAATCAATCCCAACCGGCGAATCATCGGCTCCGGCCCGAGTGATAGCGTCACAAGCTTGCCAGCCGCCACTTCTTCACGGCAATGCGATGCCGCAAGGAAGCTGATTCCCAAACCAGCCATGACAAAGCGCTTGATCATTTCGGTCGAATCGAGCTCCATCGAAACCTGCAACTGCTCTTCCACCGACTCGACCCACGAATTCAACTTGGCCCGCGTCGTTCCCGTCTTCGGCAACAGCAATTGGTAAGGGGCAATATCAGCCGCCAATACCTGCCGTTTGCCAGCCAGCGGATGGTTTGCCGGAACAATCACCCGAATCTCATCAGAGTGGATTTTCACGATCTGGCACTTCTTGGCATCCACCGGCAATTGGGTGATGCCGAAGTCAGCCAGGTTGTCCTGCACCGCCTGCAATACGCGAGACCCATAGCTCCGGTCCACGTGCAGTTGCACATTCGGAAACTGCTTCTTGTATTCGCTGAACACTTCCGGCAGCACGTAAATGCAAGTTGCTTCATTCGCCGCGATGATCAGTTCTCCGCGAGGCACCCGTTCCAATTCCTGGATCGACTCCTGAGCCCGCCTTCTCAAATCGAGAATCTGCTCCGAGTACTCTGCAAAAATGCGCCCCGCAGGAGTCAAGGCAATCCGGGTCCCCAGACGTTCAAACAGGTTCGCGTTCAGCTCTTGTTCCAGTTGTCGCACTTGGGCACTAATGGCTGGCTGCGTGCGAAAACAGGTCTGCGCTGCCTTAGAAAAGCTCTTCAGGCGGACAATTTCCAGAAACGTATGTAGTTGATCGAGATCCATGGGTTTCAGGAGCCAAATAAATGCAGATGCGTACCCTGAAGTATAGCATTTAGTTATGGCCCTTATCAGCTTTGCCTTGAGATGCAAATATCGGGCATCATGAATGTATCTTGCTGACATTTCTCATCGTCTGCCTCGCATTCACCTCCAGCCTTTTTGCTGTCGACGCCAGTCATGTCACCTTGGTCATCAATGAATCCTCGCCCCTCTCCCGCCGCATCGGCGCTTTTTATGCGGAATGGCATAAGCTCTCACCCCAGCAAATTTGCAGGATTACTAGTACTGACAACGAAACGACAACCAGAGCAAAGTATGAGGCCGAAATCGCCACCCCGATTTCCAACTGCCTGCGCCGCGCCCGGCGTGTCGAAGACACTTACTACCTGGTCCTCACCCAGGGCCTGCCGATCCGCGTCCAGGCACAATCGAAAGACGATGGTGCCAGTGTCGACAGCGAACTGGCCCTCCTCTACCTGGAACTCCACGGAGCCCGCATCCGCCGGGAAGGCCACATCGAAAACCCCTTTTTCCGCAGCAAAGACCAACCCTTCACCCACCCTGCCGTCCCCCTCTATCTGGTAACTCGCCTGGCAGGCTACAGCTTTGAAGATATGAAACGCTCAGTCGAACGCTGCCGCATTGCCAAAAATCAGGGCCGTGTCGTACTCGATCTCAAGGCCGACAATGATGAAGACGGCAATTCCTGGCTGCGCAATGCAGGCATCGTTCTGCCGGAAAATCGGGTACTCATGGATGTCTCCCCCGAGGTGGTCCAGCAAGCGAAAGACGTCATCAGCTACGCCAGTTGGGGTTCCAATGACCGCGGACGCAAGAGCCGGAAAAGCGGAATGCAGTGGTTGCCCGGAGCCATCGCTACGGAGTTTGTCTCTTCCAACGGCAGAACCTTGAAGATGCCTCCCTACAATTGGACCCTCGGTGACTGGAAAGATCAGCGCACCTACTTCGCCGGTAGCCCGCAATCGATGATCCTCGATTATGTCTGGGAAGGCGTCAGCGGCATCGCGGGCAATATCGACGAACCCTTCCTCTCAACCACAGTCCGCCCCGACCTTCTCTTCCCGGCCTATCTCAATGGCCGCAATCTGGCAGAAAGTTTTTACCTCGCCCTTCCTGTACTTTCCTGGCAAAGCATTATCATCGGAGACCCACTATGCAGGCTCGAATAGCGACACCGTCCGACCTTTCTCTTCTCGTTACGATCGGTCGCAGAACCTTCTTTGATACCTTCGTCGGCACCTGCACCGATGCCGACATGGAACTGTTTTTGGACACCTCCTACGCCCCACAAAAAGTGCAGGCTGAACTCGAAGATCCAAACTCCCACTTCCTCATCCTCGAAGATGAAACAGGCCCCATCGGCTACAGCCGTCTCCTGGGCATCTCCACAGAAAGCGTAGAATTGGTCCGCTTCTACATGGAGCAACGCGCCATCGGCACCGGCGCAGCCCACCACCTCATGCAGGACACTCTCGATCTGGCGCGCCAACTCCAGTACCAGCACATCTTTCTCGGCGTTTGGGAAAACAACTTCCGGGCCCAGAAGTTCTACGAAAAATGGGGCTTTCTTAAATCTGGAGAAAAGGTCTTTATGGTCGGCGAAGACCCACAGACCGACTGGCAGTACGAGCGCACCCTATAGCAGGCAAACAAACTCAGCCAGCACCGCATACCGGTCCTGATCCGCTTCGAGGTGCAACACAGGAAACTCCGGGTTGAGCGGCGAAAGTTCAATGCTCTGGTGTGCCCACTCTCCCCTCACATGACTCTTCTGCGATTGGTACACCTTGAGCGTATAGCGGTTGTGCGTCTCGGAGCGATCCTCCACCAGCACCCGCTTGTTGTTGCGCGACCCGGCACCAAACTTGCGAAACACGCAAAGCGACCCCGAAGGCACCAGCGGCTCCATACTTTGCCCGTACACCTCGCAGACAAACATATCCTTCGAGATCCGCAACCCAGTAGGTGCCTCTACCCAATCAGCGATCTCGTTCGGATCTGCAATCTGCTCCCCAAACGATCCCGCTGCCGAGCGCAAGGCATAGCGCGGCAGGTGCGTCACATAAGGCTGAACAGGAGTCGCTACATGTTCCCGGTAGAGCTGATGCAGCGTAAAGTCGAGTGCATTCGATTTCACCTCGCTCCGCTCACTCAAATGCAGGACATTCGATAGGGTTGACTCCAGCCACTCCATCGCCCCAGCCGCACCCATCTCCATCGAGAGCTGCTTCAGGTGCGCTTCCATCCCCGCCAGAATCTCGGCATCGTCTGGCGCAGCAATCGAGTGCCAGTCCCGACGCAGCTTCACGCCAAGTTTCTCTGTGTCCTGATCGTAGACGATCACTCCCGCAGGCTCAAGCGGCCTGCCCGGTAAAGCGAGAGTGAGCACAGAAAACGTCATCCATCACACCTTTAATCCCCTTATCGCCTAGGGATTGGCCGGATAATAGCCCGATCGGTACCGAATCTTCAACCCGGGAATATTCGGCACTTCCACGCGAATCTTGCGGAACGATTTTCGGTCATCCGTCGACTCCGGCACATAGCGAATGATGTACTGCGTGTTGATCTCGCCTTGGATGGCCGCCACCGCATTGAACATACCCTTCGCCAACTCGGCCGCATATTGCCCCGTACCCACCTTCAAGGCATAGTTGCCTTCATCCGAGGGAGTAGAGAGATACCCGGATACATCCTTGTAAAGCCCTTCGAGCGGAAACACCACCCGCCCCCCCGTGTCTTCGGCCAGCCGCATCAGGTTCTTTTCACCTTCAGCCTTAAAGCCAAACGCAACCGTGCTCATCCCGAAGATCGTCACCAGGTTCCGCTGCGCCAGCTCGACCACTTCATCCAGCCCCTTCTTCGACGCCGAGTCATGGCCGTCTCCGATGATCACAATCACACGCCGCGGCTCAATCGGTTCGCCCCGCACCAGCTTGCGGTTCGTACAGGCCAGATAAATCGCGTCATACAGCGCCGCCCCGCCCCCGGGCTTGATCTTTTTGATCTTGTCCTGGATCTTGTCCGGCAGATTCACCGTATCGACGCTTACTTCAGCCGTCGTCGAGTAAGTAATCAGATAACCCGAAAACTTCTTGGGCCCCTCTTGCGGCAGCAGTGCCAGCACCAGTTCTTCGGCCGCCTCGGCAAACGTCTTCCAGTGCAATCGGTTCAGATTGCTCATGTCGAGCAGAAAGCCAACCACTACCGGCTGCTCGCGCTCGGCATTAAAGTAAGAGATCTTCTGCAGCTTGTTCTCGTCGTAAATCTGAAAATCAGACTGCTTCAAATCGCTGACAAATTTTCCCTTCTCGTCGGTAACCGTGATGGGCACGATCACCTCGTTGACGGAAACCGATAAATTGGGAGATTTTGTTGCCTGCGCTGCTTCCAAGGAAGAAAAAGGAGCACCGTTCAGCAACGCCGGTCCCACGAGCATAAAGTGACGGCGTGAAGTCATATCGTTTGAAACAACTTCTATTGTAACGGCGCTCCGTGAAAAAGGGTTACCTATCGTTGCACTCGGCCAGAACCGCCACCCTTGATCAATCCCTCCACCTCTTCCCGCGTGAAGCGGTTGAAGTCTCCAGGGATCGAATGCTTCAGGCACGATGCCGCCACCGCAAACTCCAGCGCCGCCTGCGGGCTCTCCAGGGCCAGCAAGCCATAAATCAGGCCGCCCGCAAAGCTATCCCCACCACCCACGCGGTCCACAATATGCGTAATGTCATAGTGCTTGCTCACCATGAAATTGTGCTCCTGGTTGAGGCAAGCCGACCAGCCGTTATGCGATGCACTGTGCGATTCCCGCAGCGTAATCGCAACGGTCTTCACATTCGGGAACGCCCGCAACACCTTCGAGCTCAACTTCTCATAAGCCGAATGGTTCAGCTTCCCGGAGTGCACATCCGCTTCGCTCTCAATGCCGAGCGCCATCTGGCAGTCCTCTTCATTGGCGATCACGACATCGGTGTACTCCACCAGCGAGGGCATCACCTCGGCAGCCTTCTTGCCGTACTTCCACAGGTTCTTACGGAAGTTCAGATCCAGACTCACCGTCAACCCGGCCTGCTTGGCCGCCTTCACGCTCTCAATCGCGAGCTCAGCAGCAGAGGCACTAATGGCCGGCGTAATCCCGGTAATGTGAAACCAGCCCGCCCCCTCAAACACCTTCGCAAAGTCGATCGCTCCCGGCTGGGCAATGGCAATCGCCGAGCCTTCGCGGTCATACTGCACCTTCGCTCCGCGCTGGTTGGCACCAGGCTCTACAAAGTAAATGCCAAAGCGTCCCGGCCCGCGCACCACCTCAGAGACATCCACACCAAACCGGCGCATCTCTCCCAGAAAGGCATCGCTAATCACGTTCTTGTCCGGCAGCACGGTCGTGTAGCGCGCCGGCCAGCCGAAGCCGCTGACGCTCACCGCGACATTGGCTTCTCCTCCCCCAAAAGTCGCAACAAACTGCGGCGACTGCAAAAAGCGTTCCATGCCTGGAGGTGCCAGGCGCAACATGATCTCACCAAAGGTGACAACGGGCTTCATAGTAATTGCGAACCTCCAAGTTTAACCCACCACCATCCAAACCACGAAAGCTACCAGCGTCAGCGCTTCCCCGATCATCAACACATTCCGGATCGAGACAAAGCGCTGCCAGGCCGACCGTGCTCCATGCTCTGGAAACTGATCCTGATGCAGCTTCAGCGCCCGTGCCCAGGCAGGCGGCGTCGTAAAAGGAAAAATATACGGGTAGTCCAGTCGCTTCGGATCATAACCGGGCGGCAAGAACCCCACAATTTCCTCGCGAATCCGGCGAAACGCGATCCGCTCGCGCAGCAGCGTCAGCACCACTCCCGTATTCGCCGCGAGCAAAAACATCATCCAGATTAAGACACCTTGCGTTCGATCCACAGAATAAACCTTTACCATCATCTTATGGAAAACAGCGCACCGGTTCAGGCGCAAGAGCGGATCAGCTCCGTTGACATGCTGCGCGGCTTCGCTCTGCTCGGCATCCTTCTGATGAACATCCAGAACTTCGGCTTGCCCGGTGCCGCCTATGAAAACCCCTCAGCCTGGGGCGGGGCCACCCATTGGAACCTCTGGTACTGGATCGCCAATCAGATCTTCTTTGAAGGCAAAATGCGCTTTCTGTTCTCGCTCCTCTTCGGTGCCGGTGCCGTCCTCCTCACCGAACGGGCAGAGGGCCGCGGTGCGGGCATCCAAACCGCCGACATCTACTTTCGCCGCAACCTCTGGCTGGTCCTACTCGGGATGATCCATGGCTACTTCATCTGGGACGGCGACATTCTCTACTCCTACGGCATGGCGGGCCTGGGCCTCTTTGTCTTCCGCGTACTCTCCCCAAAGAAGCTCCTCATCGCCTCAGGCGTCGTCTTCCTGCTGATCAACATCAGCGCCGGTGGCTTCGTATACTCCCAGTTCAATAGCCGCGATGAAGGCATCGCCGCCGCAAAAATCGACGAGAAAAAACGCACCAAAGAACAGAAGAAGCAATTCGAGTCTTACCAGGATTCCCTCGAAGGCACCGACATCGTCAAGCGCAAAGCCAAAATCGAAGAGCAGATCGCCGACATGCGCAAAGGCTATGGAGCCAATCTGGCCCACCGCGCCGGCAACACCTTCGGCCTACAAACCGCAGGCATGATGAAGTTCCTGCTCTGGGACGTCCTCTTCCCCATGCTGCTCGGCATGAGCCTCTACAAGAGCGGAGTCCTCTCGGCTCAGAAATCAGCAGCCTTCTACGCAGGCCTCGCAGCCACGGGGTACTTTCTCGGTCTGCCAGTCCTCGCCTACGTCACCAAGCTGGTTGTCGATTCCTACTGGGACCCCTGGACGCGTCCCCTTCTCATGGCGAGCTACGAATACGGCCGCATCACCATCGGCCTGGGCCATCTCAGCCTCATGCTGCTCATCTTCAAGCTCGGCTGGTTCCGCCCCATCACCGTTCTGCTTTCCAAAGTCGGTCAGATGGCACTCACCAACTACCTGCTCACCAGCATCCTGATGACTCTCTTCTTCAACGGCTACGGCCTCGGTAAATTCGGTGCCCTCGAACGTCATCAACTTCTTTATGCCGTTTTCTCGATGTGGTCGATTAACCTGATATTGAGTCCCATCTGGCTCCACTACTTCAAATTTGGCCCGGTCGAATGGGCCTGGAGGTCGCTCACATATTGGAAACGTCAGCCTATGCTCTTGCGCAGCGAAACCGTTGGAGAGCCCTCGCCTACTTTGCCCTCGGAGGCCTGATCGCCACAGAGATCATGCGCCGCATGATCGTCCAACCCCCAGCCGCCAAAGGCTGGCAGTTGATCTATTGGTTTAGCGACCACGTCTTCTTCGATGGCAAGTGGCTCGTACTCCTCGCCATGGCCCTAGCCCCATTCCGCGAGAATCTCCCCCTGAAATTCATGGCACCCGCCACAGGCCTGCTGCTGATGGTCGGCTCTTTTCTGCAACTTCAAGACCCTGTCTTTCTGGTCTTCATCGGCATCCTCGGCGGAGCCATCCTCAAATCATTCCGCCTCACAGAACCGGCGCTCATGCTTCTCGCCGTCGGTGGCATGATGATGGGCATGCCGATCAACGGCTTCACGGGCCTGATGGCAGCCAAAGCCAACTTTGCCCCACCCCTGATGAAGCAACTCTTCGGAGCCACCGCCGGCATCGGCTCCCTCACCATCGCCTGTTCGTTTGCAGGCCTGTTCTTGCTCGCCAGCAACCTCTACAGCAATTGGCGTCTCAAACAAAAATGACCTAAATCGCCGTCCCGCCATTGGGCGCACCCGGCACCCGCACCCGCAGGAAGTTGGTTCTGCGATGCATCGGCAATGCCAGCCGAGAGCGAATCATCTCAAGCTCCATCACCTCTGAGGCTTCCGCCAGAAGCTTCAGGGCTTCAGCCCTTTTCATTTTGGGCTTTGATTTCGGCCGCCCAGCAGGAGGCTTACTCTCCATCACGTCCTGCAAGCTGGCGACCAGCAATTCTTCACCTTCTATTGCAACAGGAGTCGCCCGGCTCCGCAAGCTAGCTAACGATCGGATCCCCGCGGCCACTGCAAGAAAGTCGACATGAAAGTCGACAAGCCCGAAATCCAATCGATAGAGCGAAGACAGTTGCGGGTACGGTTGCGTCAGCCTGGCCCCAACACGAGTCGCCACCAACTCCAATTTCTTTCGATTCGTGGGCGTATCACGATAAAAGAAATCAAGATCCATGGTGGTAACCGGCGCTCCCTGCAACGCCGCAGCGGCATTGCCAATCAGCACCGCCTCAAGCCGTGCCAGCTTCATAGCCTCAGCCATTTGGCTGAGATAGCTCGTCGCGTCCACCCCTTCAGCTTAGCAACGGCTTCACCACATGCCCCTTCACATCCGTAAGCCGGTAATGCCGCCCTTGAAACTTGAAAGTCAGCTTCGTATGGTCTACACCCAAGGCCTGCATCATCGTCGCATGCAAGTCATGCAGGTCCACCGGATTCTCCGTAATGTTGTAAGAGAAATCATCAGTAGCCCCATAGCTCATCCCACCTTTGAATCCCCCACCAGCCACCCACGCCGTAAAGCATCGCGGATGATGATCCCGCCCATAATTCGTCTCCGTCAGCGTCCCTTGCGAATACACGGTCCGCCCAAACTCACCCATCCAGATCACGATCGTATCCTTCAGCAATCCCCGCTGCTTCAGATCCTTCACCAGCGCCGCCGACGGCTGATCCGTCTGCGCACACTGCCCGCGAATCTCCTTCGGCAAATTCGAATGCTGATCCCAACCACGATGGAACAACTGCACAAACCGCACTCCACGCTCCACCAGCCGCCGCGCCAAAATACAGTTCGCCGCATACGATCCCGGCTTGCGCGCATCCGGGCCATACATCTCAAACGTCGCCTCAGATTCCTTCGACAAATCACTCAACTCCGGCACACTCGCCTGCATCCGGTACGCCATCTCATACTGCGAAATACGCGTCGCAATCTCAGGGTCCTGATAATTGTCCAGTTGAATCTGGTTCAGCTTCGCCAGATCATCCAGATACCGCCGCCGCGCCTCCCGCGAATACCCATCCGGGTCCGACAAATACAGCACCGGGTCTGCTCCCCCACGAAACTTCACACCCGTAAACTTCGTCGGCAGAAAGCCCGACCCAAACGCCCGGTCCGCCAGCGCCTGCGTGTTCCCGCTACCCTGACTCACCATCACCACATAGGCCGGCAAATTCTGGTTCTCACTCCCCAGCCCATACGTCACCCACGCCCCCACGCTCGGTCGGCCCGCCAGTTGAAATCCCGTCTGGCAAAACGTCACAGCCGGGTCGTGATTGATCGCCTCCGTATTCAGGCTCTTCACAAAACAAAGATCGTCCGCACAACTCGCCATATGCGGCACCAATTCGCTAAACCACTGCTGCGATTGCCCATGCTGCGCAAACTTGAATACGGTCGGTGCCGTCGGAAACTTCTCCTGAAACGCCGTCATCCCCGTCAGCCGCTGCCCCTGCCGGATCGAATCCGGCAAGTCCTCGCCGCGTCTGGCCGCCAAGCCCGGCTTCCAGTCAAACAAATCCAACTGGCTCGGCGCACCATGCTGAAACAGCAGGATCACGTTCTTCGCCTTCGGCGCAAAGTGCGGCAGCCCAGGCAGCTTCGGATGCACCTGCCCCTGCTCTTCGCCCTGCAACAACGACGACAAAGCAGCAATCCCAATCCCGGCAGCGGACTTCTGGAAAAAATGTCGCCGCGTCTGTAGCAATGGATGCATCATCAGTCCTTTGTCACCGTCTCATCCAGGTTCAACATCAGGCTCGCCAGCGCCATAAACGCTGCCTGCTCCGCCTCCGGCAAACCCTTCGCCCGCGGCGATTCTCCCTTGGCCAGATAACTCTCCACCCGCCCCGCATGGGTCGCAAAGTAGTCGCGGTGATAGTTCAAATTGCCCTTCAGCAAGGCCAGCTCTTTCTCGCTAGGCTCCCGCGCCGTCAGCAGCTTCATGCCATACCGGATGCGGGCCTCATCACTACTCCCACCCTCGGTCAGCATCCGCTTGCCAATCTGTCGCCCCGCCTCGAGAAACGTCACATCATTCATCAGGTTCAACGCTTGCAGCGGCGTATTCGACCGCGACTCCCGCACCACACAACTCTCCCGCGTCGAAGCATCAAAGTTCACCATCATTGGCGGCGCAATCGTCCGCTTCCAGTACATGTACAGCGACCGGCGATATAAATCCGCTCCATGGTCCTGCTTGTAATCCATGTTCTGCATCGACTGTTCTTCCCACAGCCCTGCCGGCTGATACGGCTTCACACTCGGCCCACCCAACTTCCCAGCCAGCAAACCCGACGCCGCCAGTGCCTGATCCCGTATCGCCTCGGCCGGCAACCGCAGCCGCGGCCCATGGGCCAGCAATCGATTCTCAGGGTCAAGCTGCGACCATTCCGCCGTCGTCCGCGAATCCTGCCGATACGTCGCCGAACTCACCATCACCTTCACCATGTGCTTCAAGTCCCACTTCGACTCCATGAACTCAGTCGCCAGCCAGTCCAGCAATTCCGGATGCGATGGATATTCCCCCTGGCTTCCAAAATCTTCCGTCGTCTTCACCAACCCCACGCCAAACATCATTTGCCAGATACGGTTGATGTTCACCCGTGCCGTCAGCGGGTTCTCCCGCGCCACCATCCATTGCGCCAGGCCCAGTCGGTCATTACTCGCACCCGCAGGCAGCGGCGGCAGAAAGCTCGGCAACCCCGGCTCCACCTTCTCGCCCGGCTTGTTGTACTCCCCGCGAATCAGCACGTGCGTCTGCCGCCGCACCGCGTTCTCCGCCATCGTCATCACTGTCGGGAAACTCCGCTCCAGCGCCTCCCTCTGCTGTTCCATCTCCACCAGCTTGGCCCATTGCTTCTTCTGCGCAGCAGGCGCGGCGGCATCGAGATAGCTCTCTCGCAACTCACGCGACTTGACGTCCACTTCCTTCAGGCTCTGGCCCTTGGCCAACAAGCTAACTTCGTCTGCCCCCAGCGTCCGCGACCACACCAATACCTCATCCAGCATTCCGGCAAAGCGCCGCGTCGCACCCCCTCCAGCACCCAATCGCAGCGGCTCCGGAAACTCCTTCCCACCGTTATCCAGCGGTCGGTACAAGTTATCGAGCTCCACCTGAAACTGCACCGGCTTGCCATCCACATAAACACGCACTCCCTCTGCCATGCGAGAGCCCGTATACGTCATGCTCACGTGCTGCCACTTCTTCGCAGCAAGCACCGGCTCCACCGACGTCATGCGAATCGCATCATCGTCATAGTCGCTTGTGAAGTGAACATGCAGCCGACCGTTTCGAGCTTCCACACCAAACCCACGACCACGCGCCTTATCGTTCATCCGCGAAAACAGAGCTCCATCCGGCACCTTCTCCGACTGCGCCCACAGCGTGATCGTAAAGCGATCTTCAATGTCAAAGTTCGCTGCGCTAAAGCCAGCATCCAGATAATTCACCCCATTCAGCAGCACTGCCTTACCCACGCGACCCGGCACAAAAGCAACCTGCCCCGCATTCCCGCGCGTTTCTTCTGCGTCTTCAAAGCTCAGCTTCTTCTTCAAGTCGAACTTCGGATACCAGTACGCCTGGCTCCCTTGCGGCAGGCTCGCCTGCCAGCCACGCAGTTTCTCCGCACTCACCACCAGAGAATTCCGCGTCGTGGCAATCGCATGCACCAGTTGCGCCAGTTGATTCTGCTGCTCCACAGTGGGGTCGGCCACCAGCGGCGGCGAGTTCCCATACTTCATCGCCCGTCCCTGTTCCGGCACGTTGTTGAAGTAAGCGTAGAACTGATACATCTCCTTCTGTGTCAGCGGATCGTACTTGTGGTTATGGCACCGCGCACAGCCAAACGTCAGCCCCAGAAACACAGCGCTATTGGTTTCCACCCGGTCAATCACGTACTCCACGTTGTACTCTTCCGCCACAATCCCAAGCTCGGTATTGGCACGGTGATTCCGTTGAAAGCCAGTGCCCACCTTCTGTTCCACCGTGGCCTTCGGCAGCAAATCTCCGGCAATCTGCTCCACCACAAATTGATCAAACGGCTTGTTCTTGTTGAAGCTGTCGATCACATAATCCCGCCAACGCCACATCAGCCGTTCCCCGTCAAACTGATACCCGTTTGAATCCGCATACCGCGCATTGTCCAGCCACCGCATCGCCATCCGCTCGCCATAACGTGGGCTCGCAAGCAAGCGGTCCACCACCTTCTCATAGGCATTCGCAGCCTGGTCCTTCACAAACGCATCCACCTCTTGCGGTGTCGGCGGCAGCCCCGTCAGATCCAGCGTCAATCTGCGAATCAGCCGGTCGCGGCTCGCCTCCCGCGAGGGCTTCAAACCATCCCGCTCCAGCCTCGCCAGCACAAACGAGTCAATCGCATTCTTCGCCCACTTTGCATCCTTTACCGCAGGCAGCGCAGGCCGCTCTGGCGTAATAAAGCTCCAGTGCTTCTGCCACGCGGCCCCTTCCGCAATCCACTGCGACAATGTCTGCTTCTCCGCCTCAGTCAGCGCATGCCCCGTAAACACCGGCGGCATCCTCTTCGCTTTCGACTCGGTACTGATCCGCTTTACCAGCTCACTGCTCTCGGGCGATCCCGGCACAATCGCCCGCCGTCCACCAAGATCCGCCTTGGCCTGTGCTTCCACATCCAGCCGCAAGGCAATGTTCTTGTTCTTCGCATCAGCCCCATGACAAGCCAGGCACTTATCTGACAAAATCGGCCGCACGTCCCGGTTGAATTCGATCGGCCGCGCGGCAAACAGCCCACCAAGGCTCGCAGCGAAAACAAGAATAACCCTTAACATTTCGCCTTCATTTTATATGCTTGTCTGATGCAGCGTAGGACTTTTCTTCAGTCGATGGTCGGCACAACCCGTCGCCGCAACCTCTTGTTTCTGCTCACCGACGACCAGCGGGCCGACCTGCTCAGTTGCGCCGGCCACCCCATTCTGCGCACTCCCAACATCGACCGCCTCGCCACCTCTGGCGTCCGCTTCCTCAACAACTTCTGCGCCACGGCCATCTGCTGCACCAGCCGTGCCACCATCCTCAGCGGGCTTCATGAGCGCACCCACAAGATCTCCAACTTCCGCACGCCCCTCTCCCCGGATGCCATCAATATCAGCTATCCCCACTTACTGCGCCAGGCCGGCTTCAAGACCGGCTTCGTCGGCAAGTACGGCGTCGGCGGCGATGCCGCCCCCAAAGAACTCTTCGACATCACCTACGGCAACCCCGGTCTCGAACGCGTCGGCCAGTCGCGAGACATAGGCAACCAGGCCATCCAGTTCCTCAATGGCATCACCGCAACAGACAACTTCTGCCTGAGCGTCAGCTTCCGTGCCCCCCATGCTCGCGATGCCGACCCCAAACAGTATCTTTATGACCCCGAAGAGGCCAACCTCTATCGGGACCTCCAGGTTCCCGTCCCCCTCAAGGCCGACCCCAAGTACTTCGATCGCATGCCCGACTATGTTCGCAACAGCGAAAGCCGCGAGCGGTGGAAGAAGCGTTTCACCTCGCCCGAGCACTATCAGGAAAGCGTCAAGAGCTACTTCCGTCTCATCATCGGTGTCGACCAAACCATCGGCACCATTCTCACCACCCTCGCCCAGCGTGGCCTGGCCGACAACACCGTCATCGTCTTCAGCTCCGACAACGGCTACTTCCTCGGCGAAATGGGCCTCGCCGACAAATGGTACGCCTACGAGGAATCCATTCGCACCCCGCTCATCATTTATGACCCTCGTCTGCCGCAGCGCCAGCGCGGCACCACGCGTTCCCAGATGACGCTCAACACCGACATCGCCCCAACGCTTCTTTCGCTCGCCGGCCTTCCCGTGCCAGAGGCCACGCAGGGTCGAGATCTCACTCCCCTCGTCCGCGGTGAAAATCCTCGCTGGCGTAAAGACTGGTTCTACTCTCACTACTTCCCTGGCAATCCCCCGGCAGTCGTCATCCCCCGCAGCGAAGGCATTCGCAGCGAACAATGGAAGTACATCCGCTGGATCGATTCCCAGCCTCTCCGCGAAGAGCTCTACAACTTGCGCAAAGATCCCAGCGAGTTATCGATCCTCAACGCTCCTTCGCAGCAGGCGAAACTCCGCAACCGCTGGCAAAAATGGCGTGACGCCCTCGACCAATGGAATCCTTCTCAGCGCTGGCACGACCCTCAATGAGATCCTGTTAGTTCATGGCAAAAAAGTTAATCGCCATCATTGGAGGCGGCTTCGCCGGCGTCGCCTGCGGCAAACGTCTTCGAAAACTCCTTTCTCCCGAAGAAGCCAGAATCGTTCTCTTCAGCGAAGAGAACTACATGGTCTTCCAACCCCTTCTCGCTGAAGTAGCAGGCAGTTCCATCCTTCCGGAAGCGGCCGCAACACCGCTTCGCGTCGCCCTGCCCGGCGTCGAGTGTCGCCGCGAAAAGGTGATCGACGTAGACCTAGCCTCGAACCAGCTCAGCTACGAGAGCTTCGAAGGTCATAAGTGCTTTCTGTCGTATGACCAGTTAGTCATCGCCTGTGGCAGCGGGGTCAACCTCACTGCCGTTCCCGGCATGTCTGATCACGCAATGCCCTTCCGCACCGTCTCGGACGCCGTCGCCCTCCGTGCCCAGATCTCCCAACAACTCGAGCGCGCTGCCGTCACCGAAAGTGCCGAAGCCCGCAAATTCCAGCTCACCTTCGCCGTCATCGGCGGCGGCTTCTCCGGCGTCGAAGTAGCCGGCGAAATCAACGACCTCCTTCAGGCCTCCGAAAAATACTACCCCACCATCAAGCCAGAAGAAGCCCGCGTTCTGCTCATTCACAGCCGCGATCAACTCCTGCCCGAAGTCTCTCCCACCCTGCGCGAGTTCACCAAAAACAAGATGATGCAAAACGGCGTCGAGATCATCTTGAACCAGCGCGTTAAGCAAGTCACCGCCGCCGGCGTCACACTCTCCGACGGCACCTTCTACCCCGCTGCTACCACCGTCGGCACCATCGGCACAGCACCCCATCCCTTCGTCGAACGCATGGCCGCTGCCAAAGACAAAGGCCGCTTGAAGACCTCACCCGATCTCCGCCTCGAAGGCCAAACCAATGCCTGGGCCATCGGTGATTGTGCCCTCATCATCAATGCCTTCGATAACCAGCCCGCCCAACCAACCGGCCAACTCGCCGAGCGCCAGGGCAAGCAATGCGCCGCCAATCTCGCAGCCGTACTCCGAGGCCAACCCACCAAGCCCTTCTACTTCAAACCCCTCGGCATGCTCTGCGCCATCGGCGGCCATAACGCCGTCGCTGAAATGCTAGGCTTCAAACTCTCCGGCTTCATCACATGGTGGATCTGGCGCACCGTTTATCTGATGAAGCTCCCCAGCTTCTCCCGCAAGGTCAAGGTCGCCATGGATTGGACCTGGGAACTCCTCTTCTCCCGCGACATCACCGGCGTCAAAATCGATACCGCCAACCGTGTCCATGATGCCTACTTCGCCTCCGGCACCTATGTCTTTCAAAAGGGCGACCCCGCCACAGACTTCTATGTCATCGAAAGCGGCGAAGTAGAAGTCTTGCGCTCTATCGAAGCAGGCAAAGCACCAGAAACAGTAGCCGTCTTCGGCCCCGGCGACTTCTTCGGCGAGATGGCGCTAGTAGAAGACCGCCCCCGCAACGCCAGCGTCCGCGCCCGCACCAACGTCGAACTCACCATCATCGGCAAAGCCATGTTTGCCCGCATGTCCAAGCTCATCGCCCCCCTGGCCATGCAGGTAGAGAGCGCCATCCGCAAACGCACCTCCATGCGTGACCGCTTCCCCAAATCAACTGAGGTACTCAAGCACACCGAGCTCAAAGACATCCTCGAACCGATTCCCTCGCAGCCCCTCAGCGAGAACTGCACCTTCCTCGCCGCCGTCAGCCAGTTCGAACGCGAGCACGCCGACTTCTTCTGTGTTGTTGACGAAAAAGCAAAGCTAGTCGGCGTCCTCACCCGCACCGACCTTCTCATGGCCCTCGAACATCTCGCAGGCATGGAAGCCGAACAGCGTGAAAAGCTCAAGGTCAACGACATCATGACCAAAAATCCTTTGTGGGTCACCACCAGCGACTCGGCCATCCTGGTCGCCGAAATGATGCGCGAGCGCGGCCTCAAACGCCTCCCCGTCGTCTACGCCGTAGACGACCATCGCATCGCTGGCCACATCCGCCTCGAATCCCTCATGGCCCTCGTACTTCGTAAGATCATGTAGGTATGCGCAGGCTCGCTTTCCTTTGTCTGTCCACTCTGGCAACCCTTCATGCCGACCAGTGCTTCACCGGAGGCGATGCTTGCAATAAGCTGCGTGCAAGCAGCTTGATCTTCCGCGGCAAGGCACTGGCCATAAACAGCGCCATCCCGCAGACCATGCATTTCGGTCGAACTCGGGTCCCCATCCGGGAAATTACTTATGAGATCAGTGAGCCGCTCTTCCAGGCAAAGCGGGGAGATGTAGTCAAGGTAGTCACTCCACTCTATACTGCCATCGGGGACGAAAGCTTCGTGAATGCTCACAGGCTGACGGATGGTTCAATCTGGGTCGCATATTGCGAAAGGTTCGACGATGGATTGGAACATTACCTTTTGCAGTCGATTCGCACAAAAAGAACGAAAGGGTCCCTGACCTTAAACTCACATGAATCCGAAGGCCTCGCCTGGGGAAGACTGACTCTTGTTGGTCCAGAAACGCGCGAAATCTTTACCTCCTTCGGGAAACAGCACAATTTGGATCTGCTTCCCGGTAACTACCTGCTCGATGGCGAGGCCGATGGGTTCGAACTGGCAAAGCGCAACCGCTCTATCTGGGTCGGCCCGGCCAGTTGCCCCTACGAGTCGGTAACGTTTCGAGGCGCGAGCAAAATCACTGGCAAGGTCATTGGCCCAGGGGAAAAGCCCATGCGCGGAATCCCGATGAGCCTCTCCTACGCCGCTTCTCCGGGCTGGATCAGGCAAGGCAGCGCAGTCCAGTCCAATGATGAGGGGGAGTTTGAATTCACAGGCCTACCCCCAGGAGACTTCATCTTGAAAGCGCTCTCTGTACCACCACGCTTCGAAGGCCAATTCATCCGCCCGCCAGCCGCGATGGAAATCAGGCTCAATCCCAGAGAGAAGCGAGAGGCCATCCGCTTCGAAGTGGCAGCACAGCAAACAGTGAAACTTCGCTTCCGCATTTTGGATTCGGATGGCAAGCCTTTCGCAAAAAAGCTCGTAACGGTGGATTGCGGCTGGCTCCAAACAGAAGAACGGGAGTCATTGAACTTAAGGACCGACGAAGCTGGTTGGGTGGAAGTCCGCTGGAGGGAGGGAAAAAATCTCTCCATGCGTTGGAGTTTTCTCGGCGGCCTAGTGCGAAAGGTAATCCAGGTCGAATTCGACAAAGACGGCAAAGAACACGACATCATCATCGACTAATTACTCTAGTTCGTTGCATCTCCCGATTTAAACCGTTTGAGACTCTTTCAAAAGCCGAACATCGTGGTTCAAATTAGGGTCTCTTGTCCTTAGCTCCTTTAATCTTTTCCAACCCATTAGTGTTAGCGAAACGATGGTCCCATTTGCCACTACAAGGTTCGATCTGAAACCGATGTAAACTCGCCCCAAATTACGTTGACGCAGAAAGGCAAGCACTTTGACATCGCCATGTTTGCTCCTGAGCATGGTATTGTAAAGACACAATTTGCTCCCCACTCAACTTGGCTAACGCCCTTGGGTGGGGTTATTTTTTTGGGACCCGAAAACGCCGAACCGGACATTTTCGTTCTTTGATGGGCAAAACCTCTACCACCAAGTGAAGGCCGCATTTGGGTACAAATTTCCAAACTACGACCCCATGCTCTTGGCCTCCGAGATCTGTAAACCAATGGGTTGGGGTCTCCAAAAAGTGTACTTCTATACCGGTATTCCAAGCGCTCAAGATAATGCCCAATGGAACAGCTTCTGGGTCGCGAAGCTTGCTCAAATGGGCAAGCAAGGGGTTCAGCCCATTTCTCGTCCTCTTAGATATAGGAATCAGAGAACCCGTCTTCCAGATGGCACGGAAACTTCGGTCCTTGTTGGGGAGGAGAAAGGTATTGATGTTCGCATTGCTATCGATGTGATCTCCAAGGCCATTCGCAACGAATATGACATTGCATTGATCTTCAGCCAAGACCAGGATCTTGCTGAGGTTGCCCAGGAGATTCGGGAGATTGCACGCCTGCAAAGTCGCTACATCAAGATTGCCTGTGCGTTCCCAACCAGCCCAACAGTTTCAAATAAGCGTGGCATCAACAATACCGATTGGCACCCATTTGATCGAAGTACCTACGAGCGCTGCATTGACCGTCGTGATTACCGAAACCGCGCCTAGAAGGGGCGCTCCTTCGCTACCCATATCAATGAGGCGGAAGCAGCCAATAGCTGCGACCACTCGCCCGGTTGATCAACTAGGCGAAGTACAGTCCCCCATTCACCTCAATCGTCTGCCCGTAAATGTAAGCAGCCTTATCCGAGCACAGATAATAAATCACATCCGCCGTCTCCTCACTCGTCCCCAGCCTTCCACTCGCCGTATTCGCCTTAAAGCTCTCCAGCATCTGCGGCGTCGAAAACACCTCATGGAAGTTCGTCGCAATCACACCCGGCGCCACACAATTCACCCGAATCCCCGCCGCTGAAAATTCCTTTGCCATCGCTTTCGTCAATGCCGACACAGCCCCCTTACAAGTCGCATAGGCCGCCGCCCCCGGCCCTCCCCCATTACGCCCCGCCACCGAACCCACATTCACAATCCAACCCTGCTTCTGCTCCAACATATGCGGCGCAACAGCCTGCGTAATGTAAAACACGCTCGACAAATTCAGCATCACCGTTGCCTCCCAGTGGCTCGATGGCATCTCCGGAATCTTATGTCGCCCAATCAGCGATCCCGCATTATTCACCAGCGCATCAATCTTCTTCCCGCGCAGCGTCTCGCAAAAACCTTGCACACCTTCAAGCGTCGTCAAATCCGCTTGCAGCACTTCCACCTTCGCACCCAGCACCTGCGCTTGGGCCGCAACAGTCTCCGCACCTTGACGGTCACTCGAATAATGAAGAATCAGGTTTGCCTTCTCTTGGGCAAATGCCATAGCAGTGGCGGCGCCGATACCTTTGCTGGCACCAGTAATCAGGACAGTTCGCATGGATGCTAGTGTATGTGAATCATGTCCTTAATTGCGGTCGAGAATCCAGCAACAGGTGAAATTCTCGGAGAAATTGTCGATTTCGGTTCCCTCGGCGTAGACGAAGCCGTCTCAACCGCCCGCGAATCTTTCACCGACCAGCGCTGGCGCAGCAAACCAGCCGCCGAGCGCGAGCAAATCCTCCACAAAGTCGCCGACCTCATCACCCGCGACACCGAAGACCTCACCCTGCTTGAAACTCTCGAAACTGGCAAAACCCTCCGCGAATCCCGCAGTGGCGATGTCGGCGGAGCCGCCGATGCCTTCCGCTACTTCGCAGGCATGGTCCGCCGCATCGGTGGCCGCAGCATCCCGGTCGATGGCAAGTTCCAGGTCCACACCCGTCGCGACCCCTTCGGCGTCGTCGCAGCCATCGTCCCCTGGAACTACCCGCTCTGCCTCGCCGCCTGGAAGCTCGCCCCCGCCCTAGCCTGCGGCAACAGCGTCGTCCTCAAACCCAGTGAGCTCACTCCCTACACAGCCATGCGCCTCAGCCAGCTCATCGAAGAAGCCGGCGTCCCCGAAGGCGTCGTTCAAATCGTAACCGGCTTCGGCAACACAACCGGCGACGCCCTCGCCCGCCACATGGATGTCGACAAGCTCACCTTCACCGGCTCTACCCGCACCGGTCGCCGCCTCCTCATCGCTTCTGCCGAATCCAACCTCAAACCCGTCAGCCTCGAACTCGGTGGCAAAAGCGCCAACATCGTCTTCGCCGACGCCGACCTCAAAGCGGCCGTCCGCGGCGCACTCTGGGGCATCTTCTCCAATCAGGGCCAGGTCTGCACTGCAGGCAGCCGCCTCCTGGTCGAAGCCTCCATCCACGACGAGTTCGTAAATCAACTCCTCGCGCGCACGGCAAAGCTCCGCCTCGGCGATCCCCGCGAGGAAGGCATCGACCTCGGCAGCCTCATCAGCGCCGACCAGCTCCAGCGCGTCCTCGCCTTCGTCGAAAGCGGCAAAGCTGAAGGCGCCAACCTCCTTTGCGGCGGCAACCGCCACGGCGACACTGGCCACTTCCTCGAGCCCACCATCTTCACCAACGTCCAACCCAACATGCGCATCGCTCAGGAAGAAATCTTCGGCCCCGTCCTCAGCATCCTCAAATTCAATACCGAACAGGAAGCCCTCCAGATCGCCAACGGCACCAGCTACGGCCTCGCCGCTGGCGTCTGGACCCAGGACATCCACAAGGCCGAACGCATGACATCCGCCCTCCAGGCCGGCACCATCTGGGTGAACACTTACAATGAGTTTGACTCTGCTTGTCCTTTCGGCGGAGTCAAACAATCAGGCTTCGGTCGCGATCTCGGCGAAGAAGCCATAGAACAATTCACCACAACCAAATGCATATGGAACGCCCACTAAAAACCCTGGAGCGGGTCCTGTCGAAGGCAGGCCTCGGCTCCCGCACCGACGCCCGCGCCTGGATCCACGAGCGCCGCGTCAAGGTCAACGGCAAGATCGTCGAGAATCCCGAACACTGGATCGACTTCACCAAAGACCGTGTCGAACTCGACGGCCGCCTCGTCAAGACAATCAAACGCCAGTACATCCTCCTCTACAAACCCACCGGCTACATCACCAGCAAAGGCGACCCCGACGGCCGCCCCACCGTCTACGACCTCCTCAAAGACGTCCCCAGCTTTGTCGGCACCGTAGGCCGCCTCGATGAAGACACCAGCGGCCTGCTTCTGCTCACCAACGACACCCTGCTCGCCGAGCGCCTCACCAACCCCAATTTCCACGTCGCCAAAACTTACCTCGTCAAAAGTGCCACCCGCCTCACCGACGATCAACTCAACCAGCTCCGCCAGGGCATCGAACTCAAAGACGGCCCCACCCGCCCTGCCAAAGTCGAGCGCGTCCGCGATGCCGAATCCAAGTCGTTCATCGAGATCACCATCACCGAAGGCCGCAACCGTCAGGTCCGCCGCATGATCGAAGCCTTGGGCAGCAAGGTCCTCAAACTCGTCCGCATCAAACTCGGCCCACTCACTCTCGAGGGCATGAATTCAGGCTCCTGGCGCAATCTCACCACCGGTGAAATCCGCGATCTCAAGGGCCTGTCCGGGCAATGAGACACTGAAATTATGTTGCGCAGTTTGCTCTCCCCGTTCTTGCTAGCCACGCTGTCTTTGGCGCAGGAACACACCCCTCAAAACGAAAAGAACCCTCTCGCCGCCGACCCCAACGCCGCCGTTGCCGGTCGCAGGCTCTACGCCCAGGCCTGCCAGGCCTGCCACGGTGGCAACGCCGCAGGCAGCGAGCGCGGCCCCTCCCTCGCAAACGGAACCTTCAAACACGGCAGCAAAGACGGCGAACTCTTCCTCAACATCCGCAACGGCATCACCGGCACCAAGATGCCCGCCTTCGGCAAACTCGAAATCACCCAGGTCTGGCAGATCGTCAGCTACCTCCGCAGCCTCAACGGCATCAAGTCCAACGAAGTCGTCTCCGGCAACCCGAAAAACGGCGAGACCCTCTTCTTCGGCAAAGCCGCCTGCGCCTCCTGTCACGAAGTCAACGGCCGCGGCGCCATCGTCGGCCCAGACCTTTCCACCGCCGCGGCCACCCCTGCCGAAACCCTCCTCAAGAAACTACAAGACCCCAGCGACGTCCAGAGCCGTCGCCGCGGTCCCCGTGTCGGCTCCATCACCGTCACTACGAAATCGGGCCAAACCATCACCGGCCTCCGCCGCAACGAAGACAGCTTCACCCTCATGCTCACCGATCTTCAGGGCAAGCTCCACATCCTCGACAAGGCCTCCCTCACCAATCGCACTGAAAAAACAACCTCGATCATGCCGGCCGACTTCGCCACCCGCTTCTCACCCACAGAACTGCAAGACATCGTCGCCTACCTCAAAACCCTCAACACCCGCGACCTCACCAAAACCAGCACAGCCACCATCCCCGATGGCCCCCTCACCTACGACCGCATCCGCAACGCCCAGAACGAGCCCCAAAACTGGCTCACCTACTGGGGCGACTACGCCGGCCACCACTACACCAAGCTCGATCAAATCACCACATCCAACGTAAAGAACCTCCAAACCCGCTGGGCCGTTCAAATGCCCGGTGACTCTATCCTCGAAACCACGCCCATCGTCGTCGACGGCATCATGTACACCGCTGGCATGCCCGGCCAGGTCTTTGCCCTCGACGCCCGCACCGGCATGCAGATCTGGAACTACAAGCGTCCCCAGAAGAAGGTCAACGCCTTTGAGAGCAACCGCTACAATCGCGGCGTCGCCGTCCTCGGCAACCGCGTCTTCTTCGGCACCCTCGACGCCGCCTTGATCGCCCTCGATGCCCGCACCGGCCGCCCCCTCTGGGAGACTCAGGTCGCCGACACCATGGAAGGCTACAGCATCACCGTCGCCCCCCTCATCGTGAAGGACAAACTCATCGTCGGCGTCGCCGGCGGCGAGCACGGCATCCGCGGCTTCCTCGATGCCTACGACGTCAACACCGGCAAGCGCCTCTGGCGCTTCAACACCGTCCCCGGCCCCGGCGAATTCGGTCATCAAACCTGGAAGGGCGATAGCTGGAAACTCGGTGGCGCCCCCACCTGGCTCACCGGCAGCTATGACCCCGAGCTCGACACCCTCTACTGGGCCACCGGCAACCCCGGCCCCGACATGGACGCCGAAATCCGCAAAGGCGACAACCTCTTCTCCTGCTCTGTACTGGCCCTCGATCCCAACACCGGCAAGCGCAAGTGGCACTACCAGTTCACCCCCAACGACAGTCACGATTGGGATGCCAACCAGGACCTCATCCTCGCCGACCAGACCATCGATGGCGTCAAGCGCAAGCTCCTCCTGCAGACCAATCGCAACGGTCTCTTCTACGTCCTCGACCGCACCAACGGCAAGCTCCTCTTCGCCAAGCCCTACGTCCGCCAAACCTGGAATGAAGGCTTCAATGCCGACGGCAGTCCCAAGGTCATTCCCAACACAGACTCCACTCCTGAAGGCCGCGTCGTCTACCCCACCCTCGTCGGCGGCACCAATTGGCAGAGCCCTTCCTATGACGCCTCCACCGGCCGTCTCTTCATCGTCTACGCCGACGGAGCTGAGCGCTTCATCCGCGAAAAATCGACCTACGAACCCGGCAAAGCCTACTGGGGCGGCCGCTCTGTCGCCACCGGCGAAGCGCCCAAGGTAGGTATCAAGTCGATCGACACCACAACAGGCAACGTCATCTGGGATTACCGCATCGCCCAGGGCTCTCTCGCCGCCGGTGTCCTCGCCACCTCAACAGGAGTCCTCTTCTCCGCCACCGCCGAAGGCAACCTCATCGCCCTCGAATCCAAATCCGGCACCCCACTCTGGCGCATGCAAACCGGCTCCAGCACCGCCGCCTCACCCATCAGCTACTCCGTCAACGGCAAGCAGTACATCGCCATCGCCTCCGGCATGGTCCTCTACAGCCTCGCCCTACCGGACTAAATCGTCTCCCAGCGCAACCCCGGCACCCGCGAAAACTCCCGCACATTCCGAGTCAACAAAACGGAATCATGGGCCAGTGCCGTAGCTGCGATCAGGTAGTCGTTATGGCCAATCGGCGTCCCTGCTTTTTCAAGCATCGACCGGATTCGCCCATAATGATGTGCGCCCCGGTAATCAAACGACACGATGCTGAATCGCTTCAGAAAAGACCCAAGTTTCAATAGCGCAAGGTCGCGAGCTTGGCTCTTTTCGGCACCAAACGAAAGCTCTCCCACGACAACAGTAGGCAAGGCAACATGACCAAACTCAAGATCCCGAATTCGCGCCAATACCTTTGGCTCCTTCTTCATGGCGGCGATGCAAATATCGCTGTCAAGCAATAATGTCATCGAAAGAAATCTCTCGTTCGGGGTAGGTTGACTCTCTGGAAGGGGCTACAAAATCGTCAGGCAGCGGACCAAGACGATCAAACTCCGCCCAAAAATCAGCGTCAAACACTTTTTTAGGTGGATCGCAAGGGAGGTATTTCTCAACGACGTGCTTGGATAACGACTTTCCCTCCAACTTGGCTTCATTGCGAAGGCGGTCTGCAAGCTCATCCGGTACATACAAATTTAACTGCGCCACGTACACAAGTATACTCAGTCCACCACCAGCTCCACCGTCACCGGACAGTGGTCGCTCCCCGTCACCTCATTCAGCATATCCGCCCCTCTCAACCGATCTTGTTCTTTCTTTGGAACAACATGGAAGTCGATCCTCCAACCGATATTCTTCGCCCGCGCCCCCAACCTCACACTCCACCACGAATACTTCACTTCCTCCGGGTGCAAATGCCGCCAAGTATCCGTCCACCCCGACTTCAAAAACTGATCCATCCACGCCCGCTCTTCCGGCAAATACCCAGGGTTCTTCTCGTTATCCTTCGGTCGAGCCAGATCAATCGGGTACGGCGCGATATTGTAATCCCCACCCAAAATCACCGGCTTCCCCTTCTTGCTCAGCTTCGCCAGATGCTCCGCCATCGCATCGCAATAGCGCAACTTATAATCCAGCCGCTTCCCCCCATCCTGCGAATTCGGAAAATACGCACTCACCACAACATACTTCTCAAACTCCGCCGTAAGTGCCCGCCCCTCCCCATCAAACTCCTCATACCCAAACCCCGCCGTCACCTTCTTCGGCACCTGCTTCGACAACACCGCCGTCCCGCTATACCCCTTCTTCACCGCAGCCGGAAACCAGTTCTGCGAATAATGCCCCAGCGCGCAAACCTCTTCCGGAATTTGATCCTGCTCCGCCCGCACCTCCTGCAGCATCACCACATCCGCATCATGGGCACACATCCACTCCGCCAGCCCGTTCTTCGTGCAGGCGCGGATCCCGTTCACATTCCAGGTGGCAATCTTGACTAGCTTCTCGCCTTGAGACACGCCTCGGCCAGCCTTTCCAGCATCCGCTCCGTCGACGGCAAATCAATGCACTCATCCGTGATCGACTGCCCAAACACCAGTTCCTTTCCTGGCTTCAAATCCTGCCGCCCCGCCACAATATTCGACTCAATCATCACCCCGAAAATCCCCTCTTGCCCAGCCTCAATCTGCTCGGCAATCGAATCCCCGACAATCGTCTGATTCGCGGCATGCTTCTGCGAATTCGCATGCGAGCAGTCAATCATCAACCGGTCCGGCAGCTTCTGCGCCCGCAGCGTATCAAGAGCACTCCCCACCGATTCCTCATCAAAATTCGGCAGCTTCCCACCCCGCAAAATCACATGGCAATCCGGGTTCCCGTTCGTCTCCACAATCGCCGCATGCCCAGTCTTGGTCACACTCAAAAAGTGGTGCGCTTCCTGCGCCGCACGAATCGCATCAATCGCAATCCGCACATTCCCATCCGTACCATTCTTAAATCCCACCGGGCACGACAACCCGCTCGCCAACTGCCGATGGCTCTGGCTCTCCGTCGTCCGCGCCCCAATCGCACCCCACACAATCAGGTCCGCAATGTACTGCGGCGTGATCATATCCAGAAACTCGGTAGCCGACATCAGTCCCATCTTCGCCAGATCCAGCAGCAGCTTCCGCGCCCGCCGCACGCCCTCATTGATGTTGAAGCTCTCGTCCAGGTAAGGGTCGTTGATCAATCCCTTCCACCCCACCGTCGTCCGCGGCTTCTCAAAATAAACCCGCATCAGCGTCAACAACTGCTTGTCAAACGGCTTGGCCATCTCCCGCAGCCGCCCCGCATACTCCAGCGCAGCATCCACGTCATGGATAGAGCAAGGCCCCACTACAACTGCCAGCCGCTTGTCGCGGCCATGAATAATTTCATGAAGCCCTTCTCTCGTGTCGTGGATCTCACGGGTCAGTTCTTCGCTGGGCTGGATCTCTTTGAGAATCTCAACAGGCGGGGTCAATTCACGAATGCCGCGAATGCGGACGTCATCAGTACGGAATGGCATGAGGGTTCAGGGCGAAGCCTTTATTTTACAAGGCTTCCACTATAAAAGGCTCGCTACAATAACGAAATGATTCTCCAACTCGCGGTGGTGCTATCGCTAGCCCAAGCTCCCGCCGTCGAGCGAAAAGATTCAATTACAGTCTCCGCTGAGGCTGGCAGAAAAGAAAGCATCGATCTCGTCCCCCAACGAGTCAACATCATCTCCCTTGATCGACTCCGCGAACGCGTCACCGTCGGCCTCAACGACGCCTTCCGCGAAGAACCGGGCCTTGAAACCCAGCGCACCTCCACCTTCATGGGCGGCATCTTCATCCGCGGCCTCACCGGCAACAAAGTCGTCACCTACCGCGACGGCATCCGCTACTCCACCTCAGCCGCGCGAGGCGGCGTCAGCACCTTCTTCAACCTCCTCGACGCCGGTGGCATTGAACAAGCCGAAGTCCTCCGCGGCCCGAGCAGCGCCCAATACGGCAGCGACTCCCTCGGCGGCGTCCTCCACGTCATCTCCAAATCCCCAGAAAAACTCACACCCCGCCTCGAATGGACTCCCTTCTATTCCAGCGCCTCCCACACCTTCGGCAACAGCCTCAGCCTCAGCAAATCCGGCACCCGCGGCGGCATCCTCCTCCGCGCCTCCGGCCAGCGCGTCAACACCCTCCGCACCGGCGCTAGGCTAGACAGCCACTCCGCCCTCACCCGCTTCCTCAACCTCCCATCCACCCTCGCCTACACCCGCCAGCCCGACAGCGCCTTCACCCAATACGGTGCCAGCCTCCACGCCCAATTCAAAGAATCAAGGTCCGCCGACTGGATCCTCCACTATGAGCGCGACCAGCAGGACGGAGCCAAACGCACCGACCAGCTCCTCGGCGGCGACGGCTCCCGCCTCGCCCAGGTCGCGGGTATCATGGGCGACTTCGCCTACCTCCGCAACAATCGCTCCGCCTTCGCCGGTCTCGACCTCCTCTCTACCTCCATCAGCTACACCGCCCAGCGCGAGGAACGCATCAACCACACCAACCCCACCGCCCTCATCCAGCGCCAATACGAACGCACCCGCACCTGGGGGCTCCAAACCCAGGCCTCCAAACGCGCCTTCTCCCAGGACCTCTCCTTCGGTGCCGAAGCCTACTTCGACAAACTCCGCAGCCCCGCGCAAAACACCCTCCCCCGCATCGCCGACGGCTCCACCTTCCGCCAGTACGGCGTCTACCTCCAGGACAACATCTCCCTCTGGCAGAATCGCCTCCGCCTCAGCGGTGCCGTACGCTGGGGCGGCGCTCAATTTGAAACCCTCACCTCCAACGCCTGGACGGGCCGCGCCGGTGCCGTCCTCCGCGCCAATTCCTGGCTCGCGTTCCACACCTATCTCAGCCGCGGCTTCCGCGCTCCCTCCATGACCGATCTCGGCGCGCGCGGCCTCCAGGGCAACGGCCAATTCGAAGCCCTCCCGCCCAACGGTCTCCGCCCCGAACTCAGCGACAACATCGACCTCGGCTTCCGTCTCCGCCACCGTGGCTTCCTCTGGGAAACAACTGCCTTCCGCTCCAACATCTCCAACCTCATCGCGTCACAAACCCTCCTCCTACCCCAGGGCGCCATCGGGCAAACCATCGCCGGCGAGCGCATCATCAACCAACGTCCCGACGGCGCCGTCTTCGTACCCGTCTCTACCTCACCCGTAACCGCCAAATTCAATCAGGACCGCGCCAACTTCAAAGGCCTCGAGCAACGCATGGAGTGGTCTCCCCGCCGCAGCATCACCTTCGAGCAAGGTGCCACCTGGCTCCGCGCCGACGATCCCGCAAACGGCCGCGTCCCCAACGTCGAAGCCACCTACCCGCCCGCCATGGGCTACCTCAAAGCGCGCTTCAACCCAACGGCCAAGCCCTTCTGGGTCGAACCCTACCTCACCCTCAACGCCCGCCAGTCCCGCCTGAGCGAACTCTCCCGCAACGACCGCCGCATCGGTGCCACCCGCACCCGCGCCCAGATCGCCACCTTCTTCAACAACAACCCCAGCCTCGCCGCCCTCAGCCCCCTCACCCTCACCCAACTCCAGGACCGTCTCGGCGGCACCCCCCTCTTCCCCGCCCTCCCCGGCTACGGCATCTTCGGCATCCGCGGCGGCTACAGCGTCAACGACCAGCTCAGCCTCCTCCTCGATGCCTCCAATCTCGCCGACAAAAACTACCGCGGCATGGGTTGGGGTGTCGACGGACCCGGTCGTGGAGTATCCTTACAACTTCGATGGCGATTCTAACCAAGCTCGAAACCTACTTCGAGTTCCAACAACTCAACACCAACTGGCGCACCGAGATCCTCGCCGGTGCAACGACCTTCATCACGATGGCCTACATCCTCTTCGTGAACCCCTCCATCCTGGCCGAAACCGGCATGCCCTTCGGTGCCGTCACAGCCGCTACCTGCCTCAGCGCCGCCTTCGGCAGCATCCTCATGGGCGCTCTCGCCCGCTACCCCATCGCCCTCGCCCCCGGCATGGGCCTCAACGCCTACTTCACCTATGTCGTCGTCAAAGGCATGGGCGTCAAATGGGAAGTCGCCCTCGGCGCTGTCTTCCTCTCGGGGCTAGCCTTCCTCCTGCTCACCCTCACCGGCCTCCGTCAAAAGATCGTCGAGGCCATGCCCCCAGAGCTCTATTCCGCCGTCGCCGTCGGCATCGGCCTCTTCATTGCCTTCATCGGCCTCAAGAACGCCGGCATCGTCGTGGCAGACCCCGCCACCACCGTCACCCTCGGCAACCTCCGCGCTCCCAACACCCTGCTCGCCCTCGCCGCCCTCCTCGTCATGGCCGCCCTCATGGCCTGGGGCATCCGCGCCGCCATGCTCATTGGCATAGTCGGCACCAGCGCCGCCGCCATGTTGCTCGGCATTGTCCAGTGGAAGTGGCAACC
Source organism: Bryobacter sp. (assembly GCA_044340255.1). GTDB lineage: Bacteria > Acidobacteriota > Terriglobia > Bryobacterales > Bryobacteraceae > Bryobacter. The sequence goes on along the minus strand of JBIITX010000028.1, from coordinate 11,622 downwards.
CAGCTACCTCCCCCAACTCGGCCAAACCGCCTTCCACCTCGACATCTCCGGCGTCCTCTCCCTCGGCCTCTTCGAGATCGTCTTCGTCTTCCTCTTTGTCGATCTCTTCGACAATCTCGGCACCCTCGTCGCCGTCGGCAAAAAGGCCAACCTCTTCAATAGCGACAACAAAATCCCCCGCGTCGGCCGCATCCTCACCGCCGACTCCCTCGCCACCATCTTCGGCTCCCTCACCGGCACCTCCACCGTCGTCAGCTACATCGAGAGCGCCTCGGGCGTCGCCGCCGGGGGCCGTTCCGGCGTCACCGCCATCGTCACCGGCCTCCTCTTCCTCGTCGCACTCTTCGCCGTTCCCCTCGTCGGCGTCATCCCCGCCGCCGCCACTGCCCCCGCCCTCATCCTCGTTGGCAGCCTCATGATCTCCCACGCTGCCGAAATCCAGTGGAGCGAAGCCGAGTCCGCCATCCCCGCCTTCCTCACCATCGTCATCATTCCCTTGAGCTTTTCCATCGCCAACGGCCTCGCCTTCGGCTTCATCGCCTATACTCTACTCAAGCTCGCCAAAGGCAAAGCCAACCAGGTCGGCTGGCTCGTCTACCTTTTAACAACTCTTTTCATCATTCGCTTCATCTATCTGGGTAAGGGATAAAAATCATATGCTGCAACTAGGCTGGCTCTGGAGCGACCCCCTCAAAGTGGGCTCCCCCGCTCCCCCTTTCAAACTGAAAGACCAGGCAGGCAACCTCGTCGACCTCACCAAACTCCGGGGCAAGAACGTCATTCTCGTCTTCTATCCCGCCGACGACACCCCTGGTTGAACCAAGCAAGTCTGCGACATCCGCGACAACTGGTCTCGCGTGAAGTCGAAGAACGCCGTAGTTTACGGCGTCAATCCAGGCTCAGCCGAGAGCCACAAAAAATTCATCGATAAGAACCGCCTCGAGTTCCCGCTCCTCGTCGACGAGGGCCAGGAAGTCGCGCGCCTCTACAGCGCCAACGGCCTCTTCGTCAAACGCACGGTCTACCTGATCGACCCCGAAGGCATCATCCGCTTCGGCACACGCGGCATGCCCTCACCGCTTGAGATTTTGAAGCACGCCCGCTAGGGCACCAGCGACGGAAACGCCCCTACGTTCCCCCGCGACTTGCGCGCCTTTGTCTCGGCATAGGCCTTCGTCACCGGCTCGGGAAACCCACTCACCAGCGCCTCATACTTCGCCAGCATCTCTGCCACAACCGCTGGCCGCTCCGGTGCAATGTCGTAGCTCTCAGCGGGGTCCACGGCCAGGTCATAGAGTTCGGGCTTCGCCAGCGGCAAATTCACCCGACCCGCCGCCGGAGCCGGGCTATAGATCTGGCTGTTAAAGCGGGACACATGCAACTTCAGGTTCCCCTTGCGGATGCACTGCGCATGCCACCCGTCAAAATAAAGCAGCCCCTCCCGCTCCATCGTCGCCTGCTTGCCTCCCAGCAACGGCCAAATATCCACCCCATCCACTGGCTTTGAAGGCAGCTTCGCCCCAGTCAAGGCAGCAAACGTCGGCAGCATGTCCATCGTCGAAACAAGGCTCGCGCAAGTCTTGCCCGCCGCCACCTTCCCCGGCATCCGCGCGATCATCGGCACCCTGACGCCACCCTCCAGCGTCGCTCCCTTGCGCCCGCGCAAGGGTCCAGCGCTGCCCTGAAACCACGGGCCGTTGTCAGAAGAAAACACCACCAGCGTATCCCGCTCCAGCTTGTGCTTCTTCAGCGTCGCGAGCAACTCACCGACACTCCAGTCCAGCTCATCCATCACATCGCCATAAATCCCATGCGGAGACTTGCCACGAAACTTCGCCGAAGCCCCCAGCGGAATGTGCGGATACGTATGTGGCATGTAGAGAAAGAACGGGCTATCTTTGCTCTTCTCAATAAACCGCACCGCCTGCTCCGTGTAGCGCGGCGTCAACGTCTCGAGCGTCGCCTCCTGCTCCACCGTTTCCACCTTACCGGGCACGGAATGCAGCAATACACGGGGCGTCATGTCATTGCTATAGGGGATCCCGTAATACTCATCAAAGCCACGATTCGTCGGCAGATATGGTTCCAAGTGCCCCAGATGCCACTTGCCGACGCACATCGTCTTGTAGCCCTCTGGCTTCAGCATCTGCGCGATCGTCGTCTCCCCATCAGGCAACCCAACCTTGTCTTGCGGAAACAACACCCGCGGCACATCCACCCGCGTCGGATACCGCCCCGTCAACAATGCCGCGCGCGAAGGCGAGCACACCGGGTTGGCCGAAAGGCAATGCGTAAATCGCACTCCCTCCGCCGCCATCCGGTCCAGATTCGGCGTCCGCAGCGAGCCCCCATAACAACCCAGATCCCCATAGCCAAGATCATCGGCATAGATCAGGATCACATTCGGCTTCCGCCCCGCGCCCATCAGCGCCGACGCCCCGGCGCTACCCAGAAACTGCCTTCGATTCAGACTCATACTATTTCTTCTTGCAGCTAAAGGTGCCAGTGGCCTGTCCGGCCAGGTCTACCTTACCCTTCACTTCTGCACCGCTCAGTGTGCCCTCGTACAAGATCTTCGCACCCTGCGTCTCAAACGACCACGAGGCCTTATCGCCCTTCAGCGTCCCCGTCACATCGGCTTCCCCCAATTGCCCGCTGTACTTGCCCGTTAGCGCCTCCCCCTTCTGCGCAAACTCAAACGAAGGAGACCCGCTCCCCGCATCCGTATTCACCTCGCAAGCCCACTTCCCCGTCAGGTCCGCCGCGAAAGCAGAACCAGTCATTACCGCGAAAAGAACGAAAATCTTCATAGCTAAATAATATAGGGCCTCCCTTGCGGGAGGCCCATATTTTTTCTAAATCGTTTTAGCGATTAGAAGCTATAACGCAAGCTCATCTGAATGTTGCGCTCACTGTTCTTGCTTGTAACCTGGCCCAAAGTTGCGGAGGTGGGATTAGTATCCACACCACCCCAGTTCGGGTGGTTGATCCAGTTGAAGCCTTCTGCGCGGAAGGTCAGAGCCTGACGTTCCGTGATGCGGAATGCTTTGAACAATGCGATGTTCCAGTTCTGGAAGCCAGGGCCGTTAAAGCTTATTGAGTTCCGGTTCTGGTTCGGAAGTGTGCCGTTTGCAGGGCGGGTTGCCAGCGGCGAGCCACCGACGGTCCGGCTGAAGAAGGCGTTCCCATCGGCGAAGTTACCAGCAGCGGTACGGTTACTGAACTGGCCACGATACTCCGGTGCGCCAGCTAGATTCCATGGCTTGCCATTGGCCGATCCGATTCCGAGGTAGTCGTCGCCATTGGCAATAGTGAAGGGAGTGCCAGTTTGGAACTGGTTCACACCAGAAATCTGCCAGCCACCAGCCACGGCGCGAAGCGCCTTGTTGGTGTCGCGCGTATTGAAGAAAGGCATTTCCCAAACGAAGTTCACCACAGTGACGTGACGCGTATCGTTTCCAGATTTGCCCCAGTTCAGGCCTTGATTGAAGACGTCAATGAAACCATCGCGGGGACCAGAGTTGTTATCCATAGTCTTCGACAAGGTGTACGCGAAGCCATAGCTGAAGCCCTTGGTAAAGCGACGGGTCGCTTCCACCTGCAAGCCGTGATAGGTGCTGCGGCCCGAGTGCTCAAGCATCGGAATCTGTGCAAATCCCTTGTAAGGACGCAGGAAGTTCACGTTGGCACCAGCATTTTCTGGGCGGAAGGTGGTGCCCGTCGGCAACTGGTTGAGGTCGCGCTCGCGAGCCAGGTAGTTACCTACCGTGCCAACATAGCCAACTTCAAGAGTGGTCGAGAAACCGATTTCCCGCTGGTAGGTAGCATTCCAATTGTAAGAACGAGGAAGCTTATAAGCAGGGTCGATTGTCATGAAGAATTGTGGGAACTGAGCACGAGTTGCCCCACCCGGCTGATCGGCATTGCCGTTCGTCACAGAGGCACTAGGCTGGAAGGGTGGGTTACCACCAAGGAACACGCTGTCATAAACACCGGGGCGTGAAATGAAACCGCCAAAGCCAGCGCGGAAGACTTGCTTATTGTTGAAAGAGTAAGCAAGGCCGAAACGTGGCACCATGTTGAACTGATTGGCTGAAGGATATGAGTCGCCACCGTCAAACAGACGGTTGAACTGCGGGTCGCTCGCGGCCGGTACACGGCCAATAGCGGCCTTCGGCCATTCGGTACCAGGAATACGAACGCCATTAAAGCGGTCGCCGCTGATCGGGTTACCCGAAACGCGGTCCACTACTACGGCGCGTGCCGGGTCATACGCTGCGGGGTCAAAATAGGCCATGTTGCCCCAAAGGGACTTGTAGTAGCCAGTACCCCAAGTACCGCGGAATCCGAGTTCCAACTTCAGGCGCTGGCTAACGCGCCAGCTGTCCTGTCCAAAGAATTCAACCATTTGGCCACGATACGGGGTGAAGCTACGAGGTCCAATTTCAGCATAAGTCGAGAACAAACCAAGGGCGGCGTTGGAAATTGAGGTGCCGGTTCCAGGTGCGCCACCAGGCCTAAGGTCATCAAACACGAAACGACCGTTCTGATTATTGGTACCTCCGGGCACACCCGTTACATTGATTTGGTCAAAGTCATTTTGACCAGATCGTTCAAAGTAAACACCTGCCTTTAAGGTGTGGTTACCTTGGATCTTGGTGAAGTTATTCGATAGCTGATAGATTGGACCTGAGGAACTCGCGGGATAGGGTCCACCGTTGATTTCGCCGATATTGCCGCCATTAAAGGTAACAGTCGGAATCTTATCGGCGATTTCCTTGGGCTCAGAGAAAATGTACGGGTAGGTGATGTTGTTCACCGAGCGCTGGAAGCGTCCCGTGCGCAGAACACCGATCGTTACACGGTCATTAGAGGCCGCAAACAGAAATTCATTAATCATGGTGGGGCTCAGCGTCCAGGTATGCCCCAGGCTGGCCGTCTTGTTGGGACGATTCAAGGTTGAAGGAGCAAAATCGAAACCACTCGCAAAGGCATTCGATTCTACGTATGCATAGTTGGCATGACGGAAGCGGATAACCTGATTTTGGGTTGGGTTGTAGTCGATATTGTAGGTATCCTTGCGCTGGTCGCGCGGTGCAGGACGCACCTGAAAGAAGTTGGTGTTACCGGGAAAAACTCCGTTAGCAGCGGGGTAGGTACGAAGGAATGCCATACCATTAGCACTAAAGCGGTTCGCGGGGATGATGTTTCCAGGGAAGGCTGTCCCAGTAGGGTTGGTGGCAGTAATGGTATTCGGATCAATGATGTTTCGAACACCGCTATAGAAAGGGTTCGCGCCTAACAATTCGCTGAAGTCACCGTTACGCATTGCAGGGCTTGGCACGCGCTGGAAAGTCGGGGATTCCTGACGAATCTTCACCCATTCCTGGGCAAAGAGAAAGAACAGCTTTTCACGCTCTTTGTTGAAAACCTTCGGGATGAAAACCGGGCCACTGATGTTGTAGCCAAACTGGTTGAACTTGTAGGGAGCGGTAAAGTTGCTCGTTGTGCTCTGGTTGCGAGCCCAGCTGTTTGCGTCCATCGCGTTGTTTCGCAGATATTCGTAGAACGCACCGTGGAATTCGCGGCCACCAGAACGGGTCACCATGCGGATCTGTCCGTTACCAGAACGGCCATACTCTGCCGTGTAGTTCGCGGTCAGAATCTGCACTTCCTGAATGGTGTCCACGTCGGCAGAACCGATCGAAGTACCATTAGCGCGGGTACGGATACCAACGGCGCCGTCGAAGGTGATCAGCGAGTCGTTCGAACGGCCACCGTTGATGGTGAAGCCACCGCTCGACAGGCCAAAGTTCTGGTTGCCCAGTGCGCCACCGCGAACACCGGGCTTCAGAAGAGCCAACTGGATCGGGTTACGGCCATTGAGAGCCATGCTTTGAATCTGCTTCATTTCAACCGTCTTGCCGACCGTGGCCGACTCCGTGTTGATCTGCGCCACGCTCGCTTCTACCGTTACGGTTTCAGTGAGCTGACCGACGGCGAGTTCAATGTTGACGGCGATCGGCAAACCAGCGTCAAGCTTGTTGCGGCTGACCGAAGCCTTCTTGAATCCTGCTGCTTCCACCGAAACGGTGTAGTAGCCAGGAGCGATGTTGGTTGCAGTGTAGAATCCACTTCCGTTGGTCGTGATCTGACGATCAAACGAAGTGGATTCATTGCGGACAGTGACTTTGGCATTTGCCACCACTGCGCCGCTGGAATCCTTGACGATACCGGAAATGCTGGAGTTGTCGGATTGTGCGAAACCGAGTGTCGTGGCAATCATCATTGCCAACGCCACAAAGCCCGCACGGGTAAGGGCTGAGCTGACTTTGCTCATCATATTGATTTGTTCCTCAGAAAGAGAGATGTCCCAAGTTGTAGCCAAGAGAGACTTGGCCAGAATAGCGAAACTCTATGTAGTCTATCGAAAAAACGGATGGGATGAATTACCGTCGTTTCATTAAAACTTAGAAATATAGTTTCCCGCCAAGCTGGATCACGCGGGTCGTAATCCCTTGTACACCACCGCCTACGGCACCATAGGTCGCCGACCGCACGTTGCGGTCCACTGCCGCCGGGTCGGGATTGTAGTGATTGGCGATGTTGAAGACCTCCGTGCGGAACTCAAAGCGCATCTGCTCCGTAAAGCGGAAGCTCTTGTTCACCGAGAAGTCAACGTTGATGATGCCCGGCAAGCGGATCGCATCCGTACGCGGCGAAGTCCCAAACCGCCCATAAGCGGAGGGATTGCGGTCAGCCGCCACAAACGCGCTGGTGTTAAACCAACGGGTCCAGCTCCTCTCGTTGCCCGGCAAGTTGCCGTTCTGGCCCGAGAGCTGATCCGGCCGCGAATTCACGCCCGTTCCCGTCGTATCAATGTTCGCCGTAACCGGGGCCGGAAAACCGCCCTGGAAGGTCATGATCGTCGATACCTGCCAGCCACCCAGGCCACTCTTGAGGAAGCGATTGCCAGAGTTGCGGAAGAACGGCAAATCATAGAGCACCGTGTTCACCTGACGATGACGCACGTCAAAGCCGGAAGTGCCGCGATCATTAATGGCGTTGTAGACGTCCTGCGGCGCGCCAATGAAGTTGCCGCCGCCAACCTGTCCACCGATGTCATTCGGCCCTGAGATCGAATGTGACCACGTATAGGCACCAAGGAAGGTGATCCCCTTGGCCATTCTGCGCTCCACCTTCATTTGGAAGGCATGATAGGTGCTGTTACCCACGCTCTTGTCCGAACGGACAGGACGCAGGAAGCTTTGATTCGGACGCCGTGCATTGATCGAAGCTTGTCCTGGAGTTCTCGGGTCAATCAACGCGATCGGACGGTTCAAGTCCTCAAAGGTCACAATCAGCTTCGTCCCCTTCGATCCCACATAGCCCATATCCACCACCACGTTGCCGGGCAGCTTCTTCTGCAGGTTGACGTTCCACTGTTGGATGTAGCTGTCACGCATATCCGGGTCGTTCGAAACGGCAAAGTTCAACGCGCCCGAAGACTGCGCTCCCGCAAACGGATTGTTGAAGAACAGGTCAGGCACGCCCGACGGGCTGCCCACAATATTCGCTCCCGCCGTCGCCTGTGCGCCTTCGGCCATCGCGAAAATCGCATTCGAGATCTGCGGCGTAAAGTACACACCATATCCGGCACGGATCACCGCTTCGTTCAAAAATGCCGGGCGGTAGGCCAAACCAAAGCGCGGGCCCCAGTTGTTGCGGTCCGGCCGGATCAGGCTGCGGCCCCAGGGTGAGTTCTTCGGGTCAAACAGGTTGCCAACAATGTAACCGTTCTGCGTAATGTTCACAATGCGGTCATCCGCCTGCTGGTAGGGGCCAAAGTAGTCGTAGCGCATGCCGAAATTCATGGTCAGGCGGTTCGTCGCCCGCCAGTCATCGTTAATGAAGTAGCTCTGCCACAAATTGGTCAATCGCGTCGAGGTCGGCACCGGGTTGATCAAGGCCGTACGCACATAGCCCAACATGAAATCAGCAAAGGCCGATCCCGTGTACAAACCGTCAAAGCTGAACTGGCCGCGCGGCTGACGCGCCTGGTCAAAGGTCACATAGCGCTTGGCAAAATCAGCACCCATCTTGATCAGGTGCTTGCCCTTCTGCCACGAGAGAGTATCCGTGAATTGGAGAATCGCATTCGAACGGTCGCGCGGACCAATCTGGCGTTGCAGGTCGAACACGGAGTAGCCGCCATCGGCACCGCTGATGCTGATCTGCGGCGGGCCAAATTCCTTCGGCAGCTTCGAGACCAGCGGCAGGCCCATTTTGTTGGCAATATCAAATTCCGGCCTGTTCGAGGTACCAAACGTTTCGAATTCTGCAAACGAAGCCGTTCCACCCTTGAAGTCATTGATCAGGGTCGGTGAGAACGTATGCACCCAGTTGCCGCTCAGAGTACGGGCGCTGCCAACGTTATCGCGTTGGTCATTGCCCCAGAAGGGCGCTCCCGCCTCAAACGTGTCGTTAAAGACGTAGCGGGCAAAAATGGTGTCCTTGGACGAAAAGGTGTGGTCAATGCGGGTCGTATAGGTATCCTGCTTCGACAAACCGGTGGGGCGCTGCGAAATAAAGTTCTGCACACCCTGCTGGGTATTCGGCAGTGGAGTGAAAGCGATGAAAGCCCGGGCCTGCGGGCTCAGCCGCGACAGCGGAATCTGGTTGTTCGTAATGCCCGCATTCAGCGGATCACGCAAGGTCAGCGGCGCACGCGTCGTCGCGTTGATCAGGCCTCTGAAGTCACCGTTGCGCTGTGCCTCCGTGGCAACAATTCGCAAACCAGGGTTCGCCGCCGAAAGCAACCGCCCTGCTTCCCAATTGAAGAAGAAGAAGGTCTTGTCCTTACCGTTATAAATCTTCGGAATCGATACCGGCCCACCCAGGTTCACACCATACTGATTGCGGTTCAGGCGCGGATTCACTGCCGATTTCTGCGCAATCTCATCATAGGTCTGGGTCAGGGCATCGTTACGGTTGAAAAGCCACAAGGTCCCACGATACTGGTTCCCACCACGGCGGGTAATCAGGTTCACCTGGCCGCCCGGCGCACCGCCGCTCTCGGCACCGTAGCTCGAAGTCTCCACCTTGAACTCGCTCAAGCTATCGATGCTTGGCGAAAAGCTGAACGTCATCGCGTCATAATCCATGAACTCAATGCCGTCGAGGAAGTAACGGTTTGCGGTGTCACGCGCACCATTCGCGCTCATGCCAGTCTCGCCAAAGGCCGAACCGGTCTGCCCGATCGAACCGCGCCCACGACGCACTGTGATCGAACCCGGCGTACCGCCCTGCACTCCAGGGATCAACTGCGCAAGCTGCACAAAGTTCCGGCCATTGAGCGGCAACTGGATCACCTTCGCCGCGTCGATCACGGTACCCACTACCGCGTTATCGGTCTGCAGCGTCGCTGCCGAAGCATCGACAGAAATCGACTCGCTCACATCACCCACCTTGAGCGTAAAGTCTTGCCGCAGCGTCTGCTGCACTTGCAAAGTGAAGGAGGCAATCTTCTGGCTCTGAAAGCCCTTGGCACTCATGGCAAGGCTATATTCACCAGCCGGCAAAAAGGGAATCGTGTAGTTACCACTACCGTCAGACACCGTCTGCCGGGCAGCATTGCTGGCAAGGTTGACCACCTTGATTTCAGCCGCGGGGATAGCAGCCCCGGTGGCATCCGTCACAGAACCAATCAGGGTTCCGGCCGTTTGCTGGGCGTAAAGGGAAAGTCCTGTAGACAGGAGCGTAAAAAGCAAGATGCGAAGCAACATTGCTTCGCATCCTATCACTTTTCTTTATTTTTGTATAGGTTAAGGGCTATACGATATCGACGCCCATCGAGCGGCAGGTGCCCTTCACCTGGTTGATCACGCCGTCGAGGTCGAAGCTGTTCAAGTCAGGCATCTTCACCTTGGCGATCTCTTCCACTTGCTTCATCGTGATCTTGCCAACCTTGTTCTTGTTCGGTTCCTTCGAGCCGCTGGTGATCCCAACAGCCTTCTTGATCAGAACCGGAACCGGCGGCGTCTTCGTGATGAAGGTGAACGAACGATCCGAATAGATCGTGATCACAACCGGGATGATCAACCCGGCCATGTCAGGCCCGGCCGTCTTCGCGTTGTACGCCTTGCAGAATTCCATGATGTTGACGCCCTGCGGACCGAGCGCCGTGCCGACCGGAGGTGCGGGGGTAGCTTTGCCCGCCGGGATTTGTAGCTTTACCGAGCCAGTAACTTTCTTCGCCATGTGCTTATACCTTCTCTACTTGTAGGAAATCGAGTTCGACAGGAGTGGATCGACCGAAAATCGTCACCATCACGCGCAGCGTGTTGCGCTCGTGATTGACTTCGTCCACCTTGCCCGAGAAATTGTTGAACGGCCCGTCGACAATGCGTACCGTTTCGTTCTTTTCGTAGTTGACCTTGGGCCGCGGTGCGTCGCCCGTCTTGGTCTGCCGGAAAAGAACTTTATTCACTTCGTCCGCCGTAAGCGGTACCGGGGTGTTGCCACCACCAACGAATCCTGTCACCCGCGGCGTGTTCTTCACTTCATGCCACAACTGGTCGTCCATCTCCATCTGGATCATGACGTAGCCAGGGTAAAGCATGCGCTCGCTGGTCACCTTCTTGCCGTTCTTCATCTCAACCACTTGCTCTTTGGGGATCAGTATCTGTCCCAGGCGATGGTCAAATCCAAAGGCCTCTGCACGGCTGCGCAAAGACTCGGCCACTTTGTTTTCGAAACCAGAATAGGTGTGGATGATGAACCAGTTCATGTTCGCCAGCGCAGGGTCAACTGCGGGCTCGGCTTCCGCCACCATTTCAGTCTCAGGAACTTCCGGTTCCAGTGCAATTTCGTTTGTTTCGTCGAATTCCGCCATAAGGACCTCGGAGACTACTTTGCGCTCATCTGAAAGATCTTGGTCACGCCGCGGGCGAAAAGCTGATCGACCACAGCAAAGTAGGCTGCGAACAAAAAGACGCTGGTCACCACGACGGTCGTCGTCGCGATCACTTGCTTGCGGCTTGGCCAGGTAACCAGTCGCATCTCCTTTTGGAGGTCTTCAAAATAATCTTTCGTGTTTTGGACCCACGAAGAGGCCTTTTCCATTGTATTTTCGTTCGCCATTGTGATGCTTTCTCCGGGCTTAGCCTTTTTCGAGGCTGGCGGGGAATGAAGGAAGATTTGGCAGGGGCAGAGGGATTCGAACCCCCAAAGGCGGTTTTGGAGACCGCAGGTTTACCGTTAGCCTATGCCCCTATCGGAATCTCACTCTAGTATAAAACAATTGGGGACTGCAACCCAATGCGGGTCCAGTCCCCACACCAAAGCAAGGTCAGTACTCGTACTACTCGATGATTTCGCTTACCGTACCGGCGCCGACAGTGCGGCCGCCTTCACGGATGGCGAAGCGAAGACCCTTGTCCATTGCGACCGGGGTGATCAGCTCGATTTCCATCTGCACGTTGTCGCCAGGCATGACCATCTCGGTGCCGGCAGGCAACTTCGCCACACCCGTTACGTCCGTCGTGCGGAAGTAGAACTGGGGACGGTAGCCGTTGAAGAACGGAGTGTGACGTCCGCCTTCTTCCTTGCTCAACACGTAAA
>JBIITX010000069.1:0-8397 GCA_044340255.1 Bryobacter sp. | reverse complement strand
GTTTTGCTCCTATTAGTGAAGTGGGCTGGGGGCAGCCGACTTCCATTGGACCCTGATGGATCGCCGGAGTCACGACTATGCTCCGCGCGCCGCAGGCGCGCCTGCCGCTACGCGGCTTAGTTCAACGTTTTGCTTTGGCCTTTGCGAAGAAGCCAAACGGAGAGTTGTCCAAGATGGAAGCAATTGGACGCACTGACCGTGCTCGGCGCTAAACCCCTGGAGTTGGAGATCGCACGAATAACACTTCCTTAACGTCGTCATTATTAAAGTTCATTAGCGTTGCGCCTGGCTCCTTAATCTGATAGAAAACAGGCCAAAGACAACGTATGTCGAAAATACTATTCACCCTCCTGCTCAGTCTTGGCACGCTGTTTGCCCAGACGAATACCTCGGCTGTCTCCGGTGCCGTCACGGACGAATCGGGCGCAGCCGTACCCTCTGCCGCACTTACCCTCACCGAAATCAATACTGGATTGAGCCGCAAGGCGAATGTTGATGCGAGTGGGGACTATGCCTTCCCGCAGTTGCCTCCGGGCCGCTACCGTCTTTCGGTGCAGGCGACTGGATTTCAAACTTATGTTGTAGAGCAGCTCGATCTGGGCATTGCGCAATCGGCTCGAGCCGACGTCAAGCTGCGGTTGGGCCAAGTTTCGGAAACAGTGACAGTGTCGGGCGTCGTGGCACCACTGCTTGAACCGGATACGGCCTCGCTGGGCCAAACGGTCACGCGCAAGGCGATCAACGACCTGCCGCTCAACGGCCGCAACTACCTGACATTGGGAGCACTGACGCCCGGAGTGGTGCCGCAGATCCCGGCAGCTCAGGGTCCGGCGAGCTTTGTCAGTTCGACGACGGGCCGCTCAGACCGCTCGATCCTGGTGGGCGGCCAGCGCGAAAGCGCCACCTCGTACCTGTTTGACGGGGTCGAGTTGCGCAATCCCCGTGTCGGTGACTCTTCGATCACGCCGTCGCTCGATGCGGTGCAGGAATTCAAGATTCAGCGCAATTTCTTCCAGGCCGAGTTCGGCAACTCTCCCGGCATCATCAACATTGCCAGCCGGGGCGGCACGAACCAGTGGCACGGCAGCCTGTTTCACTTTCTGCGCAACAATGCCATGGATGCGCGCACGTTTTTCGCCCGTTCGGTAGAGCCGTTCAAGCGGAACCAGTTTGGCTTCGCCGTCGGCGGCCCGGTCATCAAGGACCGGCTGTTTATCTTCGGCAACTATGAAGGGTTCCGTCAGCGCCTAGGAATCACGCAGCGCGGGCTTTTCCCCCGGCAGAATGCGGAGTTGGCCGGTAACTTCACGCAGAATATCTTTGCCGACCGCGCGGCACAGATCATACACGATCCACTCACTTTCAATCCGGCCACGAACACTCGCGCACCGTTCCCCGGCAACATGATTCCGTCGAACCGCATCAACCGGGTGAGCCGTAATTTCTTCCCCTACATCCCGGTTACGAATTCCCCCGCAGCTGAGGGCGTCAATCTCATCGGCATTCCGATTCAGCAGTTGAATGACGACCAGTTCAACATTCGCGCCGACTATCGGCTGAACGAGATGCATCAGCTTTTCTTCCGCTACAACGAGCAGAATGCGCCGCTGTCACCGGCGGCACTGCAGCCGCTGGGTGGCGCGCAGGTCATCAGCTTTGGGCGGGCGGCGGTGGCGCAGGTATCCTCCACACTGCGCCCGAACGTGGTGAACGTTTTCCGGCTGGGCTACAACCAGGCCAAGCTCTTTGGCCAGCAGGTACCTGTTGACCGCAACATCGCCTCAGAAGTGGGCATCACGGGCGTCTCTGACGTGCCTCGAAACTTCGGTGTGCCGAACATCGGCTGGGTCGGCTTCAGCGGCATCGGATCTAACGGCCTGACGCAGGGCAACAACCTGCACAACTACCAGATCTCGAACGCGACGACCTGGATCAAGGGGGGCCACACGGTGAAGTGGGGCTACGAGATTCGCCAGTCCCGCAATTTCAATAACTCCGACAATGGGCCGCGCGGCAGCTTCACCTTTGGCAGCCCGGCCTACACTTCTGCTCTGGACCCCAACACCGGCAACCCGGTGGGCAACAGCGGTAACCCTGTGGCCGACTTTTTGCTGGGCTATCCGTTGAACGGCTCGGGCGCGGTTGGATCTTCGGCGACGAACTTCCGGTTCTACACCCAGAATCTGTTCATTCAGGACGACTGGAAAGTATCGCGTTCCTTAACGCTCAACTACGGGTTGCGTCACGAAGTGATCACGCCGCCTTCGCCGATCGAGCAGGAGCGCCGGAACGTGTATGGTTTCGACTTCCGCACGGGCCGGCAGCTCTTCCCGACGCTCGGGCAGGTGCGGAATTCTGTCGTCAGCCCGGACTACAAGAACTTTGCTCCGCGCTTTGGCTTTGCCTACAACCCGACCTTTGCGCAGGCCTGGGTACTGCGCGGCGGCATCGGCATCTACTTCGACCAAGGGCAGATGAACGAGACGCAGTTCATCACGAACGGCCCGCCGGTCTTCGCACAGCAGAACAACAACTTCACGGGCCGGGGCCTGCCGGAGATGACCTTCGGGGTGAACGCTCTGCCGATCATCCAGATTCCGCCGATCGATGCGAACTACCAGACGCCGCAGGGCATCTTTCTGTTCGCGCAGGAAATGGACGGCCGCAAGCCGCGGGTTTATATGTGGAACATGTCGCTGCAGCGGTCCCTTGGCAACAAGTGGGTGGCCGAGGCGGCGTATGTGGGTTCACAGGGCCGACGGCTGACGAAGCGCTTTAATTCGGACGCCGATGCAACGCCGGGCGAGCTGTATCGCGTTACGCCGGGTGTGCGCCGCTTCTCGCGGCTGAACGGGATGTTGTATTCTTCGCTGGCCGGCATGAGTCAGTTTCATGCGCTGAACCTTCGCCTTGACCGCCGCTTTGAAAATGGCTTTTCGCTGTTGACGGCCTACTCATGGTCGAAGTCGATGGACAATGACTCGGGCGGCGCCTGGGGCACCCCGAATCTGAACCCGGCGAACTTCCAGCTGGATTGGGGCCCGTCTGATTTCAACATTGCGCATCGCTTTGTCTTTTCGGGCACCTATGACATCCCGCTCGGCAAGGGCAAGCGGTTCGGCACGAACTGGGGCAAGACGACCGATCTGCTGCTGGGCAACTGGCAGTTGAACGGTATCGGCGCCCTGCAATCGGGTGTGCATCGTGTGATCGGTTCGCCGAACAATACCGGGATTGGTTTTGTGACGCAGCGGGCTGATGCGACGGGGATCGACCCCAAGTCGAGCTTTGGCGGCATCACGCCCGGTGAAGGATTTGGGTCGAACAACACGAACCTGTTCTGGCTGAACCCGAGTGCATTCCGCACGGCGGCTCCGCTGACCTTCGGCAATTCGGGCCGCAATGTGATTGTGGGTCCCGGCTTTATGAACTTTGACCTCTCGTTGTTCAAGACCTGGAACTTTACGGAGCGCTACAACCTGCGGTTCCAGTTTGAGGCCTTCAACGCATTGAACAATGTGCGGTTCAATCCGCCGGACGTCAATGTGGCCAGCCCGACTTTCGGACGCATCCTGGGTGCGCTTGAGGGACGGCGGTTGCAGGTGGCGCTACGGTTTAGTTTCTAAAGTAGAGCCGCTGAAATCAGCAGAGGTAGTAAGGGCTTACGCCGGCGGGATCGCCGGCGTAAGTCGTTTTTGGGGTGGAGAAAGACATAGCTTGCCAGAGGGGTCTTCTGAATCTCTCTCCTTGACTGCTTAGGAGAGTGGTCTTATCCTAAGCGGTATAGGAGAGAGCGAACATGAAGTTTCTGGTACTGCATTTTCTGGTTTCTGCGATCCTGCTCGGGGCTAGTTGTGAAGAGCGGTTTAGTAAGGCTGGCAATCCATTTGCGGGGACCCGGTATACGTCGTCGGTGCGGATTGCGAATCTTTCTGTTGCCGATGCGGTTGGGCAACTGCATGGCATTGCCGTGGAGCGGAAGCTGGACATCCTGACGGAAGATGCTTCGGCGGGGAGCATGTTGCTGGAGGACCGGATGTCGATGCGGCACAAGGCGATTCCTTATGTGGTGAGTGTGGCTGGGGAGAGTGGTGCGGCCGAGGTGCAATTGATGGTGAAGCTGGATAAGGGTGCATTTGCCAAAGCAGAGGACGTGAAGAAGGAGATCTGTTCGATTCTGGGGTTGGTGAAGGGTGGTGAGGAGGGCAAAGCAGCGGCGGCGCAGGGAGGGGCGGCGGTTTCGACGAGCGGGCCTCGCAAGGTGGATGCGCTGGTGCTTTCGATGGAGTTGGCGCGGCAGACGCAGGAGAGTGCGGAGTCGATTCCGCTGCGCTACAAGGGCAAGGCGTTTACGGTGTCAGGGCGGGTGCAGTATGTGATCAAGGATGGAGAGTTTTACCGGGTTGCGTATCAGATCCCAGAGCCCAGGGAGATGGCTTTGCAGCTTGGGAGTTTGAACCCTCCGTTCAAGATCAACATCAGTTGTCTGATGGCACCGAGCCAGGCGGCTTGGACGCTGGCGTTGCGGGAGGGAGAGAAGGTGAAGCTGACTGGGACGTTTTATGATTTTGACCAGTTCAAGAAGGTGATGTGGCTGGATGGGTGCAAGCCGGAGTAGGGGGTGGATGGGCAGTGGCCTTACTGGCATGGTGGTGAGCCAGGGATGCGGCGGAGGGCTATGATGGAAGGGTGAAACTGACCATTGAACTGGATCGCGAAGAGGATGGTCGTTGGATTGCCGAAGCCCTCGAACTGCCCGGCGTGATGTGCTATGGGCAGACGCGCGAAGAAGCAATTAGCAAAGCCGAAAGGCTGGCAATCGAAGTGATAGCGGACCGTATTGCGCACGGCGAGATGGCATCGGCGGCGCTTGCCGTTTCGTTCTCGATTCCAGATGAGCAACTGGCCAGCCACTAAAGCAAAGCGTGTCCTCGCGGCTTTGGAGAGAAACGGCTGGAAGGTAAAGCGCCAGCGTGGCTCTCACCGACTCCTCGTTCACGCGACTTTCGCAGACTACGAGTTCTCCTTTCACGATCAGGACGAAATCGGGCCGAGGATGTTGGCCCGGATCGCTAAACAGACGGGATTGAAGCCTGATGATCTTTGAAGTGACGCTGTGGCGTTAGGCCACATCGATTGCTTAGTTGGAGCCGCACTTTCTTGTCACAGAATCGAAAAGGTAGACGCTCATCCAGTGTGAAGGGCTGGCCGAGTACCGATTTCCAAACCAATACCGCAAAGCGTTAGAACTTCAAAGAACTCCCAGCAGCGTTCCTGGTGGATCGCCAAGGTCGCGTCGCCGCAAAGTACCTGGGGCTCGTTGATCGCGCCGACATGGAGTCGAACATCAAAATCTTATTGTCCGAGCGAGCACCCAAGCGAAAGAGATAGATGGAACCCGACTAGCCCAGGTGAGAAGAAACAGCCGCGATTCCAAGTGCTTGTGACGCTTCCGTTGCGGGAGGGAGAGAAGGTGAAGCTGACTGGGACGTTTTGTGATTTTGACCAGTTGAAGAAGGTGATGTGGCTGGATGGGTGCAAGCCGGAGTAGTTGCCGGCGAATTTTCCTTTTGTTCTATTGCATAGTATATCCACGTCGGGTATAGTTTCATCAGGTATACCTGATGCAGACTGACTTGCTTGACCCGGAATCTTTACTGCCGTTGCCGACGGCGACGTTTCACATTCTTGTGGCACTGGCGGACCGGGAGCGCCATGGGTACTCGATCATGCAGGACATTGCGGGGCGGACTGATGGGAAGGTGAAGCTGAGTGCGGCCACGCTCTATAGTTCGATTCGCAGGATGCTGGAGCAGGGCCTGGTGGAGGAGCTGCGGGAGAGCCCGGACCCGGACAACCAGGATGAGCGACGTCGCTATTACGGACTGACAGAGTTTGGCCGTCGCGTGGCGCTGGCCGAAGCCCAACGCCTGACGGCGATGCTGAGCCAGGCGCGGGAAACCGGCTTGATTCCGAAGAAGCTCTAAGCCATGCTTGCCCCACGTTTGTTTCGCAGTCTGCTTTGGTGTTTCCCGTCCTCGTTTCGCCAGGAGTACGGGGCAGAGATGGTGCGGACGTTTGCGCTTGAAATCGAGAATGCGCGCCAACAGAGAAGGCGGGGGGCGGAGCTGGAAATCTGGCTGCGATCGATCTCTGACATTTTGACGACGGCACCTGAGGAGCACTATCACGTGATGAAACAAGACCTTCGCTATGCGGCGCGCACGCTGCGGGCACAACCTGGATTTACGGCAGTGGCAGTGCTGTCACTGGCTTTGGGGATTGGTGCCAATGTGGCGATCTACAGTCTGATCGATTCGGTGTTGCTGGGGATGCTGCCGGTGAAGAATCCGCAGGAGCTGGTGATGCTGACCGACCCGACGGCGCGGGGCAGCAGGACAGGGGCTGCGGATGGGGAACGGAGCCTGTTGAGCTATGAGGAATTTTTGCAGTTGCGGGATGAGACGAAGTCGTTCACGGCGATGATGGCGTCGGAGAGTGGCGTGTCGCGGATCCAGGTTCGACTGAATGGGGGCGAGCCGGAGGAGATCAGGGAACGGTTGGTTTCGGCCGAGTATTTCGAGACGCTGGGCGTGCCGGCACTGCGAGGACGCACATTGAGTGCGGCCGATGGCCCGCAGCCGAATTTGGCCGTCATCAGCCATGATTACTGGCAGCGCCGGATGGGTGGGCGAGCCGATGCGTTGGGTGCCCGGATTGCGATGCGGACTGGGGCCTTTACGGTGATTGGAATTATGCCGCCGACTTTTTTTGGAGAGACGATTGGGGATCGGCCGGACGTGTGGCTGCCGCTGTCGATGCAGGCGGTGGTGCTGCCAGGGAGGGACTGGCTGCATGACAATGTGGTGAGCCTGCAGAAGACGATGTGGCTGCATGCATTTGCACGGTTGAAGGCTGGGGTGTCGATGGAGCAAGCCAAGGCGGAGGCCAATGTGGTGTTTCAACAGGGCCTGAGCAAATACTATGCTTCTGCGCCGAAGCCCGAGATGCGACGCAAGTTTCTGGCTCAGCGGCTGGAGGTGCGGGCGGCAGCTACGGGAGCTTCGGGGATTCGCGGAGAGTTTGGGGAACCGCTGACGATTCTGCTGGCGGCGGCAGGGATGGTGTTGCTGATTGCGTGTGCGAACCTGGGCAATCTGATGCTGGCCCGGGCTACGGCGCGGACGCGGGAGGTGGCCGTGCGGCAGGCGCTGGGAGCGCGGAGAGGAGACCTGGTAAGGCAGTGGTTGACGGAGAGTCTATTGCTTGCGCTGGTTGGTGGATTTGTCGGATTGGCAGTGGCCTGGATGTTGCGAGCGGGATTGTTGCATCTGGTGTCAGATTCGATCCGGCTGCCAGAATCGTCTTCGGTCGGGGTGCTGGCCTTTGCGTTTGGGTTGACGGTTGTTGCAGGACTTTTGCTGGGCTTGCTGCCGATGCTGCGGGTGTTGCATGTGGAGGCAGAGAGCGGATTGAAGGAACAGGGACGGGGATTGACCAGCTCTGGAAAGTGGTTGCGAGCGGGGCAATTGGTGGTGGGTGGACAGGTGGCGCTGGCGTTGCCGTTGCTGGTAGGGGCGGGGTTGCTGGTGAGGACGCTCGATCAATTGCAGCAGGTAGATCTGGGCTATGACAAAGAGAAGTTGCTGATGGTGCGAGTGGAGATGGAACCGGCGGGCTATGGAGAGGCGCAGCGGCAGGGATTGATGGAGCGACTGCAGGCACGCGTGTTGGCTACGCCTGGAGTGAAGGCAGCGTCGTACTCGCCGCACGGCATGTTTTTGGGGGGAGACAGCAGCGATGAGGTGGAAGTGGAAGGGTTCACACCGAAGGGCGAGGAGGATGGAGGATCGCGCTATGACCACGTGGGGCCGAGCTACTTTGAAACGCTCGGGATTCCGGTGCGGATGGGGCGGGGGATCACGGAGCGGGATCATGCAAAGGCACCGCGTGTGTGTGTGGTGAATGAAGCGTTTGTGAAGCGGTTCTTTGCGGGGCGGAACCCGATTGGAATGCATGTGACGCAAGTGTATGGGGCGCAGCGCAATCGCTACGAGGTGGTGGGCGTGGTGGGGAATGCGAGGAAGCGCACGCTGCGTGGAGAGATTGAGCATCGCTTTTTTGTGCCAGTGGCGCAGCCGATTGATGTGCCGGAGAGAGTGACGTTTGCGGTGAGGACGGTGGGTGAGACGGCTGGTGTGGTGGCGGCGGTGCGGCGGGCGATCTATGCTGAGGATGCGAATTTACCAATTCCGATTGCGCGGCCATTGACCCTAAAAACGGCAGTTGGCTGTCCCCTGACGGAGCGCAACTGATGGATACTAAACGGGATGAGCGCGCACGACGAGGATTTGGGGCTTCACCCAATGGGTGAAGCGGAAGAAGACTTTACGAGCT